>CAZCME010000045.1:0-1504 GCA_964499705.1 uncultured bacterium | reverse complement strand
GGCGCCTTCCTTCATCGGGTGCGTGCCGGCGTCGTAGGTGAGAATGAGGCGATTTCCCCGGGCGGTGAAACAGGCTTGCGTGAAATATTCGAGCGCGCGGCCGTCCTTGGTTGTGCGTGTCTTCGCCTTCGCGGCGCAGATCCACCGGAGGGCCGTCGTAAGTAGCTTCACCATGGGTCTGCCTTCGTGGTCTGATTTCGGAAAAGTGAAATCAGTGACTTCATCGCGCGCCTTGGCGTCTTCGTATTCTTCCCGCGTCGCGCCGTCCTGCGGGTCGCTGTCGTCGAATGAATCCGCGTCGATGGGTTCGGGTTCGTATCGCGAGCCGTCGGGATTGATGACCGTGATGGTAAGTTCCGCCTGTCGGGCTTTTTCGATGGTATCCGCCGTGCCGCGTGACTTGCCGTCCCAGAAAGCAACGAGCCGATCAGCCGCGGCGACGATTTCCGCATTCCGTTTGAAGCCGGCGGATTTTCCGTCCCGATCCCAATTCGGAAGAAATTCACGGACCTGCTTGCCGGTTGCGCGTGCCGTTGCCGCTGCTGTCCGATCGACGCCGCGCGCGCCACCGGAGACGATGACCGTTTCCGGTGAAAGTCCGGCGACGTATGCCGCGACGTAGTTGAGTTGAGGAAAGTCCCTGCTGCCGATAACAGCGATATTCATTTGTTGCCTCCGTTGCGGTGGTTTGATTTGGGCTGTCCCTGTTGGGGAGTTCCACCCTGCCGCCGCTTACTGGAGGTAGGTGCAAGGGACGTGACGGCGATCGGGTGGGGCGGAAGCACGCAGGGCGCGGACTGAAGCGGACGGTGATCCAAAAATGGACACCCGAAGGGCGACGAGGAGCGCCGGCGAGCGGAGCCCGCTGCCGCGCAGCGGCAAGGGCGAGCACGCCGAGTGCGACGAGGAGTCCTGTCCTGATTCTGGACACGTCTTTTTGTGTCCAGAATCAGGACAGGATGCTCCGATTTTTGGACACCGGCAGCGGAAGGGAGCGACCGGAGTGCGTCTGCAATGGGCGTGACCGCCCCGCCTACCTTGAAGAAGGAATCAACCGATCACTCTTCGATGAGCATCGACGAGTTCAGGCGGGGCGGGCGCGACCATTGCTCCGCCACACCCCAGCGCCGGCGCGGCCCTTGCACCGCCGGTAAGCGGCGGCAGGGTGGAACTCTACTCACAAAACGGATTTCAACGACGCAGAACGAAGTCGCAATGATCACGCCGCGATCGCGAGATCCTCAGCGGGCGCGATAGGCTCGCTGTGTTCCGCCTCGTCGAATCGAATATTCAGAACATAGTCCGCCGCCCGTTGCGCGAGACCAGCGGCCTGGACGAGCATCTTCTTGTCGTCACGAAGCACCGCGAGCCAGCCTTGAAGATACGCCGCGCTCTGCTCGATCTCGTTCTCTATGCCGACGTGGGTACAAAGGAAAGCAGACGCGAACTCCGCGACCAATTCTTCCTGCGAGTAATCACCGTCTCCGAAGTGGCCGCCACTCAC
>CAZCME010000044.1:0-1523 GCA_964499705.1 uncultured bacterium | reverse complement strand
CCGGAGGCTGCCCGCTATCTCGACTGGTTGACGGCAAACCCAGGGCGTGTGAGGTATCGCCACCGGTTCGTTCGCGAACTCTACTCGCTCTCGGGCCGGATCACGCCAGCCCTGTTTCTGGCCACCCTCTCCCAGGCGCTTCACTACGGAATCGCCGAGATCGACTCGATCGAGCGAATCGCGTCGCTGCTCCTGCGCGAACCCCCCGATGCCGCTTCCGACTGGGGATTCGAGGCGCTGGCCAGCGACGGGTACCGTCAACGCGAAACCTACGCCGAGGGCGCCTTCTCGGACGAGCCGGACCTCGCCGGGTACGCCCGACTCATGAACACGGAGAAAAAGGATGACGACCAAGACCCTCCCGTCGGATGAACTGCTGCAGGCGGCGCTCGCTCTGCTCGGCCTGCGCTTTGTCGGCGAGAACTGGGACAAGCTTCTCGCGTCCGCAAGACAAGAGAAGCCTTCCTACGATCGCTTCCTGCGCGAGGCCATCACCGCCGAGGCATCCGATAAGCGGGAGCGGCTTCGTCTCTCGCGCATTCGCCGGGCCAAGATCCCGGAAGCCTGGATCATGGAGACCTTTCCATTTGACCGCCAGCCGGCCTTGAAAAAACGGTTCGTGCTCGAACTCTACGAGACGCTCGAATTCATGAAGAAGCCGCAGGATCTCATCTTCATGGGGCCGACCGGCTGCGGAAAAACAGGGCTCGCAACGAGCTATCTCATTCACGCCCTCAACCACGGCTATCGTGGCTGCTGGATCGACTTCAAGGACCTGCTCGATCGCCTCTGGCGCTCCATCGGCGATCGCACAGAGAAAAAGCTGGTCAAGCGTTTCTCCAGCTACGATTGCCTTGTCATTGACGAATTAGGATATACGGCCATCCACAAGGAGCAGGCCGGACTCTTCTTCGATCTCATGAAACGGCGTCATCTGAAAAAGACGACACTGATCACGACCCAACTCGGCTACGAGGAATGGGCTGACTTTCTTCAGAACAAGCACCTCACGGCGGCGCTGCTCGACCGGATGACCGAGAACTGCGCCGTATTCAACATGCGGAAGTGCATCAGCATCCGCCCGAAGAACGTACGTCACGCCACGCAGGACGTGTAGACCGGGTCGCGGTCATGGTCCGCAGGTCGCACCGCGCGTCCGCGCCCAGCGAACTCACGCGTGCGCTCGCTGGTCCAGTTTAACTGAGCGCAGGTGGGGGAATTTATCCGAGCGCCGAAGCCCTGCGGCGCAGAGGGAAAAACCTCGTGCGCGACGCGGAAGCGATCCCGGCGGAAGACTGGAAGCGCGTCACGATTGACTCGGCCAGGCGCCGATACAGGAATCCCGTCGTGCATGACGCCAAGACCGTGCTCAATGGGTACGGCGAGCTCCGGCAGCTGATCATGAAGGGCAACGGTCGGGAAGAGCCCGCCTTCTTCATCACGAACGACGAGGAGACATCAACGGCCGGCATCATCCTACGCTATGCCAAGCGCTGGCGGATCGAGAACAGCATCGAGGAAGC
>CAZCME010000043.1:0-5887 GCA_964499705.1 uncultured bacterium | reverse complement strand
CCGGGGCGGTCCTTTCTACTTTGCAGAAGCGGAACTTACTACTTTGCGCGTACACGCCATAAATTAATAGTTGACATAGTGTCTTGATATGCGCGACAATATGTCATGTTTAAGAAATCGCAGAACGTATCCGCCCTTTTCTCGAAATATCTGTATCCGACAGACTCCACAACTGAGGCTAAGATAGATGAGGCGATCATCGGGACTGTTCTCAATAGTTCCACGGATACACCCTATCTTCTTGTTGTTGCCGACGACAAGAAAATGAATGGTAGAATGGAAAAATTACTCGCCGCGGCGGAAAATCTGAACACGGTAGGGATCGTAGTTATTACGACGGCAGAAAAAATAAATAGGGCGTATCGTCGACGGTTCGGTGGTGATGGGTGGGACGAGATTCAGGACATCGAATACTTCCAACCTGCGCGGCAGTTAGAGTATGGAAGGCGAAGGCCCGCACTCCCGCTTTCCAAGGAACTAGAAGGGATCTTCTTCGAAATTCACAGTGTCATGAGGGATGTGGACGGCATTCATCCGGACGAAGCTCTTGAAGAGCTATGTAAACTTCTCTATACACGAAGTTATGAAGAAGAAGTGGCGAAGGAACGAGGCGCGCTTGTCCTGAGATCCGAGAACTTTGGTTCCACCGAGGAACACGCGGCATCAATTCGAGGATTTTATCGAGAGGCGTCAGAGTATGATATGAGAGTTTTTCGGCTCAAAATTCCGCAATACGAGAGGTCGCGTGGTGTCTTCAATAGACCGATAAGGCTTTCAAGTGCTGCACTCGTCAAGTGTTACAAGATGTTGGAAGAATACGATCTCTCCAAGACGCAAACTGACATAAAGGGGCGTGCATTTCAAAAAGTTCTTGGTAAAACAATCCGATCCGGAATGGGGCAATACTTCACGCCGAATCCGGTGTGCGAGCTGATGACCGCCATTATCGTGCCTAAGGTTTCGGATCTGATACTTGATCCGTTCTGTGGTTCCGGGCATTTTTTAACCGAATGCCTCAGGAGCGTTGCGAGCGTGCAAGGCAGGACATCGAAGGCGTTTCACGAATTTGCATTCGGTAAGTTGCATGGCATCGAAAAGAGTGAGCGAATGGTTAGGATCGCCATGACCGATATGAGACTCAACGGCGATGGTCACAGCAATATCCGTTGCACGGATGCGTTGCTCGATTTTGCGAATTATCCGGACATTAGTCCTGATTCGTTCGATATAGTGATCACGAATCCCCCTTTTGGCTCGCTTCTTGGAAGTGAAGCATTGACGGGGCTTGGTCATTATGAACTGGCGCGAAATAAAAAAAACTCGCCTCTTGAGATCCTGGGTCTCGAGCGATCGATACAATTTCTAAGACCCGGCGGAAAACTCGCGATCGTGCTTCCTGACAACGTGCTGAGTTCTGATTCGACACAGTTTGTCAGGTCGTGGCTTCTCCAACATATCCTTCCGCGCATTATTGTCAGCCTTCCCGTTGACACTTTCTGCCCTTACGGTGCCAATGTTAAAACGGGCATTCTCTTCGCGAAAAAGATGAAACCGGGCGAAAAGCCAAACGACAGCAAGACGGTATGCATGATCCAGGTTACTAATGTCGGGTACGATGCGAGCGGAAGGGAATTGCGCGGCATGGATCTGGACGCGGCTGCGGAAGAGGCTTCCCGCTTTCTGCAAAGAGAGGGCTGGTGAATGAAATCGAATATTGTCTCTGTTGCGCGGTTAGAAGAACAAGGACGGTGGCGAGTAGAGATTTATCTCGATGACGACGCCGTGAACGTACTCGCGAGCCGCTGGGAAATGGCGTCGCTCGAATCTTTCTGCCGGGAAATCAGCGAGTCATCTGATCCTCCTGATAATGAGGACGACAAGTTCGTCTATATTGGCTTGGAAAATGTGGAAACGATCACCGGTGATCTTGTCGGAAATATTTATCATAGCTCCGGGGAGATAAGATCGAGGTCGAAGAAGTTCGTCGAAGGAGACGTGCTCTATGGTCGCTTGCGTCCGAATCTTCGCAAGGTGCTGGCTGTACCGGAAATACAGGGAGGTCTTTGTTCGACCGAGTTTATCGTGCTTCGACCGAATGAAGGCGTTTCGCCTGTCTTCTTAAGGGCGATTCTGGCTTCAGCAGCCGTATCGAATCAGTTGGCGAAACTTCAGACAGGAGCAGCTCTACCGCGAGTATCTTCCAGAGATCTTATGCGCACGAAAATTCCCCTGCTTGCTCCACGGACGCAGGCGAGCCTTGTTCGTTCGCTAGAAATACTTAAGAAAAAACGGCTTGCTGCGAAAGTAATCGTGGCGAGAGCACCTGCCGATTTTGAGCATTATATCGCCAAGGCCCTTAATGACTAGGGCGCCTCTGTCGGGTACGGCGCCCTCTTGAAGTTCCTTTGAATGAAAGAAACATATTGTGCGGCGTCATTTTTCCGTTTTGCGAACTTCTGAAGAGTCTTTATTGCTTCTACTCCTCGAACGCCGAGCATACGCTTGAGGCCGCCGAAATTCGCTTGAAAAGTGGTCTTACCTTTCTTCGAATTCACAGGACCACTTTTTCTTTCGCGTACGCCGTTAGGATTCAATGGTTCGTCGATGTGACAACAGGGCATGCGGCAGCCGTCCGGGCATTTATTCTTCGGAACAAATGTACCTCCGCGCGCGACATGGAGTTCATCGCGAAGTGTTGCAATCGCGGATGCCCGGCCTACAAAGCCGTCAAGAATCTTCGGGTAACAACGCTTCGATCCCTTGGATACGGGAACCCAGTCCCATATGAATACGGCAAGTGTATCGGTATGTTTTATTTCCTTCCGCAAGCGGTCAAAATGAGCCTTTGGTTCTTTGGCGCTTCGCACCATGGATTTAACCTCTACGCGAAATAATTCGCTTGTACCCTTCTGTGGATCCCAATCCTCATCGCAAATGATAACGGCAAAGTCATTGTATTCATGACCCGAGATCCAGGCCATTTCGGCGCCTAAATCCGATTTGAGAAGGTGTTTATTGACATAGAAACCCCATAGAGCCTCTATTACGCCGCCCAGCCCGCTGCCTATTCGACCGCCCCGGGTTTGAAAAACTCGAATAGTTAAAGAGTTTACGTCCTTTATGGCGATGGGCGTAACATCGAGGATCCTCTGAAATGCCTGCTCAGAAGTCGGTCTCGCAGATTTTGTCGATTTTGGCATCTGGCAGCAGGATAGGATTTTCAGTAATGGAAGTCCAGCATCAGCGGAACAGAACCTCCTTCACCTATATTGAGTCGACTACAGCATCACTATGGGGCGGTTGCTGACGCGGGATGTGTGGAGGGCTTTCTGCGATCTCCAGATGATGTCGTGCGGTTCGTCGTTGGAATCGAGGACGGCATAGCCGATGTTCAGGGCCGTCCGGATGCCCTCCGGCGTGAAGATCCGCGACAGGACTTCGGTCTCGATCCGCTCCAGAAGTTTCCGCGCGCCGTCGGCGTCGGTGTTCGGGAAGTAGAACATCACTTCGTCGGCTCCGAATCGGCACATCACGTCGTGGTCGCGCATCAGCGACTTCAGGACGGAGACGACGTCGCGATAGAGCGCGGCGCCCGTCGTCAGGCCGTACGTGTTGATGACCTCCTTGAAATTGGCGAGGTCGAGGAGCGCGACCGCGAGGGGCTGGTGATACCGGCGGCTCCGTTTCCATTCCTCCGTGAGGCGCGAGCAGAACGCGGAGAAGAGGTAGAGGCCGGAATCCTGGTCCATCAGACGGAGCCGGTCGATCATTTCGCCGTGGTCCTGCATCAGGAGCGACATCGAGCAGGTCGCGGCGAGGCCGCGCAGGAGATTTTCCAGCGACACGTATTTGTCCGGTCGGCGGTCCCAGTACACCGCGAGATATCCGGCGGCCCTGCCCATCAGTTCGATCCGCGCGGCGGCGGCGACGGTGTAATCGAAGTCGAGCCGGAGGTCCTGGTAGTCGTCCACGTTTCCGTCGGCGTCGGTCATGACGAAATGGTCGGCGTAGAAGAGGCGGCCGACGATCCCCTTGCCGACGGAACGGCGGTACGTGTTGACGAATCGATACGACATGTTGCAGTGGCTCTTGATGTGGAGATAGTCGGAGTGCGGGTCCTTCAGGAGGATGACCGTGGCATGAGCCTTCAGCAATTTGCGGAGCGCATACAGGATCTCGTGCAGCGTATGCTCGGCGTATTTCTGGTTGATGAGAAGCGCCAGCGCATCCGACAGGCATCCCATAGGCTCGGCGGGAATCGCCATGCTCTCCTGCGTGAAATCGCTTTTGGAAATAAATTTGTCGGACGGGTTAGCGGACAACGGATCGGTCATCGTCGCACCTCTTCAATTCAGTTTAGTCACCGCTCTTCGCCGAATTCAAGGGCTGCAGGCGTGTTGGTGGAAAACATGGGAGCGATGCGTGACAACCGTTATACTTGTCACATGAATTCTTCTTCCGCACCTTCGCTCATGGGCATGAGGCTGGCCGATTATGCGCGCTGGATGGAACAGCACGAGAGCGTCGCCCGGCCCGCATACTCCCGGATGATGCGGACGGGGGACGGTCTTGACATTCCGGAACCGACGCGCGCGGAGGAACAGGACGGCGTCCGGAAATTCTGCCTGCCGGTGCCGGGTCCGGATGGGCATTCTCTGGAGACGGAATCGGTCATCATTCCGATGAACGGTCATCACGGGAACAACTGGATGACGCTCTGCGTCTCCTCGCAGGTGGGCTGCCGGATGGCTTGTTCCTTCTGCGAAAACGGCGGCATGGGACTGCTGGCGAATCTCGATCCGGCGGCGATCGTGGCGCAGAGAATCGCCGCCCGACGATTCCTTCTTCCCGGGGGCCCGGAGGGCGGAAACAACGCCTGGCGGCAGTGGCGCTACAAGGATGACGGCATCGCCAACATCGTCTTCATGGGCATGGGTGAGCCGCTCGACAACTTCGACGCCGTCGTTCATGCGATCAGCGTCCTCAGCGATCCCGCAGGCCTGAATTTTCCGGTCGCGCACATCACGATCTCCACCGTCGGCCGGATCGACGGTATCCGGAAGCTGGCCGCGCTCGGCTGGAGAAATCTCCGGATCGCCGTCTCTCTGAACGCGGCCCGCGACGATGTCAGGAACGAGTTGATGCCGATCAACAGGGGAATGCCGCTGGCGGAGCTGCAGCGGGCGCTCATCGAGTATCCGCTCGGCCCGAAGGGTCGGTACTGCATCGAATATGTGCTCATGAAGGGCGTGAACGATTCCGCATCCGACGCCGATCTGGTCGCGGAGTGGTGCCGCCCTCTCCGTTGCATTGTCAACGTAATCCCGTACAATCCTCAACGCGACGCGCGCTTCGCTCCTCCCTCCGATGATGTGCTCCTGGCGTTCATGAACCGCCTGAAGGAACGCGGGCAATTCGTGAAGAGGCGAGTGACGCATGGCCGGGATCTGATGGGAGCGTGCGGGCAGCTCGGGAATTCCGAGCGACGTCGATCCGGCGCCAGCTTGCGTCCGGCGGCGACCGCGATTTAACGAAGTGGAAGAAAGATGAACTTATGACGGAAGACATCCAGGAGCGGCGAACGTTCGCGATCATTTCGCATCCCGACGCGGGCAAGACGACGCTGACGGAGAAGCTTTTGCTTTACGGCGGAGCGTTGCGGCTGGCCGGCACGGTGACGACGCGGAAGAACGAGCGCGCCACCTGCTCGGACTGGATGGAACTCGAAAAGCAGCGCGGCATCTCCATCAGCTCCACGGTTCTTCAGTTCGATTACTCCGGATTCAAAGTCAACCTCCTCGACACCCCGGGCCATCGCGATTTCTCGGAGGACACCTACCGCGTGCTCACCCCGGTCGACGCGGCGATCATGGTCATCGACGCGGGC
>CAZCME010000042.1:0-7613 GCA_964499705.1 uncultured bacterium | reverse complement strand
CGGTAGGACAACGGACTCTGACTCCGTTTATCTAGGTTCGAATCCTAGTCCCCCAGCCATTATCTTTCAGACCGTTTCCCAATTTTGTTGAGACATCCGTGGATCATCGCGTAGCACGATTAATTTTTGGACGTTTTCGATTCTCATTCGGTGCCTGGCAGATACGCCTCGCACCACGCCGCGAATCGTTGGGCCCGCTTGTAGAGGTCCCGTGCGCGGGACACCTCGATCCGCTCTCCGGTGTATTCGGCCTCGTTCTTAGCGGCCAGCAATGTGCCGAGTTGACGGATGGCCGTCGATGCATCCTGGAAGTTCGAGGTCAGGAGGTCGATGATGTCCTCGTGATTCTCGGATGCCGATCGGAGGCCGGCGTTCCGGGTGAGCGCGGCGTCGGCAAAAAGGATCGCGCTGTGGATGGCGAGGATGGCGCCAGCATCGTGGAGTTCGAACTCGATACATACATGACTGGCCTCCAAGAGGAGCTTAGCCTTCTTGTGATAATCCTTCCAACCGCCGGAACAAACCTTACGCGCTCTTGCCACGGATCACTTCGTTCAGTTCCCGGCCTGCGAGGCGTTTTCCCTCGGCTCGGATGTTTTCGATAAGGTCCTTCTTGCTTCCTGTCGCCTTCTTGACCTCGGCAATCGACAGGAGGAGCGGAGAAATTCGGAATCCGGCAACACTTCCCGCCTTCGCGGCGCTCTCGGCGACGGCTTCAGCCGCACGAGCGATCTTCCTGGGGAGAATCACGAGAACATCGACGTCCGACCTTGGCCCACGATCGCCGCGGGCCGTTGAACCGAACAGCACGACCGATTCCGGTGAGAGGCTGGAGAGACCGCCAACGAACTTCTTAAGAGCTGTGGCGATAAGAACCTTCTCGGTGTCGAAGAGCGGGATGATGCCCCGACGCACCAGTTCCCGGTCACGGTTCAGGAGATATAATCCGCCGCCGCCAGCGCGCTTGCGGGATACCAGTCCGGTCTCGACGAACTTCTTCAGGGCCTCAAGGGCCTGTGGCCAGGAGACGCCGGCCAGTCGCGCGGTTTCTCCTCCCGTCAGTTCTGTCCGGGTCGCGACGAGGACGCGCAGGACAGCGACTCGCGCCGGCGAGCCCAGGAGAAAGTCCAATGGCTGAGCATTCTTCACTAAGGTTTGCCTTATGTTCCTAAGGATATCCTTAGGATGACGATTGTCAAGCGCGCCCTTCGGTAGAGGCTCCCGTTTTGATCGTGCGTCCATCCGCACCACCTCGTCGGTCGGCAGCGGCTCCGTTTTCCCGACGTTTTCCCATTCTCCGCCATGGACGCAGCAGACCGGTCACGCCAGCACCGGCAGTCCGATTTCAGCCAGATATTCAAACGTGGTGTCGTAATATTCGGGAGGGCGGGTCAGATCAGATACGTCGCCTTTCGGCACGAAGATGGCCATGCCCTGCCTCGCGCGTGTCAGAAGCACGCGATACGCATTTCGCAGATATTCCCGGTTCTCCCTGTTATTCACGTTGATCCATCGGTCGCCGCGAAAATCATGGAAACTCCATCCGGTTTCTGAACGCCGCAGGTCGCCGTCCCATGTCACGCAGGCCCAATCCAGTTCCAGCCCCTGCACCTGGAACTCGGTCGCGGCGTCCTCGAGGAAGTAACTCGACCGGACGTCGTCGCGATCGTTGAGAAACCAATGCACGGGATCCACCTTCACGCGCACGTCGATCGCGTGCGGTCTGAGTCGCTGCGCTTTGGAGGACGCGACCAGGCCGATTCGCTCGGTGCCCCTTGCGCTGTTGCGTACCCATCGTTTCGCGAGATCGAGATCTCTTGTCACCACGATCGGATAGCGATTTCGCATCACTTGCAGGTGGGATTTTGCCCGCCCCACTTCGCAGTCGAGCACCGCCTTGATGAAGTCGGACACGTTTTCCGCTCGAAACGATCGCCTCGAGACCGCCAGATGCAGGTCGTCATCGAAAAAGGTATGGGGACGCTTTTGAACTAAATCAAGGACGCGGCCGGCGCCGTATTCGCTGTCGGTCAAGCGTGAAGAGATGTGCATTTCCCACTCGGGGAAATGCAATGAGATGGCCTCGACCCATGCCTCGATACCGGCTTCCCCTGTATTGATCTCCTGGCCGCCTCCGACAAGGCAGGTGACGAGGGCCCAATCGACATGCCTGTCCATGTACGATATGAGAAATTCCGGTTCGGACTTGTCGAAGCCGGGCATGCCTTTCTTCTGTTTCATGAAGTTCGCCGTCATACGGAGGTTCCATGCGCGTTGGGCTTCGTCGAAAATCACGACATGATCCGCCGGAGGTCCTCCATTGACGAGTCCCTCGTCGCGGAAGTGATGCACGTTCTGAATGAAGGCGCGAATCGCGTTGCGCGCTTTTCCCTTGCGCACATTCTCTCCGCGCGCCTTGGCGCGCGAAACTTCATCACGCGCCAACGCCTCGCTCAAGACCTGAACGAGCGGACCGTTTCCTGAAAGAAAAACCGCATGAGTCGGCTTTCTGTCGTCCCTGTTCCGCGTCGCCACATTGAGACCGACAAGCGTCTTGCCCGCGCCCGGAACTCCTGTGACGAAGCAGATCACCTTTGCTCCGGCGTTCTTCGCTCGATCAGCGAGTTCCTCCACGCGCCGTGATGTGACGGCCAGGTTCCGTGCGCCGGCGTCGGATCGCGCGATCTCTTCGACCGAATGTCGGGCGTAAAGCGATCGAGCCGCTTCGATGATGGTCGGCGTCGGGAGATAAGAGGACCTTGACCACTCACGTGGCTCAATCTTGCCGGACGGGATCACGGCCAGGGCCTTGGCCAACAGGTCCCGGAATCCAGTCGGATCTGTGCCTGAAGGACGGTACACCCCATCCGCATCAGTCCTTAATTCTCCGGGCAATGGATGCATCGCTGCAGTCGCGATGAGGATCGGAACGATCGTGGCACTATGACTCGCCCTGTGAAAATTCTTGAGGTCGAGTGCGTAGTCCCAGACCTGATTCAAGTCCGCAAGTTCATAATTCGTTTCGCCAACCTTGAACTCGAGAGCGAAGACAATGTCTTGAATTAGTAATACCGCGTCGATGCGCCGGCCCATGCGTGGGATGTTGAATTCGAGGCATATTCTGCCATCGAAGCCATCAAGCCGATCCCGTAGAAACAGGGTCTCGTAAAGCCAAGCGTTCCTTTGCTCGGTGGTTACGGCGAAATCGCTTCCGGCGGTCAGAACGCCGAGGATCTCCTCCGGTTTCGTCGCGATGAATTCGGGAATAGCACATTCGTACCATGCGCGGGAGGATGCCGAATCACTCATCTTGTGATCCATGCACTGATGGATCAGTCACCTCAAGCGAATCTGATCGCCGCATCCTCAAGCGCGGAGCGCTTCGGTTCTGGTTGAACGTCTGCTTCTGTAGGATCACCAACAAATGATAGTCACAGGCGCTCGATCCTTCCAGGACGACGATATTGATTTACGGCCGAAGAAATCCGTTCGACCCGCTCGCCCGGCGCTCCACATTGGTGTGAAGTCTGCGCAAGACCGCGTACGATACCCGCCGCATTGTGGGATCGTATTGTGCGCTTGTACTATGTTGATCAGGGGCACATATTCCCCCAAGTCTGCCCCTAGCAAAGCATTCATAGAGGGCGACGGGCTCTCTGGGAAGAGATGAGTCGACATTGACTCGGTCGACGATGGTTCGACCGCTATCCGCGACGAAAGTCACGAACGGCAGAATGAGGCGGTAACACGATGCCGGAGGATGGTGGGGATCGGGCATAGGCCTGCAGTTCGCGGGATCATGTTTCCGGTTGCTGGAGATTGCTTTGGCAGCGCCACTCCCAGGGTCTTCGCGTCATGCTTTCCGGTCCGAATCGGGACCATGAGGCGAGTTCGGGCATTCTCAACGAGTGCCGGCCAGGCAGGGATTTGAACCTGCGTTGGTTCGCTCATCGCTACGAGCTGTCAACTGGTCCTCAGCATCATATCCTGAACCAGGTCCAGGTCCTCAGGGCGATCCACGTCCGACAATTCCTCCAGCACCTCGTGCGTCAGCGAGCTTGAGGAGACACGGCTCATCGTCTCCTTGAAGACGGTTTCCGTCCCCCACGCGATTTCATCGAAGAGCTCGGGAAGGAACCGGTTCATCCCGATGAGATAGTATCCGCCGTCGGAGGCCGGACCGATGATGGCGTCGAGGAATTTCAGCCGGTCCACGGCGTGGCGGAATATTTTCGGCGTGATGCCGGGAACATCCGATCCGATGGCGATCGCGACGCGGTGTCCTTCGAGAAATGCTGCTGAAAACGCGTCACGGAGGCGATCGCCCAGATCGCCTTCGCATTGAGCGCGATATGTGAAACGGGGCCCCAGCCATTCTTCCATCTCGTCCCGGCTTCCGCCCGTGTAGCAAACCTCCATGGAGATGTCCGACAGCACGGGCGATTGCATGCAGGTCGCTATCCGCTCGGTCAGTTCGCGATGAAGTTGAGCCGCTCCTTCCGCGCCCAGGGTAGGAATGAGCCGTGTCTTGGTCGCTCCGGGAACCGGGTATCTGGTAAAGAGCATCACGCGCGCGTTCATGGGAAATCGCAGCCTATCATACGGGTACATTTCGCAACAAACTTCGCTCCCTGGAATAGGCACCGGTGTCGCGATCGCGGGCCAAGTGGAGATTTATTTCTCCGCGCTTCATGGATAGGATCAATCCGTGAAAGTCATTCTGCTGCTGGGCACCAGAAAGGGGTTGTTCGTCGCCGAGAGCGATGCGCGTCGCGAATCGTGGGAAATTCGCGGGCCGTTGATCAGCGGCACGTGGGCGATTTTGAATGCCTCACTTTATCCGTTCCCGTGTGGTCCCGAGACCACCGTTCCGACCATTTTTGCGGGAGGAGCAAGCAACTGGTACGGGGCGGCTGTGTGGCGAAGCCGGGACCTGGGCGCGACGTGGACGCATTCGAGCGAAGGTCTTACCTATGGCGATGAGGGGCCGGAGATCAGGCAGATCTGGTGTGTGACTCCCTCGGTCGATTCCTCCGGTCGTCGTGTGCTTTATGCCGGAGTTGAGCCGGCCGGGCTTTTTCGCAGCGAGGACGATGGCGATTCCTGGATCCATGTCGCCGGACTGCGCGCGCATCCTTCCCGGTCCGCATGGCGCGCGACCGCGGGCGGTATGTGCCTTCATGCGATCGTCCCTCATCCGATCGATCCGTTGCGTATATGGGTGGGTATTTCATCGGGAGGCGTCTTTCATACCGGGGATGAGGGACGAACCTGGAATCGATGCGACGCCGTCCCGGATGACCCGCTCCATCCCATGCTCCATCCCTGCGTGCATGCTCTGGCGCTTGCGGACGCTCAAGGAAGAGACCTTGATCCCCGGCTTTATCAGCGGAATCATGACGGAGTTTATCGCTCGGACGACGGCGGAGTTTCATGGCGTGACATCAGCGCCGGTCTGCCGTCGCGATTCGGTTTTCCTTTGGCGGTTCATCCTCGACTTCCGGAGACACTGTACGTGGTGCCGCTGGAGAGCGATCAGCCGGGGCGACGAATCGTTCCGGGCGGCAGGATGGCTGTCTGGCGGAGCCGCGATGCCGGCGCGCACTGGCAAGCGCTTTCCCGGGGACTGCCGCAGGATCGCGCTTCGCTCAGCGTCCTGCGAGGCGCGCTAGCGTTGGACGCGCTGGATCCCGCGGGAGTCTATGTCGGAACAAAAACCGGTCAGGTGTATTGGAGCATCGATGAAGGAGACCTGTGGAAAGAGATGCCCTTTCGCCTTCCTCCCATTTACTCGATCGCTGTCGATCAGATATCATAAGGGTGACTATAGTCACACATTGGAAAGGGAGCGGACTCATGGGATCGAAAGTGCTGGTGCTGGTGGGAACGGACAAGGGCGCGTTCATCATGGAGAGCGATGTCGCGCGAAAAAAATGGAATGTGAAGGGGCCGTTCTGCGAGGGGCGCAGGACGATGCACATGGCATACGATCCCGCGACGAAGTGTGTTCTCGCCGCGACCGGCGCCGGCGGCGGTCACGGGATCTTTGTCGGGATGGCGCCCGATGGAACGATGCTGTACGGAAAGGACGTGCCGACGGAAATCTGGAAGAGTCCCGACGCGGGGGAAACCTGGACGCACTCGGCCGAAGGATTGACCTACGGCGAGGGCGGGCCGAAGATCGAGAAGGTGTGGCACATCGAACCCGCGCACGGCATTCTCTATGCCGGCGTGGAACCCGCCGGGCTCTTCAAGAGCACGGACGGCGGAGTCACATGGAAACATGTCGCGGGGCTCCGCGAGCATCCATCCTGCCCGAGCTGGAACGGCGGCAATGGAGGTCTCTGTCTCCATTCGATCGTCGTTCATCCGGACGATCCCGACAGGATCTGGGCCGGGACTTCGGCGGCCGGTCTCTTCTACACGGCCGACGGCGGAAAAACGTGGGAGCCTCGCAACCGCAACACGCGCAACTTCGACGTCGTCAACAAGGACAACGAAGTAAGCGGTTGCGTGCATCATGTCGTGAGCGCAATTGCTCCGCGCGAAGGCCGCGACCTGCTGTACCAGCAAAATCATTTCGGTGTCTATCGTAGCACGGACGCCGGAGAAAACTGGCAGGATATCAGCGCAGGGCTCCCGAGCGATTTCGGGTTCCCGATGGCCGTCCTGCCGCACGATCATCGGAGCATCTACGTGGTGCCGCTGGATGGGAACGGCCGCTTCATGCCGGAAGGCAAGGCGGCCGTCTTCCGCAGCCGCGACGGAGGAGACTCCTGGACGCGCCAGGGGAAGGGGCTGCCGCAGAACGGCGCTTTCTTCGGCGTGCTGCGCGACGCGATGTCCGTGGATACGCTCCTGCCCGGCGGCGTTTATTTCGGAACCAACACCGGCGAAGTCTTCGGCAGTTCCGACGAAGGAGATTCCTGGGACGTCGTTGCCGGATACCTGCCGCCTGTTCTCTCCGTCGGAGCGGCCGTCGTCTAGAGGCGCCGTCATGGCCCGGGTCGTGTTGCCGTCGTCTCTGACACAATTGTTTCCCGGCGCTGTCCGGGAGGTGGATGTCGACGCGGCGACAGTGCGCGGCGTGATCGATGAGCTCGATATCCGGTGGCCGGGGATGCGCAACCGCATCTGCGCGAGCGGTCCCCTGATCCGCGAGCACATTCGCATCTTCGTTGACGCGACGCAAGCGACGCTGGATACGCCGGTGGATCCGGCCTCGGAGGTGGTCGTCATTCCGGCGTTATCCGGAGGTTCAGGAAAAGTTTAGAGGGAGCCTATTTTTCGATCGGTCGTATCAGCCGCCGCAGACGCAGCGACCCTTTATGACCTCGACACGCCTGCCTTTGTTGGAGGACATGGCGGCGATCTTCATGGCCGCCTGCCGCACGGTCGGCTCCCACTGGTAGTAGCAGGTGAAGAATCTCGCCCACGGTTCCGACTCGCCCAGCTTGCAGAGCGGCTGACCATCGACAAGAATGTGGTGCACATCCACGGGAGGCATGCGGATATTTTCTCATGGCCTGTCTGAAAGAGCAAGGCGGTCGCCTTTCGTTGTACGCGCAAAGTAGTAAGTTCCGCTTCTGCAAAGTAGAAAGGACCGCCCCGGA
>CAZCME010000041.1:0-10175 GCA_964499705.1 uncultured bacterium | reverse complement strand
AATCAGGTAGTAGTAATTTCTCACCATTTCGGAAATCCCGAGAAGAATGCGCGTCGGCATGGGAAGCGTTTTCCCTGCCTGAGCGAATGTCTCGGCGAACGACGGAACCACGAATTGCAGGATGATCCAGACGATGAGGATCGCGATGAAAATGACCACGGCCGGGTACGTCAGCGCGCCCTTCACCCTCCGCCGCAATCGCTCCGATTTCTCCGTGTAGATCATCAGCCGCTCCAGCACCTGGTGCAGAACGCCGCCGGCCTCTCCGGCCCGGATGAGGTCGACATACATCCTGTCGAAGACGGAAGGATGCTTCGAGAGAGCCGTCGAGAGATCCTGGCCGTCCTCGATGTCCTGCATCACCTGCTTCAGGATCGACTGCATCGTCGGATTGTCGGATTGCTCCTGGAGCGTCCTCAGGCACGCCGAGAGAGGAATTCCCGCGTTCACGAGCGTCGCGAACATGCTCGTGAAGCGCACGAGCTCGCGGGTCGTGACCTTTCTCTTTCTGTCGAAGATGAACCCGAGAAGAGGCGGGTGCTGTTCCTTGATGAGGAGCACTTTCAGGTCCTGCTTGCGGAGCAGCATCAGAACGTCGCGCTCCGTGGCCGCATCCATCATGCCTTCCACAAGTTTCCCGCCCTTGGTGAAGGATTTGTAGAAGAACTGAGCCATTAAGCCTTATTCCGCGACGAGAAAATCTTCCGTTGAAACCCGGCACATCTCTTCAAATGTCGTGAGCCCCTGCATCACGACATCCACCGATGAATTCCGCAGCGTCCTGAAACCGTTCGCGATCATCAGTGACTTGATCTCCGACGACGTGGCGCGCCTCAGCACCAGCGCCTTGACATCCTCCGTCAACTCCAGAAGCTCGTACACTCCCACGCGCCCCCTGTACCCCGTGCCGTTGCATTCCTCGCATCCCCTGCCCCGGTAGAAAACCGCTTCCTGCGGAATGGATCCCGCGGGCATCAGGTTGAGCAGATCCTGCGGCGGCGTATAGGCTTCCCTGCACGCGAGGCAGATCTTCCTCATGAGCCGCTGCGAGATGACGAGAAGCAGGGTCGATGTGACGAGATACGGCTCCACGCCCATGTTATCGAGCCTTACGACGGCGCCGGGCGAATCGTTCGTGTGGAGCGTCGAGAGGACGACGTGGCCCGTCAGAGCCGCGTTGATGGCGATCTCCGCCGTCTCCTTGTCGCGGATCTCTCCGATCATCACGATGTCCGGATCCTGCCGCAGCATCGACCGGAGCACATGCGCGAAGGTCAATCCGATCTGCGGACGCGCGGCGACCTGGTTGATCCCCGGGATCATGTACTCGACCGGATCCTCCACGGTCAGGACATTCTTGTTCACGTTGTTCAGGATCTCGAGGCAGCCGTACAGCGTCGTCGTCTTGCCGCTTCCCGTCGGCCCCACGACGAGAATCATGCCGAAGGGCTTGAAGAGATTCCTGCGGATGATCTCCAGCTGGTCCGCGGAGAATCCGAGCTGCGCCATATCGGAGATATTGCCGGTTCTTTCCCGGGCGGTGCCCGACTTGTCGAGAATGCGGAGCGCCACCTTCTCGCCGAAGACGGTCGGAAGCGTCGAGATGCGGAAGTCGATCTCCTTGTGGGCGAGACGGAGCTTGAACCGGCCGTCCTGCGGCAGGCGCCTTTCCGCGATGTCCAGGTCCGCCATGATCTTGATCCTGGATATGATCGCGCCCTGGTATTTTTTCGGAGGCGACGGCACTTCGCAGAGCATGCCGTCGATCCTGTACCGGACGCGGAAGTTATGTTCGTAGGGTTCGAGATGGATGTCCGTCGCCTTCGCCTTCAACGCCTCCTTGATGATGAGATTCACCATCTTGATGATCGGAGTATCCTCGACCTGCGCGCGTAGCTCCGCCGCAGAGACGTTATCGTCCTGGTCCTCGACGACCTTGATGTCGTCGTCGTCCATTTCCCCCAGCAGGGCCGTCATCGTGTTCGACGCGTCGTAGAAATCGGCGATGGCCTTGTTCAGATGCGTCGGCGTCGTGATGTAGATCTCGATATCCTGGAATCCAGTGATGAGCCGGAGGTCGTCGAGGAGATAGAGATTCGTCGGATCCGTCATGACGATCCTCAGGATGTTTCCTTCCCGCTCATACGGAAAGACGAGCTGTTCCTTCACCATCCGCGCCGGGATCAGCTCGCCGATCGTCGGATCCACGCGGCTGACGTCGATGGCGCCGATGTAGTGATGCCCGAACTGGACGCAGAGAGCGCGCGCCAGGGATTCCTCCGTGATCATGTTGTAGGCGACGAGGAGTTCTCCGAGCTTCATGGAGGATTCGCGCTGAAGGGCGAGCACCTGCGTCAGCTGATAGGACGTGATGACGCCCTGCGACACGAGGATGTCTCCCAGGCGCCCGCCCTGCTCCTCCACTTCCCCGACAGGCGCTCCGGTGTCCTGCATGTTCTGGTTCGAGTCCATCAGGCGAGCCGCTTCACTTTCGCGCCTTCGTTCTCATGTCGATCAGCACGGCGGCCATGATGAGGAGCCCCTTGAAGATGAGCTGAACGGGATTCGGGAGCGCCATCAGGATCATGCCGTTCACGACGATGCCGATGATGAGAACGCCGATGACCGTGCCTCCGATCGTGCCGATGCCTCCCATGAGCGACGTGCCACCGACGACGACGGCCGCGATCGCTTCCAGTTCGGAGAGGACGCCCTGCGTCGCGGGAGACGCGGCCTGCGCGCGAGAGGTCGCCACGATGCCGGCGAGCGCGGACATGACTCCCATGATGAGAAACACGAGGAAGGTGTATCGTTCGACCTGGATGCCCGAGAGACGCGCCGCATCCTTGTTGCCGCCGATGGCATACAGGTGGCGGCCGAAGACCGTGTGGTTCAGGACGAAGTGCGCGATCGTGGCGAGCGCGGCGAAGAAGATCACCATGACGGGAATCCCCTGGTGCGAGGCGAAAAGCAGGCCCAGCGCGGCGCATCCGGCCGCCTTCAGTGCGATCCGTCCGGTCATCGCCTGCGAGGACTCCACGGGGTGCCCGTGCATCATGAGGTGATCGCGCTTGTTCATGTGCAGCTTTGCCCAGACCACGAAGACAAGGATGAGGAACGCTATCGAGAATCCGGGAAAAGTCTCGGCCGGAACGGGCAGTCCCTTGGCCTTGTACCACCATTCGTAGCAGAGCTTGTCGAGACTGTACACACCGAGCGTCCGGAAGACATCGGCCTTCACCGTCAGGGATTGCGATCCGGAGACGAGATACGCCAGACCGCGCGCCATGGTGAGCGTGGCGAGCGTGACGACGAACGAGAGGAGCTTGAAGCGGGAGACGATGAATCCGTTCCACGCTCCGATCAGCGCTCCCGCGGCCAATGCCAGCAGAATTCCCGTGGCGGGATTTGCGACAGACTGGAGCGCGTTCTTCAGGCCCGGGTTCTTCACGGCCTGCTCCACGTTGACAGGATCGACCGTGAGCGCCAGGACCGCGGCGGAGAGCGCGAGAACGGAGCCTACTCCGAGATCGATGCCGCCGATGAGAATCACCATCGTCATGCCGATGGCGAGGATGCCGGTGACGGTGACCTGCTGGGAGAGATTGGAGAGATTTTCCGCGGAGATGAAGGTCCAGTCGCCGGTCCACCATTTCGTGACGAGCGACATCACGAAGAAGATCATGAGCATCGAGAAGAACATGCCGTTCTCCCTTAAAAATCCTTTAGCCTTCATCCGCGATTCACCATCCTTTTCGCCTGCGATTTTCATATTGTTCCGTCCTCATGCATTTCCGGTCGCCAGAGCGCCGAGCTTTTCCGCGTCGATCTCTCCCCGCGCGAACGTCCCGACCTGCCAGCCCTCGTGCATCACCATCACCCGGTCGCTCATGCCCAGCAGCTCCGGTAATTCGCTCGTCACCATGACGATGGCGACGCCCTGCTTCTTCAATTCGTTGATGAGGTTGTAGATCTCCTGCTTGGCTCCGACGTCGACACCCCTTGTCGGCTCGTCCATCAGGAGAACTTTAGGGCCGGTCGCGAGCCACTTCGCCAGGACGACCTTCTGCTGATTGCCGCCCGAGAGATTGCGGACGATCTGGTCGGCGGACGGCGTCTTGATCTTCAGTTCCTTGATGAGCCGCTCGTTCTTGTTCCACTCGGCCGCGTCGTCGATGACGCCGTTATGGGAGACGCGATTCAGCGAGGCGATGGAAATGTTGGCTCCGACGGAGAGCCCCAGGATGAGTCCAAAGAGCTTCCTGTCCTCCGTGACGAGAGCTACCCCGGCGTCGATGGCTTCGCCGGGAGTTGTATACTGGACCGTCTGCCCGTCAATCCGGATCTTGCCGTCCCAGCATTCGGCCGGAAATCCCGCGAAGATGCTCGTCAGGATCTCCGTTCTGCCGCTGCCCATGAGCCCGTAGATTCCGAAGATCTCGCCCGCGCGCACCTGGAAGGCGACATCGGCCACGAGGAATTCTCCGGGCAGAAGCGGATGCCGCACCTGCCAGTCCTCCACTTCCAAGACGGGCCGGCCGGGCGCCGTTTCGACATGCGGATACCGATCGGTGATCTCGCGCCCCACCATGGCCCGCACGATGTCGTCCTTGGTCATCCCTGCCGTCGGCGTCGGAGCCAGCACGCTGCGTCCATCGCGAAGAACCGCCACCTCGTCGCAGATCCGTTTCAGCTCGTCGATCTTGTGGGAGATGTAGACCATCGTGACGCCGTCGTCACGAAGGCGGCGCATGATCGTGAAGAGCTTGTCCACTTCCGTGTCCGACAGCGCCGACGTCGGCTCATCGAGGACAAGGATCTTCGCCTTCCGCTCGAGCGCCTTCACGATCTCGACAAGCTGCATCTGCCCCAGCTTCAATTCGTTGACATGCGCGGCGGGATCGAGATCGAGGTTGTACTCGCGCATCAGCGCGAACGCACGGCTGTAGGATTCGCCCCAGTCGACGATCCCCCCGCGCGACGATTCATGCCCTATGAAGAGATTCTCCGCGACGGTCAGCTCGCTGAAGAGATTGAGTTCCTGGTGGATGATGGCGACGCCCTGGTCCTCCGCTTCCCGCGTTCCCTTGAACGCGCGAGCTTCTCCGTCGATCACGATCTCGCCCTCGTATTCGCCGTGCGGGTACACGCCGGAGAGAACCTTCATGAGCGTCGACTTGCCGGCGCCATTTTCCCCGCAAAGCGCGAGAATGCGCCCCTTGTCGACCGTAAGCGAGACTCCGTCAAGAGCGCGTACCCCGGGAAAATCCTTGATGATATTGCGAAGTTCGAGATAGCTCATGGATGCTCCGGTGAAAGTGAATTTCGACTGACCAGCTAGCAAGGCATCATACGGGGAGGGTCTCGCCGTTGCAACGCCGCATGCGCCAAACCCTTGTATTGTCAAGGAGGCGTCGAAGGCCTCGAAGTCGAAGATGCTGTTTCGAAGCGCATCTGTGCGGGCCGCGTCGCCCAGGAAGCGGGAAGATGCCCAACCTAGGCAGGAAGAATCTCGAAAATCGACTCCATCAAGCCCTTGAGATGCTCCCCGTCGTGATTCACGGCAATCGAAATCCCCAACCCGGATCTGGGAAACACGACCATGCTCGACCGAAATCCCCGGTCGCTCCCCTCATGCCCCACAAATCGCATCCTCTTGTACCGCCCAGCGAAGAATCCCATCCCGACTTCCAGCCAGAAGACGCCATGCGTGAGATTGGATCGCCGCCACATGTCTCCATAGGCCGAGCGCGGAAGGATTCTCCCCTGGAGACCTTTCCCCTTTTCGACGAGCACCTTCATCCATTTCACCATGTCGCTCGCGCTGGAATAGAGCGTGGAACTGGGAGCATGCCTCCTGTTATACGGAAAGATCTCGCTCGGCCTGATCTTTCCTGTCGCATCGCGGACATGCGGTCGTGCGAGGTGCCGATGATCCACCTCCGTCAAAAGGAACGTGCTCTCCGTCATTCCCGCCGGAGCAAGAACATGGCGGCGGAGATATTCTTCGTACGCCAATCCGGACACGGCGGCGATCACCCCGCCCAGCACTTCAAAACCCAGATCGCTGTATGAATATTTCTTCCCCGGCTCGCTCTGCAGGCGCAGCGCGGACATGCCATCGATGTGCCTCATCAGGGCTCCATCGTCGTATTCCGGCCGATCCCAGCCGAAATCCGTCACGTCAGGCAAACCGGAAGTATGTTTCAGAAGATGGCGAAGAGTGATCCGCCGGAACCGCGGATCATTCAGCCGAAATCGCGGAATAATCTTCAAGACCTTGTCCTCCAGCCCGACGCGATCTTCCTCGACGAGCTGCATGATCGCGGTGCCCGTGAACATCTTCGTGATCGACGCCATGTGAAACAGCGTCCCACCGTCCACCATCCGGCGTTCCCCTAGCCGCTGCCGCCCCAGTCCCTCCACCAGCCACGGCCGGCCATTCCGAATGATTCCAATCGAGAGGCCCGGAATGCCGTGCTCCTTCATGGCCCTGCGACAAAGCTCGATGATCATCGTGGGAAAAGGATGAGGGATGAGGGATGAGGGATGAGGGATGAAGGACTTCATTATTTATATTCTGCTGATATTACGCTCTGGCCTCTCTCCTCCGACAGCGAGAAATAATAGTCTCCTTCCTCGGCGACCGTCAGCCGGAAGTTCGGGCCGTCCTGCCAGATCTTCTCCGCCTCCCCGCCGTAGTTGATCTCCCAGCGTCCGTTGGCGGCATACTTGTATTCGTAATTTCCGGGGCTGAGGTGGATCATCAGGCGATAGGCTCCATCGCTGTCCATGGCCATCACGGTCGATGAGTCCGCCGTGTTCCACGAATTGAACGATCCCGCGACCGCCAGGTATCGAATCCGGCTCCGCTCCGCCGCCGCCTCGGCATCCGCGATCGGTCTCGCTTCGAAAATCATGCGGCTTGCCGTGTCCCAGACGGAAAGCACCGAATCCTTCGTCGCGTACGGCAGTTTCACAAGCAGCTCAGCGCTGCTCCATTCGTAATCCACCTGAATTCCATCCAGCCGAACATCCAGCGGCTCCATCGCGCGATCCGTAATCACATGGAATCGGATCCCGAACGTCTCTCCCGCCGAGCTTATCTGCATCGACGACGGAAAGAGGTGAAGGGCGTGTGCTGGAGCCCCCGCAAGCCGCGCGCGCATCGGCGCGGGCATATCGACGATCCGGCCGTGGCTCTCGGAAAGAACCAGCTTGATATACTCCGCATGGGCCCAGGCCAATGGAGCGCACGAGCCGGTCGCACGACCCGCTTCTTCGCCCTCATCCCAGACTTGTTCCGAAAGAATGATCCCGTTCGAGAAGTCCCGCATCGCTTCGATTTCATCCCGGGCGGATCGTCCCAGGGCGATCTCCATATGACCACGTTCGCCTGAAAGCAGCGGCCAGATTCTTCCTTTGCGCATTTCTCCATAATCGTCGCCGGTGAAGCGGAGCCAGCCTTCGCGGCCGCGGACATCCTTCGCCAGATTCCTGTCGCAGGCGAGCATCGTGTTCCGCACGAGAGGATCGTCCGGTTGTCGCGCTCCCAATCGAACCGTCTCCAGGTAACTGATATCGATATCCTCATCGTTCGTCGACTTCTCGTTCGGCTCGCCGTTCGGATCGATCCTCACGTAGTGCCCGGCGGTGTCGAACCGATTCGATCGGAACGTGTACGTCCAGAGATCGAGCGATCTGTCCCACCGGGATGCCACTTCGCGATAGCGAAACGCCACGGTCTCATCGCCGTTATGGTCCGCGAAATCGGCCGCGCAGAAGAGGCCGGCGATCTGGGCTGCGATCGACGCCGGGGAAAACCCTTCTCGATTCTCCCACCTCTCGTTCCGCGTGAACGGTCCGTGTTCCACGATGTACTCCGCAGCCGGGCTGATAAGCGACTTCCAATGCCGTTCCGCCGAAAGCGCGCCAAGAGAATACAGCCGGTGCGCGAGAAGAATCGGAAACGCGACCTGGTCCATCTGGATCGTCCGCCAGAACATCCGGCCGGTCACATCCGAATTCTGCGGGAAACTCCCGTCGGGAAGCTGCTGCTTCTCATCCAGGAACAATAGCGCCCGCATCGCCGATGAGGTGTCTCCGATCTCCGCCAGCGCCGTCGCGGTCTGATACAGATCCCTGCTCCATATCTTGAAGTAATATTGATCATTCGTGTCGCCGCGAAAATCGCCCCATGGCCCGCCGATATCTCCCCATCCCATCGAGGGCGATGCGATAAAGGCTCCGGGATTCGCCTTGTCCTCGCAGGCCCGAAGTATCATCGCGCTGGAATAATACAGGGGATCCTCGACCGGCGGCGGTTTGATCGAGGCGCAGAAATTATTCCAACCGGAAATGTATTCCCGCTCGATCTGATCCATGTCGCGGCCTCGAACCGCGTCCGCGGCCGCGCGCGCCTCGTTCTCATCAGGGCCGAATCCGACAACGAGAGTCCGCTCCGCCGCAAGCCCCGAGAATTCCATGCGGCCCGCGAAGGCGATGTTGCCGCCATGGGCTCCCGAGTGAATATTCTCCAGGCGAAGAAATCGGCCCAGCTGGGCCGCGCCGTCATTGACGCCGCGATATCCGACGGTCGCGTCCTTGAATCCACCCTCGGTCGTGACAACCATGCAATCCGTATCCCGCAGGACAAACGCTCCGTCGACCACGATGCCGGTATCACTGTCACCGGATCCATTTCCCATCGGATCGACCAATACATAGAGCTGGTGATCGTCCCGGAATCGCTCGAAGCGCACCTTCACGATGAGCGCCTGCCCGGCCGGGTCCGTGAAAATCCTCTTCCGGAGCGTGTATCCGCGATCGGGATGAGATGAAATCACGTCGTAGCACAAGGCGCGCGAATCGACGAGCGACACGCTGGAGGTCATGTCCAGGGACTCCAGATCGACAAAGCTATTCCCGTCGCTCACCGCGAACTCGATGCCGCGGATCATCGGGTTCGAGATCAGCCCGCAATACACTTCGCTCACCATCCCCTTCGTGAGCGTAAACCACACGCGCGAGGCGTTCGTGATGGACGTGCCGAATCCCTCCTTGCCTCCGCTCTGATACGTCGACGCGATTCCGGGGCCATCCGGCGCTTCCTTCACATCGGCGTTCGCCGTGCCCAAGGAGAACAGCGCAATGCACGCCGCAAGCAACGCGTGACACATTTTCAATGGACGAATCTGTGATTCTGGAGCGGTTTTTCGCGCTTGCGGCTCAGCGCTTCCCACGCCTTGATGACGCGCAGCGCCTCTTCGCGATCGGCGATGCCCGAGAGAACGGTCAGGCCGGTGTCCGCTTCGACAATCTCCCAGGATACCTCGCTGCTGCTCCGGCGTTCCACCTGGCGAAGAAAGTAATTTGCGGACGCCCTTTCACGGTGGAGATCGCGCTTTCCTATCTGCATCGTGAAGACATTCTATCAGAGCGTTTGCGCGATGTCACATCGCGGGCCGAGGCGTACGCGAGCTGCAATTACGACAGATGCGTTCTTGCAACAGGGCAACGGTGTGACACACTACACTTATGAAACGGTTCATGATGGCGCTGGCCATGGGCCTGGTTTGCTGTACGGCGGCGACCCGCGCGGAGGTCACCGGCTGGGGGGTCGTCAACACCGGCACTCCCTATTACTCCGGATCCTCCGCGGCGGGCGCGATGGGCTGGAACGGCAACTGCTACGGGATGGTCCGGGCTGAAATCGAGTACATGCGGCTCGGTCTTCATCATGTCCGGCCGTTTCGCGAGGTCGCCACTCCCGCGACAACACGCTCCGTATCCGCTTCCGAACAATCCGATCCGGTCGCGAATCAACTGGCCAAGACAAGCGACCACATCTTCGTGGAGCAGTTCGCCGCGCTGGCCCAGGAATACACGACGCGCAACAGGGATTGGAATGAAATCTACACCGGCAACCCGAGCACGCCGCGCGACATGGCCGGCAGCATGACTTCCGCGGATGTCTCGCCCGAAAATCCTCAGGTTCTGCTCATGCGGAACGAGAGGAATGAAGCTCATGCGGTCATGGTCCAGGGCGTCGATGAAGATGACGATCACATAAACTACCGGATCCGCGATCCGAATTTTCCGGGAGAAGACAGCCTCCTCCGCTACAACAAATCCACGCGCGAATATGAGGGCTATCCCCGCTACACGCAGTTCGT
>CAZCME010000040.1:0-12141 GCA_964499705.1 uncultured bacterium | reverse complement strand
ACTGCTCTTCGCCACGTTCGACGTGATCCCTTCCGCCAAGGGAGTCTCCCGCCATGTCGAGGCCGACATCGATGCTCTCTCCGGGCATTTCCGCGTGACGCTCTTCACTCTGGGCGAGAAGCCCGGGATCGAGCTGACCACGTTCCGGGGAGCTCGTCATATCCGCGTGGGATTCGGAGCGGGCAACTATCTCGACCGCGCGCTCGCCTTCCGCCACGCCGTCGCCGCGCTCCTCGATGAGGAGTCCTTCGAACGGGGTTACTGCCGTTCCATTTGGGAGGGCAAGGTCATGGCGGAGAGAATCCCCGATCTGACGTTCGAGGTGAACGGCCTCACCAGCGTGGAGCTCCCGTCGCTCTACCCGGGCCTGTCGCGCCGCCCCGACCTGCGCGCCCGGATCCGCGCCGAGGAGGAACGACTGCTGAAAAGCGCGAAGAGAATCGTGACGGTCTCCGAAGTGACGCGGAAATGCCTCATCGCCATGAAGGCGCCGGAGGATCGAATCTCGGTGATCCCGAATGGATTTGACGATCAGCTCTTCTTTCCCCAGGATGATAAATTCCCGGACCTCACGCTGGTGTACGTCGGTACGCTCGCGCCCTGGCAGGGGATCGATTTTATGCTGATGCACTTGCGGCGTTATCTGCGGTCGCGATCCGATCTCCGTGTCGTCATGATCGCCACGGGAAGCGCGGATCGTTTTCGCGCGTATCGCGCGGTCGCGGCGGAGCTCGGGCTGAAACGCAGGATCGAATGGCATCGTCATCTTTCGCACGCGGAGACGGCGGAGCTCGTGCGGAAAAGCCATATCGGACTCGCGTGCCTTGCGCGCGGCGCGCGGAACGAAAGGCAGGGTTGCTGCCCGCTGAAGATCCTGGAGTATATGGGCGCGGGTCTTCCCGTCATCGCCGCGGATCTGCCCGTCGTGCGGGAGATCGTGACGGATCCGTCGATGCTGTATCGAGCCTCCAGCGCGGCCTCTTTTCGGCGAAATCTCGAGAGCTGGATTGATCAACCGGAGAAAATCAAGGAGCCAGGACTGGCTGCAAGCCGCGAAATCCACGCGAAGTTCACGTGGCGGGCGCATCGATCTCAACTGGAGACTTGTCTCGGTTTTTCCTGAACCTGGTTGAAATAATGTGTGTCAACCGATGTGTCCGTGCGGACACAAACTCTTGCTCTCTCTCTTCCATTTTCTGCACTTGCGTCCTCAAAACATCAGGCACACCGCTTGCCTTTGCATGGGATGAACGCCCGGGTCAACCGGGTGTATCGGAAAATGCGGAGGACGATCGTGAGAAGTTCATTGTGGTGTTTCAGCCTGGCGTTTCTGGCATGGGCCTTGTTGGCGTGGTCGACGGGAGCAGCGGCGGAAGGGGAGCCCAGCCCCGATAAGACGCTCTCGCCTTACTTCGTGGTCAGGAGCGGGGATTCATCCGTGGAGCAGCTTCCCCTGAAATCGACGCGCGCGGACGTTCATATTTCCGGCGTCATCGCGGACGTGAAAGTGACGCAGGTGTTTCGCAACGAAGGATCGAAGCCGATCGAGGCGGTCTACGTCTTTCCGGCGTCGACGCGCGCCGCCGTGAACGGACTCACGATGACGATCGGATGGCGAGTCATCACGGCGGTCATCAAGGAACGCGGAGAGGCTCGCGTGGAATACGACTCCGCGCGCGCCGCGGGGCAGACGGCGTCGCTTCTGGAGCAGGATCGGCCGAACGTCTTCACAATGAGCGTGGCCAACATCATGCCGGGCGACGAAATCAAGGTGGAGCTTGCTTACACGGAAGCGCTCGTGACGAGCGAAGGGAAATATGAATTTGTCTACCCGACCGTCGTCGGGCCGCGGTACTCGAATCAGCCCGCCGTATCAGCCGGCGCTCACGATCGATTTATCGCGAGCCCTTATCTCAGGTCCGGCGAGGAACCGCCCTATGACTTCGCGATCGACCTGCATGTGGAAGCGGGCTTGCCGATCCAGGAGATCGGATCGTCGTCGCATAAGATCCGCGTCGCCCACGAGGGGCTCGGTTCGGCGTCGATCTCGCTCGATCCTTCGGATGAGAAGAAGGGCAACAAGGATTTCATCCTGACTTACCGGCTCGCCGGCGATGCGGTCAGATCCGGCCTGCTTCTTCATGAGGGCAAGGATGAGAACTTCTTCCTGCTCATGGTTCAGCCTCCGAAGCGCGTCGCTCCGAAGGATATTCCGCCTCGCGAATACATCTTCATCGTCGATGTCTCCGGTTCGATGGCGGGATTTCCGATCGAGCTTTCCAAGAAGCTGATGCGGAACCTGCTCGTCAATCTCCGCCCGGAGGACAGGTTCAACGTGCTTCTGTTCGCATCGGCATCGGCGGTTCTCTCGGAGCATTCTCTTTCTGCCACACCGGAAGAGATCGAGAAGGCCGTCAACTTCCTCGATAATCACAATGCCGGAGGCGGCACCGAATTGTTGTCGGCGCTGGAGCGCGCTTATCAGCTTCCTCGTAAGGAGGGCGTTTCCAGGACGGTCGTCGTCGTCACGGACGGATACATCGGGATGGAGAAGAAAGCCTTCGAGTTGATCGGAGGGAATCTCAATACCACCAACGTCTTCGCCTTCGGCATCGGCACCAGCGTCAACCGGTACCTGATCGAGGGGATGGCGCGGGCCGGGCAGGGGGAGCCCTTCATCGTGACGCGCGAAGAGGACGCGGCGCGCGAGTCGGAGCGGTTTCGCGAATACATCTCCCAGCCCGTCCTGACCGGCTTGACGACCGACTTCGGCGAGTTCGATGTCTATGATGTCACGCCGAAATCATTTCCGGATGTCTTCGCCGAACGGCCGGTCCTGATTTTCGGCAAGTGGCGAGGTCCGCTTTCGGGCAGGATCAAGGTCGCGGGCCTGGCCGGGTCGGGTCGTCATGAAGAGGTGATCGACGTGGCGGCGCATCGACCGGCGCGAGGAAATTCCGCGCTCAGGTATCTCTGGGCGCGGCACGAGATCGCTCGGCTGGACGACTACAACGTTTTCGGACAGGACCCGGATCTGAAGTCGCAGGTGACGCAGCTGGGATTGAAATACAATCTCCTGACCGCCTACACGTCCTTCGTCGCGGTCGATCGTATCGTGCGCCGCGATACCGCGGGACAACTTGTCACGGTCGAACAGGCGTTGCCTCTTCCGGAGGGCGTCGAAAATTCCGCGGTCGGATTCGAACTGGAGATACCGGGACGCGTGGTGCGCGCCACGGGTGCATCGATCCTTTCCGGCCTCAAGTCGGGATACTTCCTGCTCGTCGTTCTCGCCATCGTGCTCATCATAGCAATGGTCTACAACTTCGTGAGGAGGGCGGCATGAAGATCCGAATCGCACTGGGCACGGCGGCGCTGGCCGCCGTGCTGGGATGGTTTCTTGCGGAACGGGCACACGGGACACGGACATGGCATGAGAAAGTGTCGCAGGGTGAACGTGAAAGCGTCACGTTCATCATGGGAGATGATCGGAGCGCGGAGAATCAGTATTACCTGAAGGCCGCGTACTATTTCACGCACGACTCCACGGAGAGCACGACACACGTGGAATCATCGCTGCGATCTCTGACCGAAGTGCGAGAATGGCTCGCGTCGTCGCGGCCGAAGAACGGCCTGCCGTGGGGAATCGTCAACATCGTGACGCACGGCAATCCCTGGACCGGGATGAGCATGACCATCGCCCCCGCAGGCTTGCCCGGAGGCGGCGAGCGCGCCACGCGGGACGCGCTCACGTCCGCGGTCGAGGCCGGCCTGTTTCCGGCCCTGCCGGATGGAGTGGTGGATGAGATGACGGAGATCAGGATTCTCGGTTGTGCCCTCGGGCGGGACCTGAACCTCATCGCGCAGGTTCCGCATGTCTTCTGGAGCCGGACCGGAATGCCGCGCGTCTGGGCGTCGAACAAGTTCCAGTCGTTCGAGACGACGGAGAGGAATGGTCGCATCATCGATTGCAGGAAAGTCGAGGCCGACGCCTGGCATCTCTTCACGCGAAAGGCGGTGAATCGTCCGGCTCCGCGCATGGCGTCCTGCCCGGGAGAAGACACAATCGCCATGGACAGGCTTAAGCGCGAGTTCGAGTCGCATTACCCGGGGTCGCCCGTCGACTGGACACAAGCCATGGCGCGCACGCAGCCGCGATGGAAGGGCGACGCGTTTCATCGCTCCTTCGACGTGCCGATCGAATGGATTGTCGCCTACGATGAGGAACGGGATCGCCCTGAACTTGCGGGCATGTCCGCGCGCATGAATTGGCTGGAGCGCCAGGAGGACCTGCAGGATTACGTCGAAAGCATCGGGATTCCGAAGGAGCATTTTCTCTGGGATATCCGCGAGGTGACTTACAGGGATGAAGCGGGCGCGGAGCGGCCCGCCCTGCGGGCTCGCGGACTCTGCACCGTTATCTGCGTCCTGAAAGCCGCGTGATCAACATGAACCTTGCGATGAACGGAGCGCGGGACATAATCACAAGCCATGCGCGCGCCTTGCCTGCTGTTCTTCATGTTCTTCCTCTTCACCGCTTCTCCGGTACTCGCCGAAGAATCCATCGTGCTGGCTCCGCGCGGCGGCGGCGAGATCCGGATGGTCGTCTGCGACGGGGAAATCCCGGTCGATCTCACGGCGACAGGTCTTGTGCGCTTCGATGAATACGACGCGCTTGTCGCTTCGCTCGCGGATACATGGACGACCTCGGGCCGCGGTTATGTCTGGTCGTTTCATCTGCTTCCGGATGCTCGGCTTGCGGACGGAGAAGCCCTCTCGGAAACGGATATCATGGCGTCCCTGAAGTCGCCGCGGACGAAGCCGGTCCTGGCCGCTCTCGTGAAAAAAATCCAGGTCAGCTCCGATTCGATCGTCTTCACGCTGCGGCAGCGCGACCCGTCGTTCGCGCGCCGGCTGGCGCAGCCTCCGGCGGCAATCCTGTTGCCGGGCCGCGCGGCGACGGGGCCGTTTCGCGTGCTGCGTCGGGAGACGGATCACGCCGTCCTCGTGCCTAATCCGCATTCGCGAATACCGGTCCGGCCCGAGACGCTCGTTCTCCTCTTCGAGCCTGATGTCGCCCGCGGCGTCTTTCTCGTCGAGGCCGGCACAGCCGACATCGCGCCCGTCGGAGACGATGACATCGCGCGGCTTCGCGCGCATGAACTGTTTCACGATCGTGTCGTCTATGGCGCGACCAGGCGCGTTCATGCCTTCGTTTCCCGGCGCATGCCCCATGCGCAATTGCTGCTCCTTCGACGCGCGATCGATCGCGCGACGATCGCGCGGATGCTCCTGAACGGCCGCGCCGATCCTCTCGGGCCGGCGTATCGGCCGCTATCCGCTTCGGAGCGAACACGCCTTCCGTCGAGCATCCGTATCGCCGAGCGGATCGGGCGAACGTCGAGTCGCAGGATCCTGCCGCGCATCGCCTACGACCTGCGGCGTTCCGGGCTCTCCTGCGAGATCGTCGGTCCCGATCACGGCCACGCGATGATGCGGGAATATGCGGAGGGCGAACTTCCCGCGGATGCCGTTCCGCTCCTGGACGTCAAGCCCTGCTGGCTGGTTCACCCCCGCGTGAAGAATTTCATTCCGCCCCGCGACGGGCGGCCGGGCGTCCTCTTCGCGGAATCCCGCCCATGAGCCGGCTGGGAATCCGGCTCGCCTTCGCCTTCGCGGTCGTCGTCGCCGCGGCGATCGCGTTCGTGACGCAGCGGAGCGCCGTCATCATCGCGTCGTCGCAGGAAGCGGCTCTCCAGAATACGTCGACGCTCCATTTGCGGGCCATCCGCCGGGTTCTTGCCGAAGAGGCGGGTGGTATCGTGAAGAGGCTCGAACCGCTCGCGCGGGTCCGCGAGTTGAGATTCCGCGTGGAGCCGGCGACGAGAAATTCATCCGCTGCGCCCGTGGAGCCCGTCGAGGTTGTCGCCGATGAGCCGATCGCATCCGATTCACAGATGCCGGCATCCGATACGAACGCGTCCGTTTCCTCCGGTGTAACCGATACCGGCGCTACGTTCCCGGCGACGGATATCGTCGGCCTCGGCCCGCTCGATCCCGTCGGCCTCCAGCGCTTCATCGAGGAAGTTCTCCCCGTGACCGGTCTCGATGCGCTCGAGGTGACGGATGCGGACGGAGTCGTGCTGGCGCGCGGTCAATATCCCGAATCGTTCGGCGAACGCCGCGCCGACTCCGCGCTGGCAACGGTCATGTCCGGCCTCCTCTTCACCGGTGTCCGCGAGGAACCGTTCCCGGATACGGGCCGAATCGCTCTCGTCGCGGCCGTGCCGATCCGCGCCGGAGACGAGACCGGAGCCGCGGTCGTCGGCATGCTGGCCGGCGGCGTCCGGCTCGACAGGCTGGTCGGCCGTCTCGCGGAACTGACGGGCGCGATCGTGGAGATCGCGACGGATTCGCGGAGCATCGTCTCGACGGGGCATGAGATCCCCTCCGCGGGAGCCGGGCTATTGGACCTCGACGGCGCCATGTATTTCACGGCGGAAGGGGAGATCGGGCTGGATCGGAAGATCCAGGGGAAACTGCGGATTCTCGTTCCGGCCTCCGAAGGCATGCAGGCGCGGCAGATGCTGCTGTCGGAGAATGTCCGGCTCGGCGCCCTCGTCATACTCTGCGCGGCCTGCGCGGGCATCGCCCTGGCTCTTGGCCCGACTCGCCGCCTGACGCAGTTGACGCGCGCCGCGGTCGGCATCGGAGGCGGTGATCTCGAGACCCCGATCCCGGTGCGCGGCCGCGACGAGATCGGGATTCTCGGCGAGACCCTGACGCGGACGGCGCGCGCCTTGAAGGAGGAACGGGAACGACTCGCGACATCGGAGCGCGTCGCGGCTTGGCGAGATGCCGCGCGGCGGCTGGCGCACGAGCTGAAAAACGCCATCACTCCCATCGGCCTCGCGCTCCGCACCGTCCGTCGCGCGGCGGACAAGGGAGAGGAGGGACGCGCCACGGCGGCGGAGGCGCTGGGCGCGACCGAGGAGGAGCTGAAACACCTCCAGTCGCTGGTCGATGAGTTCTCCCAGTTTGCGCGCTTGCCTGCTCCGCGTCTGGCGCCGTACGATCTCGCGAAGGCTCTGCGGAATGCCGCGACGATCTACGCGTCGGCGGGTGCACAACCCGGCGGTCCGGAGATGAGGATGAATATTCCCGATCTCGCCACGACGCTGCAGGCCGATGAGGAATTGATGGGACGCGTCTGGTCGAACCTTATCGCGAACGCGGCCCAGGCCGCGGGACCGCGGGGGTGGGTGGAGGTCAGCGTGGCCGTGACGAGCGATCAGAGTCCGACGGGACGCGCATGCGTGGTCGTCACCATCGCCGATTCGGGGCCGGGCTTGTCCGCGTCCCGCCTGGCCGGTGGACACGTGGAAGGCGAGAGTACGAAGACCGGCGGCTGGGGCGTGGGCCTGGCACTGGCGGAGCGCATCGTCGCGGAACATGGAGGATCGATCGCGCTGGAGAACGCCGTTGCTTCCGACTACACTCCCGGCAACGGCTCGCCGCGCGGCGACGAATCGCGCGGCGACTTGTCGCGGGGCGCCCGCGTCCGCGTCATCCTGCCGCTGGGAGAAGTTCTTGCGCCTGCGGAACGAGCATAATCGGATGGTCGATACTAATGAAGCGATTCACGCTGCCCTGAATCACCCCTGCTGGTTTCACTCCATTGAACTCTCACCCGGCATTGTGACACCCGGCCGGAAAACCGCGCAAAATCTGGAGGAGGAATGGCGCGCATTGCGACTTCCGGATCTGCGCGGAAAAGCGGTTCTCGATATCGGTGCTTACGATGGGTATTTTTCATTTGCCGCGGAGCGCGCTGGCGCAGCGCGCGTCACCGCGCTTGACCACTACGTATGGTCGGTGGATATGGCGGAATATATGAAGGAATGGAACGCGACGCATTTATCCGGTCGCTTCCTGCCCGCTCCTCACAAGTCCCGACATTGGAAACCGGAGGAACTTCCGGGGCGCGGCCCATTCGATTCCGCAAGGCTCGCGTTGGGCAGCCACGTCACACCGATCGTGGGTGACTTCATGACGATGGATCTGGTCCCGCTTGGTCAATTCGATGTCGTCTTGTTCCTGGGAGTGCTCTATCACATGGAGAATCCGCTCGAAGCGATGCGCCGTCTGGCAGCCGTGACGGCGCCTCATGGGCTGGCCGTGATCGAAACTCTGGCCGTGGATATTCCCGGTCTGGAGAACAGGGCTTGTTGCGAGTTTTTTCCCGGCAGTGAGCTCAATAATGACGAGTCGAACTGGTGGGCGCCAAACGCGAAAGCGATCGAAGGATTGTGCATGGCGTCGGGATTCAAGACCGTGACGATTCTCCGGGACAAGCCGAAGCGGACGTTGAAGTCGAGAGCCGTCGGAGCGATCAAGCACCTGCTGCATGAGACTCCTCTGATGCGGGCGCTGGGCCTGGAAGGAAGAGGCTATCTCCCCGTGACCCGCTATCGAGCGTTCGCGCATGCCCGTGCCGGCGAGAAAAGCGAAGGATGAACGAATTCGCATGAAAAGCAGACTGCTCATCGTCGATGATGAATCCCGCATCGTGGACGCGCTCGGTCGCTTGCTTCGACTCGAAGGGTATGACATCGAAGGATGCGGCGATGGGCTGGAGGCGCTGACGATTTTGGAGAGAGGCGGATTCGACGCGATGCTTCTCGATCTCGACATGCCTCGTCTCGACGGCATCGAGACCCTGCGCCGGCTTCGTGAAAGGGGAGACACGGTGCCGGTCCTTATCGTGTCCGGACGAGGGACCATCGCCCGCGCCGTGGAGGCCGTGAAGCTTGGAGCTCACGATTTCATCGAGAAGCCCGTCGATGACGAGCGACTGTTGCTTTCGTTGAAGAACGCGATCGAGTTCCAGCAGTTGAAGTCGCAGGTGGAATTTCACCGCGCCGAACAAGTCAGGGACGGGATGGTTGTGGAGAGTGATCCGATGCGACGCGTCATGGAGTCACTGCCGCGGATCGCGTTGTCCGGTTCGACTGTTCTCCTGACCGGCGAAACAGGCACCGGCAAGGAGGTCATCGCGCACCGTCTGCACCAACTTTCTCACCGCGGGGATGGTCCGTTCATCAAGCTCAATTGCGCCGCCCTGCCGGATGCTCTCGCCGAGAGCGAACTCTTCGGGCATGTTCGCGGCGCGTTCACCGGGGCCACGCGGGACCGCAAGGGCCGGTTTCAGCTTGCGCACGGCGGAACTCTTTTTCTCGATGAAGTCGGCGAATTGAACGCGGCCATCCAGGCCAAGCTGCTGCGCGCTCTGGGAGAAGGCGAATTCGAGCCTGTCGGCTCGGAACGGACACTTCGAGCTGATGTTCGGGTCGTGGCCGCCACCAACCGTGATCTCGCCGTCGCGCAACAGCAGGCTCGTTTCCGCTCCGACCTGTTTTATCGCCTCGCCATTCTCGAAATCAGGCTTCCTCCACTGAGGGACCGCCGGTCCGACATTGCTCCTCTGGCACATCGCTTTCTCGAGGAAATGCGCCGGAAGCTCGGCCACCCGAACATGACGCTCTCGCCCGACGCTTGTCTCGCCCTGGAGCGATATGCCTGGCCCGGAAACATCCGTGAACTCCGCAATGTCATCGAGCGTGTCGCCGTGACGCAAGATGGAGATGTGATCGGGCGGGATGAGGTGTCCGCATCCCTGCCTTCGGCGCGCCCGGAACAGGAGCGCAATGAGAGATTGAGCGCCTCCCTGGCCGGCGAGGAGGAACGATTGATCAGAGAGGCGCTTCAGAACGCCGCCGGCAATGTGTCCGCGGCGGCTCGCGTCCTCGGGCTGGAACGAAGCCACCTGTATAAGAAGATGAAGCGATTCGGTATCAAGTAATGCGATCCGCGCTGGCGTGGGGAGCCGTCTCATTTATGCTGGCGATCCTCTGGGGAATCGTGACGCCGCCGTGGCAGGGACCCGATGAGCCGTCGCATTTTGGCTATGGAGTCTACATGGCGCGGACTGGAGAATTACCCCGCTTCCGGGAGAACTTCGCATTCTGGTCCGATCAGATCGAATGTATGCAGATTCTTTCCTTCGAGCGGATCAGATTCTCGCCGGAGGAGAAGACGACGTGGTTGAGAAACGGGAACGAGGCGCGCCGGTTGAAAGAGCTGGTCGGCGCGGAAAGCGTTCGCGTCGAAGATACCGGCAACAGTGTCTCGTTCTATCCTCCGACGGTCTACATCCCCGTCGCTCTCATCGATCGAGCGGCTTCATCCCTGGATCCCCTGGTGCGCTTCCGGCTGTCGCGGCTGGCCACGTCCGTCTGGGCATTTCTCTTCGGTGCGGCGACGGCATGGCTTTTCGCGCTGGTTTTTCCCGAGGATGATTCTCTTCGGCGGTTGGCGACAGCCGCAACGGTGCTCCAGCCGCAGGTGACCGCGATGAACGGATATGTCTCGCCCGATGGAGCCTGCACGGCGCTGTTCGCTCTCGCCATGATTGCCGGTTGGCGGCTGCTTCATGCGGAGCGACCTGTCGGATGGCCGGCCCTCATGGCGGGACTGGCCGCCGGCGTGACGATTCTGACGAAGCAGCATGGCTTTGCCTGTGTCGGCATGCTGGCATGCGTGGCATGCCTCGCCGGTGTCGGAAAAAGCGGATTTCGCGGAGCGATCGGCACCATGGCTGTTTTCGGCCTGGGAGCATTCCTCGTCGCGGGATGGTGGATTGGATACACGATTTACACCTATGGTTCTCTCAATCCCTGGCTCTATAAAGCGAACGGAACCATGGGCCTTGCCGATGCCGCGCGGCTTCTGCTCGCGAAAACCTCCCCGCAGGCGTTGTTCGCCCAGATGTGGTCCCGATTCGGCTGGCTCGATACCAGATACCCCATCGCGATGGACACCGCGCTTTTTCTACTCTGCGCCATCGGCATGACCCTGACCATCCGCGCGGCGAAAATAGTTCCCCGCTGGCGCGCACCGCTTGCGTATTTTCTCGCGTTCACGGCGATGCATTTCGCGGTGATCATAGGCGGAGTCCTGAAGAGCGCATGCGAGACCGGATTCCTCATCCCCCTGTCCGGCCGCTATTTTCTGCATGTCGCGCCGGCGATGATGGCGTGGGTGCTTATCGGCTACTACGCGCTTGTGCCCGAATCGAAGCGTGACGCGGCGGGCCGGTGGTTGGTGCTGCCTCCGATAATGCTGCAGGTCTGGACGCTGCTGGGGATTGTTATTCCGAGGTATTACGGAACCGGCTGACCGGCTTCACGCCATGATCTTTCCGAGGATTTCCCGCGATCGATCCAGGCGTCGCGTGAATTCCTCGATCTTTTCCCGAATCTCGCTTTCCCGATTCGGAAACTGCAGGGATTCCGTCGTCGTCAGCGATTTCAAACGTCCCTTCCATAATTCCAGCTCCTCGCTCATTTTGGATAGCTGCGAGGTCAGATCCTTGCGGTGCTGAACCATGCATTCCTTGCAGAGATCGGTGCCTTCGAAGAGGATGACGCAATCGGAGCAGATCCACCGGCCGCATTTTGAGCAGCGATCGACGGAGTCCCGCTCGGGATGAAACGCGCAATTGGGAATCTGAGGGATATCGAGATCGTCCATGGTCAGCAAATTATCATGCCCCATAGTCGAGGCAAACACATTATTTCTCCCGCATCCGCCGACGAAAGTCGCATCCTATCGACCGTTTAATCCCGGTGGGCTATAATGTCCCGGGTTCGATGAATTTCATGAAATCAAGGCTCAGAAATTTCAACCGTTGCGCGCCGGCCGGATCGGGATTATCGCATGTTGCAGCAAAGGCCGAAGATGCCCCGATGGTCGATGAGCTTCGTTCAGATAATTCATGAGCGAAACTCGCCCGCTTCGTCGATCCCGGTGGACCCCCAAGGTGTGCGACATCTGCGGAGGGGCTCCGAGGTCGCTTGGTGTGCGTACTACTTGTGAGTCGGCGCGCCACGCGCGCTTTGAAATGCGGATGCATGATGCGCTCTGCATGAAGTGCGGCTTTGTGTTTGAAGAGAAGACTCCCGAGTCGGGTTATCTGGAGGCATACTACGCGGACGCATTCTCCCTGGAATCGGATACGGCCGAGCGGGGGGCGGGGTAAGAGTGCGGCCGCCCGAGCAAAAAAAAAAAAGGCCAAGTTGT
>CAZCME010000039.1:0-14781 GCA_964499705.1 uncultured bacterium | reverse complement strand
CGCCGCAAGCGCGGCCACCGCCAGGAAATCTCCCGCATCCGAATCGACAGCATCACGCATTGATCCTCGTCACGCTGACCCGCGACCGGCTCTCGGTCACAGGTCACGCGGGCGCCGCCGCCAAGGGTCAGGATGTTGTCTGCGCCGCGGTTTCCGCCCTGGCCCAGGCACTTGTCCTCGGTCTGAACGACGTCATCGGCATCCCCGTCCGCAAGAATTCGCTCCAGCCGGGCTCCCTGGAAGCCGCCTGGGACCCCGATCTGCTCGGTCCTTCCGGCGAAATCCTGATCAAGACCATCCAGGAATCCTTAAAGCTCATTGAGCAACAGAACGGGTCCATGGTTTCCATCCGGTAATTCGCCGATTCGATCGTTTTTTTCCTTGATCCCTTTCCCGAAGTTTTTTATACTATCGGCCTTCAATTGGAGGATTCAGGTCATGGCACATAAAAAGGGAGTCGGCTCATCCAAGAACGGTCGCGATTCGAACTCGCAGCGGCTGGGTTACAAAGTCTTTGGAGGCCAGCGCATCTCCGCGGGCTCGATACTCATCCGCCAGCGCGGCACGCGCCTTCATCCCGGTCCGGGCGTCGGTTGCGCCAAGGATCATACGCTCTTCGCCATTCGCGACGGCATCGTCAAGCACGAGCGCCGCAGCGGACGCGACGTCGTCTCCGTATACGCCGCTTAATCCTCCGCCCGCTTCTTTCCGCTCGTTTTCCTTCGAGCGCGCGCGCATCCCGCACTACAAGGCTCGAACATGTGGATCGATGAAATAGAACTCGTCGTCCAGTCGGGACGAGGCGGGGACGGGGCCATTTCCTTTCGCCATGAAAAGTGCGTCGAGTTCGGCGGCCCCAACGGCGGCAATGGCGGCAAGGGCGGTTCCGTCATCTTCCTCGCCTTTTCCGGCATGACGTCGCTCGCTCTCCTTCGCGGCAAGAAACTCCTGAAGGCCTCTCCCGGCGAGAAGGGCCGGACCGCCAACTGCACCGGGAAGACCGGCGACGATCTCGTCGTGAAGGTTCCTCCCGGGACCGTGATTCGCCGCGCGGAGGACGGGTCCGTCATCGCCGATCTCGTCTCCGATGGAGACAGGTTCATGGTGGCGGAAGGCGGACGCGGAGGCCGCGGCAACCAGGCCTTCGCCACATCCACGAACCGTTCGCCCCGATATCGGGAGATGGGCGAAAAGAGCCGGCGGATTTCCATCCGCCTGGAGATCAGGCTTATGGCCGATGTCGGCCTGGTCGGTCTTCCGAACGCGGGAAAGTCGACGCTCCTGTCGCGCCTCTCCGCGGCGCGCCCCAAGATCGCGGATTATCCCTTCACGACGGTGGAACCTCAGCCCGGCATCGTGGAGCACGAGAGCGGATCCTTCGTCATGGCCGATCTTCCCGGGCTCATCCGCGACGCGCACAAGGGTCGCGGGCTGGGCATCCGATTCCTGAAACATGTGGAGCGCACGCGCATCATCCTTCATCTCGTCGATGCAACGTCTGAGAATCCCGAGGAGGATTATCTCACCATCCGGGAGGAACTCGAAGCGTACGGCCATGGGCTGGCGGAGAAACACGCCGTTGTCGTCCTCACGAAGACGGACGCCCTGCCCTCGAAACGCTCCACAAAGAAGTGCACCTCCGCCGCCGAGGAGTTCCGCATCTCCGCGCATTCCGGCGAGGGATTGAAGGACCTTGTCCGTCACATCGCGAAAATTCTCGCCGCGATTCCTCCGGTGGAACCGCTGCGCGGCGAGCACCTGGTCGCAGACGAGGAACTTCCGGTCACGGTCCGGAGAGACGGCGACGTCTTTATTGTGGAAGGCGATGCCGTTGACCGGTATCTTGATCGGCGCGCGCCGGACGATTACGCGGGGTGGCGGCGATTCTGGAAAACCCTGATGCGCTGGGGCGTGGCGGACGAATTGAAGCGACTGGGAGTCAAGGATCGCGACACGGTGAGGGTCGGCGATCAGGAACTGGAATACATGAGCGACGAATGAATCCTTTGCCTCCAAGACAACCCGGCGACAGATTTCCCCTCCGCGGCGCGGAGACGGGAAGCACCGGTTCCGCAGGAAACGATGCGGAGAACAGGCGCGCGTTCGGTCCCGTCGAACGGATGGTCATCAAGGTCGGCACACGACTCCTGTCGGACGCCTCTAACGGTCTCGACCGTATCGCGGTCGACCGTATCGCGGGACACGTCATGGCGGGTCGCGACCGCGGAGCCGCCGTCATACTCGTGACCTCCGGGGCCGTGGGAGCCGGAATGGGGCGGCTTGACTTGAAGAAGCGCCCGACGCTGATGGTCGAAAAGCAGGCCTGCGCGGCCGTGGGACAGTCGCTCCTCATGCACGGCTACGAGCTCTCCTTCCAGCGGCGCAAGGTCAACACGGCCCAGATTCTCCTGACACGCTCCGACATCTCGGACAGGAAAAAACATCAGAATATCCGCCGCGTGATGGAACACCTTCTGCAGAAGGGCATCGTTCCGATCGTGAACGAGAACGATGTCGTCTCCGACGACGAGCTGAAATTCGGCGACAACGACACGCTCTCCGGACTCGTCGCCGACCTGATCGACGCCGATTTCCTCATTCTCCTGACCGACGTCGAAGGGCTCTATTCCCGGGAAGCTTCTCCCCGCAGGATTCCGGTCGTTCCGTCGGTGCATGAAGGCATTTACGAACTTGCCGGAGGAGCGGGCGGCGAGACATCTACGGGCGGGATGGTGACGAAGCTGAAGACGGCGGAGAGGATGTCGCGGGCGGGACGCATCACGGTCATTGCCGACGGACGTCGCCCGGAGATCATCGACAGGATCCTGAACGGCGAGGACGTCGGAACGATCTTCCTGCCTTCCGGAAAAAAACTCGAGGCTCGAAAACGCTGGATCGCGGATCACCTCCAGCCGCGCGGCCGCATCATCGTCGATCACGGCGCGGCGGAAGCACTGCGAAAAAAGGGCGGCAGCCTCCTGCCCGGTGGGATCCGACAGGTCACGGGAGTCTTCACAGCGGGATCAGCCGTGGAGGTCGTCGACGAGGAGGAGCAACGTGTCGGACAGGGGCTCGCGGCCTATTCGAACCGCGAGATCCAGGCGGTCATGGGGCAGCGCAGTTCGAAGATCAAGGCGATCCTGGGTTACACGCGCGGAGACGAAGTGATCCACCGCAATGACCTGGTGGTCCGTGAAGGGTGAAGAGTGAGAAAATGCTGTCGCGCGCGAATGCGGCGTTGTGGTAGCCTGACGCCATGACGACTCCGAAGGATCTTGCGCGGCGCGCGCGCGCCGCTTCACGCCTCATCGCGACCACGACGGGACAGAAACGGCGCGACGCTCTTCGGACGATCGCCGATCTCCTGGTCGAGCGCGAAAAGACGCTTCTCGAAGCGAACCGGCTGGATCTCGAAAAGGCATCGGGCATATCCGAAGCGTTCCGCGATCGGCTCACGCTGAACGCGAATCGGATCGCGGCGATGGCGGACGGCCTCCGGGTCATCGCCGATCTGCCCGATCCCGTCGGAGCGATCGTGACGGGATGGACGCGCCCGAACGGGCTCCAGATCCAGAAGGTCCGCGTGCCGATCGGCGTCATCGCGGTGATCTTCGAGTCGCGCCCCAACGTCACGGCCGACGCGGCGGGCCTGACCCTGAAGTCGGGGAACGCGGTCATCCTGCGCGGCGGAAAGGAAGCTTTCCTTTCCTCCCAGGCGATCGCATCCGTCATCCAGGACGGGCTCCGCCAGTGCGGACTCCCCGCCGACGCCGTCCTCTTCGTCGACACGACCGACCGCGCCTTCGTCGACGGCCTTCTCACGCTCGAAAACGACATCGATGTCGTCATTCCGAGGGGCGGAGAGAGCCTCATCCGGAATGTCGTGGAGAAATCGCGCGTCCCCGTCATCTATCACGGCGCGGGCATCTGCCACACCTTCATCGACGCCTCGGCCGACATCGCGATGGCCGAGGAGATCGTCTTCAACGCGAAATGTTCGCGCCCCGGCGTCTGCAACGCCATGGAGACACTGCTGGTGCACCGCGCGATCGCCAAGGACGCGCTGCCCCGCATTGCCCGGAAGCTCGAGGGCGTGGAGCTGCGCGGCGATGAAGAGGCGCGCGCGATCGTTCCCTCGATGCATCCGGCCGCGGAAGAGGACTGGCGCGCCGAATATCTCGCGAAGATTCTCGCCGTGCGCGTCGTCGACAATGTCGATGCCGCGATCGATCACATCGAAACATACGGCTCGCATCTGGCCGACGCGATCGTCACATCCGATCTCGCTTCCGCCGAACGCTTCACCCGCGGCGTCGATTCGGCCGCCGTCTACGTCAACGCGTCCACGCGGTTCACCGACGGTGGCGAGTTCGGGCTCGGAGCCGAAATCGGCATCTCGACGCAGAAGCTCCACGCCCGCGGCCCCATGGGCCCCGAGGAGCTGACGACGACGAAATACATCGTGCGCGGCGCGGGCCACGTGAGAGTTTGACCGACTCGCCGGTTCGCGGCATGCCGCGTCGCATCGGCCTTTTCGGAGGCCTCTTCAATCCGCCTCACCTGGGGCACCTCATCCTCGCGGAACGCGCGCGCGAGGCGGCCAGGCTCGACATCGTCTACTGGATACCCGCCGGCAAGCCTCCCCACAAGACCATCGACGATCCCCGCCCGTCGCCGGCGGAACGGTTCCGCATGGTGGAAGAATCGATTGCAGGCCACGCGGCGTTCCGCGCGCTCGATTTCGAAGCGTCGCGCGACTCCACGTGCTATTCCATCGAAACAGTGCGCCATGTGGAATCGATGCATCCCGGCGCGGAGCTTTATTACGTACTGGGCGAGGACGCGTTTGGAACGGTGAACACGTGGAAGAACGCCGACGAGCTGCGGGATAAGGTCACCTTCGCGGTGTATCCGAGACCATCCTCAGCTGCCCATGCGCCAAATCACGCTTCATTCCGTTCGCTCCGCTTCCCCGCTCCGGCCATCGAGATCTCCTCGTCCGATATCCGGACGAGGCTTCGTGCCTGCCGGAGCATCCGCTATCTTGTTCATGACGCCGCGCTCCGGATGATCGAGGAGAACGCCTGGTATTCCGCGGTGATTCCGGAGCTGCTGATGGAGCACATCCGGATGGTGGAGGACTTCGCCGTCACGCTGGCGGCCCGCTGGAACGCGTCCCCGGACGTGCTCCGCGTCGCCGTGCGGCATCATGACGCGTACAAGACGATGACGTTCGAGGAATCCGTGTCGGTTCTTCGGGAGCGTGGAGAAGCGATCCTGGAGATCGAGACGCGGTTTCCGGTGCTGCTGCACGGACGCGTCGCGGCGGCGCGGCTGGAGAACACAGCGTTCGCGCTGAAGGGCGACGATCTCGATCATGCCGTCGAAGCGGTGCGGCACCACACGCTCGGCAGGATCGGGATGTCGAAGACTTGCGAAATCCTGATGATCGCGGACAGGGCCGGGAAGGACTGGCTGGACGTGAATGAAGTTCCAGCCGATCTGCACGAGGCCGTGCGCCAGATGTTCGGGCAAAAACTTGCGGATCTGAAGAAGCGGGGGCAGGAAATGGACAAGCGGTTGTTCGAAACAGCCCGGTCGTACGGTGTGTCCCTGTGAGCGTCCTGGGCCAGCAGATGCCGTCGCGCCGATGGAGATCGACGACCGTCGGTGGAGCATCCCGGCGGCGGGCCGTACGGCTCGTCGTCGCCATCGCGGTCCTGGCCGTCGTCGTCTTCATCGGAGCGAAGTTCTTCTCGAGCGGAGGCCGGCTCGCCGTTTCCGATGCCTACAGCCTCTTCATCACCACCGGACTTGATCAGAACATCCGCGTGGACGTCGCCTCCGGGCGATTACACGTCTCCATCATCCGCGCCGGCACCGCCGATCCCCGTCCTGTCAAGGGACTGGCGTTCGAGATGGCTCTCGGAGTGGAAGAGATGAAACGGATTGTCGATGCGATGGGAGGCGTTCTCATCAACATTCCGGAAACGATCGAATACCGCGGCAGGGACGGACTGCCCGTCCGGATCGACGCGGGAATGCGGAGACTGGATGCCGATCGCGTGGAAGCGTATTATCGCCGCCCCAATTCCTCGACAACGGCCTCGATGCGCGCCATCGTCCTCGGCATCGCTTCGCGCGCTGCGGAACTGACAGCGGGAGGCGTGAAGCTGACGAAACTTCTCGACGCTTCTCTGGATGAAGCCGCGAAGGGAGAAGGGGGACGGAACGCGGAAAAACTGGCGGGACTCCTGTCATCCTGCACGCACCTTGGTCCGACGGATATCGTCGTCGAGGGGCCAGGAACCGTGGAGGCGGCATCGGCAACGGCTGCCGTCGCTCCCACCGTTGAAGCCGGCGCGCCCGCGATACCCGTTCCCGCGACGACGGTTATCGGCCCCTTGAAAATCAGGATCCTGAACGGAGTCGGAAGACCGGGCCTTGCGGCGCGCGCCGCGCTCAGGCTTCCGACGCCGCGATATCTCGTCATCGAAACCGCGAATGCGGATCGATTCGGTTACGCGGGAACGCTCGTCGTATCCTCGTCCGCGGAATTCGCGCAGGAGGTCATCGGAGCGCTGGGAATCGGGCGGCATGAGAATCGGCCCGCATCGGGAGGCGCGGATGTCGATGTGATTTTGGGCGCCGATATGCGGCAATTGTGATACCATGAGCGCGATGTCATTGATCGAAAAAGTCACGGGAATCCTGGAGGATGCCAAGGCGCGCGACATCCGCGTGTACGACGTCAGCACTTTGTCCGCCTTCGCCGATACGCTCATCATCGCGACCGGCGACGCGGATCGCCATATCGAGTCGATGGCGGAAACCGTCCGGATGGCCGCGAAAGCGGAGCCGCGTCACTCGATCGAGGGAACGGGAAAGTCCGGATGGGTGCTCATCGACACGGGAGATATCGTCGTGCACCTCTTCACGCCGCAGCGCCGGCTCTATTTCGGCCTCGACGAGCTATGGGCCGCCGGAGCGAATTCAAATCCGAAATCCTGAGGTCACCCGAAGGAAATCAAAGTTAGGATTTAGGATTTAGGATTTAGGATTTCCCAGAAGCCTCAGGCCGCTTTCTTCAGCTGCAGGCTGGAACGAATCGCCGTCAGAAAACTCTGCAGCACCGACGCATCCTCCGTATCGACATGACCGTGCAGCACGATGAACCATGCGGCACCGCCGCTCCGGACCGCGGTCCACGGAACGCGCTCCCCTTTGGAGCTTATGACTCCGCTCGCCCGTTCCTCGTCCTGAAAGTAAATCTCCAGATTTTCTGCGCTCATATTCTTCCTCCGGCCCCTTGGATAAAACCTAGATCGGCGGAGTCGGAAGCGGAGTTTAGGAATATTTATGCAAATTTATTCAAGCGAAGGACGGGAGGCGCGATTGAGCCGGACAGGCCGGGAATTACTCCGTCTCGACTTCGATCGTTTCGGCCTCGGCGAGGCGCAGCGAGAGATGGTATCCCCTCACCTTGATGTCGACGGGGTCTCCGAGGGGCGCAAAGCGGATCACCTCCACGGGCGTGCCCCGAACCAGCCCCATCTCCATGAGGCGCTTTCTCAGTCCTTCCTCCGCGTTCATGCCGCGGACCGTGCCTTTCTGGCCGATGGTGAGGCGAGACAGAGGAGAGAGCAGGGGAACTAGAAAGGGAGCGGTTCGACGACGATGTCGTCGGCGAGCCGGGAAGAGAGCGCGACCTTGGAGCCGCAGACCTGGCAGATGAGCCCGATTCCATCAGAGAGCTTGGACACTTCCGCCAGCTCGCAGAAACCGAGCTCCCGGAGCCGCTGGCAGACGGAGGGTTCGGAGCGCAGGGCGACGACCCGGACGCGCGAGCCGCTGGCCGCATCGGAGAGCGACATCCGTTCACGCGCGGCCGGGACCGGAGTCGTGGTATGGCGGACCGGAGATCGATCTATCAAAGATGAGTTAGACATTACAAACTATCGTATGAGGTATGCGCACGCGGCGCAATGACATTTGTCACGGCCTGTGCTTTTCCCGGGCAGAGACGGCAACCGCAGGCGTGTCCGCCGCGGCCATGGACCCCCAGACGAACCCGGATGAAGCTCCAGGCGAAGATCCCCGCCGTCGCCGTGACGACCGCGGCTGCCGCAATCGATTGGAGTTCGGCCATGGCTAGCCCCACCCCAACAGCTTGCCGCCCTGGTAAACAGCGAGCGATCCGGCGTAGGCCAGGATCGTCATGTAGGCGACCTGGAAGAGCGGCCACTTCCAGCCGTTGGTCTCCCGCCGCATCACCGCCACCGTGCTGAGGCACTGCATCGCGAGGACGTAGAAGACCATGACACTGACGCAGGCGAGAGGCGAAAAGAGCTGCGTTCCGTCGGGCCAGCGGGCATTTCGAAAGGCATCGAGGAGCGATTCCGAGGTCTCGTCCGCATTCTCCACGTTGAAGATGATACCCATCGTGCTGACGAAGACCTCGCGCGCCGCGAAGGACGTGACCAGCCCGATCCCGATCCGCCAGTCGAATCCGAGCGGCTCGATGACCGGCTCGATCACATGCCCGATCCGCCCCGCGATGCTATGATTGAGCGCCATGTCCGGCGAGGCGCCATCGGTCTTCGGGTATGTCATGAGCGCCCAGATGAGAATCGAGAGTCCCAGGATCACCGTGCCCGCTCGCTGCAGAAAGAGACTGCTCCGTTCCCACATCTGCAGAAGAATCGCCCGCATCGACGGGCGGCGATAAGGCGGGAGCTCCATGATGAGCACCGGCGTCTCCCCTTTCAACAAGGTCTTCTTGAAGAACCATGCCATCGCGAAGGCGGCGATCATGCCGAGGAAATACATCGCCAGCATGATCCCGGCGCGCATCCAGGAGGCGCCGCCGGACGCGGGCATCAGCGCGGCGATCATCACCGCGTACACGGGAAGTCGCGCGCTGCAACTCATGAGGGGCGCCACGAGCATCGTGACAAGCCGATCCTTCCGGCTCTCGATCGTCCGCGTCGCCATGATCCCGGGTATGGCGCAGGCGAAGGAGGAGAGCAGGGGAATGAACGACTTGCCGTGCAGCCCGACCCGGCTCATCATGCGATCGATAATGAAGGCCGCCCGCGGCATGTAGCCCGTGTCCTCCAGCAGGCCGATGAAGAAGAAGAGGATCAGGATCTGCGGCAGGAAGATGACGACGCTTCCGACTCCGGAGATGACGCCGTCGGTGAGGAGATCCCGCAGATCGCCGGGCGGCAGGGCGTTCCTGACGCCGTCGGAAAGCACGGTGAAGGACGAGTCGATCATGTCCATCGGGTACGACGCGACGGTGAATATGGTGAAGAACATCATCGCCATCACCGCGATGAAAGCGGCCCATCCCCAGATCCGATGCGTCAGGACCTCATCGAGCCTGTCGGAGAACTGCCTCTGCGGCGAGGATGTGCGGCGCACGGCATACCCGATGACACGGTGGATCCAGGCATAGCGCGCTTCGACCATCTCCGAGCGCCAGTCGCTCCCCTGCGCATCGAGCTTCGCGACAAGTCCCCGGACGATCGCGCGGGCTTCCTCATCGCGCATCATCACGGCTTCGTCGCCGCCGATATGGAGCATCGCTTCGGAGAACGCGGCAGGAGCGTCCATGCGGCGGAATTCCTGGAACCAGGATCCCAGTTCCGCGACCGCGGCTTCAAGATCGTCCGACATCTTCCACTGTCGTTCCGAAGGCGCGTGCGGGTTCCTGCGGATGGTTTTCGTGAGCGCATCGAGCCCGATGCCCTTGTTGCCGACCGTGGGCACCACGAGCACGCCGAGCGCCTCCTGCAGCCGCGGCACGTCGATCTCGATCCCGGAGGTCGAGGCCAGATCCATCATGTTGAGGACAAGAACCGTCGGGCGGCGGAGATCGAAAAGCTGGCTGGCGAGATAGAGATTGCGCTCCAGGTTGCCCGCGTCGACGACGCAGACGATCATTCCCGGAGCCGGTGTGCCGGCGATGCGGCCCAGCAGGACGTCCCGCGCGATCGCCTCGTCGGGCGAACGGACGGAGAGACTGTATGTGCCCGGGAGGTCGAGAATCCGGATGTCTCCCGCGATCCCGGAACCGTCCGTCCGGCCGTCGGAGCCCGCCGGCAGTGAACCGACTTTTTTCTCCACCGTCACACCGGGATAATTGCCGACCTTCTGCCGAAGCCCGGTCAGCGCATTGAAGATCGTCGTCTTGCCCGAGTTGGGATTCCCCGCCAGTGCCACCCACGTGGCCGATTCCGCGGACGGTGCCGGCGAAGCCGGTGATGAGGGTTGTGTCATGCTGATTTCACCATGTCTGAAACAATATGCAACTTCCGGACCACGTACGCTAACATCAGTTCTAATTATACAATGCTAGTATGATATGTCAAACTATCTTCTTCTGGCGCTTCGCGGTCCGCTTGGTATTGTTACACTTCGAACCATGATTTCCGTGATCCACCGCCGTGTTTGACCGCCTGATCCGCGAATCGGTCGCGCCGGCGCGCGTTCGGTCCGCGATCGACAAGCTCCTCGGGCCCGAGGAGCTCTTCCCCACTGTCGACGAAACGCTCCTCCGACGCCTCGTGCGCATCGCCGAATCATCCCGCTTCGCCATCGACATTCTCCGCGCTTACCCGGAAGCCTGGGAAATTCTCGAATCCGGGAAGCACATTCCCGATCCTCATCCGCCGGACGCCGCCGCGCTCCGCAGGAATCTCGCCCTCTCCCTGTTTCACATCCTCGTCGTCGATCTCCTCGACACCGTCCCCTGCAAAGACACCTACCGCCTGCTCTCCGACATTGCCGACCACGCCACGCAGTCCGCGTTTGAAATCGCCCGCGTCGAATTGACGAAACGGTACGGCGTCCCGCCCGGCGAAGGACAAGAGCACGACGAGCTCCCCGGCCTGGCCGTCCTCGGCATGGGCAAGCTCGGCGGACGCGAGCTGAACTTCTCGTCCGATATCGACCTCATCTTCCTCTTCCGCGACGACGCCGATATTCACGGATCCACATCCGGCGGCGAACGTGGCAGGCTCTCCATTCCCGAATGGCACACGCGCATGGTAGAGCGGATCGTGGATATTCTCTCCGCGCGCGCGCACGGCCCGGTCGGATACCGCGTTGACCTGCGCCTCCGCCCGGAGGGCAACACCGGGCCGCTCGTGCGGAGCCTGGATTCCTCCGTGCGGTATTACGAATCGGAGGGCCTGACATTCGAGCGGCAGGCGCTCATCAAGGCCCGCGTCATCGCCGGGGACGCCGCGCTCGGCGCGCGATTCCTGCATGCCGTGGAGCCTTTCATCTACCGCCGCTTTCTCGACCGGGAAGCGATCTATCAGATCGAGGCGATCAAGTCGCGCATCGAGGCGCAGGCCCGCGCGCATGGCCGGCGTCACGTCAAGCTCTCACGCGGCGGAATCCGCGAGATCGAATTCATCACGCAACTGTTCCAGCTCGCCAACGGCGGCCGATGCGATGCTCTTCGCACGCCTTCGACTCTCGTCGCGCTCGATGCGCTCGTCGAAAACCATTACATGATCGAGTCCGACCGCGACGAGCTGGTGACGGCGTATCATTTTCTCCGCAGGATCGAACACAGGCTCCAGATGATGGACGGTCGGCAGACGCACCTGCTGCCGGAGAGCATGGAGGAGCTCCAGGACATCGCGCTCCGCCTTGGATTCGCCGACGGCGAGGCGTTCTGGAATGAGTATCTCGCCGTGACGGACCGCGTCCGCGATTTCTACGAGCGGCGCGTCCACCGTTCGCGCGAAATTTCCCTGACTCCCGTGGAGGAGCGGCTGCTCGTCCTGCTGGACGAGGAGGAGGACGAGACCGTGCAGGCGCAGGCGGCGGAGGAACTCGGCATCGAGCTGGCCTCGCTTCCGGAATTGCGGCGCCTGGCGAAATCGAGCCACGCCGATCCACAGACATCGGCGATCAGGAGACACTTTATCCGGAGCGCGGCGAACTGGCTGCCCGCGCTGGCCGCGTTTCCGGATCCCGCGCAAGGCCTCTCGCGTTTCTCGCGAATCATCGAGACCTACGGCGCCAAGGCAACGCTCTATGAGATCCTGGGCGCCTATCCCGCCGTGACCGATCTCCTCGTCAACATCGCCGCCCTCTCGCAGCCGCTCTCCGATCTCCTCTGCCGCGATCCCGCGCACCTCGAGGCGCTCCTGGCTCCGGGTGGAGTGACAGGTCAGCGCGACCGCGAGGCTCTGCACGCGCGCTTCGCGGAGCTGGCCCGGATCGCGCCCAGCCGCGCGCGCGCCGCGGCGGCCATCGCCACCGAAGAACGGCTCCGGATCGGAGTGCGATTCCTCATGGGCCTGGCCGATGCGATGCGAACGGGCCGCGAACTCGCCGTCCTGACGGAACTGCTCCTGCATGAAGCGACGCGCAGCGTGGAGGGCGGTGAAAGAATCGGGATCATCGGCATGGGACGATTCGGCGGCGGTGATATGGGGTTCGTCTCCGACCTCGATCTCGTCCTCATCGCTGACGATTCTCCCGGCGATAAATCCGGCGGCGAGAGCGACACGGTGCTGGCCGACCGGATCCTGAAAACGCTCGAACGCTTCGGAATCCGCGTCGATCTGCGCCTCCGGCCCATGGGGCGCACGAGCCCGTCCATCACCACGGCGGGCTCGTTGGAACGATACATCCGCGAAGAAGCCGAGATCTGGGAGAGAATCGCCTGGACGCGGGCCAGGATTGTCGGCGGATCGGCGCCGCTTCGCGCAAGACTGCAGGGCATCATCGACGAATTCCTCTTCGCGAAGCCTCTCGGCGCGGCGGAACGAGAAACGATTCGCGCGATGCGAACGCGCCTCCGGAAAGAATGCGCGTCGCCCCGCGATCTGAAGCGCGGCGAGGGCGCCTTCATCGACGCCGAGTTTCTCGCGGCCCTGGTCCGTATCGAGTCCCGGTCGGCTTCCAACGACGTGATCGAGCTGCTGCATGACCGGGAAGATGTGCGGGACGCCTATCTCTACCTGAAGGCGCTCGACACCGCGGCCCAGATCGTCACCGGCCGCGCATGGCAACCCGAATTATCCGCGGGCGACCAGGCGGCCATCGCGCTCCTCATGGAGCGGCTCGGAGAAAATGTGAGCGAACTGGAGGAGAAGAGACGCGTCCTCGTCGGGATAGGAATGTAGCGGAGCACGCCAGTTCATAGGCACGTGCACTCTTATAACCCCATTTCCCAAAGACCGGTTTAGTCGGCGCGGAACGCCATGGATGCCATTATTTCCGCTGCGAATCACGACATTTTTCACACTGTTTTTCAGGGGGAAACCCGATATATTTATGTATGGTGCCCTGAAAGGGCAAAGGATATGATGCCATCTTCAATGAATTATCCTGGAGGATTGGATGTCTGCTAATCAGATGAAATTGGGTCGTTGTCTTCTCCGGCACGGTAACCTGAATATTGTCAGCCTCATCTTCGGAACCCGCCGTACGATCCTCGCGGACGCACGGAAAAGCGTCATGCTGGGCGTTCGCCTGGCCGAATTCCGTGCGGATCTCTCCATGAATTCCACGCAGGGTGATTTTTCAAAGATCGTCGGCACACTTAAAGAACTGCGCAAGGAATGCCCCTCTCTCGCCCTTATAGGAACCATTCGGCAGTTTGTACAGTATGGTTCTTATCGCGGAACGGAAGCGGATCGTCTGGACGCCTTTGAGAAAATGATTCCATTTTTGGATGCCATCGATATCGAATTGGTTGCTGATCAGATCCAAAAGAGGGTCATTGGACTCGCCAGGGAACAGGGCAAAACGGTCATAGTATCGCACCACGCTATTTTTGATATGCCTTCGACCAAACAACTGGGGCGATGGGCGGCGGCGGCAGGCAAACTTGAACCAGATTTGGTAAAGCTGTCTCTAAAAGGCCGGACGACGCAGGACCTTGAGAGGCTACTTGCATTTACCAGGCAATTCGTTTCCGAGAGACCAACTCCGGCACTTGTCACCTTGCTCGTCGGCGAGCCGAAACTGGCGTTAGCGTCGCGCATTGCATGCCCCCTGGCAGGGTCGGCGCTTACCTATGGAGTGCCCAGGCAAAGCTTCCTGTCACGGACATTAGGAATCCCGAACATCAAGGAATTACTATCCGCAAAAGAGCTGAGGCACGAATTTTCCCGAGCCATGGCCATTGCATGAGGCTGGCTATCTTTCCTCGTCATGCCCGGTCAGTTTTTTTTGAAGTTCGGTAATCCTTCTATCCAAAGTTGGAAAATGATTTTGCCAGCACCGACTGAGTTTCGGCAATATTGCTCGAACTTCGCGGGCCAAATCGGAAACGTGCTCCTGGGATTCCTTGGCTGCAAGAATTTCTCCGAGTCGATAATTCAGTAACGCTCCTTCAATCAAAGCGTCCATCAATCCCTGAATTCCAAGGCATCTCAACCCGTCTACCGCCCTATATTTAGATTCGTCATCCGCCTTTCGGGATAGACGCATGGTTTTGTCATAATCATTGCGAATTCTCACTTCCCGTGGTACCGCATCTCGCAAACATTCATAAATATAACGCCCCTCCGGCGCGATCCCATCCGGATCATCGTCGCAATTACCCGAAGAAAATAGTTTTCTACCGATTGCTTCGATAATTCGAAGCGCAGCGGAGATTATTTCGCTTCTGCGAGTCTTCTTGGCGCGCTTGTTGGACATGACATATGGAATATCTGAGTTGCGTTGCAACGTCAATGTCATATTGAGAGTCTAGCCCAACTTCAACAGTTCGGAAGCTTGAATGACACTGGCGGGCAAATAGAG
>CAZCME010000038.1:0-15101 GCA_964499705.1 uncultured bacterium | reverse complement strand
TTCTACACCGCATCTGAGAGCGCCTTGCACGCCCGACTTCGACTTTCCACAGGCCGAAAACAGCTGAAATTAAACGCAAACTGTTGAAGCTGGGTTAGAAGGAGTTACTCTCCGGATAAGAACAGGATCATTCCCTCGGCCTGGCCGGCGAGCGGATGATCGGGATGGCGGCTCACCAGCTTTTTCAGGAGATCCATCGCTTCCTGCGAGGCTCCCGTGGCATGAAGGGCCAGCGCAAGCGGAATCGAGGCGGAGAACTGGATGTCGCGGTCGGCGGACCGGGCACAGAGGTCGCGAAGGCGGCGGATGGCGGCGGGCGCGTCGCCCATCCTGAACTTACAGACCGCCCATCCGATCGATGCGCGCTCGAGCGCCCGGCCGGATGCCCCCTCGATCATGATCCGCGTATAGACCTTCATGGCTTCCTCATGCTTATCGCCGGATTCCAGCAACTCGGCTTCCTGGATCATTTTTTCCGCCGATGTCGTTCCGCCCTTCCAGTACAATTCTCCGGCCTCGATGCGCGATCCTCGGGTTCCCGCGACGGCGACAGGCTGCGAAAGCTGGCGCATGGACTCGGACCGGCTTCGAGAGAGCGCCCGCAGGGCGCCCGGCGAAATGGACAGCCCGGAGGCTTTCAATGGCTCCGCATAAACGTATGACACAACCAGAGCCATGAGCGCCGTAAGGCAGATGTTCCGCAAGATTCTCATTTCATCTTCTCCAGGTTCGCCTTGATTCCCTCATCCTCCGGATCAAGTCCGGCTGCCTGTTCATAGTAAGCTCGTGCCCGCGCGGCATCGCCTCTCAGGAGCGCGACATTTCCGAGATTATTCAACGCCGCTGAGGTCTCGCCTGCCTGCCTGAAGAAATTCTCCGCCTGGTCCAGAAGTCCCATCCGACCGTAAACGATGCCGGCACGGATCGCCGCTTCCGGGTCCGTCCCCGCCAGCGCGGCATCCGCTCCGGCCAGTACCACGGCGCGGCGCAATCGCGCCGCCGATTCATCCGGTTCATTCCGCTTCATCGTCGCATCGCGGTCCGGGAGGGCCGCGCGCCAGGAGGAGGACTGCGTCGTCACCGGAGGATAAAGGCTCCAGGCCTCCCTCAGATCGATGATAGTCGCGCTTTTCAGGGATTCCGCCGCCGATCGAAGAGTCTCCTCGAAGGTTCCCTCCAGCATCGTCGTCTCGATCGGTATCCAGACCGTTCCTTCCCGGAGTATCCATGCTCCGCCGGAAACAACCTGGTCCGCAGCTTCCGGAGGCAATTCCGAATCGATGAGAAGAAGGATGTGGCCCGGCAGATCGGCGGCGGCCGTCCTGACGCCGAGATTTTCCAGAAGTGACGCATACAATACCACCAGGTCGTCGCAATCGCCCCCCTTGTTACGGAGCGTTTCCTCCGGTAGCTGCACATGGTCGATTGTCTGCGCATTCTCGGAAACATCGCGGTAAGGATTCAACGGATCCTGCTGATACCGGATCCCGTACACCGCCAGCGCGTTTCTCAGCAGCAGGACGATCCGCAACGGCGCATTGACCGCGCCGGACAGGTCCGACCCGTAACCGGCGACATTCCGGGCGAATTCGGCGACAACAGGAGCCCTGGTTGTCACGAAGGAGGCGATCTTCCGGGGATCGTCCCACTGAAGTGCCGTGCGTGCCAGGAGCCGGAAGGGTACGGTCTGCTTCACTTCGACGGGCTCGCCGGACCTGTAATACGTAAGCCGCAGTTCAGCCTGCTTCGTCTCGTCCTCCGTCGCGTCGAGTATGCTATTGGACAATTCCGCGCGTATGGCCACGCGGATCGACTCGCCCGGCTCCAGCCGCATGATGAGCGTGTCCGCCGGAAAATCCATGGCGCCGCGGATGAAGACGGAGAAGCGGAGCCGGTCGAGCGGAAACCGGCCGGCATTTCGGACAGTGGCGGCGCCGATGGGTGCCGTCGCATAGATCTTGTAGAGCGCGGGAAAGACAGGATGAATTTCCGCGTCGGATATTTCGAGCCGGGGCCGATTTTCGCCGAACAACCTCTGCGCCTCTTCGGCCCTGGACAGAGCCGCGCGATTCCGTGCGGAAGGATTTGCCGAGACAGCCGAGGAGAGCCTTCGGACGGCGGTTTCATATTCCTCGTCCGCCATGGCGATCATCCCGCCGATGTAGAAAAACTCCGGATCGGTTGTGACACCCGATGAGGCGAGTCCCGCCAGAGCGCGGCGCGCGGTGAGCGAATCGCCTTTCAGGAGCGCGAGCCGCGCTAGGCCGAACGCGGAGATCGTGTCGCGCGGCTCGATCTCCAGGGCGCGACCGAACGCGCGCGCGGCCTCCGAGAATCTCTCCAGCTTCTCGCTCGCTTCGCCCAGCCCGCTCCAGATCCTCGCATTGTCCGATTCCACGGAAGTCGCGGATAGGAACTTCTCCGCAGCCAGAGCATAGGAAGCGGCCGCCAGGGCATCGAAGCCTTCTCCGGCCGAATAGACGCCTTCGACCGATGGCGGACCCTCCTTGCCGTTGTCCGCTATGGCGCGCACACGGAACCGACGGGTCGCCCCCGGTTCCATGGTCACCCGCATCATGCCCGCATGCGCGGCCTCCACGGTGCTCAGCCGCTCGTACAGGCCGTTGCGCTGCCCCTCGATCGCATACGAGGCGACATAGGGCGACGAGTCCGCGTCCCATGCGATCGAAACGCGGGCGCCGCCCTGGACCGTCATCACGGATGGCGGGGGCGGAGCGGACAGGGCAAGAGTGAGCGTTCGCGACGGGACACTCTCGGAAGAGTAACCGGGAAGTCCGAATCGATTGAGCGACGCGATTCGGACGGCATAGGCCTTCTCATCCGCGAGGCCGCTCGCCACGAGCGTCGTATCGGCAGTTTCGAATTTCATGTCATCGATCGTCACGCGATAGGCGGATACCACCTTCAACGTGGAGCGCGGCCAGGTGACAACCAGCGAACGCATCGCGCCGGATACGACGGGCAGCGCTGGAGCCGAGAGGGGAAGATCGAGCGGAATCGAAACGATACCGTCACGCACTCCCACGTGCAGTTCGTCCTTCGCGCAAACAAGCGCTGACGCCCTGCGAATGGAACCCCTTCCTTCACCCGGTGTCCCGATGAGAAGCATCGGTTCCAGGTCCGGAGCGTAAACGAGGATTCGAGGACCGTTTTCCTCGAGGAGATACACCCTTCCCTCCTCATCAGCTCCCATCGCAAGGGGTTCGAGATTACCCACACGCTTCTGAAAATTCCCGGACGCGTCATAGCGGGCCAGCATTCCGCTGCCCGCATCCGCCACGAAGATCGCGCCGTCCGGTCCGAACGCAACGCCGATCGGTTCATCGATCACTCCCTCGTCCGGTGCGTCTTTTCCCACGGTGGCCATGTAGGTCCCGTCCGGACCGAAGATCTCGACCTTGTTCTTGTCCGCCACCGCGACAAGACCCGAATTCGAGAGCGCGACGGCACAGGGACTGACGAGCTTGCCCTCTCCGCCGCGGAAAAAGAGGACGCGGGAACCCTTGCCGAACGTGAAGAGAAGCTGGAGATTCCTGTCGAAGACATGCACTTCACCGGTGGCGCGGTCCGCGACATAAAGACGATCCACGCCGTCCGAGACCGCGGCCGACGGATCGCGGAACGTGCCCGCGGGAAATCGCGCCAGTTCCCTGAACGCCTGGTCCAGCATGAGGACATTGCCGTCCGGATCCGCGGCGACAAGCCGGTTGTCGAAGGACGTGCCGATCGGCCTCAGATTAACCTGGGCCATGCCGCCCCAGCGAGCAGAAAGCGGAATTACGCGGGGAGCCGCGGTCACGACCTCGGGCGCCGGCCAGGCCAGAATGTGCAGCGAGCGATTCGAGGAATCCAGCACACGCAGGAGCCCATCGGAACCAAGTTCCATGTCGACGATCCTGCGGAACTGCCCGCGGGATCTTCCTTTCGTGCCGAACGAACCGAGCAACTTGCCCGTCACATCGTAACGCAGCACTCGATTCTGATCCGCATCGGCGACATAGACGAGCCCGGCGGAGTCGACGGCCACGGCGACCGGCTTTTCGATGCCGGTGATCTGTCCCCGATAAACGCCGCCCGTCGAGTAGATCGCGATGCGCTCGTTGCCCGCGTCCGCGATGAAGATGCGGCCGCGGCCGTCGACCGCCGCGTCGACGGGGTTGGATAGCTCCGCGTCGCCGTCCGCGTTTTCTCCGATGATGGAGAGAGGAAGCCCGTCGGCGGAGAGGACAAAGACGACGTCGCGGCCCGAATCGGCGATGTAGACATTGCCGCGCTCATCCACGTTCATCCCGAGCGTCCGGGAAAAATCCCGGACGGTGTCATCCGCCAGGACCGGAAGTTCATCGCCATCCCTGTTGAACATCCGGATGCGCGAGGCTTCCGTCACAATCAACTTCCCATCATTGACGACCAGCCCGCCGGCACGCACCGCCAGGGCTTTTTTCCTGCCGTCCGGATAACGCAGAATGACCTTCCTGCCGTCCACGTCTCCGACGGCGATCGTGCCGTCCGGAAACGAAGCGATGCAGGACGGTTCCTCGATAGCCGTGGCGTCACGTTCCTCGGGGAGCACGAAGTAATCGCGAATGGAGACCGCTTCGAGAGCCCGCGAGGGCGACGCGGAAGTCACAACGGCCACCAGGGATAAAAAGAAAGGAAATGCGAGATTGTTCCGACCCATTCGTATCACTCCAGCTTTGACTCTTTCACGCCCAGGTGGTTCCCCTTCCTCGTGGATTATCGTGGGAATTGACGATCACTGATATACGATTTAAGATTGACGCGAACAGATTGTAAATCGGCAATCGTATCTCGTATATCGTAAATCAAGGTGATGATCATGACAACAACCCGGCCAGGTTCAGACAGCGGAGCGGCTCCGTGCATCGCGATCGTCGGCGCCACGGGCGCCGTCGGCAAGGAATTCCTCACGATACTCGATGAGAGGAAATTCCCCATCGGTCATCTCCGCCTGATGGCTTCCTCCCGTTCCGTCGGAAAAAAGATGACCTTCCGCGGTCGCGAATATGTCGTGGAGGATCTCGAAAAGGCCGATCCCTCCGGGATCGACATCGCGCTCTTTTCCGCCGGGGCTTCGACGTCGCGGGCTCACGCCGCGCGCTTTGCCGCCGCCGGAGCGATGATCGTGGACAACTCCTCGGCATTTCGCATGGATCCCGAGGTTCCGCTCGTTGTTCCCGAAGTCAATCCCGAAGCCGTCCAGGATGCCCCGAAGCGCATCATCGCCAATCCGAACTGCTCCACCATCATCGCGCTGGTTCCTCTCTGGCCCCTTCACAGGAAGGCCAGGCTCCGTCGCCTCATCGTCTCCACGTACCAGGCGGTTTCCGGCGCCGGAGCGCGCGCCATCGACGAACTGGAGAAGCAGACGAAGGACGTCCTCGAAGGACGTCCCGCGCGAAAGGAGATCTTTTCCCACCAGATCGCCTTCAATCTCTTCTCGCATAATTCCAAGATCGGCGCGGACGGATACAACGAAGAGGAAACCAAGATGACGAAGGAGACCTATAAGATCTTCGGCGATACTTCGATCGGCATCTCCGCCACCTGCGTCCGCGTTCCGACGTTCCGGTCTCACGCGGAATCGATCACGGCGGAATTCGCCTCCCCTCTTTCTCCCGACGATGCGCGCGCGATCCTGTCTCACGCCGAGGGCGTCCGCGTCGTGGACGACCGGGAGAAGAATTACTTCCCGATGCCCATCGAAACGGCCGGACAGGATCTCGTCTACGTCGGCCGGATCCGCAAGGACACGTCCGGCCCGAACTCGCTGACCTTCTTCATCTCCGGAGATCAATTGAGAAAAGGAGCCGCCACAAACGCCGTGCAGATCGCGGAGCTCCTGCTGAAAACAACCGACATGGAAACCCGATCGAAAACAGGCAAGCCCGGGAACCCGGCGATGGCCGGTCGCGTCTAAGCAATACGGATAAAGGAAAAAGGAAGGAAAGAACATGGCTGCGGAATCGATGATGCAACTCACCGACGACTCTTTCGCGACGGATGTGCTCCAGTCGCCCGTTCCCGTCCTCGTGGACTTCTGGGCTCCCTGGTGCGGCCCCTGCAAGATGATCGCGCCCGTGCTCGACGAGCTGGCCGGCGAGTACGCCGGGCGACTGAAGATCGCGAAATACAACGTCGACGATCACACGAAGTACGCGATCGAACACGGGATCCGCGGCATTCCGGCACTTCTCATCTTCAAGGGCGGCGCGGTCGTCGATCGGATAATCGGCGCGCTCCCGAAGTCCACGATCAAAGAGAAGATCGACAACGCGCTCTGATGTCCGGGAGGATTCGTAGCTTACTGCTGGCGCTCCTCCTTTCCGCGATCGCTCTCGGCGCGCGGGCGGAACGCGATCTCTCCATCGAAGCCGTTTCCTTGAACGGCTTCACATCCAGGGAATTCCGCGTCAAGCCGGGCGAGCGCATCACGGGATCGGTGACGGTCGGAACCATGTCGACATCCGTCTTCCGCACACATACCGCGGTCTGGCTGCCGTCGTGGAAGCGGGAGCAGGGCGAGATGCGCGCGTTCCTGAAATCGATCGGAGGAAGCGAGAAGGCCGTGGCCCAGGTCGACATCATCGCTCCCGGCGAGATCGGAGCCCACTACCTGCTCTTCTGTTTCGACCGGAAAAATCCGTCGGACATGTTCGCGGAAATCACATCCCGCACGAGCGAGCAGATCTTCGCCAACGGCCGCGCCGTGAAGTTCTTCGTCGATCCCACCGCGATTCCCGCGCCGCAGCCTCCGCCGGACACCACGGCCTGGCTGGAAGTCGGCGCCGCGCCGCGGACGATGACAGCGGGATACGGCAAGGAGCGCGAGGCGATTCTGAAGCTGCCCGCCCGTTCGCACTCGTCCGACCGGGACGATGCCATCCGCATCAAGGTCATGGCGGACAATCCCGCGGTCGATCTCGATTTCGAAGTGCTCGACTCGATGGCGCATCGCCGCGGCGCATCGGAAGCCGAGGGCGGAGGAAGCGAATCGTCGATCATCCGGGTGTGGGAGAATGAAACGCTCACCGTCCGCGTCTTCGCCTTCAAGCGCGGCGAGGAAAGCTCCTTCCGGATCTCGGCGGAGCGGGTTTCGCTCGCCCGTTCGCGCCGCGATCCTTCGGCGGGTTCCGCCGTGCCGGCGGGCGACAATTTCGCGGCAACCGCCGAAGCCGGAAGCACGTTCGCCACATCCGCCTGGTACATCATCCCGCTTTTTCGAAGCGGCAGCATCCAGGCGGAAGTGCGCGGCTCGAAGCCGGACAAGGATCTCGACCTCTGGATCTACGACGATCTCGGCAACCCGCGCGGCGTGAGTCGCGAGGACGGATCCCGATTCGAAAGCGCCGCCGTCTCCCCGGCGGAATCGGCGGTCTACTACATCCGCGTCGGCGCCTTCCAGAAGAAGGACGAAAGCCCATTCAACATCTCGCTGCGCGTGTCCGGCGCTCCCGCTGTCGCGACAACGCCCGTCACGCCTCCGAAGGAAACGCCGGGTTCCTTCGACACGGGCCAGAAGCCGCCCGTGCCTTACGAGATCACTCGGGGCAAGGACTTCGAAGGTTATGTCCGCGTCCAGGATGAAGCGACGTTCATGATCGAGATTTACACGGGCTGGGGCGACGCCGGCAGGATCGACGTCATGCGCGTCTCCGCACCGGATGGCACATCGCTCTGGGACAAGCGCGCCGAGGGGCGCGGCTGGGAGGGCGAGCGCATCAAGACGAAGGGACCGGGCTATTACCGAATTCACCTGAGCTACTCCGGTGAGGGTGTCAGGAAAGGCAGGATCGACATCGACGGCCTCGCGGACAAATCGATCTACCGGGCCCGCCCCCGGGCCGATCTCGGTTCCGGAGGCCCGGGCCTGGACGCCGCGGAGAAGGAATATCTCAGGATGCTCTACGACATGCTGGCGCAAAGAGGCGCGGGCATTTCTCCGGACGAAGCGGACATCCTCAAAAAGCTCGAAGATTATTTCAACGCGAACTGATACCAAGGGAGCTCCTTCATGAAGACATTCACCTCCATCACATTCATGCTTTGTGTCATGGCATCGACCGCATGCGCTCCGATGCAGTCGGCCTACCGCATCGAGCCGGCTCCCGTCGTGGGCGCGGGAGCGCCGCGCGTCGCCGTGCTGCTTCTCGAAGACGCGCGCGCCGAGGACGAGAAAACCGGCGCCGGCGCCGGGCTCTTCAACAAGTCCACGAAGGATGCGCTCTACTCCGACAACGTTTCCTCCGGCATCACGACCGCTCTCATCGACGAGCTCCGGGCGCGCGGCATCGACGCGACCTCGGTCGCGCCGGCTCCGATTCATATCACCGGCCGCATCGCGAACTACCGCGCCTTCATCGTCCCCCCGCGAACCGCGTTCATCCCCTATGTCAGCTACGTGACCTGGATCTGGACTCACGACAAGCTCTCCGCCGGCGTCGTCCTCGACCTGAAGGTCACGACCGCGCGGGGAACGATCCTGGAGAAAAGATTCTCCGCTTCCCGAAACGCGGATGAATGGGTGGGGATCGCGGGCCTGGCTTCCACCGCGCGGCGGCTCGACCAGGAGACCCTGGTGAAATTCCTTCAGGCCGGCCTGAAGGACTGCCTCACGAAAGCCGCCGACGAAATCACTCCGGTCGTCAGAAACGCGCGCTGACACCCTCACATGCTCGACCTCGTCGCTGAAGTCGCGCGGCGCGTCATAGAGAACGGCGGGGAGACCTACCGCGCCGAGCAGCTGCTCGCGCGAACCGCGGGCGCAGCGGGCATGAAATCCTGCCACAGCTTCGTCACACCCACGGGGATCATGGCGAGCGGGGATGATGCGGACGGACAGAAATCGATCGTGCGCCGAATCGAACGGCGCGGCATCAACCTCGGCGAGATATGCCGGATCGAGAGCCTCGTCAGGAACCTGGAGAGCGGCTCGCTGCCGCTCGACGCCTTCAAGACGGCGCTGCGCCGGGAAACACCGCCGCGCCGTTTCACGCTCGCGATCCGCGTTCTCGCCTCCTCCTGGATCGCCGCCTGCTTCGCGCTCCTCTTCGGAGGCGGCTCGAATGAATTCGGCTTCGCTCTCGCGATCGGTCCCATCATCACATTCTCCGGAATCCTCCTCGATCGCGCGGGCATTCCTCCCTATTTCGAGCGCATGGGAAATTCCGCGCTCGTCGTCTTTCTCGCGATGGCGGCCGTCGCCGTCCGGCCCGGAGTCGATCTCGGTTCGCTCACCTCGGGTCCGCTCATGCTCCTCGTGCCCGGCATCGCGATCACCAACTCCGTCCGCGACACGATCGAAGGAGACCTGGTCGCGGGACTCTCGCGCGGCCTCGAAGCCTTTCTGCTCGCCGCCGCCCTGGCGGTCGGAGCCGGCTTCGCGTTGAAATGCGGCGATCTCATCGCCCGGTTCGCGGCCTGATGCAGCCGCTCTACGCCTTCATCGCCACGATGGGGTTCGCCGTGCTCTTCCAGGTTCCTCCGCGCCTGCTGCTGCCGGTCGGCCTCGGCGGCGGGTGCTGCTGGTGGATCTATCTCGGCGCATTCGATTTTTCATCTTCCACCATCTTCGCCACGTTCACGGCGGCGATATGGGTCGGAGGCTACGGCGAAGTCATGGCGCGGCTGACGCGCAGTCCCGCGACTATTTTCTCCACGTGCGCCATCATCCCTCTGGTTCCGGGCCGCGGCATCTTCGAAACCATGGCCGCCGCCGTGCAGGCGGCGCCGCTGGATGCGATGGCGGAGGGATTGAGGACCATCGGTATTGCCGGAGCCATCGCGTCGGGATTGTCGTTCGTGACCGCGCTCATGCCCCGTCATCCCTCGGCTCGATAACGGTCCGCGGCGGAATCAGCGCGCGCGCATTTTTTTCAGCAGATCCGTGTAGGAGATCTGGCCGGGAGCCACGGCATCGCGGAGCGGCGCATACGCGGGGCCGCCGAGAAGGAGCGGTAATTTCCAGCGCGTCCACGATCCGGCCTTTCCCATGGCGACGGCCGTGATGGGCAGTGACGGCGAGGAACTTTCGAGCGCCCATCGCGCGAGGCGTTCGGCCTCGCTCTTTTTCGCGGCGAAACCCGCGATCTTGAACCGGGCGGCGGAGAACTCCTGCGCGCGCGCCAACCATACGTCGAGCTCCGCAATCGACGGCATGCGCTTCATGAAATGGCGCGAGACGAAAACGGGAATTTTGGCGGCGCGCGCCCGCTTCAGCACGTCCGGCAATCGGGATCGGGCGGAAGCGAGCCGATCCAGTTCCAGGTCCACGGCATCGGCCAGGGGGAGCAGCTTTGTAAAAAGCGCGCGACGATCCTTTTCAAGAACATCCCGCCAGGCGCCGCCATCGTGCCTGCGGCGAATGGTCAGAAGCGTCGGGCTTCCCCTCGCCGCAAACCGGCTCATCACCTTCTTCATTTCACCGATGGAATAATCGCGAAAGAGGTCCGCGCGGAATTCCACCGCGCGAGGTTTGAGCGCCATGGCCTCCGCAACGATCTCCGGCGCGAGAATCAATACGGGAAAAGGCTTATGAGCTGCGGCTGGAAACAACGTCGTCCTTCCTGCTTCTTCTACAGCCTCTTCGCGGCGGCTTCCGCGAGATCGGACCGCTCGCCCTTGTACAGCGTCACGGCTCCGAAGAGCGGCTCGCCCTTGAATCGCTCGATGACGTGCGAGAGTCCGTTGGATCGGGAATCGAGATAGGGATGGTCGATCTGCTGTGGATCGCCGCAGAGAATGATCTTCGATCCCTTGCCGGCGCGCGTGATGATCGTCTTCAGTTCCAGGGGAGTCAGGTTCTGCGCTTCATCCACGATGACGTACTGGCCGGGAATGGATCGGCCGCGGATGTAGGTGAGCGGTTCGAGCTCGACTATGCCGTCCTCGATCAGCTCCTGCAGCCGTCCATCCCCCGATTCGACGCTGCCGCCGGCCATGAAGAGGTACTCGAGATTGTCGGAGACCGACTGCATCCGGGGCATCAGCTTCTCCTCGATATCGCCCGGCAGGTACCCGATGTCCTTGCCCATCGGCATGATCGGCTTGGAGACGAGGAGGCGGCGGAAGGAATCGGTGTTCACGACTTTCTCGAGGCCCGCCGCCAAGGCAAGCAGCGTCTTGCCGGTGCCGGCGATTCCGACGAGCGCCACGAGGCAGACGGAGTCGTCCATCAGCAGCTCGATGGTATAGCGCTGTTCCTTGTTGAGGGGCCGGATGCCGAATATGGAGACATCATCGGCATGGTTCAGGAAAACAACGGCGCGCTCCACGGTCGAATATTTCCCGAGAGCGGTGTGGTCGGGATTGGCCTCATCCTGGAGCATCACGAATTCATTCGGCCAGGGTTCCGATTCGAACGGCCCGCGGAACACCTTATCGCGGTAGTAGGCGTTCACCGCATCGGTGGACACCTGGATCGTTCTCTGTCCGGTGTACAGCTCGTCCGGATCGATCGTCATGGTCTCGTAATCCTGCGTGGCGACTCCGACCGCGTCAGCCTTGACGCGAAGATTGATGTCCTTGGTGATGAGCGTGACATGCTTGGAGTGCGCGGAACGCGCCTCGGTGCGCGTCAGGTGATGCGCGAGCGAGAGGATACGGACGTCGGGTTTTTCCACGCTGAAGCCCGAAGGAAGCGTTGTGCCGTCCTGGTGGCCGAGCTCGATCCGGATGCTTCCGCCGCTGGGGAGAGGCACGCCGGAAGCCAGAGGTCCCGACTGGCGGAGCACATCCAGGTCGCGCGTCACCTGGCGCGCGTTCCTTCCCACTTCATCCTGTCGCTTCTTGAACTGATCCAGTTCCTCGAGAACGGTGATCGGAATAACGACCTCGTTATCGGCTCCGAAGGAACGAATGGAAGCTGAATCGTGGAGCAGCACATTGGTATCGAGGACGAATATTTTTTCAGCCACGGAAAGCCTCCATGAGGATGAACGGAAAGGATCGGTCCCGGAAACGAGGAATCGTCGTCAGTCCCGGAAAGTTCGACGCGCGACCGCCAGGAGCGGGAGGGGCAGCGAGAGCGCGAGCAGGATGATCATTGCGGAGTAGTAACCTCCGACGAGGAATCGCCCGATAACGGACTCGAGCGCCGCGTCGCGAAGCGACCGGAGCCCCGGCAGACCCCGTTCCGCCGACGTACCGGATGCGGACGATGCGATCAGGCAATTATTGTCGTCGTTGGAGATTTCCGACCCGGGAGACAGCGTACCGAAAGCGAACTGGGAGAACTCCGATACCTCGGCGATCGCGACGGCGTTGCCGGAATTGCCGCTGGTGTCCACGGTGACGGTAGTCGTCAAGGCATCCCAGGAATTGGACGCGAAATTGTAGTGCAGCAGCTTTGCTCTTTGAACCTTCGCGAGTGGAATTTCATTAAACGCATAGGTCAGGGTCACGAGATATTTCTGGCCGGCCGGCAATTTCGTAATCGTGGCGCCCGTGGAATCGATCACGGTGATGTCGAAGACGGAATTTGGAAAACGGGTGTCGAATCCGATGACCGACGAGTTGGAATCCACGGTCAGATAGAGATCGGAGGCATTGTGAGAGCCGGGCGCGCTCGGGCTGGCCATGATAATTACGGACGCGGCCTGATTCGCCATGCCTATGGAATTGACCGAGATGGACAACGCCCTGATATTGGCGGTCAGGTTGATGCTGCCCGCCGAACCGGTCCCTCCCGTAAGAAATGTTTGTGAGGCACCGGTGAACCATGTGCGTTCCTTGACCTGGAGCTTTCCCGAATCGGAGTTCCAGAAGAATTGAAATATCCGCGTGATCCCTGCTTCAAACACAAAGACATTCGGCGTGGAAAACGTCTCCACGCCGTTTCCGCCGCCGGACGTGCGGATCATGTAGGTGTCATGTATCTGACCGCCCGGCCTGATAAAAACCGTCCGCGCTGAATCGGTCGCCTTGTCGCTGGCCACAAAGAAGCGGATGCTCGAATCGTTCGCGACGGTCGTCAGCGCGGCGCGACCGAAATTCGGAGTGTCGTACAGAAAGGAATCGGTCGCGGTGCCCGTCGTGCCCCGCAGGGGATTGGACCACGTGGTTGCGGCAGCCGCCGCCGTGATGGAGTCGGAATAGGATGTCGTCAGCAAGTTGATCTGCGCGGTGTCGGTCAATTGAACATAACGCAGGGCGCTTCCTGATGATGCGACCGACCCGAAGAGGTAGAACGGGGTGGTCGCTCCCCATGTGGCGATTCCCGTGTCAAGCGCGCCCGATCCGCCCGTGAAGTGCAAGCCGATGGCGCGCGAATCCGCCTGCGAAAAATACTTGAAGAGGGCGACGCCGGTATCATTGGGAGCCGACGAAGTTGGAGTGAATCGCGAAACCCAGTAACCGTGCTCCGATCCGCTGATCGGAAACACAGTCGCGAGCGCGACAGTGATCGAGACGATGAGGAGAATGCCGACGGTCAATGATTGCTGCAGAGTTTTCCTGGTCATGATTCCCTCACCTCGCGGCCTGTATATGAAGCAGGACGATTCTATTCCGCATTCCCCTACCCGGCAAGAAGGCTCTCCTTCAGAACCGCTTCCAAGTCCGCCTTCGACTTGTTCTCGATGGAATTCGCGAAGGCATGCCCCAGGTCCTTGTACTTGAAGATCTTCACCGGCTTGCCCAGGCGGCCGTACTCGTTCACGAGCCCCTCGGACTGGCGGATCGAAACCACCTGGTCGTCCTCGCTGTGAAACAGGGCGACGCGGCCGGCGAATTCGCGGAGGTGATAGATCGGCGAGATCATCCGGAGCGTGTATTCCATCTCGGAGGCATCGGCGCCGGCGGCGCGCGCTTCCTGGATCAACTGCCGGATGCCGCCGGATCCCTTCTCGAACTGGCCGTACCGGACCGCGGATTGCAGTTCCTCCACCGAGCCGCGCATCTGCGGGTAGTACAGTACAAGAAGTGCCAGGTTCGTGTCGGCGGCGGCCGCGGTCGCGGCGATTCCTCCGCCCATCGAATAGCCGATCAATCCGATGCGGTCGTCTCGCACGTTGGCGTCATCCGCGCGAAGCGTCGCGAGCGCATTGTAAACATCGCGGACTTCCGTGCCGCGAGTTCCACCCGAAGGACCCCATCCCCGGTAATCGGGCGCGAAGGCCAGGATCCCCAGTTCCGCCAGCCACTTCACGGTATCCAGGGTATGCATTCCCGTCTGATAGGGCGAGTCGGAAGGATGGCAGACGACGACGGCCGGCGCGGGCGTCTTCGCCGGTACTCCCAGCACCCCGTAAACGGTGATGGAATCGGAAAGATAGGAGGCGCGATACACAACGGCTCCGTTGGCGCCCTCTCCGATCTTCTCGAGCCGCTTGATCTCGGTGGCAACGGCAGCCGGAGAGATCACATGCGGAACCGCCATCTGCGCGATGCTCGGCGCGAATCTCCAGGTCATCGGCGCCTCCGCGGCCACGGGCGGAGGCATCCGGTTGAAGCCTTCGACGGAGCCGACGCCGAGGAGCGGCTTGTTCCTGTTGTTCATCCACCAGAGGAGCATGAGGATCGTGTACAGGGCGCCGAGCGCCATCAGCAGCATTTTCTGTGACGAGCTTAAGGAGAAACCGGTTTCGCCGGACGAGGTGTTCGACATGCGCAGAATCTTGTCCGATGCGTACCGAAATTGCAAATCGAATCCCACGCGCCCTCGGGCACTTTTTTCTGGAGAAATTCGCTTGCGCATCCTGGAACGTGCGGATATAGTTCCCGCCTTATGATTGCAGATTCAGCACAGGTTAAATCGCGGTACGCCATCGTGGAATTAAACGGCAAGCAGTTCCGCGTCGAGGAAGGCGACATCCTCACGGTCGATCGCGTTCCCGGCGATATCGGAACCCAGTTCACGCTCGGCAGGACTCTCCTCCTCGAAGACGGTTCGCAGGTCAAGGTTGGTACTCCCGCCTTGAACGGCGCCTCGGTCAAGGCGACCGTCCTCGCTCACGAGCGCGCCGCGAAGATCCTCGTCTTCAAATTCAAGAAGGTGAAGAACTACCGCCGCAAGCGCGGCCACCGCCAGGAAATCTCCCGCATCCGAATCGACAGCATCA
>CAZCME010000037.1:0-16434 GCA_964499705.1 uncultured bacterium | reverse complement strand
CGTGGAACTCCTTGGCCTTGGCGGGATCGAGCCCGAGATTGAACTGGTCTTCCCAGCGAAACTCGAAGCGCGCTTTCGACAACGCGTTGTCGCGGATCTGCGCGCCGGGGTGCCCCTTCGCCAGGTCCGCGGCGTGCGCCGCGATCTTGTACGCCATGATGCCGTCCTTGACGTCGTTCTTGTCGGGCAGCCCGAGATGCTCCTTCGGCGTCACGTAACACAGCATCGCCGTGCCGTACCAGCCGATCATCGCCGCGCCGATCATGGACGTCATGTGGTCGTAGGCCGGAGCGATGTCCGTGACCAGGGGCCCGAGCGTGTAGAAGGGCGCTTCGTGGCAGTGCTTCAACTGGAGGTCCATGTTCTCCTTGATCATGTGCATCGGCACGTGGCCCGGTCCCTCGATCATCACCTGGACGTCGTGCTTCCAGGCCACTTCCGTCAGTTCCCCCAGTGTTCGAAGCTCCGCGAACTGCGCCTCGTCGTTGGCGTCGGCGATGGAGCCGGGCCGCAGGCCGTCGCCGAGGGAATACGAGACATCGTAAGCCTTCATGATCTCGCATATCTCTTCGAATCTTGTGTAGAGAAAACTCTCCTCGCGGTGAGCCATGCACCACTTCGCCATGATGGCGCCGCCGCGCGAAACGATTCCCGTCACGCGCCGCGCGGTCATCGGGATGTAGTTCAGCAGGACTCCCGCGTGAATCGTGAAGTAGTCGACGCCCTGCTCCGCCTGCTCGATCAGGGTGTCGCGGAAGAGCTCCCACGTCAGTTCCTCCGGTTTTCCGCCGCATTTCTCCAGGGCCTGGTAGATCGGCACGGTGCCGATCGGGACGGGCGAATTCCGGAGGATCCACTCGCGCGTCTCGTGGATGTTCCTGCCGGTCGAGAGATCCATGATCGTGTCGGCGCCCCAGCGGGTGGCCCACGTCATCTTCTCCACTTCCTCGCCGATCGACGACGTGATCGCGGAGTTGCCGATGTTGCAGTTGAGTTTCACGAGAAAATTCCGGCCGATGATCATGGGCTCCAGTTCCGGATGGTTGATGTTCGCCGGGATGATCGCGCGGCCGCGGGCGACCTCGTCGCGCACGAACTCCGGCGTGCATTTCGCGGGAAACGAAGCGCCGAAGGTTTCGCCGCGATGCTGCGTCGTGTAATCCGCGCCGAGTTCGTCGATGCGCTGGTTCTCGCGGATCGCGATGTATTCCATCTCCGGAGTGACCATGCCTTTCCGGGCGTAGTGCATCTGGGAGACGTTGCTGCCCGCCCGCGCGCGCCGGGGATTGCGCTTGAGGTTGAACCGAAGGTTTGCGAGCCCGGCGTCGGCGAGGCGGACACGGCCGTACTCGGACGTGGGCTCCGACAGCATTTCCGTGTCGGCGCGATCGACGATCCAATCCTCCCGCAATGCGGGCAGGCCGTTCTTGATGTCGATCGAGACAGCCGGGTCGGTGTAAACGCCGGATGTGTCGTAGACGAAGATCGAGGGATTCTTCCTGGAAGAAGTGACGACACGGTGATCATCCGAGTGAGTGAGAGTATCGGTCTGCGCGATCTCCCGCATCGGCACGCGGATATCCTTCCGCGAACCGGTGACGTAGACCTTGCGGGAGTTCGGGAACGGCGCCAGCATGGATTCATCGATCCTGGCCTCGTCGGCGATAAAGTCCTGCTTGCCCGGCCTGGCTTCGGATGTCTGCCCGGCCTTGGCCGGAGCGACGACGGGTGGCGTCATGCGATTGTTCCTCCTCCCCAGTGAACGCCCATCGTAATCCGGCCGCGCGGCGATGTCGAGAAAAAGAGGACCGTCCGCCTCCTGTTTAGCCCGTTTGCGCCGCCTTTCCCATGTGGTAAGCTCCTCGCTCATGATTTCGCAACGGAAAACCAGCGAACTGCTCCGCACCGTCGGCAACACGCCTCTCGTCCGGCTCGACCGCATTACGGGCGGGAAGTACACGATCTACGCCAAGATGGAATCGCATAATCCCGGAGGATCGGTCAAGGACCGCCCGGGGCTCAACATGGTGATTGAAGGCCTCAAGTCCGGACAGCTGAGGGAAGGCATGAGGATTCTCGACGCCACGAGCGGGAACACGGGCATCGCCTACGGCTGGGTCGGCGCCGCGCTGGGGATCGGAGTCACCCTTTGCATTCCGAAGAACGCATCGCCCGAGCGATTCGCGATCCTGAACGCGTTCGGCGTCGACGTCATCAAGACCGATCCGCTCGAAGCGACCGACGGCGCTCAGAAGGCCGCGAGGGAGATTTACTCCGCGGATCCGGAGAAATGGTTCTACCCCGATCAATACGGCAACGACAACAACTGGCGGTCGCATTTCGAGACGACCGGGCCGGAGATCTGGCGGCAGAGCGAAGGTCAGATCACGCATTTCTGTTCCGTGATCGGCACATCCGGCACGTACGTCGGAGTCGGCCGATTTCTGAAGAAGGCCGCGCCTCACGTGAAGATCGTGGAGATCCAGCCGGATTCGCCGTTCCATGGGCTGGAAGGGATCAAGCATCTTCCATCCGTCAACGTCCCGGCGATCTACGACGAGACGGTGAAGGATGAGACGATCGAGGTGAGCACGGAGGATGCGCAGCAGATGTGCCTGCGGCTGGCGCGGGAGGAAGGAATGCTCGTGGGGCCATCCTCCGGCGCCAACGTCGTCGTTGCGAGCCGCATCGGGGAACGCGCGGGAAAAAGCGCCGCGGTCGCGACGATCCTCTGCGATGACGGGACCCGGTACCTGCACGACGATTTCTGGATGGAGGGTCGAAAATGAAGATCGAATCGTGGATTAATAAATGAGCGCCATCATTGTCCCCGCGTCTCTCCTCCGGGATATCGAATCCCACTGCGAAGCGGGGTATCCCGAGGAAGTCGTCGGCGTGATGATCGGCCGCGAAACGGGTTCGGACCGCGTCGTCACCGAATTGATCCGCCTTGAAAATATGCGCGTGGAGAATCGGCAGCGGCGCTACACCGTCGATCCTCTGCAGCTGGCGAAGATCGAGAGGGACACGGCCGCGCGGAACCTGCTGGTGCTTGGTTTCTATCATTCGCATCCGGACCACCCGGCCGAACCTTCGCCGACGGACCTCGAATGGGCATGGCCGTTCTACTCGTATATAATTCAATCGGTGCAGCAAAGATCCGCCGCCGTGAAACGATCGTGGCGTCTCGCGGATGATGAAAAGAGTTTCTGGGAGGAGGAGATCAGGGAATCATGATACACGTTCAGATACCGACGCCCCTGCGGCGTTATGCCGGCGGGAGCGCCTCGGTCGATGTCAGCGGCTCCACGGTGGGCGAGGCGATCGCATCACTCGCCGCGGCATATCCGGAGATCGGGAAGAATATTCTGGGTCCCGACGGCAAGCCGCGCAATTTCGTCAACATCTACCTCGGCGACGAGGATATCCGCTACCTGATGGGGCTTGATACGGTCACGCCGGACGACTCCACGCTCCTCATCGTCCCCTCGATCGCGGGCGGCGCCGGTGCTCCGTCCGGCAAGCTGACTCCCGACGAGATGAAGCGCTACAGCCGGCATATCATCCTGCCGGAGGTCGGCGTCGAGGGGCAGGAGAAGCTGAAGCACGGCTCCGTGCTCCTCATCGGCGCCGGAGGTCTCGGCTCGCCCCTGGCGCTGTATCTGGCCGCCGCCGGAGTCGGCCGGATCGGCATCTCAGATTTCGACGTCGTCGACTATTCCAATCTCCAGCGCCAGGTGATCCACGGGACATCGGACGTCGGGAAGAAGAAGACGGAATCGGCGAAGGCGCGGATCGAGAGCATCAATCCCTTCACGAAAGTGGAAATCTTCGAAGGCGAGTTCACTTCGAAAAATGCGATGGGGATCGCGAAGAATTTCGACATCATAATTGACGGTACCGATAATTTCCCCACGCGCTATCTCGCCAACGACGTCTCCGTTCTCCTGAAGAAACCGAATGTCTACGGTTCGATCTTCCGCTTCGAGGGACAGGCCTCCGTCTTCGATCCGACAAAGGGCGGCCCGTGCTACCGATGTCTCTATCCGGAGCCTCCTCCGCCGGGCATGGTTCCCTCCTGCGCCGAAGGCGGCGTGCTCGGAATTCTTCCCGGGATCGTCGGTCTCATCCAGGCGACGGAGGCGATCAAGATTCTTCTCGGCCAGGGAGATCTCCTCATAGGCCGGCTTCTCCTGTTTGACGCGCTCGGCATGAAGTTCCGCGAGCTGAAGCTGCGGCGGAACCCGAAGTGTCCGCTTTGCGGGGATAATCCGACGATCCACGAGCTGATCGACTACCAGAATTTCTGCGGCATCTCGGCGCAGGCGGATCTGCCGGTCATCTCCGTGGAAGACTTGAAGGCGCGGATCGACAGGGGCGAAAAGCCGTTTCTCGTCGACGTCCGGGAGCAGTTCGAATACGACATCTGCAACCTGGACGGGAAGCTGATCCCGCTGGGACAGATTCCGCAGCGATACGCGGAGCTCGATCCCAACCAGGAGATCGTGGTGCATTGCAAGATGGGCGGTCGGAGCGCGAAGGCGGTGGAATTCCTGAAGGAACACGGCTTCAAGCATGTCCGGAATCTCGAAGGGGGAATCAATGCCTGGTGGTCGCGGATCGACAAGGGCATGTCGTCATACTGAAATGATTCGATGCAGGGAGGAATAAGATGGAACGGGCATATCAGATGGTGGAAGTCGTGGGAGTTTCGGACGAGAGCTATGCGCAGGCCACGCGGAACGCGGTCTCCGCGGCCTCGAAGAAGCAGCCGGGGTTGTCCTGGTTTGAAGTCGTCGAGCAGCGGGGGCGCATCGACAACGGAGAAGTGGTCGAGTTTCAGGTCAAGATTCGGATCGGGTTTCGTGTTGTCTGACAAGGAGGATCGGTCATGAAGTTGGATGGTTTGGCTCGCAGGCTGGTTACGGAAGGGAAAAATTTCGCGGCGCTCGGGACGACGATGGCGGATGGATCGTCGCATACCGGCATCGTCTGGATCGATGCGGATGGGGACAGGATCTTTTTCAACACGGAGTTAAAGAGGATCAAGGCGAAGAACATGAAGCGCGATCCGCGCGTCTCGATGGCGGTCTGGAACGCGGAGAATCCCTATCAGCAGGCGATGATCCGGGGGCGCGTCGTGGAGATGAAGACGGAAGGCGCCGAAGAGGTCATCGACCGGCTCGCGAAGAAATACATGGGCCTGGAGAAGTTTCCTTACAACCAGCCGGGTGATGTCCGGGTCACGGTGTTTGTGGAACCGGACCATATCATGACCGTGGGGTGATGACCGGCGCTCAGCGCGGGCTCCTGTTTGCCTGATCGGAAAAAGCCGGTTCATTCAGGGCTCATGACCGGGTAGGCTGGCTCCGGAGGTGGAAATGTCCGGAGTCTTGTGGGCCCGATTGGCGACACTGGCGGGAATGATCCTCCTCGGATTTCTCGCGCGGCGCCGGTATCAGGTCGGAGCCGCGTCCCTGTCCGCTCTCAGCATGGATCTCCTGCTGCCGCCGTTCGTCTTCCTCTCGCTCCTCGATGTCCACCTCGACCCGTCCGAACTGCTCCATCCCGCGTTTTCCTGCGTCGTCGTCATTCTCGCGACCATCGGTTTTCTCCTTCTCCTCGGCAGATTCCTCGGCCGCTCGCTGACGCTCTTCATCGTTCCGATAGCGTTCATGAATTCCGGCTTTCTCGCGATTCCGGTGGCGGACGCTCTGGGCGGAGCCGTGTGGGTTTCGCGCGCGGTCGTCTACGACCAGGCGATGAATGTCGTCCTGTTCACGGTTGGACTCATGATTCTCGGCGCCAGGGTGAGCGCGGGCCACAGGATCCGATTGCTCGTCCTGAATCCCGTCCTGATTTCCCTCGTGCTGGGCATCGCGTGGAAAATGCTCGACCTGCCGCTGCCGATTCCCCTGAGAACCATATTGCAGATGCCCGCGCAGGCGGCCGTTCCCGTCGCGCTGATCGCCATGGGGGCGGCGGTCGCCGACCTGAGGCTGGACAGGCTGCACGGGGTCGGGTGGGCCGTGGCCGGTCGATTTCTGCTGGGAGGTTTCTTCGCGTATCTTTACTGCGCGCTCGCCGCGCCAGGCGCTGCCGTGGCGAAGTTGATCTTCATCCAGTCCGCCATGCCCTCCGCGGTTTTCAGTTTCATCCTCGCGGAGAAATACGATGTGGAGCCTGATTTCGCCGCGGGAACCGTGGTCGTCTCAACGGCGATCTATCCGCTGGTGCTGCCCCTGCTGCTTGCGGTGGCGGAGATTCTCTTCTAGTTGGCGGCGGGGAGAACTCCGGCTTCCTGGAAGATTTTTCTCAGCCGCGTCCGGACGTGCTCGGACGGATCGTTCTCCGCGTTGGCGAATGTGCTGACCTGGCCGTCCTTGCGGATGAGGCCGAAGAGCTCGGCCGCCTTGCGGGCGGCGGCGGTCTTTTCCGATGCGGATGCGGGTTTGAGTTCCACGGTCATCGTGCCGTTGGCATCGATCGGCCGGCTGGAGCGGACCTTGAACTTGATCTCCTCAGGCCAGTAGCCCGGTTTCCAGACGGAGAAAACTCCGAGCGGGAGAATGAAGAGCTTGGCGTTGCCGTTGCTGTCGGTGGTGTCGAGTCTGCGGACGCTTTCCGGCTCGATGAGACGCATCGCCAGCTGGGCGCTCGACGTCGGAGCATTGCTTGTCGCGATGAACGCTTCGCCGACGGAGGCGTGATCGGAGGCGCTGACGACGGCGATGGTTCCCTTGAAAGTTCGGGGAGACGAGTGGTAGGCGGTTCCGGCGGCTTGAGCGCCGACCGAGACGAAACCGAGCAACATCACAACTGCAAAACGGGAGGTTTTCAACATGGTTGTATTTTAAAATATCCGCCTCCAACAGGCAACAGAATTTGCAGTCTGCCGTTTGATTCCTTGCTCAATCGCGCTACACTTCGGGCGTGCTAGTCAAGACCGCGCCAGGCAACCGCATCGCCCTTGTCGATGGAGTTCGTACTCCATGGGCCAAGGCGGGCACGGTCCTGAAGGATCTCGACGCGGTCACCCTGGCCCGTCACGCGATGCGGGCTCTCCTCGATCGCGGCGGCGTGGACGTGGAGCTGATCGACGAGGTCATCTTCGGCTGCGTCGGCCAGCCGGTCGATGCGCAGAACATCGCGCGGGTCGCGGCGATCATGACCGGCATTCCCCAGCGCGTTCCCGCCATGACGGTTCACAGAAACTGTGCGTCCGGGTTCGAGTCGATCACCACGGCGGCAGAACGGATCCTCTCGGGGCGCGGGGAGGTTTATCTCGTCGGCGGAACGGAATCGATGTCGAACTATCCTCTCATGTACCCGCAATCCGCGATCGAGTGGTTCTCCGAAGTGGCGAGGGCGAAAGGCCTCTGGGCGAAAATCCGCGCCTACCTGCGGATTCCCCCGTCGACACTCATCGCCATGCTGACGAAGCCGCGCATCGGAGTGATGCTCGGGCTCACCGATTATTCCTGCGCGACGTCGATGGGGATGACGGCGGAGCGGCTGGCGGTCGAGTTCGGCATTTCGCGCCGCGAGCAGGATGAATTCGCGCTGGAGTCGCATCGCCGCGCCGTCGCTTCGGCCGCGAGGATCACATCCGAGATCACGCCCGTCGCTTTTTCCCCCTACAAGGAATTCATCGCGACGGATAACGGTCCGCGCGCGAATCAGACGATGGAAGCGCTTGCTTCGCTCAAGCCGTACTTCGACCGCTCCGCCGGAACTGTCACGGTCGGCAACGCCTGCCCCATCACCGACGGCGCCTGCGCGCTCCTCGTGACCACGGAAGCGCGCGCGAAGGCCGAAGGCTGGAAGGTGAAAGGCTACCTTCGCTCCTACGCCTACGCCGGGCTCGATCCGGAACGGATGGGGCTCGGCCCCGTCTTTGCCACGGCGAAGGCTTTGGCGGGCCTTTCGCTCGGCGACATCGACCTGATCGAGTTGAACGAAGCGTTCGCCGCGCAGGTCCTCGCGTGCGAGCGCGCCTTCGCGTCGAAGATATTCGCGCAGAGGGAACTGGGCCGGACGATCTCCATCGGCGAGGTGGACCGCGCGAAGCTGAATGTGAACGGCGGCGCGATCGCGCTGGGGCATCCCGTCGGCGCGACCGGCGCCCGCCTTGTCACGACGCTCCTGGACGAGCTGGCCCGCCGCAATGCGAAGTTCGGCCTCGCGACGCTCTGCATCGGGGGAGGCCAGGGCGGGGCCCTGGTGATCGAGCGTGAATAAAAATACGCCGGAGGCGCCGGTCTACTGGCGCTCGGAGATGAACGAGGATATCGCCATCCTTATCTTCGATTGCCCCGGCAAGAAGCAGAATGTTCTCTCGACGGACGCGATGGTCCAGCTCGATCAGCTCCTCGATCAGATTCCTCGCGATGCGTCCGGCGTCGTGATCGCATCCGGAAAGGAGACATCCTTCGTCGCGGGCGCCGATATTTCCGAGATCGCCGGCATCACGACGCCGGAGATCGCGCGCTACAAGGCGCACCAGGGCCAGGCCGTCTTCAATAAGCTCGCGTCTCTTCCGATGCCGACCGTTGCCGCGATCAACGGATTCTGTCTCGGCGGCGGATGCGAGCTGGCGCTCGCCTGCACGTACCGCGTCGCGGGGCTCGACGCGAAAACGCTGATGGGGCTGCCGGAAACCAAGCTCGGCATACTTCCCGGCTTCGGCGGCACGCAGAGGTTGCCGAAGATCGTGGGAATCAGGAAAGCCCTGGAGCTGATTCTCTCGGGAAGGCTCGTGGACGCGCGCGGAGCCTTCCGGATGAGGCTGGTCGATCGCGTCTGTTCGCCGCTTCTCGTATTGCAGGAAGCGATCGAGATTCTTCGCCGGAGACCCGCGCCCGCCCGTCCGCGATTCGGGCTCATCGAGCGGATCATCGAATCGTCCTTCTTCCGGAGCAAACTGCTCGGCAAGGCATTGGAGGAAGCGGAGAAGAAGGCGAAGGGATTTTATCCGGCCATCCCCGCCGTGATCGATGTCTTCCGCCGGACGCTCGATCTGCCCGCGACGGACGGCAATGTGAGCGCGGAGGGACTGAAGATCGAGGCGGACGCATTCGCGAAGCTGGTCCTGACGGACGTCTCCGAAAATCTGCGCTTCCTCTTCTTCCTCGACGACGATCAGAAAAAATACGCGCCTTATAAGTCGGCTCCGGCGAATGTCCGGAGCGCGGCGGTGCTGGGCGCAGGAGTCATGGGCGGTGGAATCGCATGGGCCTTCTCGTCGAAGGAAATGCCGGTGCGCGTGAAGGACATCCGCGCGGAGGCGCTGCTGTCGGCTTTGTCGAAGGCGGACGAGGTGTATCGCGGCGACGTGAAGCGACGCAAGGCGACGGAAATCGCCGCGAAGCGCGGCATGAGCCGGATCTCCGTGGGGCTCGATTATGCCGGATTCCGCCGCGCCGACATGGTGGTGGAAGCCGTGCTCGAACGGATGGAAGTGAAGAAGCATGTTCTCGCGGAGGTCGAGTCGGAAGTGCGAGTCGAGACCGTGATCGCGACGAATACATCAGGTCTCTCCATCGACGAGATGGCGACCGTGCTGAAGCGTCCGGAAAAATTCGGAGGGCTCCACTTCTTCAATCCCGTCCATCGCATGCCGCTCGTGGAGATCATTCGCGGGAAGGCGACGAGCGACCAGACGGTCGCGACGCTCTTCGCCGTCGCGCGTTCGCTCGGGAAGACTCCCATACTCGTCAAGGATTCGCCAGGCTTTCTTGTGAACCGGATTCTCATTCCCTACATGCTGGAGGCCGCGCGGATGTACGAGGAGGGGATCGCGATCGGAGCCATCGACCGGGTCGCGCGGACCTTCGGGATGCCGATGGGGCCGTTCGAACTCGCCGATGAAGTCGGGATCGACGTGGGACTTCATGTCGCGGAACATCTGGAGCGGAGCTTCGGGTCGCGGATGGCGGTGCCGGAGATCCTGCGGACTCTTGTTCATACCGGGCTCCTGGGTAAGAAAAGCGGATCCGGCTTCTACATTCACGCGAAGAACGGGGACAAGGACCGGCCCAGGTTGAATCCGGCCGTTCCCCGGCCGTCTTCCGCGGCGCAGCAGGAGACCGGCGAGGACGGCGGGAACACTCATGATATCGAGAACAGGCTCTTCCTGACGATGCTTCTAGAGGCGGGCCGGTGTCTCGAGGACGGCATCGTGGATCGCGGCGAGGATATCGAGATTGGGATGATCTACGGCACGGGATTTCCGCCGCACCGCGGAGGCCTTCTCCGGTGGGGATCGCGCATCGGATATCAGAACCTGATTAAACGCGCGGCGCCGTTGAGAGAGCGATTCGGGGACCGATATGTCGTGCCCGAAGTCTTCAAGATGCTCTACAGTGAAAATGGTGGCTGACGACCCCCACGGACGGGGGGAGTGTCGCGAGAGTCCACGGATGGACGTAGCGACCGCGCTCGATCCGAACCTGCTCCAGAAGGGTGCGGCGTTCTATCATACCTACGTGGAATCCGTCCAGAAGGCGGCTCCGACGGGTTTTCTCCAGCTCCTGATGGACGGTCGTCCCGACTGGAAGGCGGGAACGAAATATCCGGATAAATCCGACAGGACGAATGTCGCGCTGACGCGAGGTCTCACGGTGCGCGAATGCGCGGCCTGCATCGGAGGAATCGCCAGCTCGGGCGGACTCGAAGACGCGTTGGGAACCATATCCAATATCATGTTCTGTCAGAACGTCGTCGAGAAGTTCGGCTCGGAAGATCAGAAGAAGAAATGGCTCCCGCAGGCGTCCGGTGAGCAGAAACTGGGAGCCTATGCGATCGCGGAACCGGAGGCGGGCTCGGATGCGGCGATGATCGCGGCCAAGGTGCGGCTTCAGGGGAATGACCTCGTTCTTTCAGGAAAAAAATCGAATGTGATGTATGGTGAGATGGCTCACTACATCATCGTCTTCGCGACCGGCTATGGATCCACCGACGAAGAAAAGGGCCGACTTTCCGCGTTTATCGTCGCCGCGAATAAGAAAGGTATTGTAAAGGTTCCGGGAATCCTGGCGGGCATGCACGTCGCGGAGATTGAATTCCAGGACGTTCGGCTCTCCCGCGATGATCTCCTGGGGCAGGCGGGACAGGGTTACAACATTGCCCAGGCCGGCATCGATATCCTTCGCCTCACCGCCGCTTCCGCCTGTTCCGTCGCCGCTCGCGAGGTCTTCGATAAAGCGCTCGCGGATGCGAAGAGCCGCAGGCAATTCGGGAAAGCGCATATCGAGTTCGACATGATCGCTGAGAAGGTCGTCCGGATGACCGAGGCGCTGCACGCGATGGATGCGGTCGTCAGCTTCGTCGCTTCCATGGCCGACGAAGGCCGCGATTATGCGGCGGAAGCCGCCGCCGCCCGCGTCTTCTGCGCGAGAATGGCGCATGTTGTCGCGGATGAATCGCTCCAGGTCGCCGGCGCGCGCGGACTCGCCGAAGAGAGTCCGTATGCGAAAACTCTCCGCGATCTCCGCGCGTTCCGGTTCGTCGGCGGCGCGGATGAGGTACTGAAACTGTATATCGCGTTGTACGGCGCGAAACCTTCGGCGGAATTCATCATGTCCGCGAAGAGAGGGCAATCCGGCGCCGGCGCGTTCGACGCCGCGATCAAGCTCTGGTGGAAGGGATTTCGTCTCTCGATGAAGAGGTCGAAACGCGCCACGCGCCAAACGAAGCTCGCCGATCCGGGAAGAATCTGCGGTGAGGGCGCCGGGATTCTCGCGGAACGAGTCCACACGATCTTCAAATACTACGGCGGCGAAGTGGCGGAGCATGAATACGAATTGAGGCGAATCGCCGACATGGCGATTGAGCTGCTGGTCCTGGCGGCCGTGATCGCCCGCGGGGAGGCCGTGATATCAGGCGCGACCGGGGGAGACAAGGAACTCGCGGCGGCGGCGCCGGGATGGCGGGCCCGCCGCGCGTGGAAGCGGATCGCGCGCTGGTCGAGCGAGATATTCCTGGCCGACGACCTGGAGATGGACAAGCTCGCGGAGAAGCATCTGCCTGAATAGGGGACATTCTCCAACATTCCAACATTCAGAATAATGGAGTTGGTTGATTCAGCACGGTTGATTAAGGTTCGGTCTTCGTAACTCCCACATCCCCAATGTTGGAATGTTGGAGAATGTCCCCTATATCAGCGTGTAGAAGGCTTTCTCTTTTGGCAGGACTTTCACATCGAGTCGCTTCGAAGAACGGCTCTCGCCGTCAAGGTGCCAGGGGAGTGGCTCATCCGATTCCAGAATAAAACTCCTTCCCCTGCGTTCGGTCACGGCATCTTCCTGGAGATGTTTACCGGCCTTTGCTTTCTGGAATGACTCGAGGAATTTTCGGCGGGTCACCGGCGCGATGGAGATGAGGTCGAAGACACCGTCGTTGAGGAGCGCATTGGGAGCCATCTTGAATCCGCCTCCGAACCAGGCGCCGTTGGCGACGAGGAGCGACATGAACTCGATCTCCTCGAATCTCCCGCCGTCGATCGAGAGGCGCGCGCGGAAGCGGGGAACGCGGACGAGAGACGAGAGCGCGGCCAGTTCATAGGGTATGCCGCGATGATGGAGAGAGGCGACCATCCCGTCGAGCCCGATGCCGATGCCGTTCACGAATCGTTCTTCGCCCTTGTCCGTCGTGACGGATCCGATATCGAGCTTGATCCTGTGTCCGGACCGGAGGCTTCTTCCCGCGTCGCCTTCCGTCCTGATGGAAAGGCTTCGCGCCAGATCGTTTCCCGTGCCGACGGGCACGACGACGATGGGCAACCGGCCGGATTGCGTGAGACACGCGTTGACCGTGCCGTCGCCTCCGGCAATGGCCAGGTCATCGTAGTTGTGCAGAGGGGGAGGGTGCGCGAGGAACTCGCGGAGCGTGATGGTTTCCTCCATCCAACCCGCGTGTTCCACGCGCCGCCGGAATTCCTTCACACCCGCGGCGCGCAAACGCTTGTCGTCGCTGGCGACGATGAGGATGTGCATTACTGCGTTCTCATCGCCACGGTCAATCGCAGTTCGAGCCTGGCCCTGGTCTCGTTCAGATTCCGGATTAAGCGGGACACCTCGTCCGGTCCCGTGGCGACGGTCCCTATCATTTTCTCGAAGCTCGTGAGGAGCTGCTGCGCCATCAGGACATCGATCGGTCGGTCCAGGGGCATCCGCTCGACGAGATTCTGAAAGAGGCTGAATCCCTCCTTCGCCTCGCGCTCGGCGGTTTCCCACTCTTCCATCCGCAGCGTCCATCGGGCGCGCACTTCCTCATTCTCGTCCCAGGCCGGCTCGTTCATCTGGATGGCTTCCCGGACCCTTTTCAGCCCGTCGAGATGCAGGGTCTGGCCGAACGCGATCGTGAACGCCTTCAAGCCGGGCGACGCCTGGTCATCCTCGGCGACCGCCTTCTCGAACCGAGCCTGCGTCGAGGTCATAAAATCGCGCGGCGAAAGCAAGCCGGCTTTGGCATCCTCCTCCAGCGTCTTAAAATCGGGCTGCCTCGAGATGGTCGCGAGAATCGAGGTGGCGTAAAGCGCATACATCGCGTTCATGCCGGCTGCGGCCCGCTTCATCGCTTCCACGGATCCCCATTCGATGTCCATCATCCCGATTCCGTGCAGGAGGCTTGCGCGCACCTCCTCGGCCGCATTCCTGGTTTCTTCGAGGGGAGTCTCATCCTCGAAGATCGACGACAACATGCCGGATGTCTGTTCCATCAGCGCCGGAATGAAGTAGCGCCCGATGACCTGGAGCGGAACGACGCCCGAACCCGGCCGCGGCGGAGGCATGAGCAGCAGGTTCTTCTGCAGGGTCTGCACGCTGAGCTGCTCCTCGAAATCATCGCCGAGCGCCTTGCGGACATCGCGCTCGACTTTCTCGATGATCTTTTCATCGGGCCTCTTCTCCGGAGTGGCGCCATGCCGCTTCATGATCTGCTGGATGGTCTTCAGGAGGCTCACGTAACGGCGGAAGGTCTTCAGAACATGCAGCTCCGGGCCGGTGTCGAAATATGTTCCGACCTTGTCGATGAACCAGATTCCCTCGTCCGCGGAGATCCGGTGCTTACCGACGGCATCGAAAAGCGCGGGCAGAAACTGCATGCCGTAATATCCGCGCGCATCGCAGCCGAAAAGCAGCGCCATCTCTGACAGGAGCGGATCGCTGTCGACTTTCGTGCTGACCGCCTTCCGGAAGAGAGCAAGCTGATCCTTCGGGTCGTTCCCAGCGGGATCCGTGCCGTACCCAAGCTTGACGAGCCACGAGCTTGGCCAGTCCGGGCGTCGCGCGATCAGCCTGGAGATCAGCTTGTTCTTCTTCTCCTCGTCTTCCTCGCTCAGTCCTTCCGAGTTCTTCTTGATATCGTAAAGGCTGACGAGCACCATCCAGGCGCGTTCTTCCAGGTGCAGCGCGGGAAGTTCCTTGATGCGCCGCCCCATCTCGTCGAGAGCCTTCTCGATCCGGGCGATGCCTTCGTTGACGTGGCCGGAGATCCCGAGCGACTGGCCTTCTTCGAGGGCGAGCGTAATGGCGAAGGGAGTTGAAATGTACTGCCGGACGCGTTCCTTCGCCTTGACGGGACCGAGCTGGCGGAGCACCTTCAGGTTGAGTTCCATCATGGCGATCTCCGGATCGCCCGGCGAAACGGAAATGAGCCGGGTGAGGCTTCGGCCCGCGTCGTCCAGGCGGAGCGTCATCATCTCCACCATGGCCTTGTTGGAGAGGATCGTCTTGTCGCGCGGATCGGCTTCGGCCGCCGCGACGACATCGCGGTAAGCGCCTTCCAGATCGTTGTTGAAGAGCTTCAGGATGCCCCGCAGCCCCTGCACGACGGGGATCTCGACATCGATGTTCTTTACATCTTCCAGTGCCTTGGCCGTTTCGCCGATGCCCAGCCATGCGACGGCGCGCTGCGGCAGCACCGCCGCGATCATGGAAGTGTCCCCGGACTTTTCGATGCGGCGGATGAGGTTCGTCAGGCGGTCAATCGCGTCGCGGTGCCGATTGTCGGCGATCTCCTTCGTGGCCTGCTCGATCTCGGCCTCGCGGAAGAGGTCGAGCGCGGCCTCGGGCGTCAGAGGAATGGTACCGGGCATGAGAAGCGAGAGGCGGAGAATGCCCGGCTCCTCCTGGGAAAGGCTCCGCACGAGCGGCACTTCGATTCCGGTCGATGGTTCCTCCACGGTGACGCAGCCGCCTCCGATGAAGTACGATGTGCCCTCGATCCAGAGGGGACCGAGGCCGTCGTAAGTTTCGCGGATCGGTACTTCCGCGACGGACCTGGCCGCGGCCTCGTCCAGCAGCGGGGAAGATACGCCGCGCTTCCGGAGGACGACCGCGAGCTTCGTGGCGTCGAAGACCCCGCGGAGCATGCGGAATTCCGGATAGCATGCCGCGATTTCATCGTAATGATTCGTGAAGAGACGCGCGGCTTCCTCGTCGGCGGAACTCATCGGCGAGGAACTCGCAAGCGTTTTCGCGTCTTCCATTTCCTCGGTCAGGACCTTGATGTCGGATTCGAAGTAGACGACCGTGGAACCCTCGAAGTGATTCACGAAGACATCGGCTCCGGCTGTGGAGCGGGGATTCAGCCAGTAGCGCGCCTGGCGCGTGCCGCCGAGGGGAGGAGGATTGGCCTGGAGGAGTTCGTACGTTGTCTGGAATCCGGAGATCCTGGCCTCGTAGGATTGCTCCTTGAAGAGCACGTGCTTCATCCTGTAGTCGGCTTCCAGCATGATCTCCACATAGCGCGTGTTCCGGTTCTTCTCGCTGATCTCCTCGAGTCGGACATTCTGCGGACCGAAACAGTCCGCGGGATCGGGATCGAGAGAAATGGCGGGATTGTGCTCGTTGATCCAGACCTCCTGCAGAGCGACGGTCAGAATATCGAGCGGAACAGGATCGAATCCGGGTTCTGATTTCCCCAGGATGTAGAGGTCGTCGTCCCCCTCGCGCGTCACATAACCGAGGATGCGGGTCAGCATTCCGACGGTCGTGGAGCCGCTGGACAGGATCGCCCGCAGCGATTCCGCGCGCAGATCGAGCTCGCCGCCGAGCCCGGCGACGACGTCGGTGTCTCCGTTGGTGAGCTCGCGATTCAGGTTCCAGATCATGCGCATCCTGTTTTCGTCGTTGCCTTCGGTCTCGACAATGGCGGGATCGAAATAGAGGCGGACGCCGCCGACCTCCGGATCGTTGACAGCGGAGAGATTCTGATTGAGAGCCGAGCTGGGCGCCGGAGGTTCCATCCGTGGCCGGCGCGCGGGATTTCCATTGCGGAAGATAGGGAGGTGACGGCGGGGGCCGTCGGCGGACGCGCCCTCGACGAGAGCCTTCAGCTCGTTCTGGATTCGCGCGGGCAGGGACGATCGGTCGTGAACGAACTGCGTGTAGCGGGGATAGCCCTCATATTCGCGCGTGGATTTGTTGTAGC
>CAZCME010000036.1:0-17343 GCA_964499705.1 uncultured bacterium | reverse complement strand
CTTCTCTTCGCCGTCGCCCTCGATCTTCAGCGGAATATTGTCGAAGGCGTCTTCGACGAAGATCTGGCCGACCCGGCGGCTGACACAACGCGGGCCATAGAGCGCGGACGGACGGAGGATCGTGTAGGGAATGTTGAAAACCTGATTATAGGCTATGACCAGCTTTTCTCCCGCCAGTTTCAAGGCGCCGTAGATTCCGATGGGTTCCAAGGGGTGATCTTCGGAGACGGTTTCCGTGAGAAAATTTCCATAGACCATGCTGGATGAAATGTAGATGAATTGCTTGCATTCGCAGCGCGCGCAGTCGAGCGCGTTTTCCAATGTGCGTAGGCTGTGATCGAACGTGCTCAGGGGATCCTTGTTGGATTTTCCCGCGTGCGCGACAGCCGCGAGGTGAATGATCACTCTTCGATCGTGAGGCACCATCGTTCTTGTCAACATGTGATAATCGCGGGCATCGACGGGAATCAGCTTGATGTCCGCCTGCCGCAGCAGATCGAGCCGCTCGTGAAGCATGCGGAGATACACATCGCGGTGCCGGGAGGTTGTCGGGAGCGAGGCGAAGTGCAGGAGGTTATTGACCTGGAGACTATCGACGATCTCCACCTCGGCGCCCCGGGCTTTCAGTTCCAGCGCGAGATGATGCCCCATGAAGCCGGCGCCGCCGATCAGGGTGACTCCTGTTCCTGTCAGGTCGTTCAACACGCGCGTTCCCGCAGGATCATCCGAAATGCGTCCGCCATATATGAAATCTGCTCCTCGCCGATATGCGGTCCCAGAGGGAGAGCGATCGATGCGTCGCTGATCTCCTCCGCGTTGGGACACTGCTTCGCGTCGTAGCCGTACTTGTTCCGGTAATAGGTCATACGAGGCACGGGCTGCGGATAGTATACGCTGGTCCCGATGCCTTTGGCTTTCAGTTTCATGATGATTTCATCGCGGCGCGCTCGCTGGGATCCCTCCAGCACGACGACGAGGCAATAATGGCTCTGTTCGCCGACGCTGTCTTCCCGTTCCAGAATCCGAATGTCCTCGATGTCGTTCAGCGCGCGCAGCCAACACTGGAAGTTCGCCCTGCGCTTCATCAGGAATTCTCCGGACCGGCTCAACTGGACCCGGCCGATCGCGGCCTGTAATTCGCTCATTCGGTAATTCAGGCCCAGGCTCGTGACATCATATTGCCCCGGTATGCTTCGCTCGGTATGCGTCCGGTCGACTCCGAAGGCCCGCAGGCGGTTGATCGCGGCGGCCGTCTCCGCGGAGCGGCTCACGAACATCCCGCCCTCGGCCGTGGTGATGTGCTTCACGGGATAGAAGGAGAAACATCCGCAGTCGCCCCAGAGTCCGGCATGAACTCCTTCCCAGCGCGTCCCGACGGCAAGAGCGCAGTCTTCAACGACCTTAAGATGCCTGGCGGCCGCCATCGCGCAGATGGCTTTCATGTCGCACGGGATTCCTATGAAATGCACGAGCACGACGCCGCGGGTCCGGGACGTGATCGCGGCTTCCAGGCGGTCTGCCGTCACGTTTCCGGTTCCCGGATCGCAGTCCACGAAGACCGGGCGGGCGCCGACCCATTCGACCGCATGGACGGTTGCGACATGTGTCAGTGCTGGAACGAGCACCTCGTCTCCGGGGCCGAATCCGAGATGAATACAGGACATGTGCAGAGCCGCCATGCAGGAGCTGACGGTGATCGCGGACCCGCCGCCCATCATCTCCGCGAATGCGCGTTCGAACTCCTTGCACACGGGGCCGTGCGTCAGGACGTGCCCATTAAGAACGCTAGTGACGGCATTTCGTTCTTCGTCGGTGATGTCCGGGCGGGCAAATGGAATCTCGACAGGAATGTTCATGCCAGATACCGCACTCGTTCGTTGCCGCCAGTCTTCAGCGCAGCGTCGGCTGCGAAGCAGGCGCTCATGAGATCGAACTCGTGCTTAACTTCCTGATCCGGTGGAGCATGCTTCAGTATGGATTCGACGAGGCCCGGAATCAACACGCTTTTGGATTCCGGCCGCGGGGCCAGTGCGATCGGCTCGACCGCCGGCTGGCGATCCCGGCCTCGATGGATCCGGCTGCCCGCATCATCATGAATGAACGTCGCTTTTGTGCCGAAGAGTCGGATGGAATGCTGATGCGGATGAACGCATCCGAAATTGGCTGTGATGCGCGCGATCATTCCGGATGGGAAGGAGTATGTGGCCGCGACGAAATCGTCGTATTGGAAGCCGGAGTTTTCGGTGCAGATCCTGTTGCCTCCGGCGCTCACGGATTCCGGATACTCCCCCGTCAGCCAGAGCATCAGGTCCACGAGATGAATGCCGCCACCCTGCATCACGGAATAATCCGCGACGCGACCGCGCCATCCCTCCGTGATCTTTTCCATGCGTCCATAGAGGTAATCGCCGTCGAAGGCAAATATCTTGCCGAATGTCCCGCGACGTATTTCTTCCTTAAGCCACAGATAAAGCGGCGCCCCGCGCAAGACGAGGTTTGACATGAGCCAGGGCCTGCCGGCATCTATCCACGCCCGCTGTATGGCTTGCAGCTCAGCCTGCGACCGGCACAGCGGTTTTTCCACGAATATCGATTTTCCCGCCGCGAGAACCGAGACGACCTGCTCGTAATGATGGTCGTCGTAGCTCGCGATGGATATCAGGTCCAAAGCGGGATCGTCGACGATTTCCTGAAAGTTTCCGGCGGCTTTAACGCCTTCATGAGCGCCAGTGAAGGCGGTCACGCGCGCGTGATCGAGATCGAAAACCTTGAGAAGCCGGCATGATTCCATCCCCAGAAATGCCCGTGCATGTGCTTCCCCAACCCCCAGGCCGACGCCGGCTGCATTAATGACGGATACCACGATGTGATTATATGAAGCCGCGCCTAATCCGCAAGCATGCGGAGCCTATGCTGCGACGGTCCACTTCAATTTTCGACCGCTGTCCCATGTGCTGCGAACAGGCGCGTTATCCCCGGGCGGATGATGTGACCGCATCCTAGGGCAGGAAATACCTCAGGCCGGAATGGTAAAGAGGGAAGACGGGCCTTGACCCTGCCGAAGTCCGCCTAATCCTTGCGGAAAGGCTGCTTCACTTCTCCACCAGTACCCACGTGCTGCGGGCGGGGATCGAGAGCGACAGCCTCCCATCGACGGGGGAGAGCACAGGCGCCGTGCTCTTCACCCGGATCTGCTCCCGGACCGCGTCCATGCCTTCCACGATGCCCTTCAGGAGTATGCTGGCCGCAGGATCGGCGACGTTGACGTACTTCGTTCCCGCGCGCGCCGGGATGCCGACGGTCTGCGCGGAGACGCCGTCGTTCACGATGACAAGAACGCTGTTGCGGAAATCGGAGCGCTCGAAGACGAAGAGCTTTCCGCCGTCGTCTGTGGAGATCGTTCGCGTGCGGCCGGTCCGGAAGGCCGGGTAGGTGTTCCGGATCGCCACGAACCGGCGCGTGTGCTCAACAAGATCCTCCCGGATCCGGTAATCGGGATTTTCATACGGCATCAGGTCTTTCCACCACATCGGCATCCGGTTCGTCGGATCGTCCGCGCCGTACATCCCGGCTTCGTCGCCGTAGTAGATCATGGGCGCGCCGAGCCATGTCATCTGGAAGGCGATGATCTGCTTCAGGGTCTCGTAGTCCGCGTCCGCCGGCGCATCCGTGCTGTACGAAGGATTCTCGTCCTGGATCCGCCCGCGCTTCCATCCGGCGCGGTTCTTGATCGCGGAGGCGATCCGGTCGACGTCGTGGCTCGACAGGAGATTCTGCAGGACCATGTTCACCTGCGGCACATACCAGGCTTCCAGTTCCGCAAGTGATGTCGCGAACTCGGTGGCGGTCAGTGCCTTCGTCATGCCGCCCGGGAGATAGAATCCGTAGACGCGCTTCACGAATTCGTAGTTCATCACCGCGTCGTAGTGTTCGCCCTGCAGGCGGTTGGCCGCGTTCTCCCAGATCTCGCCGACGATGTACGCCTCCGGATTGGCGCCCTTGACGACCTTGCGCCAGTCGCGCCAGAAAGCCTCGTTCACGTTCTCGGGTACATCCAGACGCCAGCCGTCGACGCCGTCTTCCGGGTTGCCGTCGCCGTTCGGGTCCATCCACTTCCGCGTGATGTCGAAGATGTGATTCCGGATGCCCGGCAGAAGTCCATGCTCGTCCTCGGCATATTCAGGCAATCCCGCGAATCCCGCCCAGCCTTCGTAGGAAAAGGGCGGCCCGCCGGGCGATGACGGAGTCACGTCCCATTCCTTGATGACATACCAAGCCTTGTACGCAGAATTCTTCCCGTTCCTGATGATGTCCTGGAAGGCCCAGAATTCCGTGCCCGAATGATTGAAGACGCCGTCGATGATCACCTTGAAGCCGCGCTTGTGCGCTTCGCGGATGAAGGTCGCGAAGTACGAATCGGTCGGCGTCATGTGCCAGGTGCGCGAGTCGCCTGATTCGGTCTTCTGCGCCTCGACAATGTCGCCCCTGGTTCCGAAGTTGTCGTCGATGTGGCGGTAGTCCGTCGCGTTGTACTTGTGGTGTCCCGGCGCCTCGAAGACCGGGTTGAAATATATGCCCGTCACGCCGAGATCCTCCAGGTAATCGAGCGTCTTCATCATGCCCGCGATGTCTCCGCCGTACATCCGGTGCCAGATGCCGTTCGGACCGTAGAGGTTCGGGGTCTCGCCCGGGAGGAAGGGCTTGAACCAGTCCCAAGTCCACGGCGTGGAGTTGTCGGGATCGTTGGACGGATCGCCGTTGCGCCACCGGTCGAGCATGATCTGGTACCACACGACGTTCTTGGCCCAGTCGGGCGTCGCGAATGTCAGCTCGACTTCTCCGGAGAAGGGCTTGTCGGCCCGGGCGAGCTTCTTCTTCAGGGTCATGGATCCGGCGAAATGCTGGAGCGCCGGAGAGTCTTCCAGCTCGAAGTTGTATTCGAGATTCCTCGCTCCGGGAGACAGTGGAACGTAGACGCCGAAATAGTCGAATCCGAGGCGCGAGAAGAGTTTCTGCATCTCGATTCGCTCGCCGGCTTTCGTCGAGCCGGCGCGGAGCCTGACGAAGGCGCGCGGCACATCGCCCTCGCGGACTCTCAGGCGGATGTCGGCGGCATTCCTGGAGAAGACGTTGAAGTAGTCGCGCTCGTTCGGGTCGTGCCAGACGGCTCCGCCTGCGATCGCTCCAGGAAGAGCCGGTCCGAAGTCCTCGCCGCGGACTCCGATGACGATGCCGGAATTCGTGCCGCTGAATCCGTCCGGCGTCGAAAGCTTCGCGTCCGCGCGCGGATCCGCGATCCAGGTCTTTTCATTCACGACGAGCTTGTACTGATGCAGGCCGGCCGGGAGATCCGCGAAGACTTCCCACGTCCCGTTCTCCCGTCGCGTCATCCTGTTCTTCGCGGCGTTCCAACCGTTGAACGTCCCCGCGATCGAAACGGATGAGATCTCCGTGCCGGCCGGTATCTCCTTCACGCCGGAGGGGTGGAAGGAAAAGCGCGTCATCTCCGAACGGCGGACGGAGAGCGTGTTCGTGCGCGGATCGATCGCGATCTCGGCCAGTCCCGGCCTCTGCGCCTTGATCGTGACCGGCTTGCCGCCATTGACTATCGTAGATTTCGCCGTGGTCGTCAGTTTCGCGGTCAACGCGGCGCGCGCGCCGAGCGAGGCGGGCTTGAAGTTGCGCTGGATCCGGAAGGAGACAGGGGAGACGGTCACGGGCAGGTAGAGACGATGGATGCCGTCGGAGCCGATATCCATCGTGTGCACCTGTCCCCGGGCCGTCTTCAACTGCCAGGATTCCTTTACGACCAGCTTCAATTCGCGCGGCATCCCTGAGCCTGTGCCTTCGCCGCCGTCGTCGACTGTCAACCTGATCCGGTATACACCCGGTTTCGCGGGATTCAGCTTCAGGAGGGGCGATTTCGACTGGAGCGGCAATCCGAGAAGGGCATGCTCGTCGCCCGGCACCTGCGACCAGAGATACTGCCGGATCGTCCGGCCGGGGCCGGGCTTGGACGGGGACGCGTCGAGCGTGATCGATTGACCGAGCGGGTACGCGTCGGCGATCGCGGCGTCGGCGACGGCCATGGGCGGAACCGAGGGAGCGATCGACCAGGCGTCGGCTCCGGGTTCCAGCCGGACGCGGTAGAATCCGCTGGAGGGAATCTCCAGCGGGATATCCTTGCCGGGCTGTTCCAGCCGGTTGTTTTCGCCGAGGCCGCGGTGGAGATCCCAGCCGCTGTTCATCACGAACTTGAAGTTGAAATTCCCGCGCTCGAAGAGGCGCGTCAATTCCCAGGATCCGTCCGGCTTCTGTTCGAGCTGCATCGTCTTGTCGCCGGTGTTCCAGTTGTTGAGCGTGCCCGCCAGCCCGACGGTCTGGAACGCGGGCCCTGTCTTCTGCGGCGCGGCGATCGCGGGCGCCGGCTCGTCCGCGGGCTTGTAGACGAATTGCGATCCGCTCTTCGGCGCGATGACGGCGGCCGAGCGGGCGCGCAGCGTGAACGCCGCCTTGCCGTCCGCGACCTTCACGTCCTCGCCGGTGACGAGATTGACGTACTCGCCGTCGGCGAATTCCGGGGCCACATCCAGCGCGAACTCTGTTGACGCGGCGGTTCGATTGAAGGCGACGAGAACGCGGTCCTCGAAGAAGGCCCGGATGTAGGCGTAGCGGTTCTCCTCCACCAGGACGGGCCGCCGCGATCCGAACCGCAGCGCGGGATGCTCCTGGCGGATCTTCGCCATCGCCGCGCAATAATTCTTCACGCTCTTTTCGTACAGGGAGAGATCGTCTCCGAATCGCATGTCGCGCCTGTTGTCCGGATCTCCCGCGCCGCTCATCCCGAACTCGTCGCCGTAATACACGGTCGGCACTCCGTCGATGGAGAGGAGAAACGTCAGGCCCATCTTCAGCTTGGAATAATTCGCCGGATCGTTCACTTGCGGAGGATTGTTCCAGCCGGCTTCCTCCTCGTCGGGTTGCGTCGGATCAGGCAGGTCTCCGTCGGCCCAGGCCATGAAGCGCGACTTGTCGTGATTCCCGACAAGAGGCGCCATCAGCGATTCCTTGCCGTAGGTGCGCTCCGAGGCCGAGAGAGACGCTTCCAGCTCGGCGAATCCGCTGTTGCCCTGCGCGAAGATCGACTTCAGCGTGTCATACAGGGGAAAGTCGAACTGGCCGTCCAGGCCGTTCGGACCGACGAAGGCCATGATGCCCGACCGGTCGCGGAATGTTTCGCCGACGAGATACAGCGGTCCGCGCTCCTGCTCGATCGTGTTACGAAGATGAACGCGGAAGCGGCGCCAGATGTCGGGCTGGATGTGCTTCACCGCGTCCAGGCGGAATCCGTCCAGTTCATATTCGCGCGCCCACCAGGCCGCGTTCTCGAACATCGTTTTCACGAGCTCCTCGTTGTCGTAGTTGAGATCCGGCAGGTACGGTTCGAACCATGTCGTGTACGAATGAGCGTCCCACATCTTCAGGTTCATCGTGCCGTCGGGAAGAGTGAGCGAACCGATCCATTCGGGATGCTCCCGGACGAAAGGATGCGATTCGTGCACATGGTTCAGGACGAGGTCCGCGATGACGCGGATGCCGCGGGAGTGCGCGTCGGCGACGAGCGCTTTCAACTCGGCGGCGTCTCCGAAGTGCGGTTCGACCTCGGTCGCGGATACGGGCCAGTAGCCGTGATATCCGGTGTAGTGCCTGTTGGGAGCATCATGCTCCCGTTCCGCGAAGGAGGGATTCCTGTTGAGAGGAGCCAGCCAGAGGACATTGACGCCGAGGTCGTTGAAATATCCTTCGCGGATCTTGTCGCGGATGCCGCGCCAGTCGCCTCCGTGCCAGTTCGCCTGCGGCATGAGGTCCGGATGCGCGACCGGCATGTCGTTTTCCTTGTTGCCGTTGGAGAAGCGGTCGGTGAAGGCGTAGTAGACGATCGCGTTGTTCCAGTCGAAGGCGCGCGGCGGAGACGTGCGGAATCGGACGGTGTTGGAGACCCGACCCTTGTCGTCGCAGGCGACGATTCGGATCCAGGCATTGTCCGGGATGCCCGCGCGCATGATTTTCCAGCCCGATCCATTTCCTATGGCGACCGCTTCAATGACCGCGCTCGTCCCGTCTTCCTTCTCGACGATCGCGGCGACTTCCTTCACGGGATCCGCTCCGGGGACGCATTGGATCGTCCATCCCCAGTTCTCCATGGCGGCAGCGTAAAGCGCGGGGGCGTTCCCGCCCGAGGCGCCTTCGACGCGGATCACGGAGTTGAAACCCTGGAATCCGTCGTCGATCTTGTCCGGATTGCTCGGGTCCGCGATCCACTTGCCGTCGACGACGAACTTGTAGTTGTGCGTACCGGGATCCATCATGGCGAATGCTTCGTAAGTGCCGTCGCCGTCCGGATCGAGAAGTGGTGTGCGGTCCTGGCTCCATCCGTTGAACGAACCCGCGGCGACGACCTTCTGGAGTTTTGTCTCCGGTGTGTACGAAAATTTATGGCGATGACGCTTGCCGACCGCCAGCGTCATGACACCCATACGTTCACCAGGCAAGCCTGCACCGGCGGAAGTCTGGAGAATGATCGGCATGTTCACGAGCCCGGCTCGCCCAGGCGCCACTTCCAGAACAAGCTCCAGCGTCTTCGGATCGATCACGGCTTCATACTCGCCCGACGGCGCGATGAAGAGATGATCGCCCGCGTCCGGTTCACAGAACCTCCTGAGGTTGATCGTCGTCTTCTCTCCCGCCGTCACATACTGCACAGGAATATGACCGATGAAAGTCGCATCCGCCTGGCCCGAGAAAACAGCCGCAATCATGAAGAATCCGAGAACCCTGGTGAGTTTAGTAATCATGATTTGGAGTCTAGGGGGATGTTCCATCAGATGGCAACATGTACATGCGGCGCGTGTGTAACTTCACCAACTCCAATGTTGCAATGTTGGAGAATGACCCCCTATCATGGCGCATGCTTTCCATCATCCTGGCGCTCTCGCTGACCGGAGCTCCCAAGACGACGATGTTCGGAGACATTGTCGTTTCGTGGCGCGATCTTGCAGGGGGAGATTATATCAATCTCGAGGGAGATAATTTCCGGTTCGACCAGGCGGACCTGGGGCTTCATCACCAGATCAACGACTTTGTCGTGGGGTACACACGCCTCTCCCTTACGGGTGGAAGCGTGACTCCCAACGAGGCCTGGCTGCGGCTGGAGGGGATGCCGTACGAGGGGAGCTTCACGATCGGGAAATTCTTCAAACCCCTCGGAGCACCCATCCCGCTGGCGTCCCTGTCGTTTCCCGCGATCATGCTCCACTCGTATTCCGACTTCGGAGCGAAAGTTAATTTTTCGAAAGATGCGTTTTCGCTCGAACTGGGAACGGTCAACGGGAATCCGTTGTCGGCTCCGGCCACAGGCGGGCGCGTCGGAGGCACGGCTGTCATCACCAATGCAAATCCGCCGACCACGAACGACATCGACAACAACAAGGAGATGTATGGCCGGCTCGCCGTCAATTACGGAGAGGACTGGGGGTCGTTGACGGCCGGAGTCACATACACGGAAGGCCGGCTGGCCAGCCAGGAGATTGACGCATTGAATCCCGGGGGCGCGCTCAATTTCGGTATCTTCGGCCTTCCGGTGAACGTGGCCAAACGGCGCGCGCACCTGGAATTCGACCTCGATTACCAGAAGGGCCCTTTCCGCATCTTTTCAGAATACGTCAATGCGGAAGACGGCCGGCTCCGCAGGAAAATCTTCTCGCTCGCCGGATCGTATGTCTTTTTTTACACATCCGGCGCGGTCACCACGACTTTAGGATATGATAACCTCAATATTAACGCGGCGCGGCCGAATCTGAATCTTCCCTATACGTGGAATCGGAATCGGCTTTCCGCGTCGCTCCAGTGGCAGCCGTACGAATTTCTCTCGATCCAGGGAGAATACGACTGGAACCGGGAGAATGCGATACAACGAGACGGAGGTCATGTCGACAATGACGGCATCACGATTCAATCGATCATTTATTTCTAGCGCCCTTATCCTGGCCGTTATATTTCTCGTCGCCGGCGCTGACGCCGACAGGGGAAGTGTCTCCATCGTCAAGATTTTCGGCAAGGTGGAAATAAGCCGCTCGGGTCAGACCGCGTGGACGTCCGCCTCGGAGCGATTGAAGCTTCGTTCGGGCGACCGCCTGAGGACCGGCGACAACTCCTGGTGCTACCTCGAACTTTCGGAAGGCAACATCGTCCGCATCACGAAGAAGAGCCGGATCGTCCTGGAAGCGATCGAACAGAAGTCGGAGCAGGTCGAAGGTCGCGTGCTCTTCTCCTGGCGCGGAGTCGGATCTTACAACGTGAAGCTGGAGGAAGGGAATGCCATGCCCGTCCTGGAGAAATTCAGCGGCAGCTCGATGAACTTCGCGACGCCGGTCGCGGTCGCGGGAGTGCGGGGCACGGTTTTCGAGGCGACCGTGGAACACGTGGACGGCGCGGGTGTCGAAGGCGCCGATGCCGGCGGAAACTTCAATGTCGACTTCACCGTGCACACCGGTCTCATCGAAGTGACCGACCTTTCGAATCCGTCCGCGGCCGGAACTTTCGTTCCCGCCGGTTACTCCATGTCGTTTCAGAATGTCCGCGTGCCTCCGGGAGGCTTCGCGGGTTCGCGAGGTCCGCAGGGCGGCCAGGCCGGCCGCGCCGGTTCACCCGGTGCAAGAGCGGGAATGGAGGGTCAGGCCGGAGCCGCCGGAGCGCGAGTGGCCGAAGCGCGAGGGGAGCGCGGCGAGCGAAGCGGCGAGCCGGGCGCGAATGCGGGGAACATCTCGTCCCGCGAAGGCTCGGGAAGGATGGAAGGCGGCGTAGAAGGAGCCATCGGCAACAGGATTTCAGGTCAGGCGCCGGATGCGGGAATGAGCCATTCGACCATGGGTTCGAATTCGACCATGGGGCCGACCGCGTTGCGGACCACGCCCATTGGCCCGAAGGTCGGCATGGTTCAACCGACCGCGATGATGATGGGAAGAGCGCGCGCCCGGAATTTCCGCGCCGCCGCGGGCATCCGGAGCATCGCGCCGACCTATCGGCCTCCGGACGCTCGCTGCGATGCCTCAGATCCGAACTGCCTGAATCACTAGTGGTCTTTCAAGATTGAAATGCGTAGCGAGGCCGAGCGAAAAACGCGATGACGAGGCCGCAGGGTCAAAATGCCCGCAAACGTAGTCATGACTACGTCGAGGACATTTTGACCCGAGAACGAAGTCAGCGCGTTTTGCAGCCGGCTGCAGTAGCATTTTCAATCTTGAAAGACCACTAGGACTGTTTTAACTCCGACACCCGGATCGGTATTCCTTCAGACGCCGTCAGGATCTGCTGCCGGGCCAGGCCCGTGGCGTAAATCCTCATGTGGCCTCCCATGCTTTTGCACTTGGAGCTGATGCGCAGGAGCGACCAGATCCCGGCATCCGTCAGCCGTGAAGTTCTCGACAGGTCGATCTCCACTTCCGTGTGCTTGCCGATCCATTCGGAGACGCCGACGTGAATCTTGCGGCCGGCATCGAGCGTCAGGACTCCCGCGACCTTGAACGTGAGGACGGCGCCGTTCTTCTCCACGAGCACTTCATACGCCGTTCCTGATTCCTCCAGCCCGAGGGATTTAACGAAGAGATCGACGAGCCAGGGATTGAACTGCGTGCCGGCCGCTTCCTTCAATCTCCGGATGGCCTCGGTCGGCCCCAGCCCCTTACGGTACGGACGGTCGGTGATCATCGCGTCGTAGGCGTCGCAGATACCGACGACCTGCGCGCTTACCGGGATCTTGTCGCCCTTCAACCCTTCCGGATAACCCTTCCCGTCCCACCGTTCGTGGTGGTACTTGACGACATCGGAAGCCGCGCGGAGATACTGGTGCCCGGAGAGGATCGCGGAGCCGACGGACGGATGCCGCTTCATCTCCTCGAATTCCTCCTTCGTCAACGCTCCTGGCTTCTGCAGGATCGCGTCGACGACCGCGACTTTTCCGATGTCATGCAGGATCGCTCCGATCCGCACGCCCTCGATTTCCTTCTCCGAGAGATTCGCGGCGCGCGCGAGCGCTGTGGAATACGCCAGCACGTTTTCCGTGTGCATCCCGGTGTAGGCATCCCTGGAGTCGATGATCTCCGCGAGCGCGGCAAGGACGTCGAGATAGGCCTCCCGCATCTCGCCGCCCATCTTCGCCTCCAGGATTGCCAGGGAGACGATGTCAGCGAAGGCTTCCAGCGTGGAGACGGTGTCGGCTCCGAGGTTCACTTCCTCTATGAGCATCACGACGACGATGACGCCGAAGGTCTGGCCGCGCGCGCGCAACGGGATGCAGGCGTAATCGCGGATGACGTTTGCCTCTGATCCGTTCACGGCTTGCGCATCGGTCTTCGTATCGCCGCTCGCCCAGACCTGCGTCTTGCCGCGCGCCGCGGCCCTGCCAATCGCGCGGTGAATCTCCGGGCCGGGCAGATCCTCCATAGGGAATTCCTGCGCGCGCACGTTCGACGCGCCGGTTCCCGCCGCCGCGGCGCCTTCGATCCGGGCGCCGTTTCCGGGCAGGCCTGTCTCGGAGACGAGATAAACGGAAACGCGCGAGAACCCGAAGTGCTTCCGGATCTCCTCGCAGACGGCCTGCACTTCCGATTCGAATCCGCGCTCCAGGAGGACGTTGCGGCACATTCGCAGCGCGAGGCCCACACGCGCCTGTTCCTGGACGAGGGCCCGCGTCCGTTCCTCCACGCGCGCCTCGCTCTCCTTCAACTTCACGGTCATCCGGTTGAAATCGGTCGCCAGCTCGCCCAGCTCGTCGGCGCGCTCCGATGTGAGCGAGACATCGAGGTCGCCGTCGGCGACGCGGCGGGTCACCTCCACCATCGACTGGATCGGTCGGACCAGCGTCGTCGCGAAGACGAGCGCGGCGGCGCCCGCGGCCGCGAATCCCGCCATGATCAGAAGGAGCGTCAGGTTGCGTACCCGCGACAGGGGATCGCGGAAGGCGGCGTCCGACAGCGATGCGCCGATGACGAGGTCGGTCCCCTCGATCTTTCCCGCCACCGCGACACGATCGCCGTACGAGATGAGCCCGTCGCCGTCGAGATCGCTCTGCAGGAGCGACTGGTTATCGTCGGGATAAGGCGTCAGGATCTTGCCGTTGGCGACGAGAAAGCCCGCGACGGGCTTGCCGGCGCCGATGTTGGCGTCGCGGAGCATGGGCAGGAAGGCATCCTGCGAGAAGAAGAGGTGGATCATGCCGCGCGCGCCGCCGCGAGTGACCTCGCGCGAGGCGCAGAAATGGCCGCCTTCGATAGCGCGGATGCCGGGGGAGGTGGGAATGGCGGGAAGCGAGATGCCCGGGCGGATCACGCGGATCGCTTCCGCTCCGGGAATTTCCGCGACCGTTCCGATGATCCACGGATCGCGGGAGACGTGGAAGAGAAAGGTCTTCTCGATGATGTCGCGAAGCAGGGAGACGTCGCGCGAGGAAGCGTAGCGCAGGCAGAGCTCGAAATTCCTGTCCTGCTCCATTTCATCGAGCGTCCTGTTCATGGCGCCGACCACGTCCGCGCCCGATCGCGTCAGCTCGGCCCGGACCTTGTACAACTGCTCCGCGACTTTCCCCTCGATCGCTCCGCCCGCGACGAGATACGCTCCGATGCCGAGGATGACGATGGGGATGAGCGTCAGGGCCACGAGGAGAATGAAGAGCCGCGTCCTGATCTTCACTGCGGAGCGCTCCCGGTGTGATCGGCGCCGCGATAAGTCGCTGAACGGGGAGTGGCGATGCCCTGGAGGGCCCGCGTGAACTCGCGCGACGCGTCGGCGCACGCGGTATCCGGCGACGTGTTCAGCAGGAAAACGCGGTCGATGCAGCCTGGTTTCATTGTGGCCGGATCGGTCATCATCACCTTCCAGACATGCTTCATGGCCGGATCGGACGGCATCGGCACTGCGTTCAGAACCTGCTCTTTGAAAACCGCGGTTCTCCGGTCGGATGCGACCGCGCCATTCTGGTAGGATTTCAGATTCGCCGGCAGGGAACCGGCGAGAATATTCATCGTCGCTCCGCCGTAGTCGGATGTCAGGAAAGCCGCGGCGTCGAAGGCGGCGCGCTTTCGCGGGGATCGCGCGGAGACGTAGACGCCCTTGACGCCGAGAAACGGCGCCGACCACTTCTGCGATTCCGTGATGAACGGAAGGATGGCCATCCCCAGGTCGATGCGCGGATCGATGCCGCCGTGAGCCCACGGTCCGCTGATCAGCATCGCGGCGTTGCCGGCGTTGAAGAGCTTCATCTGGAGCTTCCAGTCGACCGTGTCGGGGATGAGCCCGTGCACGGTGGCCATGTCGCGCGCGAATTCCAGGGAGCGTTTCATCTCCTGCGTCGCGACGTTGAAGTTCCCCTTCGCGTCGAAGATCCTTCCGCCGAATCCGAGAAACCACATCGCGTGATGATAGAAATTGCCGCGCTCGTACACCAGCCCGTAGCGCCCCTGGGAACGGTCCGTGAGCCCCTGGCCCAGGCGGATCAGCTCGTCGGTGTTGACGGGCGGGTGAGGGACGAGCGCCTTGTTGTAATAGAGGATCAGGGTTTCGAAGGAGAAGGGCAGGCCGTACAGTTTTTCGCGGACGGTGAGCGCGGAGAGGCAATTCTCGAAGTAGTCGGCTCGCGCGGCCGGGGGAAGAAGATTGTCGAGCGGCGCGATGAGCCCGCTCTTCATCCACTCGCCGACCTTGTCGTGCGCCCAGATGAAGAGGTCGGGGCCGCGTCCGGCCCGGAGAGATTTCTCCACGTCCGCCGTGAATCCGTCGTGAGACATCGGGACAAGCCGGATCTGGTCCTTGTGATCGAGATTGAACGCCAGGACGATTGTCTTGAGAGCGAGCTCTTCCTTGTCGTGGAACGTGTGCCAGACGGAGATCGTTTCGCCGCGGGCGGAGGACGGTCGCGCGGCGGCCGAAGCGGGCAGGAGAACGGCGAACAGGAGGAAACAGGCGAGCGCGCATCGCCGAGGATGAGTGTGGAATTTCAAGATGCCTGCCGCCTCCCGGTTAAGATTGCCCGTCGCAGTGGAATCTCGCAAGAGATTAAAACGGTTCAGCGAGATTTTCCATGATATCCTGCGCGGCATGATCCGTCCTGCTCCATATCGTCCGCGCGATTTTCTCCCGACCTCGCTCGACATGGGCGAGTGGAGCGCGATCGAGCCCTGGTACTGCGTTCTCGAAGCGCAGCTTGAGAATGTGAAGGATCGGGCGGACCTGGAGTCCTGGCTCGCGCGGCACGGCGAGCTCTGTGCGGCCATCTCGGAGGAAGGATCGTGGCGGCACATCGCCATGACATGCCAGACGGACGATCCGGAGCGCGAGAAGGCGCACCTGCATTTCATCGAGAATGTCGAGCCGCACGTGAGGGTCCGCGAATTCGCCCTGGCCCGGAAGCTCATCTCCCTCCCCGCGTTCCGCGCGCTCCCGGATTATGAGTATCTTGTGCTCCGGCGCAAGGTCGAGACGGAGGTCGCGCTCTTCCGGGAGGAGAACGTTCCGCTCTTCACGGAAGAGTCGAAGATGACGCAGACCTATCAGAAGATCTGCGGAGCGATGACCGCGGCATGGGATGGAGAAGAAAGGACGCTGGCGCGGATTGCGACGACGCTGGAGGAGACGGATCGTGAGCGGAGGAGGCTCGCCTTCGATGTGATTGCCCGGCGTCGCGCGGACGATCGCGACCGGCTCGATGAGCTCTTCGACGAGCTGCGGGTTCTTCGGGAGAAGATCGCCGCGAACGCGGGCTTCGACAATTACCGCGACTTCATCTTCCGGAAATACGAACGCTTCGATTACACGCCGGAGGACTGCGAGAAATTCCAGCGGGCCGTGGAACGGTGCTTCGTGCCGATTGTCCGGGAAGTGCAGCGCGATCAGGAAAAATCCCTGGGCGTCGATCGCCTGAGGCCGTGGGATCTGGCGGTCGATCCGCTCAATCGCCCGCCGTTGAAACCTTTCACGGAAGTGGATCAGCTGATCGAGAAGACGCAGAAGATTTTCACCGAGCTTGATCCCATGCTCGCAGCCGATTTCCACCTCATGCGGAACAACGATCTCCTGGACCTGGCGAACCGGAAAGGGAAGGCGCCGGGCGGCTACCAGAGCACGCTCCAGGAGGCCCGGCTTCCCTTCATCTTCATGAACGCCGTCGGCCAGCATCGCGATGTCGATACGCTCCTGCATGAAGCCGGCCATGCGTTTCACGCCCTGGCATCGCGCGATATCTTTCCGATCGAACACCGGCACGCGCCGATCGAGTTCTGCGAAGTCGCTTCTATGGGGATGGAGCTCCTGGCGATGGACAAGCTCGACGCCTTCTACTCCGACGAAGACCATCGGCGGGCCCGGCTCGATCATCTGAAAGGCATCATGGCCGTCTTTCCCTGGATCGCCCAGGTGGATGCCTTCCAGCACTGGATCTACGCCCATCCCGGCCACACGCGAAGTGACCGCACGCGGGCATGGCTCGATCTCGCCGACCGTTTCGGCGGCATCGCTGACTGGTCGGGCTATGAATTCGCGCGGGAGAGCCTGTGGCAGCGTCAGCTCCACATCTTCGAGATCCCGTTCTACTACATCGAATACGGTATCGCTCAGATCGGCGCTCTCGGCCTCTGGAACGCCTCGAAATCCGATTTCGCTGGAACGCTGCGGAAATACCGCGCCGCCCTGGCGCTCGGAGGATCGAGGCCGCTCCCGGAGTTGTTCGCGGCGGCGGGGCTCGCATTCGACCTCTCCGAAAAAAGCCTGGCGCCCCTGGCCGAAGCGCTGGCGAAGGAATACCGGAGGCTATCCGCCGCGGCATGAAGGCGAGGCGCGTCCATAAGCGCGGCACGCATAACGTCTACGTCGTTCATCTTTCGCCCGCCATCCGCGATCTTGCCTACGTGCGCCGCCTCAATCCCGACGCGGACGAGAAGAAACTCTGCATCTACGTGGGCATGACCGGCCTCGATCCCTCGGAGCGATTCCGCACGCACAAGAGCGGCCGCAAGGCCAGCCGATGGGTGCGCGACTACGGCATTGCGCTGTTACCGAACATGTACGTTCATCTGAATCCCATGCCGTACGATCGCGCCGTGGAGATGGAAGTCTTCCTGGCCGAAGCGTTCCGGAAGCAGGGCTACACCGTGATGGGCGGCCATTGACGGTCCAAGTTCACCAGTTCCTAATGCGCATATTGCGCCCGGTTCTAAAGACTGCTAAACCGCCATAAATTAATAGTGTCAACGCAAAGTAGAAAGTTCCGCTTTTCTGCAAGGTAGAAAGGTCCGC
>CAZCME010000035.1:0-19137 GCA_964499705.1 uncultured bacterium | reverse complement strand
ACCGTGTAGATCTCCCAGATCGAATTCTAAAAAACAATCGTCACCTTGAAGTTGTCTCGATTGCTTCCCGGTGTCGTGCCCACGACGACGACGTCGTCGTATGTCCGCCGCAGCGAGACATCATCCGTGAAGGAAATGTTCTTCAGGAACCAGTTCTTCCCTTCCGCCCAGGGTTTCGCCGAGAGCGAAAGTCCGGCTGTTCCGAGTTGCTCGACGAGCGTCCGGAGCGCGATCTTGTTCGTCCGCGTCCAGTCGCCTTTCGCCGTGTAATCGAGCCAGAGGAATTTCCCGGGCAACTCCAGCGCGACCATCGACTTCTCGCGATCGGTCGTCGCGCTTCCGAAGATCGTCCGGAAGAGCTGGTCCGCGTTGTAGTATTCCGCTTTGAGCGTCAGATCGCGGATCTTCTGGGTCAGCTTCAGATCGAGGAGATCTCCGCGCACGAACGTCGTATCCGGTTCCCGCAGTTCCTTGTGCTCCGACATGTCGGCCTCGAACGTGATCTCCGTCTTGAACGGCGTCTTCAACTTGCCCATCGCGCCGTACAACCGATTGTCCACATTCGTCAGCGCGCCCGTCGTGCTGCGGAAGGAGTGCTTGTCGCGGGTCGCGTCGGCGGAGAGCTGTAGCTCGCCCCATTCGCCGAAGACGCTCTTCCAGAAACCGCCGTAGTTGACGCGCGGCAGATCTCCGAGGCCATCCGCCCTGAAGTCCTGGCCCCCCATCAGGAAAAGGTTGTGCTTCATCTTCCCGAACTCCATCTTCCGCTCGAACGTCGCGCCGGCCAATGTCTGATCGAAGATGTATTTCGAGATCGAACCGGTCACGGTTCCAGCTTTCAGCAGATTGTTCGGGTTGATCGCATACTCCAGCTCGCCGCGCTGAAGCGTCAGTTCGCGCAGGTCTTCCGGCCGATACTTCGTGATCGCCACACCCTTCAGCTCGGAATTGCCCCACGTGATCGGCTCCAGTTTCACCGTCGTGTTCTGCGAGAAGCGATTGACCGTCCTCTTGTTCTGCCCCGCGGCCGCAAGCGAACCTTCCATCACAGTGATCGCTTCGTTCTCGAAGCCGAGGTTCCAGGAGAACCACTTGTGCGGAGGCGTCGGCGCCTCCGGAACCGCGCCGATCCTGTCGAGCTCGTCCTTTTCCTCCGCGGTCAGATCGATCTTCTTCGAAGGAGTAACAGGAAGCTTCGCATAATCCACGTTCAATTCTCTGACGATCCTATGAGCCAGCGCGATCAGAAGTTTTTCCTCGATCGCCTCGCGGTCCGTCAGTCCCTGTTCGAGCGAATACGTGTCCGTGTAATACGAGAGTTCCTCGATGACGTTATTCCGTTCCGAAGCGTCGCGACCCGTTCCCTCGTCCAACGCCGCGTAATCCACACGGATCTTCACAAGACGCTCGAGCGGCGACCCTTGAGCATTTGTCCGTCGGTCGGTGATCGAAAGTTCGCGGATCGTGCCGTTCAGGGACAAGATCGCGGTCGTCGAGAGCGCGAAGCCGGTGTCGGCCTGGATCGCCCGCTCGATCTCGCGTTTCAGGATTCCGACGACCGTCTTCCCGTTCTCCAGCTCGACAATCTTGACCGAGGCGTCCGATCGGAATTCGTCGATCCGAATGTCCACGACGTCCGCTCGAGCGGCAACGAAGAACGACAGGACGCAACAAAAGATTCCAACAGGATAGACAGGATGGTCAGGATAAATATTTTTTAGAATCCTGCTCATCCTGCCTATCCCGTTAAAAATAAATGCGATCATCAGAAGGAGACCCCCAGCGACAGCGTGTGGGAGAAATCGAGCTCGCGATGAGCCGTGATTCCGTACTGCAGGTTGATCTTCTGATACCGCGCGATCGCGCCGGCGGACCATTCCTTCGGACCGCTCTGGTAGCCTGCCAGGAGCGAGATCATCTTGAAGATGTCGTACTGGATCCCGACGTTGTATTCACCAGTCGCATCTTCGCGGAAGGTTCCGCCGACGCCGAGATGCATCTGCCTGTACGGCGACCATTCGCCGCGGATCTCCCCGACAATGGGCAACCGGTCCGGATCGTTCCGGTCGCCACTCAGGTTCCGCAGGTTAAGAAGGACGCGCGCGGAATCGATGGAGTAGCCGGCGCCCAGGTCGAGACCGAATGCAGACTTGGAGCGATTCTGGATCGAGATGCCGTAATAGTTCGCGGACGCGCCGACACCAAACCGGCCGTAGGACTTCGCCGCCGAAAGACGAGCCGCGTCGTAGCTGGCGTCGAAACTCCGGCCGGTCAAAGCGCCGGCCGATGTCGCTTCGCGAAAGCCGCCGATCTCGAACCGGCTGTACGAAAATCCGAGGTTGGCGAATGAGAACTTGTCGGTGACAAGGTCGATCGATCCCAAGTCGAAGCCGTCGATTCTCTTGTACGGCTGCGAATACGTCGTTCCGATCGATGTCCCTGACGCGCGATCGATCGCCGACGGTCCCGCATACAGTTCGGAGATCGCATCCGGGGTGACGGATTTCCCGGAGGCAATCCATCCGCCCGAGCCTAGCAGTCCAGTGAATGCGTCGAATCCGCCTCCATCCGCACGCTGATTCGACTCGCGGGCGTAAGCCAACGATGGAAGGACGAGGTGTGATATGCCGCACATGCAGAGCAGGTACAAAAAAAATCGCGCTCGGCTGATCAGAACAATTTCTCGCACCTAAAACCTCACAAAAGGACTTATAAAATATACGCGTTGCAAAACGATGCAGCACCGTAGCAGTCCTATATTGCTTTCACAACCAAAATTGCACAAAACTGTAGAAACGTGGTCACAGGTACAAAAAAGATCCTGATGATCCGTGCTGACGCAAAGATCAAGACCCCGTGAGACCGTCCCGGGATTTCTCATCAGACAACCATCGAATTCGCAATTTTGCTGACACTCAGCTTGACCGCCGTCGCGCGGACAAATGCGACGATTTCATTCAGGTTGAGCGGCTTGGTTTGAATGTGGTCGCCGCCGGCCGCCCAGAACTCTGCCCGGAGATTCTGGTCATCCGAGTAACTGGTAATGGCTGCTATGCGGCATACTTCAGCGCCACCCAGAAGTCTCCGGACGGTTCTGCAGACTGTAATCCCGTCAACTCCAGGCATCCGGAAATCCACGAGGAGCAGAAAGGGTCGTTCGCGCATCGCAATCATTCCGGCTTCAAAGCCGTCGGACGTGAAGTGAAAGCGAAATTCCTTCAGTTCAGTCTCGAAGGTCTTCTTCAAGGATCTCAACAAGGCCTCGTCGTCGTCCACGACCAGCACGAGCGGCGGAGCGGAATCGCGACGCGCCATTCGATGCGGATCCGCTTGCAGCGCCATGCCGTGGGAAGACGCGAATTTTTCCAAGTCGATGCTCGCAATCCTGCGGTGTCCGCCGGGTGTGCGACGAGCGGGAAGCTCGCCCGAATCAATCCAGCGGCGGACGGAACTTCCTCCGATGCCAAGAAGACGCGCGGCCTGAGTTGGTGTGATCGACCCCTTCATACCGGGCATAATTACCAGACCAACACAGTATTGTCAATAACAATTATCTATTTTATTTTATGTTTGGTAGTATTGGTAATATTAATGGGATATTGAGCTCAGCAATCGTTCCACGGCCGGGCTGGCTCCTGATCTCCAGCCGGCAACCCGTATATGCAGCGAATTCCTTTGAAAGCAATAGTCCAAGCCCGGATCCCTTTTCGCCTTTTGTGCCCGGCATCGTCCTTTGGCCGGCTATGCTAAAAAGCGATCCCAACGTGCGCTCATCCATCCCAACTCCCTCATCACGCACCCGAATCAGGATGGAGCCATCGACCGGCTTTGCTTCCAACCGGATCGATCCCCCCTCATGAGAAAATTTCACCGCGTTGCTGAGGAGGTTCCTGAGAATCGCGGTAATCATCTGAATATGAACGGTTGCTTCCATTCCTGAAGTAATCTCCTCGTTCAGCTCGATCTTCTTCGCCCGCATTGCCGGCTGTACATGCTCGATCGCGGAGCGCAATGCCGGTTCCAGATCCGCAGCGGGCATCTCGCCGGCGAAGAGCCCGATCTGCGAGCGAGCCCAAAGATTAAGATCGCCAAGCAGCGACTTTCCGTCGGCGATCGCCTTGCGCATCTCATCCAATTCTTCGCGTATCTCCGCTTCGGAAAGTTTTTCAGTATTCGTCCGGATGTAATGCGCCACCGCATCGACAGAAGCGAGCGGACTTCCCAGGTCGTGAGCGATGATCGAAAAGAGTCGGTCTTTGATCGCCAGCAACTCCCGGAGTCGCGAATTCTGGATTTCCAATTGCTTCTCACCACGGCGCAACGCGAGATGCGTCCGCACGCGCGCGAGGAGTTCCGGTGGACGAATCGGCTTCGAGACATAATCCACGGCGCCATGATCGAGACCGCGCACGACGTTGTCGACTTCGTCGCGCACCGTCACGAAGATAACGGGAATTCCGGCGCTCTCCGGTTGCGACTTCATCGCGCTGCACACTTCGAAACCATTCATCCCCGGCATCATCACATCCAGAAGCGCAAGATCGATTCCGCCGTGGCCGAGTTTGGCGAGCGCCTCCGGGCCGGAATCGGCGAACACAAGGTTGTAACCCTCCGGACCCAGGATCGCCGCGGCGACCTGCTGGTTCGCGGGAACATCATCGACGACGAGAATCGTTTCGGCTTCTGCCGGCGCCGTCATATTTCCTCCGCGCCGGTCATGCGGCCGTATTCCTTCAGAAGCCGGTTCATCTCCGCGATATCGTAGACCGATATCGCCGCGAGAATTTTCCGCGACCATTCGGATGCGAAGGGAATCTTCCTCGACTCGGCATAAACGCCGAGCTCACGCGCGAAGTTCTCCACGTCGTGCAGCGCGGACGTGCCGCGGATCTTTCGCCATACTCCGCCGAATCGCTCCGCGAGATTATTTCGTTCGTCCGCCGAAAGAGCGTCCGGCGAACCCGCAGGGATTCTGGATGTCGCTGTCGCGCCCGACGGTGACAGGAACCGCGCGACGATCTCGATCAATTCATGGCGCGACATCGGCTTCCGGATTTCGGCGTCGAAGAGCCCTTCATTTTTGCCGACAATTTCCGGCTCCACGGACGCCGTCATGCATACAATGGGCATCCCGCGAAACGATTCCCTCGCGCGAAGTTCGCGCGCCATGGATACGCCGTCACGGCCGGGCATCCTCATATCCGAGAGGACGAGATCGGGCCGTATCGCTTCGCAAAGAGCGATCGCTTCGTCGCCGTTCTTCGCCTCCACCACTTCCACGGAAGGAAACCGCGCGAGGATCGCCTTGACGAGCGCGCGATTGTCGGGGGCATCGTCGACGACGAGGATGCGCCCTGAACCGGGAGACAGGACGGGCACCCCGGCCGCCGAGGTTTTCTCCCGCGCCACCGGCGCGCACACGCGAATTCCATGCAACGTCACTCGGAAAACACTCCCCTTGGACGGCGCCGATTGAACGGAGATAGTTCCACCCATCGACTCGACAAGCCGCTTGCAGATCGAAAGTCCGAGACCCGTCCCTCCGCGAGCCGCATCCTGCGGCGCTTGCACGAAGGGCGCGAAGATGTCCGTCTTTGCCGAGTCAAATCCCGTGCCCGTGTCCGCGATCTCGATGACGAAATCCACGACGTCGGCACAAGTGCCGTCGGCACGCGAGCCGTCGGTACGTGTGCCAGCGGCACGAGCGCCGTCCGTACAAGGCCCAGGCAGAACCACTTTCAGCTCGATCGTCCCGTGATCCGTGAACTTGACGGCATTCCCGATGATGTTCGAGAGAACCTGTCTAATGCGCGTTTCGTCCAGGAGCACCCTGTCCGGAAATCCGGCATCGACCTTCGCGGCGATCTCGACGCCCTTCTTCCCCGCCGCGACCGAAAAAATCCGGCGAATCTCCTCGATCACGCAGCGCAGGTCCGTCGGTTCGGGCTGGAGTTCCAACCGTCCCGCTTCGATCTTGGAAAGATCAAGGAGATCGTTCAGCAATTTCAAGAGCGACCGGCTGTTCGAATTGATCGCCTTCAGGTATTCCTTCGCGGTTGCATCCTCCGCACGTTCCTCGAGGAGTTCCGAGAATCCCATGATCGCGTTCAGCGGTGTCCGGATCTCGTGCCCCATGTCGGCGAGGAATTCCGACTTGGCGCGCGTCGCCGAGTTCGCCACGTCTCTCGCAATACGAAGCTCCGCTTCGGCTTCCTTCCGGCGGGATATTTCCTGAGCGAGCCGGCGGTTCCAGAAGAAGATGAGGATGATCACCACCACGGCGGCCAGGAGAACGCGCAGGAGCGGTCCGTATTCGCGCTGCGGCTCGACCTTCAGCGTCACCCATTTTCGATAGAGTTCGTCTCTTTCCGCGGGCGTGATCCGCGTGAGCGCTTTGTCGATGATACCGGGCAATAACTCCCAGTCCTTCCGGACGCCGAAGGCCAGGTCGAGTCCATCCTCCGTCACGAGAGCGATCTTGAGGTTGTGAAAACCGGATTTCGTCGCGAGATAACTGATCACCGGAAGATTATCGACCGCCGCGTCGACTTCCTCCGCGGCGACGGCCTCCAGAACGGCGCGGAGATCTTCGTATTCGATCAGCTTCAGCTCGGGAAATTGCTTGCGCAGAATGTCGGCGGGCGCGTCGGATTTCACAACCGCGATCCGTTCCCCGTTCAGATCCGCGACATCGCGCATGAACGGGCGACTTGTCCGCGTCACAACCGCCAGCGGAACATGCAGGTGCGGACGCGAGAATTCGAGAAATTGCGCCTTCTCCGGCGTGATCTGCACGCTCGGTAGAACGTCGATCTCCCTCGCGCGCGCCGCCGCGACGATCGCCGGCCAGTTGGCGAACTTGATATACTCGACCTCGACTCCGAGATTCCCCGCGACGCGGTTCATGATGTCCGCGGAGTATCCAGTCGGCACGCCGGTTTCGTTCAGGAATTCCAAGGGCGCCCAGCGAGGATCGAGCGCGACGCGGATGACGGGATGATCCGCAAGCAGCCTTTCTTCTTTCGAGGTAAGCTCGATTCCGGAAATCCTCGCGGCGGTATCCGCGTATGTTGTTTCGACGCCGGTTACAAGGAGTAGTAAAGCCGCGAAGAGAACCAGAACTCTAGTCTCGGCTGCGCAGTCTGGCGAAGAGGCGAAGCATCTCCCTATAGAGCCAGATGAGCGTCATCTCGTTTTTGACATGGGCCGGAGAGAGCGCCCTGAAATCGTCCGCGTTCAACGCGGGATTGCCTGATCGGATCACGGGATCATTCCAGTCGTTGAAGCGCAATTGTTCAGGCTATTCAATCGCAGCACCATGGTCGTGAAGGTATCGGACGGGGAGTATTTGGGCAAGATTCAAGTCGCGCATGGATGTAGATCAGGATTACGCATTACGGCAGTTCGCCGAAATCGCCTTCATTCCCTCCAAGGGGGAGAAAGATGCATCCGGGAGGCACTCCATCGCGATCCGGGTGCTGGGTGATCGGAAATTCCATTTTCGAGCCACGTGAGCCACGGCAACAGGCGCGGTTGGTTGGAGCAAGCTTGAGCGTGTCTTCCGCGGTTTGGGCGGATTCGTCAGGTCGTTCTCGCGCCGAATGCCGTTCCCCGCGAGAAATCGTGGAGGAGACCCTCCTTTAGGCCGACGCACGGCACTTTGATATTCGGAACGCCGGCGATGGCCATGATTTCCGCGAACACGAGGACCGCGGGCACGATGACATCCGCACGGTCGGGCCTGAGGCCCAGGTTCCGAATTCTCTCGTCGGATCCCATGGCCTGCAGCCGGCGGCTCATGTCGCGCATCTGTTCCAAGGTGATCCCGGAGCCGGACAAGTCGAACCAGGATTTGCGGAGATCGTCCAGGCATTCCACATTTCCGCCCGTCCCGACGCAGATGCCGACCGGGCGATCACCAAGGACGCGCCCCATCCATCGCCGCATCTCGTCGATGTGCGGCGCGATGAGCTTCCGAATCGACTCGTCGCTCTCCGTTTTCATGTTCCGCTTCAAGCGCACTGCCCCCAGCATGAAACAGGCGGTCTCGATCAGGGATCCCCCCACGGAGATCGTGGCCTCCACGCTTCCTCCTCCCAGCTCAACCAGGAGAGCCGGGCCCGGACCCAGCTCGATACGGGAGGCGACGACGTCATGTATGAGCCGTGCTTCCTCCTCGGCGCTGATGACCGAGAGCTCGATTCCGGAGGATCCGCGTATCGCCTCGACAAGAATGTCGCGATTCTTCGCTTCACGGGAAGCGCTCGTCGCCACGGCGCGGACATGACAAGCCTTATTCTGATCCATCAGGTCCCGGAACCGGACAAAACCCTCGGCCGCCCTGCGGATCGTCTCGTCCGCGATGACTCCCGACGAGAAAACATCCTCGCCCAGGCGCACCGCCTCACGGCTGGTGGCCATGATATCAAACCGGCCCGATCCGGAGATGCGGGCGATCGCCATCCGCATCGCGTTTGATCCGACATCGATGGCCGCGACAATGCTCATCCTCGGTGATTTTTTCTCGACTTCATAGATACCTTCTATTGTAAATGCAGCCTTTTGGAAATCCAAAATCCCGGCAGGAACTTCCTCAGGATGATTTCAGCCGAAGAAGGTCCGGAATCGGGAGCGTTCCTTACTTCGTCGCATAGACACCGCCACGTTTCACTCGAACGAGCTCGATTTTATCACCTCCGGTGTTCCCATGTCTTCGAATAGCCATATGCCCGGATTGGCATAGCGCAGGTCTTCAGGCCAGCTTCGATCGTCGAAAACGAAACCGGCGAAGGTGTGATGGCGCTCGACCGTGACAATGGACCTGTATCGGGGAGGTCGAAGCGTTCGAGGATCGGGCCGATTGAACTCTGTCGTGAGTATGAAGCGGGCAGAACCGCCGCCCTCGCCGTGCGCGTCGAGCATCTGAAATTGGTAGGCATTCATGCTGAGGTGCGGAGCGAAGAACCAGTTTTGGAGGGCGATGGTTCCAGAATCCGGCGCGATCGCGGATTCGATGGCTGTGCGCGCAACGCTGCGTGTATCCGAGTCGATCAGTGCGGTCGTGAGGGAAATGCATCGCGCGGCAGGTTCCACTATCAGGAGAAGAACAAGAAAAACGCGCACCGGACTTCGGAGTGGTATCCATTCCACCAGTTTCGCCGCTCCTATGGCGAGGAACGGATACAGGGGAGCATACCGCCGGGAGAAGGGACTCCCGAGCGCCAGGAGGGCAAGTCCTGTGACCGCAACGGCCATGATCGTTGGACGCGCTCGGCGTCGTTTGGAAAGCAGGGCGAGTCCCGCCGTTCCCGCGGCGAGAATCGTATACGAGGCAGCCGGGCCCATGATGCCTGCAAGATCGATCGGTCCGAGTCCGAGGATATTAAAGAAGTGCGACTGCCCTTTCAGCGTCGCGAACCAGGACGAAGGATCGACGAGAATATTGGCGAAGAGAGCCACGCCCGCCAGGCCAATCGCGAGATAGGCGTGTAACCGGCTTTTGTCCTCGCCGCGCTCCGCGATCAGCAAGACGAACCAGAGCGGGGCGAGCGCGTATTCGCAGGCAGTAGTCAGAAGGGCGGCGAACGAGATCAGAGAGGGATGCGATCGGCGGAGATGCAGGAGGATCGCGAGCAGGAAGAGCGCGGCGTTGGCCGAATGAGGAGTGAGGTATTTCGCGTGAAGCACGGCGAAAGGGAGTATCGTCTGGAAAAATGCGGCCAGGGCGGAACTTTCCTGCGAGAGACCCAACTGCTGGGATACCGCGAAGACGAGCACGACCGTCGCGGTTGAAATGAGCACGGTTAAAATGCGATTCCAGAGGTAAAGACCGTAAAGGTGCGAAGGATCAGCGACGTAGGCATCGGCATGGAGCGGGAAAAGCCCAAGGCCCGCGCCCGCAACCGTCCAAGTTCCGTAGATTCCGAAAAACGTGATTCCGTGGGCTAGACCCAGCGGCCGCAGTCCCAGGACCGCTTCACGTGTGCGCACGAAGAGATTCGATTCATCCGGGTGGTATGGCCAGCGGTGAGAGCTGTCCGGGAGGCCCCAATCGATAGCGACAAGCCGGATGGCCAGAGCCAGGGCGACGATGGCGAAGAGAGTAATCTTGCGAGGCGCCGTCCAACGTGAATTCGGCGCCGCACTCGTATTATCCGTCAGAGGATTCGCCCCGCTCGGCATCGCTCCGGGGGGGCGAACGGAACGCGTAGACGAACTGCGCAAGAATATTCGTCACGGGATATTCCTTGTCGTCGACTCCAAAATCGCCTGGCTGTTCATTCGAGACGAAAGCGGTGCCGAAGATCCAGTCGAATACGGATAAGTTATTGCCGTAATTGCACTCCCTCAACAACGGATCCTTGACGTGATGCCAACGATGCATCTCGGGACCGACGAATATGTATTTAAGCGGTCCCAGTTTCCAGGAGAGATTGGCATGGCCGAACATGCCGAAGAAGACATCCGTTACCGACCAGATGGCGATCGCGGCATCGCCGGGGCCCAGAATCATGATGGGAAGCAGGAAGATGAACCTGTCGATCAATTTCTCGAGCGGATGGAATCTCACGCTGGCGAGGAAGTCGAGATCGATCGAACTATGGTGGGTCTCATGAAGCCTCCACCACCAGCGCCAGCGGTGCTTCAGCCGGTGGATCACGTAGAAGACGAAGTCGAGGACAATTACCAGTACGCACGCCTGAAACCATGCTGGTTCTCCCCGGACGACGCCGAAAAACCGGCCTGGAAGAATATGCACGCCGGCCCGAGCGATCGCGGATGCCAGGATGAAGTTGACGAGGATGCGAAGGAGTATGTTGAGCGGCGCGTAGACGAGATCGGCCCAGATTCCCCGGCGGAAAACCGGCTGCGGTTGAGGTGGGTGGAAACGCTCGGCGACGAAGAAGACAACGGCGATGCACACCGCGATGATCAAAAAGTTCATCGCAAGTAGAATAGCTTGATTTGAAAGGGTTTTCCATTCCTGTTGCATGGGCAACGCCATGCGGGACGGGGGAGTTTCGCCGATGTCAAGATGCTCATTATCGTCTTGGGTTGACGGAAGACAACGTCGACACGGCGACTGACAATAGTGAACGTGAAAAAAATGACGCACTCCTTGAGGACGATTTTACCTGGTATTGTATATTCACTACAGCCGCGAACCGTCGGGCGCCGACGGAGAAGGACATCATGACGATTACAGGGGTCGAAGTCAGGGATTCCTCGCTGGCCGAGTTGAAGCCACTGATCCGCGCTTCGTTCCCGCTCGGGCTCCGCGCAAGTCTCGCCGTCGCGTCCGCGATCATGCCGGGAATCTCCTGCACTCTCGCGCTCGTCGATGACCGGCCCGCGGGCTGCATCATCGTCCGGCGAGGCGCCCGTCAGTGGGAGATCGTCTCCACCGTCGTCCTGCCCGACTATCGTCGCCTCGGGATCGCCGCAGCGCTCGTCCGCAGGGTCATCGACGATGCAACCGGCGCGGACGCCGAGATTGTGGCCTTTGTCCGGAAATCCAACAGACCTTCCCGGATGCTGTGCCACGCGATGGGTTTTCGCGTCGAGAAAGTCTGGTCCTTTCCGTTCTGCTTCGAGGAGATACTACCCTGGGCCGACCACTTTGTCTGGCGGAGATCGCACAAGCTCTGACCCTGTCATTGTGCAGACGACCTTTCCCCTGTATTACGTCGTCACGTTACCGCCTTCGACCGGCCGGCCGAAAAAATGGATTTGTCTTCAAGCAGGCGTATATCGAGACCTTCGGGTGCGCGACAGGGAAGTCAAGGATCGGATGAAGCCTCGCAATACCTGCCCAGCTTCACCGTGCGTGAGAATCCTGGAATTGCCGCGCGCGCCAGTTCCGGATCCGCCCTCAGATAGAATCCGGCCCCGGCGTCGATCGACTTCGCAAAGACGGATCCCTGGATGACGCATCGTCCAAAGCTTGTGAATGCGTCGCGAACCACCACCGGGCCCGTCGCGCGGAGAGATCCGCCTTCTTCGATCGTGAGATCGCCATCCACGATCAGGGCGACCCGATTCTTCAAACCTTCCACCTCGAACGGGCCTCTGATGCGGAGATCGCCTGCTACCAGAATGCAGCCGCCTCGTATCAGGATTCCGCGCGCGTCCGCGGATCCGTCGATCCAGATCGAAGTATCGGCCATGGCCATGTTCGTCAGGCCGCCGCCCATGATACGGCGCGGTTTTTCCAGGAGCACCGCCGCGAACACCTTGGCGAAATCGAACGAACCATCCGCCGAAATCCCCTCCGTCACGCCTCCTGACACGTTTTCCTTCGCGCCGTTGAAGGATTTTCCGGCGCGCGCGGACGCCGTGATTCGCGCTTGATCGAAGACTGTCATCTCGCCGCCCGCGTCGGCATTCCCCTCCACGACGGCGTTTCCGGCGAGCCGGATGTCTTTCACCGCGAGTAATGTGAAAAGAAAGGGCATCCGAAGCCTTACCTCCTGTTGAACACTGAATCTGGCTCCTTCGGAAAATCCTGTAGCTTCAACGACAAGCCGATCCGGCGCATGCGTTTCCGTAACGCGCGCCTCGTATCGGGCTCCTTCCGGCAATTCCTCGGATAGAATTCTCGACGTGTCGGAGCCGTACGCTCGCCAGTATGGATCGGCGAGAAGCCGCGCCGCGGCGTCCTCGATCGCGCTCTCCGCCCAGAGCCTGGCCTGCCACGATCGTTCCTTTGCTCTGACCGTCCCATAATTGGCGGCGGCGGACTGTATGAGAAATGCAAGACCCGAAAGAATGACGATCGAGAAGACGAGGAGTAGAATGAGAAGAACTCCGCCATGGCTGGTTGGCCTGCTATTCACGGATGCCGTTCCGAACCGATACGCTGCCGCCGAGGATCTCCGAGTCGGAGTTCGAACCCGAGAATAGGTAATATACAATATGGCCTGTAGATGGCGGATCGGTATCTCCTCCCACCTCTAGGCCCGCGAGACGGCAAAGCGCGCGTGATCCGCGCGAATCGCTCCTGATCCATTCGCCACCGGTTCCATGCGTCCATGTGTAACGCACGATTTCATCTTCATCGGGATTTACATTGCCGTTGCGATCATCCTCCCAGAACTCGATCTCTTCGGCGTCGAGTCTTATCACGCGGAGGCAGCCTCTCGCATCCTCCGCAAATCTATCAGAGGCTTCATATTGTCGCCCGCGATTCTCGCGTTCGACTTTCCGAACGGCATTGTTCCGAGCAAGGTTTTGAAACGTGCCGGAAAAGAGCGCGATTGCCAGTCCCCCTACCACGAGAACCAAGAGAAGTTCCGCAAGCGAAAAGCCGGAACGGCTATTCTTCATGTGCCGCTCTTATGAAGCTTGTCGAATGGAGAATTTCATCCGAGATTCGGTCCTGGATTTCAATCGTGCAAAGCAGATACGGACGCAGCGCGCCGGTCATACGCGACGAAGAACGCGGGGCGAAGGATCGCACGGTCACTCTTCTCGATAGATCGCTTCCCCAGGGCATAGGACTTCCCAGGATGTCGGTTGCTGGGGAATCGACGAGTCCGTCGTAGCTGACGATGCTGCCCAAGGATTCGACGCGAGAAGCCTCGGCGCGCGGCGCGGTCATGTCATGCGCGGCCGATAAATCAGCGCATGCGTAAGGAACCGCGCGCATCTCCTCATACAGATCCTGCGCCAGAAGAAAGGCGCGTCTTCTCCGATCGGCAACGCTGGATAAATCTTCCTCATTGCGGAAGATCATGGCAAATCCCAGAACGGTGATTCCGAATATGAGCGCCGACACCAGGAGCTCGATGAGCGTCAATCCCCCGAGGCGCGCGAACCGATCACGCGCGCCGGCCGCCGCTCCTCGCTGCGACCGCGGCCGGACACTCACCCCACGATCTTCGGAGTTATGTAGAAAACGACCTCCGTGGAGGCAGTGGAGACGCTCGAATTGCCGAAGAAGAATTTCAGAATCGGAATCTTTCCTATGATCGGAATGCTGTCGTCCGCCTTGTTATTCCTGCCCTGGATGAGGCCGCCGATCACGATCGTCTGTCCGGAGTTGACAAGCACCTGTGTGTTCGCGCGGCGCGCGGAGACGGTTGGCAGTTGCGTCGCGGATATCTGGCCGCTCGAGGAAGAGACTTCGCCGGAGATCGTCATGTGGACGGCCACGCCGTCCTGGCCGACCCATGGTGTGACATTGAGCGTAATTCCCGATGGGATCTTCTGAGCCGTCACTGTCGGAACGTTAGGCGTCGCTGAAGGCGCCGTAAGCGCGAAGTTGTCCTCGCGGGCGACCGAGAACGTCGCCGCTTCCCCGCTCTTGACCATAATGTTCGGCCGCGCCTTCACGGTGACGACGCCTTCGCGCTCCAGAGTGGTGAATGACGTCGAGAGCGACTGCGTCAGGATTCGTCCGCGCGTCAATTCCAGGGACGCGGTCGGCGAACCAGCCGGTGAAAACGTGCCGATGATCTCGTTCTGTTGATAGTTGAGACCTTGCAATCCGAGCGTCCTGGCTTTTTCGTTGTTCACTTCCACGACGAGCATCTCGATCACGATCTGGCGCTGAGGCGTGTCGAGGCGATCGAGGAGTTCCGTCATCTCACGGTGCATCTTAGGCGTGCCGGTCACCATGAGAAGATTCTGCTCCGCGATCACTTTCACGTTTGCCGATGGAACTTCGCGCGGCAAAAGTCCCATCACGACCGACGTCTTCACATACTTCAGCGGGTACGAACGCTCGCGGACGAAGATCTCCGCTTCTCTGCTCCCGAGCGAAGGATTACCAACGATGAGCGTCGGGAGAGGTGTCGTCGACGTATCGAGAATCCAGGCGTACGGTGTATTCTCGAAAAGGAGGTCGAATACGCTTTCGATGTCGAGCCGGTCGACGCGCTGGTTGACCTTCTCCTTCAGATCCGCGTACAAAATCGAGTTCCACCCTTTCTTGATGGCGATCTGGCGGACGACGTCGCCCAGTTCGGCGCCACGAAGGTCGAAAGTCACGCGCGCGTTCTCGTCGAGGGCAACCGGAAGCGCGACGCCCGATTGCGGACGGTAGATCCGGTACAGACCTCCCAGTTTCTGCCACGCGAAGCCGTATGTCGCCGTGAGCGCGTCGAGAACTCCGGCAAGATCTTCCTGTGAGACATAGAATGTCGCGTTGGAAATCGAAATGTCGGCGTCGAGGATGATGTTCTCGTCGGTCAATCGCGCGAGTGCGGTGAAGGCTGCTCGGATGTCGGCTCCTTGAGCATCGAGGACGATCTTTCCATCCGATTGTTTCTCCGCTTTGACGGGCGCGCGAGCCGGCGAGATCCGGATGATGCCGCCATCCTTCGCAACGAGAAGTCCGTTGGATCGGATCGCCTGGATCACGCCGTCCTCGATTGGCGCTTCGGTGAGGTGAGCCGTCAGGTTGACGGAAAGCGGCTCGGAGGTGACGAGATTCAGGCCCGTGGCTTTGGCGACGGCGTCGAGGAAGATGCCGATGGCGATGTTATCGGCGTGGATCGTGACCGTTCCGTTCCGGGATCTGACGAAGGGATTCTCGCGGATGCGTTTGACGCGGTACAGTCCGCCGTCGAATTCCCAATAGAGTCCGTTAGGCGCCGTGACCGCTTCGAGAGCGGTCTCGATCGTCACGTCCTTCAGGTAAACCGTGACCGTTCCCTCGACGTCGCGATCCGCGACGATGTTCGCGCCACGCGCGAGGCCGATCGCCCGGAGCACCTCCCGAATGTCGCCGTTCTTGAAATTGAGCGTCATCAGGCCGGCTTGGATTTTCGTATCGGCGGATGCCGCCGCGCCGGAGTCAACCGCGGATGTTTCCGCCGATGACGACGGAGGCAGTGACGCAAGAAACAGCGACCAGAAGAGAATTCCGATAGCGCTTTTCATTCGATCACCACCACTTTCAAGACCTCGCTGACCATCGTTTCGCCCGCCCGAGCGGTTTCCAGCCCATCGACAAGAATGGGAATGAAGTTCTGCTTCTTCGCGGCCTCGCGAACGAGCGGCGTCGAGCACTCCCGGGAATGAATGGCTTCCCGGACGGCCTCGTCGATCAGAAGGCATTCACCGATCGCGCTCCTTCCGCGAAATCCCGCGCCGCGGCATTGAAGGCATCCTCTGCCTCGGAAGAGCCGTTCTGGCGGAGCGAGGTCCGCGCCACGATAGAGAGAGAGTATTTCCGGTGACGGGACGATCTCCTCTTTGCAATTCGAACAGATCTTCCGGACGAGCCGCTGAGCGAGGATTCCCACGACGGCGGATGCGACGAGAAAGCGTTCGACGCCCATGTCGATGAGGCGCGCAATGGAAGAAGGCGCGTCATTGGTGTGGAGCGTGGACGGGACAAGGTGACCGGTGAGCGACGACTGGATCGCGACCGCAGCCGTGTCCGGATCGCGAATTTCTCCGACGAGGATGACATCCGGATCATGCCGTAGAATCGATCGGAGGCCATGAGCGAAAGTGAGGCCGATCTTAGGGTGGACCTGAATCTGCTCGACGCCGGGCAGATCATATTCGACGGGATCCTCGATCGTGACGATCTTGCGTTCGGAGACGTTGAGCCGCTGGAGCGCCGCGTAAAGTGTCGTCGTCTTGCCGGAGCCGGTCGGCCCCGTGGCGAGAATAAGGCCATGAGACCGGGAGAAGAGGCTGTCGATTCGCGCGCGAAGATTCGCGGAGAATCCGAGATCGTCCAATCGCTTTCCCCCGGAACGTTCAAGGAGCCTCAGAACGACGCCCTCGCCGTATACCCCTGGGATGACGGAGACGCGGACGTCGAAGGGACGCGTAGCGATGAACCGCGGGAATTTGCCGTCCTGCGGCAGCCGCCGTTCCGCGATGTTGAGGTCCGAGAGCACCTTGATTCGGGAGACGACGGCTGCATGCAGATGCCACGGCGGCGCCGGCACTTCATACAGGACGCCATCGATCCGGAACCGAACCCGCGACTTCTCCCCGAGGGCCTCGATGTGAATATCGGAAGCGCGCTCTTCGACCGATCGCTCCAGGAGATGATCAATCCAGCGCGGCACCGAAGCGTCGTCTTCAAGCGGCTCGACGGCAAGCCCAATCGGCATCTGTTCGGAGATCATCCAGTTTTCAACCGCGTTTCGAATGGCCGTCCGCGCCGCAAGAACCGGAGTGAAGCCGCCCAGTTTTTCCATGATATCAGCAACAACAAATCGATCCGAAGGATCGACGAGCGCGACTCGCCTCGGCGAAGACGGCATGAGCGGCAGAGCATCGCGCGAAAGAAACCACTCGACGCCGGATTGTTGCAGAACAGCGCCATCGAGGTCCTCAATGGTTTCGATGAACGTGAGGCCAAGCTGTTCGGCCCAAGCCTCAAGGATCATACTCTCCGTGGCGTGACCATTAGCGATGAGAATCTGCCCGATCGGGCGTGGATCATTTTCTTGCAGGCGAAGGGCATCCTGAAGAACGCGCGGCGGCAGCCCGCGAGCCACAAGGATCCGGCCGATGGCAGAATCGGTGGTTACCGATCCGAGAATACGTTGGGATTCTTGTACTGCTTTCATATTGATATCTTATATACTACTTTATAATATTACTATATTATTCGTCTCGTTTATCGATGTGTTTTCCGATCGGATCCCGCTTCCCGAAGGCGATTAGGCCCTCGATGAAGATCAGGGGGATGCTAGCTGAAAAAGCTAGCCATAGATTATCGCTTCGATTCACGTACTGCATCGATTTCTGGATGTGGGATATCAACTGTGTTGACTCCATCATCATCATCATCGATAAAAATAACGCCGCCACGGCCGCTAGGATCTCTCACCATACGAAGCCCAAACGGATCTTCAGCATTCCCCGGACTATTTCCAACATAGCTGTAGAGATTGATAGCGCCATAATATCCGATCGGGTCTGTCTGTAAATGAAAGGGGGGTGTTGAAAGGGGGTGTTGCCGTTGGAACGAATATTTGAGTAGCCGTGCAATCGCGAAGAATCTCTTATGAAATGCATCCTCTTCATGAGCCGGTCGAGATCTTCATATTTGAGAATCTGCGCGTGATCGTTGAGAATATTTGTGAGGGTATGATCAATAGGATTAAATACCAGTATTTATTGTGAATTAATGCTTTCATCTTAATATCTCGATATTCATTTGCAAATAATTCACTGTCGCAATACTTCGGTTTTAAGGTATGCACATGATGCCCGATTTCATGAAATAATACCATAGCAAGCTGAATCTCCATTAGACAGCGCAACCGAAATAGGCGCGACTGGAGAGGGATGATATTGTCCACGACAAGCCGTATCCAAGCTGGCGAATTACTGCTCATGGCATAGTATTCCCCACATTTACCGTGTTTTCTAAGCGTCTTGCGCGACCTACGTGGTGCAATACCCCTTTCCCGTTTAGAGAGAATGCTCTCTTGCGCCAGCACGATCTTGCGCAAGCCGCATAAATCGGATGGATCGATGTATTTTAATATTGAATGCACCGCCTGAGCGATGTGGTCATTTGATTCGCCTGGAGCGTAGACTTCTTCTATCAGCAGTTCTTCTCGATTAGGCAATTGCATCAGAGATGATTTCAGCAATCACAACCAGTTGCGGGAGATCCAGGGGGTGCAAATAATTCTCTCATTGAACTCGGTGGCATAATAAAGATGATATATGAACCTGAAAACCCTCTTGCAGCTGCCGCCGCAATTTGCGCTATGAAATGAACAGCTCGTTGCCACATTGGAGCATTTCGGGGCAAGGATATATTTTCAATATCAGGTGGAACGTTAGTTCCACCCGGACCGCCCAGTTGGGGCGGTAAGCGCGTTGGGCAGAATGTTCGGGGTGGGGTGTTGGGGATCGACGGTGCACGAGGTTGCCCTGGCCCCGGTCCACCGCGCTGTGAAGGATATTGCCGCCCTGACGGTGGCGCCGGTATAAGTCCGTCAGGATCATAATAATTTATTACATTGTTCATTACGTAGGCGTACTGATTCACACGGTCGAGGTGCGCTATTGGATCCACTTCCAAAAACCGCCCCTCATCCTGCAGGTAATACCGCGCGCGGTAGTAGTACACCTGCCCCGCAAAGTCGTATTCTCTTCCGGTGAAGTAGTAGCGGTTGCCGTGAGCGGTCGAGGCACGAGTGAAGCCGG
>CAZCME010000034.1:0-21499 GCA_964499705.1 uncultured bacterium | reverse complement strand
GTCGTCGACTCGCCCGGAGGATCGACGATCGTCGTGTCGTCTCCGACGCCGATGATCGCGGTCGAATCGACAAGGAAGACAACCGACTCCGTGAATGTTCCGCGGTCGACGTAGATCGTCTCGTTCGACGCGACCATGGAGAGCGCCTTCGCGATCGTCCGGAACGGCGCCAGTGAGTCGCCGCGGCCCGTGTCGCGGCCGATCGCGGATGTAAACGAGTCGCTCACTGTCGATGCGTCATTCACGAACCAGACCGCGCCGTCGTAGAAGTTGATGTGAATCGTATCATGGCCGGTATCACGGAGCATCGTGATGAGCCGCGCGTTGATGCTGTCGCCGATCGCGCCGAGCGCCGTCGTGCAGCTCCATGTTCCCGTGATCGAGACGGTCGTCGTCGATTGATGAATTCCGTTCCGGTACACACCGATCGAATCTCCCAACGAAGTCTGCGTCGTCGTGCCCGTGATCGTGATCGCGGAAATATTCGTGTCGTGACCTGCGGTCGGCGTCAGAATGGTTACTGTCGGGAAGTTGAAGAAGTTCATCCGGTGCGTGTCCGAGGTCGTATTCCCGAATCGATTCACAATGATCGCGCGAACGCTGTCCCCTCGACCCGCCAGAGCCGTGGTGCATGACCACGCGCCGCCCGCCTGGATCGTCGTCGTCGATTGCAGAATGCCGTTCCGATAGACCCCGACCGAATCGCCGAGTGTGGAGAGCGCCGCCGTACCCGTCAGAGTGAATACCTGAACGTTCGTATCGTGATTCGTCGGCGGCGTCAGAAGGTCGATCACCGGCGTATCGAAGAAGTTGTAGGTTCGCGTGTCGTTGGCGGAGTCATTCAAGCGCGTATGCACGAAGGCTCGGACGCTGTCGCCATTCCCGTAGAGCGCCACCGTGCAGCTCCAGGCGCCACCACCGGCAACCACCGTCGTCGATTGCAGAATGCCGTTTCGATAGACCCCCACCGAGTCACCGGGGAAGCTCTGCGCCGTAGTGCCTGTCAGCGTAAAGACGCGAACATTCGTATCGTGCAGATTCGCCGGTGTCGTAATGCCGATCGTCACGGCAAAATAGCGATTGATCCTGTGCGTGTCCGAGGTTGTGTTTCCGAATCGGCTGACAATGATGGCGCGCACGCTGTCTCCATAACCCGTGAGCGCCGTCGTGCAGGACCATGTCGATCCCGCCGAGACCGTGGTCGTCGATTGCAGGACGCCATTCAGATAGACGCCGACGCTGTCTCCGAATGTCGAGAGCACCGCCGTACCAGTGATCGTAGTCACCGCGACATTGGTATCGTGGTTTGTGGAAGGAGTGAGAATATCGACGACCGGCGTATCGAAGAAGTTGTAGGCGTGCGTCTCCCGCCCGAAATTCCCGAAGCGGTTGATGACCAGAGCGACGACGCTGTCGCCCTTGGCCGAGATGGACGTCGTGCAACTCCATGTGTTAGCCGCCGATACCGTTGTCGTCGACTGGAGAATTCCGTTCCGGTAAACGCCGATGGAATCGCCCGCCACCGTGAGCACGGTCGTCCCCGTGAGCGTGAAGACGCGAAGGTTCGTATCGTGGTTGGTCGGCGGGATGAGGATGTCCACACCCGGAGTGTCGAACCAGTTGATCCGGTGCGTGTCAAGCGACTGATTCATGAAGCGATTGACGGCAATTGCCACGATGCTGTCGCCGCGTCCGGCGAATGACGTCGTGCAACTCCATGCGCCGCCCGCCGAAACCGTGGTTGTCGATTGCAAGATGCCGTTTCTATAGACGGCGACTGAATCTCCAAGAGTGGAGAGGGCAGCCGTTCCTGTCAGAGTTACGACCCGGAAATTCGTGTCGTGATCATTCGACGGTGTCAGGAGGTCGACAACGGGCGTGTCATAGAAGTTGATCCGGATCCGCTCCGTGTCCTGAAGAACGCCAAGACGTGTCAGGCGCGCCTCGATGCTGTCACCTTTTGCCGCCAGCAGTTCCGTGCAGCTCCATGCGCCGCCGGCCGCTACAACCGTCGTCGATTGAGCGATGCCGTTCCGGTACACCGTGACGCTATCACCCGCGATTATGATTCCTGATGTTCCCGAGACCGTGATCAGATTTCGATTTGTGTCATGGTTGTCGAGCGGCGCGGAGATCGCAACAGTTCCATAGGCGACGATCGCAATCCGCGTGTCCGAGAAGAAGGCCTCGTTCTCGAGCCCGGCCGTATCCACCGCTGTGATGCGGTAATACCACGTCTGGCCGACAGCCACTGTCGTGTCGTTCCATGTCGTGTCGGTCGGCGCAAGCGTGAACGAAGGAGAGTCGACGCGCCAGTCCGACTTCGTCGGGTTCGTGTCGCGATAGACTCGGACACGCGAGAAGCCGGTCAGAGCCGATCCCTCTTCATCCAGAACCGGCAACGTCCAGGTGACGATGACGCGCCCGGCCTGCGATGTGTCGGTCGAGAGCGAAGTCGGTGTCGCCGGCGCAACGGTGTCGACAAGGAACGTGTCGACCAGCCCGAGCCGGAACGGCTGCCACGTCAGAAGCGACGCTGTCGCTCCCGTTACCTTCGCGTTGATCGTCGACTGACTCGTCGTCCCATACCAGTTCCGGCGCAGATCGAATGTCGCTCCCGACGTCGCCGCGTTATAGAGGTAACTGCCACTGCCGGGGAACCGGATGTTGTTCTTCACCAAGGTATCCGACGAGGATGCTCCGTCGATCGCAATCTGATACGTCGTGTTCGACTCTACGTCGTTCGCCATCACGACCGTGTTCGTCACAGCATTCATCCAGATTCCGGTTCCGTTCCCCGTGCTCCGGTTCCGCCGCAGCAGGTTCCCGCTCGTCGCCTGAACGTAGATACCTATCACGCTGACGTTCTGGACTACGTTGTACTCCAGAGTGTTGTTCGTTCCCTGGAAGATGTAGAGTCCATGCGACGCCCCCGTCACCGTCATGCTTTCCACACGGTTTCCGTTCGCGCTCGTCGAGATTAAGACGTTCGTCGTCGTGTTCGTGTCCGCGCGTCCGCCTCGAATGATGTTGTTCGACGACGAGCCCAGGTAATATCCGTACGCGCTGTTTCGTTCAGCGCGGACATTGCGAATAAGGTTCGAGTCCGATCCGCCCTCGAGATCGACTCCGAAGGAGTTTAATCTCGCATACGACGACTCGATGAGCGAAGAATCGGAATTGCTCAACCGGAACCCGACTTCAGCGCCCGTCGCCAGCACATTACGGATGACCGTCGCGCGTCGGCCCGTCAAGTTGAAGGCATAGATGCCGTTTGTCGTCGACTCGCCCGGAGGATCGACGATCGTCGTGTCGTCTCCGACGCCGATGATCGCGGTCGAATCGACAAGGAAGACAACCGACTCCGTGAATGTTCCGCGGTCGACGTAGATCGTCTCGTTCGACGCGACCATGGAGAGCGCCTTCGCGATCGTCCGGAACGGCGCCAGTGAGTCGCCGCGGCCCGTGTCGCGGCCGATCGCGGATGTAAACGAGTCGCTCACTGTCGAAGCGTCATTCACGAACCAGACCGTGCCGTCGTAGAAGTTGATGTGAATCGTATCGTGGCCGGTATCGCGGAGCATCGTAATGACCCGCGCATTGATGCTGTCACCGATTGCGCCGAGCGACGTCGTGCAGCTCCACGTTCCCGTGGACGAAACGGTCGTCGTCGATTGGTGAATTCCGTTTCGGTAGACGCCGACCGAGTCGCCTGGGAAGGTCAACGTCGTCGTGCCCGTGATCATGATGACGGCGATGTTGGTGTCGTGGCCGGCGAGCGGCGTGAGAATATCAATCACCGGTGTTCCATGGAAATTGATCCGGTGCGTCTCCTGACCCATGTTCCGGAAACGGTTGACCACAAGCGCCCGGACACTGTCCCCGCGAGCCGCGACCGACGTCGTGCAGCTCCATGCACCGCCCGCTCCCACTGTCGTCGTGGATTGGTGGATGCCGTTCCGATAGACGCCGACCGAATCGCCGATCACGGTGAGCGTAGTGGTGCCGGTGAGCGTGAAGACCATGACGTTCGTGTCGTGGTTGGTCGGCGGCGTAAGAATGTCGACGACCGGCGTGTCGTAGAAGTAGATGACCTGCGTGTCCTGGCCGAAGCCGCCGACCCTGTTATACACCGTAACGCGGACCGAGTCGGCTAGACCCTGGAGCGAGGCCGTGCAGGACCAGGTCTGCCCCATCTGAACGAGACCCGTGCATTGCAGGACGCCGTTGACATAGACGCCCACCGAATCGCCGACAGACGACAGTGCCGTGGTCCCCGTCAAAGTGATCACGCGAACATTGGTCTCGTGGTTGTTCAGCGGAGTCAGAATATCGATCAACGGGCTGTCGTAATAATCGAACCGGTGCGTGTCCGCACCCTGGTTCAGGAATCGGCTGGTGATATAGGCGCGCACGCTGTCGCCGACCGCCGAGATTGACGTCGTGCAGCTCCATGCGCCGCCCGCCGAAACCGTCGTTGTCGACTGATGAATGCCGTTGCGATAGACGCCGACCGAATCGCCGGCGGTGGAGAGAGTCGATGTTCCGGATATCGTAAAGACCACGACGACCGTCTCGTGATTATTGACCGGAGCGACGATGTCGATGGTCGGAGTATCGAAGAAGTTGTAAGCATGCGTTTCCCCTCCGGAATTTCGGAAACGGTTCACGACAAAAGCGACGATGCTGTCGCCCTTGGCGGCAATCGATGTCGTGCAGCTCCATGTGTTCGCCGCCGATACCGTCGTCGTCGACTGGTGAATTCCGTTCCGATAGACGCCGATGGAATCTCCCGCCACCGTCAGCACGGTCGTCCCGGAGAGAGTGAAGACGCGAATGTTCGTGTCGTGGCCGGTCGGCGGAATGAGAATGTCCACGCCCGGAGTGTCGAACCAATTGATGCGATGGGTGTCGCGCGACTGATCGTTGAAGCGGTTTACGATCAAGGCAACGACGCTGTCGCCGCGCCCCGCGAAGGATGTTGTGCAGCTCCAGGTGCCGCCCGCCGAGACCGCAGTGGTCGACTGGAAGATGCCGTTTCGATACACGGCCACGGAATCCCCGACGGTCGAAAGCGTCGTGGTGCCCGTCAGCGTAACGATCCGCACATTCGTATCGTGATCGTTGGCGGGTGTCAGCAGGTCGGCAACAGGCGTGTCGTAGAAATTGATCCGTATCTTGTTGGAATCCATGAACGTGCCAAGCCGCGTCAGGCGCGCCTCGATGCTGTCGCCTTTTGCCGAGAGCAGCGCCGTGCAGCTCCAGCCGCCTCCCCCCGCCACGATTCCCGTCGATTGGGCGATTCCGTTCCGGTAAACCGTGACGCTGTCGCCGGCGTTTGTGAATCCGGATGTGCCTGTCAGTGTGATCAGATTGCGATTCGTGTCGTAATTGTCGAGCGGAGTCGCGATCGCGCAGGTTCCCGGAGCGACATACGCCATCTTCGTATCCGAAAAGAAAGCTTCATTCTCCAGGCCGGCCGTATCCACGGCCGTCACGCGGTAGTAGTACGTGCTCCCGACCGTGACCGTCGTGTCGTTCCAGGTCGTGTCCGTCGCCGCGAGCGTGAAGTCGGGCGAGTCGGCACGCCAGTCCGATTTCGTCGGATTCGTGTCGCGGTAGACGCGGACACGAGAGAAGCCGGTCAGAGCCGATCCCTCTTCGTCCAGAACCGGCAGAGTCCAGGTGACGATGACGCGCGCGGCTTGCGACGTATCGGTGGTGAGAGATGTCGGTGTCGCTGGAGCGACCGTGTCCACGAGGAACGTGTCGACCGGGCCGAGCCGGAGCGGTTGCCACGTCAGAAGCGATGCCGCCGATCCCGTTACCTTCGCGTTGATCGTCGACTGGCTCGTCGTCCCATACCAGTTCCGGCGGAGATCGAATGTCGCTCCCGATGTCGCCGCGTTATAGAGGTAACTGCCGCTGCCGGGGAACCGGATGTTGTTCTTCACCAAGGTATCCGACGACGATGCTCCGTCGATCGCGATCTGATACGTCGTGTTCGATTCGACATCATTCGCCGTCACGACCGTGTTCGTCACAGCATTCATCCAGATTCCGGTTCCGTTTCCGGTGCTCCGGTTCCGCCGCAGCAGGTTCCCGCTCGTCGCCTGAACGTAGATACCTATCACGCTGACGTTCTGGACTACGTTGTACTCCAGAGTGTTGTTCGTTCCCTGGAAGATGTAGAGTCCATGCGACGCCCCCGTCACCGTCATGCTTTCCACACGGTTTCCGTTCGCGCTCGTCGAGATTAAGACGTTCGTCGTCGTGTTCGTGTCCGCGCGTCCGCCGCGGATGATATTGTTCGATGACGAGCCCAGGTAATATCCGTACGCACTGTTTCGCTCGGCGCGGACATTCCGGATCAGGTTAAAGTCCGATCCGCCCTCGAGATCGACTCCGAACGAATTCAATCTTGCATACGAGGACTCGATAAGGGAGGAATCGGTGTTGCTCATACGGAACCCGACCTCCGCGCCTGTTGCCTGCACATCGCGAATAACCGTCGCGCGTCGCCCCGTCAAGTTGAAGGCGTAGATCCCACCCGTCGTCGACTCGCCCGGCGGATCGACGATCGTAGTCTCGTCACCTGCGCCGATGAGCGTGGTCGAGTCGACGAGGAAAACGACCGACTCAGTGAATGTTCCCCGGTCGACATAAATCGTCTCGCGCGCCTGCGCACGAGACAGAGCTTTCGCGATCGTACGGAACGGCGCCGATGAATCGCCGCGACCGGTGTCGCGCCCGATCGAGGATGTGAACGAGTCGCCGACCGTCGAGGCGTCGTTCACAAACCAGACCGGACCGTTGTAGAAGTTGATGTGAATCGTGTCGTTCGCGGTATCCCGCAGCGACGTGATGAGCCGGGCGTTGATGCTGTCGCCGATCGCGCCAAGCGACGTCGTGCAGCTCCACGAACCCGTGGACGAAACAGTTGTAGTCGACTGGTGAATTCCGTTCCGGTAGAGGCCGATCGAATCTCCCAGGGAAGTCTGGCTGGTCGTGCCCGAAACGGTGATGATGGAAACATTAGTATCGTGACCCGCTGTGGGAGCGGAAATAGTCACGGAAGGGACACCATAAAAATCAACCCTGATTCTCTCGGTATCCATCAGAACGCCTAAACGCGTGAGCCGCGCTTCGATGCTGTCGGCGATAGCGGCCAAAGATGTCGTACAGGACCATCCTCCACCCCCCTGCACCACTCCCGTCGACTGCAGGATACCGTTTCGATACACGGTCACGCTGTCTCCCGCAATCGAAAACATGGAAGTGCCGGAGAGCGTGATCGGCGATAGGGTTGTGTCGTGTCCGTCCAGCGGCGCGGTAATCGTCACTGTGCCATTCGGCGCAACTCCTAACTTCGTGTCCGAGAAGAAAGCCTCGTTCTCGAGCCCCTGCATATCGACAGCGGTCACACGGTAGTAATAAGAAGTTCCAAGAGTAACGGTCGTGTCATTCCATGTCGTATCCGTGGCCGTGAGAATGAAGTCCGGGGAATCGACGCGCCAGTCCGACTTTGTCGGGTTCGTGTCGCGATAAACGCGAACCCTCGAGAAACCAGTCAGCGCGGTTCCCTCTTCATCCAGAACCGGAAGCGTCCACGAGACACGAATACGCCCCGCCAGGGTCGTATCCACGGTGACGGCCGTAGGCGTCGCCGGAGCGACCGTATCCGCGCCTACGTTTGTATCCACAATTCCCAGGCGGAAGGGCTCCCACGTCATCAGAGCTGTCTGCGCCCCCGACATCTTGCCGGCGATCGCCGCCTTGTCCGTTGTTCCAAACCAGTTTCGACGGGCATCGAAGGTTGCTCCGGTCGTTGCCCCACTGTAGATATAGCTGCCGGTTCCGGGATTGAGGATATTGTTCTTCGTGATCGTATCCGAAGAGGATGCGAACTCGACGACGACCTGATAAATCGTATTAGAATCGATCGTATTCGCTGTGACCACCGAATTGGTCGTCGATTTCAACCATATTCCCGCATGCCCGTTCCCGGAAGTCCGATTTCGTCGGACGAGGTGCCCGGAAGAATTCTGCAGATACAGGCCGTTATTACCATTCGACGAAGCCACATTGGAATCAAGCACCGTGCCGGTGTTCTGCCATGTGTAGATTCCATGCGCTGAATTTGAACTCGCCGTATTATTCGAGACGGAATCACCGGTTTCGGTATGGAGATAGATTCCAACATAGGAATTGGAATTCACAATATTATTCATGATGACGTTTCCGGTATTTTCCTGAGCGTAAATACCGGCAGTGGTCGTCAAAGTCACCGCATTAAATGAGATCGTGGTGGTGTTGGATGAGTATTGCACGAAAATCCCATAGGGGCTCGAACTCACCGTATTGCCGGTAATCGTGCCAAGGGGCGAGGTGTAGTCGAACACGATGCCGGTATTCGAGTTGGAAGCGAGGACGCAGTTTGAAATCGTGTTATAGGAACTGCCTCTTGAGTGAAACCCGAAGAGGGAGTTCGAACTCGAAGTGGAACCGGTAATCCTGTTCGAGTCGGAACCATTCTGCAAATAGATCCCGGTCGTGTTGGCGGTCGCCGTGACGCCGCTGAGAGTCGATGAGTCCGTGTTCCAAAGATAGAAACCGTAGTAAGCGCCGATGCAGCGGATATTCCGGACCACGACATTCGAACAGTTCGAGAGATAGACGGCGACAATCCCCGATGTGGTTGAGACGCCTGGTGGATCGATCGTTGTCGCGTTACCGGCGCCCTGCAATGTGATATTGTTCGTGTCCAAGAAAACCGCTTCGAGATAGGAACCGGCATCGACGATGATGGTGTCGCCGGCAACCGCCATGGAATCGGCTTTCGTGATCGTGCGAAAGGGATTGGCCGCCGTTCCGGGATTCGTGTCGCTTCCGGTGGATCCGGTGAAGATATCGCCGACGACGGAGAGGTCGTTGACGTACCATGTTGCGGCGTGCGCCGCGGGATGAAGAAAGGAGCATAAAGCAAGGAGGAACAGTCCCCTAAGGGCCGGAGTCGAGCGCGCCGACAGGCGTTCGCCCGACCTCGGACCGGATGGCATCCTAATATGCAATTCGAATTCGCGCCGAACTCAACCGGAGCGCCTGATCCTGACTCATCTTCTCTCCATCCTTGGAAAAACTCTCACGCCGCTATCCTTGTTCGTCTCAGGCCAACGCGTGCAACCTTTGGACTATACATGTGCTAAAACTGCTTTGCAAGCCGTATTCGAAGACAGTTCCGCTCTTTGCCGCACTTCGCCTCCTCATAATTCTTGCTGGTCACTAGTCGATTCTTCATGCGCCATGCGCTCTGCAGGTGGTACGTCGCGGTGGGTCGAGTCTGCTGTTCAAAAGTATACATATCTCACGGTACATGCCGATAGGCATCGTATGGTGTCTTTTTTTACACATTATTCTCGGGATCATGATCATCATTTGTGCATCATCGGCGGTTTTCTTCGATTTATGCGCGACTTTTTTTAGAAAAGTTTCCGAGATCCGGCGCGACCCGATCATGCACGCGTGTCCTTACTCACATGTCAATCGTGCGAGTAATACCACTCATTGCAGATCGCGCAGAAGGACGATTCAGCCCATGCGCCCCGGCAATGCATCGTGATAAATCGCTTCATCGGATCGCTCTTCCAGACTTCCAGCAATCCATCTTCGAGGCGCCCTATGACCTCTTCCGCATCAATGTCTTCACGGCAGGGCACGATCGAACCATCCCAGAGAATGTGCGGCCCGGCCAGAAGCTGCCGGCAGGGAAATCGAAACAGAGGCGTATAGTCGGACCCGTCCTTCCTTTCCACGCGCCCTCGGAAGAGATTGTCATGCCTGATCATCGCATGCTCAATGGGCTTATCGGTTTTATAGACTTCTCGAATCACAGCCTCGGGCTCCGGCGAACGCCCGAGTTTCGACACGGTCGATTTCGTGACCTCTCCCGCCATATCGTAGAGGTCCATGAACGCGTTGACATCCCCTGCGGTCTCCGGCATTTCCGTGATTTGAACAGCCAACTCCGGTTTCCAAGGTATCGTCGAACCGCCTCGTTGCTTTCTGAGCCGAATCAGGGCGTCGAGGTTTTTCCGGGCCTTCTCAAACAAGTTTCGATCACCGGAAACGCGCTCATATACTTCGGCAGTAGCGGCGTCCATTCGGTAGAAGATCGCGTCGACCCCGGAATCCAGGAGTCTCGCCGCGACGGACTCATCGAGCAAAAGTCCGTTCGTGTAGAGATCGACTCTCACACCCTTTCGGGCGATCCGCTCGATGAAATTGATTGTCCCCTTGTGGGTGAGCGGTTCTCCAAAATCCCACAGATCCATATGACAGGACACATCACCCGGTGGAAAAGGCAGTGATTCGACAAGCATGTCGAGGTGCCGGTCGGACATCCAGCCGACCGATCGCTTAGAGAGCTTCTGCGGCGACCGCAAGCGGGAAAGGTTATCGTGATTCGTCATTTCGACGCTCACGTGGTGCGGCACCGGAAAGAAGAGGCTTGGATTCTGATCCCATAAGGCGTTGAGATCGTCGTATGTCAGGTGATCCTTATCCGCGGGAAGCGCGTCGAGGACGCAGTTGTATTCGCTGCGGAATTCGAAACGGATGTAGGGAGGCGGTTTCGGACCCGATCTGTCGCGTTCCACCTGAATCGACACTTCGGCGGGAATATGATCCTGCTCCACACCGACTCGAAAATATTTTTTCCTGGCGACAAGGACGTAGGTAGTCTCAAAAGGATTCAAGAATGCGGGATCCGTGCGAAGAGCGCGCGAATTTCCGAGCGTCTCTATGAGACCGAGCAGATCTTTCTCCGTGAAAAAAAGCCCGTGAACTCCCAGAAACAGGAAAATTGTTTCGTCGTCACCCGGCAAACCGTCAAGTATGTCGCTCAGGAATCGACGGTTTTCTTTCGAAGTGGTCCGCTCCGGACGAATCGCATTAAAGGACGAGAGTCCGTTCGAACGCGCGAACATTTCTCCCTTCTCCAACGCGGCGCCGATTTCATCATCACTTATCTCGGGAGGAACAATGAGATCAATGAAAACGCTGATATTCTTGAAACCAAGCGCGCGCACTTTCCGCAACAATCGGTCCGCCGGGCTCGGGTCTCCTCGAAAGTCGCAACTCGGGAAACATTGCGGGCTCCGTGAGTCCTGAGCGTTCAAGGGAAGAAGCCAAATTACAACTGGGGGAAGATCCGACATGAGCGAAGACTAGTAAGAGTTGCTTCCGGTGTCAAAAGCGATAACGTTCTTTCAAGAGAAGCGCCTCGCGCGCAAGCGGCTCAGAGTTCCAGAAAAGTCTTGATGATGGTGAGTCCCGTCTCTCCGCTTTTCTCCGGATGAAACTGCACGCCGTAGAGTCTTCCGTGCTGAACCGCGGCGACGACGCGGTGCCCGCCGTATTCGCACTCCGCCAGAATATTCCGGGGATCGACCGGCTCCGCCGCGAAAGAGTGAACGAAGTACACGGCGTATCCCGGAGCGACGCGTTCTAATATCGTTCCGCGCCATTGTGTCTCGTCGCGCGGGCGGAGCAACGCATTCCAGCCGATGTGAGGAATTCGAAGCGGCCTGTCCGCGGTGTCGCGATCCGGAAGGCGACGCACGCGGCCCCGTAGAACTCCCAGCCCGCTGTGCTCTCCGAATTCCTCGCCGACTTCAAACAGGAACTGCAGGCCCAGACAGATGCCCAGCACGGAACCTCCGCCGGCGATAAATTCGCGCAACGGCTCGACCAATGCCAGGCCTCGCAGCGCGTCCATTCCTCTCCCGAAGGCGCCCACTCCAGGCACCACGATTCGCTCCGCTTTCCGAATCCCGTCGCCGTCATTTACGAATTGAACTTTTGCGCCGGCTCTTTCGAATGCGCGCCTGACGCTCAGAAGGTTTCCGCCGCTGCCGTCGATGACACTGACGCATCGACTCATAACTTTCTCACGTTCAGTCCGGCGGCGGCCGCTTCGCTTCGAATTTGTGAAATGCTCATCCTGTCATAGTGAATGACATCGGCCATGGCGACCGCGCTCGCGCCACCCTGCCGCACGGCCTCCACGATGTGCGCGCACGTTCCCATGCCGCCGCCGGCGATCACGGGAATCGGCACGACCGATGTCACCGCCGCCAATAGCTCGATGTCGTAACCCTTCCTCGTGCCTTCCCGATCCACGGATGTCAAAAGAATCTCGCCGGCGCCGAGTTCATGGGCGCGGCCGGCCCACTCGACGGCATCAAGACCCGTACGCTCGCGACCATTATCGCGAAACGCCTCCCAGCCCCCTTCCTTTCGGCGTTTCGCCTCGATCGAAAGAACCATGCACTGCGAACCGAATGTTTCGGCAATCTCTTTGATGAGCTCAGGTCGTTTCGTCGCGGCGGTATTGACCGCGACCTTGTCCGCGCCCGCGCGCAGCAAAGCCCGCGCATCGTCGACGGATCGTACTCCTCCGCCGACAGTGATCGGAATAAATATTTCCGCCGCTGTCGTCTGTAATAATTCCGTGAGGTGATTTCTTCCGTACAGGCTGGCCACGATATCCATGTAAATAATCTCATCCGCGCCCGCATGATAATATTTCAGAGCAAAATCGTGCGGAGCGCCCATGACGCGCAGTCCTTCGTATTGAATCGTCTTGATGAGGTTCGGACTCTTGATATCCAACCGCGCGATCAGACGCAGGAGCGCCATGCTTAGCGGCGGCTCGCGAGGATTCTCTCCGCCCGCCTCAGGTCCTCTTCGCTGTCGATGTCGATGCTCTCCTCCTCGCTCATGAAAAACGGAAGAACCGGATCAATAAAAAATGTTTTCCTGATCGTGAACAACTCGATGGATGCCAGGAAAATCGCGCCGTTCGGGCGCAAGGCGCGCGCCAGCTTCTGCCTTGGCGATTCCAGATCGGCCCGGGAAAAAAGCGGTTGGAGAAATCCATCGACAACGGTAAGCGCCTTCTGGGGCGGGTGCGGCCAATCTGTCACGCTCACGGCGCTCGCGGCGCCGCAGGCCAGGCATCTCCGCGCGCACTCGTCGATATGCTCCGCTGTCCTGAGAGGTGACGTGGGCTGAAGAAGCATGACGTGAGTTGCCCGAACACCCGACGCGCCGACCGCCTCGAGCGCATGCAGAGCGACATCGACGCTCGATGCACCGTCGTCCGCCAACTCCGGCGGTCGATCGATCACGGTGACGCCGAAGCTTCGACCGATCGCGGCAATCTCCGGATCATCCGTCGTCAAGAATGTTTGCGAGATCGCCGCACAGGCCAGGGCGGCCTCGAGGGTATGGACCAGGAGCGGTTTCCCGGCGAGCTCCCGGATGTTCTTGCGCGGCAGTCCGCGCGAACCTCCGCGCGCAGGCACGATGGCAACGACAAGAGGGGCGTTCATGCGTCGTTCATCAGACCCTAGACCGTTACCTTTTTCGTGAGGATTTTCGAACCAAGTTCGACGGTCGCGAGAATCTCCGCGGTGCGCCGTCCCGCATTTCCTTTGCCGTACGGATTGTCGCAGGACAAACATGCCGCGCGGAATGTTTCATCGAAGAGGCATTTCCGGATCGCCGCGAGAATGGCGGCCTGGTCATATCCGGTGTCGATCACGTTCGTGCTCCGGAGCCGACCGTCCTGGCGTGTGCCGATGTTGACGGCGGGACATCCGAGCGCGGGAGTTTCCTTGATGCCGCTGGAGGAATTTCCGACGCAGACTCCTCGCCCTGTGCGTCCGCAGATGGCAAGCATCCCGTGGTAGTCATACCTGCCGAGGCTCCGATGAAGAATCATCCCCGGAATCTTCTTCGACGCGATCCCCTCCAGTTCGGCGATGATTCTCTTCCCGCCCGCGTCATTGTTCGGATACGTCAGGACGACCTGGACGCCGTCGCGCGCGAGTGTCTCGAGCGCCGCGAGAGAAGGCATTACTTGCGCGACGCCTTCCTCGGACTGCGTCGTGACGGAATGCTGCGTGAAGATGACAAGCGGCCGCGATGGATCGATTCCGTACTTTGCCGCGAGCGTCCGCGGGTCGGCGAAGTTGCCCTCGGCGATCAGATCGATGGCGGGAAAGCCGACGTTATGGACACGCCAGGGTTCCTCGCCCATGTTCCGGAGCCGTTGCGCGGCCTCTTCGTTCGTCGTGAAGTGGAGATGCGCGAGCTTCGACATCGCGTGCCGGACGGAGTCATCCAGGGCGCCGCCTTGCGTGATGTCGCCGCCTTCAAGATGCCCTGTCGGAATCCCCATCTGCGTCGCGGTGATGACCGCGGAAAATCCCTCGAAACGGTCAGCGTAAACGAGAACGATATCCGGCCTCAATTCGTCCAGTATCACGGACAGGTTGAGAATTCCGGACGCGATGGCGCGGACGGTCCCATAAAGAGAATCCTGGTCGCATTCGAGATTCAGCTCTCGATAGATCGGGAATCCATACAACGAGTCGCGCGCGAATTCGAGCGAGACCTCGCGATGGATGCGAAACCCGTCGTCGTTGATTTCGCGGATCGTCCGGCCAAAGTCGCGCTCGAGGTGAGCGCCGGAGACGAGCAGGAAGTAATCGAGATCCGGATGACGACTGACGGCCTGGATGACGGGAAACTGGAGACCGTACTCGGCGCGGTTGCCGGTGAAGATCGCGATCTTCCTCTTCACGTGATCTCCTCGATGAGCAGATGAACGTCCGGCGCAAGATCGATCTTAGCCCGCTTTCCAAGAATCGATTCGAAGTCGCGCGCCGGAATCGGCCCGGTTCCGGGGCGCTTCACCCAAAGATTGTCCCGCGTGAATATATCGCCTGCCCGAATCGGCGCGATCGTGACCACGGTGGCATAGGCGAAATCGATCGTCGCTTTCTCCTCGGGCAGAATCGTCTTCTCGCCTCCACGCGCGGCGTGGATCGCGGCGCTTCCTTTAACGAGTTCTGCGAGATCAGCAGGATCCATCGAGATCGCAATGTCCGGGCCGGGCCAGTTCTTGTCCGAAGTGAAATGACGCTCCAATAGTGAAGCTCCCAGGGCAACGGCGCCATAACACGCGAAATTATCGATGGTATGATCGGAGAGGCCGATCGGAACGCCGGGGAATTCGTTCTGCAACATCGCGAGCGCTCCGAGACGCACCTTGTCATACGGCGTCGGATACATCGATGTGCAGTGCATCAAGGCAAAGGGGACCGCGTGCCGCCGCAGGATCTCGACGGACGGGCGGATCGAGGCGATATCGTTCATCCCGGTGGAGAGGATGACGGGTTTTCGAAATCGGGCGATGTGATCGATGAGGGGGTGGTTGTTGCACTCGCCGGATCCGATCTTGTAGGCGACCACGCCGATCTTTTCCAGCCGATCAGCGGCCGCGCGCGAAAAGGGCGTCGAGAGGTGGATCATGCCATGGGATTCCACGTGGCGTTTCAGCTCCCGATCCTGGTCTTCGTCGAACGAGCAACGAACCATGATGTCCCAGATGGAGTCCGGAGCATTCACGGGAATGATCCTGCCCGCGGCGGGGATCATCTCATCTTCGACGATATGACACTGGAACTTGACGCACTCGCATCCTGCCGCGGCCGCATCGTCGATCATGCGAAGAGCTTTGCTGAAATCCCCCTCGTGATTGATCCCGATCTCGGCGATGACAAACGGCCTCTCTTCCGGACCGATCTTCCGGCCGGCGATCGCGAAATCGCTCACTCAGTAATCGCTTCGTTTCGCCCGGATATTTTCGGTCGGACTTCCGGTATCGAACCATTCCTCATGAATGGGAAACGATTGGATGCGCCAGCCGCTGCGTAGTCCCGCTCGCAGAAGATCCGGCATGCTCATCATTTCGTTTTCCGGAATGAGCGATGCGAATTTTTTCTCCAGAACATAGATTCCCGCAATGATCTTGAAATGGATCACGGGCTTTTCGGAGATCGTCACGATCTCCTCCGCGTTTGTCTCCACAACGCCATAAGGAATTGTCGCGGCGCGCGGAATCACGGGAATGGTTCCGTCGACGCCGGATTTCCGGTGATAGGCGATGAGATGGCCGAAGTGAACTTTCGTGATGATGTCGCCGTTCACGACCAATACGGGCGACGGAAGATCGCCGGGAAGAAGGCGCAGAGCGCCGGCCGTTCCCAGGGGCGAGGTTTCTTCGAGATACTTCAGCCGGACGCCGAAGGCGCTCCCGTCGCCGAAATATTTCTTCAGCCGGTATGCGCGGCTGTTCACCGCGAACCAGATGTTGCCGAAGCCGCAGATGACGAGCTGGCGAAGGAGATTTTCCAGAACGGACGACTCCCTGACGGGTCGGGCCGGATCGCTCGCCGCCGGCGAGGTATATCCATCCCGGCTGTTATTCCCGCCCGCAAGCACGACGACCGGCAGATCATAGGAGGCGCTCTCGACGAGATCCCACCGCACCGTGACCCCCACGGCGCGCCCCACTTCGTCCAGAATCGGAACCTGCGAGATGTTATAAGCCTCCATCAGTTCCATCATCTTCGCCAGAGTGATTGCTGGAGAAGCCGTTATCGGTTTGAGATTGATCAGGGGATCCACGATCGCATCGACGCTGTATCCTCCGATCAGCCCTTTCCGGATATCCGAGTCCATCAGGATGCCGATCAGCGGACCGCCCTTTTCGGCAACGAGCGCGATCGCCAACCCGCCGGACTGAATCGCCTCCAGCGCGCGGCGAAGCGAGGATCCGGGCGGAATCGTCACGGAGTCTGCCGAACGAATGGGTAGGGAACCGATCACGAGCGCGGGATCATGGAGGGTCGGGTCCCGCGCGAGCAGCGGCGAGCGCAACGTATCATTTCGGCATATCGAATTTGGACTGCCGCACGCTCGACCCTTGAAAACAGCCGGGCGCCATCGTTCGAACCTTCATGATACGGAACGATACAGAACAAGCGGTGGTTCCGCAAGGAGCGCTGAAACCGAGGGACACGGTCTCACGAAAATTCTCCAGCGGATTCCCTCCCATGATCGTCTCTTTCGCCAAGTGGCTCCCGTCTGAACCGTCGAACCTCATCGATCGCCGGATAAAATATGCCGAAGGAGTAGATCCGAGTTGATCTCGCCCATGTGGGTGGCGTCGCGAAAGTCCTCATCCAGCCCACCGAAGTGGGCCGGCAGGGAGTAGTTCAGAAGTTGCAGTCCGGGGTACGGAAGTTGGGGCAAAATACTCCGAAGATCCTCGATCCGCTCCGCGTAACTGCAGTGTTTCAATAGAAAGCGCTCGGCTACGGGGTGAAGCGTCGAAAGCCAGACGGTGACCTCGATCTTGTGCTTGGTGCAGAGCCTGAGAAAATTTTCGAAGTAATACACCTTCGAAGGGCACAAACAGGCGAAGCCGCGAAATCTCACCCTGCAGTCGGCGTCTTTATCGTGGGGGTCCTGGATGCACTGGGGCCGCCGTGGTTCTTCGGGACGCCGATCGAAGATGTAGTCTCCTTTGGGCGAACAGTAGAAACCTTCGATCTCCGGCCCAACCCCCGTCTTCTGGATCATTCGAATGGCGCCTAAACGATCCTCTGGAAAGGGGTCCGTCGAAGCCTCCATCGAACGCATCTCTTCGAACGTGATGCGACCGGGCGGAGCGTTGGGATCCAAATAATCGCGCAGGAGTCGACAGCGCGGAAGACGAAAGTCGACCCCGAATTCCGGTGAGAACATCTCGATATCGAGACTGAGCAGTATCCGTCTCAGGGGAACGGTGTTTCGATCGAGCACGAACCGGAGAATGCAGTACAGATCCTCGGTGCCTGCGCTGGCGACCGTAAAATTGAACGAGTTGTATCCGAACGAATCGGCAAGAGCCGTGTGTAGCGGCATTGCCCTGCTCGAACCGAGAATCAGGAGATCCGTTCGGCGATCGGAAGCCAGGTAGTGGAGACATTTGTTGCTACGGGTTTCTGCGTCGGTGGCCACTTTGATCTCCGCTTCAGGCTTCGACTCCCTCGACTTTTCCACGAGAGCGACGATCCTCTGAATTGTATCAAAATGAGAAAGGTTGGCGATCGCGGTTGAAGGGAACCGCATGTCGCAAGCATTCTCGACGGCGAGGATAACCGAGGCGAGTTCGAGAGAGTCGATCAGTCCCGAGGCGACGATTGATTCATCGTCTCGAGGACGACGGCCTCGCGTCACGGGAGAACGGTCAAGGGACTCGATCACGCATCGGCGGACCGACTCGATAAGAGGGTGGGCTTCGACCTCGGGCGAGGATGTCCACGCTTCGGGCTCGGTGCCCCGAATCATTTCGAGGTACCGATCGCGGTTCGCGGCGCGCGCGATCTTCCCGGAGGTCGACTTGAGAAGGAACCTGGGCGGAACCACGCATACGTCGGACGGCGTCACGAGCGTTTCGGAAGTGACGCGTTCGAAGATCAACCCTCGAATCCTCTCCTTCTCGTCCGGGCCATCGCATGTCGTCTCCGCCATCACAACGAGTCGCTCAGTCCCCCGCTCCTCGTCCGCAATACCGAAGGCTACCGACCTCCCGGGCACGACCCCCGGGAGATCGTGAAGGGTCGATTCGACGTCTTGCGGGTAGACATTCTGTCCCCCAACGATGATGAGATCCTTCTTTCGCCCGGTCACGAAGAGTTCCTCTCCGGCCAGATACCCGATATCTCCCGTCCTTAGCACCCCAACGCGCAGGGCTGCCGCAGTCGCCTCGGGGTTTCGATGGTACTCGCGCATGAGACAGGGGCTTCGAAGAAGGATCTCTCCGACGTGTCGCTCTGGAAGGACTCTACCTTCCTCGTCGACGATCTCGATCCGCGTTGCGGGGAGCGGCCGGCCGGAGCCGACCCACGTACGGACGGCTCCAGGAAATGAGGGAACGGAACCTACGGAGACCGCACGGCCCTCCCTCGCGAAGATCTCCCTGTCGATTGTATCCTCCACGACCGACTTGCCGAAACCTCCTGACGTAACCGCAAACGTATTCTCGGCAAGGGCATACGAGGCGGCGATCGAGTCGGGCCGAAGTCCGCGGGGCACGAAAACTTTGAGGAACGCACGATGGCTCGAGGCCGAGATCGGTTCGCTACAGTTCACCACGCCACGAAGAGACGAGAGATCGATCCCCTCGAGGTCTCTCTGTGAAACATTTCGAGCAAGAAAGGAGAAGGCGAAGTTCGGAAGCCAGCAGAGCGTACCCCGAAAGTCGGAGACGGCGCGCAGAAGAAGACCCGGGCGCCGTACCCAGTCGAAGGGCGAGAGCGCAACGAGCGGAACCCGCCGGAGAAGCGGAAAAAAGAGGCAGGCGATCAGGCCCATGTCGTGGTAGAGGGGAAGCCACGAGACGACGACGTCTCGATCCCGCATGCCAATTGCCTCGGCGTAGGCGTCGATCTGCCAAAGAAGAGCCCGGTGCGTGATCGCGACCCCCTTCTTCAAACCGGTCGTTCCTGAGGAGTATTGGAGAAACGCGATGTCGTCTGGGACTGGGGTGGCGGAAATTCCTGAAGCGCCCGCGGTCTTGTCGGATGGCGAGACGAAGGCCGCGCAACCGTTCGGTCCCGACCTGTCCTCCAGAAGCGCACACCACTGCGGATCGCTCACGACAAGACGAGGGCGAGCGTTGACAAGGAGGGCGTCCATTATGCGAAGAAACTCCGACTCGGCAAGTTTGGGAGAGGGGGCCGCAAAGATCGCCGGAACGAAACCACCGCGAAGCGCCCCCACGAAGGAAGCGTAAAGATCAATTCCGTGGGGCAGTACGATGCCGACCCCGTCGCCCGGGCCCAGCCCTCTCTCCTCGTAGAGTGCCGTCCAGCAGGACGCCTCCTCGACGAGCCGACCGTATGTATAGTTCTCAGCCCTCCCGTCTGCGTCAAGAAGCCGGAGAAACGGCTCCGCCCCGGCCGCCGCGGCGTGGGCCGCGATGCGGGAGAGGATCGTCTCGCTACCCTCTCGCAGATGATTTCTCCATAATCACCCGCGCCACGCGAGAAGCGCCGTGTCCGTCGACGAGTGATCTCCCGTTCCAAGACATGGAAACTGATACTGATAGGAACATTGATTTTTGGACCACAGGCAAAAGGGTACGTGAAGGGCCGCAAAGTCGTCAATTCGAAATGCGTGACGAACACCAATTCTCATTATGAAACCGGTGAGTAACCGCCTATAATTCCTGCAGGAGGCGAGGACAATTCCCACGCGCGAACGAACAGATCTGACGCCGGAAATCGGCTCGGTGGACGAGTCCTGCGAAGTCAAGTGGGGGCTTCCGCGGAAAGTTCTCTTCTGCAGACGATGTATCATGTCGAACCAGATGCCCTCAGCGGTCGTGGAGATCAAGAACCGACCGACCGACCTGAAGCCGACGCTGAATTTCGACGAGGATGGAATCTGCCACGCCTGTAAATACGCGGAGCTGAAGCGGCAGATCGACTGGAAAGAGCGGGAGCAGGAACTTCTGGATCTTCTCGACCGCCATCGCCGCCATGATGGCGGATATGACGTCATCGTGCCTTCCAGCGGCGGCAAGGACAGTTGTTTCGCGGCGCATCTTCTCAAACACAAATACGGAATGAACCCGCTGACTGTCACCTGGGCGCCGCACATCTACACGGAGATCGGGTGGCGGAATTTCCAGAACCTCATTCATGCCGGGTTCGACAACGTCCTCGTCACGCCCAACGGTAAAGTTCACCGCAAGCTCACTCAACTTGCTTTTTTGAATCTGGTCCATCCCTTCCAGCCATTTATCATCGGCCAGCGAAATGTCGCTCCGCGGCTCTCGGTCGATAAAGGGATCAAGCTCGTCATGTATGGCGAACACGCGGCCGAATACAACTCGAAGCTCAAGGGCAACTTTAATCCGCGCATGGATCACTCATTCTACGCCGCGCCCCGGTCCGATTCAGGCGCGATCCGGATCAGCGGCCTCGATATGGAGCAGCTCGAGGCGGAAGGCGTGGCCCGGCGGGAACTCCTGCCTTACCTTCCTCTGGATCTCGACCGGGTCGAAGAGACCGGCACGGAAGTGCACCACCTGAGCTACTATCAGAAATGGGATCCGCAAGCTAATTTCTACTACGCCGTCGAGAACACCGGGTTCGAGGTGAATCCGGAACGGACCGAAGGAACGTACTCCAAATACTCATCGCTCGACGACAAGATCGACGGCATGCATTACTTCACGACATACATCAAGTTCGGAGTCGGCCGGGCCAGCTACGATGCCGCCCAGGAGATACGGGCCGGCCACATCACGCGCGAGGAGGGGATTTCCCTTGTGCGCCGGTACGACGGGGAGTTTCCACAAAAGTATTACCTGGAATTTCTTGAGTATATCGGTATCACGGAAGAGAAGTTCCGTGAAGTGATCGTGGGCGCTCGCTCACCGCACCTTTGGACGCAGCGAAACGGCGAGTGGGTTCTCCGCCACCCCGTGAGCTGACCCGGCCATCGAGCCGCGATCATTTCGCCATGGGATTTTGGGCTTCTAGCCCAACTTCAACAGTTCGGAAGCTTGAATGACACTGGCGGGCAAATAGAG
>CAZCME010000033.1:0-22428 GCA_964499705.1 uncultured bacterium | reverse complement strand
TACTATTTTCCGTGAATAAATTCACGGAAAATAGTATACTGTCCCCGTATTATTCTGTCCCCGTATTATTTCCTCCGCCGCGATTTCGTGTCCCAAGGCTGTCCAATGACCGTCCCAACGGAAATAGAGCTTGTCGGGGTGAGGATGATTCCGGAAGGCATTCAGCAGGGAGATGACGGGGATCGATTCCGCGGCAGCCCAGCTCGCGAGATGTCGGAACGGGCGATCCGATGAGACGCCCGGCGGGAAGTTGTGAGCGAGCCGACCGTCGCGCCAGCAGTCGTCGCAGACCTGGTGGCCGTAAGGATACGTGACGACCGCGAATGCGATCCCCTTGGCGCGGAGTAGGTCCCGGATCCCGCGCAGGTGTGTGAACGACTCCCGCCAGCGCGCGGCGTAGTCCGAATCGGAGATGCTGTCCCGCCCCGGAAAGAGAGGTTCCAGGTCGAGCGCCGCTCCGGCGTAGCCCACGTCATCTCTCGATGAAAAATACTTCTGACCAAGATGAAGGGAATAGGCATAGAGCACGCTGTGACGATCAAGCATCGCGCCGAGTCGTCCCGGCAGCGCGAGAGGCGTGGCCCTGGGGCGGATGGATGCCGGCCTGCCGCCCGCGTCGCGCATCAACCGCCGTGCATAGTAGATGTCGTTCGCCGGGTCGGAGAGATCGAAGAAGAGGAGCACGGTGTCGGGTTTCCAGGCCAGCCCGCGATGGATGAGAAAGAGATATTCGAGGAGCGGCGAATACGACTTCACGCCCGCGTTGATGACGTTCCATTTTCTTCCTCCTCGCGCGGAAATCGACTCCAGCCTGTCCGCCAGCAGTTCCCCCCGTTCCACGCCGTATCCCTCCATGAACGAATCTCCCAGGATGAGCACCGTATCGCCCGCGGGCCACGCATCGGGCTCGTCGTCTCTAAGTCCCAGGGAATTGATCCGGTAGACGATGTCGTATTCCTCGCTCCTCATCCTGCCGACGGAACCGGGACGCAGCGAATGATCGAGAACGGGATCCGGCCTCATGACGGCACCCATCGAGGAGATCGGCAGGAGAGGAAGAATTCTCACCGAGCATTCGGCCATCAGGAGCGCCACGAGAGTGGCGACGAGAAGAAGAGAAAGTCGGCGTAATAATTTCATGGATTTCAGTTTATCGCGATTCCCCGGAAAGAGGGATCGCTAGAATTATTCCGGGTCCCGCTCAGAACTCGTAGCGAAACCCCACCGAAGCGGACCCCTTCGTCGCGTTCTCCCGCGATGCGCTCTGCGTCCTGAACGAATTCTGCTCCGCCCGCGCTCCCACCCGGACCGTCAGTCCCTCCGTCACCGGTTTCTCCACCGAGGCAAAGACGCTGCCGCCTTCCCGGTCGCGCGCGGTCTCGTCGTCATATCGCGTCCTTGTGTACGAAGCTCCGACCCGCACGTTGTTCCTGATGCCCCACCGATACCGGGTTTCGACTCCGGCCAGGAGAATGTCGTTATCAAGCGTCCGCGCATCGTATTCCTTCCGGCGCACGGACACATGCGGCCAGATGGCCCAGTTCTCGCGCGGCTCCAGGGAGAACCTCAGCTTGGCGTACCGCGTCGTGTTGTCCAGCGCGGGCCGCGCCGCGTAATCGCGTTCCAGTTGCTGCGCCCGCACGGATACCGACATCTTCGGCTGGAGCTTCTGGTCGAACTGGAGCCAGCTATTGCGATAGACATAGCGATCGAACTCCTCGTCGTCGCGCGCCTCGTTCGACGCATCGGGTTCCACATAGACGTCGGTGTATTTTTCACCGTATTCGAATTCGCCCGACAGGGCGCGGGAGGCATCGGCATGAACAAATGAGGGGCAGAGCGAAAAAAGAACTAAAGTCGGAAGGACGGCATGACGGAGGTTCTCCACAGTGCGCATGGTTCTTTATCGACATCGCCGGAATACCGCTTAAGTTTTCACGCGCGAAGACGATAAATGAATTACCGGAACTTCTCGCCCTCCGAGAAGACGGAAAAGGTATTATTCATCATAAGAGGCCGGAGCTCGCCACTCCGGCCTCACCTTTTTAATCCCGCCGGATCGCAGGGAGCGGATCCCTCCTTTTGCCTTTTGCTCGCCGCCATTTGCGTTTAATATCCTTCCATGAAGATCTCGACGTCCACGATCCGCCGCCTCTCCATCTACCTCCGGCAGCTCGAAAACCTCCAGGAGGAAGGTCTCGCGACCGTTTCGTCGGCGCACCTGGCGGAGCTTGCGCAGGTGAAGGACACGCAGCTCCGGAAGGATCTCTCCTTCTTCGGCTCCTTCGGCGTCCGGGGCCGCGGCTACGCGGTCGAGAACCTCGTCAACTCCATCCGCTCGATTCTCGGGCTCGACCAGGAATGGAAAGCGGTTCTCTTCGGAGCCGGCTCCCTGGGCCGCGCGCTCGCCGGATACCGCGGATTCGAGAAGCACAACATCCGGATCGCCGCGATCGTCGATGTCGATCCCTCCAAGGTCGGCCAGATGATCGGCGACATTTCCGTGGAAGCGCTCGAGAAGCTGAAGAAGATCCGGGAGAGGACCGACGCCCGCATCGCCGTCATCGCGGTGCCCGCTCCGGCGGCATTGGAAGTGACGAAGGAAGTGCTCGCCGCCGGCTTCGACGGCATCGTGAACTTCGCCCCGGTCCGGCTGCATCTCCCGGAAAACATCGCGCTTTACTCCGTCGATCTCTCCATCGCCTTCGAGAACATCACCTACAAGTTGAAGGGCGGTAAATAGCGGGACTTTACTGCGAAAGGCCCGCGTATGGCGGCACTCCGATGAATGGGATATACTTGGACTCATGAGAACGATCACCACGAAAGATGACGAATTGCTTCCGTCGGAAATGGAGCTTCCAAAGCCGACGTCCAGGGCGCGTTATTCTTCGCATGAGGCTGCGTACAGAGCGGCTGGCTTCCTGCGAAAAAAGAGGAAGATTGAGCCCGAGCCAAATCCCGTATCGGTAAGGCTTCCGCGACTACGTGATTGAAGCCCAGGATCTGATTCGTAAGATCGCTTGTCATCTCGATGAGGCGTCGCTGGACCCGGTACTTATTGGAGGGGCGGCACTGATTCACCATGGATCTGACCGCGTCACGAAAGATTTCGACATCGTCATTCGAGCCTCCGCTGATCCTGGCGAACTCATGGACATCATTTATGGCGCGGGATTCAGATTGATCACAAGATTTCATGATGATAGGAGCCCCAGAAGATTCATCGAAGAATCCGGGATTGCGGCGCTGAAATGCAAAGAGGAAAAGCCGGACGCTCTTTTTTTCTACCATCCGAAGCGCGATGTACGACTGGATGTCCTTCTGGATTTTCCTGCTCCAGCCGCTGAACTGCGCAGACGAGCGGTAATTTCCGACGATGCGGACAATCCTATTTCCGTCGCAAGCCGGCCGGATCTCCGTTGGATGAAGGAAAAAGCCTACCGCGATCGAGGAGCGAGCCGGGACGCCATGGACCTTCTCTTCCTGGGTATGACCGAAGAAGAATTGGCGGAGATTCGGATACAGATAAAGAAATAATCCGGACGGTGCGAGCGCATCCCGTCACCGACCGCGCACCTTTCTGCGCACTCCCGATTGATCGTTGCTGATAATTCTCGAATTGCCCGCGGCATGATATGTGCGGTGAAGCTTCTCCATCATTCAAAGGAGGAGCAATCATGCTTCAGAAAATGGGATCACGCGGAAAACGGATGTGGGCGATCGCGGCGATGGCCGCGCTGTTAGCGGCCTGCGCGCCGGTGGAGACGGTGGCGACCGGAATCGGTCTGTTGGTGCTGTCGCCGTTCATCATCGCCTCGGGACTGGCGCAGGGACTGGCCTTCCTTCCCCAGACACTCGGGACGGACGTGGACAAGCTGAACGAAGGTCTCCGGCAGGCGAAGGCGACTTCGCTCGACGAAGCCTATCGTTCTCTCTATGGAGTAACGTTGAGCGACAACCGTGTGGAGCGGCGATCCGGGCGGATCGAGGGACGCGGCCGTCCGTTCCGCACCATGCTCGAGGCGTCCTACGCCCTGCAGGAGCTCCTCGTCGAGAAGGGCATGGATGCCGACGAGGCCTCGCACTATCTCGTCTGCTCGATCGACACGCACAACCGGAGCCGCGGTCACATCCTGCTTTCCGTCGTGCGCCGCAATTCCGGGATGGCGTCGATGACGGTCCTGCACAAGCATTCCGGCGCGCGAAGGCTGTTGAGAAAAGAGGATCCGGACTGGCGCGAGCCGTATCGCCGGACTGTGGACGGAGACGAGATCGACATGGTCGTGGATTGGACCGGGACGGAAGCGAGCCACCTGGAGTCGCATAAGTTCGTGGCGCTCCTGATGGTGAGCGCCATGGAGAGCATCAAGGCCGGCAGGAGTGCTCCGGAATACTGGCAGGCGGAGCGGAGGTGGATGAACGGGGAATCCGGGGAGATCATCGCGGAATGCGGATCGCGCGGCGCGGTGAACACGAGCGGAGCCTGATCCGGCGCGGGGCCGCTTCCGCTTGCTGAAAAAGGGAGATTCGTCGTACAGTACGAGCCGTCATGAAAAGTCCTCCCCAGGTCGTCATCTACACGGACGGCGGATGCAGCGGCAATCCCGGTCCGGGAGGCTACGGCATCGTCCTCGTGAACGGCGACCACCGCAAGGAAATGTCGGGCGGATTCCGGCTCACGACGAACAACCGCATGGAACTGATGGCGGTCATCACCGGCCTAAAAGCGCTGAAGCGGAAGTGCCGCGTCCGGATCGTTACGGATTCGCAATATGTCGCCGAGAGCATGACGAAGGGATGGGCCGCGCGTTGGCGGGCGAATTCCTGGAAGAACAAGCGGAAGGAGCAGGTGCTCAATCGGGATCTCTGGGAAGAGCTGCTGATGCTCTGCGAGGAGCATGAAGTGAGTTTTTCGTGGGTGAGAGGGCACGACGGGCACGCGGAGAACGAGCGGTGCGACGAATTGGCGGTGGGTGCGACCCGGCAACCCGGCCTGCCGGCGGACGAACCGTATGAGTTGTGTCACTGTAAGAAGAAGTACAAAGAAATATTTCACCTGAAGGTCTAATATTAGGTCTTGCGGCAACATAATGATCCCCTAGGATGACGATCTCTCATCCTGAGGTAGATCATGGGGGTAAGGTGATGGATGTCTTGATGCGGGTGGGCGATTCGAATGAGTCGAGTGGCGGAGAGGTAGAGATGAGACAACCAGCACGGACATGCGTTCTTTGATTCGTCCTGTTCTAACGAAAATATCGCTTGGCGGGATCGTCTTTCTGGCATGCATTCTTGCGTCGCCGGCGCATGCGGCCATCTGGTATGTGAACGACGCATCGACGACCGGAGATTCCTTTACTTCGGCCGTCGGGAATAACGGCAACAGCGGCCTGAGCCCCGGCGCTCCGAAGCGGGATCTTCCCGCCCTGATGCCGCTAGTTTCATCCGGGGACACGGTTTATATCGATGCCGGAACTTTCGACTCGATCGCGACGGTGAGCGGTTCCGAGAGCGCCGTGATCCGCGTCGACACGAATCTTGTCTGGATCATCGGCAAGGATTCGCTCTCCACGATCCTCGATCCGCTCGGGTCGGGCGCCACGAGCGGACTCTTCGGCGTGTTTGCGGATACGCAGACGGGGATCACGATCCGGGACCTGGCGGTGCGCGGAGCATTCGAGGGGATCAAATTCTACAACGTCGACCTTTCCACGATCGCGTTCGACAGCACCTGTCTCAACGGGCTCCATGGCATCTACCTCCGCAACGGCTGCGATTCAAACATCATCGCCAACAACGTCGCTGATTCCAATGCGGCCATCGGCATCTATCTCCATGCGACATCCATGAACAACATGGTCATGGACAATCGCGCGGACTCCAATCTGAATTACGGCATCTACGTCGATTCGACGAAATACAACTATTTCGCTGGAAATCGCGCCGATTCCAACAAGATCTACGGTTTCTACGTCGCCACCGGCGCCGACAATAACACCTTCATTCGGAACACGGCATCCCAGAATGCGGGCAACGGTATCCGGCTCTGGGCATCGAACGGCAATCGCTTCGAGGCAAACACCCTCTCCGCGAACGTTTCATGGGCTCATTACCTGGACGGCACGACGGCCGACGACACGTATCGAAAGAATAATGTGTCGGGCAGCGCCGCTCGGCCGGACTCCGCGCTCTATAACAACACGATGCGCGTGTTCGACTTTCTCCGAAACTGGTGGGGCACGACGGATTCGCTGTACATCAAATCGAAGATTCGCGGCCCGGGCCGCGATTCCATCGTCTACATTCCCTTTCGGCTCGGCCCCGTGGACACGTCGCCGGGTGCGGACACAGTGGCCCCGAAGGCTCCGGACACCGTCACGGCGGTATCCCTGGCGACGACTTCGATCCGGGTATCGTGGTCTCCGACGACACTTGATGAAGAGGCGGATCCGAATCCGACGAACCTGGCGGGATACAAGATCTACAGGTCGCCCACAGCGGAAACTTCCGTTTGGATCCTGCGAGGATATGCGAACTCCGCCACGCTTGTTTTCGACGACACAGGGCTTGGTCTCAACGAGACGTGGCATTACAAGTTGACTGCATATGACAACGCCGCGCCGTATGTCAACGAAGCCTGGTATTCCGAGTCGCCGGTCGTCAGCGCTACGGTCTGGAGCGTTATCGCGCAACCGAACGTGTGGTATGTGAACGATACTTCGACCAGCGGAGATTCGTTCACATCGACTTTGGGCAATAACGCCAACGATGGCTTGTCTCCGGCGACACCGAAGAGAGACATCACCGCCGTGATGCCGCTCGTCACCCCGGGAGATACCGTTTTCATCGACGCGGGCGTCTACGACTCGATCGTTGCCGCCGGCGGTTCCGGTTTTACTTCCATAAGAATCGATACCGATTACGTAGCCATAATCGGCAAGGATTCGCTCGCGACCATCATCGATCCCTCAGGTTCGTGGCAGCAGGCGGGGCTCAACGCTGTTTTCGCGGACACCCAGCAGGGGCTCCTGATCCGGGGCATCTGCGTTCGCGGCGCGTATGCCGGGATCAATCTCCTGGATGTGGATCTCTCGACCATTGAAGGAAACAGCGCTTCCGGGATCGGTCTTCAGGGAATCGTTCTGCGCCAGGGATCCGATTCGAATACCATAAGGAACAACATCTCCGATTCGAACGGTTCGAGCGGCATCGTTCTGGAGGCGAACTCGCGATTTAACGCGATACTGAATAACAGGACGAACCGGAATTTCAACTGGGGCATCAACATGGACAACAGCTCCTTCAACACGATCACGGGCAATGTCGCGGATTCCAATGCGATCTACGGTTTCTATATCGCGCCTGGAATCGGGAACTACATCGTCGGAAATTCCGCGTCCTATAATGCGACGAACGGCATCCGGCTCTACCAGACGAGCGCGAATGTCGTGCAGGCGAATCATCAGGTCGGGAACGGCTCCTGGGCTTTCTACCTGACGAACGGCGCGACCGGGGACACGGTCGGCAAGAACAACATCCTGGGCCCGGCCTCCAGTCCTGATTCAGCTCTCTTCAACAATACGCTCATGAGCCACGACTTCAGGCGGAACTGGTGGGGCACGACGGATTCGCTGTACATCAAGTCGAAGATCCGCGGTTCGGGCCGGGATTCCATCGTCTACATGCCGTATCGCCTCGGTCCCGTGGATTCGTCTCCGGGCGCCGATACGGTGGCGCCGCGCTCGCCCGACACGGTCGCCGCGACGGCCCTGTCCAACACGGCGATCCGGTTGACCTGGGCGCCCGTTGCGAATGACGAGGAGGCGGATCCGTTCGCCGTGAACCTGGCGGGATACAGGATCTACAGATCCGCGACCGCGGACACGAGCGTGTGGTATCTGCGGGGATACTCCGCCGGCGCCACGACGCTCTTCGACGACACGGGGCTTTCGGCGAACGAGACGTGGTATTACCGGGCGACGTCGTATGACAACGGACCCGCGTATCCGAATGAGTCGTGGTATTCGGATTCGATCGTGCCGGCCACGACGATGCCCGTCGATGTGTCGCTCCCGAATGTCTGGTACGTGAACGACACGTCGACTTCCGGAGACAGTTTCACGTCCGCCGTGGGAAACAGCGCGAATAACGGAGTGACGCCTTCCACGCCCAAGCGCTGGCTGAACGACGTCGAGAATCTTCTGTCCGCAGGCGACACCATCCTTGTGGACGCGGGTACGTTTTTTGAGGCCGATACGTTCCGGATCGGAGTCAACGGAGTCTTCGTCATCGGAATGGATTCCGTCTCTACCGTGATCGATTTCAACGACACCAGCGCGTCCTCCGCGCGGTCGATCGCGGCCGCGGGAGTCAACGATCTCGCGCTGAAGAATTTCAAGATCCGGAACGGCCGATGGGGAGTCTTCCTGAAGCAGGTCGACTCTTCGACGATCCAGTCGGTCGCGGCGGAGCGATCGTCCATGGACGGCGTGTATCTCGACACGGGCTGCGACACCAATGTCCTTCGCGACAATACGGCGGACAACAACGGCCAGATGGGTTTCCACCTCGCCAATTCCGACAACAACACGATCGTCGACAACAGCGCGAGCGGAAACATCCAGGGTTTCTATCTGGAAGTTCAATCGGACTGGAATCTCCTGCGAAGCAACCGGGCGTTCCGCAATTCCAATCACGGCATCTGCTTCACCAGCGCCTTCAACAACGCCTGCGTCCGGAACGATCTCAACAATAACCTCCAGTGGGGCGTGGTCCTGGTTGGCGCGAGCGCGTTCAACAGGGTGGAGCAGAATCATATCGATTCGAATTTCCTGAGCGCGGTCTACATCGGAAACACGGCCAACAACAACACGGTCGTGAAGAATAATCTCCTCACGTCGCCGTACAGGCCCGACTCAGCCGTCGAAAACGCGACCGGCAACGGCTTTTCGCTCATCCGAAACTGGTGGGGGACGACGGACAGCATCGCGATCAAGGCGAAGATATCGGGTTCGGGCCGGAACCTCGTTGCGACCATTCCTTTTCGCCTCGGAGCCTTCAACGATACGGAGCCGTCGCTCGACACGGTCGCTCCGCGTTCTCCGGATACCGCCGCCGGCTTCGGATTCGACACGCATACTGTCGTCATCACGTGGTCGATAGCGTCGATCAACGAGGAGAACGGACTCGGGCTCGCGGACCTGGCCGGATACCGGGTCTATCGCGCCCGCACGGCCGACTCGTCCTATTGGCACAGGCTGGGTTCCGTCGGATCGCACATGCGATACTTCGCGGATTCCTCCTGCCAGCCCGAGTCCACGTACTACTATCGCGTGACCGCGTTCGACAACACGTGGCCGTTCGACAACGAGGGATTCTATTCCGACACGATCGTTTGTGTCGCGACCCCGGGGACGTTCTTATTCATCACGAAGGCCGTTCTGGATCGCGTGGAGACGAGTACGATCCCGATCGTGCTTCGCTGGGAGACGTTCGTATCGGACCCGCCCGATTCCTATAGACTCCAGATCGGGATCGATTCCGGCTTCACGCGCCTCGTGCTCGAAACTTCCCTGCCGGGCGGAACAAGCTTTGCTTTCATCCCGCCGTCGGATTCGGTCAACTCCCGGTTCCTGTGGCGCGTCATCGCGTCGTACCAGTCGAGCCTCTTCGTCTCCCCGCCCGGCGCGTTCACGATCGACACGACCCCGCCTACCGCGCCGGTTCCCGTCGTCCCCGCCGATTCGGCGGCCGTCGCGACGTTCCTGACGCCCTTCGCGTGGCTGCCGTCCGCGGATTCGACTCCCGCCAACAACACGATCTATTCCGGCCTCGGTCCGAAGATCGCGCTTTATCGGCTCGTCGTATCGCGAAATTCGTCGTTCACCGACACGGTGATCGATCTTGCGACGACGGACAGCGGCGTGACGCCGTCGTTCATCTACGCGAATGGGCAGACGTATCACTGGAAAGTCCGCGCTCTGGATCTTGCCGGCAACGGCTCGTCGTACTCCGCGACTCGCTCCTTCACGAAAACTCAGCCCGTTGACACGACTCCGCCGGCGCAGGTGCCGGGACTCTTCGCTCAACCGCTCGATACCGGCGCCATCCGTGTGAACTGGACGGCGTCGCCTTCGCTTTCCATGGAGTCCGGATATTATAGGCTCTATTGGGACAGCGGTTCGGGGGGAACGGCCTCCACGCTCATCGAGACGCGTGCGCATGTTGCCGGAGCGGCGTATTCGTATCTCTCGGCCGTTCTCGCGAACGGTGTCACGTACACATTCAAGGTTCAGGCCGTTTCCGGAGCGGGGATCGCCGACTCGGGATTGGCGGTCGTCAAGGCGACGGCGCGGCTGGCCTCGAATTCGGCTCCGGAGATGCGATGGATCACGCCGAGGTCGGAGAAGCAGAACGTCAACAAGACCGGCGTCGTCCATTGCGAGGTCGGACCGATCACTTCCTCCGATCCGGATCTCGCGAATCTCGGTAAGGTCCGCTTCCAATACCGCGCCGCGGCGTCGAGCACGTTCACGGACATGGCGCTTGCCAATTCCGACAAGGAGGCCAATCCGGAGAACTACCGCGGTTCCGGGAATATCGGGATCAACTGGCTGGCCTCGGGCCTCGCCGATGGCCAGTACGAACTGCGCGCGATCCCGATCTTGGGCACCGGCCCGCAGGTGGACGCGAATGCGGTGTACGTCACGATCCAGTTGACCGGCAATTCCTCCGACGCGCACGACTCGACGTCTCACGACAACGCGTCGAACAAGACGACGCACGAGGAGAAGCTCCTCGGCAATTCCGATACGATCTCCGCGACGCTTCCGACGAAAGAGAAGACGAATATCGTGCTCGACTCGTCCGCGATCCCCTTGAACAGCTCCGGCCAGGCTCCGAAGCTTCTCATCGCGATTTCGAACATCCTTCCGCAGGATTCCGCTCTTCCCGATTCGACGAAGACGTGCGGCCCGGTCGTCGACGTGAAGTTTTCGACGCTGGAGCAGCCGAAGGGCGACGTCACGATCGAGATCTCGCTGCCGCCTCTGGACAACAGGGGCCGGGCGCTTGTCGGCAACCGGAAGATACCGCTCAACCAGTTGAAGTGTTACCGGCACAACGGAACATCCTGGCTGGAGCTGACGAACTTCACGATCGACACGGCGGCGGGTGTGATCCGGATCCGGTCGTCGAACTTCTCGCTCTTCCGCGCCGCCGCGCCGGAGTCGAACCTGGTTCCGGCCCTGACACCGCCGCCGTTGGATTCGCCCGCGGCGACGTTCCGGACCCGCTCGAATTCGCTGACGATTCGGTGGCAGCCGTCTCAGGACGAGGACACGACGACCGTGCGATACCGGCTCCAGTTCTCCACGTCACCGACGTTCGCGACTCTGACGTATGATTCGACGGAGATCGTGGAGACGGGGGCGGCGGTGAATCTGCCGGCGAACACGCCGCTGTACTGGCGAGTCATTTCGTCCAACAGCCAGGGCGACACGCAGATCTCGTCGTCGACGCGGACCGTCATCATCGATACGGCGCCGCCCCTGGTGGCGGCGGTCTCGTATCCCTCGGAGACCTACCCGAAGATCGCCGCGCGGAACTCGACGCGACTCTCGTGGAACGCCTCCTCCGACAGCGACTATGTCGATTCATACCGCGTCCAGTTGTGGCGGACGGACACGAATGGCGCGCCGATCGCGGATTCCGCTCTGACGAGCGCTCAGCTCCAGGCGGCCGTCGCGCAACTTTCTCCGGATACGTACGTCTGGCGGCTCTGGGCGGCGGACGCGGTGGCGAACCAGCAGAACTCGGGATACAAGACGTTCCGCGTCTTCCGAAACGGCGACGTGACGGAGGATGGAAGCGTGAACGCGGAGGATTATTTCTCCGTGGGAAGAAGCTTCGGCGGAACGCCGTCGTCGATCCCGCTGGGGGATATGGACCAGGACGGCGACATCGACATGGAGGACGTGCGGATCATCCTGGGGCCGTAGGTGTAGAAGGGGATTTTATGTGGGAGGGAGACTCGATTTGAACGGGCTATGGCGTGGTTTGAGCGGGTATTTTCTGCTGCTTTTGGGTCTTGCTGTGTGGTATCCGACTTCAGCGCTGGCGGAGTCATCCGCGGCGACCATGGATTTCCAGATTCTCGCCGTCGATTATCAGGACCACTCGGAATATCTGAGACATCGATCGCTGCTTCCCGAAAGACTTTCGGACGACGGCTCGTTCCTCTGGAATGCGCGCACTCGCTTTGCGCGGGAGTTGGATCGCCTTCGGAGTTCGGGCCGCGCGGAAATTCTCTTCGGAAGATTTGTCACCAACTTCGAACTGGGAACGGTATCGACGTGGGAAGATTTAACCCGTGAATATCACTGCCATCCACGGAGGTTGCCTGACGGTAATCTCGCATATTTCGACTTCTGGGAGATTGTTGCGAGTGGGGGTGGTTTTCAACTTGAAGCGGCGTCGAAGTCCGATGATACGGACCTGCGCGCCGTCAATGTTACACTTGTCGATTCGCGAGTCGTTCACAGGTTCCATGATCGCTATCCAGTTGTCGAGGTTCGAAAAATGCGGGCGGCTTTTGAATCGATCAGCGCGCGCGTTGCCGTCGTGGAGGATTTCGAGATAGAAGACCGCCTGATTTATCCACCGGGGAGGGCAGAGTCTACCGTACACGGTCCCCGGAGGTTTCCTGTTCTGTATTTCCTGTCTTGGAAACGATAGGTGCCGCAAACGGTGGATGATAGCGAAAAAAGTTACACAGAAGGCATATTGTGTTGACTTGGCGGCTGCAAACGAGGTTAAATGTTGGAGTGATCCGGTTGTCTCCTCGACATATCCTTCTGGCTGCATGTGTGTCCCTTGTATTGATCGCCGTCGCGTCTGTTTCCGTTGGGGCTCAAGTGACGCCGGACTCGACGGCGCCGATGTCTTTTTCATCCACAGCAGGGTCCACGACTTCTTCGGGAGGCGTGAAACTGACGATTCCGTCGGACACGAATGTGATGGGCTTCAAGTTTGATCTCCAGTTCAACCGCGACACCTTCACGATCGATTCGACGTCATATACCGCAGGCGATCTATTGACGACGAACGCGACGGGCAACGAGACCTTCGTCTTCATCGTCGACCTCGACAGCTCCAACCTCCGCCCGACCGCGACGGTCTCCGTGATCGGCGTCCGGATGCAGTCGAACGCCTCGAACAAGGGCCTGTCGAACGCGACGTTCAATCTGCTGACGACCTTGAAGTTCATCAAGCTGAATACGGACACGACCTTCGCCGGCCAGCGCGACACGATCGTCGTGACGAACTTTACGTTCCGCGATTCTTCGAATAATGTCGTCGCGTCGTCGAAAGCGACTATATCGTTGAATTTGTTCCTGCTGCTATTGCGGCGGGGGGCGGATTTTAATGGGGATGGAAGTCAGGACGCAAACGATGCGGTTGAAATTTACAGAGTAGTGAGAGGTCAGCAAGCGCTCGGAACATACGCGGATTACGGATCAGCCGGTGATGGTTCATTGCAATACGAGAATCGTACATCGGACTCTTCAATCACCGCCGAGGACGTTGTTATTTTTCTTAGATATCTGAGAGGTCAGGAAATCTAGTGCGAAATAAGTATTTGATGCGGCTTGCGTGTATTCTCGCGCTGTGTACTGCTTGGGCGACTGCATCACAGGCGCAAGTGATTCAAGTTTATCCTGATCCGCAGCCGCGACAGAGTCAAACCATTGGCGATTCCGTTCGAGTTGCGATTCGCTCTACCTCCGCAAGTCTAACGAATTTTGGTGCCATTGCAGCTGCGTTGTCCTATGACACTGAAGTATTAGAATTTCTTCATCCAGTGCTTGATGTGCCGAGCGCTACTGTGAACGCAAATATTTTCGCCTCCAATAACACATCATTTGTTGGGCCGCAGAGCGATACGGTTGTGAGGGGTATTGTTGCTTTCTTCAATATCGGTGATGGTGCCACGGATGCGGCCTATCCCACTGGAATTGCGACGGACACAATCGTGACGGTGCGTTTCCGAATTAAGGGACAAGGTGCAAGCAGAATACATTTTATTCGAACCGATAGCCTGGCTACCTCTTTCCTGAAGACGACAAATAATGCGACAACAATAAGTACGTTCGATTCATTCTTGCTGGTATATCCAATCTTCCTTGGGCATGACTCCACCTCGCCCATCGTCGGGTCCGGGTTCATCGCCGACAACCTATTCGTTAGCGGAACCGGCAGGAACATCACCTCGACCATCTTCGACTCTTCCGCCGTCGCGGGCTATGACACGGTGCGCCTCTTCTTTGATACTGCGTTGGCGGGGGTTCTCAGCGGTAATGGGTTCCGAGCTGTTCCGGGGACGACCAACGATACGGGAAAGACGCGTACATTCACTTTTGCAATTTCGGACACCAATGTTCGCAGAGGCGACTCGTTCGTCTACTACATCGAGGCCCGTGATACGCGAGGGAATCGCGGCACATTTGCCGACTCCAATGCCGGGAGCTTTATCACCATCTCCGGCGGAATCCGGCCGCGCATCTTTATCGGAGGGCCGTCCTCGGATACGGAGTTTGCGCGCGATTCCAGCCAGCTTGTGGCCGGAGCCTGGCGCGATTCGAGCCAGACGGCGCGAACGTTCCTCACGGTGAACCAGAATCAGATCTCGTTCCGCGTGCAGGCCACCGATACCGCGCTCCTGGCCGACTCCATCGCCTTCTTCCTCGATACCGGACTCGGATATCGCTTCCTCGGGCAGGGATTCTTCTCCAACGGATTCTGTTCCGCCTACATCACGTCTTCTCTGACCTTCTCGCTCGAGGTGGACACGGTCATCGCGATCATCCGCGACACAACGACAAATCTTCCTGATGTCATGGATACGGGCCGCATCTTCTTCGAAAACTTCGCTCCGACGGCGGCGCGCGCCGATACGATCCTGAATTCCGGCGGCGTCCTGACCGATACGCGTCGTGTCAATTTCAACTTCGGCTCGACAGGCGGACAGGTCTCGGACACCAATCCGAACGGGATCAAGTTCTTCCGGATCCAGGCGGATACTTCGCTCGGTATGGAGAATACGAACGCTTATCGCTTCGCTGATTCGCTCTACTTCGACATTCCTGACTCGATGATCAACGCGGAGACAGGCGTGGCGCGGATCTTCTTCCAGTTCGAAGATGACGCCGGTAATCGCTCTACGGCCGTCTTGGACACGATCGTCGTCGACTTCGTGACGCCGCTCATCCGCGCCGGCAACGGCGGCAATATCGGCTCGCTCGGGTCGCGCGCCAAGGCTGTCGCCATCACCGTTCTCGCCAATATCGTCGACACCGGCGGCGTCTCGACTGTTGTTCTCCGCGCCAAGCACCGCAACGATTCCGGCAACTACACCGCCATTGCGATGTCGCTCTCAACCGGCAACATATATGACGGCGTCTGGACGGGCACGATCCCGACTTCGATTGTCGGAGCCATCGCCGAGACGACGAACGGCGTGGAATACTTCATCTCCTGCACCGACCTGGTCGGTCGGACTTCCTCCTACAGGGACTCCGCGTCGCCGGAATCGATCCCCATCATTGTCGGCATGTCCTTCCGGACATTCCTCGGGGAGAGCTCAGCCGCATTCACGACGGAGTCGAAGACTTTGACGGCAGCCGTCTGGTCCGACACATCCGGACGGTCCGCGCGAACCATTCTTTCCCTGAACGAGACCAACGTTCCCGCAGCGAAGCTCCAGCTGATCGAATCGACGGGCCTGGCCGACTCCGCGGAGATCTTCCTGAACGGCGTGCGCATCGCTCGGATCACGTCCTTCTCGGCCAATTTCGGCGAGACCACGAGCGCGTTCGTCTTCAATCTCGAGACGAACACCATCCTCGTGGCCGTCTTCGACTCGAATTCTTCGATTCCCACGGCCTACGACACCGGAATCGTCTTTATCGACAAGGCTCTTCCCACGGTGGACACGCCTTCGAACCTGATCGCCGCCGGTCTCGCGGCGATCGACACGCGGCGCGTGAACATTGATGTCGGCGCCACGATTTCGCGGGTTCGAGACACGGGGCCGAACGTAATCTTCCGATACACGATCAACGACACGTCGAACTTCAATTCCCTCGGAAACGCCATCCAGCGCATTGCCTTCGGAGACACGACGATTTATCTCACGGATCCCTACATCAGCAATCCAGCGGGCCTCGCGACGCTCTATTTCCAGTTCGAGGATGACGCGACGAATCTTTCAGCGGTCTTCACGGACACGATCATCGTCGATCTCGATTCGCCCCACGTTCGGACGGATTCGGGCGCGAACATCGGCGTCTACAACCAGCGCGCCAAGGGGAACCAGATCAGCGTCATCGCGCGCCTTCGCGACACGAGCGGGATCGCGGCCGCCAGCCTCTTCGCGCGGCATCGCACGGATTCTTCCGCGTATTCGACCATCACGATGACCCTGACGACCGGCACCGTCTACGACGGGCTCTGGACCGGAACGATCCCGACTTCGATCGTCGGAGCGATTGCGGATACGACGCGGGGCGTGGAGTTCTTCCTCTCCTGCACCGACGTGGTCGGCCGGTTCACGAAATATGCGGATTCGGCGACGCCGGAATCGATCCCGATCATCGACGGCCTCGGAGTCCGCGTCTTCGTCGGTTCTTCGTTGAACTTCGCCACGGACTCGCGGGAACTCTCATCGTCCACTTGGCGCGATTCGGCGACGAATCGTTCCTACTTTACGCTCGATACGACCGTGCTCTTTGTCAACGACCCCGGCGGCCTCCTGGTCCGCGTCATCGAGACGACGCTCCTCGGAGATACGTTCTTCCTCTCCTTCGACACCGGCTCCGGATTTGCGAACAACGCCTTCAATACCGCGGGCCAGATCCGGATTGGTGATTCCGGCCAGCTCTCGTTCTCCGGGATCCGGTTCCCGCTCGATACGACGACGTTGCGGGTCGAAGTCTTCGATACCTCCGGCGTCGGCATTCCTCCCTTTACCGACGACGGCAAATTCTTCGTCGACGTCGTGGTTCCGACTCTCGCGCGTCCGGACTCCGTCATCAACTCCGGCGGCATCCTGACCGACACGGTCGCCGTCACGCTGAACTTCGGATCCACGGGAGGCCAGGCATCGGATACGGGTCCCCTGGGCGTCCGCGCTCTCTTCGTCTCCGATACTTCGGGTGCGATAGGGACGGAATACCTCTATTCTGATACCCGCTCGTTCTCGCTCACGACGAACTTCTTCAACATCGTCTCCGGCGCCGCGACGCTGTACTTCAGGCTGCAGGACTACACAGGCAATTACTCGGCGACCACGTCCGACACGATCCTCGTCGACTCCATCGCGCCGGTCATCAATATCGGCAACGGGGGGAACATCGGCAACATCGGCAGCCGCGCCAAGGGACAGCCGATCACGGTGACGGCGAACATCGTCGACTCCGGCGGCATCTCCGCCGCGACCTTGTACGCGCGGCATCGCAACGACTCCTCCACGTATACCGCGATCGCGATGAGCATCTCCTCGGGAGACCTGCGCCAGGGAGTATGGTCCGGTATCATCCCGACGACGATCATCGGCGCGATCGCGGACACGTCGATCGGCGTGGAGTTCTTCCTCCAGTGCACGGATGTGGTCGGGCGCGGAACGCTGTACAAGTCCGCGGCAAGCCCCGAGTCGATCGGAATTGTCAATGGCGTCGACGGGCGTGTGTATACGAAGCTGCCGCGCGATACGAACGGAGCGACAAGCGAATACACGGAGATCACCTCATCTGGCGAACTGGGAGTCCAGACGGGAATCAGCCCGACCTTGCGGATCAGTTCCGCGATCGGCGACACGGTCCGCGTCAAGCGAGTCCGGGGCGGGGATTCGGACTTCCAGATCGTTACCAGGATCGACTTCGCGGACACGGTCATCGTTCTTCCCGCGGCTTCGCTCCAGCACGGCGACTCGATCGTCGTTTACATCAGCGACTCGACGGTCAATCTCGCTTACGAAGATACGTTCTTCCTCCGGATCGACAACACCGTTCCGACCATCGCGTCGTTCCTGCTCGATCCGAACAAGACCGCGGTCGATTCCGTGGGCGTGCGGGTACGAGTGACGACGGCGGCGACGGAGAAGAACATCCGGTTCTTCGTCTCGCAGACGGCGGACACGCTGGGCGGGCTTCTGAACAACGCCTCGACGCAGTTCACCGGCTCCGCCTTCGATTCCGCGTCCGCGACGGTCTTCCCGCAGATCAACGTGACGCCGACGGCCGATACGGTCACGCTCTTCATCAGCGCCTGGGACGACGCGGGCAACGTCGCGGCCAACGTTCAGCTCTCGTTTGTCGTCGACCGTTCCGCGCCGATCGTCTCCATTACCGCCGTCCCGGCGGGCCGCCCTGTCAGCGAGACCGTGACCGTGAACGCGACCGTCACCGACACGACGTTCTCGCTGGGACTCCAGTCGGTCCAGCTCGGCGTCATCGTCTCCGGCACAACCGACACGTATACAATGACCCTGCTCTCGGGCACGACATTCCGCGGAACGATACCCGCGGCGAAGATCGGCGCTACGGCGGGAACGGTGAACTTCAACGTCTCCGCGGTCGACACCTTCGGGAGGCTCGGCAACGCGACGTCCAGCTTCACAACACTGGCGCAGTCGGTGAGGATCTCCAACGGCACGGAGACGACGACGGCGGACACGATCTTCACGACCGGAGCCACTGGCTATATCAGCGTCTTCGCTCCGTCGGACTCCGTCACCGAGACGAACGTCCTGACGAGCGTCGTGAACACGTCTCTCAACGTGACGGACACCGCCAACTTCACCGTCGGGCTCGCCGCGGGCATCAACCAGGTCGTTATCCTCCGGACGAGCATCTACGGCGATGTCCAGACTCTGACGCGGTGGTTCGTCTCCGACTCGACGGCGCCGAATGTGAACTCCGTGTCGCTCGACACCGGCGCGCTCGTTTCCGGCGACACGCTCGTCGTCCTCACCTTCACCTCGTCCGATTCTTTCGGCGTCGCGTCGTATCAGTTGACGGGCGACATTGTCGAATCGTCGACGACGTTCATCGGATTCAACGGAGCCTCCAGTTTCCAGCGGACCGTCACTCTGACATCCGCCGCGGGCGCGAAGACCTGCACGGTCGTCGTCCGCGACAGCGCGGGCAATACGTCCGCCGGCGTCTCCGACACGATCGCACTCCAGCTGGGTCTCGGCACGACGATCTCGGCGACCTACAACCCGACGACCGGGGAGACGGTTGCCGCCGTCGACCGGACGGCGAACGACAACGTGAGCGAGACCGTGACATTCCTGCAGGGAACGACGGATACGATCGTCTGCCAGATCGGGCAGACCGGAACGAACGGCGACACGATCCGGTTCATCATCGACTTCGCCGACACGATCCGGCAGGCCTTCATCATCGTCTCCGTGCCGGATACCGTGGTGCTGACGAGTTCCTCGGATTCGATCAACCTCATCGGGAATTTCATCCTTGGCCAGCGGACGATCCGGGAGATCACCGTGCAGGATTCTCTCGGAGCGACGATCGGAGAGGCGTCTTCGAGCTTCAACCGGTTCCGCCGGACATGGACTCTCGACTCGGCGCTGCAGGCCGTCAAGACATCGCTCGAGATCTTCTTCTTCGACACGGTCTCGCGCCGATGGCTCATCGCGCGCACCGACTCCCGCATCGTGAATCAGAGCCTGCCGGACAGTTTCCTCAACTACGCGACGGGCGATACGATCTCCATCCTGACGCTCCACAACGGCATCATGGGCGTCTTCCCGACCGGAGGATTCTCCGCGGCGCTTCCCGCGTCGAGCATCATCGTCTATCCGAATCCCTATGTGCCGTATGACGGAGACCAGTCGAACGGCGAGCAGGGAACGGCGACGGCGGGGATCCGGATCGGCAACGTCCCGTCCGGATCGAAGATCCAGATCTTCGATCTCCGCGGGCGCCTCGTCGACGAGATCCCCGATGCGGGGACGACGGGACTCGTCGTCTGGGATGCGCGAAACCAGGACAACCAGGAAGTGGTGAGCGGCGTGTATCTGATCGTCGTGAAGGGCGGAGGCGGGACGGCAGTTCGGAAGGTGGCGATCGTGCGATGAGAAAAAATCCCGGCTTCCTCGCGTGCCTGCTTTCCTGCGTCCTCGGCATGACGCTTTCGATCGGATTCCCGGCAAGCGTCGCCTACGCCGAGCCTAGTGCGACGGCGGCGAACTTTCTCCTCGTTCCCGTCGGAGGCCGCGCCAATGCCCTGGGAGGCGCGTATGCGGCCCTGGCCGATGACGCGTACGCCATGCACTTCAACCCCGGCGCCCTGGGTGTCGCGCCTCAGCAGCTCGCTTTCGCGCACAACGAGTATTTCCTCGACCTGAACCAGGAATATCTTTCCTATGTTCATCCCCTGGACGTGGGAACGATCGGCGTCTCGGTGAATTACTTCGACCTCGGAAATTTCAGCCGCACCTTCATTAATAACACCGCCGACCCGAACAATTCCAATTCCGTCTCCACCGGCGCCGGTTTCGACGCATCCAATTACGCCATCTCGCTCGGCTACGGCCGGCCGATGCTCATGGACGGCCTGAATCTCGGCGTGACCGTGAAGTATGTCCGCGAGGAGATCGCCGAGTATGACGACGCGACGGTTGCGGCGGACCTGGGCGCCTACTGGCGGGAGAAGGGGAATCCGCTCTCCGTGGGCTTTGCCGTGACGAACCTCGGCGACAAGCTGCGCCTGAAGGCCAAGGACGACGATCTCCCGATCACGTTCCGCCTCGGAGCAGCCTACCGGATGATGGCGGAGCGGTTTCTCGTGACCGCCGACGTCCAGAAGACGGTGAAGGACGACGACATCTACGTCCACGCCGGCGGCGAATACTGGGTCGCCAACATGCTCGCTCTCCGTGTCGGCTACGACCACACGAACGAGATCGGCAGCGGATTGACGGCCGGCGCGGGCTTCAAGATGGACCGGTTCACGCTCGATTACGCCTGGGCCGACTACGACGAGCTGGACATGTCGCACCGGATTTCGCTGCAGTACAATTTCTAAGCAACTTTTCTAACAGGATAGGCAGGATGGGCAGGATAATAAACCGTCGTTATATTCGTTTTTTTAAGCAAGAGCGCTCTGGCTGTGATATAGTTCCTTCATGCGAAAGAATCCTCACGCGGTGGCCCTGGGCCGCAGGGGTGGGAAGAAGGGCGGGCGCGCGCGCATGGATGCCATGACGGCTGCGGAGCGCAGGGCGTTCGCCCGGAAGGGCGGCGTGGCGCGACAGGCTACGCTTCGGGCGGAACGACAGGAACTCCTCAACAAGATGCACGATGGGCGGTGGATGATGGAACGCCTGAAACCGCTGAAGCGCCTGGAAGTCGCGACGGAGCAAGCGCGTTCGCATTATGAATTTCTTCGCAGTATCGGATTGCCCTCCTATCGGGAGCGGTTGCTTCATGAATGGGTAAGGATGCGTTCGACGTGAGCAAAGCCATCTCGCCGGTGGCGTTGATACAGCACTTCAACGATCATCGAATACCGCTTGTTTTGATCGGAGCGAAAGCCTGCAATGTTCTGGGAAGCTCACGGCTTTCCGGCGACATGGATTGGGCCGCGCGCATCGTGGACGCTGATCAAATCATAGATCTCATGTATGAGCTGGATTACCGAATGCCGCTGAGCGTGGACTCGAATCAAAATGTGACATGGGCTGAAAAGAAAACAGTCGCAAAGAATTATGCGAATCGCGCAAAACTGGGCGCGTTGAATTTCTACTTGCGCGATGAACAGGGCGAGGTTATCGACCAGATAGACTTCGTCTTTGAAAATCCCGTTCCTTTTGCCATTTTAAAGCGGGATGCGGCCATCGTGAGCGAGAATCCCCGATTGGCATGCGCTTCCGTCGATCACCTTATCCAGATGAAGGAAAAACGAATTGCCGAGGGCAAGGGGAAAGATACTGATCACACGGACATACAATTCTTACAAAAAGTGAAGTCGAAGAAAAAAGGAGGGAAGTAGGAAGAGATCTTCATCCCTCATCCTTCATCCTTGCCTTCGCAAACTCCCGGATATCCTGTGTCAGCTTCATGGAACAGAACGACGGGCCGCACATGGCGCAGAACGGCGCAGTCTTGAAATTGTCCTGCGGAAGCGTCTCGTCGTGATACGCGCGGGCTCGCTCCGGGTCGATCCCGAGATTGAACTGGTCTTCCCAGCGGAACTCGAACCGCGCCTTGGATAACGCGTTGTCGCGGACCTGCGCGGCGGGGTGGCCCTTCGCCAGGTCCGCCGCGTGCGCCGCGATCTTGTACGCGATGACGCCGTCCCGGACCGCTCCGCGGTCCGGGAGGCCGAGATGTTCCTTGGGCG
>CAZCME010000032.1:0-22580 GCA_964499705.1 uncultured bacterium | reverse complement strand
CGGGGGCAGGATTTGAACCTGCGACCTTTGGGTTATGAGCCCAACGAGCTACCAGACTGCTCTACCCCGCAACGAGGCACATACGTTACCACGCACCGATATCAAGATCAATTCATTTCGCTGGGTGCCGCTGTCTTGAATGAGCTTCATCCAAGGGGCATTCTCTTCTATGATAAACGGATGAAAAAACTTCTCGTTACCGGTGGCGGTGGATTCCTGGGATGGAATCTTGTGCAAACCGCGGGACGGGATTGGGAAGTCTATGCGACAGTTCATTCACGCCGGATCGAGCTCGACGGAGCGACGGTCGAGAAGGTCGATCTGACGGATTATCGCGCCTTGAAGGAAATGTTCTCCTCCATCAAGCCGGATGCGATGATCCATACTGCGGCGGCTTCACAGCCGAATTATTGCCAGGAACACCGATCGGAATCGCAGAAGATCAACGTGGATGCCGCCCTGAACATCGCCGGCCTCTGCGCGGATCGCGGTATTGCTCTTGCCTTCTGTTCCACTGATCTTGTCTTCGACGGGACACGGTCGCCTTACAGGGAATCCGATCCTGTTTCGCCGGTCAGCTATTACGCCGAACAGAAGGTCGAGGCGGAGAAGGGCATCATGGAACGCTATCCCCGCGCGGCGGTCAGCCGGATGCCTTTGATGTTCGGAGATCCGGGACCGGTGGCGACGAGTTTCATCCAGCCGTTTCTGAAGTCGATGCGTGCGGGGCAGGAGCTGCGTCTCTTCATGGATGAATTCCGGACGCCGGTCAGTGGACGCGTCGCGAGCCAGGGCTTGCTGCTGGCGCTGGCGAAGGTGAACGGCCTGATTCATCTCGGAGGTCGTGAACGGATCAGCCGCCATGATTTCGGCCTGATGCTGGCTTCCCGGCTGGAAATCGTCTCGGCCGATATCAAGCCGTGCCGTCAGAAGGATGTGCCGATGGCGGCGCCGCGCCCGCCGGATGTGGCGCTGGACAGCGCCCGCGCCTATGCATTGGGCTATGATCCGCCTTCGCTCGTGGATCAGATCATGGAATTGAAAGGCCGGATATGAGCAACGCATGGTGAAGAAATCTCCTGACAGAAAGACCATTACGGCGCGGGAACGATTCCTGTGCGCCTGCCGATGCGAACGCACGGATCGTGCGCCCGTCTGGCTGATGCGCCAGGCCGGCCGGTCGCTGCCGGAGTATCGCCGGCTCCGGAAAAAATATTCCTTTCTCGAGCTGGTTCGCGATCCGGACCTGGCTGCCGAAGTCACGCTCCAACCGGTTCGTCGCTTCGGTTTCGACGCGGCGATTCTCTTCAGCGATATTCTCGTCGTGCCCGAAGCTCTCGGCCAGTCGTACCGCTTCGTCGAAGGCAAGGGGATTTCGCTCTCGTTCAGCATCCGCCGCAGCCGGGACATCGATCGTCTCCGGACGAAAGGGATCGCCGAACGGCTGGCCTACGAATATGACGCCCTGCGCCTGCTGCGCACGGCGATTCCTGAGACAGCCCTCCTCGGTTTCGGAGGTTCGCCTTGGACCCTCGGAAACTACATGGCGGAAGGCGGTTCCTCCGGAGAATTCGCTCATCTGAAAGAATGGTTCTTCGAGGACCGGAAATCGTTCGACCGGCTCATGGCGATCCTGACGCGCGCCCTCATCGAGTATTTCAAGCTCCAGATCCGCGCGGGCGTCGATGCGATCCAGATCTTCGACAGTTTCGGAGGAATGCTGGCGCAGCAGGATTACTGGGATGCATCTGGGCGATGGATCGAGCGCATCATCCGGGCGCTCGATGGGAAAATTCCCGTGATCGTGTTTGCCCGAGGCGTGCACGGGATCTGGAATGATCTCGCGGCAACGGGCGCGGATGCCCTCTCCATCGACTGGTCGTATTCCTTGTCGGAAGCCGCTTCATGCATCCCCAGCGGCATGGCGCTGCAGGGGAATCTCGATCCGGCTCTGTTGCGCACGACCCCGGAGACGGTCGCGCGGAGCACGCGGAGGATCATCGACGAGATGAAGGGCCGGCCCGGTCACATCTTCAACCTCGGGCACGGCGTGCCGCCCGACGCGAAGCTGGAAAATATCGAGGCGCTCGTGGAGACCGTCCGGAGCCACCGCGCGCGCCCGGGCGGAAAGTCATGACCAGTCCGCTCATCGTCGATCTCGATCTCATCCGCAAATACAACAAGCCCGGTCCGCGCTACACCTCGTATCCGACAGCGCCGCAGTTCCGCGATGCCGCCGACAGCGATGAAGCCTGGAAGGCCATGCAGCTCTCCAATCAACCGGACCGGCCGCTCTCCCTCTATTTTCACCTGCCCTTCTGCGACACGCTCTGCTGGTTCTGCGGCTGCACGACCGTCATCACCAGAAATCACGCGGTGACCACTCCATACCTGGATCGTTTGCAGCAGGAGATCGAGCTGCGCGCGCCGCTCGTCCATCCGGACCGTCCGGTCGTGCAGATGCATTACGGCGGCGGCACACCCACGTTTCTATCGCCCGATGAAATCCTGCGGTTGAACGACATCATACGAAGCCGGTTCCGATTCGATCCTGAGGCGGAACTGGGAGTGGAGATGGATCCGCGGGAACTGACGCGCGACCATGTCGCGGCGCTGGCCCGATCCGGATTCAACCGCGCTTCCATAGGAGTGCAGGACAACGACCCGAGAGTGCAGAAGGCCGTGAACAGGATCCAGCCCCTGGAGATGACATCCACAGTCATCCAGTGGATCCGCGAGGAGGGTTTTTCGTCCCTCAACATCGACCTTATCTACGGTCTACCGTACCAGACGGTCGCCTCGTTCGAAAAAACGCTGGACGAAATCCTCGCGCTTTCACCCGACCGCTTCGCTGTCTTCAGCTACGCGCATGTTCCGTGGATGAAACCGGCTCAGAAGATATTGAAGGATGAGAGCCTGCCGTCACCGGAGATGAAGCTCGAACTTCTGAAGATGACAATCGAGAAGCTGACGTCGTCTGGATATGTCTATATCGGGATGGATCATTTCGCGCGTCAGGATGACGAGCTGGCGGCGGCTCAGAAGGCCGGAACCCTGCAGAGGAACTTCCAGGGCTACAGCACGCGTTCCGGAGCGGATATCCACGCTTACGGCATGTCGGCCATATCCCAGACGGAGGAACTGTATGCGCAGAACCTCAAGGAGATCGGCGACTATGGCGCGGCCCTGGACCGGAACAAGTGGCCGTTGGCGAAGATCTGCCTCCTGACCGACGACGATCGCATCAGGCGCGTCACGATTCAGAGGCTCATGTGCGACATGGCGCTCGACTACGCGGAAATGTCGCGCCTGGCGAAGATCGATTTCGCGGATTATTTCCGCGGAGAAATCGAGAACCTCGAGGATCTCGAGAAGGACGGTCTCCTCGTTCGCTCCGCTTCCGGCATCGACGTTACCCAGCTTGGCCGGCTCCTGATCCGCATCATCGCCATGCGTTTTGACGCCTATTACAAGGAAGGGCAGGCCCGCTTTTCAAAGACGGTATGAAACCGATTGCCGTACTGGGAGGAGGAATCACGGGCCTGGCCGCCGCTCACTACCTGCACAAGATGAATCTCGAATCCGTCGTCCTGGAATCGTCTTCGCGGCCCGGCGGCGTGATCGATACCTCGATCGAGGATGGATTTCTCGCGGAGGCCGGCCCGAATTCCCTGATGGCCGCCACGCCCCGCGTGCGGGAATTGGTCCGCGATGCCGGCCTGGAGAATTCGGAATTCATCGAAGCTCAGGATGCCGCGAAGAAGCGCTACATCGTACGGAACCACAAGCTGCTGGCGCTCCCGGCTTCCCCCGGAGCTCTTCTCACATCACCGGTTCTCTCCCTGGCCGCTAAAATGCGCGTCCTGGCAGAGCCGTTCATGCCCCGGGGAAATCCTGATGAAACTATCGCGGATTTCGTCCGCCGACGAATCGGCGAGGAGCCGCTCGCCTATCTGGTCGATCCCTTCATCTCGGGAATTTACGCCGGCGATCCGGAGCGCCTCTCCATGCGCCATGCTTTTCCGGGCGTGCACGGGATGGAGCGCGACTATGGCTCGATCTTCATGGGGATGATCAGGAAGGTGAAGGAGCCGAAGACAAGATCGCGCGGGATCGTCTCCTTCCGTTCCGGAATGAAAGCGCTTCCGGAGCATCTTGCCGCGCGGCTCGGACCGGATTTTCATCCGTCCTGCCGCGTGGCGGCCGTGGAATCCGGCGCGGGTGGTTGGAAGGTGCATGGGCAATCCGGCGGCGGCCCGTTCGTCCTGGAAGCCTCCGGCGTCATCTGCTGCCTGCCGTCGCACGCTCTTGGTTCGTGCGAATTCCGGCTGCCCGGGAGGTCCAACGATGTTGCGATGCTGGCGGAAATTCCATACGCTCCGGTTCGCACGGTGACGCTTGGTTTCCGGAGGAATGATATTGAGCATCCCCTGGACGGTTTCGGATATCTGATCCCGTCCTCGGAAAAGTTGAATCACCTCGGCACGCTCTTCACGTCCTCGCTTTTTCCGGGAAGAGCTCCGGACGGTTGCGTGACGCTGGCGAGTTTCATCGGGGGATCGCGGCGACCGGACATGGGCAGGGATCGACTGGACGCCGTGCTGCCGATTCTCATGGCGGAATTGAAGGAGCTGCTGGGTGTGAAAAGCGAGCCTGTATACCTAAAGAGCTTTCAGTTCGATCGCGCCATTCCGCAGATGGAGACGGGACACGGCAGTTTTATTTCGGCGTGCGCGGCGATCGAGGAGGCGAATCCGCGATTGCTTTTCGCGGGAACGTGGCGGGACGGGATTTCGCTTCCGAATGCGATCGAGTCCGGATGGACGGCGGCGAGAAGGATGAGCGAGGCGATTCATGGGCGGTAGCGCGGTGCTCCTGATCAATCTCGGATCGCCCGACTCGACCCAGGTTCCCGACGTGCGTCGATACCTCCGGGAATTCCTCATGGACGAGCGCGTCATCGACAGTCCGTTTCCCGTCCGGCTCTTCGTCGTGGAAGGAATGATTCTTCCGTTTCGCCCGAAGGAGACCGCCAAGGCGTACGCCAGCATCTGGACGGCCGACGGCTCGCCGCTCGTCGTCACCAGCAGGACCGTTCGAAGGCTCCTGCAGGAGCGCATTGCGGCGCCGGTGGAACTGGGAATGCGGTACGGCAATCCTTCGATCCGCGAGGCCGTTTCCCGCCTGGCCGCCAAGCCCGGCATCACCCGCATCCATCTGGTTCCGCTGTACCCGCATTACGCGATGTCGTCCTACGAGACCTGCGTCGTCAAGGTTCGCGAGGAGCTGAAAGCGCAGGCGCCGAACCTGGAACTCACGCTTCATCCTCCGTTCTACGAGGATCCGATGTACATCGATGCGATGGTTGAAGCGTCGAAGAAATTCCTGGAGACGGATTACGACCTCCTGCTCTTCAGCTTTCACGGCCTACCTGTCCGGCACTTGAAGCTCGCCGATCCCACGCATACGCATTGCCAGCAGGTGGAAAACTGCTGCGAGACGAAGAGCATCGCTCATGATACCTGCTACCGCGCCCAGGCCTTCAAGACCGTGAGGGCGTTTGTGAAGAGGGCGGGAATTCCCAGGCAGAAGTACGCGGTCGCGTTCCAGTCCCGGCTCGGCCGCGATCCGTGGCTGACTCCTTTCACGGATCATGAGCTCGAACGATTCGGGAAGGAAGGCGTGAAGAAGATCCTCGTCATCTGCCCGTCATTCGTCTCCGACTGCCTCGAGACGCTCGAGGAGATCGCGGTGCGGGGGAGGGAAACCTTTCTCGAGGCGGGCGGTGAGGATCTGAAGCTGATTCCCTGCCTGAACGACCATCCGCGGTGGATCGACACGCTCGAATATTGGTGCAAATCCGCGGGCGCGACGGTTTGAATTCGCGAGGCGGCCTCTCGCTTTCGCCGTCCGCGAGATCCTGGATTCTTGGAGCGCTGCTTTTCTATGCCGCGGCGGAGCTCTTGGCGCGATGGAATCTTCGCGCGCTTCTGTCCTGCGCAGGAAATGTCATCGCGGTCGCACTGCTCCTGATCGCTTCGTGGGGCCAGGGACTGTGCCTCGTCGCGCGCCTGCGGGTGACGCTCGATCGATGGGAACGGGCTCTCTTTTCCATCACGCTCGGGCTCGGTCTCATTTCCATCGAAGTGTTCATCCTGGGCATCGCGGGGCTCTGGTCGCGCCCCTGCCTGACCGCCTTTCTCGCCCTGGCCCTCCTGCCGGCGTGGCCAGCGTTTCTCAGGGAGCGAGGCATGAATGGCGGAATCCCGCTCGCCCCGCCTTCCTGGGCGCCCCTTCTCATCGTCCCCCATTTTCTGACTTTTCTCGCCGCGCTCATGCCGCCCGTGTACTACGATTCGCTCGTGTACCATTGCGGACTTCCGAACATGTTCCTGCAGGAAGGTCGCTGGATCCCGGTACCCGGAAATGTCTTCGCGTCCTACCCGCAGGTGATGGAGATGAATTTTCTGCTGCTGATGGGAACCGGCGCTGCGAGCGGGCCGTGTCTTCTCGTCTGGACGATGTCCATCCTGAGCGTCATCGCGGTGATCGCCTTCGCGCGCCGTTTCGTGGATGAAGGAGTCGGCTGGACGGCCGCCGCGCTTGTTTCCGTGACGCCGTTCTGGCTCCTGCTGGCGTCCGACGCGTACGTCGATATTCCTCTCGCCTGCTGCACGTTTCTCTCCCTCTTCGCGTTTTGCCTTTTCGATCGGAATGAAACGTCATACGGCAGCGAATGGCTGTGCGGCTTGTCTGCGGGATTCACATTCGGTATCAAATACACAGGCGCCGCGCTGGTCATCCTGCTTGCCGTGGGATGGGTGGCGCGCCGCCGCGTGGTTCGTTTCTCGCTGGGAGCCTTCCTGGCCGCCGCGCCCTGGTTTGTCAGAAACATCTGGATGACCGGAAATCCCGTCTTCCCCTTTTTCAGCGACGCCATGTCGGACCCGGCTTTGAAAAGCGAGGCGTCGCTGTACTTTCTGCGCATGCTTTCCGAATACGGAGACACGTGGACCAATCTCCGCGCCATCCTGGTCATTCCCATCGAGCTCGCGCTGGAGAAAGAGAAATTCGGAGGAGGCTTCGATCTCCTTGGAAATTTCGGATGGGGACTTCCACTCGCGCTGCTGCTCATCTGGCCCCTGCAACCGATACGCCATCGCCTGTCCCGCCCGCTCTTTCTCCTCTTCGCCGGATTTTACGTGGTCTGGGTGATGACAAAGCCTGTCTCGCGGTTTCTCGTTCCCGCCTTTCCTCTTCTCGCGGTACTGTCCGCATGGGGCCTCTGCGTGTGGACACGGGCGGCTCATGGAGCAGGACGAGGAATGGTTTTTCTTCCCATCCTCCTTCTCTTCTTCTCGAATATCCACTCCTTCGCGCTCATCACGCGCCAATCCGGCAAGCTCGAGGCCGCGATCTCGCTGGAGCCCGCGGACGCGTATCTCGGGCGGAAGCTCGATTATCACGAAGCGGCGAAATTCACGGGAAACCTGCCGGACAACGCGCGAATTCATGTTCTCGGGGATCAGCGCGCGCACTATATCGAGAGGCCGTTCCAGGCCGTTCCCGTCTATTCGAACCAGCCGCTCGTGGCGAACCTCAACGATCCCGATGACGAAGAGAAGGGAATCCGTTACCTGCGGTCCGGAGGATTTACGCATCTTCTCGTGAACGACGCGGAGTGGAGACGGCTTCAATCCTATGAAACGCTCACCCTGACGGAGACCGGAGCCATGCGCTGGGAAAGACTGCAGGCGAACGAACTTGAGCTTGTATATCAGGATCGGGCATGCCGCTTGTGGAAGCTGAAATAGCGGCGCCGGCCGGGCGTTCGCGCGCGGCAAGCGGTCGGCAGCACCTGGCGCTCTGGATCGCCTGCATCGTCCTGAGTCTTCCGTTCTGCTCGCGTCCCTATTACGTCGACGACCATTACCATGTCACGATGGCGGAGGGACTTCTCCACGATCCTGCCAGGCCGTATGATTTTCGGAGCGACGATACCATGGAGGATGCGGCGGGCTGGGTCTCCGGCGAACCTCCGCGCATGGTCAATCCGCCGGTCATGCACTATTTCCTCGCCGCCGCCATGGCGCTGTTCGGCTCGGACGAAAGCCGGCTGCGTCTCGTCTACCTCATCTTTCCTCTCATCTCGATCTCGGGCATACTCGCGCTGGCTCGCCGTCTCTGCTCGCGTCCCGTGTGGGCCGCATGGCTGGCGCTTGTATGCCCGGTCTTCTGGTTGAATTCCAGTTCCCTGCTCATCGATATGGCCATCCTGCCTTTCGCCGTCTGGGGGCTTGAATTATTTCTACGCGGATGGGAAAAGGACGGGTCCGGCCTTTCGCTTTGGGCGGGAAGCGCGCTGCTGGGACTGGCGCCCCTCGTGAAATATACGGCCTATCCCTTTCTCCTCCTGGCGCCGGCATGGGTCTGGATCGAAGACCCCTGTTTCCGCTCCAGGATAGGAAAATTGAAATGCATGATCGCGCCTCTTCTCATCTCCCTGGCCTGGTGTCTATGGACAGCCGCTCTGTATGGGGAGCCGCATATCACGGCGGCGTGGAAACGCCCTCTCTCGGGCGTGCTCTGGATCAAGACCTTCTCAGGCTTCTCGTTTCTCGGCGGAGCAACCGGCTTTGCTCTGGCTTTTCTCCCGCTAGCGGCCCTGCGTCATCCGAGGGTCGCGTTCTCATTCGGTTCCTTTGCGGTCGTCCTCGCGTATTTTTACACGACCCCTCTCGGAGGATTTTCCGCCGACCCGGCGATACTGCTCTCCCTGTTTCAGAGTTCGGCTCTGGTCATGCTCGCTCTCTTCCTGATTCTCCGTCGGAATCTGAATCGCATGGCGCAGATCTGGATGTGGGGCTACCTATTGCTTCTTCACGTGCCGATGCCGTGGCTGGCCGCCCGGTATTACCTGGTCCTGATTCCGCCCCTGGCATGCCTGGCGGTCGACAGCGTTCGCTTCTCCTTCGCGTCCGAGCGGCCTTTTCGTTTCGTCATGGTTCTCCTCATCGTGGGAACCGGCAGCCTCTCCGCCGTCCTGGCCACGGAGGAACGCATCGAGGCGGAGACGCAGAGTCGGATTGCGGAGGATGTGGCGCGGGATCCGATCATCAGCGCCGAGACCGGCGGAAAGCGTTTCGTAGGAGATTCCTTTTTCGGATTCAATCATTATCTCAGGCGGAAGGGATGGACGCCCGTCTGGAACCAGGCTGATCTGCGGCCGGGCGACCTGGTGCTCTCGCCGACCAACTCCATTCCCGCGACCATCCGACGCGGTTGGACCCTGCCTACGGAAACGATTCGCGAATTCCGCTATGATTCGCCGCTGCCCGTCCGGCTCAATTCGCTCGAATGCGGCGCCGCGTTTTACGCGTCGGCGGGGGGAGCGTTCCCCTATGCATTTTCCACGCGACCGACCGAAGTATTTGTCGTGATGAAGGTGCTCGAACCCCGCTAGAATATTTCTCCCTATTTTTTCAATCCCAGCGACAGGAGCACGATCGGCCGCATGAAGGACCACCAGTCCCAATCCAGCAGGAGCCTGATCTTCGAGGTTGGCCTGCCGTCCGACGGATAGACCTTCGTGACCGGCACCTCCACGTAATTCAGACCCAGCGCGAGGGCCTTGTACTGGAGGTACAGTTCCAGTTCATACTTGTTGAGCCAGTCCTGCCGGATGTCGACTCCGGGACGGTCCAGCAGCGAGAGCCTGTAGGCGCGAAAGCCGCTGGTGACTTCCGTGAGCCTGCGGCCGAACCGGAGCGACCAGAGGATCGGCGCCGTGCGCGTGAGAAAATGCCTGCCGAGCCCGAAGGCGCCGCGTTCCGAAGTCCTCATGTAGCGGGACCCCTGGACGTAGTCGGCGCCGGAAGAGAGGGGATCCAGAAGGAGAGGGATTTCCGCGGGATTATCCTTGTTGTTTCCCGCCATGACGACCGCGACATCGAATCCGGAATCCTTGAGATGCAGGAGCCCGGTCCGTATCGCCGCGCCGACGCCGATTCTCCGCTCATGCTTCAGGAGCGTCACGGGATAGGACCCCGTCAACCGCGTGGAACCGTCATCGGATCCGTCGTCGACGACGAAGACGTCGGGCGTGGCGGCGAAATCGAAACGGGCGAGGAGCCCGGCGAGTCGCGGTTCGTTGTAGACCGGTATGATGACGCCGAACTTCATCGGCTGAATCGGTTGGTGGCTTTCAGGCTGGGATGATCGTATTTCCCCAGGTAGTGTTCCAGAGCATCGTTCATATTCCACTTGGCGCGGTAGCCGATCCGGGCTTCCGCATCGCGCGGGTCCACCACGCGACGGTGAACATTATCGATTTCACGAGGGGGCATCATGCGGATCGGCTTGCCGGTCTTCTTCGCGATCCATTCCGCGAGATCTCCGAGCCTCGTTTCGACTCCCGTTCCGATGTTGACGACCTCCGCAGGCCAGACTTCGATCGCGCGGAGGATGCCGCTGACCGTGTCCTCGACATAGGTGAAGTCCCTGGTCGCATTCTCGTCGACGACGGTGATTTCATCCTCCCTCAGCCACCGGGCGACGACGCTCTCCGTGTCGCGAGGTCCGAAGACGTTGGAGAGCCGCACGACGCAAGTCGGCACCCACTGACGGTACATCAGGGTGTATCGTTCGCCCGCGGATTTCGAGACCGCATAGTGATTCACCTCGCGCTCCACGGAGACGGAGGAGATATAGAAGAGAGGAACCTGCAATTTTCTGCACACGGAGAGAGCGTTCAACGTCCCCAGCACATTGGTCCGGGCATCCTCCAGAGGCTGCACCATCGAATTCCGGATGTCGCGGCAGGCGGCGTGGATCACGAGGCCGCAGCCGCGTATGTCCGATTCGAGATCGGCACAGATATCCTTGACGGTCGTGCTGTCGAAGAGATGCTTGTTGAAACTGCGATCGTCGAGAGCGCGCGCCTTGGGTAGGCGGTCCGCGAGATGGGATCCCACGAATCCTTCGCCCCCGAGAATAAGCACGGGCTTGCTCTGATCGATCATGGAAGCATTATAGGGATGAAGGATGAATTATGAAGGATGAATTACTTCATCCTCCTCACAACATGTCGGCCGGATCGACGTCAAGGACGATCCGGAGTTCTTCCGCGAAGGGCTGCTCGGCCGCAAGGACGGTCTCGCGGATCGACTCTTCCGCCAGGAGCGGATCGAAGATCCACCGGACCTGCCATCGGTGGCGCCCGCGGAGCCTCGAGAAGGGTGCCGGCGCGGGACCTGAGATCACGCCGGGCCGGGACCGCAGAGATTCCGCGACCCGGCCCGCCGCTTCCATCGCCATCGCTTCGCGCTGCGATTCGCAGGTCCACTGGATGATGCGCGTGAACGGCGGAAGTCCCGAGGCTTTCCGGATCGCGAGCTCGGCGCGGAGAAACGCGTCCACGTTCTGGGCCGCGGCGTGGCGGATCGCGTAGTGTTCGGGCGCGTAGGTCTGGATGACGGCGTGTCCCGGCAGATCGCTTCGGCCCGCCCGGCCGGTCACCTGTGTCAGGAGGCTGAACGTGCGTTCCGGAGCGCGAAAGTCGGGAATGTGAAGCGAGCTGTCCGCGGCGATGATGCCGATGACCGTGACCTTCGGGAGATCGAGTCCTTTGCCGATCATCTGCGTGCCGACGAGGATGTTGAATCGTCCCGAGGCGAAGTCGTCGAGAATCCGGCGGTGGTCGCCCTTGCGGACCGTCGTATCGGCATCCATCCTGATGACGCGCGCGCCCGGAAATGTCTTCCGGGCCTCCGCCTCGATCTTTTCCGTGCCGGCGCCGAAACTCTTGATGGCTCGCGAACCGCATTTCGGACATGTCTCCGGCATGCACGCCCTGTGATTGCAGAAGTGGCAGATGAGCTGACCGTCCCGATGGGATCCGCGATGAGGAGTGAGCGAAACGGAACAGAGCGGACATTTCACGGCTTCGCCGCAGGAGCGGCAGAGAATGAACGAATCATGGCCGCGTCGGTTGATGAAGAGGATCACCTGTTCTTCCGCCGCGAGCGCCAGCCTGACGCGCTTTTGAAGCGCCCTCGAAAAGATGGAACGGTGTCCCTCCGCCAGTTCCTCGCGCATGTCGACGATCGTCGTTTCCGGCAGGGGGCGTTCCGCGATCCGACGTGTCAGGCGGGCCACCCCGATCCGGCGAGGCTCCTGCAGCGCCGCCGCGGCGGTTTCGCAGAGAGGCGTCGCCGTGCCGAGAATCAGGCGCGCTCCTGTCAGCCGCGCTCGCTCGCGGGCGATGTCCACGGCATGATAGCGGGGAGACTCCTGCTGCTTGTACGCGGACTCGTGAGCCTCGTCGATGACGATGAGACCCAGCCGGTCGACGGGAGCGAAGACGGCGGAGCGGGCGCCGACGACGACGCGCGCCGTGCCGGATCGGATGCGCATCCATTCGTCATAGCGCTCGCCCGCCGAGAGAGCGGAGTGAAGCACCGCGATCGTCTCGCCGAAGCGGGCGCGGAATCGGTCGACCGTCTGCGGCGTCAGCGAAATCTCCGGAACGAGGATGATGGCCCCGCGGTCCTCCGCCAGGGAAGCCGATATGGCCTGGAGATAGACCTCCGTTTTTCCTGATCCGGTGACACCCATCAGGAGCGTTTCCGATCCCTCGCGCGATTCCAGGATCCGCGCCAGAGCCGCGGCCTGCTCCACGTTCAGGAATCTCGGCTCGTCGCGCTCCAGCCGCCCCCTGCCGAACGGATCGCGCCGTTCCTCGATCGACTCCACTTTCAACTGACCGCGCCGTACGAGCGTTTCGATGCGACCTCTCGTCAATTCGAACTTGGCGGCGACATCGGGAATGGAGAGCGAGCGGGGATGATCGATGACCATGAGCATGGCCGATCGCATCCGCTCGTCGCCCGCGAAGGCTTTTTCCGCATCGCCTCGGCCCAGCATCGATTCGAGAACGCGGCGCGACTTTCCGCGTGCCGCGTGTTTCATCTTCAGGCCCGCCGGCACCGCCGCTTCCATGCATCGATACCAGGGCGCGAAATATTTCCGGGACATCCACCGCGTCAAATCGATGATTTCAGGCGTGAAAAGCGGTTCGTCGTCGAGACGGCGGCCGACGTCGCGGGCGTCCTTGAACGGGGAGCCTTCCGCGACGACATATCCGATCAGGGGGCGCTTGCCGAAGATCGCCTCGACGCGCTCTCCCAGCCGCACCTCCCCGCCGGCGCGATACGTGAAGGTCTCGCCCACGCGCGGAGGAACGGGCAGCAGGAGCGAAACGAAGCGCTTATCGCCGGCCGCGTCATCCGGTGGCGCCTCCGGGTTCAGGACTTCGCTCCCTGTTCATCCAGCAGTACCCGGATTTTCTTCAGATCCTGCCACGCTTCTTTCTTGGCGGAGGGATTACGGAGAAGATACGCGGGATGAAACGTGGGTATGCATCGGATGCCGTCATGGAGATACACCTGTCCTCGCACGCGCGAGATCGGTGTCTTTTCGTCCAGCCCGAGAATGATGCGCGCGGCGAATCCACCGAGGGTGACGATGAGCGTCGGACGGATGATCTCGATCTGCGCTCTCAGGAACGGCTGGCATGCCGAGAGTTCGTCCGGTTCCGGATTCCGGTTTGCGGGAGGCCGGCACTTCACGGTGTTGGTGATGTAGACGTCCTCGCGGGCCATGCCGATCGAGGCGAGCATCTTTGTCAAAAGCTGTCCGGAACGGCCCACGAAGGGGAGCCCCTGCTCGTCCTCGTCCGCGCCCGGCGCTTCGCCGACAATCATCAGTTTCGCCGCGACACTTCCGGAGCCGGAAACGATCGTCTTTCTCTCCTCGCAGAGCCGGCAGAGGCGGCAATTCGCGTAGCCCGCAAGGAGTGCTTTCATGCGCTCGTCTTTTTCGTTCCGAGCGGCAGGCCGGCGGGACACGACGCCGGAATCGAGCATCAGTTCCGCCTCGATATGCCTTCGGATGAGCGCAATGAGGCGCGCGCGCTTCATCCCGTATTCTGTGGGCTCCGCCAGCGTCGTCATGCCTGCGCTCCCGCCGCCGGGCGTTCGCTGTATGTGAAGATCTTGATTTCGCCCGCCATTTTCTTGAAGGTGGCGTAATGCACGTCGGTGGGCAGGAGGAGATGCGTGCTGCCGATCTCCACGCGCGTGCCGGAGAGCGCGGTGTCGAGGACGTGAATGCGCGCGTGAGCGGAATCCGTCTCGATCTTGTTCCCGAGATTCTTCAGCGCGTCTGACAGGACGCGGATGCGCGTTCGAATCTGAGCTTCGCTCTGCATCAGGAGAACGCGCTTCCGTTCGATGTCGGCGATCTGGCTCCCTTTCGTCTCCATCAGCTTCAGCGCTTCACGGATCTTCGCCAGTTTTTCCTCCAGGTCGTGCAGCTCCGCGTCCATCGAGCGCGTCGATTCCAGGAGATCGGGCTTGACCCCCGCCCGCACGTGGGTTCGCGTCGCGCCTTCTCCGCCCAGCGTGCGCACCGTGATGTTGCTGCCCGTCGAAACGTGCCCCCCGATGAAGGCGCCGCGCGTGCCGTTCATCATCAGGTTCCGGCCGGCGATCACGTCCGAATGCAGGATGACTTCCCCGACAACCACATCCCGACCTGCGCGGACGCTGGAGTGCTCGATGAAGAGCGCGACAATGTCTCCGCCGGTCTTTATGACAGCCTCGTCGCGGCCCAGAATTCCGCCGATGACGACGAGGTTGGCGGCCACGTCGATCCTGCATTTTCCGATCGACTTCTTCACGAAGAGGCTCCCTTTCGTCGTGACGGAGAAGCCGTCCTCGATCAGGCCGTCCACGCGGACCGTTCCGTTATAATCGATGTTTCCTGTCTCCAGGTTCACGTCGCCGCGGACATGATAGATCGGCGAAACGATGACATCGCCGTATTCGAACGATACATGCCCGTCGATTCCCGATTTCAATTCGTTCCCGTCGACGAAGACGTTCTTTCCGGAGGGAAGCTTCGCTTCCTTTCCGCGCCGCGCGGGTATTTCGCCTCCCAGAACATCCCGGCCCGGTTTGCCCGGTCCGGCGGGCACGCGGCGCGCCAGGACGTCGCCGGACCTGACTTCCTGGATGAGATCGACATCGTGATAGTCGACGCGGCCCGACTTGTCCTCCTTGAAGTTCACGATGTGGCTGTCCGTGCGGAACATGAAGGCGATCACTCCCGCTTCGCCCGTCGCGGGTTCGGAGCCCGCCGCGATCGGCATGGGATGGAAATAGTTCTTTTCCTGCAGGGCTTTTTCCACCGCGTTCGCATCGATGCCGTGAACAATTCCGGCCTGCACGAGAGCTACGGCGATTTCCTGTCCGGAAATATCCCGCCCGCCCTTTCGCGGAGGCGCCAGCATCATGGTCGCCGTCATCGCGTCGTCGGCGACCTGGAATTCGACCTTGCCGTCGCGCGATACGGAGGAGTCCATTTTTCCGATGACGTGCGGAGCCCCGTCCGCTTCCCTGGCGACCTGCGCGAGAAGGATTTCGTCGAGCCCTTCGGGTTCGTATTCCATGAGCTCGATGAAGATGCTGTTTTCATCGATCGCTCTTCCGGAGCCGGAAGGAGGAAAGACCGTGAGAAGAAGTTCCGTGTCCCGGACTTCCACGACGAAATTGCCGTCGAGGTTGCCGACGGCATGAATCGCCTGATCGATGTGACGCTCGGCGCCGTCGTCGAACCACGCCATGACACGGGCTTTCCTGGAGAATAATCCCAGCACCCCGGCCCGCGGCTCCTGGATGATCTTATGGCGGAGCCGCTCGGGCGGGCAGGCGAGCTTTGTCGCCGCGATGCGCAGGGCGTTTGCCAGGTTTTCGGCCTCCACCATGATTTCTCTCTGCATGATCCAATCTTAACGGAAAAACGGAGGTGTCAGTGAGGAATTCAGTCGTTCGCTCAGCGAGGCGAGCGGAGAAATTCCTCTTCGGGATCGACCGCGATGTTGTCGTAGCGGACTTCGAAGTGAAGGTGAGGGCCGAAGGAACGTCCCGTGGTTCCCACGTAGCCGATGACGTCGCCGGCCTGGACCATGTCGCCGGCCTGAACCCGCAGCGATGAGGCGTGCGCATAAAGAGATTCCTTGCCCTGGCCGTGATTCAATAAAACGGCCAGACCATAACCGTGATGCCATCCCGCATAGACGACTTCACCAGCCCATTTCGCGGCGATCGGAGATCCGTAGGTCATGGCGATGTCGATGCCGTCGTGATGGCGGGTCACTCCGCCCAGCTTTCTGAATCCGAATCCCGACGTGATCCGGGGGCCGCTACCGCTCGCATCCGGATTTTCGCGCGGGGATGCGGCCGCTGGATTGAGCCCGCCGGCGGTTGAGGAATAGAGCAAATTCGCGGTCTCATCACGTAAACTTTGCCAGGATATGTCCGATTGATCGAAATCCTGCTCGGGTAATCTGCCTCCCCAGCCTTGAATTCCGGACGCGTCTAATTCGGCAAGATCCAAGACTCGGCTTGAACCCGCCTCCGTCCCTACGACTTTCAGAAAATTGGGCAGAGCAAGCTCGGTGGAGATGAAGCGCGCGGGCATCGCCCAGGCGGGGGAGGAACTGAATGCTGAGGAAGGATCGAGAAACCAGAGAGCAATTCCCGAAATGAGGAGCGCGGCGATGATTGGGATGTCGCTTGCCTGGAGACTGAGTCGAGCCCAGCGGGTCAAGACGCTCCGACCTCGGTTTGATCTAGGACGCCGCCCTCTTCTTGCTTGTGATAACCACTTAAACATATCTACTCCCGTTTGAATCAGGGTTTGCCGGTATCGCCTCCGGATGGCGGTAAGATGGAGGGGGGGCCGACTCGATGCGATTCCATGAAGGCATCCAGATCATGCTTCCGGTACCGGTTGCGATTATGGATTTTATAGACGGGAAGCTGACCTTCTTTGACCAGGCGCCAGAGCGTAACGCTCGAAACCTTGAGGTAAGCCTGTGCTTCCTTACTCGTCAGGTATTCTTCCCATCGCGGTTGCTGCTGCTGCTGATCTGTCAAACCCTGCTCCTCAAAGTGGCTTGCCACCAAGTGTGGGGAGCCACGAAATGGAGCCGACTTGCCACATGGCGACTCGGCCCGGATCCAAGGGAAGCTAAGTCAGAGCAGCAAAGTTGTCAACAGTTTAATTCAATTCTTTTCACTCCGATAAATATATCGGAGTGAGGCGGTTATACCCGCTTATCTCGTCCTGTTCAGGTGAACCAGGCTAATGGATGTGGAGAGCCTGCCGGATGATTCTAATAGATCTCTAATGCTTTCCATGGCATCCACTATGGAAAATTTGGTCTCCGTGTTCGTCAGTAATGGTCTGATTTCCTGAATCAGCATGGGATCGTCAGAGGTAAGGAATGTGAGTGGTGAACGCGGGGGCGGTACATTCTGCCGGGATGGTGCATGAATGAAGCGCCCAGGGTCCGATGACGACCAGCAAACATCGGAATCTCCGGCGGGTATGTCCAGGATGAGTATTGCGGGTAGGTTGCCGTCTGGAATCAAGTTCCTCAGATGCTGAAGTAATGCTTGCTGCATTCTTTCCAGCCCTTTGACCTTCATGCCCAGGCTGGCGATCAGCCCCCTGAGAAAATCCAGGGATTGCGCGCCTTGCGCCGATGAGATCGAGCTTGCCAGGAAGATCATATGATTGCGGTCGGGGAATTCCAGACATTCCAGAAGCTGGTGGGAACCCTGCGGAGCTGGGCGGTGGAGGAGATAAACATCCCAATGGGGAAGCGAGAGCGAGGAGATCTGGCAGGAAGCGGTCATGAAAGTCGAGTGTTGTGATCGAAAGGGAGTTTCAGCCCCAGGGAGGAGGAGCGATCATGCCGCGACCTCGACCCCGACAGCCTGGTGGATTATTGGCGCATTTTGCCGAGTTCGGGGTGCCGGATGAAATGGTGTATTCCATGGGGCTTGTTTCGACCGGTCGATATCGAACGAGCGCTGGCTTGGAGTAGGACTTTGCTTTTTTGGCGCCCAAGTGAGGGATGGAATTACTCATGTGAGAAAGATTTTATTCCATTCGCGACGCAAAGCAAGGGGGGGCTCCGGAATTTACGAGGGTAAGTTGAATCTGCAGAGCCCAGCAATGACGGGTTAACGAACGGAGATCTTCCGGCGAGAGAAGCTCGGCGGGGACAATGATCTGGGTCCGCAAGCCGACGTCCTGCGCACGCTTGATCGTTTGGAAAACTTCCGCATAGGCGCCTGGCCTGTCCGCTCTTTCGTCATGAACGGATTCGGTACCGAAGAGGGGAATCAGGATCTGCTGCAATCCGGCTTTTTTCATCTGCTCCAGTGTGTCTTGTGACGCGGATATTTCACCCGCGGCGAGTTCAGTCGCCCGTGGGTGGAAAGATTGCAGAACGCTGAGAGCTTGCTCATCGTAACCCACGATGCGAAGGTGGAGCGCGTCGGCATGCGTGGTATGGGGACAGCCCGCGCAACGGAAAGCGCAATAGCAATGCCCGATGGTTCCTGCTTGCGCCCGGGGATCGAGGAGCCGAAGGCTTTTTTCGATCATGATCCGAGTGCCACGTCGGGCGCGGGAGCCATCAGGCGGGCGAGGTCGATCCATTCTTCCACGCTCAGGGTTTCCGGCCTTCTTATCTCGCTGATGCCGGATTTCTTCAGCGCTTCGGATCCGCCCGGCAGCGGCGCGACCGCATTGCGCATCGTCTTGCGTCGCGAAGAGAAGGCGGTGCGGAGAACGAGGCGGAGGTTGGACGGCTTATCTCGCGGTCGCGGCGTTAACCGGACTATGGCAGATTCCACTTTCGGGCGCGGCCAGAAGGAGGATGACGGAATCCGGCGGATGATCTCCACGGAGGCCGCCGCCTGCGCGGAGACGGACAGGGCGCCGTATTCATGCGTCGAGGGCCGGGCCGCCAGTCGTTCCGCGACTTCCGCCTGGATCGTGACCACGATCCGCTTCCACGCGATATCGCCGTCGAGAAACCGGAAGAGGACGGGCGTCGTGATGGAATAGGGCAGGTTGGCCGCCACGACGAATTTCCTGTCCGGCAATTCCGACGACGGAACATGCAGGAAGTCGGCGAAGCGGATCGTGATGTTGGCATGACGGGCGAGCGTCTCCCGGAGAATCGGCTCGAGCCGTCGCGCGGCTTCGACGGCGGTGACGGTCGCGGCTCGGGCGGCGAGCGCGTCCGTCAGGACGCCGAGCCCGGGGCCGATTTCCAGGACATCCTCGCCATCAGGTTCGGCCGCATCGACGATGCTCCGGAGAACCGACGCGTCGCAGAGAAAATTCTGGCCGAGACTTTTGGAAACCACGAAACCATGGCGCGTCAGGATCTCCTTCACGGTCCTGGAACTCGTGAGCACGGCGGATGCGGGCGCGGGCACCGCTTTCAGATTCCCGGTGTCGCGAGAGAGCGTGCGAGCCGGATCGCCTCGATCATGCTGGAAGGATCCGCGACGCCTTTCCCCGCGATGTCGTATGCCGTCCCGTGATCGGGCGAGGTGCGGATGATCGGAAGGCCGAGCGTGACATTGACGCCGGTGCCTGAAGTGAGAGCCTTGAACGGAGCTAGGCCCTGATCGTGATACAGGGCGACGATCAAATCAAAGCGCGCCCGCATTCGCGGCGAAAAAATCGCGTCGCCGGGGAAAGGACCTTCGATCGCGATTCCCGCCCGGCGCGAGGCTTCGATGGCCGGCAGGATCGTCTCCGCTTCCTCGGATCCGAAGCGGCCGGATTCGCCCGCGTGGGGATTGAGGCCGGCGACGCCGAGCCGCGGTCGGGGAATATGAAATCGATCGCGCAGGTCCCGCGCGGTAATGGCGAAGATCTTCGTGAGCCCCTCGATGGAAAGAGCTCGCGGGACTTCGGCCAGCGGGATGTGGATCGTGGCCAGGGCCAGGCGGAGGACTGTCCCGGGCGAGCCTGTTTCCCGCCCGATGAAAGCCATCACCGGTTTTGCTCCGGAGAGAGAACCGATCAGTTCGGTATGCCCCGGATCCGTGAATCCGGCCTTGTGCCAGGCCTCCTTCGATATGGGAGCAGTGACGATGGCGTCGAGTTTTTTCTCCAGCGCCATCCGTGCGGCCAGGACGACCGCCTCGTGCGAGGCGCGGCCCGTTTCGGCCGTGTCTCTTCCGCAGTGAAGGAACTCGTCATGCAGGGCGCCTGTGTCGAGGAGCTCCGTGTTGTCGAGGGCGATTTCGAAGGCCCGCGCGGCCTTTCGTATGATGCCCGCCGGTCCGATAAGGAGGAGTTCTTCCGCGGGAAACGCGGAGAGGGACTTCAGGACGATCTCGGGGCCGATGCCGGCCGCATCGCCGACCGTGATTCCGATCCTCACGCTCGGGTGCCGGGTATCAGAAGATCGATTGGACCGATTCCTCTCGGAACTCGATATAGGCGCGCGCCCGGATGCGCTCGATGAACTTCGTGAACTGCTCCTCGAAGCGGGAGGAATAGAGATCGTTGAAGATCTCCTCCTTCAATTCGTCCGTCAACGGCGGAAGTTCGATGGCCCTGCGTTCGAACAACTGGATGACGTGATAACCGAATCGAGTATGGACGACCCTGGAAATCTCGTTCGGAGCGAGGGCGAAGGCGGCGTCTTCGAACGCCTGTACGAGACTGCCGCGCTTGACCCAGCCGAGGTCGGCCGCCTCGATCGCCGCGACGCTGGAGGATACGGCGTCGAAGTCGTCGCCCTTGACGAGCCTGACGCGGACGGCTTCCGCGGTGTTGGAATCGGCGACGAGGATGTGGCGGACGTGGATCTCGATCCCGCGTCTGTCGTAGGCGATGAGCACGTCACTGTCGCTGATCTTGATCTGGCGCCGGATCTCGCGGTCGATCAGCTTGTTCCGGAAGATCTGGCTCTCGGCCTGCGCGCGATACCGGGCGCGGACGCGGTCGGGCGTTGTGAATTCCGACGCGAGCGCGCGTTCGTAGGCGTTCTGATCGACGAATTGCGAGCGCATCCGCTCGACGGCCGTGCTGGCGGCCTCGTCCGCTTCCGCCGGAGTCACGGTGATGCCCTTTCTCTTGGCTTCCTGGACGAGAAGCGCGTCGGTGATGAGCTTCTCGAGAACCTGGCCGGCGAGAGCCTCCTTGTTTTCGCGGGATAACGCATCGAGCCCGCGGCCCGTGCGGGCGGCGGAAACGCGGAGCTCCTCGAGGAATTCCGTGTAGGTGACGACATCGGCGTCGACGACCGCGACGATCCAGTCGATCGCGCGCTGATCGCCGGGCGCCGCGGATGTCGCGGAAGCGAAGGCGACAGCGAGCGCGAGCAGCGCGAGCGGGCGGAGCGGCGTCATTTCGAAGGCACGAGCGAATAGAGAGCGTCGAGAACCTTGTCGACGTGACCGTCGACCTTCACATTCGACCAGACCTTCTCGATGCGGCCCGATTCGTTCACCAGAAACGTCGAACGTATGAGCCCCATGTAGGTCTTTCCGTAGTTCTTTTTTTCTCCCCACGATCCGAAGGCCTTGGCCAGCAGAAAATCCTCATCGGCCAGGAGAGGAAACCCGATGGAGGATTCCTCGATGAATTTCTTCTTGGAATCCATGGAGCCTCCCGAGACACCGAGGACGATCGTGTTGCCGGCGACGAACCGCTGGATGTTGTCCGTGAAGTCGCAGGCCTCCCGCGTGCAGCCCGGCGTCATGTCTTTCGGATAGAAATAGAGGACCCATTTTTTTCCCCGGAGGCTCTTTGGGGAATAGGTTTTCCCGTCGGAACCTTTCAGCGAAAACTCGGGGACGGGATCGTCGGCTTTCAGCATGACGCCTTGACTCCGGGAGTGAAGTACGTGTTGGTATCGGTCCGATGCTTGATCCATTCGGCGGGGCGGGGCCGGGCGATCTCGCCGCGGATCATGCGCTGCAGTTCCATGATGCCGTCGATCAGGGCTTCGGGTCGGGGCGGGCAACCCGCCACGTAGACGTCGACGGGAATGACGCGGTCGACGCCCTGGACGACATTGTAGACGCGATACATGCCTCCGGTGGACGCGCAGACCCCCATCGCGATGACCCATTTCGGTTCGGCCATCTGGTCATAGAGCTGTTTGACGACAGGCGCCATCTTCTTGTTGACCGTTCCCGCGACGATCATGAGGTCCGCCTGCCGCGGCGAACCGCGAAAGACCTCCGAACCGAATCGCGAGAGATCGAACCGGGGATCCATCGTCGCCATCATCTCGATCGCGCAGCAGGCGAGACCGAACGTCAGGGGCCAGAGCGAATTGGAGCGCGCCCAGTTGACGGCGTCCTCCAGGCGCAAAAGTTTCAGACCCGGAGCCATGTCCTTGTCGTGCGCGTCCTCGTGCACGGTGATACCCGGATCGGGTCCCGGCAGAGGCGGAGCGACCTGCCATTCCGGGAGACAGGCGTTATTGTTCGGAGTCGTCATGGAGTTAATTTTAGGAGGCCCGCGCGGGAAGCGCAATTCAATTCCCGCCCCATTTCCGCTCTTGACGCAAGGGCTGTTCTTCCAGAAGCTAATCATCCGCAGAACCCTGCAACCTTGGGGGATCGTCCAACGGTAGGACAACGGACTCTGACTCCGTTTATCTAGGTTCGAATCCTAGTCCCCCA
>CAZCME010000031.1:0-25992 GCA_964499705.1 uncultured bacterium | reverse complement strand
TCGGCCTCTATTTGCCCGCCAGCGTCATTCAAGCTTCCAAACTGTTGAAGTTGGGCTAATTGCCGGTGGGACTCTTGTGGGACGCGGATCCGGCCATGCGGTCCTGGAGCGTTCGATGGGAGTTCACCGGTTTACTGGTCACGAGATAATACACGAGCAGCATAAAGAGCAGCAGGAACGCCGCGGCGGACAGAAAATGGAAAAACGGAGACGTAGGCGATTCCAGTTCCTCAGGTTCTTCCTCCTCTTCAATGGCCGGAGCGCTTTCCAGCTCAACCGGCAGAATCCAAACCGGTTCCTCACCCGAATCCGAATCCCCCGGAGCATGCGCGGATGATTCCTGCGCCGCAAGCATGTAGGAGAGATCCAGGTCCGCGATGATGCGGCGGGCGGCCGGAATATCGGATTTCAGAACGAGGAGCCGGATGGGATCCACGGTGGGAAGGACCGCGTTGAACGCTTCACCGACGAGTTGAAACGTGATGCCTTCCTTGGTCAGAACGGAATCCAGAAGCGCGGCATCGATCGGATTGAACGTTGCGAGAACGAACTCGAAGGGGTTTTCCTCCGCGTCTCCGGACACTTCCATCTTGTTCACCCAGGTGAGTTCCAGTCCGCAGTGCGGACAGCGCGCCGCGCCGACCTCGATGTCGCGAGCGCAACAAGGACAGTCGTGACTATGCGGCATGGAGCCGGCCGGTCCCCAGGAAGCTATCTTCCTTCCGCCCTTTGTTCCTCGGCAAAGAGCGCCATCGCCGTTGCCGGACCGATCACGCCGTCGACGGGGAGCTTATATTTTTCCTGCAGTTTCTTCACGGCGTCGATGGTGCGACGATCGAACCGGTTCGTGGGCTCGCCGGCCAGGATGCCGGATTTCACGAGGACCTTCTGCACTTCCGTGATCTCCGGCCCGTAGTTTCTCCAGTAGAGCGTCCGTTTCATCCAGGGGCGGGCAGGCGCGAGAAAGGAGACGGGCACGGCGAAAGCGGGCGCGGGAATCGAGGTCGAACCGTGATCGATCGTTTCGACGGTCCATGTTCCACCTTCGGATTTGGAGATGATCGCGGCGGCGTCGTTCAGGAGGACCGGATTGCCGGGCATGAGAATGGCGGGCAGGCGGAGCGCTTCGATGGTCGCCGCGTTCAGGCGAAGCTCGGTATGAACCAGGCCGGTCACGGAAGCGACGGCGGGCAGCGCCATGCGGTCGAAACCCTCGGGCGCCGGAACGGAATGCGAAGCCACAAGCGCGCGCAGGGGAGACAGGACCGTGGGCGATGGAGCCACGGCTGGCGCCGCTGAAGGGATGGGCTCGGTCACGGCGGGCGCGGCCGGCGGAGGCATGATCATCTGCGCGGCCGGTTTCTCGGCGGTCGCCGCGGGGACGGGATTGACCGGCAGTGCGCGCGACATCAAGCGCTCATCCCGCCGGGCATCTCGGCCCCACGACGTGATCGCCGCGCCCACGAGCGCTCCCAGGAGGACGACGACGGCCATCGCCACGAGCACGGTCGGGAGGTCGTAACGGCCGCGGCCCGGACGATCGAGGTGCTCGAATCCCGCAATGACGCTTTCCATGATATCGCGATCGATCACTTCGGCGCGCAGTTCGGATCCGGCAACGAGACACTGGTCGCAGATGATGTTGATGATCCGCGGACATCCGCCCGAGTACCGATGCAGGATCTTGAACGCCTGCCTGGAAAAGGAGACCGGCTTTCTCGGACGGGCCATCGTAATCCGGTGCGTGACGTACGCCGCGGTCTCCTCCGCGTCCATCGGCGAGAGGTGATAGGCCACCGCGATGCGGCTGCGGAGCTGCCAGAGCTCGTCGCGCGCCAGAAGATCCTGCAGCTCCGGCTGGCCGAGCAGAACGATCTGGATGAGCTTCTCCGTTTCCGTTTCGAGGTTGGAAAGCATGCGCAGCGATTCGAGCGCCTCGATGGAGAGATTCTGCGCTTCGTCGATGAAGACGACGACGGCATGCTGCGCCTCGAACTCGCGGATGAGGAAATCGTTGATGGCGTCGAGGAGCGCCTTGCGGTTCAGGGGTTTCTCCGCGAGGGCCGGCGCATCGATGCAGAGATCGTCCGCGATGGCCGCGAGGAGCTCCGCGCCGCCGAGCCACGTGTTGAAGATGACCGCGTACCGCACGGAAGAATCCAGCATGCTGACGTAGTGCCGCAGGAGCGTGGTCTTTCCCGTGCCAACCTCGCCCGTGATGACGGCGAAACCCTTGCCCTTCATGACGGAATAGTTCAACGCGGAGAGCGCCTCTTCGTAGCGGCGGTGCGCGTAGACCATCCGCGCGTCGGGTGTGACGTGGAACGGCTTCTCCTGGAATCCGTACACATCATCGTCCAGCACGGCGGTGCCTCCCGCGACGCTTTCTTCGTCCGGTGATACCGGCTGTGCCGCGGCCGCTCCCGGTTGCGCGGAAGGCAGGGCGACGATCTTCGCCGTTTCCGCCGCGCGTGGCTCCGCGCTGAATGTTTCCGGCGTGCTCATACCGGTCTCCCCAGGAGCCGGGACGTCACGATCCTGCCGAACGTCGCGAAGTTGCGGGTGAGATCGAAGTCGTCGTCGTTCAGGATGCGCTTCGTGATCTCCTCGATGCACTTCGACGCCGGACAATCAGGCTCCGCGATTCGGAACGGCCGTTGCGCTTTCACCGACCGGACGACGGCGTCGTCGCGGATGACGGATCCGAGATAGCGGACATGGATCCCGAGATGCTGTTCCGCGGCCTTCGTGAACTTCCGCGCGGATTCGAGCCCTTCGTGGAACGTTTCGACGCGGTTGACGATGATCATCGGCTTGAACGTCTCGATCGTTCCGCTCCAGGCGCCTCGCAGTTCTTCCGATCCCTTCTCCTGGATCATCGCGCGGATCTTCTGGAAATGCCCGCCGCATTGCTCCTGGATCCCGTCGAACTCCGTCTTGACCGGCGGGAAGAATTCGAGCTCCAGCCGCACACGCCGGATGATCGCATTCTTGATGAAGACATACCCGTCCCGGACGGATGTCGGTTCCGGATTCAGGATCACGATCCCGGAGGATGTCATGGAGAAGAAATCGAGAATTTCGTTCGATGCTGATGCTCCGAGGTCGAAGACGACGAGATTGGATTTCAATCTCTGGATCTGCCCCATGATGCTTTTGCGCTGCTGGTAGTAGAGGTTGCCGAGAACGAGCGAGGCTTCCTCCGCGCCCGCGATGAAATCGAGCCCGGGGTAGCGGGTCTTGTGGATGAGATGGGACAGGTCATCCACGTTGTGATCCACGAGATCGTTGATGTTGCGCTCGGATTTGACTCCGAGGACGAGGTCGGTGTTCGGGAGCCCGAGGTCGCCGTCGATGAGGAGGACGCGCTTGTTTTCGCGGGCGTATTTCAATCCGACCGAAACGCTGATGCCGACGGCCATGTTGGTCTTGCCGACGCCGCCCTTGCCGGAGGCAACGGGAAGGAGCCGGACGGTGTCGATGTGGGAGGAAGCAGAATCGGCGGCGCCGGAAGCATGAACGTGAGATTCCGACTTAACCTCCGGGATCGCCTCCCAGCGCTGTCGCGCGGCGGCCTTGAGTTTCTGGAGGACCGAGCTCATACGCGATCAGGATAATTGGAGAAGAAGAAGAAAGCGATTTGAAATTACACGGCGGGTCAGGACACGCCGTGTCAAGCCGCCGCGGGCTTCTCCTCGGCAACAGGCGCGACCGCGTCGCCACCGGCGTTCAGGATGACGACGATATCCTGGTCGGAGGTGAAATCCGGCGCGATTTTCAGGGCGGCGGAGATGACCGCGCCTGCGGCCGGACCCAGCAGGAGCCCTTCCTTCTTCGCCAGGAGGGATGCGCCGGCGAAGGCGTCTTCCGCGGAAACCGCGATGACCTTGTCGATGAGCGACTGGTTGAGCGACTGTGGAACAAAGCCGATGCCGATGCCGTACGTCGTGTGCGTCCGGGCTTTTCCGCCTGTCAACACGTTCGACTCGGCCGGCTCCACGGCGAAGACCTTCATCTTCGGATTGAGCCCCTTGATGATTTCCGCGCAGCCGGAAAGCGTGCCGCCGCTTCCGACGCCGACGACGAGCGCGTCGATGTCCTTGCCGAGCACCTTGACGATCTCGGTGGCGGTCGACTTCTTGTGCGCCTCCGCGTTCGCCGGGCTCTCGTAGAGGTTGATCATGACCCTGCGGCCCGGATCCTCGTTGACAAGCTCGTTCGCGCGCGCGATCGCTCCCTGGAGGCGTTCCTTTTCGGGCGTCCGCACCACTTGTCCTCCGTAGGAGCCGATCCGGGTTGCGAAGCTGTCGGGCTGTCCCTCGGGAATGACCGCGATGCAGCCGTAGCCCTTGTTGGCGGCGGCGATGGCCGCTCCGATGCCGGACACGCCGTCTGTCGGAACGACGATCGTCGATTCCTCGCGGAGCCGACCGTCTTTTTCCGCGAGCGAGATGAGATGAAGGAGCGCGCGGTCCGTGGAAGCGCCGCCGGGGAGAAGACACTCCAGCTTCGCGAAGATCGTCGGGCCGGGCGAAGGCGCCAGGCGCGAGAGCTGCAGGATGGGGGTTCCTGCAGAGAGGTCGAGAATATTGTCGATCAGAACGTTGCTGTTGTCGCCGGACATATGAGACTCCTTGTTTTTTCGCTGTCGTTAAAAATCTTTTACCGGTGTCGAAGCGTTCGCGTAGAGACGCCTGGGTATTCGGCCCGCGAGAAAAGCTTCGCGGCCCGCGACAATCGCCGCGGCCATGGCTCGAGCCATGCGCACTGGATCCCGCGCGCCGGCAATGCCTGTATTCAGGAGCACGCCGTCGATACCGAGTTCCATGGCGGAAGTAACGTCGGAGGCCGTTCCGACACCGGCGTCCACTATAACGGGTTTGGAAACTTCTTCAAGAATAATTCGGATGTTGTTCGGGTTCAGGATTCCCTGGCCCGAGCCGATCGGCGCTCCGAGCGGCATCACCGCCGCGACGCCGATCTTCTCCAGCTTCTTCGCGACGATCGGATCGTCGTTCGTGTAGGCCCAGACTTCGAAACCTTCCCCCACGAGCGTTTCCGCGGCCTTCAACGTCTCCACGATGTCCGGCAGCAGCGTCTTCTGGTCGCCGAGCACTTCGAGTTTCACGCGGTTGCCGATGTCCATTTCCCGCGCCAGCCGGCAGACGCGGATCGCTTCGTCGGCGTTGTAGCACCCGGCCGTGTTCGGCAGGAGCGTGTAATGCTTCGGGATGAAATCGAGGAGCGTTTTCTTGTCGGGGCGGCCGAGATCGACGCGGCGAAGGGCTACGGTGACGACCTCGCTGCCCGACGCCAGCAGGGATTGCTCCATCAGTTCCATCGTCTCGTACTTGCCGGTTCCGACGATGAGGCGCGATTTGTACTTCACGCCGCCGATTTCAAGCGGCCCGTCGGTTCGGCGCGCGTCCATGGTGGTCATAGGCGCGGAATATATCATGCGTCGACCGCGTTCACAATGGCACTCGGAGCGAAGCGGGGTTCAAAAAAAATACCGGAGTGAAAAATCTTCAGTTTTGAATCGGGCTCGCCGATCTTGCAGTTATGGATCCCGAATTCGAACCCGCCCGTCGCATGTACTCCAAGCCCGCTGACAGGCGCGCCCAACCTTTGGCGGAGTCGGACACCGTTTCAACGGTTGAAGGAAATCTCGAATCGCCGGATGCCTTGTCGCTGGAGAGGATTCTTCCCGGCGTCCGGCCCCGCACTCGCCAGAGAATTGCGTCCACGCTGAAGCTGACCGGCATGGTCCGACCCGTCCCGGGTCGCGCCGGAGTCTACACTCCGGAAGCCGCGACTGTGATCAGGCAATATGCGAATCTCATCCGGGAAGGAGGTCTCTCCATTCACGACGCGCTCGCGGTCATCCGCGGCGTGCTCGCCGATGCCCGGCAGGAAGCGCCGTCCTTGACGAGTGAACCGCCGGTTGCATCTCAGCCGCAGGCCGCATCCGCGCCCGCGCTGCTGGTCGAAGCTGAACCCGTCGCCACGACAGAAGCGTCGCCGGCGGAGATCGTGGCCGCCAGGCCCGAGATAGAAAAAGTGACTCAGGAACTTGAAACACTGCGCCGGATTAAAGAGGATGCCGATCGCCGCGAAGCGGAATTCATCGCGGAGATGAGCCGATTGAAGGGCGCGATTGAACGATTCCGCAACGAGACAGCGTCTCTCCGCGTCGAATCCGCCGAGATCATCCGCGATCTCGACGAGGAGCGCCGGAACGCCCGGGCCCGCATTGCCCGGCTGGAAGCCCTGACCCGCACGAAGCCCCGCGGTCTCTGGGGAAGGTTGCGCGCCGCCGTCGGCGTACTCTTCGGCCGCTCCGCCGCGATCCCCGCGCTGCCCGCTCCCCGTTCGCTTACACCTGCGCCGGAGGAAGAACTCCGCCGCGCAGCGTAATAGGGTAAAAGGGGACATTCTCCAACATTGCAACATTCAGAAGACTGGTAGTTAGACCGATGTGACGCCAATTGCATCATTCGGAATGTTGCAATGTTGGAGAATGTCCCCTATTCCCCTATTCCATCCGGAAGAGGAACCTAAGGCAGCCGCCGATCCGTTTTCGCCAGTAGAATTCATTGTGGTAGTGGCCTTCGGCGACGACGCCGATCAGGTCCTTGCCGTGCGTCATCCATTTCCTGGAACAGGCTCCGATCAACTTCCTCGTGATGACGGTGTAGTCGTCGCGGCCGGGCTGGTCGTCCGCCCACCGCGTGCCGCAGTCGGCGTAAATTCTCCGGAAGGGCCGATGAGTCAGATTCTCGATGTGCTTGATCTGCGGGTTCTGGTGGAGATAAGCGAATGACAATGCCCCGACGAGTCCGAAGACATCGGGCCGCTTCAATCCGGCGTAGACGGCATTGTTCGCGCCATACGACGCTCCGATGATGGCGATCTCCGAGGGATTCGTGGAGATCGACCAGTGCTTTCTCAGTTCCGGCAGCATGACATTGGCGAGCCAATCGACGTATTGATGCGCGCGAGCGATCGGAGGAGGCAGATACGCGCGGTTACGGAACCGGTGGCACGTCACGCCGGCGAGGATGATCTCGCGGAGCTGGCCGCGGCGGATCAGCTCGTCCGTCGTGGAATCCGTATGCCATCCTCCATGAGATCCGTGGCCTGTCCACTGGTTCTGCCCGTCGTTCAGGACGGCGATCGGGTATGTGACCGACGGCGTGTAGTTCCGGGGCAGGCGGATTCTCACGGCAAAATCATGCTCCAGCTCACGGGAATGAATCTTCATGTCGATGAATTTCGGCGGCGAGGGCTTCGCGGGTGGCTTGTATCCGAAGATCTCGCCATCGGCGAGCCAGATCGATTTAAGCTCGGGCCGGTAAAGGGCGCCCTGCGCCGGCCGGTCTTCGTCATGCCCTTCGAACAGGTGAAACCCGGATTTGTGATTCATCTCGATCGTCGATTCGAAGAGATGCTCGCCCTCCACGCGGCCGTTGCCGATGCGGCGCATCGCCACGTCATGGCTCCTCGGTCCGTCCGTGACCCGGACCGCCGGATCGCTCCATCCTGAATAATACTTCAGCTCCATGAGAACTCCTTCATCCGCGACGATGATGTGCTGCCCCTTCCGCTCCGCGATTCTCCTGCTGTGCTTGCCGGCGAACGATCCGCCCTTGGCGAGGAGCCCCGTCGGCTTGTCGTCGCGCATCACGACCGTGCGGAAGACGCGGCGGCGATGCGTGGGATATCCGAGCGAGAACCAGCTGGCGACCATGCGCGTGATGCGATCGGCCTCGGGACTGACGAGCAGGCTTCCGTGGGAATATCCCTCGAAGACGAACCAGTTCGAGCCCCGCTTATGGAACATGACCGCGTGTGCCGGGTTCTTCCGGTTGATGCCGAGGATCAGGATCGGAGATGCGATCCGCCCAATGGGCAGTTTCTCGATCTCCATCTCGCGATAAGCTTTTCCCGACAAACGCGACTTCTTGAAGAGCTCGAGTTGCGCCAGGTATTCCGCGCGTGTCACCTTCCGCCCCCACATTTCCTCCACGATTCCCTGGTCCGGCCAGAACTCGAGGAAGGGCGGCACATGCTCCTTCGAGCCGATCTTCATCCCCGCTTCGCGCGCGATCTCGCGGCTGGGATCGGAGTCGTACAGCACGAGCGCGGAGGCGCCCAGCAGTTCCGCCGATTTCTGCGCGAGGACTCCTCCGATGGAATAACCAACGAGGATGGGATTCCGGAGCTTCAGGCCGTCGCGCACATGCGCGATATCCGCGAGGTAGTCCGCCGTCGAAAGTTCGGCGACATTCTTCCAGGAGCTTTTGTAATAGCCCCGGACATTCATGGCGTACGCCGGCCATCCCAGCTCCGCCATGATCCGCGTGAACCGGGCATAGACCCAGCTCCCGTCGAACGCGCCGCCGATGCAGAGGATGGGCGGTTTGTTCGTCCGCGCCGAGGGAATGGCTCCCTCGACGAAGATCTTATGAGGTCCGACGTAATGCTGGACGGTTTTTGTACGGTGAAGGGTCAATGGTAATCCTAAATCCTGATGAATTCCTAAATCCAAAAATCCAATACAATCCTGAATCTGATGGCGACGATATTCTTTATCCTTCCAGGAGCGAACGATATTCGCACTTCTCGAGCTTCACGGCGTCGCGGACCAACTGAATGTTGTTGCGCCACTCCTCGGAGACCACCTTCCAGTTCTTCTGATCCACGATCGACTTCCGGGTCATGATGTAGAGGAGCGGGATGCATTCGTCGCCGTAGCGGGGGTGGCCGATGACGAGATCGCCCCACGGAACGCCGTTCGTCAGGACGATCTCGTCGTCACTCTGCGTGTCCGAGAGCGTCCAGCCTTCGCGCACTTTCGTCAGCGCGCCGTTATCGATCCGGTAGACACCGGATGTGAGGCCTCCCTTGGCCTGGTGGCATCCCTTTTCGTTCGTATAGATGATGATCGCGGAGCCTTTCACATCGGGCAGGTTGCGGTTGTATTCGGAGATATGTTCCGGGGAGATGTCGAGTTCGAGATATTCGGCGAGGTGGAAGAAGATGAGCGGGACAATGTCGTTCATCGCTTCGAAGTCGGCCATGTACTGCGATTCGCCCACGAGGCGCGCGTTCACTTCGCTGACGTAGATGTCCTTCAGGTTCAGGTTTGCGTCGACCGTCGTCAGGAAATCCACGCCGAAGTTGCCGCGGTAGCCGTTCGATCCGAGCCACTGGCCGATCCGCTCCGTGATGTCGAGAACCTCGTGCCGTTCCGCTGGCGTCAGGCCCTGGCGCGAGAAGTCGGAACCGATGTACATCGCGGGATTCGGGACGAGCGCGGGGTCGCCGACGATCTGGATGTCGGGAGGGGAGAGCGCCACCGCCCCGTTCACGACGCAGCCCGTGCAGTTCAGGCTGGGGCCGGAAAGGTAGGGCGTGATCTTGACCTGCGTGCGCTCGAAGGATTTCCCGAGCATCTTCTTCTTCTCGTGCAGGACGCGCATGAAGTCATCCTCGTTGAAGACGAAATCCGTTCCGCCGCCGTGCTGGGAATGAGGAATCTGGATGACGAAACCCTGCGGATACTGGTCGGCAAGCTCGCGGAAGGCGAGGGAGATGAACTGGGAGAGAACGGCGCGCGGCGGCATCGGGATGCCGATCTCGTCGGCTTTCCACGCGAGCATCGTCTTGTCCTCGAAGAAGTTCTGCGTCACAAGCGTGTTCTGGAAATAGTGGGCGCGCTTCACCTTCTTGAAGAGGAAATCGAGGAGCGGACCCGTAGGCGCGAACGGGACGACGAGGAGATCTCCGTCGACCTTCGATAGGCTTTTCAGGATTTCCTCTCCGTGGTCCTGGTAGAAATGATTGATGAAGAGCGAGGACGAGCCATGACGGACGCGCTTGTATTTCTCATAAGAAAAGACCGGCGCTCCCCACGCCTCCTCGATGTGCCGGGGAACTTCCTCCCCGTAGTATTCGGCGATGATCGCGGCGACGGGAAGAAAATGTGAGAACATGTGCGCGCCGAGCGGACCGAGGCCCTGGTACACGACGGACTTGTCCCTGAACCATCCCTTGTCGTGCGCGACGCGCCTCAAGGTGGAAAGACTCTCCAATGGATTCGTCATCGCGCACCTCCCTTGTCCCGACCAAATCTTGCTTTTTTGGTTCGCCGGCCTATGATACGGAAAATATTTTCCCCGTAAAGGACAGGAACTCATGATCATCGTAATGGCTCCGGAAGCCACGGAGCAGGATCGCAGGCACATCGTCGACGTCGTCCGTTCGAAAGGGCTGGACGTCAACATCTCGGTCGGCAAGGAACGGACCGTCATCGGTGTCATCGGCGACGATTCGCTCGTCAACACGATCCCCCTGGAGATCTTCGGCGGCGTCGAGAACGTCATGCAGGTCACGAAACCCTTCAAGCGCGTTTCGCGCGAATTCCATCCGGATTCCACGATCGTGGAGATGGGGAAGGGTCGCGATGACGCCGCGTCCGCCTTCATCGGCGGCGGCCGCTTCGCCGTCATCGCGGGACCGTGTTCCGTGGAGAGCGAGGAGCAGATCGTCGCGACCGCGCTAGCCGCGAAGAAAGCCGGAGCGCACGCGTTGCGGGGCGGAGCTTACAAGCCGCGCACCTCTCCGTACAGTTTCCAGGGGCACGGCCCGGAAGGATTGAAGATGCTCGCGACCGCGCGGCGGGAGTCCGGGCTGCCGATTGTGACCGAGGTGATGGACACAAGGGACGTCGAGCTCGTCGCACAGGAGGCGGATGTCCTGCAGATCGGAGCCCGCAACATGCAGAACTTTAATTTGCTCCGCGAGGTCGGCATGGTCCGCAGGCCGGTTCTTTTGAAGCGCGGCATGTCCGCGACCGTGGAGGATCTTCTGCTCTCCGCGGAATATGTGCTCGCCGGCGGCAACAACGACGTCATCCTCTGCGAGCGCGGCATCCGGACTTTCGAGAAGGCCTACCGGAACACGGCGGATATTTCGGCGATCCCCGTCTGCCAGGAGCTTTCCCATCTCCCGATCATCTTCGATCCGTCCCACGCGCTGGGCAAGTCGAAGCACATCACGACGCTCGCCAAGGCCGGCGTGGCCGCCGGCTGCGACGGTCTCATGATCGAGATCCATCTCGATCCCGAGCAGGCCATGTCCGACGGCCCCCAGTGCCTGAACGCTCCTCGCTTCGAGAAATGCATGAACGATATTCGTCCCTACGTGAGCCTCGCCGGGAAAGTCATGTGAGGAAATGTGGGGACAGTATACCTATTTTCCGTGAAATATTTCACGGAAAATAGGTATACTGTCCCCATATTATGATCGCGCTCGGGGGGGTCGGCCTGATGGGCGGCTCGCTCGGTCTCCGGTTGAAGGCGCTGCCTTCGCCTCCGCGCGTCGCGGCGTTCGGCCGTACCGAGAAAACGCTCAGGCGGGCGCAGGAACGCGGCGCGATCGATTCCTGGTCGCTGGATCCGGCGGAGGCCGTCCGGGACGCGGATATCGTCGTCCTGTGCGCGCCGGTCAGAACCATTCCCGAGCAGATGACGGCGATCGCGCAATCCCTGAAGCCCGGCGCCATCGTGACGGATGTCGGCTCGACAAAGGAATGGATCATCGCGGAAGCGGCCCGGCGATTGCCGAAGGGCGTGCGCTTCGTCGGTTCGCATCCGATGGCGGGATCGGAGCGGGATGGGATCGACGCGGCCGATCCGGCCCTCTACGAACAGGCCGTTGTCATCGTCACGCCGTCGACTTCGTCCGACGAGGAAGCCCTGGAACGCGTGAAGGAACTCTGGCGGCAGGTCGGAGCGCAACCCGTCGTCCTGCCCGCGGATGCGCACGATCGCGTGGTCGCTTCCATCAGCCACATGCCGCATGTGGCGGCGGCGCTACTGGTGAACACCGTCGCCGCCCGCGCGAAACGCGACAGCCGGACGACGGACCTCGCGGCCGGAGGCTTCCGCGATACGACGCGGATCGCCTCGTCGAATCCCGGGCTTTGGCGGGATATCTGCCTCACAAACCGGAAGGCGCTCCTCGACGCGCTCGACGAGATGCACAAGAGCCTCGCGGAATTCCGGATCGCGTTGAACCGGAATGACGAGAAGGCCATCGAATCCTTCTTCACCTCCGCCAAGAAATCGCGTGACGCCGTTCCGCCGAAGGGCGTCGGCCTTCTTCCCTCCATCATCGACCTTTTCGTGGAACTGGCCGACAAGCCCGGAGCCATCGCGGAAGTGACCGGAGTCCTGGCTCGGCAGGACGTCAACATCGCCGATATCGAGATCGCGCACGTCCGAGGATCCGACGATGAGGCTCCACTGCGCCTTCTCTTCGATACCGTGAACGCCCGCGACAGGGCGGCACGCGCCTTGACTTCCGCCGGCTACACGATCCGCATGAAGGGCTGAGGACGATGGGAAATCGAAAGGCAAAAATTGACGGACTGGCCGGAGGCTCATTCGCGTGAAGTCATGGCGCGTCTCGCCGCTGAACGGGCCGCTGCGTGGAACGATCCGCGTTCCCGGAGACAAATCGATTTCACACCGCGCGATCATGCTGAACGCGCTCGCCGGCAACCGGGAAGGTTCCGGCATCACGGGGCTTCTCGAGTCGGAGGATGTCATCGCGACTCGGCGGGTCGTCCGGGCGACACTCGGAGCATCGCACGCGGATGAGTCCGGCCCGATTCTCTGCGATTGCGGCAATTCAGGCACGACGATGCGGCTCATGATGGGAGCGCTATCCTCGTGGCGAGGACCGGATGGAGGAAGTGCGCCTGACGTGATCCTCGACGGCGATGAATCCCTACGTCGGCGCCCGATGGAACGCGTGGCGAAGCATCTGAGGACGATGGGAGCTTCGATCGAGACGACGGCGAACAAGCCTCCGGTGAAAGTTTCGGGCCGCCGGCTGCAGGGGCGCGACATCACGATCGATGTGGCGTCCGCCCAGGTGAAATCGGCGCTGCTCCTGGCCGGACTCGCCGCGACCGGCCGGACGACGGTCCGGATGCCGGCGGCTTCCCGGGACCATACGGAGCGGATGCTCCGGCATTTCGGATGTCCGGTCACGGAGGAAAATTCCGGCAGGATCGTCGCCGTGGAAGGCGGCGCCACTCTGCGCAGCCGTCCGGTCGATGTGCCGGGAGACATCTCTTCCGCCGCGTTCTTTCTCGTCGCCGCGATGGCGGCGCGCGAAGCGGATGTGACGATCGAGAATGTCGGAGTCAATCCGCTCCGCACGGGAATTCTCGATGTCATGAATTCGGCCGGCGCGCGGCTCGAATGCGGGTCGCCCCGCGTGGAATCCGGGGAACCTCGCGCGGATCTTCAGGTTGCTCGCGCGAAGTGGGGAGCCCTGACGATCGCGGGCGACGATATTCCCCGCCTCATCGACGAGATTCCGGTCCTGTCCCTGGCCGCCGCGCTCGCGGATACCGACGAGAGCATCGTGCGCGATGCCGCGGAACTCCGTGTGAAGGAGACGGACAGGATCGACGCGATTGTCGGCGAATTCGCCTCCATCGGTCTGACCGCGAAGCCGACTCCCGACGGTCTCATCATCCCCGGCCGTCAATCCGTCCGGGGCGGTCGCGTCCAGTCGCGGGGCGATCACCGCATTGCGATGACCGCCGCGGTCGCCGGGCTCCTGTCGCGTGACGGCGTCGTCGTAGAGAATGTCGAATGCGTGGAGACATCCTTTCCGGGTTTTGTCCGGCTTATGTGTTCTCTCGGCGCGGAAATCGCGGAGTTCTAGACGATGAAGGAGCATGTCAGGGTTGTCGCGATCGACGGTCCCGCCGGCAGCGGCAAGAGCACGGTCGCGCGGCGCGTCGCGGAACGCTTGCGATTCACCCACATCGACACCGGCGCGATGTTCCGCGCCGTGACGCTCCTGGCTCTCAATAAGGGAGTCTCCATCGACGACGAGGCCTCCGTTTCCGGTGCCGCCGCGGATGCGAAGATCGAGCTGCGCGAGGGAAAAGTATTTCTCGATGGAGCGGACGTGACCGTGGAGATCCGATCGGGTCGCGTAACGCGCGATGTCCCGCGCGTCTCCTCGTATCCTCGCGTGCGGGAACTGCTCCTTGATCTGCAGCGTTCCATGGCCCGCAACACCGTCGGCGACGGCGACTCGTCGCGTGGCGGCATCGTCATGGAGGGCCGGGATATCGGCACCGTCGTTTTTCCCGACGCCCGCTGGAAGTTCTTCATCGATGCCGCTCCGGAAGTGCGCGCGAAGCGCCGGCTGGAAGAGCTGGCCGCGGCGGGCCGCCGGAAGGAATTCGAGTGGGTGCTGGCCGATATCGTCAAGCGCGACAAGGATGACCGCGAGCGGCCGGTCGCGCCCCTCAAGCCCGCCGAAGATGCGACCGTCATCGACACGGCGCCGCTCTCCATCGACGAAGTCGTCGATCAGATCGCCGCCGCCGTTCTTCGATGCTGATTCCTCCCGCGCATGACCTGCCGCACGGGCTTTACTTTTACTGCCTGCAGATCGTGCGCCTCTCGTCGCGACTTCTCCTGGGCCTCGGTCGGCGCGCAATTACGGGCCGTGAACATGTTCCCACGACAGGTGGATTCATCCTAGCGTCGAATCATGCTTCGTATTTCGATCCGCCCATCCTCGCGGTCGCGTCTCCGAGGCAGATGACCTATCTCGCCAAGGTCGAACTTTTCGCGCGGCCGTGGTTCGCAAGGCTGATCAGGAGCCTCGGCGCGATCCCGGTCGAACGCGGCAAGGGCGACCGCGACGCGCTCGCCTTGACGATCGCGCTCCTGAAGGCGGGCCATGGTCTCGTCGTTTTTCCTGAAGGCACGCGCACACGAACCGGAGCGCTCGGGAAGATTCACGCGGGCGCCGCCATGATGGCGTTGCAGGCCCGCGTCCCGCTCGTGCCCGCCTTCATCAGGGGATCCTTCGCCGCCTGGCCCAAGAGCGGAAAAATTCGCCCGGCAAAAGTGTATGTGCGGATCGGCGCGCCCCTGGCGATGGACGATCTCGCCGCCGATGCGAAATCCTGCCGGATTCTCCGGACGCGATTGCAGGAGGCGATCGAGAAACTCTCCCTCGATTAATGCCTGTTCGCGGTCGCGAAGTTTAACCCGCATTGATCGAAATCCCCTTGCCACTTTCTCCCAACCTCTTTAAGCTCACGCGGATGGCCACAGCCAAACCGACGCAGACGCAGGACCTGTACCTCAACCGGCTCCGCAAGGAGCGCATCCCGATTACGGCCTATCTCATGAACGGCGTTCCCCTGAAAGGCCGTGTTATTGCGTTCGATTCCTTCGTCGTCATCTTCGAAGTGGACGGCAAGCAGCACATGGTTTTCAAGCACGCTATCTCGACGATCCAGCCCTCGCGCCCCGTCGACCTGCACGTACCGGAGACCGAGGAAGCCTGACTTCCGCACCATCGCCGCAGCGCGCCCTGGCTGTGGCTCTTCGCCTGCCGAAGATCTCCCCCAAGGACGTCACCGATCACCTGGATGAACTTGTCGCGCTCGCGGATTCGCTCGATGTCGCCGTGGTCGAGAGAATTGTGCAGTCGCGGCCGGCGCCGGAGGCCGCGACGTGGATCGGAGCGGGGAAGGCGCAGGAACTCAAGGGCCTTGCGGAGCAGCACAGCGCGGGCCTCGTCATCTTCGACGATGAGCTTTCCCCCGCGCAGCTCCGCAACCTGGAGAAGATCATCGGCACGAGGATCATCACGCGAACGGAGCTGATCCTCGACATTTTCGCTCACAAGGCGAGGACATTCGAAGCCAAGCTCCAGGTCGAGCTCGCTCAGCTCGAATTCAGCCTCACCCGGCTCCGTCACCTCTGGTCGCATCTCGAAGGCCAGCGCGGAGGAATCGGAGTCCGCGGCGGCGCGGGCGAGCGGCAGATCGAGGTGGATCGCCGCCAGGTCAGGTCGCGCATCACGACGCTGAAGAAACGCCTCTCCGAGATCCGCGATCGCCGTACAGTCCAGCGCAGCAACCGGCTCGGGTTCCCCGTCGGCGCGGTCGTCGGGTACACGAATGTCGGCAAGAGCACGCTCGTCAACCGCATCGCCGGAACAAAGCTTTACACGGAGAACAAGCTCTTCGCCACGCTCGATGCCGCGACCCGCCGCGTTGAATTCGAAGGAGGCAACGTGCTCCTGACGGATACCGTCGGATTCATCCGCAAGTTTCCTCCCCAGCTCGCCGCTTCGTTCCGGTCCACGATCGAGGAAGCGCTCGACGCCGATTTTCTCGTGCACGTCGCGGATGCGTCCCATCCCGGGTTGAAGGATCAGATCGCGACGGTGGAAAAATTCCTGGAGGAAATGGGCGCGGAGAAGAAGCCGGTCATCAAGCTCCTCAACAAGGCGGACCTCGTCCGTTCGCTCGATCTCCGGCGACGAAATCCGTCCATCGACGAATGGATCCCGGTTTCCGCGAAGTCCGGCGCGGGAATGAATCTCTTCAGGGACGCGATCCGCAGGATGCTGAAGCGCCGGATGGAGACGCAGGCCGTCGGATCATGAGCCGGATCGCGCAGATCAGCCGCTCCAGCGGGGGAGTGCCGAAGCTCCGGGTCCCGGAAGCCTCTGTCGAAGCGAACGGGATCGTCGGAGACGAGGTCGCTCATCCGAGCATCCACGGGGGACCCGATCGTGCCGTCTGCATGTATTCCCTTGAGCTAATCGAGATGCTCCGGGCTGAAGGTCATTCCGTCGAGCCCGGTTCGCTCGGAGAAAACCTGACGCTTGCCGGCGTCGATTGGACGCTGATGACGCCGGGATCCCGATGGAAACTGGGAGAATCGCTCGAAGTGGAAGTCACGAGGTATACGACGCCGTGCACAACGATCGCGTCTTGCTTCGAGAACCGTGAATTCATGCGGATTTCACACGAACGACATCCGGGCTGGAGCCGCGTCTACGCGCGCGTCCTGCGGCAGGGCGTGATCCGCGAGGGCGACAGGATCGAGCGGACATCTCCCGGATCGAGCGAGGAATGACCGTCCGCATCGAAGCCGTTCAGGAAAATATCACGCGCGTGGAAGTGGACGCGATCGTGAACGCCGCGAACGAACGGATGCTGGGAGGCGGCGGCGTGGACGGCGCGATTCATTACGCCGCGGGCTCCGCGTTGATGGAGGCCTGCAGGAAAATTCCGGAAGTGTGTCCCGGAGTCCGATGCCCGACCGGAGAGGCGAGGATCACGGATGGATTCCGCCTGCCGGCGAAACATGTCATTCACACGGTCGGTCCCGTCTACGAGGATGGAAGACAGGGCGAAGCAGGCAAACTCGCGTCCTGCTACCGCAACTCGCTTGCGCTTGCCCAGGAGCACAACCTGAAGTCGATCGCCTTTCCGGCGATCTCCACGGGCGTTTACGGTTATCCGATCGAAGAGGCGACGCGGATCGCGGTGAAGACCGTGCGCGAAGTTCTGAAGAATCCCGGTTCGATCGAACTCGTCCGATTCGTCTGCTTCAGCGCCCGCGATCTCGACGTTTATACGAGTGTCTTGTCCGAAAAATAGAGTTTGAACGTCGCGATGCTTGTCGAGTAGAAGTTTCCCATCGAAAAATAGACAGGATGAGCAGGATAGGCAGGATCGATTCAGAGTAGAAACGAATGCCGTCCGATTTTCCATATCCTTTTCGTCGGCGGATTATTTCAACCCCAAATCCTGCCCATCCTGCCTATCCTGTTAATGTGCCGTCATCGGATGGGGAACTTCTGCTCGCCGAGTTTTGTCATTATTGTTTCCAGCCGGACCGTCAAGCTTTCGCGGGACGGCCCGGCACCTCGGAAACGAACTTGTTTAGAGCCTGAGAAGAACAGGCGATTTCACCATACGTACTTGCTGTCAAAGAACCCATCCCCGGCGATGCCGGTGACGTCTTTCAGTAATTCCACCTGTTTCGGCGTGAATTCGCCGTTGCCCCAGACCCATACCGTACCGTCTTCCGCAAGTGCCATACCCGAACGTGCCGTCGGCCTGCCGCTGCACGCGGCAATCGCCTTGATCTTCGGCAGTCCTTCAACCTTGACGGGTGTGGAGGATTTCCCGGCATTCGGATCGAAGCCCAGCTCTCCGACATTATTTTCACCAAAGGCATACACCGTACCGCCGGCGTCGAGCGCGAGCGTGTGAAAATGCGCGGCGCTCACGGCGATGATGTTGCTAAGACCAACGACTGTTCCCGGCGGTTCCGCGCCCGCAAGCCCGCGGGATTCCAGTGTCTGGTTCGTGCCATAGGTCAGTACCGTGCGGTCCGCGCCGACAATCACAAAAATGCCATGTCCGCCGGCACCGAGACCGACGGCTCCGGTGACAGGTCCGCTATTGTCCGGCAGTTGAACCTGGAGGCCGTCATTGTCGCCTCCGATGTACCAGACGGTGCCGTCGCTCCTGAGCCCGACATTGCTGCCTTCATGCGGCGAGGTGACATCGATGTAAGCAATCCCCGGATGCACGGACACGGGTGCGATTCCATAACCGCTGCCCCACGCCACCAAAGAGCCGTCGTCCAGGAGAGCCAGGGTGTATCCAGCCGACCCGTTGGCCAGCATCTTAACACCTGCGAGCGTACCGTTGCCACCAACTCCGACCACCTGCGTGGGGCCTGGCACATCTTTGCTGACGTTCGCACCGATACCGTTATCTGTACCGTCACCTCGGGCGTGAGCTCCCATCGCCCAAACCGTACCGTCCTCCAGAAGTATGAAGGAGGTTGCATTACCCGCGACTACCTGACGTATGTTCACATCGGGCAGCGGGTGATTCGCATCCTGAAGTTTGGAGGCCAAGCGTATAGAAGTGTATTCTTTCTCCGGAGCGCCCTGCCCGGAGTTGTCGGTAATTCCGGTAAGCTGCCCCGAACCGTTGTCGCCCCAGACTACCAGGCGCTTGCCCGGTGAGATGGGAAGTTTACACACGTCGCCGATGCCATCCCCGTCCGCGTCTTCCTGTCCCGGGTTCGCAACTTTTGGGCAGTTGTCGCAGACATCGCCGATGCCGTCCCCGTCTTCGTCTTCCTGTCCCGGATTCGCCGCCAGGGGACAGTTATCCGTGGCATCCGGAACGCCGTCACCGTCGGAATCGGGCGGCGGCGGAGGCGGAGGGCATCCGTTCGAGTCGACGGTGACGCCGGCAGGGGTTCCGGGACAGTTATCTTTGTCGTCCGTGACGCCGTCATTGTCGGAATCCGAGGGGGGCGGAGGTGAATTCGGATCCTTGGGCGTGTAAACTCGGCGGTTGCGCGCCGGCGGCCTCGCGCGGCTCGGCGAGCGCGTCGGATCGGAGGCGGCCATGCCGACGATTTCGCTGGATGTAGCCGATGCGATCGAGACGGAACGATCCTGCTCGTTTCCGAAAAGATCGGTTGCTGAAGTTGCGGAATAAGTTCCGCTGGATCCCAATGCCAATAGTAACAACGCGATAATCCCGGTCGAAGCCCTGAGACGTGTCATGTTTCCTCCTTGATGAATCCGAATCGACCTGAGACTCGGTCCTGTATCCGCGCAACTGATTGTATGTTAGTGGATATAGCTCCGGGATCGCAATGTGATATTAATTACATTCGCGAGCGTCACTCCGTCTGGGGATTCGCGCCGGGGACTGATTTCGAGAGGCGAAGACTTCCTGAACCGTCACCTGCTTTCGCACGAATGACGGCTAAACATCCTCCAGATCTTCCTCCCCCAGCCCGATGAAATGCCCGATTTCGTGGATTACCGTGAGCCGGACTTCGTTCTCCCAGGCGCGCCGGTCGCCGACGAGATCCCGGAAGCTCGAAACATACAGTTCGATCCGCGGAGGCTCAGGCGCCACCGAATATGGCGACTCCATGTCGTAGGCGGTTCCTCCGCACATCGTGCCGTAGGTGTCGGCTCCGACATCCGGCGGCGGCTCGTCGAGCACGTCGATGGATGCGCCGCAGCGTGCGAGCGCATCGCGAATATCGGAAGGTAACTCCTCCAGCGTCCGGAGGATGACGCGCCTGATATCCTCGAATCCGCCTCTACCGTTCGAAGATCTTCGCATTCGCCGTGAAGCCTTTCACCTCGCTCGCCGTCTTTCCGGGAAAGGCCTCGATGCGCGCCTTGCGACCCGGCATCACCTGCGCCAGCAGAATTCCCTGCACACGTTCGTCTCTTCCCGCGAATGCCTGGCCGTTGCTTCCGATCGCGGCCCAGACGAGTTCGTACTTCACGATTCCTGTCGTCTCGGAGACGACCGCGGGATCCGGTGAATTTCCCTTCACCCAATATTGCCGCGCCGTGCCGCCGAAGTCGCCCATGGAGACTGTGATCTTCGAAGCGTCGATGTGGTGGTAGACGATGGAGAGATGATTCTTCCAGTAGAGCCTGCGGTCGCGGCCGGATCCGGCTAGGCCGTTTGTGCCCTCGAGAAACCAGTTCCCGATGAGCCGGCCGTCCACATCGTAGTCGATCTTTCCTCCGCGCGGCGCGGTCTTCCTGGGATTGAACTCCAGCATCCTGCTCTTCAGAGGTTCATCATAATAATCGAACGGATCGACCGTGTGGATCTTGGCCGGATAACTGTTGTAGTGCGCCGGCACGACGAAGCCCGCGAGCGTCACCTCCGTGTTCACCACGGCGAAGTCGATGCCATGCTTGCCGCGCACCACGCCCAGCACCTGGCCGGCTTTCACGGGTATCCTGAAGTGCGAGGCCGGCCCGCCGGTGATCTCGCGGCTACCACTCACGCCTGCCTCGGGCGCGCCCGCAACGGCTTTCAGGATCATAGGGTCGAGCTCATTGATGAGATCGAGAAATGTCCAGAACGTGCAGGAGTGTTCGATGATGATCTGATACTCGTGCTTCTCGCCGGGATTGGCCGGATCGAGCGTCGGCATGTTGCGGAGCTGGATCGCCACGATGAAGCCGTCGGCCGGAGCGACCACATCGAATAACTCCTTCGATGATTGCATGCCGAGATGATCGCTCGGCGTGACATGGCCGCCGACCATCAGGCCCATCGGGGTGATCGACTTCAGATCCTCTATCCGAATGGGCGATGCTTTCAGCCGGATCGGTCCGGTTCCCTGGCACTTGCCAAGGCTCCACATCATCCGGAGATCGGTCGTACCGCCGCCCGGCGTCGCGGGTCGGGTGGAGGAGGCCGCGAACGAAACCGCAGCGCATGCGAATACTGCCGCTGCCAGCAGTACTTTTAACAAGTGATCCCCGCCTTTTGCCCTTTGATTTTTCATTCGCTCTTCCCGCATTCCCCCGCTTCCGCTACGATTGCGCCCATGCGCTCCATCGAGATCCACGATACCACGCTCTCCGATTCCACGCACGCCCTGCGGAAGGCTCCGCTGCCGGCGAAGGAGATCCTGCCGCTGGCCGAGGCCATGGACGCGGTGGGTTTTCATTCCGCCGAGGTATGGGGCGGCGCCACGTTCGACGCCTGCCTGCGGTACCTGAACGAGGATCCCTGGGATCGGCTCCGCATTCTCTCGCAGAAGATGTCGCACACCCCCCTGCGGATCATCGTTCGCGGCCAGAATCTCCTCGGTTACCGCCCGATGTCCCTGGACGTCACGAACGCTTTCGCGCGGGAGGCTGCCCGCAACGGCATCCGCGTCGCGCGCGTCTTCGATTCGTTGAATGACATCCCCAACCTGGAGTTCGTCATCTCCGCCTTTATCGACGCGGGCGTGGAGCCCCAGGGCGCCATCATCTACACGCAGAGCCCGGTTCACAGCGTGGAGCGATTCGCGATGGACGCCAAGCACCTCGTGGATCTCGGTTGCCGCAGCGTCTGCATCAACGACATCGCCGGTATCCTGACTCCGTCCGTCGCCCGTTCGCTCGTTCACGCCATCAGCGGTTTTGCGCCGGTCTGCATCCATTCCCGGTCCATCACCGGCATGGGAGCCGTCTCCTACATCGCCGCGATCGAGGCCGGCGCCGTCGGCATCGACTGCACCATCGCGCCCTTCTCCATAGCCGCCGCGCAGCCGACGTCGGAAGCGATGCTCGAAGCCATCGCCGACATGCACGTGGAGACGTCGATCGACCGCAAGGCGCTGAAGGCGTATTCGAAAATGGCGGAGCAGATCGCGGTCCGGCATTCCATCGGCCTGGACGAGCAGCAGCTCTTCCAGAGCATGATCTCCGTTCACAAGATCCCGATCGGCATGCTGACCGGTCTCATCTCCGAGCTCAGGGGCATCAACGCGCTCGGCCGCCTTTCCGACATCCTCGCCGAAGTGACGCGTGTCCGCGAGGATTTCGGATGGCCCCCGCTCATCACGCCCATCTCCCAGATGGTCTCCGCTCAGGCGATCCAGAATGTCATCTTCGGCAAGCGCTATTCCGTCATGTCCCGCGAAGTGCACGATTATCTCCGCGGCATGTACGGCACTCCTCCCGGAGAAGTGAACCCCGATCTCCTGAAGGGTGTCACGCAGATGACGGGCCGATCCTCCGCGCTCCTGCCCGACCGGCTCGAAGCCTGCGAGGCGGAATTGAAGAAGGAGGGGCTCTTCCAGAAAAGCGAGGACATCATCACCTACGCGCTCTTCGGCCAGCTCGCGCTCTCCTTCTTCCGTCACCGCAAGGATCCGCAGATTCCCCGGAAAGCCGTCGTCTCCAATGTCGATTCGCGGCTCGAACTTCTCACGGCCTTCATGGATCGCCGCGCCGTCCGGAAACTCGAACTCTCCGGGAAGGATTTCCACGTCCGACTCGTGAAACGCTCCGCTCCCACTCCCTCCGCCGCCGCGAGGTCTCCCGTTCCGGGCGAGCCTTCCGAATTCGAGATGGAGGAAATGACGGTGGAAAGTTCGGAGCCGGAGTCCAAGCTCGCGTGCGTGGCTCCTCTCTCGGGCACGTTCTATCGCTCGTCGGGACCGGGCCAGCCGCCGTTCGTGGATGTCGGCAGCGAAGTGAGCGAGGAGACCGTGATCGGCCTTGTGGAGGCGATGAAGCTTTTCCACGAGGTGAAGGCGGAGCAGAAGGGCGTGGTGCGATCCTTCGCCGTGGAGAGCGGCGGGATGGTCGAGCAGGGCGGCGCGATCGTCTATCTCGATCCCGCGGCCTGAGCGGACTTCGTCCTTGAAGAACAATCGCGTCGTCTCCGGCATGCGCCCCACGGGCCGGCTCCACCTGGGCCATCTCGAAGGCGTGATCCGCAACTGGCTCCGGATGCAGGACGAGCACGAATGTTTCTACTTCGTCGCTGATGTTCATGCGCTGACGGACCGGTACGAGCCGGAGGACATTTCGCAGTGGAGTTTCGAGATGATCCGCGACTGGCTCGCGCTCGGCATCGATCCGGCAAAATCCACCATCTTCGTCCAGTCCCACGTGCCCGCGCATGTCTCCCTGGCGACGCTCCTCGGCATGGTGACCCCGGTCTCCTGGCTCGAGCGATGCCCCACGTACAAGGACCGCGTCGCCGAACTCGGCTCGGGATCGGAGAATCTCGGGCTCCTGGCCTATCCCGTCCTGATGGCCGCCGACGTCACGCTGTACGGCGCCGACAAGGTTCCCGTCGGAGAAGACCAGGTGACGCACCTGGAACTGGCGCGGGAAGTGATCCGGAAATTCAACGCGCGTTTTCCGGGCGCGCGGCTCGTGGAGCCGCAGCCGCTGTTGACGAGCTCGCCGAAGCTGATGGGCACGGACGGGCGCAAGATGTCCAAGTCGTACGGCAACACGGTCGAGCTGGCCGCGACCGCGGAGGAAACGCAGAAGAGAATCAGGTCGATGAAGACGGACGAAGCCAGGAAGCTTCGCACCGATCCCGGCAATCCCGACCATTGCAATCTGTATCCGTATCACGCGATCTATTCCGTCGAACAGACCGGCGAAATCCGGCAGGGATGCACGACGGCCGCTCTCGGCTGCGTCGACTGCAAGAAGATCCTGATGGATAGTCTCGACCGCGCGCTCGGAGAATATCGCGCCCGCCGCGGCACGATCTCCGATGACGACGTCCGCGCCGTGATGGCGGCCGGCGCCCGGCGCGCCTCCGCAGCCGCGGCCGAAACGATGAATCGGGTCGCGCAGTCGGTGGGCATGGTGCTGCCCGAGTGAGCGACATGATCGAAAAAAAAGACTGGAAAATTCCCGAAGGCATCAAGCTCCCGGACGGCACACGCTGGGAGGGGCATCATGTGCTGCTGGAGAAATTCGAAGGCCCGCTGGACCTGCTGCTGCACCTCGTGAAGGAAAAGCAGATGACCGTGACCGACATTCCGCTCGCGGAGATCACGGACCAGTTCCTGGCGCATGTGCGCTCGATCCAGCACGAGCTGATCGTGGAGGGCGAGGAGCTCGACGCGATCGGCGACTTTCTCGTCATGGCGGCGACGCTCATCCAGATCAAGACGCGAGATCTCCTTCCGCGCGACGAATCGGAATTGCTCGACGATGACGAGATGTCGAAGGAAGACCTCATCAGACTTCTCCAGGAATACGAGCGCTTCAAGGCCGTCGCGTCGAACCTGGAGGAAAAGATGCGCGCGCGCTCGAAGGTCTTCCTCAGGAACAGGCCTTACCTCGAACCGGAGCAGGAGGAGGTCCTGAAGGTCGACCTCACGAAACTCCTCGAAGCGTTCCGATCCGTCCTGCGGCGGGCGCCGATCGAGGAAGTCCACGAACTCGCCCGCGAACCGATCCGGATCGAGGACTGCATGGTGAGGCTCCGTTCGCTCCTGCGAGACCGAAAGAGCGTTCTCTTCACCGAGATCTTCGGTTCCGTGGATTCCCGCGCGGTGCTCGTCGCGACGTTCCTCGCGATCCTGGAGCTTATCCGGTCGGAGGAACTGATGGCGGTTCAGAATGACACACTGGGGGAAATCCGGGTGATGCTTAGGGAGGAGTGATCTTCTCAGGCCGTGCCGCTGAAGAAGGATCCTTTGCCCAGAGAACTGGAAACGACGCTCGCGAGCGACGTGGTTTCCGATGTGGAACGGTTGAAACTTTCGGTGATCGAGTCCACGGCGATGGAGCGGGCGGTGTTGATGCGCGTGCTTGCGACGAGCTCGTCAGGCATGGTTCGCGGGACATAATCCGGCCCGCCGAGGACGGTCCTGGAACCAAATGTGTCTATAAATGACATGGTTAATAATGGATGGAAACGCCGCCTGTTGTCAAGAGGGGGTAACCCGGGGAGACTTTCCACATGAGCGGTGAGATCGATACGCGATCGAGGAACTTCGAAGTCTGCGTTCTGGGATCACGGAAACTCCGTGAAAATGACAGGATCATGCTCCTGCTGGCGCGCGATTTCGGACGCCTGGACGCGGTGGTGCCGGGTGTGCGGAGGCCGGGAAGCCGGTTTGCCGGAGCCTTCGAACCGTTCACATTTCTCAAGGGATCTTTCTATCGGCGGCTGGGCGGTGAGCTCTGGACCGTCAAGGAAGCGGAAGTGCAGGTGAGGCCGCCTTCGTCGGAGGACTGGAGGATGCCCGTTGTCATGCAGAGCGCGGGAGAATTGATCTATCACGCGGGGCCGCACGAAGGGATGGAGAAGGCGACCTATCCGCTCGCCGCCACATTCCGGCGTGAGCTCGGTTACGCCCGGGAGCCCTGGACACCGCTCCTGGCTTTCTACATCTCCTGGTCATCGCAGGCGGGTTTTGGATTGCCGGATGCGCCATTGAAGTCGGGAGCCGCGAACTTCATCAGCCGTGTGACCCATGACGATCCCGCGAACTGGCGTCGATACCGCCTGTCCGCGCCCACGCGGGACGCGCTCTTTGCCGTCTGCATCGCTCACGCGGAAGAGCATACGGAGAAGAAATGGACGGGCCTGAGAATGCTCCGCGACTCGTTCCGCGCAAAAGAAATTTCAAGGTAACGGTGGGAAACGGGTCATTCGTCGGCTATACTGTCTTGCTCCGCACTTTTCCCCTGACGGGGAAATGACAGGAGGTAGTTTCGTGAGCGAAAAGTTCAGGTGTTTTTCAGTTCTTGCAGCCGTCATCGTGTTGATCGTCCAGGTGGGAGCCGGCACCACGATGTACTATAACG
>CAZCME010000030.1:0-27975 GCA_964499705.1 uncultured bacterium | reverse complement strand
CGCCGGGTCGGCCAGATCTTCGTCGAAGACGCCTTCGACAATATTCCGCTGAAGTTCGAGGGCGACGGCGAAGAGAAGCTGGACTTCACCTTTGTGGACGATCTGGTCGACGGGATCTGCCTGGCTGTCATGAACCCCTCCGCGATGAATCGCACCTTCAATATGACATATGGGGAATCCCGATCCATCCGCGATCTCGTCTCCATCATCCAACAATATTTCCCCGGCGTTAATATTGAGCACACAACCCGGGATGCTTTGCGACCTGTTCGAGGCACTCTGGATATCAGCGCGGCGCGCACACGCCTTGGATACACTCCTGCGCATCCGATCGATCTCGGTATGCCCAAATACATCGACTGGTATCGTCAATTCATCACCAAGAGTTCTTCCGTCGCTCCTGCTCGATGACCATCCGGAAAGACGAGTGGTTCAGCGCTTTATTCGGCTATCCGGTATTTTCCATGAACGCCCGATCCGTCCGAAATTCCGAATCGCGGACGGAAATGATCGCCGAGCACGCGCGACTCCAGGACCGGGCATTCTATTTCACCAAGGTGCCGGTTGCGGATGTTGAGACAGTGCGGGGGCTCGCCGGAGCGGGTTTCTATGCCGTGGATGTCCACGTCAATCTATGCTGCGAGATCGGGCAAGCATCCACCTCTCAGCCGGCGCTCCATGAAATCCGCGAACCTAGCGGATCGGAATGGGACGCGGTCCTTGATATCGCCGGCTCCACCTTCCGATTTTCCCGTTTCCATCTGGATCCGCTCATACCCGACACTCTCGCGAATCTCATCAAGCGGAGCTGGATGGAGAGCTACCGGAGCGGCGCGCGCGGCGAGAAAGTCCTGATCGCCCTCGCGCACGGAGAACCAGCCGGCTTCCTTGCGGTACACAAATCCCAGGGGAATGATTCCTCGATCCATCGAATCGACCTCATCGGCGTGAAGCGCGGGATGGAACGTCAGGGCGTGGGCCGGGCGCTGACCGCTTTTTTCATGCAGGAATTCGGCCGCGCAAGCCGGCTCGAGGTCGGCACGCAGGCGGCCAATGCCCCGTCGATCCGATTGTACGAGGGCCTTGGTTTCAGGTGGGATCACGCCTCTTACGTCCTTCACATGCATGTGAACAATTCCAGATGACGATTCCCACGACAGGTCGATAAATCCGGTGTGCGGTATCGCGGGTTACTGGGGAGCCGGCACGATTGAAGATGATCGGATCCGCCGATGCCTGGATCTCATGCGCCACCGCGGCCCGGACGCGGCGGGAGTGAAGCAGTGGCATCACCCCTCTGGACATAATGCCTACCTGCTTCACACACGACTCTCGATCATCGATCTGGATCCGAGAGCGAACCAGCCCTTTCAGAGCGGCCGCCAGTGGATCGCCTTCAACGGCGAGCTCTACAACTATGTGGAGCTGCGCGCGGAGCTTGAATCGGAAGGAACATCTTTCAAGACCAGATGCGACACGGAGGTTTTGATCGAGCAACTCCGGGCCCGTGGCCTGGACGGTCTGGACCGTTGCGAAGGAATGTGGGCGTTCGCGCTTTACGACGAAGCCTCCGGAGAATTGGTGCTCTGCCGGGATCGATTCGGCGAAAAACCTCTTTATATCTCGGTCATGCCCGACGGCGTCTATTTCGCCTCGGAGATCAAATGCCTCTTCGCTCTCCGCGGGCCCTCTCCCGTGAACATCGGCCATCTGAAACGCTATCTCGTGAACGGATACAAGTCCTTGTACAAGCGGAACGAGACTTTCTTCGAAGATATCCGGGAGCTGCCCGCGGCCACGTGGAGCCGTTTCCGGGTTGACGCGGAAGTTTCGACGAAGCGTTACTGGAGCCCGCGGTTTCAACCGGATGACGCCCTCACTTATGAAAACGCTCTCGATGGAATCCGCGCGAGCCTCCTGCGCGCCGTGGATATCCGCCTGCGATCGGATGTGCCCCTGGCATTCTGCATGAGCGGCGGCGTGGATTCCAACGCGCTCATATCCATCGCGAGGAAAGTGCATGGATACGACGTTCATGGCTTCACGATCACGTCCGACGATCAGCGCTACGACGAAGAGGAGATCGTGCTCCGCGCGGTGAAAGAACAGGGTCTCCGGCATACCCTCATACCCGCCGATCCTCACGACTTTCTGCCGCGTCTCCGAGATCTGGTGCGCCAGCATGACGCTCCTGTATACACCATCACTTACTACGCGCACTGGTTGATCATGAAGGAGATCGCCGCGAGCGGCTACCGCGTCTCGCTGTCGGGAACGGGGGCGGACGAGCTCATGTCCGGATATTACGATCATCACCTCGCGTATTTTTCGGAGATCAGGAATGACCGGGAATTGCTGGATCAATCCGTGGAGTCATGGCGTCGGACGGTTCAGCCGTGGGTAAGAAATCCATTTCTGTCCGACCCGGACTACTTTTTGAAGGACGCGTCCCGTCGAGACCACATTTATCTGAACGCGGACGAATTCGCATCCTATCTGCGAGAACCATGGCATGAGCCGTTCGCGGAGGAACATTACTCCGGGCATCTTCTCCGAAATCGGATGCTCAACGAGCTCCTGCACGAGAGCGTTCCTGTGATCCTTCACGAGGACGATCTCAATGCCATGTCCTTTTCCATTGAGAATCGATCTCCTTTCCTGGACCGGGCCCTTTGCGAATTCTGCCTCCGCATTCCCACGCGACACCTCATCAGAAACGGCGTCGCCAAAGCTCTCCTGCGGGACGCCATGAGAGGCCTCGCGCCGGATTGCGTTCTGGACAGCGCGCGGAAAGTGGGATTCAATCTCGCCTTGCACTCCTGTCTGGATACGAAAGCGCCCGAGGTCCGCGGCGAACTCCTCGCCGACAGCCCGATCTTCGAGCATGTGCGGAGGGATCGGATCGATTCCCTGCTGAACAAGCCCGAACTGTTGAACAGCGAAAGCAAGTTTCTCTTCAACTTCATCAACGCCCGCATGTTTCTCGAGGAGTTCACTTCGTGAAGTACTGCAGGCGATGCATTCTGCCCGACACGAGACCACACCTGTTTCTCCACGATGACGGTATCTGCAACGCCTGCCACACTCACGATCTGAGGGATCGGATCGACTGGAAGGAAAGAGAGTCCGCATTCCGATCCGTCGTCGAAAACGCGAAGCGGCGTGTCGCGACGAGAGGCTCTACCGGTTACGATTGTCTGATTCCCGTCTCCGGCGGCAAGGACAGCACCTGGCAGGTCGTCACATGCCTCGAATACGGCCTCAAGCCGTTGACCGTCACGTGGGCTCCTCCTTCGCGCACCGAAATCGGTCGCAAGAATCTTGAAAATCTCATCTCGCTAGGCGTCGACCACATCGATTATCGAATCGCTCCTGACGTGGAGCGGAAATTCATGCGTCAAGCTCTGCACCGCTTCGGATCCCCCGCCATCCCCATGCACATGGCCCTGTTTCAGATCCCCTTGAAGATCGCGATCATGATGCGAATCCCCCTGGTGGTCTGGGGTGAAAACTCGGCCTTCGAATACGGAGGTTCCGGCGAGGAACGGCTTGGTTTCCGCTTGAATTCCAATTGGCTCCGCAAGCACGGCGTCACGCACGGGACGACCGCGGTCGAATGGATCGGGGCGGAATTGACGGAAAAGGAATTGACGCCGTATTTCGGACCGGCGGAGGAAGAACTCGAGGAAGCCGGGCTCCTTGCCGTCTTTCTGGGATACTACTTCGCCTGGGACCCCCAGCACACATTCGAGGTCGCGAGACAGCACGGGTTCCGCGCCCGCGCGGAAGGACCGATCACGGGTCATTATGACTTCGCGGATATCGACGACGATTTCATCTCCGTTCATCATTATCTGAAGTGGCCTAAATTCGGAATCCTCCGGGAATTCGACAACCTTTCGATCGAGATCAGGAACGGGCGCCTCACACGCGGAGAGGCGCTCGACATACTCGCGCGAAACACTTCCGGCGCGCCGCGAAAAGATACCGAGCGGCTCTGCTCGTATCTGGGAATGGAGATCTCGGAATTCCGGGAGATCCATGAGCGGTATCGGAATCCCGATATCTGGAGCAAGGATGCCGGAGTATGGAAGTTGAAGGACTTCATATTGCCGGAATGGAACTGGGCCGCTTATGAAATTTGAAGCGATTCAACCTCCCCGCGAGTTTTCCGTGGGAGCGGGCGGCAGAATCGTCCTGAAGGATTGCGGCCGGCTCCGCCTCGATCCAGACGAACAGGTCACGGTATGTCTTCCAGGCGGCGGAGAATGGGACATCACGAGAAAAGAATGGGGATTCTACGCCACGCCTTCTCTGAATCGCAGGCTCGTACATTTCGGTCTGCGCGCGGCGCTCATCCGGAGTCATGACGGGACGCACTTTATCTGGCTCGTGGAACGGGGCTGCGAACCTGTGATGGAGAAGTACATGGCGGACGAAGGGATTTCGCTCGTCTCATGGCTCGATCAGAAAGAACCTCTCTCCCGCCCCTATCCCTCGGTCGCGAAGAACCAGCCTGGATGCCCGTCCGGGCTGGAAGAATGGGAGCGCGTCTTTCTCTACACGGAACCTCCGGCCGGTGAAACGCGCTTTCCGATCACCGAAGGCCACTATCGCCGCGAAATCCTCCGCTCGGCCGTCACGGGACATTTCGTCTCGCGGCACACCCTGGATTTATCCGGTCTCTACAAGGATGATTACGTCAGCGCGACATACCGCGATGAAGAAGGCGTCCTGAAGAATTTTCGGCGCATCATGGACATGCCACCTGAGAAATCGGACAACAGGGGGCGCGCAAAACGCATCCTGGAATACGTCCAGGATCGTCGGGCCATGGACGCCGGTTCCCGGACGCTGCTGGACGTCGGGTCCGGTCTCTGCGTTTTCCCAGCCGTGATGAAAGAAGCGGGATGGGACGCCACGGCGCTGGATCCGGATCCAAGGGCGGTCGAGCACGCGCGCAGGCAAGTCGGCGTCAGCGCGGTCTGCGCCGATTTCGCGACCGCATCCTTCGATCGGAGATTCCACCTCATCACGTTCAATAAAGTCGCGGAGCATGTTCTCGAACCGATTTCCTTCCTGGCGCTCGCGCGCAGGCATCTCAAACCGGACGGAGTCGTGTACGTCGAAGTTCCCGACGGCGAAGCCGCCGCGGAGCACGGACCGGAGCGCGAAGAGTTCTTCATCGAGCACTGGCATGTCTACAGCGCCGCGTCCCTGGCGTTGACGGCCCAGAAGGCGGGATTTCGAGTCGATTGCCTCGAGCGACTGCGTGAGCCGAGCGGAAAATTCACATTGAGGGCATTTTTGTCGGCGGGATCTATCAAGGAGACACAGGAATGAAACAGGATACCAAGGCATTATGGGAAGCATCCTTCCAGGAACAGATCGCGCGACACGCGTTCAACACCGCGCCCGTCGAGGCGCTCATCAGAAATATCGCCTACTATCTGCGCGGCCGCAGAGACCCGTCCGAATATGGCAATCTTCACTTTCTCGAGATCGGCTGCGGCGCCGGACCGAACCTGGTATGGCTCGCTGAAAAGGGCGTGCGCGTCAGCGGGATCGATATTTCCACGACGGCGCTGGACCTGTGCCGAACCCATCTGGCACATCGAGGATTCGATGAACGGATCGGAGAACTGCGCGAGGCCGGCGCCGATGCCGTGCCATTCCCGGACGCTTCATTCGACGGCATCGTGGAAGCCTGCGTCTTCCAGCATTTATCGAGGGACGAACGCATGAAAGCGTTTCAGGAGGTCCGACGGCTCCTGAAGCCCGGCGGAATTTTCGCGGGCTACATGCTGAGCGAACATCACTCCCTGTTTCTTGAAAAGGGGGAGAACCAGGTTCCCGATGATCCGGGAACTTTGACGCTCACCGAAGGGAAGTCAAAGCTCTACCTGACGAACATCGGGCTGGCCCATTTTTACAGGCGCGAAGAACTGCTGGAATTGCTCCGCGGATTTCAGATCGTGGACCCCTGCCGCGTGGACTACGATCTGCCCGAAGAGGAAGCTCGCAGGCGAGGATATGAAAGTTACAAACAAGGCATGTGGGCCGTCTATGCCGTCCGCTAGAAAGCGGCTTCCTTCGTGATATCCCCTTTCCTAGGCGTCTTCGATCCGGGCGGGTTGCCTTGCTTCAAATTCCTGCAGGGCAGTGAAGTATATCGGAGCGGAGACGTCATCGCCGCATTCTCAGGCTTTCTCGCCAACGAAACCGAGCTGAGACGCGACCATCCCGACGCTCCGGCTGGCGCCGCCGGCTTGATCTCGCACTTGCATCACCATGAGAAGAATTGGATGAACCTCATCTGGGGCGAATACGTCGCCGCCATCTACGACGGTCGAGACAAAGGGCTCACGCTGATTCGGGACCGGATCGGATTCTACCCGCTTTTCGTCGTCCGACAGCGCGAGAAGACCTATTTCGCCACTTCGATCCATCTGCTTCTGTCTCTGCCGGAAATCCCCCGCGCTCCGTGCCATGAAACGCTGGCCCGGTTCATCGGGACGCACTACAGGCATGTCGAGGGCAACCGCCGGACGACCGCATTTGCCGGCGTGGAACAATTACCTGGAGGCACGCTGCTCCGCGTCACCGCGGACGGATTCCACGAGGAATCCTACTGGGACGAGCGCAACATCGTTGAACAATCGCCGTACAAAGATGAACAGGAAGCGGCCGACAGCCTGCGCTCCCTGCTTGCCGACGCTGTCCGGCGACGCTCCGCCGGACGCATGACCCAGGCGGGATTCGCGCTTTCGTCGGGCATGGATTCCTCGAGCATCCTGGCTCTCGCCGCCTCGGCGGAGAATGCGAGGCCGCCGATCTTCACAACATCCTTCGCGGGCTGGAAGGATGACGAAGCGATCGAAGCAAAGGAGACCGCGGCGCATTTCGGAACTTGGAATCCGATCATCATCGACACGATCCCGGATTTCCTGGAGGCCGCCACCGAATTGCAATCGGTTCATGACGAACCCGTCGTCACGGTCACGTGGCTTTGGGATTATATGATGCAGAAGGAAGTCTCGCGTCGGGGCTGCCGATTGTTTTTCGGAGGACTGGGCGGAGACGAGCTTTTTGCCGGCGAATTCGAGCACTTCTTCTTCCACTTCGCGGATCTCGATGAGGCGGGCGAACAAGAAGCGCTGCGGCACGAAATCGAGGAGTGGGTGAAGCTGCACGATCATCCCGTTCACCGGAAAAGCCGGGATCTCGTGGAAAAGATATGGTCGAGAATGCGGGATCCCGGAGGCCGAGTCAGAACGGACCCCGAACGGCACGGCCGCTACATCCCGGCTCTTTCCATGGAAATGCGGAAGGCGGCCGGGTCGGCGCCCGTCCTCGATAATCCCTGGGTCTCCTATCTGAAAAATCGCCTCTGGCAGGATCTGCGCGCCGAAACGACTCTCCCCTGTCTCCGCGCCGCCACCTTGAACGCGGGCGCTCACGGAATGGAGATCAGATTTCCATTTCTGGATCATCGTGTCGTCGAACTGGCGATGCCGCTGCCGGGCCCCTGGAAGATCCGCGACGGAATCACCAAGCGCGTCCTGCGACGCGCGATGCGGGGCGTGCTGCCCGACAACGTCTTGAACCGCGCGCGCAAGATGGGCTGGGCATCGCCGGCCGACCAGATGTTCCGAGGCGCCGCGCTCGACAAACTGGAAGCTCATCTGCACTCATCCGAATGGATGACGAAGTCCCTCTACGACGCAAACGTTCTGGCGCGCATCGCGGCGGAACACCGGGCCGGACAGGCGGATCATTCGATGTTTCTCTGGCAATTCGCCGCGGTCGAGGCATGGTGGAGGCGGTGGTTCGGGTGAGGTATCGCTTTGAAATTGACTTTGCATCGAACGACGCGTCCCTTCTATAATTTACGCCTCGATGAAAAGCGCATGAACGATACATTCCGGATGGATATCCTCGAGAAGATTCTGACTTTGAATCTCGGCGTTTCTCAGGACGATAACAGGCGCGCCTTCGAGCTCCTCCGGGAAATTCATCCCCTGCGGATGCGCGAATATCCGTCCGGCCAGGAGCACAACGGCTGGGTCGTTCCCCATAACTGGATCGTATCGCGCGCGCGAATCAGCGGAGACGACGGACTTCTCTTCGACGGAACGATTCATCCGATGGCCGTCGCAGGTTACTCGACATCATTCACCGGAACCGTTTCGAAAGAGGAATTGGACCGGCACGTCTATTACAACAGGGATTTTCCGGAGGCTTACGCTTTTCACAGCACGTTCAATTATCGACCGTGGGCGAAACACTGGGGATTTTGCATTCCTTACGCCGAATACAGGAAGTGGGGGGGCGGGACATACAAGATCGAGCTCGAAACGGAGCTGACGCCGGGCAGGATGCTCGTGGGGGAATGCCTTCATGAAGGCGAGCATCCGGAGACGGTCGTGTTCAACGCACACACGTGTCATCCCTGCCAGGCCAACGACGACATGGCGGGCTGCATGGTGATATTGGAACTTTTCAAATGGCTGCGCGAACAGAAGACGCATTATTCCTATCGAGCCGTTCTGGCGCCGGAGCATCTTGGCACGGTCTTCTACATAGCCGGTCTCGACGCGGAGGAATTGCGGCGATTCAAGCTCGGTTGTTTCGTCGAGATGCCGGGAAGCGATACGCCGCTCGTCCTCCAGAAAAGCTTCTCGGGCGACACGCTCATCGACCGCGCCGCCGAGCACATCCTGAAGGAGTCTCATCCGGGATGCAGAGTCGGCTCGTTCCGCACGATCGTCGGAAACGACGAAACGGTCTGGGAAGCGCCGGGCATCGAGATTCCCATGATCTCGATCTCGCGCTTTCCCTATCCGCAGTATCACACCAGCGAAGATAACACGGGGATCATCTCCAGGACACGCCTGGAAGAGACTCTCGAACTCTTGAAGAAAATGATCGGCGTTTTCGAAAACGACAGGATGATCCGCAGGAATTTCGAGGGGCTCGTGGCATTATCGAATCCGAAATATGACCTGTACGTGGAGAGGCCGGAACCGAACATCCGCAAGCGGATCACGGAGCTGGATCTGAAGCTGGGGCAGCTCCAGGATTTGCTACCCCGCTATTTCGACGGCCGACTCACCATCTTTCAGATCGCGGACGAATTCGACATCCCCTTTGATACCTTGCGGGAATGGATCGGAAGGTTTCAGGAAAAGAACCTGGTGGAACTTTCGCATCCGGGTTCCTTCGACCGGTACGGCTCGACGACATTCAGCCGGCGTACCCCTTCGCGCATGTGGGGCTATTGAAGCGGGCGACACCCGACAACGCTGTGTCGATGTGAGATCTTCCCGACACGTTTTTCGTTGACCTCCGCAACCGCCCCTATCCATAATGAACCGTGCTCGATCAGAAAGATACCGTCGGTGCCCCGGTCTTCAGGACCGGCGTCGAGGATGACGAGCGTTCGGTTCATATTCTCGATTGCACGCTTCGGGACGGAAGCTACGCAGTCGACCATTTTTTCACGCCGCGGGATACGGCCATCCTGGTCGAGGCGCTTTCCATCGCCGGGCTCCGATTCATCGAAGTAGGCCACGGCCTGGGACTCGGAGCTTCCGAGTCTGGAAAAGGGGGAAGACGCGGCGAAAATATGGATTGCATCCGCGCCGCGAAGTCCGTCGCGGGCGACGCCCGCATCGGTGTTTTCTTCATACCCGGAATCGGAAGGGAATCGGATCTGAAGCAAGCCGCCGCGGTAGGGCTCGATTTCGTCCGCATCGGATACGACGCGACGGAAATCGAAAAAGCATTTCCTTCCGTGAAAATCGCCAAGGATCTCGGACTTATGGTCTGCGTCAATCTCATGAAAACCTATGCGCTGTCGCCGGAGGAATTCGGAGCCAGGGCGCCGTCCATCGCGAATGCAGGCGCCGACGCCGTTTACATCGTGGATTCCGCCGGCGGCATGATGCCCGACGAGGTTTCCAAGTATGTGATAGAGGCTCGAAAAACGACTCCTGTGAACCTCGGCTTTCACGGCCATAATAACCTTCAACTCGCGACAGCCAATTCCATAGCCGCATTCAAGGCCGGCGCCGGCATGATCGACGGCAGTCTCTATGGGCTGGGCCGCAGCGCGGGTAATGCGCCCACAGAAACCCTGGTGGCCGCTCTGGAAATGGAGAACCATCATACTGGAGTGGATCTCTTTATCCTCATGGAGGCGGCGGAAAAACATGTGCATCCCCTCATGAACAATATTCGCCTTCACGATATGACATCCGTGGCCTGCGGTTTCGGCAAGTTCCATTCAAGTTTCCTCTCCAAGGTGGAGCATGCCGCGAAGGTGAACGGAGTCGATGTGCGGCGACTCATCGTCAAGACCGGACAGTCGAATCCCGTCAAGGTGGACGAGGCGATGCTGGCGGGTTTGGCCAGGTCGATTCCCAAGCCCCATCCGGGAGGAACCATGCCGCGCGCTCTCGCCGATTTCACGAACGAGCGTTTCGGGCCCGAACAGATTCGGCGCGAGCCGGATTCCATTCGAGAGATGCTTCTCGCCCTTCAATCGAACGCCGCCAAAAAACGCATCGAGATCGCCCTCGATCTCACGCCGTCCGCGGACAACGACGAGGAGACACTTCTATGCGAGGTTCTGGGCGAGCTGGATTGGGCCGTCGTGGGAAGAATCACCTATGGAGGCTGGCCCGGCTTCGGTCAGGCATTGGAGCTTGCCGCGGATATGCATCCTCGCATTCTTCTGGATATCGGCTCCCACTCCTGGGCCGATCCCAATGAAGCATTGCGGCTTATCCATCAAATCATTTCGAATCCCCCGGCCATCCTCTATGATTCACGGCGCCTTACCAGCGAGTATCTGCTCGATGTCCTGTTGAATACGCCGAGAAGAGAACGGCCGGCGGAGCTTCTTCTCCTGGGGAACCTTCCGGAAATGGCGGGACGTTGGGATGAGCTCGCGGGCGTGTATCGGACTCTCTACAGGGCGGGTGGCGAAGGGGGCGCTCCGGGGCTCATACCGCTTCCGCTTCGTGAAGACCTGCGCACTCTCGACATTCGTCCGTCGGTGATTCTGATGACTCGAAAACCCCATCCGGACGAACGATCCGCTCTCTCCATGCTGGGATCCTCGGCCGAGGCCGTTCTCCTTTGGTCGAGAGAGGCTCCCTCCGCGGAAGAGGCGGCTGGATTCTTCGAGCGTCCTGCCATCGTCCTCAATCTCTTCCGCTCTTATGAGCACCTGTTGAGGAGGAATCAGTGAATCTGCAGGAGGTGATGGCTGAAGCCACCGAGCGGCACGGAGACGCGATGCTCCTGTCGGAGCCTTCGACAGGGCGACACATCTCGTATCGGGAATTCAACCGGCTCGTGCAGGAGGTCGCCTCCGATCTCATTCGCCGAAACCTGGCTCGGGGAGATCGAGTCGCGCTCCTGCTCGAAAACAGCATCGAATGCGCCGCTCTCTTCATGGGATGCATGCGCGCCGGAATCACCTTCGTGCCGATCCATCCGCTCCTGAGCGATCGGGACATCATCTACCTGGCGCGACAATCCGGCGCGCGCGCCCTCTTTCATTCGTCACAGTTCGCAGGGCGTATCCAGGCGCTTCCTCTCGACATACCCGCGGATCGGCGGATCCTGGCCGGCAAGGCATGGCTGGATGCGGTCGCAGCAAACCCGCGTTCGGCAGGCGAGGCGCGCTCATTGGAGGGCCATGAAATCGCGGCCATCTTCTACACATCCGGCACCACAGCCCGGCCCAAGGGTGTCGTGCATCGCCTGGCCTCCCTGATCGGAAACGGCAAGGCTTTCGCGCACGATCTGGGAATACGCCCGGAACACCGCTTTTACGGCAATCTCGCCATGGGGTCCATACCGGGAACGTTGAATCTTTTTCTCATCCCGTACCTATCGGGCGCGAGCATTGTCATCGCGCAACCCTTCAGTGGACGCCAGGCCATTGATTTCTGGAGCACGCCCATGGCGGAGGGCGTCAACACTTTCTGGTTCGTTCCCACCATTCTCTCCATACTGATGGAACTGGACCGGGGCGAAACAGGAGCGCACTACTGCCGTCAGAACGTCCTTCTGGCGCTGTGCGGCACCGCGCCTCTTGCCCCTCAGCTTCGTCACAATTTCGAGAAGAAATACGGCATCCGGATTCACGAGAGCTACGGCCTTTCGGAAACATTTCTGCTCGCAACCAACGCCTCTTCGCGTCCCGTCCTCGACGGATGCGCCGGTCAACCGCTTCATGGTGTGGAGATCCGGATCGATCCTAAGGACGGCGAAGTCCTGGTGAAGACCTCGTATATCATGGAGGGATATCTCTCCGAAACGGGAACGATCGATTCCCCTCCCCTGCAGGATGGTTTCCTCGCGACGGGCGACATCGGCCACACGGACGCGGAAGGAAATATCTTTCTCGTCGGAAGGAAAAAGGATCTGATCATCCGCGGAGGTTTCAATATCAGCCCGGCCGCCGTGGAGGAAGTGCTGCTTGGATCCCAGCACGTGGCGGAGGCTTCCGTCGTCGGTCAGCCGCACGATGTCGTCGGAGAGGAGGTCATCGCGGTTGTCCGATTGAAGTCCGGCGCGGAATGGATACTCGTGCAGCACGAGCTGGAAGCGCTCTGTCGCGAGCAATTAAGCCCGTTTCAGAGGCCATCAAGATTCCTGGAAATCGATGTGTTTCCGAGAAATCCCGCCGGAAAGATCCTGAAAGACCGCGTGCGCGAGCTCGTCCGCGAAAAACTGCATCTCCCATCCGCATTCCAGGCTCCGCTGGCTCAGAACGTCGAGATCTGGGATGCCGCCAGCCGCATTCGCACGCAGGCGATCGAATACCCGGATGAAAATCTTGTGCGCCTGATCTCCGGTCGCTACATCCCGATTCCGGCGACGCCGGCCCGCGCGCTCGATCACGGCTGCGGCAGCGGGAACAATCTTATCTTTCTTTCGAGGAAGGGATTCACATGCACCGGGATGGAAATCTCCCAAACGCTTCTGGGTTACATCGCCCAGGATCTCGAAAAAGCCGGGCTCCGCGCCGATCTCCGCCTGATCGATGGTGCGCGTCTCCCTTACGAGGACAACTACTTCGACCTCATTGTCTCCTGGAACTCCATTCATTATAATGCCACCCGTGAAAACGTCTCTGCCGTCCTCTCGGAATTTCATCGTTGCCTCCGACCGCAGGGACTGCTGCTTCTTTCCACCGTCTCCCGCGATTGCTCGGAATTCCACCGCTGCAGGCCCATCGGAAACGGCAGCTATCGGATCGAAGATCCATCGTCACTCGATAACAGGCAGGGGCTCCGCTGGTTCGTCTCCGACGATGCCAAGGATCTCGAGTCTCTATTCCATCAATTCAAGGAGGTGCGGAGAGGGCACGCGCATGCGGAACTCTTCGATCATGGCCGCGTGAACGCCAGCGATCTCGTGGCCGCCTGGAAATGACGATCCGTCGCATCATCGATCTTTCCCATCCGCTTCGCGGAGGAATGATGACCTATCCCAGCCCCAATCATCCTCCGTTCGAAATAACGCAGCTCGGTCGGATCGAGCAGGAGGGACGGGAGACGCGGCGTGTTGTTCTGGGGACACATACCGGAACACACTTTGACGCGCCGCGGCACTTTATTTCCGGGGGAGCGGGCATCGACTCATTGCCGCTTGAAATCCTCGTCGGCCCCGCGACCGTGGTACCCCTCATCCCGGCCCCTGAGCTGTGGGTCGTATCGCCCGAAGAACTGGCGCGGGCGATTCCCGGGGGGAAACCTCGAGAACGTGTTCTGTTGCGTTTCGACTGGTCGACCCGGTTCGGCGATCCGACGTTCTATTCCAAGGCGCCGGCGCTCTCACTGGAGGCCTGCCAATGGCTTCTGGACGAGGGCGTCAAACTGATCGGGATGGACGTTCCATCGCCGGACGCGCCGCGTTTCGACACGACGTCCCCGGATTCTCCCTGCCATAAGCTCCTGCTGGGACAAGGGGTCATCCTCGTCGAATACCTCCGCGGCCTCGATCGCCTGCAGCGATCCGAAGTGTTCCTGGCGGCGCTCCCGCTGCCGTTCGAGGGAGCCGACGGCGCTCCGGGGCGGGTGGTCGCCTGGTATGATGAGTGAGGGGACGCCGAGCTATTTTGTGAGCAGGTAATCTTCCGGAATGGACGGCGTGTTCGACAGGCCATCGATGCGTTCGAATTCATCCCGGGGCGGAACGCTGAAGTAACCGAACAAGCGTTTCTGTTCATCGTTCAACTGATCATGAATTTCCCTCGGCATGTTCCGGTTGAAATCGAACATGGACTTGTAAAACCAGGGGGTGTATTGGATGAGCAGAGCCCAACGCGTGTCTGCCGTCGTGTTCTCACCCCCGCCATGCCAGATATGCGCGTCATACAGAACCACCGATCCTTTAGGAGCGCAGAGCTTGATCTCTTCAGGATAGATTTTGCCCGATTCGGGAAAGTGGGAATAGAGATGGCTGCCCGGGACGACACGCGTGGCGCCATTATCCTCCGTATAGTCGTCGATCAGCCAGAAAACGCCGATCAACTGGGGCGGATCGCAGACCGGGGTTCTCGCGTCCACATGCAACTGCTGATATCCGGCGTTTTTAAGCGGCGTGCGGGCATTGCAGGCATGACAGGTTATCGGGACGGAATTTTTGTAGGAACCTTTCTGCATGACCGGATAGATGACGCGGGTGACGTCCTGATGATCGATCAACCTGCAGAAGGAAATATCCTTGTTATGCAGATTGAAACACATCTTCTCCTTGCCCTGGTTGTTCAATTTTTCAGGATTGACCGCGGCGGTGTAACGCCCCGCGAATTTGCTCCAGATTTCCTCCAATAGTTGCTTATACCGTCCGCATTCAGCGTCGGTCAATACGCCCGGAATGATCGCATAGCCCAGGCGTCTCAGTTGATCGGCGAGCTGCGCGTGGTCGATCGTCACGATACACTTGAGATCGACCGGTATTCCGGAACGGATATGTCCCGGGACGATCTGAACGCCAGACATACCCCCGTGGAGGAGGCCTTGCCCGGCAGAAAGAGATTCGCGTCGAAGTCCGGATAAAACCGGTAACGCCATTCAGGACCGTTCATCCTCAACGTATTCAGAAAATGCTTCAAGCCGGGAATCGTCACGGTACGGCCTCGAACGGTCATGAGCGATTCGGATTCGCCATCGGACTCCGGAGAAAGCACGCGCGAAGCAATCAGGATCGAATGCTCGCTCGCGGCGATGACTTTTTCGAGATCGATATTCTGGTCGCAACGATGATGGACGGCCTCATCCGCGTTGTAAATCACAAGGTCGGACTTTTCAGCGCGCTTCAGGATCGCGGCGCTGTCGCCCAATCCGTCCGTGATGTATTCGACGGGATAAGCGTCTTCCCCGTGGACAATATCGAACCTGAGCTTGAAGGACTCTTCGCCACAAGCGCAATAAGCGAAGCGAGCGCGCCCCGGCCCCGGCGGATCCGGCGGGCGGGATTCCAGAGATTGCTTGATCCGCTCGAATGTGACTCCAACCCCCGGGTAAAATTCCATGATGGACAAGGGGGGCTTTCCCCCGGCAAAATTCCCGGCCAGATGCCCTGCCAGTTCGGCGATCAGGGGCGCGGCCGAGCAAACGATCGCCTCCGCAACGGGTTCCTCGGAGAGAGACATATTGCCATATCGGCGGGCTCGGACGAGAAAGAGATGTGCGAAGTCGGGCCCATCGTCGAGTTGAAAATCCTGGAAGGGGCTGTAGTGAACCGGATGATCGGATTTCCCCTTCGGGTAGACAAACCGGCCTGCAGCCCAGCGAAGTTTCTTTGTCACGACTGCGCCTCCGGGAACAAGGGCGATACAGGAAACGGCAGTTGCGTCTGCGTCGTGCCGATCAGGATATAGCATCCCAACTCCGCGAGTTCCTCCATGCTGACACCGACGTAACTTCGCGGCTGTGTCGATTGCGTATCGGGAATGAAGTCGGCGACCCAGAAATGATAGCCTCCATGGAGCGATTGAAGCGGTTTCAGATCGGCCCGGCAGAAATGATAGAAGGGCGAGCCGCCATGGCCGACGGACCATCGGCCCGCAGGTTCCGGAGTCATCCAGAGCGCCAGGACGCACGCATGGCGGGAAGCTTCCAGGAGCCTCCGTAGCCCGTTCAAGGGATCGAGCACGTGATTGATGACGCCGATCGAAAGAGAGATGTCGTGCGGAGTCTTGTAGGCCACCGATTCCGAACCTTCCTCCTCGATCAACCGGAATCCGGAGGAATGGGACCGGCTGTGAAGAAAACGCCCCGCATTCGTGAGAATTTCCGAGCAATCGATGCCGGTGTAGTCGAGAACGTCGGCCGCTCCTTCCCGCCCTCCGGACGCGGCCCGCAGCATCGTGTCCAGGAGATCGTAATGTTCGCCGACCGAACAGCCATGATCGAGGATCTTCACGCGCGGCAATCCCGCCGCTTTTCTCAAATGCTGAATCATATCGAAGAGAATGAGATCGATCTGGGGCGATCGGGTTGCGAGAATGGGGAAACGCGTGCTGGCGAAGGAAGCCTTCGAGATCCCGTTCTTCGTCAGGTGGTCCAGGAGAGCGGGATCACGATACTTGGCCACCTTGCCGACGTAGCCGCCGAACTGCGAAATTTCAACATGGCTGGGCATCTTGTATTCATGAACGATTCGTCCCGATTCATCCTGAAACTGATACTTGCATTCCGACCAGAATGCCTGGTGATCCGCCGAGGTGGTTGACGGCTGGCCCGGATCAGGGTCTTTTTTCTGTCTCAGGGGAGAAGGGTCGAAAGGTTCCAGCACATAGGGACTTACCATCGACGCAAATATTTTCACTCTTGCCCTTCTGATGCAACAGTTTTTGGCGTTTAAATGAAGCGGCAGGCGTTAGAGATTGAAGCTCGAGTCCATGCCGCTTATACTGACCGCGCATGATTATCGGCATCGATCACCTGGCGCTCACCGCGCTTGATCTGGATCGCGCGACGGCATGCTTGCAGAACTGCGGCTACAAGCTCCATTTCCTCGACCGCCGGGTTCAGAACCCCGAAACGAAACGCCTCTTTCTGAATTCCTGGTCCCCCACTCTTGCCTGCGCTTTTCTCATTCCCATAGGCCCTTTCATTCCCGTCGAGGTGCTCGTCGAGGGATCCGTGCTCCATGATCCCGTGGCAACCTACAGGAGCCTCTGGACCGGCAGGCCGAAATCGGCCGTCGATGCCGAACCCGGCACCGAAGACGGGACGAGCCGGCTCTACTGTGGCGATGATGCCGCGCGGTTCCGAATTCCGGCGCTGGACATCGAAGGCGTGTATGATCGCGCCTGCATATCGACCGCCGGGATGGATCACGGCATCAAAGCTCTCGCCTTCGAGGTTCCGCACCTGGAACCGGCGATGCGACTGTGGCAGAAGGGTCTGGGATTTTCGCTGACGAGCCAGGACCGCGGAGGCGTTCGCCATGCGGCCGGGTCTTTCTCCAGCCCCTTCCAGAAAGGACGGTGCGATATCCATATCATCGAGAATCCCGCATCATCAAGCGGTTCCTCTCTGGACTGCCGGGGTTTTCCCTGCCTGGCCTTCACGTCGACATCGGTGGATCGCGACATGGAACGGCTGCGGCTATTGGGAGCGCGGGAATTTTCCGATGTTTTTGAACTTGTCATGAATGGCTCCTGCCTTAGGATCGTGTTCTTCAGAGGTACGGGCGGAGAAATCCTGGAACTTGTTGAACCTCTCAAGCAAGGCGGTGGCTCATGAATGAAACAAGCCGGTGGATTGTCGAGTATCTCCGCGGGCGCGGAGGAGACTCTCTGGAATCGAAGTCCGAGGAGGATATCCTGGCGACGGACTATTTCGAAGCGGGGCTCGTCGATTCCTTCGGCGTGGTGGAGCTGATTGGCGAAGTGGAGAAGCGCTTCGGCATCACGCTGGAACAACCTCAATTGCGCGACCGCAGATTTTCGACGATCGGCGGCATGGCGGACATCATCGAAGAATCCCGATCTTCTCGATGAAGGCCGTCACCCGGGAGGAGATCGCCGACTCTCTCCGCCGGGTGGGCGTGCACTCGGGAGACGTGGTATTCGTCCAGAGCCGGCTCGTGCTGGGACCGATCGAGGGCGCCGGCAACAACGAGGAGTCGCTTTCGATCGTCTTGAGCGCTTTCCAGGATGCCTTGGGGCCGGAAGGCACGCTCGTTGTGCATACCCCTTTCGAGGACTATGCGCGCTTCGGCACGCCGTATATCCTGGAAGAATCCCCGTCCCGCGGAGGGCCCTTCAGCGAGTATGTCCGCACCAGGCCCGGCGCGCGACGTTCTCTTCATCCGATCGTTTCCGTAACCGCTCTGGGCGCCCGGGCGGCTGAAATCGCCGATGGTCCTCATTACGACGGATTCGGCATCGATTCCCCCTGGCATCGGATGCACGTCTTGTCCGCCAGGCTCGTCTGCCTCGGCATAGATCTGGGGCGGGCCTTCTCCTTCGCTCATCATATCGAACGCCTCTACGGCGTGCCCTATCAATACACGAAGCTTTTCTCCGCGCCGGTCTATTCAGGCGGAGAGGAAATTCCCGGGCTATTTACGATGTCAGTCCGGTACCTCGACTACGACATCGAGCTGAACACATCCCGCGTGGAGAAAATCCTGCTGGAAAAGGGGCTGGCGAAGGAAGTTCCGATCGGCATGACATTCGTGCAGTCCGTAGGATCGGAAGATGCGATCCGGACCGGTATCGAGCTTCTCAGGGAAGACCGGTACGCCTTTCTGTCGCGTCCGCCGAAATTCAGGACTGGAGAAATGCCGTGCGATGGCCTCACCGGACCGATGCGGAAAGTTTACGACAAGGGGTCCTCGGCGGAATCTCAGAGGCCAAAGTCTGACTGAAACCGTGTTGGCTTCCGAACTCTAGATTCGCTTCGCGAGCATCTTCTGATAAGCGCCGAGTCCGGCGGCATCGATGATCGGCTGAACCATGTCCATGTTCGCGATCGCATGGCGCAATCCCGCCATCACCGCGGGATCTTCGTGTCCGGCCAGCGTCTCTTCTCCGAATGCCTCGATCCACTCTCGAAGATGAATCAGGTCATTTCCGGCGGTCCAGTGCTCGATCACTTCGAATCCCGTCTCTTCAAAGACACGCCTCAGAACGGAGGCTCCATTGTTGTGGATGCAGGTGGAATGAGCGGGGAAGCCGGATAGGCCCCCCAGATACCGGCTCTCAAAAGACTCCTGATTCGGATCCGACAGGAAAACGGAACTGCCCGGCTTCAAAGCCCTGTGCAACCGCGCCTGAAAAAGTTTCAGATCGGTCGGCGCCCAATAAACATCCCAGACACAGGCGGCGTCGAATGACTGCTCCGGCAGGTCCGCTTCCTCCAGCATGGCCTCCATGACGGTCAAGCCCGCTTTCCGCGCGATCTCGGCGGATTGGGGTTCCGGTTCGAGCCCGACGACTTCCCAACCTGCGTCGATGGCCTGGCGGGAAAACGTTCCATAATGACACCCGACATCCAATAATCTTGCTTTGGGTTTGTTGACGGTCTCGCGCACCCACTTCCATCGGTCGACCATGAAGCCCGAAGCGCGCTTCTCCCGGGTTTCTTCCTTATAGAGCCCGTCCACCGTCAACGTTCCGCCCTCGATGAGGACCACGCCGGGGCGCGGACGAGGATTCTGGTAGATGAGTCCGCAATGCGCGCATCGCACGAAACGAACGCCCCAGCGCACCGCATGTTCCGTGGAACGTGTTTCGGAGCAGAACGCGCAGCAGCAGGATTCCATCCATTCGCTCTTGATGAGGCCCGTCGCAGGATCGATCTTATCGAGATGATTCTGACGGATCTTCCTGATGGAGGCGACCTGGTAACTTCGATCCTGGATGGGGAACGGCCTGTAGCGGCGAATATCGAGCATCGTCATCGCGGAGATATTCTCACCTTTCCCTCGAAGTTCAACCGATTTTTTATCAACCAGAGCTTCGAATAGAGTCCCGAAACCCGGGGGCGCGGGTGTTTTCCCTTGCCCGGGAAGGATGTCGAATCTATGATCGCTCAAGCGAACGCGGGAGGGTGTGTCATCATGGCGGAAAATCCTGTACTAAATCACGAACAAATGCAGACGTGGAAGAAAAACGGGTATCTGGTCCTGCCGTCGTTCTTCTCGACGAAAGAGGTCGCGCAATTGGCCGGGTGGGCGGAGGAAATCCGCGACTGGCCCTCCGTCGAGGGACAGCACTTGAACTATTACGAGCTGGTGGATGGAAAAAAAACCTTGTCCCGCACGGAAAATTTTCTCCCCTTTCATCCCGGATTCCGGCAATTGATACAGGAATCCCGGCTATTCGGAATGCTGGAAGAGATCGTCGGCGAACCGGTGTTGCTGTTCAAGGAAAAGATCAACTACAAATATCCCGGGACGGGTTGTTACGCGCCCCATCAGGATATCCACGCGTTCGACACATCGCCCCTGGCCTTTCAGCACTATCACATCAACGCCGCGCTCTTCCTGGACGAAGCCACTCTGGAGAATGGATGTTTCGAGGTCGTTCCGGGTTTCGAGGGCAAGGTGCTCGACCGGAATCCGAACGGATCCATCGTGGAGGAAATCGCGGGATCGCTCGACTGGATTCCGGTAAACGCCACGCCGGGAACGGTCCTGATCTTCAACTGCTACGTTCCACACAGGAGCGCACTGAACACGAGCATCAAGCCTCGCCGCACGGTCTACTTCACGTTCAACGGCGTTTCCAAGGGTGACCTCAGGGAAGCTCATTACAAGGATCGCGCATCCGGCAAGGGCAAGACCCGTGAAATCAATTCGGCGCTGTTCATCGACAAGCCGACCGCCACGCCCCCGAAGTAATCTCTAGGTTCCGGGCAGGAGACGTTTCAGTTTTCTGTAAGTTCTTCGCGCCAGCGGCGGTATGATCCAATGGGAACGAAAGCCCGGATTTCGAATACGGACTCCGGTCCCGTCCAGCCATTCGGCCCACAGGAGCTCCCTGCGCAGCTTTTCCGGCGATAAAAACCACTCCCTTCCGAGATAGTAATCGGCCCACGTTCGCTGCTCTTCACCCGTCACCGCTCCGTCCCAGTGAAACTTCTTTTTCAATTGATCCACATATTCGGGACTGAGCCGGCTCGGATTTTTCTTCCAGTATTCTTCCGGATGGGCGAATTCATCTCTCCAGTGAAGCCCGTAGAAATGGAATCGGCAACCGGACGCGATGGAGTATTGAATGAAAGTGCCGATGACGTTCGACATGGCATATTCATGGCAGGAGAGCAGATGGTGTAGGCGCGCAATAAATGCGTCATCGTGGATGTGGCCCGCAGAGACGACGGGCAAGCCGCGATGCGCGAAAGGCAGGTGGTGACCGAAGAGGTAATCCTGCCAATAGACGCAGACCGTGACAGGTTGGAAACGCTCATCGAGAGCGGCCAGATCATCCGCCTGTCGCTCGAAATCAGCGCCGACCGTGATGGTTTCCGTGGAATGAGAATGAAAAAAGAGAGTCCCCTTGCGTTCGGGCGGGGCCTGGTCTTTCATCATATCCAACGCGTACAAATAGGGAGAAGCGCTCCGGATAATTTTCTTTCGCGTGATTGTCCCGTATGCCTGCTCGCGATTCCTCGAAAACACCATGACAGCCGGCAGCGTGAAATCTCGCTCCACGTCCCAGACGGTTCCGTCCGACATGTCCGGCCCATGCTGCACGACGACCTTCAGGGACCGGTCGCGCGGCAGTCCCGCGTAGTCCTTCAGGATTTTCGCGGTGCCGTACATTTCGTTGGGCGTGTAGAGTTCCGTAACTTCAAGCGGCTTCCTGGAACAGAGCAGATCGAGATTCTTCTGGGCCTCCAGAGTTTTCGCCAGAGTTACAATGGTGCTTCGCTCACGGGAATCGGACATTATTCCTGTCCAGTAGCGTCGGCGAGGTCCGAGGAATAATGCGGGGCTAGAATGCGTTACCAGGCTTCTTGAGGCTCACAAGGGCGCGATTTCGCCTTGTCTCGAGGGCATAACCGGCGATGGCGACCCACCGCGTCCCCTGCTTGCATGCCGAGGCCATGTGAACTCCGCGTGTGTCGAAGACGAAGCAGTCCCCCGGTTTACCCGCCAGGCAGATCGATTCCGCCTGGATATTGCCCAAACCGGCATAATCGCTGCCCTTCCTATTCTCGGCGCTCTTCTTTCCGTAGGCATCGGACTTGCCATAGCGGTACGCATTGAAGTACCAGTCATGAAGGACGCGCGGGTGATCATGTGTCTTCAGCTTGTAGATCATCGGTCCGTTGTCGCTTGTGACTTCCGATACGCAGAGCATCACTTTCATCTGATCGCAGATGCTGTCGATGTGCCAGGCATCGTCGGTGGGGCAGGGCGTCAAGCGGACTCCGCCCACATGAATCGTGCTGGGATCCACATGCCAGTATCGGCGGACGATTTCCATAAACCGAGGCTCCGACGCGAACTTGCGGATAGGCGCGGGCATGGTCGCGAGATCGATCCAATCGATCATCTGCCGACCGCAATCCTTGAAATTCTGAGAAAAAATGATCCCCTCTTCGGGGCGATCGACACGGAGCAGGTCCGGGGGAGCGTTCTGGAACGCCGCATCGGATCCGGCGATGCCTTTCTCCAGTTCCGCTTTGACCTCCTCGACGAATTCCGCGGGAAAAACGTTTTTCATGACCGCGACGCCATTCTTCCGGATTTCGCCGACAATGAGATCGATTTCAGGATCAGTTGCCGCATGAGAGACGACAGGTTGAGCCATCTTGTCATACCAGAGATTGAAAATCAGACTATTGCGATTCACTATCGCGCTCGATATACGCCTCGTGATCCTATTCAACATGACGTCCTCCCGTGATTTAGAAAATCCTATCATTCGAAGATGTCGTTTTCAATTCCTACCTGTCGCCTCGACCGTAACTCAAAAGATTTCTCGGAGAAGGCGTGGGGTTTCCGATAAGATGATCGTCCCATGCGCGCGAACGCTCATCCGGACCGTGTCTGCCCAGATCCCGCGAACAGGGCGCTTCGTTGATGACGATCAGGGATCTGTTCAGGAGCGCGGTTCCTCAAATGGCCAGGGAGGCGCTCCGAAATTCCCTTCAGAAATTTCGCCTGAAAAAAGAACGGGTCACGGCCGGCGACTTTCGCAAGTGGGTGAAAAACCTCGACTCCCGAAAGACCGATCCGATTCTCCTGAAGATGCTGGAATGCTATTCGACTAGCGAGGACCTGGATCATTCCTCGGCCTACTGGAACTGGCTGAACAAAGGAAACACGACGCAGATCAACGAGTCCGGGTATGAGAATTTCAAGCAGACCATCGCGCGCAATTACTTCACATGGGTTGGAGACCTGGACGGAGGATTCGCGAAGAATATGCTCGCCGACCCCGAGCTGCTGAAGGAGCCGGCGGATCTCAGGATCCTGTTGACTCCGCATGAGCACTTCACATCGGAAGAGTCCCTGCAATGCAACCTGGTCACGCTTCTGCTGGAGCGATTTGTCAGGCCGCGGCTGGCCGAGCGCGGCATCGATCTCTATTCCGAGCCTGACATCGGCAATCCTCCCTGCATTCCTATCGGAGGGATCAACATTTCCCAGGATAATCTGAACTCACTTCTTGAACTCTGCTCCATCGACGAAGGCGCCAGGATTCAGGATATTCAATCGGTCATCGAGATCGGACCGGGTTCCGGGCGAACCGCGTATGCATTTCTGAAGTCGGCGAGTCGGCTCCGGAAATACGTCCTCGTCGACACTCCTCCCGCGCTTTACGTCTCCCAGCGCTATCTTTCCGCGCTATTTCCGGACGAGAAGATATTCAGGTTTCGACCGTTCTCGTCGTGGGACGAAGTGCAGGTCGAATTCCAGGAATCGCGCATCGCCTTCCTGATGCCGCACCAATTGGAACGGATCCGGCACCTCGTTCATTGCGATCTCTTTCTGGCGGTGGATTGCCTGCACGAGATGCGACCAGAGAGAATTCTCCACTATTTCGAAACGGCTGACGACATGGCGGACGGCATCTACTTCAAATGCTGGAACAAGACGAAGATTCCGTTCGATCGAATCATTCTCGAACGGGTCAGCTATCCCGTTCTCCCCGAGTGGCGGAGGATCTTCATGAGAGATTGCATCGTGCCATCGGATTTTTTCGAGGCCTTTTATCGCATGGCCGAACGTTCCCCGGTCAGGTCGCCTCGCCCCATCGGAGGATCCGCTCCTCCCACGCGGTAAATTTTCGCCAAAGCGCTTCATCGCCAACGACGAGATTCGCCCGCTCGGCGGCCCGTTTTTCAGCGACGCCGCGCCTTTGGCGAATCGCGTCGGCAATCCCCGCAAGCCGCCCCCATTCTCCATGAACGACGCTGCGGGCGAAGAGCCCAAACATATATCCTCGAAACTCCTTCGCATAACGGTCGTCGGAAATGTTGATTCCATTAAAGAGCAGGAAGTTTCTCCAGAATATCCGTTCCACCTGCTTGGGCGAGTATTCCCGTTTTACCGTGACGCTATGCTCGTGATACACAGTGCTGCGCGGCTGATACATGATGCGGTATCCCCGCTTCATGGCCCGATAGAAAAGATCCACATCCTCCCAATAAAACGGAGAATACAGGGGATCGATTCCGCCCAACTGCTCATACGTCGCGCGGCGCAACACGGCGCAGGTCGCGCACCCTCCCGGAATTTCCACAAGCTCGGTCACTCGTTCCATGACGTCATGGTCCAGCGTTCGCGTCCGGATGCGGCCTTCCGCATGGAACAGGCATTGGCCGCTCTGGTTGATCCACTTCGTTCCCGAGGCATCCCTCCGCAGTATCCGGGCGCTTACGGCGAAAACACCCGGATCATCGAATGGCATGAGAAGCGGCTCCAGGAAATCCTTTTCGACCCGGATATCGTTATTCAGCGAGAGAATGGTTTCGGCGGATCCGGCGACCGCGCCCCGATGGATCGCGCGGCCGACTCCTCCGTGTACCGTGGAACGCACGACAGCGACCGATTCGGGAAACAGGCCATGGAGTTTGTCGGCCGTCCTGTCCGTGGAGGCATCATCGACAACATAGATCCGGGCATGCCTGACTCCGTCCGCCTCGGCGCGAACCCACGCAACGCAGGCTTCGACGACGGACGGAAGAAATTTCAGGAGAAGATCGGCGCCGTTATAAGTCGGTATGACGACATCGACGGACCGAATTTTCAAGGCGGCTATTGAGGCAATCGATCAAGCCAGGACAGATACAAGTCCACAACCTTGCCCGCATGACCGTCCTCCTCAACATGGCCCTCTTTAAGCCAGATGGCGCGGTTGCAAAAGGACTTCATGGTGTTGGAATCGTGACTGACGAAGAGAATGGTGCGCCCTCCGCCCGCCACCTGCTCCATCTTTCGCACGCACTTCTTCTGAAACGCGGCATCCCCGACGGCAAGGACTTCGTCAATCAGGAGGATTTCCGGATCGAGGTGCACGGATACGGAGAAGGCAAGCCGCACCCTCATACCGGATGAATACCGCTTGATCGGGGTATCGAGAAAGCGGTCGAGTTCCGCGAATTCGACAATCTCCTTGTATTTCTCGCGGATCTCCCCGCGCGTGAGCCCCAGGATGGAACCGCTCAGGTAGATGTTCTCCTCGCCGGTGAGTTCCGGATGAAGACCGGTGCCCACTTCCAGGAGCGCCGCCACACGACCGCAGATGCTGGCCGAGCCCTCGGTCGGATCGACGATGCGCGAGAGAATCTTCAAGAGCGTGGACTTGCCGCTGCCATTGCGACCGATCACTCCAACGATTTCTCCTCGTCTGACGTTGAAGGAAATGTCTCGAATCGCCCAGAGAATATCCGCGCCTTCCGCCTCATCCTTCTTCTGGAACCATGAGCGGAATGTTTCGACGATGTTGTCCCGCATGGTCGAGTAATTCGCGTGCTGCCCCAGTTGGTAGCGCTTGCCAATCCCGCGAACCTCGATCGCCGAAGCATTCACGCCCGGCTCAGATCCGATCGACAATTTTCCGCTCCATTTTCTGGAAGAAGAGAATTCCAAACAGGAAAAGTATGACAGCGCCCAGGCAGGAATACGCCATATTCCGGAGAGGCGGCTGGGGATAATTGAGCAGGGACCAGCGGACCCCTTCGATGACCCCCACCATGGGATTGATCCAGAAAACCGCCTCGTACCGGGCGGGGACGATCTGCGAACTGTAAATGACGGGGGTGGCGAAAAAAATCAACTGCGTCAGGAACGGCAGAACAAGCCGCACGTCGCGATAGAGCGCATCGAGAATAGAAAATATATAGGCGACTCCAAGCGCGGCGATCACATTGATCAGGACAAATAATGGATAAAGAAGATGCGGCGGGTGGATGGAGACATCGTACCAGACAAGAAGAGGTATCAGCACGACGAAAGCGATCAGAAAATCGACAAACGCCGTCATGACGGCCGCCGTCGGAACAAGGATGCGCGGAAAATAGACCTTCGTGATGATGGCTTCATTCGTAACGAGGCTCATGGACGCGGATCCCAGGCCTCTGGCGAAAAAGATCCATGAAAGAAGGGCGCAGTAGGAAAAAACCGGATAAGCGACGCCGCCGGTATCAAACTTCATCAGCCTGCCGAAAATCACCGTGAAGAGAATCATCATGAAGGCGGGTTGGATCACCGCCCAGAGCACTCCTATCAGAGTCTGCTTGTAACGGATCGTTATGTCTCGCCAGACGAGCGCGTAAAAAAGAAAGCGGAATTGCCAGAGCTCAGTGAGCGAAAGCGGAGCCCATTTCCGATCGCAGCGAATTTCGATGACGGGCACGTTCTTCGGAAGGACGCTCATGTGTCACGAGAAAAATAGCATGTCCGGCCGCATATGACACGACAAACCGGCGCGGCAACGATTTGCGCGGACAGGCCCGGCCGTTCTTCGAATGTTCCGCATCCTCATTTTTCCGATTCCCATCATATCCACACTGTGCGCGGCTTCATGGGCGAGGCTCCCCGATACCATGATCGCGCACGTCGACAAAATGCGCGCGAGTCACGGCCAGGGCTTCAACCTGCTCGCGGATCTGGGCGTTCCATGACGGCGAACAGAGAACAAAGATATGATTCCCGGCGCCAAACCTCACACCATCGGGCGTCGCAACCGGGCTTGAAAACCCCTCGTGGCGGAGCCCTTTTTTCTGCGACGAATTATCAAGGACGAAAGGCACGACCGGGGTTTTCCCGGACAGCAAGACAGCAATGGACGTGGCAATTTCATTGGCGCCCCAGAAATAGATATGCGCGCTATCCGCTCCGCCCACGGCGTCAACAAGACGAGCCACATCATCCGCCACCGCGTTTTCCTGCGAAAGCCGGCGCCTTTTCTCGTCCATTCCGCGTGCATATATCGCGGCCGTATCGGGCATTATGGCGCCTGATGCGGGCGCCATCACATCGACTTTCCGGGCCGCCATGGCGAAGCCGAAGTGACGACTGGCTGGCGAAGCATCCGTTCCGAGCACCGAATATCCGCAGGACTGAAGAAGCCGTTCCAGATGGTAAGGAGTAAAGTGCAGAAAATGTTCATGGTTCAGCGAGGCCGCGGGATCGCGCTCAAAATTCGGCACCTCGGTGATCAGGATTCCTCCGGTCTTGAGATTCCTGGAAACAGCCGCCAGCCAGGCGCGCGCGTCCGTCACATGCTCCAGGACGTAGTAACTTGCCACAACGTCGAATACTCCGGTTGCCGTCTGCTCCGAGGCTATGAATCCGCCTTCCACCACAGCCTGGTCCCGCCGTTCCAGCGGGTCCACTCCCGTCGCCTCAAATCCAGCACTCTCCAGGTCGCGACAGAAATCTCCGCGATTGGCGCCGATTTCCAGAATGCGCGAACCCTGGTCCACATGGCCCTTCATGAATTCGATCCTGCGGCCGGCATCGTAATCCGGA
>CAZCME010000029.1:0-34439 GCA_964499705.1 uncultured bacterium | reverse complement strand
TTGCATGTGTTAAGCGCGCCGCCAGCGTTCGTTCTGAGCCAGGATCAAACTCTCCGAAGATTTTTAAAGTCTATCGAGAGAGCCATCTCCGTTGGAACGGAGAAACGATCGGCTCAATTGAAAACTACTGGCAATTCTCCAGCTGTGATCCCACAGGGGTGGAATCATGCTCAGAAAAGTGCTTTCTAAAATTGTGTATCGAAAATATTCTCCGGAAGCTGTCCGCTTCCGGACTTTCGACTGTCTAGATTCAGTTTTCAAAGACCCTTCTCCGTCTGTCGCCACGCTGCAGGAGGACGGAGAACCGCGCAGGATCGAAACCGCCGGAAGCGCGCACCGATGAATCATCGTGCGCCTTTCACGGCGTCGGTCGTCCGCGGAATGTTTTGCATTCACAATATTCAGTTGGGCGAATAGAGCGTTCCACCGGCTCGGTCCGCGCCGGAAGCGCAAAGGGAGCGGAGTTCGATATTCTTGCGCGTCCAGTCCCGCCAGGCTCCTCCAAAGAGTGGTTGAAGCGTCGTTGCGGAGGCTTCATCTGAAACGGTGCTGCGACTGAACGGAATGAGTATATGGATCGGGCACGTGAATGTCAATGGCTAAAATGAAAATATTTTAAATTTCCCGGAATGCCTCCCTACGGTACTCTCCGGGCATCACGCCACTCCCGCGACGCTTCGACTTAATCAACCCTCCCGTTCGATGAACCATATTCCGCGACGACGCACGACTCCATTTTCATTCTCCGCAAACCACCACAACGATCTCCATGCAAGCATCATGCAATTTCATGCAATCGATTGCACAATAGTCACTTTCCCGGAATTCAAAAAAAGTACTGAAATCAAACGGGCTGCCCGCAAGTTTAATTGACCGTAAGTTACATGTAATCAGTATGTAACGGTCTGTAAAAAAGAATACAAACAAAAATTTAGTAAAATACTTGACACAATTGAAACAAATCATCTAATATTCACGCCGGTGGGACCGGAGAGCGTGCGCCGTAGCTCGCTCATAACAAATACAATCGGAGGTAGGTGTAATGGACAGGTTATTGGGCCGATCAGCCGCGTGGGCGCTGGTCTTTGTTTTTCTGGGTTCGCTGCCAGCATTCGCGATCCCGGTGCAGGCGCCGTTCGGCAGCGATTCCATGCCGAAGGCGATTCTCTTCACCGGCACGTCCAAACCGACGTCGTCGAGCGATAGCGGCACGATTCACAACATCCTCCGCGGTAACAGCGCGACAGCGATGGAGTCCGGAGCTCTCATGACTCCGATCGGTGACGGCTCCTATGCCTGCACCGCCGCCGTCTTCCCGGGCGCTTCGTATACCTATTACTTCTCTTACCGTATCAAGGAATACGATTTTACCGCGGGAGACTCCCGCGTTTCCTGGTACACGACAGCCCCCAATGACGGCCGCACGACAGCCGACAATGCAAAGGCCAAGACGATCACGATTCCCTCAACCGCGACTCACGGTTACACCATCTACAACGCTTGGGGCGATCAGACCGTACTCGGACGCCAAGGCATCGACGGCGCGTTGAGCAGCGCTAATCCTTACCTGACGGCGGATACGGTCGGCACTGACTTCAACCTGACCGTAGTCAGCTCCTCCGGCGATACGTCCTTCGCCAACTATGGCGGCGAAAACGCCTACGGCTTCGACGCCGTTCAGACGGGCGATTCGGCCTTCACACTCACATGGGAATACCAGGCTGGTCTGGGCCAGAATTTCCTCCCGACCGTGGACGGCGCTCGACGCTTCGGTCCTTACGCGGCCGGTGCCAGAAGCGGCGGTTCTTCCCAGTACGGCTATAGAATCTGGCGCTCCGACTCCCCGACGGGCGGCATCGTCGGCGCCGTCTTCGTCGATCGCACGACGGCCATCCTCGGCACCGATACGAACTGGTCCGATAACAACGAAGTGGAATATGACGCAACAACATCGATCACGGACACCTCCATGCCCGATACCGTCTCCACGTTCCTGTACCTCGTCACCTGGTACAACGCCTACGGCCACTATCAGAACGACACGACGCGCCAGAATTTCAGCGGCGGTTACGACACCGTCACCCGCAGCCCCGCGATTCGCGTCTTCTTCATCGTCGAACACTACGACGAGAATGTCGTCTTCCCGAACGGCGAAGGCCAGAAGGAAGGCAAGGTCTATCTGACTCCGTACATCGACGGCGTTCGTCGCCCCGATCTGCGTCAACCCGCAACGGTTGTTCGAGTCCAGAGGAACATCACAGGCTGATTTGTTCCGGTCCCGCGTGCATGCGCCCTTCCCCGCCACCACGAGGCGGGGAGGCGCAATGCGCTCTTCCAGGCTGAAGGAAGCATAGCAGCCCGGAGGAGCGCACTTTTTTAAACCGGTTCAGCGTTTCACCGAACGCGACAACCGGGAATCCGGGTGGGATTCGAAGCGCATGGATGGCGAGTTCTCGCCGTGCGTCCTGATTCTCACCCCTAGTGTCTTACATACGATGGTCATGAGGTCGTTCGAATGGAAAGGATGCCCGGGTTGTGCTGCCACACTCTCTTCACCAGCACAATGGTTCCGCCCGTAGACCGCGCTTGCCGCGCGTGAAAGGTGACCTCCGACTCTCAGATTACACTCCTCTGCGCGCGCTTTTCCTTTCCTCCTGTTTTCTGACACTCGCTCCCGCTTCCCATGCCGTTCCCGTCCAGAAACCTTTCGGCGACATGCCAAAGGCGATCATGTTCACGGGCACGTCCGTCCCGCCGGGCGCCACTTCCGTCATAGTGCAGGATGGAAACACCGGAGCCACGGACACGAAACTCGGATTCGTCCTGACTCCCCTAGGCGACGGCTCCTGGGCCGGCCTTGCCACCGTCTACCCCGGTGGCACCTACAACTACTACTTCGAATATCGCATTCCCGTCTACGACGAGACGGATTCGTCGCAGTCGTTCCTGTACAGCGAGCACAGCGGAGCAAGAAACGACGACGCGAATCGCGTCCGCACCGTCACGATCCCGGTCGGCGCCGGCAATGGATATGTCGTCTACAATGTCTATGGTGATCGGTCGGTGTGGGGAGGCCAGAGCGGAGACACCACGCTCACCATTGCCAATCCTTTCCTCGCCAACTGGCAGGCCGCGCTGCGCATCTCTCCGACCACCGATGACGACACGTCCGGCAGGGACGAGACCAACAACTACAACGTCGCCGCGCTCCAGTTGGGAGCAGGCCGGGCGCGGCTTTCGTGGGAAATCAACATGGGCAACGGTCTGGTTCCTCACGTGGAAGGAGCCTCGACATTTCTTTCCGGTGTCTCCCCTGCCTATGGCTTTGAAATTCTCCGTGCCGAATCCAATCCTCTCCTGCCTTTGACGAGCCTCACATTTCAGAACATCACGACGCCCGTCACCGGTTGGCCGATCTTCTCCCCCGATCCCGGCAGCCCCTGGAATTCTCCAGCCTATTTCTATGATACCGAGATCGTGGCCGCCCCCGATTCCGTCTTTGTCTATACGGTTCGCACGCGGAACGCGTATGGCATGACCAACACGGAGACACAGCAGTTGAGCTGGTCCGGCGGTTATTCGGTCGTCAAGTGGGTGGCGCCGGCCGTCGAAGTGGACGGCTCGATCGAGGGCATGTACGGCTCCCCGATCGCCACGGACCCGAACGGCGACCAGAACCTGGCCAACCTCGATCTCACGAGAATGTGGGCGACGCGCGATGACGCGAATTTTTATTTCGCGCTCGAAATCCCGGACAACATCTTCCAGAATGTCTGGGGCCGTTATGTCATCCTCATCGATGTCAACGGAGACACCAACGGCGCGCCCACGATGAAATACTCCAACCTCGGCTCCAATTATAAAAACATCGCCTTTCCGGGACATCGTCCCGAATACGCTCTTGTCCTTCATTCATCCAACGATGCCACGGGGCCGCCCGCCAATGTCGCGGAGCTCTATTACTGGAACGGCTCGGACTGGTTTTCGCAGGGAAACACGTACAACGTCGCCGCCTCCACGGACGGCGAGACATCCTGGATCGAAGTCGCGGTGCCCTACACCTGGCCGTCGGGTGTCGTTCCCCGCCTCTGGCTGGAGGCGTATTCGACGGGCGGCAGCGGCAACGATCCCGCCCGCGATGTGATCAACAAACTCACGGGAGACTCCGACAATAACGAGTGGAACATGCTGGAGTGGACGCAGCCTAACGGACAACCGCTCACGACCACCGCGAAGCTGTCCGTTTCCACGCCGTTCCCGCCGCCGCTTCTCCCACCGATCGCCGTCAACGCGACGGCTTGGGACACCAAGGCGTACATCCAGTTCCTGCCGCCCGCGCAGAATATCCACCTCGTCGATCACTTCGAGATTTTCTTCGACTCCGATATCTCCAAGGTGCTCTGGGGCGATCCGAGCGCCAAGCTCACCAACACAGGCGTCGGTTCCACGTTCGGCGAGTCTTCGGGACTCCAGACCAACGTCCGCTATTACGCGCGCGTCTTCTCCGTCTCATCCGACGGCAGGGAATCCTCCGGATCCAACCTAGCCTACTGCGATATCCGTGGAGCCACGGACACGATCGTGACGCAGGTTTTCGATTCCACCGGCGTCACGATCGTCGAGATCCCCGAGTGGGCATGGAACCTGACTTACGGCGACACCTACTTCACCGTGGAGATCCTGAACTACGACGAGATCTGGACGATGGCGCACTTCAACGATTCGGACCGGATGATCGCCCTGGAAAAAATTCACGCGGCCAACAGCAAGATGTTCTTCAATCCCGCCTACAAGCCCATTTCCGGAGGCGTCTTCCCCGACACACTGTCCGCGGTCCGGCAGGTCACGGTCCGGAGGCCCAACGGAGCCAAGGCGCCGGCGAATTACTTTGCCGAGGTTCACCTGCGGATTCCCTACCGTACTTATGACAGCAGCACGCTCATGTCGCCCGGCGTCATCAAGGAGAACACGCTTGTCGTCAGGAAGCTCGATGAGACGGGAGTCGAGTGGAGCAAGCCGAACACGGAGAAGACGCAGTGGGTCGAGACGGACAGCGACAAGGTCCGGATCATCACGTCGGAGTTCTCCATCTGGACCGTACTGGCCGCGGCCGGGACGATCACGAACCTCGATCGCATCGCCGTCTATCCCAATCCGTTCAATGCGCGCGATTACATCGCCGCCGGACACCCGCCTCCCGCCGTCGTCACATTCGCTTTCATCCCGACATCCACGGAGCGGATCGAGATCTTCAATATCGCCGGCGAACGCGTCAGGACGCTGGACCGGACCGATGCCCGGGAATTCGAATCGGACGGCATCAACATCATCGGCAAGTGGGACGCGAAGAACGATCACGGCCGCGATGTCGCCTCGGGCGTCTACCTCTTCTGGATCCGTGCCAACGGCCAGGTGAAGGTCGGGAAGGTGGCGATCATCAAGTGAGGATGATTAACCACAAAGATACGAAGACACGAAGGGAAATTCAAATTAATTGCTGTCGAGCGCGCTTTTCGATTGCATCGCCTGGATTGTCGCTCCGTTCCATCATCATCATGTTCGTGTCTTCGTGTCTTTGTGGTTACCCTGGCCTTCCCGCTCTTGCGCTCGGCAATGAGGATGCGGGCACCACGGGCGCCGCCTTCCTGAAGGTCGGCGTTTCTCCGCGGCTGGCCGCTCTGGGAGAAGCATACGGCGCGCTCGGCGACGACGCGGGAGTCATCTTCTCCAATCCGGCCGGTCTGGGTTATATCCGCCGCAAGGAAGCGCAATTCGTCCATGCCAACCTCGTGGCCGATATCCGCCTCAACTCGCTTTTCTACGCGCAGCCGCTGCCGGATCCGCTCGGGAACATCGCGGTCAATTACACGCTGGTCGATTTCGGCAAAATCGACCGGACCATCCTCAATGCGCCGGGCGCCGCCAATCCCTTCTCGACATCCGGCACGTTCACGGCGCAGGACCAGGCCTTGTCCATCGCCTATGCGGACGAGTTTTATCTCTGGAACAAGATGTTCCAGTGGGGCATGACGGTGAAACTCATCCAGCAGTCGATCGGTTCGGAGGAAGCCAGCGGCCTGGCGTACGACGCGGGCATCATATACGCGCCCGTCCAGAGAAACTGGCGCGTGGGCGCCGCTGTGCAGAATCTCGGGTTCCTCTCCAAGTTCCGCGACGAGGCCGATCCGCTTCCGATCAACTTCAAGCTCTCGGGCGCGGCGTTTCTCATGGACCAGAAGCTCCGCCTCGGCATGGACCTGAACCTCCCAATCGACAACACTCCCATCCTGAACTCCGGCGTGGAATTCTACCCGATCCCGCAGGTCGCGCTCCGCGGAGGATACCGCTTCGACAATAACACCACGGATTTCCGGGGCCCGACGGCCGGCATCGGCGTCACGCTCGCGGGTATCACGATGGATTATGCCTACGTGCCCTTCGAATTGCTCGGATCCAATCACAGGTTTTCACTCACGGCCCGGTTCGGCGAACCGGTCTCCAAACCCACCAAGCAGAAAGAACATCTCGTCTCCTACACCCCCCCGACGCCTCCGCAGGCGCGGCGGGCCGCTTCGACGGTCCCACCCCCGTCCTATGCTGCGCCCGTTGCGCCGGTGGAGGCGAGATCGGGGACGACGCCGAGCGCGGCAAGAGCCGCCTCGACCGCTTCGCGCCCGGGGTACGATGCCGGTTCAGGCGTCTCCGTCGCCGTCACGTATGCCGGATCCACGGCTCCCACTTATCTTCCTTCTCCATCCGCCGTCCACGCCGCCGCTCCTCTTCCATCGGCGCTCGCCGCGACCGAGCTCGTCAAGGGAGTCCGGATCGGCGCGTTTCAATTCCTGGGCGGCGATCCGAAATTCGCATGGATCGGGCCGGCGACGCCGTCGGTCTTCATGAAAGATTGGAAGAAGCGGGGAATCTATCAGCCGAACGGCAGGTTCACGGTCGACGGTTCCTACGAAGTGATCGGCGGCCAGTTGAAGATGACCGCGATGCTGAAGATGAGCGACCGCACGCTCGGCACATTCGAAGCCGCGGGCGATCCGACCATGCCCTTTGCCGCATGGACGGAACTCCTCACCGCGGTCAACGCAAGGCTGGCTTCACTGGGATTGAGATAGGGGACATTTTCCAACATTACAACATTGCCTTCATGCGAGTTGCGAATGAGCACGGGGTCCATTTTGGAATTCAAAAATTGGAAGTTCCCATACCGATGGCGGGAAAATTAACAGGATGGGCAGGATAGGCAGGATTTGAGAGGAATGAAAACCACTTCCCGATAACAGGACGAAATTGTCTTTTCTTCCACCTTGATGGATCCTGCCTATCCTGCTCATCCTGTTGATATTTCTTGATGGGGAAGATTTGTTCAAGAATCCCAATGTTGCAATGTTGGAGAATGTCCCCTATGGCCCTATGGCCGTGTCACCAGATCCTCGAAGCGAACGTCGATGTATTCCTTTACTTCGCCACGCTCTTCGAATCTCTTGATGGCCGTTTTCAGGCGCTCGATCTTGCGGGGCATTTCGCCGCGGCCGAGCCGGATCACGACGGTCTGGCCTGTCGTCAGAAGAGTGATGCCTCCGTTCGGGTCGACGCGGACTTCGGAAATTCGCGTCACGAGATCGGGGCGCATCAGCTCGATCGCTTGAAGAGCCTCCCGGACGATCTCGGAGGAGAGATCCTTCAGGTCACCGGTAATGATCGGGCCCTTTATATCCTCGCGCGCGGGGATGAGGGGGACGATCTTGCCGGAAGCATCGATCCCCTTGATGACGGCGCCCTCATGTACAAGGCCGATGGGAACGCGTTCCGTCACGTTCACCTCGATCGTGCGGGGCAGGTGTCGTTCGACCACGGCTTTCTCCACGCGCGCATGCTTCATGATGCGCTCGGCGGCGGCGGCGAGATCGACGGAGAGGATCGGCTCATTGCGTTTCAGTCCCGAGATCGCGATCACCTCGTCGACGGTCAATGCCCTGGCACCGTTGACGACGATCGCCTCGACGTACAGCCTGTCCGTGTCGACGGCGTACTTCCAGGCGCGCTGAGCCATGGTCGTGACGAGAATGCAGATGGCGGCCACGACCGCAAGCACGATGGCTCCGGCGATCACGGTCGAGAGCTTGTCGCTGGCCGCCGCTGAAATGCCGCCGCCGCCGCCCCGCGAACCTTTGCCGCGGACGCGAGCCTGCGTCCTCACGACGGCCGCTTTTTCCCGCTTCACCGGCGCGCCTCCATGCCCCACCGGATGATCCGATCGATGAGGTCATGAAATTCGATGCCGGACGCGCGCGCGGCCTTCGGCAGGAGCGATGTCTCCGTCATGCCGGGAATCGTATTCACTTCCAGGATTTCTATGCCGCTCTCGCCGATGATCATGTCGACGCGGCTCATGCCGGAACAGCCCAGCGCCCGATGAGCGGCGAGGCCCAGCGACTGGCAGTCGGAGATCGTCGCGGCGGGCAGGCGGGGCGGTATGATGTATTCGGTGGCACCAGGCGTGTATTTCGAGGCGTAATCGTACTGGCCCGACTTCGGCAGGACCTGGATGACGGGGAGCGGCATCGGGTCGTTGCCGCCGATGACGGCGACGGTCACTTCGACGCCCTTGACGAATCGCTCCACGAGCACCTTCGCGTCGTGCGTATGCGCGGAACGGATCGCCATCGGCAATTGAGCCGCGTCATGCACGATCGACATCCCGATGGACGAGCCTTCCGAAGCGGGCTTGACGACATACGGCGGAGGAAACGGGGGCGAGTCTATCCGGTCGCTCACCACGGCAAGTTTCTCGTCCGAGACGAGGAAGTCGGGAGTCGGGAGACCGGACGCGCGGAAGATGCGCTTCGTGAAGATCTTGTCCATGGCGGCGGACGACGCAAGGACGCCCGAGCCGGTATAGGGAAATCCCAGGATTTCGCAGAGCCCCTGCATGGTGCCGTCCTCGCCATAGCGCCCGTGCAGGGCGATGAAGACGACATCAGCTGCGGACTCCATCAGGTCGCGCGCGACGCCCCGGCCGGGATCGATGGCGACGCCGTCGTATCCGAGCTTCGACAGGGCCGAGAGCACGGCGCTACCCGTCCTCAGCGATACTTCGCGCTCGCGGGACATTCCTCCCAGCAGAACGGCGACTCTCATGAAAACTCACCTACCTTTCTGACTTCGGAATGCAGATCGATGTCGAACTTCTGTTTCACCTCGCGCGCGGCGATATCCATCAGGGCGCAGACGTCACGCGCGGTCGCGTTGCCGAGATTGACGATGAAGTTCGCATGCAGCTTCGATATCTGCGCTCCTCCCACCGTGCGGCCTTTCAGTCCGCACTCTTCCATGAGGCGCGCGGCGTAATCACCGGGAGGATTCGTGAAGACGGAGCCGCAGTTCGGCATCTGCAGGGGCTGCGATTTCTTCCGGTCATCCAGGGCGCGGCGCGCCTTCTCCGGATCGTAAGGCTTGTCCGGAAGTCGCACAATGGCGCCGCCGATGATCTCGCCGGTCCGCTGAAAGCGCGAGGTGCGGTAGGCGAATCCGCATTCCGCGGCGGGCAGTTCCTCCGCGCGGCCTCCGCGCCCCACAATGATGACGCTTTCGACGACATCCTTCATCTCGCCGTCCCTGGTTCCGGCATTCATGAAGATGCCCCCGCCGACGCAACCGGGCACGCCAAAACCCCATTCCATGCCGCCCACGCCCTCCTCACGAAAATAGCGGGCCAGCTCGGGCAGTCGCACTCCGGCTCCGACCTGCAGGAGTCCCGTGCCGATATCGGTGATGGTCGCCAGACCCGCGCTGGGCTTGATGACAAGCCCCCTGATGCCCAGGTCGCCGACGAGAATATTCGATCCGTTTCCGATCAGGACGACGGGGAGCTCGCGGCTGCGGGCGAGAATCCTCGCGACGGCGATGTCGTCAATCGTTTCCGCCTCCAGATACCAGTCGGCCGGACCTCCGATATGAAGCGTCGTATGGCGGCTCATCGGTTCGTTCGGCTGAGCACCGATCGTGACCATGACCTCCTCGATGCTCCCGATCCTGTGCGCTCTCGCGCCGAGAATGCGCACCTCGGGCGAAGCGGCCCCGGCCGCGCCGTTCGCGCTCATGCGGACACTCCGCATCCGGCCGCGGCGATCCGTGAAGAGGCGCCCGACGCCTCCACAAGCTTCGCCCCAAGATAAGTGACGTCCCCCGCTCCCATCGTCAGAACGACATCTCCATCACGAAGCTCGCCGACGACGTCCGCGAGGGCATCCTGCGGGGCAAGCGATCGGAAATTCGTGTAGCCCTTCAGAACAAGCGAATCCTCGATGAGCTGTGTCGTGACGCCCTCGCGCGGCGCTTCGCCAGCGGAATAGACCGGCAGAAGATACACGCCGTCGGCGGCGGAGAGCGCGGTCGCGAATTTGTCGTACAAGAGCGCGGTTCGCGAGAAACGGTGCGGCTGGAAGAAGACGATGACGCGACCCTTTCCGCTCAATTGTCTCGCGGCGGCGATCGTGGCGGTCAACTCGGTGGGATGATGGCCGTAATCGTCGAAGACGCGCCATGTGCCGCCGTCGGCGGCATTCCCTTCCCCGATCGCTTGCATGCGCCGGTCGACGCCGGTGAACTGACCGAGCCCGGCGATCACCTTATCCGGCGCCATGCCCAGCTCCAGGCCGACCGTGGCGGCGGCGAGGGAGTTGGCGACATTATGCCGGCCGAAGACGGCGAGCGTCACGCGGCCGAGGTTCTCGGTTTTCCGGAAGAGCGAATACGTCGAACCCGTAGCGGTCATCTCGATGTTGTCCGCGCGCACATCCGCGTCGCTGCCGATGCCGTAGGTCACCATGCGTCGGCTGGACATCGCGACGAGGCCCCGGAGACGGGGATCGTCGGCGCAGATCACGCCGAACCCGTAGAAGGGAACACGATTCATGAACTCATGAAACGTCGAAGTCAGCTTGCCCATGTCGCCGTAGTAGTCGAGATGATCGTCGTCGATGTTGGTGACGACGGAGACCGTCGGGGAGAGCTTGAGAAACGATCCATCGGACTCGTCCGCTTCCGCGACGAAATAATCTCCCGCGCCGCGCTTGGCGCCGGAGCCGAGCTGTTCGAGCCGGCCACCGATGATGACGGTGGGATCGAGCCCGCCTTCTGTCAGGACCATGGCGGTCATGGAGGTCGTCGTCGTCTTGCCGTGAGTGCCCGCGATCGCGATGCCGTACTTGAGGCGCATCAGCTCCGCGAGCATCTCCGCGCGCGGCACAACGGGAATGCCGCGGTCGCGCGCGACGCGCACTTCCGGATTCTCGCGGCTGATCGCGGTGGACACGACCACGGCATCGACCTCCCCGACGTTATCGAAGCGATGGCCGATGGAGATTCGGGCGCCGAGTTTTTCGAGCCTGTCCGTCACGGGGGAGGATTTGACGTCGGAACCGCTGACGCGGTATCCGAGCGTCAGCAGGATCTCCGCGATCCCGCTCATGCCCGTTCCGCCGATCCCGATGAAGTGGATGCGCTGAAGACGGATCATGGCAGGAGAAGGATGAAGTTCATCGCACCAGCTCCTCTAAAATATCGACGATCCTAATAGCGGCGTCGGGACGAGCCTGCGACCTGGCTCGCTCCGCCATCGCGACTCGCCTCGGGCAATCCGCCATCAATTCCATCAAAGCAGCATACAACTCTTTCTCAATGTTCGCATCGCGGATCATCGCGGCGGCTCCCGCGTCGACGAAGGCCCGTGCGTTGGCGGTCTGGTGATCTCCGGTAGCGTGCGGAAACGGAACCAGGATGGACGGACGGCCGCATGCGGCCAGCTCCGCGAGCGTCATCGCTCCGGAACGGGCGACGATCAGATCCGCCGCATGAAAGGCCGCGGGCATGTCGTCGAGATAGGGAAACAACCTCAGGTTCGACGGGAGTTCTCCGAGAGTGGACAGCATGGCGTCATAATGATCGGCGCCTGTGGCCCAGATGAGATGGATATTTTCCAGCTTCCTCGCGAAGGATGAAACGGCCCTGTTGAGGGAAGCCGCGCCTCGGGAACCGCCGAAGACGAGGAGCACGCGCGCGTCCGGGGGCAGGTTCAATCTTGCTCTCGCCTCGGCGCGGTTCATTTTCGCGAAGTCGGCGCGAACGGGAAGGCCCACGACTTTCGCGGCGGTTCCGGTCTTCACGCCGCTCCAGGCGGTCATGACAACCGACGCGAAGCGCGCGAGAACGCGGTTTGCCAGGCCCGGAATCGCGTTCTGCTCGTGGAGGGCGAGCGGCAGACCCAGCGCCCGGGCGGCGCTGCACGCGGCGAAGCTGACGTAGCCGCCCGTGCCCAGGACGGCCGCTGGCCGCTCCGCGCGCAGGATATTCCGCGCTTCCAGGAATCCCCTGAAATTGTTCAGCAGGGATGCCGCGTTCTGCGCCCACTGGCCGCGCTTCATGGGAGCCGCGGCCACGATGCGGAACGGAAATCCGGAATGGGGAACGATCTTCGATTCGAGGCCCCGCTCCGTGCCGATGAAGAATGCCTCACCGCCGCGCCGGACGATCTCCTCGGCGACCGCGATGCCCGGATAGATATGTCCGCCGGTTCCGCCTCCGGCGATCGCGATCTTCATGACGATGCGCTCATGCCTGCGGGCTTCTTCGCGAGAGTCCCCAGAGAATTCCCAGGGACGATGTCATGAAGACGAGGCTGGTGCCGCCGTAGGAGACGAGCGGAAGCGGCACGCCGGTCGTGGGCGCGAGACCCGAGACGACGAGAAGGTTAAGGAGCGCCTGGAGCGTCACCATCGCCGTGATGCCCATTCCAAGGTAGCGGGCGAAGGGAATGGTCTGCGCCAGCGCGATCCGATAACCGCGCCAGGCGATGACGCAGAAGAGCATGACGATGACGGTCGCGCCGACAAATCCCCACTCCTCCGCGATGATGGCAAAGATGAAGTCCGTATGCGCTTCCGGCAGGAATCCCAGCTTCTGCACGGATCCACCGAGCCCCTTGCCGAAAAAGCCGCCGCTCCCCATTGCGATCCAGCTCTGGATGATGTGGTAACCCTTGCCCCGCATGTCCGACCAGGGATCGAGAAATCCGGCGATGCGCTGAAGTCGATACGGCGCGACGATGATGAGACCCGCGGCGGCGGCGAGGCCGGCGGATGCTCCGCCCACGACGTAGATCCAGGGAATTCCGGCGACGAAGAGAATGAGCGCGCCGATGAGGAGGACCATGAGCCCCGTGTCGAAATCCGGCTCCGCGAGAATGAGCGCGGCGAACATCGTCGGGAGGATCAGAGATTTGCAAACACCCTTGAACGTACGGATTTCTTCGGAGTGCGACGCGGCGTATTTCGCGACGAGCATGACCGTCGCCAGGCGGGCGAATTCGGACGGTTGAAAGCTGACTGGCCCCAGGCGTATCCAGCGGCGGGCTCCGCTGATCTTCGTGCCGATTCCCGGGATGAGGACGATGAGCAGGATGAGGAGCGTGCCGAGTCCGAAGAGCGTCGTGTAGTGCTCGATCTTCGCGAGCGGTAACCGCGACGCCCAGATCATGGCTCCGATGCCCAGCACGGCGGCGATGGACTGCCGCAGCAGGAAGTGGCCGGTGGAATCGAAGACCTGCTCCCCTTCCATGATGCCGGCGGAATAGACGGACACGAGGCCGATCGCCATCAGGAGAACGGTCGCGGTAGCGAGCGTGGAATCCGGCGGCGCCGAGAGATCCTCCGCGGTGAGAAACGTCGGCGAGGCGGTGCGTCGTCCCAGGGTTTTCATAGCCCCCGAAGCGGCTGGCGTTCCACTGCGCCTGACGCGCTTCGCGCTCATCAGACGCCCCGCAATTCGGAAACGAGCGCCTTGAACCGGTTTCCGCGCGCCGCGTAATCGGTGAACTGGTCGTAGGAAGAGCACGCGGGCGAGAGAAGAACGCACGCATCGGGCCGGGCAAGCCGGAACGAATGCCGGACCGCATCATCAAATCGCGGGACGATATCTCCGCCCAGCGTTTCCCTGATTCTCGCGGCGGCTTCCCCGTAGGAAACGACGGCCCGGCATTTCTCCTTCACGAGCCGATGAAGCTCGCGGTAATTTTCTCCCTTGTCCCGGCCGCCCATCAGGAGAACGATCGGAGGATCCAGCCGCTTGAGGGCCGCTTCGACGGAGTGCACGTTCGTGGCCTTCGAATCGTCGTAGAACGCGACGCCGTCGCAGGTTCCGACCGGCTCGATGCGGTGCGGGAGCCCCTGGAACGAGTCGAGGGAGGCTTGAATATCCGGCTCGCCGATTTGAAGCAGCCTGGCGACGGCGACGGCGGCGAGGAGATTCTCCGGCGATTTCGCGGCGTTCAGGATCCGATCCTGGCAGAGCGCATCCGGCGTGAAATCGGCGGACTCGATGGTCGAGATCGTCAGGATCCGCGGTCCGTCCTGTTTACGCGCACGCAGGCGGTCCGCCAACTCCGCGGACCGGGGATCGTCGATGTTAACGATCGCGATGTCCGGGTCCCGCATGTTCATGAAGATGCGTTCCTTCGCCGCCTGGTATTCCTCGATCGAGGAATACCGGTCGAGATGATCCGAACGAAGATTCAGCCAGACCGCGATCCGGGGACGAAACGCGCGGATGGTTTCGAGCTGAAACGAGGAAATCTCCAGGACGCACAGATCGTCCGGGCACGCTTCCTCGGCGGCATGAGCGGCCGCGGTGCCGATATTTCCCGCGACATGCACTCTCCCCTTCCTCCATCCCTTCTTCAGGATCTCGCCCAGAAGGGTCGTCGTGGTCGTCTTGCCGTTCGTGCCCGTTATGGCCACGATAGGACAGGGAATGATGCGCGCTGCCAGTTCGAGCTCGCTCCAGATTTTCCCCTTGAATTCCGCGAGCGCCGGGACATCTGTCGGAATACCCGGCGAGAGGATGACGATATCGGCATCCAACACGCGAGCGGTATGGCCGCCGAGCTCATGGTCAAAGGAGGCGATCTCCGTCAGCGCCTCCTCGTCGAACTTGTCGCGCGGCTTCGCGTCGGAAATGAAGACGCGCGCGCCGCGGGCGGAGGCGAGGCGCGCGGCGGCGCGGCCGGAACGGGCCCATCCGAGGATCGTGACGCGGGCGTTATCGAAGGAGAAGGCCATCGGCGGTTATCGGAGTTTCAGGGTCGCCAGCGACATGAGGGCGAGGATGAAGGCCACGATCCAGAAGCGGACGATCACCTTCGGCTCCGGCCAGCCGGAGAGCTCGAAGTGATGATGCAGCGGCGCCATCTTGAAGACGCGGCGGCCTGTCGTCTTGAAGGAGAAGACCTGGATGATGACGGAAAGCGCCTCCGCGACGAAGATCCCGCCGATGATGATGAGCGTCAGCTCCTGCTTGATGATGACCGCGACCGTGCCGAGCGCGCCGCCGAGGGCCAGCGAGCCGGTATCCCCCATGAAGACCTCGGCGGGATATGCGTTGAACCAGAGAAAACCAAGAAGCGCGCCGATGAGAGCTCCGATGAAGACGGTGATCTCCCCGACATCGCGGACGTACATGACGTTCAAGTACGAGGAAAAATTAACGTTGCCGATGAGGTACGTCAGGCCGCCCAGCGCCACGGCGCAGGCGATCGTGGAGCCGGTTGCGAGGCCATCGAGCCCGTCCGTCAGGTTCACGGCATTGGAAGCGCCGACGATGACGATCATGACGAACGGGATATAGAAGATCCCGAGCGGGATGAGGACGGTCTTCAAGAACGGCACGGAGACGTTTGTTCCGTTCGCGAACGTGACGGGTTTATCGAGCCAGAGCTGACCAGCTTCCGTCGGCAGGAGATAAAGCGAACAGCCGACCGTCAGGGCGAGGATCCCCTGGCCCAGGAGCTTGTATCGGCCGGAAAGACCCTTCGGATTTTTTTTCGTGAGCTTCAGGAAATCATCGATGAATCCGACGGACGCCAGTCCCACGGTCGTGAGGAGAATGAGGGAGACGAAACGATTCGCGAAATTACCGAAGAGAATCATGGTGAAACAGAGCACTCCGATGACGAGAAGACCTCCCATCGTCGGCGTTCCGAGCTTGTGATTGTGGAAGGAAAGCTCGTCTCTTTCGCCCAGGTGCGCGACGGAGAGCCGCTGCAATGCGGCGATGAAATGCGGGCCGAGGACGATCGAGAGGAACAGGGCCGTGGCTGTCGCGAACGCGGTCCGCACCGTGATGTACTGGAAGAGGCGGAGCGGGCCGAAGTGGGTGGACCAGGCGGAGAGGAGGTAGAGCATCTCAGCGCTTCAGGTTGATGACATCCGGCATGCCGGACGCTTTTCGCGCGAGCGGATTGACGCGGTTCCGACGGGATTCGACCACGGTTCGAACCACCTCATCGAGCTTCATGCTGTGCGAAGCCTTCACCAGAACGACATCCCCGGGCAGCAGGAGACCGTCCAGAGTCGAGGAAATCTCCTCGTTCGATGAGCAGGCGATCGTACGGACTCCGGCGCAAGCCTTCGCGGCATGAAAAGACGCGGCGCCCCGGTGAACGAGAATGTCCACACCCGAGCGGGCGATGAGAGCTCCGGTTTCCGCGTGCATTTTCTCGGAGTCCGGACCCAGTTCGAGCATGTCCGCCATGACGACGATGCGGCGGTTCGCGGTGGAACCGGCGAGCGCGGCGAGCGCGGCCGCATAGGAGAGCGGATTGGCGTTATAGGCATCGTCGATGATGGTCACTCCCTCGCAGGCGATCCGGTTCGCGCGACCCGAGGCCGGCCACGCGTCGCGGATACCTTCCACGATATCGAGCGGATCGACTCCCATCGTCTCCGCGGCCGCGATGGCCAGGACCGCGTTGGAGACCGCGTGCCGCCCGTAGTGCCGAAGCTCCACGCGAAGCCCGCGATACGTGAAGGATGCGGGCTCGTACCCGCGCGCGGCGATGTCGCGAACGGGCACGGTCGCGGCGAAATGTTCGCCAGCGGAAATCAGGCGGCACGTCACCCGCCGGGAGAGTATCTCGAAGTGCTGCTGGTCGGCATCCAGGATGACCATGCCGTTGGTCGAGTTCAGGTATTCGATGAGCTCGGCTTTCGCGTTCATGACACCTTCCACGTTCATCAGCCTGTCGAGGTGGCACGGACCGATCGAGGTGATGATTCCGATCGAGGGTTCGGCGATCTCCGCGAGCCTGGCGATCTCGCCCATGTCGCTCATGCCCATCTCGATGACCGCTTTCTCGGTGCGGGACGTCAACTGAAACAGCGAGAGCGGCACTCCGATATGGTTGTTGAGATTTCCGGTCGTCGCGATGGTCCGAAAACGACGGCGGCAGATCGCGGCAAGAAAATCCTTGGTGGTCGTCTTTCCGCTCGTTCCTGTGACGGCCGCAACGGTGGACCTGAATTTCCGGCGGTAGGCGCGGGCCAGGTCACCCAGGGCGCGCGTCGTGTCGGGCACGCGGATCAGGCTGAAGTCGAGGCGCGCCGGGAGGAAATGATCGACGATCGCCGCGCGCGCACCGGCTCCGGAAACGGCCGGGATGAAGGAATGCGCGTCGTGCCGCTCGCCTTTCAGCGCCACGAAGAGACTGCGGGGCGGAATCGACCGGGAATCCGTCGTGATCCCGAGAACGGGCTGGTCGGGATTCTGCGAGCGAAGTTCGCCGCCGACGGCGGCGGCGATCTCGGACAGTTTCCAGGAATCGATGCGATGGCTCATGCTTTTCCACTTTCCGGATCGGAAATCCCGAGCGCTTCCTCCGCGACCTCGCGGTCGTCGAAGTGCTTCTTGGTCCGTCCGATGATCTGGTAATCCTCGTGGCCCTTGCCGGCTATCAGGAGGAGATCTCCGCGCTTCATGCCGGCCACGGCGGAGTGAATCGCCTCGCGGCGGTCGACCATTCTCCTGCAGGGCCCGGCCACGCCGGTCATGATCTCGTCGAGAATTCTCTCAGGATCCTCCGTTCGGGGATTATCGGACGTGATCCAGACTTCATCCGCGAGCTGCGAAGCTAGCCGGCCCATGATCGGGCGCTTAGTTCGGTCGCGGTCTCCGCCGCATCCGAAGACGGCCAGCAGGCGGCCGGGTTTCAGATCGCGTCCCGTCTTCAGAAGCCGTTCCAGCGCGTCGGGCGTATGCGCGTAATCGACGGCGATGGAGAAGCCGCGCTTTTCCGTCACGTCCGGCGAGACCAGCTCGAAGCGGCCGCGAGGCGACTGCGCGGAGGCGAGGCCGCGCGCGATGACGGCAGGATCGATGCCGAGCAGATGCGCGGCGGAAGCGGCGGCGAGGCCATTGGAGATGTTGGGACGGCCGACGAGCTTCGTCCGGACGGGCACGGTCGTTCCGTCCACGCTCAGATCGAAGGATGCTCCGTGCATGGAGAGCGTCGCGTTCCGCGCCTGCACGATTCCGCCATCGCCGAACGTGATGAGCGACGGATACATCCGCAGGAGACGGCGGCCATACGCGTCATCGATGTTCACGGCGCCACGACCGGACGTCATCTCGAAGAGGCGAGCCTTCGCCTGGAAGTAATCCTCCATGTCCGAATGGAAATCGAGATGGTCCTGCGTGAGGTTGGTGAAGATGCCGCAGTGGAACCGGATCCCGTCGACGCGATCGAGCTTCAGCGCGTGGGAGGAAACCTCCATGACGACATCCCTGAACCTGCGCTCGACGCACCGCGCGAGCATCCGGTTGAGACGGAGCACGTCGGGCGTGGTGTTGGGAGCCTCATAGGTTTCATCGCCGATGAAATAGCCAACAGTGCCGAGAATCGCGGCGGAGCGACCTGCTTCGCGGAGAATCGACTGGATGAGAAATGTCGTCGTGGTCTTGCCGTTGGTACCCGTGATGCCCGTGATCTCCAGGTTTCGACTGGGATCGGCGAACCAGGCGCGCGCAATTCCGGCGAGCAACCGCCCCGGATCCTCCGCGCGGATCACTCCGCCCTCGAAGCCAGGGCAATCCACGGGTCGCGACAGGAGAAGGGCTCCGGCTCCCCGTGAGATAGCATCGCTGACGTGATCGTGGCCGTCGGAGACGGAACCGTGGAGAGCAATGAAGAGCGAACCGGGACGAACCTCGCGGGAATCGATCGCGATGTCGGAGATATCATGATTCCAATCGCCGCGGAGAAATTCGACGCCCTGCATGTTTTCGAAGAGAGTTTTCAACGGGATCACGGATTCGTCTGGGGCGTACCGGGCTGGGACTGATTCGCCGAGTTCAGCTCGTGGATGTTCGTCATGTCGGGAGTCACCATGCCGAGATCGCGTGTGGCGATCTCTCGGATGCGGCCGGGATTGCGGAGGTGCTCCCGCTGGAGCATCAGCCTGTCGCGTTCCTCCTCGATGTCGCGGCGTTCGCGATCGAGCCGGACGATTTCGGAGTTGAGCTCATGATGGCGGATGTCCTGCGCCAGGAGTGAAAGCGCGAAGACCATGCAGGCGCCGATGACGCCGAAATGAACCTTGGTTTTCTTCCACCGGAATTCCATTGAGGAATCGTTCTTCATGCTTCCTTCCCTCCCCCACCGGCATGCCCCGCGCGAGGGTCTGCCGCGTCGCCGTTATCCCCTGCCATTTCCATCGCTCGAATCCGGGCCGACCTGGACCTCGGATTACTGCTCACTTCCTCTGAATCGGCATTTTGCGAACCCTTCCAAAGTGCGAAAGCAATTCTTTTTGCGCCGCATGCGCAGACCGGCAGACGCGGTGGACAACGGCACACTCCCTCCCATTCGCGGAAGGCATTCTTGACGATCCTGTCCTCCAGGGAATGGAACGTGATGATAGCGATTCGACCGCCGGGAGCGAGGACGTGCGGGGCGGCATCGAGGAGGCTGCGGAGTTGGCCGAGTTCGTCGTTCACGGCGATGCGGAGCGCCTGGAAAGTCCTGGTCGCGGGATGAAGCGGGGGGCGACCGGGCCGATACGGGCGGGGCTTCTTGACGCGGGCGATGGCGCCGGCAAGCTCGCGGGCGGTCGAGAATTCGCGCCCGGCAATTTCCCGGGCGATGGCGCCGGCGGAGGATTCCTCGCCGAATTCACGGATGATACGCCTGAGATCGTCCATCGAGGAGGAACGAATGAGCTCCGCGGCGGAGGGATGCGACGCCGGATTCATGCGCATGTCGAGCGGCCCGTCGGCGTCGAAGGAAAAACCGCGGGAGGAATCGGCGAGCTGATCGGAAGAGAAACCGAGATCGGCCAGGATGCCGTTCAACGGGGTGTAGCAGCGTATTTCGGTGAAATCGGAATGTTCGACAAGGAGCCTGGAGGATTCGTGCAGCTCATTCCGGAGACGCGTGACGACCGAAGGATCGCGGTCCGCCGCGATGACGCGATGGCCCAGGTCCAGGAGAATTCTCGAGTGGCCTCCGCCTCCCGCCGTCGCATCAAGGAGGACGCCCGGCGGCATGGTAAAGGCCTGCCGGACGTAGTTGGACAGGACGGGAACATGGATCGAGGGAGGTATGGTATTCACGGTTTTGGAATAGGAATTCGTCGGGACGATTCTACAGCGAATTTTGTTCCCGTGACAGAGACTCGGCGATTTCCTCGATGGAACCCGAAATCCTGTCCATGTATTTCTGCCACTCGTCCCGGTTCCATACTTCGACGCGGTTGGCGACGCCGGCGAGGATGAGTTCGCGTGACAGGGCGGCGGAGGCGCGTAGCGGGGGCGGAACGACAAAGCGATGCTGGGAATCGAGCTCGATGATGTGAGCGTGCGCATGGAACCACCGTTCGAGATCGCGGCTCTGCTTTTTAAGATGGGAGATCTTGCCGAGTTCCTGCCGTTTGAAGGCGTCCCAGTCTTCCGGGCGCCAGAGATAAAGACATCGGTCGAAGCCGGCGGAGATGATGAAGGACTTGCTGAACGCCTGCCTAAAGGCCCCGGGCAGGATAATCCTGTTCTTGCTGTCCATGATCTGCTGAAAACTTCCGACGTTCGTAGCTGCGTGCGTTGCTGCGTTCATCGTTCAGCAGTCCTCCACTTCTCTCCACTCGGCTCCACCGATGAAGCGAATCAAATAGGAGGATCGGCAGGGGGTCAAGGAGATTTAGGAAGGTTTTGAAACAATTTTCAAGGATTGGAAAAGGTGTTGATAAGTTTCGTGTTTTCGCTCGCGTCGCGGGCATTTTGCTCAGGCCGGCTCAATCAAGCGCTTGCAACGCACCTCTAAGGGCCTCCACCGCCACTTCCGCCGCATGAAAGCTCGTCCGGGGGAGCCCCGGAAGCGTCGCGACTACATCCTCTGATGCAATCGCTTGCGCTTCCTTCACGGTCAATCCCACAATCATTTCCGCAAGAACATCCGAGGCGGCCAGAGTCGGGGGACATCCGGACGCTTTCCAGCGCGCTTCGCGGATCTTTCCCCCTGAAATGTTCAGCGCGATGCGCACGACATCTCCGCAGACGGGGTTCGACGCCTCGAACCGGACGGACTCCGATTCCAGTTCCCCCCGGAATCTCGCCGTCGCGACGCGCGCCCGCACCGCCTCCCCGTAATTCATCCTGTCCCCATCAGAGACGATCGAACCGTCGCATGAACGCGGGCAATCCGATCCGCGGCGTCATCGATCTCCTCCTCGGTGTTTCCCTCGCCGATCGAAAATCGCACGGCGGACCGCGCGAGGCCGTACGACACGCCCGTTCCCAGCAGAGCCGGCGAAGGTTCCTGCTCGCCCGAACTGCACGCGGTTCCGTATGACACCGCAATCCCGGCATGGTCCAGGGCCGCCGCGAAGACATCTCCGGGAAGATCATGAAACGCGACGAGAAGCGTTCCGGGCAGTCCGTGCTCGCAGTCCGACAACTCGGTCATCTCGTCGGGCAAAACAGCGCGAATCCGGTCCTGCAATCGCACAGCCAGCCGGCGCCACCGATCTCGCGCAACATCTTCGTCCTTCAACGCGAGCGCCTCGCCCAGTCCGACGATCGCGGCCAGAGGCGGAGTTCCACTGCGGCGGCCGGACTCCTGGCCACCGCCTCGAATCATCGGATCGATCTCCACCGGCCTGGAAAATATCAATGCTCCCGCGCCCATTGGAGCACCCAGCTTGTGACCGGAGATCGCGAACGAATCCGCCTCGCGCAGCTTCGTGTGAAATGCCATTTTATGCGGCCACTGCACCGCGTCGATGTGCAGAAAGGCTCCGTCCCGCCGGGCCGCCGCCACCGCGGCGTCCAGATCGGCGATCGCCCCCGTCTCGTTATGCGCGGCGATGCAAAGATGAAGCGACGCCCGCTCTATTCCGACGGTGATTTTCCATTCGCCACGAGGCGCATTTTCCCGCACCGAAGCGTGAGAACCTCCATCCATCCGAATCGCTTTCTCGCCGCCCGCGGCGATGACGCAACTCTTCCAGGCATGAATGGCGAGCGCATTGGCTTCCGTGCCGCCTGAAGTGAAGATGACGCCATCGGGCCCCACGCCCGCCCATGCCGCGACACGGCCGCGCGCTTCATCGAGGAGAGCACGAGCCTTGCGGCCCTCGGCATGAAGGGAGGATGGATTGCCCAACGGCCCCAGTTTCGCCAGACGCTCTTTGATCCGGGGATGAAGAGGCGAAGAGGCGTTATGGTCCAGGTAGATGCGCATAGGGGACATTCTCCAACATTCCAACATTCAGAATAATAGATTTATGATGTCACGCATTCTATCTCCATTATTCTGAATGTTGGAATGTTGGAGAATGTCCCCTTTCAAGCGAAGGCGGTTTTCAAGCCGCCCCCGCTTGCTCTTACCGTTTCAAGCTGAGGATTTCCTGGAGCACCTGGTCGGCCGTCGTGATCGTTCTGGACTGCGCCTGGAAACCGCGCTGCGTGATGATCAGATCGACAAACTCCACGGAAAGATCCACGTTGGATCCCTCCAGCGCGCCCGGGACTATGGATCCGACGCCGTCGAAGCCAGGACGTTGGGGCGCGCCATATTTACCGGCGTTGACCGTATCCTTGAACATGTTGCCGCCGACAGAGATGAGGCCCGACGGATTGACGAAACCCTGCAACGCGACGCGGGCCAGGTTCAGGCTGCGACCGTTGTCGAAGAGACCGACGAGGAAACCGGAATCGTTGAACGAGAAGGTCTCCAGCTTGCCCGGAGGAAATCCGTTCTGTTCCGTGACGACGGCATCCGACGTCCGCGCGGTCTGCGCGAGGTTCGTCATGTCGAGCGTGATCGATACAGCATTGGCGCCCTCGTTCGGCGGCGCCGCGCCGCCCGCTCGCGGCGGATCGAAATAAATGCCGGTGAATGTGCTCTGCGACGTCCCGGCCGCGGCGGGCGACGCATAGGGAATCGTCGACGTCGTGTCAAACGACCCGTCGGCTCCGAAGGCCAGGAGCCTCTGCACCGCGACGCGCTCGCCGGCGGGATCCGTCGGATCGACGCCGTACATCAGCCACTGGTTCTGGGATATTTTCTCGAAGCGAAGCGTCATCGTGTGCGGCGTGCCGAGCGAGTCGTACACCTGGACCGACGTGGAGACCTGGTAGTCATCCGGACCCTTCAAGTTCACGGAGACGGAGTCGCCCGAGTTCGCCTGGTTGTTATTGCCGGCATTACCCGTGATCTGGCTCGTGTTCGGCGTGAACTGAAACGCCTCCGTCGTCAGATCGACGAGCGGATTGACGTTCGGGGTCTTGGTGAGGCCGTTGGGGATGATGATGTTGACGCGGTCGTCGGAATTGTAATTGATTTCCGAGCGGATGTTGTTCGTGGACGAGATCGTGGGCAGGTACGTCAGCGACGTCGCCGTTGGTCTGTGCGGCGAGGCACCGTTGAAACCGTCGCCCTGCAGCCAGAGATTCAGCCGTCCGGTGTCGGCCCCTCCCGCCGGAATTTCGAGAACTCTCCAGAGATCGTTTACGCCGCGCGCATTCGTCGCGCCCGCGGGGCCTGCGCCGTCAGTGATGCCGATGCGCTTGTTGAAGAACTTGAAATTGTGCGTGACGTTCGCGAAGACGTCGGCGGCTTCGTCCACCGCGGCACCGCTGAAGAACGTGCCGAACGAGAGATCTCCCGTCGCCGGATTCACGGAGAACTGGCGCGACCCGAGCGTCGTTCCAAAGGCGACTTCGCTGAATGTCTCCGTCGTCGCCGCGGACGTATCGGTGAGCTGAATCGTGCCGACCGAGCCGGGAATGTACGGAGGATTCTGGCCGCCCGAGTCCGCAAGCGCGAGAAATGCGACTTCCGCCGAGTCGATCGTCGAACCCGCGGCGCGCGCAACCGTCTGCTCGCCCGCCCACGACCGGAACGTCTGGTACGACCCCGTGACCGTCGAGGCCGCGGCGACCGCGACTCCCGTCGACATCGGGCCGATCGTCATGGCGCCCGTGGAAGGATCGATCTTGAACCGGTTGAAGGATGTGTCGTTCACCGTCGCGGATGCCGGAACTTCGGTGAAAGTTTCTCCGCCGATCACAAGCGAACCCGAACCGGGAACATAGAAGGCCGAAAGATCGATCGACGCCGTCGTCACGCCCGTCCATGTGGTAGTGACGCCCGCCACCGCGCGCGCGCCGAACTCCCCCGTCATCGTCGCCGCCGCCGGAATCGTTCTCGAATTCGCGGGACGAACCTCATAGTCATACGACGCGATGATATTGACGCCCGCCGCGATCGCCGCGCCGAACGTCACGACGCCGTTATCGGGATCGAGCTTGAATTGCGTCGCACCGGCCGTGAAGGCCGTCGCATTCGAGATCCGCGTGTATTGCGTGCCATCGATGAAGATGCGGAGCGAATCCGCGTCCGTGCCAGGAAAGGGCGCTCCGGTGCTCGTCGCCATCACGCCGTTCGCGGCCGGGTTGGCGCGCGTCGTGTCTATGATGTTGCCGTGCGCGAGCTGAACGGACGTTCGGGCCGTATCGATCTTCGCGACAACCTCGTTGGAAACCGACTGAATATACTGGACCGGGACTCCCAGCCCATTGCCTGACGAAGCGTTGCCGGCCGCGGTAACACCGGCCTGGTAGATCGCGTCCGTGGTGAATCCATTGGGAAACGCCCCACCCGCCAGTGCCGTCGACGAGAGCGGGTAATTCGGAACCTGGGACCGGACATCGTACCGAGTCGCATCGAGCGTGTTGACCGAAGACGTCACGGACGAGATGCGGGAATCTTCCTCGAAATGAATAGCATTGCCATTGTTGTCCGTGTCGAGGGTAATGAAGTCGTAACCGTTGAACGTCCTCGTTGGGAAATTGAGCGCCCAGAGATTCGTGCTGGTGGGCAGCTCGCTCGTTGACAGGAAGTTCGTCGCCGGATCGGCGGCGTCATTGTCCGCCGTATTGATGTAATTGGCGATCACGCGGCCGTTCTCGTCGAGTTCGATGATACCCGCCACCTCGCCGCCGCTCATGTCGGTCGAAATCTGAGTAAAGTCACCCGTCGCCGCGTTGATAACCGAAGGATCGTATACGGTCCACTGATACAGGCTGCGCGTCGGATGCACATGCGTGAACCGCATCTCGACCTCGCGTTCCGCGCCGTTCTTGATCCAGCTCACGCGGACAGGGTCGATGGCGGTGCCGAGGCGGGAGTCGAGGTTGCCACCCAGGGTGACGGCGGATGTGGCGACGGGAGCCATCTGCTGGGCGAGATTGAGGTGCATGTCTTCAACGGGATTGGAGGAATTGATGACGAAGGTGTTGGTCTGGGTATCGAGGGCGCCGTTCCAGCCCTGGACGCGGTACCCGTTGGAGGCCAGTACGACATCTCCGCTGGCATCGACCGTGAAACCGCCGTCGCGCGTGTACCACTCGCCGATATTTTCGCCGTCACGGAGGACGAAAAATCCGCCGCCCTGGATCGCAAGATCGGTCGTCTTGTTCGTGATCTCGATCGAGCCCTGCGACATGTCGCGCGTGATCGTGGCGCCCAGGACGCCCAGACCGATCTGCTTCGGATTCTGGCCGCCGCGGCCCGACTGGGGACCCGTGGCGATTTCGATCGTCTGCGATAGAACGTCATCGAAACGCACACGCGAGGCCTTGAAGCCTGTCGTGTTCACATTGGCGATGTTGTTGGAAATAACATCGAGCCGCAACTCATGGACCTTTAACCCGCTGACACCCGTAAAGAGTGACCGCATAAAATTCTCCTCTTACCAGCCCCGCCCGTCACGGGGGACTCCCGGCCTTCCTTGGAGACTCTTATGCGGCATCCTTGCCGCATGAAAACACTTCCGGTTCCCCGCTTTCGCGGGGATCACTGCCACCTCTTCAGCTCACCGCCGCCGAATCGATGTTCGTGAAGACTCCTTCGCGGACATTCGGACCGGCCAGCGCCGTCACGACCGTCCTGTTCTTCACGGAGACGAGAAACGCCTTGTCATCCACGAGCACAAGCGATTCCCTGCCGCCCTTGGCCGCGATCCTGTCGACCGCGCCCTTCAGGCGTTCCAGCTGCGCGACCGAGATATCGATCCCGCGGCTGGCGATCCGTTCCTCGGCATGCGCGGAGAACTTCAATCCCGTCACGCTCTCCCGAAGGACCTTGCCGAACTTGATTCCAGTCGCGTCCGAATCCTGCGAGCGGGACACCGGTGCCTGCGACCCGGTCCGCCCGGTCTGCTCGACCGGCAGGCGCGAAGGATCGATCTTCATGTCAGGCAACGTAGCGCACCGTGGAGCCGTCCTCGACGACGGAGCGGATCGTGTCGAAGGAGACATCCTCCTCCGTGTCATCCCCGCCGCCCCGGCTTCCGCGATATCCCGGAGCGTTCTCGCGCTGCGCATCTTCCTCACGCGCGTCGGTCTCCGCGAATTCTCCACCGAGGAGAATCGTGACGTTCTCGACCTCGAGCCCGGACTCCGCGAGATTCTTCCGAAGATCCTGCACGTTATCGGCGATGGCCTGGCGGACGGCGTTGTTCTCCACCGTGAACTTCACATTCACCTTGCCCTCTTCGACGACGATCTTCATCTCCACCTTGCCGAGGAATTCCGGATTCAGCTTGATGGTCGCCTCGCCCTTGCCATTCGTGACCGTCAACTTCGCGTTCTGGACGATCTGTTCGAAGATCGGATTCTGCGGAGCGCGCTGCGATTCCTGGCCCCGCCTCGTCTCCGTCGCGCGATCCATGAACTTCATCGCGGAATTCTGGTTGTAGGAATTCTGCCAGGAAGCCGCCTGGCCGTCCGCCCGGGCCGCGCGGCCCACTTCACCGACGCCGGGAGTGCCGGCCAGGGGCGTCAAGGGCGCATGGGAAACCGGGGCCTTGGCGCGGGCGCGGATCGCCTCGGCAAGGCCGGCCTCGAGATTCGCCTGGGCGCGCACCTGCTGGGATCCGTCGTCGGCGCGAACCTCGATCGTCTGGAGCCGGATCGTTTCGCGCTTGAACTCGAGCACCTTCGGAGCATCTACCGGCTTCTCGGCCTTCACCTCGACCGGCTTGTCATCCGTGGATTTCATGTCAGACACAAGATCGCGGGCCAGGGCCTGATCGGCCTGGGTGATCTTCCTGTCCATCTTCTGAATCAGCTTCGAAATCGCGTCATCGACGCGCTCCTCGACGGCAGGCGGCACATTGTCTTCCGCGGAAACCGACTGGACTTCCGGCGCGTCATCGATCGCCCTGGCAAGGTCTTTGAGGAATTTCTTCAGGAACTTCCGCGCATCCTCCATGCCGAGATCATCGCCGCACGAGCAGACTTCCTGCGCCACCTGCGGCCCGACTATCTCCGCAACGATGTTCAGCGCTCCGGCCATCAGCTGCTTCAGGGACAGCCCGTCGTCCTCCAGCAGATCCTCGATCTTCTCCTTCAGATCCGCGAGTTTCTCATCGGAGAGAGACTGGGCGAGCTTGGCGGAGAGTTCCACGCGGAGCATCCTGACATGGACGGAGACCGACTCGGTCTTCTCGGCGAGCTTGGCTTCGCGCGCATCGACGGCGTCGCGGGTCTCGCCTGTTTCGCGGGGAGACTCGCCGCTGTTTCTCAACTCGCCCGTTTCCTTCGCGTCGACCGCGTCCTGCGACTCCGTCTCGCGCAATTCGACGGCCGCGTCATCGGCCAGGTCGGCCGGGCCGTCATGAACGCCCGCATCCGCGGTCGAAGCCGGCCGCGTCACTTCCCCCACCGGCGTCACGCGCTCCGGCTCGTGAACCGGCCGGGCCGCTTCCACCTTCACCGGTTTCGCGACCGGGACTTCGGTGAACGCATCGAGGAAGAGGGACTCGAAATTGAGATTGAACGACTCGCGGAGCTTGGAAGAGGATAGAAACCGGTTGAAGGTCGCGGCGTTGTTCTTCTCCGCGCCCTTCGCGCCCTTCTTATCCTTCTCCACTCCGACATTGATCTCCACATGATGCTGCATCATGAGTCCTGCCTCCTTAATGGTTCGGCGCCGGGATCATTCATGGCGCCGCCTGTCATGGCCGAACAACAGCCGCCCGTCATCATCGCTTCAACGCAATCGCTTCTTTAATGAGCTCGTCCGTGGCCGTCACGATCCGCGCATTGAACTGGTAAGACCGCTGATAGATGATCAGGTTGGTCATCTCCAGGCTCACGTCGACATTGGACCGTTCGAGCGCTTCCGGCTGGAGCCTCACGCCGAGGCTGGTGCTGGGATCGGCGAAGACGTAGGTCGGCGTTCCGGAATTGGATGTTCCGACGAAGGAAGTTTCGCCGCGGGCCACCAGCCCTTCCGGATTCGGGAACGTCGCAATCACGACGCGCGCGATATTCTGCTTCTGGCCGTTCGAAAAATCGGCGGATATGAAACCGCTCGGATCGAAATTCCAGGCCGTCATTTTTCCCGCGTGAAAACCGTCGAAGTTCGTCACCGTCGCGTCGGACTCGCGCGCCGCCTGGGAGAGCAGGGTGAAGTCCGGAGCGATGCTGACGGCCGCGGCGCCCTGCGGCGTGAAGCTGATCGGCGTCGTGATGGACGAGTTAGTCGCGTCGTAGGCACCCGTCGCGTCGAACCCGAGAATGCCGTTGCCCGCGGGCGCACTCGCCTTGTAGGACGAGAAGACCTCGAAGTCGCCGCTCGTCGTGTTGATGTCCCTGGAGAAGGCAATCTCGCCCGTCGCGGCGTTCACCACCTTGAAGAACCGGGTATTGCCGCCGGTCAGGGGAAAGGTCGACGTCGTGGGCAACTGGGTCCAGGACTGGCTGTCCGCGCCTTCATCGATGCTGATCTCGATCTGATACGTTCCGTCCGGATTCGCGATGAGCGTGTTGGGCATGACCGTCATGCCGTCGAGCGTCGTGCCGCCGCCGGACGCGCTATTATTGATCGCCGTCGCGGGCTGCTCGAAGCGGTAATGCGGCGTGGCATTCCACGTCCATTGCTCGCGGCTGACGCGCTCGAATTCGAACTGAAGGTGATGCTCATTGTCGAGCGAATCGATGATCGAGGAAGCGGCACCTTCCGTGATCTCGGCGCGCGGCGCCGGCTCGACCGTGAGGAATCCGTTGGGCTGGATCGAATTCTGGGTGAAGTTGATCTTGATGCCGGGAACATTGTGCGTCACCGTCACGCGCGTATCCGCCTGGCTGTAGTTGACCGTCACGGCGGCGACCGGGTCCCAGAACGTGAGCGGTGTGATCTCGCCGGTCGTCGTGTCCACCGTGTAATCGGTGTTCGCCACGACCGCCGCTCCATTCCGCGTCGCGTTGACGACGAGCGTGCCGGGCTGAATCGGCACGTTCGCCGGGCGGAATCCCTGGGTGCCGTTCGCGTTGGCGATGTTGACGCGCTCGCCGGAGACAACGATGGATCCGGCATTCTTGGTGTAATTGATGAGCACGTCGCCGGGCGCCCAGGCGGTTCTCGGAGTAATGACACCCGTGCCGGCCGCTTCCGTATAATCGACGCCCGCCGTCAACGTGCGGCCATTTTGCGTGATCGCAAGCGTGCCTGCGTCGTACGCGCCGTTGGCAAGCGTGAACGCGGCGGGAGCGGCGAGCGCCATCGTCGTCGCGGGAAGCGTGGGACGCTGGATCACTTCGTTCGCGATGCCCGTGATGGGCGCCGTGCCGACCGTGAAGATCGGCTGGCCGAGCCCGTTGACATTGGCCCACGCCGAAAGGGCCCCGACCTGCGCGGCGGTGAGGATCGCGGCGGGCGGAGTCGTGTTCGTGGTCTGGTAGGTGTTGGTGACATTGCCGTTCGCGTCAACGCGGACAACTCCGGCCAGGGCCGAACCCGTGATGCCGTCATTGAGCGTCGCATACGAACCGTCCGCGGCCTGCGTCGGATTCTGAACCCAGAAGTAGTAATAGCTGCTGCCGGCGATATCGGCCGAAGCGCGCTGAAACTCGATGCGCGCGGTCCGATCGACGCCCGTGTTCGCCATCTGGAGCGTCACGGGATCAATGGCCGTCTTCGCTTCCGAATCGAGGTTGTAACCGAACGTGACCGCGGTCGTCGCCAGGGGCCCCACCGTCGCGCGCTCGTCGAAGGCGATGGTCGTGGGAGAAGTCGGCGAAGCGGAGATCGTGTACTGGCCGGTCGCCGCATCGTAGGTTGCGTTAATCCCCTGGAGCGCGTAACCGGAAGCGTTCACGATGTTGATGGGACCGGCCGCGTTCGGCACCGCGCCCACCGCCACTCCCGCGTTCGCGTCGATCTCTAAATTGCCGTTCCTGGAATAGTACACCGGACCGTCGGCCGCGTCCGTCGGCGCCTTGAAGACGAACATGCCGTTGCCCCAGAGCGCGACATCGAGCTTGCGGCCCGTGGTTTCCGTCTCCCCCTGGTTGAAGTTTTTCTCGATGCCGAAGAGCGAGACGCCGTGACCCACCTGGAGCGGATTGACGGAATTGGAGCCGTTCTCGTTCGGCGCTCCGCCGAGCTTCAGCGTCTGCGAGAAAACGTCCGCGAAGAGAGTACGAGAAGCCTTGAAGCCCGTCGTGTTGAGGTTGGCGAGATTATGATCGAGGACATCGAGCGCCCGCTGGTGCTGATTGAGCGCGGATGAAGCGACCCAGAAACCGTTTTGCATACCTCTTCAAGAACCTCATGGCAGCGGCCCGCCCATGAACAGGCGACCCACCGCGAAGTTTCGTTCCGCTTCAGTCAGTCGGCGGAACCCGGTCTCTTCAAAGAAGTCCGACCGTCGGGCTGTATCAGAGCCCCGTTTCCCTCGCCTTGCTCAAAAGGTATTCTTCCACTGCGAAGCGTCGCCACGCTCCTGTTGCACTTCCGCGCCGTTTCGGCGCGGCACCTCGAATCAGATCACACGAGCTCCGGTTATCTCTCCGAGCGACACGACCGTAATGGAACTGTCGGGTTTCATGATCGTGACCTCCGGCTCGTCGTCGGTGAAACGGATCGACGAAACGAAGCCGTCGATGAGGGCTCCGTCGGAGGAACGCACCGCGGTCACCTGCTGCCCGAGAATCGCGAGCGCCTCGTTGTTCTGGATGCGCTTGGCGACCTTCTCGAAGGATTTCGTCATGTTGGTGGTCTGTTCCAGCGCGGAAAACTGCGCCATCTGCGCGATGAATTCCTTGTCCTTCACCGGATCCTGGGCATCCTGGTAGCGGAGCTGGGTCAGCATCAGCTTGAGAAAATCGTCCTTGCCGAGCTCCTTCGTCGTCTTCGCGAGAGCCGTCTGCGCCGCGCTTCCGGTATTTCCTACGGATGAAACAGATGCCATGAAAATCCTCCTGAGAGTTGCCTCGGTAAACATCATCGGCAGGGAGCCTAGAAATCTTTACGACAGAAGCGGCGGGCCGCGAAAATTATGCAAAGTTGTGCAAAAATATTTTGCGTCCAACCGGACCGGCATGCCGCAAGGGCAGCGTAAATAAGTTCAGGGCCGGGCTCCGACCTGATATCATCGCTCCATGACTGTGACGCAGGCGAGCCTGGAAGTCGGAATCAGGACGGTCGAGGCGCTGGAGCGCGAAATCGCGAAGCTGGAAAACCGGGGCCGGGAGCTGACCGCGGTCCTGTCCGCCATGAAACTCGTCGGGTCCTCCCTCGATCTCGACGAAGTGCTCGATCGCGCCATCAAATCCTCCATGGAAGTGATGAACGCGGAGGCCGCCTCGATCCTGCTGCGGGACAACGCGACCGGGGAGCTCTATTTCCGCCAGGCGGCCGGCCTCGCATCCGGATCCGTCCGGGAGATCCGCATACCGCGCGGACACGGCATCGCGGGATGGGTCGCGGAATCCGGAGAACCGCTCGTCGTGGAGGATGCCCAGAACGATCCGCGATTCTTCAGGGGCGCGGACGACCATACGGGATTCGTGACGCGGAACATTCTCGCCATCCCCCTGAAGGTGAACGACACGATCATCGGCGTCGCGGAAGCGATCAACAAGGCCGGAGGCCGGTTCACCGAAACCGACCTCCCGCTTTTCTCGGCGTTCGCCTCCCTGGCCGCCGTCGCGATCTCCAACGCGCGGATGCACCAGACGCTGACGGAGCAGGAAGTCTGGGCGCGCGAGATCGACATCGCCAAACAGATCCAGAATTCGCTCCAGGGCCCCGCGAAGGCCGCCTATCACAAGTTCCGCTTCCACGCGCTCACGTCGCCCGCACGCAGCGTCGGCGGAGATTTCTACGACTGGATGGAACTGGGAGACCGGCGTACGATGGCCGTCATCGCGGACGTCAGCGGCAAGGGAATCCCCGCGGCGCTCCTGATGTCCAACACGATCTCCCGCCTCCGCTCCGAAGCGATGCGGCTCATCGAGCCCGGCCTCATCCTGAAATCCCTCAACGACGCGCTCGCGCTCACCTCGCAGAGAGGCCTGTTCGTGACGATCTTTCTGGCCCTTTTCGACACCGACGGCACGATGACATATTCCAGCGCCGGGCATCATATGCCGCTGCTGCTGGAAGGAGGCGGATTCCGGAAGCTTCCCAGCGCCTCCGGTCCGCCCGTAGCCATAATCCAGGGCGCGGTGTATCCTCAGAAGACCGTGCAGTTGACCGACGGCGATCTCATCGTGATGTTCACGGACGGAGTGACGGAAGCGCAGTCGGCGGCGGGAGAATTTTTCGGTTACGAAGGATTGATGCATGTTGTCGAAGCGGGAAGAGAGCGGCCGGATCTCCTGCCCTCGAAAATCCACGTCGCGGTATCCGCGTTCGAGACGGGTATCGAGCAGAGCGACGACATCACGGTGGGCATCGTGAGCTACGGCGGCGCCCGCCACGAGTTCGCGCTCAATTACGCCGCGATGACACCCGACGATCTCGAAGGGCTCCGGTCGGAGCTCGACCATTTCCTCGAATCCAACAACATCGACGAGAAGAACAGGACAAAGATCGTCCTGGCGATCGACGAAGCCTGCACCAACATCATCCGCCACGCGTACGGCGGCGAGGGCGGACCCGTGGAATTCCAGTGCCGCCTGACCGGCGCGCCCGGTCCCGGCCGCGAGCTCCATTTCCAGCTCACCGACTTCGGCACGGGAGTGACGCCCTGTCTCCCGGAGAAAAGATGCGAAGAATTGAAACCGGGAGGATTGGGACTGGTGATATTGAAAGAGGTCATGAGCGAAGTGCGATTCGAGAGCGGGAGCGCCGGCGGCTGCATCCTCCGGATGAAGAAAACGCTTGAATAACTGCACGAAAATGCTTATCTTCCCGCGGTGCCGTTCGCGGCATTTTTGCCTGCAGCATCGCCTTGTCGCGTTACGAAGATGATGCCCGGATCAATAGGGAGGTTTTCCAGCCGTGAATGTTGAAATTGCCGCCGACAGTGGAATCCACACGTTCAAGGTCACGGGCGACGTCGATCTGAAAACCTCCCCCCAGCTCCGCGAAAAACTTCAGACCGTACTCAAAACGAAACCAAAGGGCATCCTCATCGACATGAATGCCTGTCCCTACATCGACTCTTCGGGAATCGCGACCCTCGTCGAAGCGCTCCAGGGACTCCGTTCTTCCGGCGGCCGAATGGCCATCGCGGGAACGGCGCAACGAGTGAGGGACATCTTCGAGATCGCTCATCTGGACGGAATCTTCCCGATGTTCGCCACCGTCGAAGAGGCTCTCAACTCCTTGAAGTGAGTTGAGCACACTCTCCGCATGAACCCCATCAAGATCGCCATCGCCGCCATCGGCGGTTCGACGCTCTCCGTCATCCGGGAGATCGGCGGCGTCGGCATGCTGTTGTCCGAAGCGTTCGTCTGGACATTCGTCGCGCCGCTGGCCGGAAAATTCCCCGACCGGAAGAACATGTCGAAGCAGCTCATCGAGGAAGGCATCAATTCCATCCCGATCGTCTCGCTCCTCTCGTTCACCGTCGGAATGATCCTGGCGATGCAGACGGCCTACAATCTCGAAAAGCTCGGCGCCGCGGCGTTCTTCCCGACACTCGTCGCGGTCGCGATGGTCCGGGAACTGGGCCCGCTCATCGCCTCCATCATCATCTCCGGCCGCGTCGGCGCGGCGATCGCCTCGGAGCTGGGCACGATGGTCGTCGCCTAGGAAATCGACGCATTGCGGACGATGTCGCTGCATCCGAACCGCTTTCTCGTCG
>CAZCME010000028.1:0-47851 GCA_964499705.1 uncultured bacterium | reverse complement strand
GGCATCATAATCACGCCATGATTTTGTTGTGCGAGACCGATCGCCGCGTCCGACGTATCCCCCATTTTTGATCGACCAAGGGCCGCTTCCGGAGTCAGGTTGCCAGCCATCGATCTCGGAGACGAGCTGGGAGTTGTATTGACGGGTCAACTCCAGGATAGGTCCGATTGCCAGGATTTGGAAATCCGTGGCGCGTTCCTCGCGATTGCCGTTTGCGATATTCACCGGATTGTTCGTCTGCGGCGGACAAACAGGCGGATCACACGGCCCGGCTTGTGAGGTTCCTCCGCCCCCGGACTGTCCACCGCCTGAAGAGCAAACGACGCCATTCGGCCCCGTATAGCAGGTCCCGAACATTCCTCCGCCTCCGCCGGCGCCACCCCCGCCGGCACCACCTCCGCCGGCGCCGCCGCCCGCTCCCCCCGAGCCACAGCCGGGCGTCGGGCCGGATTGGCCAAGGGCGTTCTGACACGACTGGCCTCCTTGGATACGCAACAGCTCAAAATCGGAGAGTACCTTTATTCGCGATGCCACCTCCGAGGGTAATTCGGTTCCGCCGGACCGCCAAAGGATCAACGCGTTGCCTTGCCAAAGCGTCTCAAACACAACGCGAGGAAGCGTCCAATTCGGATTGGATGCTGCCGGATTAAAACCCTTGACCCATTTGTCGTTCACCTCCCGGATCCAGACATAGTGGGCGTTGCCGCCGAAGTGGACGAGCACGGCGATACCGTTGCGGAGAGATGCCAGGATGCCGGGCATGGCGGTTTTGACGCCAAGAGCACGAAAACCCTCCTGACGCGCGGCGGAACGCAGACCGGCCAAGGCGGTTTGGCCGCGAACGGTGCTCGAAAGTTCGATGAGGGTATTGAGATCGGCCATGTGGCCGCGGGAGGCAAGGATTCGCTGGAGAAGGATCGGTCCGCAGTTTTCGGTGACAGATACTGGATCGGCGAGCGTTATGACCTGTTGAGATTCCAGTATCTTGACGCGTGGGCCGGAGATTGAAATGTCGGCGGCTGCGTTGGCAGCCGCGGCGGCCAGCACTTCGGGCGGGCAGTCGCAATCAGTGTCGGATGTCGCGCTGAGAGTTGGAGCGGAAGATTCCGCGCGCGGCGATTGTTCTTGTTCCGCGGCGACCGATTCCATCTCTATGGAGGTCAGATCCGAACCCGGCATGGACACTTCGCCCTGCGCGCTCGAAGCAAGAAAGACGAGCGAAAGACCGCATGCTGCCGCCGGCCGGAAGAAACCACCCACACCCAGAATCAACCTCAGCCACCGCCGCATGGGCATACTCTCCTCCCTTTGCCGTCCCGCTCCGCAATTCCGCCGCTCGCACGTAACGAACATAATTCGGAAGCGGAACCTCAAGACACGATCGGAATCATAGGCACAAGGACGGGGCGGATTTCAAGGTGTCCGAAGCATATTTATTGCATTTTTAATTTATCGTTCACTATACCTGTGGATATATATTATTGTTTTATTACTGTATATTTATATCTCATTAGAAGCAAAGTGGGCTTCGCTTGATATTCCGTGACTTGCGGGATTCTCCGCCACCGTCTTTCGCTGATCGCTCGACGACACGGCGCTAACAGTCCCTGTGGATAATTATTGTCACCATCGCCAAAGCAGATCGAATCCTGTCTCCCGACGTTGCGGACGAGCGTCGGAAGAGCTATGACATATCGTGATTATATGTTTCACTCATCCATCCCATCGGAGGTCGCCGCAATCTGGTTCCAGGGGTGCTGCGTCGCGCTTGCCCGGCGCGGATCGGCCGGCTTCGAGACGGGTAAGGACGATTCACTGGCGGGAAAACTCATTCACGTCGGGATTCTTCCTTCCTCACATCCGCCTGATCGCGACGCGATCGCGAATTGGGCGGCCGCGCGGAAGGCGAAACTGGCGAGGGTTGTCGAATCGGATGAGTTTCTTCTCGAAGTGGTCGCCGGGACTTCGGCGACGCCGAAAGACGCCCTCCTGGTCTGCGCATTCGGCAAGATCGGTGTTGTGGGCGCCGTCAAGGCGGGGCGCGCGCTTTTCACTCATGCGTTCGAAGCGGAGACGACGAGCGGGCTGGTCTCGGAAGTCGATAAGGCGCTCCGGCATGCGATGAGGCTGGGGCGATGGAACGGCGAGCCGATCGTCATCGCGGATCCGGGCTCAAATCGCGATGCGCTCATGAGCATCGCGGCGCGCGTGACCGGCAGAAAACCGTGTCAGCCCATGCCTGACATCCTGAACAGCCCGGAATTACCCGCCGAGGTGGCGTTCGCCTCGTCTCTACTCCCTCGAGAAAAGGATGCCAGGAAAAAATATGCTCAAAGGGCGCTTCTGGCGGCGGCATTTCTCATGGCTTTGACGATCTGGGCGGATTCATATTTTCGTTCGCGCCTTGCGGAATCCCGTTCGCGGCGCGATGACGCTCGCGGTCGGCTCTCCTTTCTTCTCGCGAAGGCTCGGGCGCTCGAAACGGATCTGGATCGATCGTCGAACGGCGAATTCGAAAATACAATTCATGTTGGAAACCATCCCAACGACGCCTCGTCCCCTCAGGTATGGCGGAAACTCCTCCTTCTTTCCGCCAAAGCCGCTCCAGCAGGAATAACGCTCAGTGCGATTCATGGAGCTAATGAAAAGCTATCCACGTCGTCGCGATCATACTCAGGCATCCGAGCCGGGACGGGCGACTACTCGGCAAATGGATCAGAATCGGCTTTCTGGATCGAAGGAGAATCCGATTCGCTTGACGCAATCACGGCATTTCTTCGCAATATTCGCGGAGCAGGATGGTCGACTGCTTCGGTCGAAACTTCCTCACGCGATGAAACATTGCCGCCGGAAGGGAACTCATCGCCGCGGCAATACACATTCAAGTTCCTGCTTTCCTCGAAGGGGCCTTCCTCGTGAAGAATTTCCTTATCCGCTACGCGCCGCTCATCGCATCCTCTCTTCTCTGCGCCCTCTGGCTCTTGACGTCAATTCTCCCGACTGCGCGCGAGCTTGCGGCCGTCTCGGCGGAAGAGATTCAACTCCGTTCGGAGGTTTCCACATGGATATGGGTGAATGACATCTCTCCCCCTTCCGAGGATCTCGATGAGCCGATGCAGGCCCGCACCATAAGCATCGACGATCTCGCGTCATCACTACGCGGATCGCGATTGAAGCTTCTTCATCTCTCTCCGGCGCAGAACGACGGCGATTACGGAGTGGAGATCACAGGAGATTTTCGAGGCATTCTCCATTTTTTAAGCGTCATCGAAGGAAGAGCGGCTCTGGTGAAGGCCATAAGAAAATCGTCGGCAGGCGGGAGCCTCACGGTCTCGATCATCGTCCGGGGCGAATCATGAACCGTTCGACGATCGAAGGGGCGCTCGTCATGCTTTCGCTTGTCGGCGTCGCGGCGCCCGCGGGGCATTGGCTCGCGGAGAACTTTTCATCGGGAAAAAGCGATCATGAACATACGACGTCCTCCGCCGGGCAACTTCTCCGGCCCGCAACCTCCCCGGAATCGCTGAGAGCACTGCACCAGAACCGCGCGGAATCGGATAGTCGCGCTCGATTACGAACGGCGCTCGCGAGATCGGCTCCCGCGCCTTCAAAGGCAAAGACAAGCGGGGCCAGTAGTCCGATACGGGATCCGTTCAGCCTTGTGCCCGCTCCGCCTTTACAGCCCGCGCCCGCGCCTCCGCCACTTCCCGTCGTTCGCGTCATCGGTCTCGTCGGCGATGCGATGGGAGGTAGCGCGATGCTGGAGATCGACGGAAAGCCGGCATCCATCCGCGTCGGGGAAACGGCGTACGGCGCTCGCCTCGAACGTGTCGAACCGCCTGACGCCGTGGTCGTCCGTTTCGGAGCGAGCGAAGTCAGGGCTCGGATGGAATAGAGGCTCACGACAATTTCCGGGTAGGCGTAGCCCCAATTTGTGATTGAAGTTTTCAGATTTCAGATTTGGGATATAGGGCATCAATCCGAGCGGCAAAGGCAAATCCATAGATCTTCAATCCAAAATCGTCATTCACCAATCGTTCTCACCACGATCCACGAGATCGGACATTTCATCGGATTGGGGGAGGAGGATCTGGAGGACATTTAAAAGTGTACAATATTCGACATGTGTCCTGATTTTGTACACTTTTCAATTTGATATTTATTGAAATATCAGTAGTTAGAGACGGTATATCGATTGCTCTAACCTCGTCCATGAAACCCATGAGGCCGGTCTCCGCATCGCGTTTCGCGATGGCTAGCGCGGAGACAAACGAAGAAATGAAGGTTGATGATTCCAAGGGATCCGCCGAGATTGTTATCGCCGACAAGAACGCCTGGACATCGATCCTCGACACCGTCCAAAGAGCGAATCTGGAGGCGGAAACGGCGCGGTCGACAGGTGCCTTCGGTCACCGCGAAATCGTATATTTTCTCGAGCAGGTTCGACCGCAGTCCGAGCGGTCCGCATTGAAAGTGGCGATCGGGTGGCGCGAGCGGAGACTCACCGGGGAGTGGTCCGATCCGCGTTTCACGCGGATCCAGCAGCACGAGATCTCCCGATTGCCCGATCCCTCCGATCGGCTTCTCCTGCAGCTTCTCTTGAACCTGAGTTCTCCGAAGACGTGGTCGAACGAGGCGAATATTCTTGAACCGCTAATCGACCTCTCGGATGCGTCGGCGGCGGCGATTCTACCTCAACTTGTCGCGACAGGTCGGGCTCGGGCGAAATCTCATCCGCGCTCGTTTCTTCCCGATGCGAAGCCTCTCGTGTTGGATTCGGGTCAGGAATGGAAGACGCGCATCGAGGCTCGCGAGACCTCGGAAAAGAGTTTCACCTTGTCGGCGATCCTCGTTCGAGGCGCGGATCGGATCGAAGCGGGCAGCGCGGAGATGATACTTCACTGCGGATACTTCATCGCGAGCGGCGCCCTCATGAAGTTCGATCGAACCGATCCTGCCGCCTTCGCCCTGCTCGAACTTCTCTCGACCGGTTCGATGCTCTCCGTGCCGAGAAACAAGATGGAGTTATTACTGAAATTCGGGTTCGAGAATTCATTCAGGATCGAGTGGGAGACTCCGGATGCGTATCGATTCGAATTCGTCAGCAGCGCGCCGACGCGGGTGCTCCGCCTCTCAAGACCGAAGGAAGCCCCTGCACGACCGGATGCTCCGCGAAAAGACGCTCCGCGATTCCGGGGCGCGGGAAAGATCGAAGGGCGACTCTTCTTCGACTACGCGGAAACAATCATGGAAGCGACCGATCCGCGACCCAGGGTGGTGAGGATTGATGAGCGGACGTGCATCGAGAGAGATCGACCGGCGGAGAGCGAAGCGATGGCTCGATTGGCGCAGGCGGGATTCCACGAAAGGACTTTTCTCGTGGCGGGCGAAAATAAAACTCGTCTCGAGATTCCGGCGAAGAAATTGCCCAGGGTGGTAACCGCGCTGATTCGGGAGGGATGGCGCGTCGAGGCCGAGGGAAAGGTATTTCGTTCGAATTCGTCCTTCAGCTTCTCCGTCGCATCGGGCATCGACTGGTTCGAACTCGAAGGCAATGCCGACTTCGGCGGCGCCGGAGTGGACCTGCCGAGGCTTCTGGAGGCCTTCAAGCGCGGAGAAAACTACGTGGTGCTCGACGATGGATCGTTGGGGCTGCTGCCCGAGGAATGGCTTCGCAGGTTCGCGGGGATCGTCTCGCTCGGAGAGACGGATAAGGGGCGAATCAGATTTCGCCGATCGCAGGCGCTTCTGCTCGATGCGTTTCTCGCCGAGCAGCCCTCCGTTTCGATCGACGCGGTCTTTCGGAAGATTCGCGACGAGCTGACAAAGTTCGACCGCATCGAACCGATGCGTGAACCGGATCCATTCGGCGTTCGACTTCGCTCGTATCAGCGGTGGGCGCTGGGATGGTTCGGGTTTCTCCGCAAGTTCGGCTTCGGAGGATGCCTCGCCGACGACATGGGGCTCGGCAAGACGATCATGGTCCTGGCTCTTCTGGAGAGCCGTCGAGCGGACAGAAAGGTGCGGAAGCCGTCGCTCGTCGTCGCGCCGAAGTCGCTCATCTTCAACTGGCGGAAGGAGGCCGCTCGTTGCGCGCCGAAACTGCGCGTTCTGGAGCATGTCGGATCCGGTCGCGCCGAATCGGCCGATGATTTCGCGGAGCACGACCTCGTTCTCACCACGTATGATTTGCTGGCGCGGGACATGAAACTCTTCAAGGACCGCACTTTCGATTACGTGATCCTCGATGAAGCCCAGGCCGCGAAAAACTCCATGACCGCGCGCGCAAGGGCGGTGCGGCTTTTGAGGAGCGATCATCGGCTAGCGCTTACAGGCACGCCGATCGAGAACCACATCGGAGAGCTCTGGACCATGTTCGAATTTCTGAACCCGGGCATGCTCGGAGCAGCGTCCTTCCTCAGCCGATGGGCGGGATCATCCGAGGTGAAATCCGTCAAAGCCTCGGACTCGGATGCTCCGGACGGACAGAATGAACTCGCGGCGGAATACGCTCTGCTCGCCAATGTGCTCCGGCCGTTCATTCTCCGCAGAACCAAGGCTCAGGTTCTGAAATCTCTTCCGCTTCGAACCGAACAGACGGTCTATTGCGAGATGGAACCGCGACAGCGGCGACAGTACGACCAGTTGCGCGATCACTATCGAGCGGAATTGGTGGGGCAGATCGATCGGCACGGCATGGGCGGCTCCGGCATGATCGTGATCGAAGCGCTGTTGCGCCTTCGCCAGGTCGCGTGCCATCCGGGCTTGATGGATCGCAGGCGCGCGGCGCAATCGTCGGCAAAATTGGATCTGCTCATGCCCATGATCGAGGAGGGCCTTGCGGAAGGAAGAAAGGCTCTCCTATTCTCGCAATTCACGTCGCACCTGGAGATCGTGCGCCGAAGGCTCGATCGGAAAAAATTGAATTACGAATATCTGGACGGACAGACGACCGATCGCCAGAAACGCGTCGAGCATTTTCAATCCGATCCCGAGTGCAGGCTCTTCCTGATCAGCTTGAAAGCCGGAGGAGTCGGCCTGAACCTCACATCCGCCGATCTGGTCTTTATTCTCGATCCCTGGTGGAATCCCGCGGCCGAGTCCCAGGCCATCGACCGCGCTCACCGCATCGGGCAGAGCCGATCCGTCCTCGCGAGGAGGCTCATCACAAGAGGCACGGTGGAGGAAAAGGTCCTGGAGCTTCAGGACAAGAAGCGCGGACTGGCATCCGCGGTCCTCGGGCAGGACGCGAGGTTTTTGAAGAACATGTCGCGGAGCGATCTGGATTTCCTGCTAAGCGATGGCGCTCGGGCGTGACGAGGATAGGACGATGTTGAGTCGGGATGCGAAAGGATCATGGGGGCTTCATATGACTCGATAGCGGGAAGAAAACCTGATAGGCGGCAGGAGCGGCGGATGAGAGCAAAAGTTCATTCGAAGAGACGTCAACGGTGGCGCGGTGGCGGAACCGGCAGACGCGCCTGATTGCCAATCGGGTGGGTCGCAAGACCCGTCCGGGTTCGAATCCCGGCCGCGCCACAATGTTTTCCATAAGTTCGGAAAAGATAAATAAAAACGTCCCGATACCTTGATTTTTTTTGGCTATTCTCGGATGATATATGTGATTGGCAATCAGGCGCGTGGCTCCGCCACGCAGGAAAACCCTGTCCGTAAGGTCAGGGTTTTTTATTTCTATAGGCGATAGGTGATAGAAAATTCCATTTTCGAGCCATGTGAGCGGCGGTAGCAGGAGCGGGCAGGTGAATGCTTCAGGATTCAGGACTTCCCCGCGATTTCCACGCGTTTTCCCGGGGCGATCCTGGAGCATCCCGCTTGCGCGGGATGCTCCTCAATCAATGACCGCAGGTATGAGGCTAGGGCCAGGCGGGAGCGCCGGCCGCTTTCAGGTCGCGCTTCCAGGCGGACTGCACCAGGTCCACGACGCTCGACGGCATCGGAATGTAGTGAAGTTTCTCCGCTTCCGCGTCGCCCTTGGAATAGCACCAGTCGAAGAAATCCAGGACGGCCTTCGCCTTTGCCGCGTCGCCGCGCTCCTTGTGCACGAGAATGAAGGTCGCGCCCGTGATCGGCCAGCTGGCTTCTCCAGGCTGGTCCGTCAGGACGAGATAGAAACCAGGCGCCTTGTTCCAGTCCGCATTGGCGGCTGCCGCCTGGAAGCTCTGGATATCGGGCGAGACGAACTTGCCCTCGCGGTTCTTCATCTGGGCATAGGTGATCTTATTCTGAAGCGCATAGGCGTATTCGACATAACCGATCGCGCCCGCTAGTCGTTTGACATACGCCGCGACGCCTTCATTGCCCTTGCCGCCCACGCCGCACGGCCACTCCACGGACGTCGCGAAACCGACGCGGCCTTTCCACGCGGATGAAACTTTGGAGAGATAGTTCGTGAAGACCCATGTCGTCCCGGAACCGTCCGCGCGGTGAACCACGGTGATCGCCTTCGAAGGAAGAGCGAGGCCCGGATTGATCTCCTTGATCGCCGGGTCGTCCCACTTCGTGATGGAACCGATAAATATGTTGGCCAGGACTTCCGGCGTCAGCTTCAACTGACCGTCGGTGATGCCCGGAAGATTCACGACGGGAACGACACCGCCGATCACCATGGGGAACTGGAAGAGCCCCGCGGAATTGAGGTCCTGCGGCGTGAGCGGCGCGTCCGATGCTCCGAAGTCAACCGTCTTCGCCTTGATCTGGGCGATGCCGCCGCCCGAGCCGATCGACTGGTAATTGACTTTCACCTTCGTGGCCTGCTCATACATGTGCGCCCATTTCGCGTAGATCGGATAAGGAAACGTCGCTCCCGCTCCGGCCAGCGCCTGTTCCGCGCGAACCGACAGCGACAGAGCCGCGATAGCGCCCAGGATTCCTATCGACTTGATTATTCTGATCAACATTTTAATCTCCTTTTCGTCGGCCGTGCTAGAACTTGATCTCGGACTGCAGCAGCAGTCTCGACTGGTCATAGGAATTCGTGGTCCTGTTTCCCGAGGCCTGCTCCGCGCGCTGCGTGAAATCGAGAGCTTCGTAGGTCAGCAGGAAACGCATGTTGTCGTTCAGCTTGTAGATCGGGCCCGCCAGCCAGCGCGTATGCTCGTTGTCGCGATAGAATGTGCCCGGCTGGTAATAATCGTACCGGCCGAGAATGCTCCAGTCCGTCCCGGGAATGTCCGCGACCGCCGAAACGGAAGCTCCGCGGCTGGCGATTTCCGTGAGCGCATAACCCGCGACCGGAATCGATTGCCGATTCATGTTCGCCGTTCCGTTGTTCAACAGGAGGGCGGCGTTGGCATACGAATTCGCTTCATCCCGCGCATACATGTAGTCGGCTCCGATGCGCCAGAACGGCTTCTTGTAATGGAGCGAAGCGACGATCCGGTCCTGTCGGATATCGACGCCCGTGTTCGGAGTCCCGACGAAGTTGCCGCCCCAGGAATACTGATAGCCTCCGCTCATCGTCAGATCGGCGATGGGAGTCTTCCACGTCAACCGCGTCTCGATCGTCTTGCCGCTGTTGGCTTCCGCCGTCGTCCGGCCCTCGCCGTTGGTGAAGGTGGTGTACCATTCCAGCGGAACCGCGTCGAATTTCGTCAGCCAGCCGAGGCCCCAGTCGCCCGATGTGAAGACGCCCTCGCGCTCGAAAAAGTTCGTGCCCTGGACGCGATTGCCCCAGAAACCGTCCTCATAGGAGACCGTCGGCGTCGAAAGTTCACCGAAGGAAAACGTGGATGAGAGCTTCGGAATATCGACCTCTCCGATCACATGCCGGACATAGACGTTGTATCCGCCGGTTGTGGCTCCTCGATTATCCAGCACCAGCTTCGCGCGGGCCGTCTTGCCGAACGACCGCTTGAACTCCACAACAGTTCTCGTCGCCGCGAACGCGTCATAAGGTGAAGTGGTCGTGGTCTTGTTCGCGTAGGCCGTCCCCGCCGGCTGGTCGCGGTCCTCGAGCTCATTCCTGTATTCCAGGAAGAAGAGAAAGCCGATGTCGAGACCGAACGGCTTGTACTCCTCCCGGTTTTCTCCGGGTGAACCGTACATCTCTCCTGTTTCGTTGTCGCGATAGAGCTTCATCGCCTCCGCGGATATACCGCACAGAGCGCAGATCAAAGCCAGCGCGATCCCCCTCGCCATGCCTCTTGTCGTGTTCATTGCCATGATTCCTCCTCCCATGATTTCGCGCGTTTTATTTCTCGCGTTCGGCCAGAAGAATGCGCGGTCAGGATGAGTTCATGATGTGGGGAATGTTAGTTTTCGATGAGACGCGCTCTTTTTGGGCCTTGACGCCACGCGTCGTTGAGCCATGATTCCCGGGAGCCGCGGCAGGAGCAGGGCGGCGCGAAAGGCGGGTCCGGCATGAAGATCGGCATATTGACGGGCGGAGGCGACTGCCCGGGTCTCAACGCCGTCATTCGCGCGGCGGTAAAAGGTTCTCTGCGGCGCGGTTGGGATGTGTACGGAATCCGCAAGGGTTTCGAGGGGCTCCTCGATACGTCCGCGGTGACGAAGCTGACCGGCGGCGACGTGACGGGAATCCTGAACCGCGGCGGAACGATCCTCGGAACGTCCAACCGGTCCAATCCGTTCAAGGTGGCGGAAAAAGTGAACGGGGAGGAGATCGTCCGGGACAGGTCGGACGATGTCGTCGCCAATTTCAAGAAGCTCGGCCTTGAAGCGCTTGTCGTGATCGGCGGCGACGGCACGCTCGGCATCGCCGCCGCTCTTGGCAGAAAGGGAATCCCGGTCGTGGGGGTTCCGAAGACGATCGACAACGATCTCTCCTCCACGGTCATCACTTTCGGCTTTGATACCGCGGTATCAGTCGCGACCGACGCGATCGACCGGCTGCACTCCACTGCGCAGAGCCACGAGCGCGTGATGGTGGTGGAGCTGATGGGGCGTTACGCGGGATGGATCGCCCTGAATGCCGGCGTGGCCGGCGGCGCGGATATCATCCTCATCCCGGAAATCCCCTTCCGGATGGAAAGTGTCTGCCGCAAGGTGGAAGAGCGCTATGAATCCGGATCCAATTTCTGCATCGTCGTCGTGGCCGAAGGCGCCACGCCGGCCGAAGGCGGCGTCGTCGTGAAGAAGGATCAGGGAAAGGGGCGCGCGGAGCTGCTGGGCGGCATCGCCGACCGCGTCGCGCACGAGATCACCGAAATGACCGGCCGCGAATCCCGCGCGCTCGTCCTCGGCCACCTCCAGCGCGGAGGCGAGCCGACAACATTCGACCGGCTGGTCGCGACGCGCTTCGGAGCCGCGGCCGTGCGGATGGTCGCGCAGGAGAAATTCCAGGTGATGGTCGCGCTTCATCCTCCCGATATCGTTCCCGTTCCGATCGAAGAAGCCATCGGCCAAATGAAGACCGTCCCGACGGGCTCCGATGTCATCACGTCGGCGCGGGAACTGGGCATCTCGTTCGGCGACTGAAGATACCATGACAATCGAATCTGTCCCGGCTGATGGAGAGAACCTGGAACGCATCACCTCCAAGGGAACGATCCAGGTCGGTCGCGACGGCGAGGAATTCAATGGCCTCGTCCTTCTTTATCTCGATGCTCCCCCCGCCGATGCGACCGCGAAAATCCCCGTTCCGACGATCATGCGCGCGTTCCGTTCCGCCCCCTTTGTCTGCACGGCCGACAGCGCGACGCGGCTCATCAAGGAGGAGATCAACGTCTCCCTGGGAAGCATCATTCTCGATTCCGGAAATCCGACGACCCGGTGGCATGCCGACTTCGAGCGCGCCGTTCGATCCCGGTTTTCCGACGCCAATATTTACCGACGCTACTGGCAGGCCGCCACGTCGCTGGCGCCCGGTTCGTCCGCCGCCTCCGAGGACCGCGGCCGTCTCCGCGATGCGCGGGCGCTCGTGGAAGGTGTTCACTCCGACATCATCACCGCCATGAATCTCACGGAGGGAGCCCAATGGAACTATGCGTTCGAAGGAGCGGCGAACGTGGAGTCCGCTGAGCCCGCCTTCGCGCCTGCCTTTCCCGGAAGTTCGCTTCGCATCGAATTCTCGCCGCCCATCGGCCAGGGAGTCGCGGCGCGCGACCTCACGCTCGGAGGAATCATCGCTCCGGAGAAGGACCGCGACAGGCATTTCCGGATCATCAGCCTTGAGGAGGATCTGAAGCGCAAGGTCGTCCGGATGCGCCTGAATCCCCTGAACGATCCCACCGCGGTCGGAACCATTGAAATTCATCCGCTCGTGAACGTCTACGTCATCGGCAAGGATTCCATGGGAGATGACGAGCCCGCGGTCGCCGTCGAACCGGCCGCCGCGCCCGGTCCGCGCCGCCCTGCCGCGAATTCGTCGCGCCCTCTGCCGCGCATCGTCTGGGCCATTCTACTTCTCGTCTTCTTCATCGCGGCCATCCTCACATATCTGACATTGCCCTGATTCCGTTCGTTTTTTTACACAATTCCGCTGTAATCCGTCCAGTTCAGGCTCGACCAACGAACAGAAGAACCCGAGACGGTCTTCTGAGATAATGGAAGAGGAAAGGAATTCATCATGAAATTCGCGAAAATGGCGGGTACTGTCGGAGCCGTGGCGGTGGTGAGCGTCGCGCTGGTGACGCTGGCGTCGGAATGCGCGGGCGCGAAACCGACGGAAGGAGCGGCCCTCATGGAGAATAAGGATCTGAAGACCGCGGTCTTCGCGGGCGGATGCTTCTGGTGCACGGAGTCGGACTTCGAGAAGCGCGACGGCGTCGTCCAGGCGATCTCCGGTTACACGGGCGGCGACGAGCGGAATCCGACGTATGAACAGGTGAGCAGCGGCACGACCGGCCATTACGAGGCGGTGCAGGTTGTCTACGATCCGAAGAAGGTCTCCTACCGCCAATTGCTCGATCATTTCTGGCGTCACGTCGATCCGACTGACGCCGGCGGACAATTTGTCGATCGCGGACGGCAATACCGTTCCGGCATATTTTACGAAAACGAGGAGCAACGAAAACTCGCCATGGAATCCAGGGAAGCACTCGGGAAATCCGGAGTCTTCTCCAGGCCCATCGTCACGGAAATTCTCCCGCTGAAGAAATTCTATCCCGCGGAGGATTACCACCAGGACTATTACAAGACCAATCCGATCCGATACACCATGTACCGGTCCGGTTCGGGCCGGGAGCCGTTCATCGAAAAGACCTGGAGCGGAGTGAGTCCGAACGCGTTATCCTCCGACACGATGACACCGGCCCGGCGTACATACGTGATTCCCCCGGAATCGGAACTGCGGAACCGTCTCTCCCCAATCCAGTTCCAGGTCGCGCGGCAGAATGGAACGGAACCGCCCTTCCAGAATGAATTCTGGGACAACCACCGCGAAGGCATCTATGTCGACATCGTCTCCGGCGAGCCGCTCTTCTCGTCCGCTGAAAAGTTCAACTCCGGCACGGGTTGGCCCAGCTTCACATGGCCGCTGGAACCGGACAACGTCGTGGAGATCAAAGACGGCAGCCACTTCATGGTCCGAACGGAAGTCCGCAGCAAGCATGCCGACTCGCATCTCGGCCACGTCTTCGACGACGGGCCCGCCCCGACCGGTCTCCGCTATTGCATCAATTCCGCATCGCTCCGGTTCATCCCGAAGGAGGATCTGGAGAAGGAAGGCTATGCGGAGTATCGGAAGCTTTTCTAAGCCGAGCTGATTTCACACCCCGGGAGCGGCAGGCGTCAGGCCTGTCGCTCCCTGTTTTTGTACACCGCCGGATTCAGGTCGGATCGTTGTCCGAACCGCTTCCCCGGTTCCAGGAAATCTTCGTGGTCGATCACCCGCGTTGCATTAAAGGTCACATATTCTCTGGACAGGGTTGCGATCTGAATCTAGGATCCGCGTCCTCGAACGAACCTCCATGAAGCTTGAAGAGGTTGAGAATTCGCCGGTAAAGACCAGGAGCGGTTATCGCCTAGCGCGATAACGCAGGGGTCGTCTTCCTGAAATAGAAAATGCCATCGCAATTTGATTGCGGGGGCGGGAGAAAGATGATGCGTGCGTTTAATTCACGGGCGGTGATAGTCGCTGTGATCGTTGCTGGCGGATTGATGGCCTGCTGCCCGCCAGCATTGGCGACGGAGCAATTCCTGATCGGGCCACTCCCGCAGTTATCGACTGAGACAATTCGTTCGATGAATCAATCGGAGGTCGAACGCGCGATCCTCGACAACGTACGGTGGAACGGCGAAACTTTGCCGCCTCGACCGTGGACTCCGGAACTCGTCGCCCGGAGATTCGGGCTCGACGCGGAACTTCTGCTGCACGTTCGTAATTCGCGGTCCCTCGATATCGATCAGATCATGACGATGAATGTCTCCAAGCTGGCTCGGTCCCTATGGCGATCGACGCACCCCAAGCCCGATCACCCCGGCGAGGCAGTCGCCTGGCGCCTTCTTGCCGCGCGCAGCGAGGATGGAACCATTCCTCGTAACGGTATCGTCGAGGCCGCGGCGCAGGCGGAACAGATGCGGGCGGAGGGGCCCGAAGTGGCAGGCATTGATTCGTCCCGGTGGACGTGGATCGGGCCTGGAAATATCGGCGGACGAATCCGATCGATCGTCATTCACCCCACGGATCCGAGCCAGCTCTGGATCGGCGCGGTCTCCGGAGGGATCTGGAAATCCAACAATGCCGGCGCTTCGTGGTCGCCGCAGAATGATTTCATGCCCAATTTGAATGTGACGTGCATGGTTATCGACTCGACGAACCCTTCGATCCTGTATGCGGGAACGGGCGAGGGGTTTTACAACGTCGATGGTCTGCAGGGCTTCGGAATCTTCAAGACGACCAACGGCGGAACGACATGGGACCAGCTGTCTCAGACGAGTCCCAACATCGACTCCAGCTTTCTCTACGTGAATCGCCTCTCGATGGCGCCGGATAATCCCCAGGTGCTTCTGGCGGCCACACAGGGGGGGATGTATCGGACGACCAACGGCGGAGCGAACTGGACCATCACCAATGGATCCGAGATGCTGGACGTGGACTTCAACCCGTCCGATTCACGCATCGTCGTCTCTGGAACCAGATCCGGAGTCGTCATGCGCTCGACGAATTCAGGTCAGACCTTCTCCATCGTGCAGGGGCTGACGGGTGCCGGCCGCGTCGAGGTCGCATGGGCGCCGTCGGACCGGAATGTTGTCTACGCTTCTCTCAAGGACAGCACGGCTCCGGGAGACTACTCGATGTTCTACCGATCGAACGATTCGGGGCAGTCGTTCGTGTATCTCCCCGGCGGCGACAGTCTTCTGGGCGCGCAGGGGTGGTACGACAACATCATCTGGGTGGATCCGACCGACTCACAGACGGTGGTCGTGGGCGGCGTGGAATTGTGGCGTTCCCGCGACGGAGGCGCCTCGTTCACGAAGATCAGCCAGTGGGACCAGACGCCGAATTCTCCGCATGCCGACCAGCACATGATCGTCGCGCATCCGGGCTATAACGGCACCTCAAACACCACGATCTATCTCGGGAACGACGGCGGCATTGTGCGCGCGAACGACATCTACACGGTGACAGCGACGTCGGGCTGGACGTATCTCAACAACAACCTCGGGATCACGCAGTTCTACTCGGGATCCGCCGGGCCGACCGGCATCATCTTCGGCGGCACCCAGGACAACGGGACGCTGAAATACACGGGCAACGCCCTGGGCTGGACGACCACGTTCGGCGGCGATGGGGGTTTTGTCGCGGCGCATCCCAACGACGAGAACTTCATCTGGGGCGAGTACACCAATCTCCAGATCTTTCGCTCGATCGACGCCGGCGCGTCGGCGGCCTACATCAATAATTCACTGCCCGCCAACCGCATCACCGACGCCGACAGCGGCCGCGCGCTCTTCATCGCGCCGTTCGTGCTCGACCGCGTCGCCTTCGCCGAGGTGATCTGGGCGGGCGGCCTGAGCCTCTGGCGCACGACGGGCGCGCGGAGTTCTCCGGTCGCCTGGTATGTCGCCAAGAATCCTCCCGCCGATACCACCAACTACATCACGGCGATCGCTTTGACGAGCGATTCGAACGCCGTCGTCGGGACCGGCGTCTCGAATGTCGTCTACGCCGCCCACATGGACGGATCGATCTTCAAGACGCACCAGGCGCACCTCTCGGACCCGACCGGATCATGGACGCGACTGAACGATCTCGGATCATGGCCGATACCCGGCCGCATGATCACTCGAATCGTCGTGGATCCGAACAAGCCTCAGCGCGTCTATGTCACGCTCGGCGGTTTCAAGAGCAATAATCTCTGGAGATCCGAGGATGGCGGCGTCACGTGGACCGACGTGAATGCTACGGCGACGATCAAGCTGCCGTCCGCTCCGATCCGCACGCTTGCGGTGTCGCCCCGGAACAGCGACATGCTCTACGCGGGAACCGAGATCGGCATCTTCGCCAGCGAGGACCGCGGCCTCAACTGGTCGCCGGTCAATGACGGTCCCGCGAACGTCTCAGTGGACGAACTCTTCTGGTTCACCAACGACACACTCATCGCCGCAACGCACGGCCGCGGCATGTTCAAGGCGACGATTCCGAAGCCGGGTGTGGGACCGAACGCCTGGTATGTCTCGCCCGGCGGCAGCGACGACGGAACCGGCTTGAACTCGGGAGTTCCGAAGGCGAGCCTTCTGAAGGTCATCGATCTTCTCGACGACGGCGACACGATCTTCCTCGGCGCCGGAACGTATTCGGAGACCGAGCTCATAAGCGGCAGCCGATATCTGATGAACATCCGGAGTCAGAACATCGCGATCATCGGCGCCGGCGAGTCGACCATACTCGACGGCCTCGACTCCATTACGACGACGGCGATCGCGAAGTTCGACAACTGCACGGGAATCATCATCCGGAACCTGACGCTCAAGAACGCCGTGAACGCGGTCAAGGCGACGGGATCCGAGCGCGCCGGCATAACGGGATGCCGGGTGGAGCGGACGTCGAGCATCGCGATTCATCTCGACGGCGGAACGAATCACACGATCTCGGATAACATCCTCACCCGGGCCCAGCAGGGCATCAAGCTGGAGAACTGCACGGCCGCGACCGTTTCAAATAACACCGCCGACTCGATCGCGAATCTCGCGCTGCACATCAACAGCGGCCGGAATCACACGGTGTCCGGCAACAACTTTTCACGCAATCAGCAGGGCATGAAGATCCAGAACGCCTCGAACGTCTCGGTGACGAACAACACCACCGACTCGAACGAACTGCACGGCATCGAGCTCTCGACGCTGGACAGCGTCTTTGTTTCCGGAAACCGCGCTCATGCGAATCCGCAGTCCGTCGGGATCATGCTGGTCACATCCCAGAACGGCACCGTGTACAACAACAATACCAGGGGCAACGGCATGTACGGGCTCTACTTCTCTAACATCTCGAGCGTGACCGTCGACTCCAACACCGTCTACAACAACAGCAACATCGGCATCTCGCTCACGCAATCCTCCGGCAACAGGGTCACCGGCAACCGCATCGAGAATCACACGTCCTACGGGATCGAACTGACGGACGGCTCGGAGAGCAACATTATCGAACGCAACATCACGCGCAACTCCAGCCAGAGCTACGGGATCGCGGCGATGTCGGGCTCCAACCGCAACTTCATCCGTGAGAACGAACTCGGATGGCAGTCGATCGGAATTTACTTGTCGAGTTCGTGCACGAACTCGATCTCCCAGAACGGCATCTACCGAAGCGGCACCGGCCTCTCGATCCGCGATTCAGCCTACGGCAACGAGATCCACCGCAACAACGTCACACTGACCGTCGAACCCGCGAGAGATTCCGGAATCGGCGCCAATTCGTTCACGCGCAACTGGTGGGGCACCTCGGATTCCTACGCGATCGCCTCCATCTTCCGCGGCAGCCTTGCCGTCTGGTCCCCCTTCCGCCTCGGCAGGGTCGACACGACGCCCAACGGCGATACCATCGCTCCGGCGTCGCCTGTCATCACGTCCATCGATTCGGAGGGCTCGAAGATCCGAGTCACCTGGTCCGCATCCGTATCCAATGAAGACGGCATCGGCGGTGCTCCCGGCGTCGCCGCTTACCGCGTCTGGCGACGGACCGGCCTGACTCCCGACTCGTGGGCTATGAAGACGGAAACGACGGCCCTCTCCTATCTGGATTCAGCTATCTCGATGATCACGCGGTATTACTACCGCGTGACCGCCCGCGACGGATCATCCCCCATCAATGAGAGCTTCTACTCGGACACGGCGTCCTACCGTCTGCTCCCGACGACGATGGGCGACTTCGACGGCGACTCGGCGATCACGAAGAACGACGTCGCCGCCATGCTGCAGTTCATCGGTTCCTCGATGGCCGCCGACGACATAGCCATCTACGACATCGGCAAGAACGGTCCCGACGGAGTCATCGATCACGAGGACTTCATGGAACTGGCGCGCCGCTACGGACTTTAAGGTCTATCAGCTCCGAAACGGAAAGATCATCTTACGGTAATTGAGATCAATGCGGACGCGGATCAAATAGTGTCGTCGAGCTCCAGCCCGTAAACTTCTTCCACTCGCCATGCTCCGCCTTATACACCACGTCGCCGGCCGGAGTTATCTTCAGGATGCAGGTCGCGAGAATGGACATCTTGAAATGTATAGACCTTGTGCTCCCATAGTAATAAGTGCGGAGTATCGGAAGCTTTTCTAAGCCGAGCTGATTTCACACCCCGGGAGCGGCAGGGGTCAGGCCTGTCGCTCCCTGTTTTTATACACCGCCGGATTCAGGGTCGGATCGTTGTACATCTTGAACTGGCGGTAGACCTGGAGCCTTTTCCGGCGGTCGTGGAGATCGTCGAGGAGCTGATCGAGGGCTGCGGCAAGGTCGCCGCGCTGGCGCCGGAGGATCTCCAGTTTCTCCATGCACTTCCTGCGATGCTCGTCGGTCGCGTCGGTCCGCTCCGTCTCTTCCCGCATGTGGAACATCTTCAAGGACGCGATCGACAGCCGGTCGATGACGGATCCGGGAGTTTCCGTGTTCATCGGCAGCGCGGCATTTTCGGCGACCCACGGCCACGACCGGATGATCGTCTCGTCGATCCGTTCGATATAGTCCTGCCGCTCCTGGTTGAACCTGTCGATCTTCCGTTTCTGTTCCGCGATGAAGGAATCCGGTACGTCCCGCCGCCTGGCTTCGTCCTCCGTGTGCCAAAGGAGAAAGTTCCGGAGATGCTGTTCCTCGATGACGCGCAGGATATCGCCGGATCCCGCGACAGGCGTTTCCACGTGCCACTTCGTGACCATCATGTCGTGAAACAGCGTCACGTTGGAGGAGCGAAGCTGAGCCCTCGCCAGTGACTCCTGCGTCTTGCCTGTTAAATCGGAACCCATGCAGTTTGAAAACTCCTATACTTGCATTATGTCGAATTCTTCTCCGGGCGCAACGAAACATGACAACAATGCCGGCGTCGCGGGCTCGAGCGTCTCGGACGCGCGCGTCGTCGTCGAAATCAGGGAGTTCAGTTTCTCCTATGCCGAGCATGACGCGGTGCGCGACCTGTCGCTTGCCGTGAAATCAGGCGAAATCGTGGGACTCCTGGGACCCAACGGCGCCGGAAAAACGACGACGATCAAGGCGCTCGTCGGCCTCCTGCGGCCCACGCCCGGCCAGATCCTCATCGGCGGCGACGACATCACGAAATGCCCGGACGCGGTGAAACAGCGCGTCGCCTATGTTCCGGACAAGCCTCACCTATATGAACTCCTCACCGCCTGGGAATATCTTTCCTTCGTTGCGGGGCTCTGGGGGCTCGATTCGAACGGTCCGTGGCAGGCCCGGGCGGAGGCGGAACTCACGCGGTTCGGGCTCTTCGATGTCCGGCATCATCTCCTCGGTTCCTTCTCCCAGGGGATGCGGCAGAAGGCTCTGCTCATCGCGGGGATCATCCACAGGCCGGACGTCTGGATTCTCGACGAACCCATGAGCGGCCTCGATCCGCGCGCGGCGCGACTCATGCGCGATGTGCTCCGGGAGGAAGCCGACCGGGGTGCCGCCATTCTTTTCTCGACGCACACGCTCGATATCGCCGAGCGGATGTGCGACCGCGTCGCGATCATCGACCAGGGCCGGCTCATCGCGCTCGGCACGGTCGATGCCCTGCGCCATACGCACGCGACGGGAAAAAGCGCGGAGCGACTGGAGGATCTCTTTCTCCGCTTGACGGAGACGGCCGACGAGAAAACCGCGGCGGAAGGTTTGAAGTGATTTCCCCGGGTCACGATCCCAGGGAAACCGGAGCCGCGAAAACGAATCCCGGAGGAACAAGCCCTCTCGGGGCGCTCCTGAAGGCGGAATACCGCGCGATCCGAAATCGCTTCGTGCTCGCGGAGCCGGAAGCGAAGCGATTCCGCCTGATGCTTTTTCTCATTGGAATTCTCGTTGTCCTCCTCATCTTCTCCGGTTCGCGACGCGCCTTCGATCACATTCTTCATCATCTCACGATGACGCCGGAGCTCGGACTTCCGCTGACGATCCGCCTGATGGAGATGGCGCACCTGCTCTTCTTCGTCATGCTCCTCATCTCTTCCCTCTCCGTGACGCTCTCCGTCTTCTACCTCGACGGCGAAATCTCCTTTCTCGTCACGACGCCTCTGTCGCGGGTCGGGCTCATGCTCGCCCGTTCCATCCTCTGCCATATCCGCTCGGCCTGGTTCGTCGTCTTCGCGGCAGCGCCGCTTCTGCTCGGTTGGGCGGTCGCCGCCGATGAACCTTCCTCCATGCCCCTGCGGTTCATCGCCGCGATCGGCGTCACTGCTCTCTTCACGATCGCTCCCGTCATGCTGGGCGTCTCCGCCGCGATCGTCATCGTCCGCTTCATCCCGGCGCGGCAGGCCAAGAGCGTTCTCATGATTCTCTCGGTCGTCGCGCTCTCGATGACGATCGTCGGTCTCCGGTGGATGACGCCCGAGCGCTTCCTCCGGCCGCGCATCGATCCCAATCTCGGAGTGACGCTCGCCGCCATCGCCGAACCCGCTTCGCCCTGGCTCCCGTCAGGATGGGCCGCGGAGGCGATCGTCCTGATGGATAGCGCCGCCGCCGGCAAGCTGCTCCTCTTCGCCGCCGCGGCATTCGCGCTCGCGCAGGCCGCGGCCGCGCTCTTTCATCGCGCGGGTTTCGATCGCGTCGCCTCGGAACGTCCCGCCGCCGTCAAGGTTCTGCGCCCCCATCCCGCCGATGTCATCGCCTCCCTCATGCCGCGCGAAACTTCGCTCATCATCAGGAAGGATCTGCGCCTGTTCTGGCGCGATCCGACGCAATGGTCCCAGCTCATCATCCTTCTCGCCCTCATCGTCATCTACGTCTTCAACTTCCGCCAGTTCCAGGGGGAGATCACGACAATCTTTCTTCGCGACGTCATCAGTTTCCTGAATCTCGGGATGGCCGGCTTCGTTCTCGTCGCCGTCGCGAACCGGTTCGTCTTTTCCGCCATCGCCCTGGAAGGCCGCACGATCTGGCTGATCCGCTCGTCGCCCTTCCCAATCCGCAGGCTGATGCTCGCCAAGGTTCTCGTCGCGGCGCCGCCGCTCCTCCTGCTGGCCGAAATCATCACGCTCCTCGCCAACCACGCCATCGGCGTCTCCGCCGCTTTCGCCGTGAGCGCCGCTCTGACCGTTCTCCTCATGACGATCTCTCTCTCCATCATGGCGGTCGGCCTCGGCGCCTTCTCCCCGCGCTTCGATCTCCAGGATCCCGCGCAGATCGGGATGAGCCCGGAAGGAATCCTGTACATGGGCGCGGGAATCGCCTATGTGGGCGTCACAGTCTTCGCGCTCGCGTCCGGGCTCCTGGATCATTTCATCCGGCGCTATACCGGAGACGGTGTCAGTCTCCTGCCGCCGCTCATCATGCTGGCGACAAGCCTCTGTGCTATAATTCTGCCGTGGCGGATCGGAATCAGGAAGATCGAGTCACTGGAACTGAAGGGGTGATGACATGACGAAAACTCTCCTGCTGATTCACGGATATCCCCTCGATCATACCTTGTGGAATGATGTCATATCGAAGATGGCGCCCGGAGTGCGGATACTCGCTCCGGATCTGCCCGGTTTCGGCGGCGCACCCGTTTCTCCCGGCGAGCCCTCGATCGATATGCTTGCCGACGTCATGGATCGACTTCTGTCCGAACAGAATATCGATCGGGCGGTCGTCGCCGGGATGTCGATGGGAGGCTATGTCGCGCTCTCGCTGGCGGAGCGCCATCCCGCTCGCGTCGCGGGCCTCGGGATCGTCAGCTCGCATCCCTTCAAGGATTCGGGCGAAGCGCGCCGCCTCCGCATGGCCATGATCCGGAGAATACGCGGCGAGGGAGCCGAGGTTGCGGCGACATCGATGATCCCGCGCGCCTTCGCATCCATCAGCGAATCGCGTCCGGAGCTTCTCGCGCACATCATCCAGGGCGCCGCACGTTCCGGCGTCGACGGGCTCTGCTGGGCCCTGGAAGCCATGGCGAACAGGCGCGACCTTTCCGGCCTTCTGAAGCGGATCGACATTCCCGTCCACGTCATTCACGGCAAGGAGGACAAGATCATCCCCGTGACGCGCGCGCGCGAATTCGCCCGGTTCGCCCGGCACGGCGCCATCACCGAGATTGCCGCGGCCGGACATATGACTCCTGTCGAGAATCCGACCGCCGTTGCCGAGGGCTTGAACGATCTCATCGCCCGCTCGTCCGCCTGACGGATCCTCGTGCGATTATTTCTCGGAATTCAGCGGAAGGAATTCCGCGCGAAGGGAGCTTACCGCGGAGCGAAGGTCCCGCGCATCGCGCGATCAGGGAGTGGAACTGATTCGCGTAGGCTCTGTATTCCAGATTATGGCCGGACCCGTGTATTTCTTCTGCTTCAGCTCGCGGATCATCTCGGCGCTTCGCCCGGACGAGGCTATGTAGACGGCATCTATGGTCGTCCAGTCGGCTTCGGCGGGGGTCACGACCCGCCTGTCCATGAAGAGGCCTCCGGGAGGTGGCGCGTTGTCGATGAAATAAATCACGTCGATGCCGCGTTCCAGGAGAGTCTCAAGGCAGTTCCTGCCGCTGAGAGCCGCGCCGAAGATGGCCACTCGCGAGAAGGAATCCGCCGCGTCATTCCGGGATCGAATCGCCCGGGCCAGCCAGTTCGCTCCCGGCACCTTCGTCCACAGATATCGCAGATAGCGCCTGCCGACGGGAGAGAAGAGGCTTCCTCCGTAGCGTCGATTCAGCGTGAATTGCTCGCTCAGGTAGGTGCTCCCCTGCAGGTTTCGCGTCACGCTGATATCGTGATAGCGGAAATTCGCCAGGACTTCCGGAATCCGATGAAGTCGGAATTTTTCCGCAGCACGGATCCAGTAATCGCAGTCGCAGAGATTCATGGTCGTATCGAGCGGTCCGACGGTTTCCACGAGTTGCCGCGTGTAGAACGCCGCCATCGCCGCAATGCCGTTCGCGGCATTGACATACCTGGCCCTGTCATAGTCCGATGTGGCATATCGGCCGATGACGCGGCCCGTTTCGTCGGCAATGGAGCATTCCCCGTAGATGAAATGCGCATGGGGAAGTTTGCGGAAATGCGAGACCACGGTGTTGATCGCTCCCGGCTCCAGGAAGTCATCCGCCCCCAGCCATCCGAAGATGTCCCCCCGCGCGAGGCTCCACCCCTTGTTCCACGCGTCGCAGGCTCCATGATCGGGCTCCGAGATGAAGCGGACCCTGTCCGGAAATCGCGCGGAATAATCACGAAGCAGATCCGTCGTTCCATCGGTGGAGGCCCCGTCGACGACAACGTGCTCCACATGCGGATAATCCTGTTCCAGGACGCTGTCGACGGCTTGCTTTAAGAAACGAGCGCGATTACGGACAGGCGTGATGATCGAGACGAGAGGGCGGAACCGATCGTCCCGGGTCATCTCCGGAGAAGATGTTCGAGTTCCAGCGAAAATCCCGTCGCCGCCGCCGGCGAGCCGAATTGCTCCACGAGCCGGTCATATCGGCCGCCTGAAAGCACGGGGCGGCTGGAACGTGGCAGAAGCCCGTCGAAAACAAGGCCCGTGTAATAGTCGAGATGACGGATCGCGGCGGGCTCGGTGACCACGCGATGCGGCAGCGAGGACAGTCGGGAGGAGATGGTCTCGAGCTGATCGACGGCGGCGGACACCGCGGGATTCCGCGAGAGAGCTCGAATCTCCTGGCCGCAGGTTGCGCGCAGAAGGTTCAGCAATTCGTCAGGAGCCTTCAATTCACGCAGCGCGGGAATATCCTTCCGTGCCAGCGCGTCTTTCCAGGCCGACCGCGTGGCCGGCGGCGGCGCCAATGCATCGAGGAGACCGTCCACGATGCCGACATGTCCGATTTCAAAAAGCGCTTCGTCGAATCCGAGGCGGGAAAGCGCCTGCGATGCCAGCATCACGGCGCGCACGTCCTCCTCGACCTGGTCTCCGCCATAGCACTCGTAACCCGCTTGGCGAAATTCGCGGAACAGCCCCTTGTGCTTCGGTTCCTGGCGGTAAACCTGCCCGAGATAATAGATTCTCAGGGGAAGAGGACGATCCGCGAGAGCCGTTGCGTAGAGCCGCGCCGCCGGAGTCGTCAATTCCGGGCGCAACGCGAGAATGGAGCCGTCGCTGTCGAGCAGGCGGAAGAACTTCTCCGGATGACCGAAGCCGCGTTCCAGTGTACCGGCATACTCGAACGCGGGAGTCGCGATCTCGCCGGCTCCCGCGTCTCGAAAAAGCGCCCGCAGTTTCTCCTCGCAGGCGCGCAACCGATCGCAATCCTCAGGAAGCCATGCGGTCGTGCCCCAGGGAAGCTGGGATGAAGAGGTCACGATAGCCGCACAGGACGTGCGCAACGACGAATTCCGCTGACTGATCTACCGGCCATGCGAACCATCATAAATCCGAATTGTGCAATGTGAAATGTGAAATCGAGTCGCTTATCTCTACGCCACCCTGTTCATGATCTCGCCCGTCTTCACATAATGGACGATGATCTCCGCCGCCTCCGACGATACCGAAGACTGCGCTTCCGCGGTCGCGGCTCCGATATGCGGCGTCGCGATCACCTTCGGATGCGTCGCGACCGATCCCGCCGCGGGAGGCTCTGCCTCGAAGACATCCAGTCCGGCGCCGGCAACCTGGCCCGAATCGAGCGCGCGCGCGAGGGCGGCTTCGTCGATCACGCCGCCCCGGGCGCAGTTGAGAATCCGGACGCCCTTTTTCATCTTCGCAATGGCCGCGTCGTTGACGACGTGCTTCGTTTCCGGAGTCAGGGGCACATGAAGGGAGATGTAATCGGACATCCGCAGGACGTTATCGAGCGAGACGCGGGTGAGCCCTTCCGCGTCGGCCGTCACGATCGGATCATATCCGATCGTCGTCATGCCGAGCGCGCGGCAATACTGGGCGAGCTTCCGGCCGATCCGGCCCATGCCGATGATGCCGAGCGTCTTGCCGGCAAGCTGCACGCCCTCCATCGTCTTCTTCTCCCATTTTCCCGCCTTCATCGACCCGTCGGCCTCGGTGAGGCGCCTGGCCATGCCCAGCATCATCGCCAATGCCAGTTCCGCCACGGCGGATGTCGAACCGCCCGGCGTGTTCATGACGGCGATGCCTTTTTCCTTCGCATACGCGAGATCGACGTTGTCGACGCCGACGCCGGCTCGCGCGACGACCTTCAACTTCGTCGCGGCGGAAAGAATATCTTTCGTCAATTTCGTCGCCGATCGGATGATGATGCCGTCGTACTCGCCGATGATCTTCTTCAGATCATCCGCCGAGAGACCGGTCTTGTTGTCGTACGATAGGACGGACTTGGCCGCGTCGAGAACGGCAAGACCGTCTGTTGAGAGTTTGTCCGAAACGAGAATCCTGGCGGTCACGACTTTGTGCCCATCCCAGGCGCGCCTGCCCGCGCCATCCTCGCCTTGTGCAGAACTTCCTGCGCCGGACCCACGCCGGAACCGAAGGCAATCTTGATCCCCATCTCGTTCATGACCCGCTCCACGGCCGCGACCGCCGAGATGACGTCGTTATCATCGACGTAACCGAGATGGCCGATCCGAAAGAACTTGCCCTTGTAAGGGCCCTGGGCTCCCGCGAGAGTCACTCCATATTCATCGCGGCATTTCTTCACGAGCTTGCCGGAATCATGGCCGTCGGGCATCACGACGGACGTCAGGACATTGCCGGGATTCTTCGCGAAGAGCTGGAGCCCCATTCCCTTCACGGCGGCGCGCGTCGCGTCCGCCAGGCGCGCATGGCGGGCGACCGTATTGTCGATCCCTTCCTTCTCGAGAATCTGCAGGGCCTTCAACTGGCCCCACAGGAGCGATGTCGGAGGCGTGAACGGATGATCCATCTTCTCGATGCCGGACTTCGATTTCCGGAGGTCGAAGTAGAAGCGCGGATGCTTTGAGGCCTCGACTTTCGGCCAGCATCTCTCGCCGCAGGTCAGGTAAGCCAGTCCCGGCGGAATCATCAGCGATTTCTGGGAACCCGTAAGGACGCAATCGAGCTTCCACAGGTCCGTCTCGCACGGCATGGCGGCGAGTCCCGAGATGGCGTCGACGACGAGGACGGCATTGGTCTTCGAGACCACTTCCTGCAGAGCTTTCACGTCATGAACGCCGCCGGTCGACGTCTCCGACAACTGGACGAAAACGGCGGGGCAATCGGGATTGGCCGCCAGGCGCGCCTCGAGATCCGACGGCGAAACGGAAACGCCCCACTCCACGGTCATGACATCGGCAGCCAGGCCGTAGGCTTTGCAGATGTCGTTCCACCTTTTGCCGAACCATCCTCCGTCAATGACGATCGGCTTCGAGCCCGGCGTCGTGAGATTGGCGACCGCGGCCTCCATCGCGCCCGTGCCGCTGGCGCAGAAGGAGAAGACGGGTCGCGAGGTCTTAAAGACGAGCTTGATGAGCGTGTGCACTTCCTCGTACACCTTCTGAAACTGGGGTGTGCGATGATGAATCTGCGGCGTCGCCTCCGCGAGAAGCACTTCGCCGGGCACGTCGCACGGTCCGGGGGTCATCATCCTGTTCTTCAAAATCTCAGCCATTGTTCTATCCTTTCTCAGTCATGGGGCCGGCGCGGCATATTCCTCGATCGCCTTCGCCAACTCCGCAATTCCTTCCTTCGTCTTGGAGGATGTTACGAAGCAAGGGACGCTTGCGACGGAGAGCTCATTGATGCCCCATTCACGTCGCCACGCGGACATTACCCGAGAGAATTCGCCGCGTCCAATCTTGTCTCGGCGGGTCAGGACGTAACGCAGTGTTCGGCCGCGCGATCTGGCGAATTCGATGAGCGCCCTGTCATTCTCGTCCGGCATGCGACGAATATCAATGAGCAGAAGCACAATTCTCGTCCGGGGATCGGCGAAGAGGTCGGCGGCCAGAGCGTCCCATTCGGCACGCTTGGCACGCGCCGCCGCGGCGAAACCATATCCCGGCAGATCGACCAGATAAAACCGTCCCGAGACGTCGAAGAAATTCGCCTCCGTGGTCCGGCCGGGCGTTTTCGAAACGCGCGCGAGATTATGTCTCTGGGCGAGGGCGTTCAGGAGCGACGATTTTCCGCAGTTGGACCGGCCCGCGAAGAGGACGAAGGGCCGATCGTCCGCGGGAAAATGCAGATGCGACACGGCGCCCTTGACGAATTTCACGTCATGAAACGGGCGCGTCTCTTTCAAGGATGGGCTGGACATCGCGCGACCAATGTAACAGGATAAACGCCGGAGGTCACATGCCGCTCGAATCCGGAACAGAACATGACATCCGCGCCATCCGGTCGAAAGCATTCCAGATCTACAGGGAGGCGGGCGTCAACGTCCGGAACCGCGTCGTGGCGTCGTATCCGCTCAAGAAGAAAATGCTCGTGGGCCGCGCGGATACCCCCGCGGGAATACTGGAGGCCGCCGACGCGCTCTATATCCTCGTCGCGAAATCCGCCAGGGATGAATCGGATGATTACGAGGCAGCCGTCGTCGCGCTCCTGTATTTCATCCAGAACCTGGATTGCATCCCGGACAAGCTGGAACACGGTCTGGATGACGACCTGGCGCTGCTGGAGTATACGCTGGCCATTCTGAAATAAGCCTCGGCAGATGAGCGCCGACAGGAGCAGCGGGTTCGCAATCTAGAATCGCTCGATGAGATCCTTGAAGAACATCTCGTCGAAATACACCTTGAGAATCTTTGTGCGCTCTAAATCCGCTCCTGCTTGAACCACCTCAGGAAATCCGCCCCACCAGATATTTTCGGCGAAGCGGTGCCGAAGCGTAGCGCGGGTGGCGTCATGCGTGCGGGAAATGTCCACGCCACGCGCCTTGAGAAATTGCCGAAACGAGAGGCGGACTCGCGCGGCGAAAGGAAGAATGAGAGTTCGGGTGTCTTCCTCCTATCCCTGAAAGTCGGGAGAGAGGATCAGGGCGAGGGGGACGCAGCAAGCACCTCGAACCGGTGCTCTCCTACTTCCTTGCCGCGGAACATGATCGCCATGGTGTACCGCCCCGTGGGCAGCCCGGCAGGAAACATCTTCTCAATGATCGGATAGGCGACCTCGAGGGATTCCCCGTTGCCGATCGTGATCCTCGGCGGATTGGGAGCAGGCCTCGCGCATTGAGGTGATATTTCATTTCCATTCGCATCGAGGATCCGAATCAGGGTCTGACCTCCGTCCGGTGTCGGATTCGGATTATTCGGACGCATGACGTCCGGCGGATTCGTGTAGGTGATCCGAAGGACGATCTCTTCTCCGATCCTGAATCGCGTCTGCGCAAGCTGCGAGGTGATCAGGAGCGTTCCCTTCTCCGTTTCTATAGTCTGGACAGAACTTTCCCCGCGAGGCTGGCCGTTGGACGCCTGCCGGAATACGAGCGTAGTCTCCGCCACGTTGCCGACGGCATCCACGGATCGAACGACAAGGACATGCGTGTCGTCTTTCGGATTATCGCCGCGAGCACGTGCGAGAATCTCTCCGATCGCGAATGAATTCGTATAAGCTTGGAATTCTCCAGCATCAACCTTCCACTCGAGCGTCGCGACTCCGGCAAGCTGATCCGCGGCGGCGATCGTCACAATGGTTTTCGGCTTCAGAACGAGTTCATCGTACTTCCCAGTACCGGGCTGATCGCCTTCGATCTCGATCGAGATCGAGGGCGGATTTACATCGATCGTGAATCCGCCCAGCGACTTCACCGCGCGGTTGCCGGCAATATCGGTTGTCGAGAGGCACGCGCTGTATCGGCCCGAAAGCGGCACGAGTCCATTCTGCATCGCGCCGCTCCAGGAGAAGGAGCTGGCGCCATAGAAGATCGATCCGTTCCCAAGAAGCGAGCCGACAGTCGCACCCGTCTCGTTGAAAATGTCGATGCGCGCAGACGGAAAGGGGCGGACCAAGTTGTCGCGAACGTCGAAGCGGAACCCCGCGGCGTCGAGCACGCCGTCGCCATTCGGAGAGAAGAGTCGCGGCGCAATTTCGGCGCTGCGAATGTCCGGCGGAGTGGCGTCCAAATATGCGGGTACGAGGAGCGCATAACGCGAGAAAGAACTTCGTACCGCATAGATCGTTCTCGTTCTCGGATCGACCAGCGAGGACTCGGGCTGGTACACGCCGTCGGTATCGAGCCGGTAGATACCCAGCTTCTCAGGCATCTGGTTGCCGGTGACGCGGAAGCTCACAACGGCCGGCGTCACCAGCGTGGTCCCGGACGGTTCGATCTCGTACACGTCTCCTGCAAGGAATCCGCCGTTCGAGCGCAGGCCGATCGCACCGGCTGAGGGCATCGACGTCTTCATAACGGAGACGCCCGTTGTCTCGCTCATGACCGTGACGACAGAAGGCGCTCCCGTATCCGCCGCGCGGTTGACGTCGTTCCGAAGAACGACCGTCACGGCGGCGAGCGTGTTCGTCATGCCGTTCGCCAGAGGAGGCTGGGTCCGGATCGACTGAATCAGGAAGAGGTAGGGCTCGTCCATCGTCAGCGCGGAGACGTCAAAGGCATGGACGTTGGTCAGACCGCCGGGAGCGCCGGAATCCGTAATAAAGACCGCCGAATCGCGCTCAACGCCAAAACGATCTATGACCTTCAGTGTCGTCGCGTATTCCTTAGTTGCCGCAGGCGGATTCTGTTCGATGATATACTGCAGCGTCACGAACGAAGCCGGAAAGCTGACGGACTCGGTCAGAACGAAGTTCCGGAGAATCGGCGCAGGAGTGCCGCCTCCGGGCCCTTCTACAAAAACCTGGACCGAATCCATGTCGCTGCTTCCGACGCAGAGATCGACGGCCGAGATTCGCACTGCGACCGTCTCATTGCTATGTGCGTCGCCGCCCCAATCGAACTCATGAACACCCGACGAATAAGGAAGCGGCCCGAGGAGAGTTCCACCTGTGTTCATATCGACGATCGTCACGCTCGCGGCGCGCGTCAGCTCGAAAGCGATCCTGGTCGTCTCAAATCCCGGCAGGATCCTCCCCGGCGCAGGGGGATTGACTCGCAGGTGAAAGGGATCGACCTGTAGAAAGAGGGCGCGGTTCTCCGCCTGCGTCGCAACCGATCCATCCGAGAGCCGTGTCCCCGTCGCCGTAATCGTGCAATAACCGGTCTGTAGTGTCGCCGGGATCGACCCGACGATGAACGAATAGAGATTGCCGGATGAACCCGCGCCGTCAATGGAAAAGGGAACGACCGCATTGGACGCATCGACGATCGAAAGCGTTGGAACAGCCGCAAGGGGGTGGGAAGCGACGATTATAAGATGCGAAGTTTCGCACGCCGCAATGACCAGCGGGGATGCCATGATGGAAAATGCCAATGGAGTTGTGTCCAGGACAAACGAGTCCAGTCCGCTCGTGAACGGCCCAGCCACTCCTCCAAACGCATCCCACGTCCGGACGCGGATCCAGTACGTTCCGCTTGCCGATAGCGCGGGCGAGACCGTCCACGTCTCGGCTCCGCTATTCACCTTTCCGCTTGTCTGTATCGCGCTGAAGAGCGAATCTCGCGAGATCTGGACCTCGAACGCGCTCTGCGTATCTCCGCATCCCGCATCCGAATCATCGAACGTCCAACCGATGACCGGCGCTGGGTTAAAGGACGTCTGCCCGAGCCCGCCCAACCCGTCCACGAGAATGGGTTCCGGTGCAGCGGGAGCTTGGTCCACAACCGTGAAAGCAGGACTCAACGACTCCGTGCTTCCGTTCAGGCATGGCGTGTCCATGGCCGTCACCGTCACACGCGCATTTCCAAGCGCCATCGTCAAAGGGATGGGAACCGTCGCATACCGATACTCGCTCGCACTGATCCGCGTGATCGTCCCAATCGCGATCGCGTTCCCCGATGAGTCTCGGACATCCAGCAGCGGCGTGTCCACCAGCGCTTCGTTTGAACTCACGGTCAGAGTCACGGTGTCATCGCACAAAACCGTGTCGGACGGAACGCTCGTGATCGTCAGAACGGGCGCGCTCTCGTCCAGAACAAACGAGTCCCGGCCGCTCGTGAACGGCCCGACAATTCCGCCTAAAGTGTCCCACGTCCGGACGCGGATCCAGTACGTCCCGCTCGCCGTCAGCGCGGGCGAGGTATTCCACAATCCTGCTCCGCTATTCACCATTCCGCTCGTCTGAATCGTGCCGAAGATAGAGTCGTTCGAGATCTGAACTTCGAATGCGCTTTGCTCATCTCCGGATCCCGCGTCCGAATCACGGAACGTCCATCCGATTACAGGCGCCGTATTGCATGTCTTCTGCCCGATACCACTCGACCCGTCCACGAGAACCGGCTCCGGCGCGATGGGAGCCTGGTTTACGCCAGTGCACGGCGCGGCAAGAATCGTATCCGCTTCCGTAAGCAGCGCTGAGAAGATCAAATAGGGCTGTTGACTCGAATAGAACAGCCTTCGCGTGCCGTCCGGCAGTTCCGCGACAGCAGGCTCGAAGAGCCCTGTCCCTTCGCCTGGACTCGATGCCAGAAAGGGTGTCGGGGCTTTTGTCCACGTCAGTCCGTCCGCGGATGTTGCCCGGAGAATTCGGGGAGAATCTCCCGAATTTCCGGAATAAAGCATCTCCAAACTACCGTCCGGAAGGCGGCGAACGGAAGGTGACAAGGCTTGTCTCGCATCAATGGAACCGGCCGGGCCGACATCGATTCGAATTCCAGCGTCCTTCGTAAAGCTTAGTCCATCATCTGATGTCGCGGACAGGATCCGATCATGCGATCCGTCAAACGCATCGTAGTACATTCTCCACCTGCCGTCCGGTAGTCGTATCACGTCAGGATAGGATATATCCGAATCAATGCTGGCGAATGATCCGGCGAGGAGAGACACGCCTTCCAATGCGAAACTCAAACCGTCGTTTGAGATAAGCGATTTGATTTCATATGACGGACCGTCGCATTCCACATAATAAAGTCGAACCCGGCCATCCTCGAGTAATATGGCGCTAGGCGAGCCGCCCTGTCTTGTTGTCGAGGACACTTCAAAACGCACTCCTTCCTTTATCCATGTCGTCCCCATGTCCGAAGAGACCGCCGAAAGTATATGAGTTGAGGCCTCCCGAAAGCCGCTATAGTACATTCTCAGGAGGTCGTTGCGAGGCCGAATGATACTCTGCCCGAAGACGCCCGCGGATTCTTCCGAAAAGGTGACGCCGATCTTCAAACCTTCCGTCAAGGGAGAGGGACTTGAGATAAGGGGCGCGTCCTGACCTGCTATCTGATACGTATAGGATCCGGGCGGAACAAGGTTTCCTGTATCATTCATTCCATCCCAGATTTTCACATACATCCCCGTGACTTCATCCGCGGGGCCTAATGTACGAATACGAATTCCCGTTTCATTATAGATCCGTACAACAATAGGGGCGCTTGTCTCGACCTCGACCAGGTATCGGATGACGAGCGTTTCCCCGCTGCAGGCCAGGAACGATCGCTTAATTGTGGAGTCCTGGATGCGGAGGGGCTGGGGAATAAACGGCGCGACAATGATCGTCCCAACCTCGCTCGCAGATGCGCTGAAGATCCGGAAGAAAAGATCGGACGACGTCCCGTGATGAAGGATGCGGCGAGTACCGTCTGGCAGATAGACGACCTCCGGTTTCAAGACTCCTTGCTCTTGCAGAACCCCGGGTTCGATCCAGACCTGCGTGTCCTTGACCCAATTGAAACCGTCGGTAGAGGTCGCGCGAAGAATTCTTGTTGTCGAAGAATTCTGGCCCGAATAAAGCATCTCCCAATTTCCATCGAGCAATCGCCGTACGGACTGCGCGAACGCCTGAATGGAGTCGTAAGGGCCTCCCACATCCACACGCACACCGGCGTCCCGGTCGAAAGTCAGCCCGTCATCAGAGACCGCCGAAAGGATTCGCGATCTGCTCCCATCCAGCCCTGCATAGAACATGCGCCATCGGCCATCCGGAAGCCGAACGACAAACGGATATGTCGGATAGACAGCGTCATAACTGCCCGGAGTTCCGGGACCGAGACGCCTGCCTTCCAGCGTGAAATTAAGACCGTCGGATGTTACCGCTGAGTGAATCTCCACTTGCGCTCCAGGTTGGGCCACGTAATACACGCGAAGCCGACCGTCATCGAGACGAACCACGGAAGCCGCGCCACCAGCATTGGTCGCCGACATCTGGAATCGAGAACCTTCACGGATCCACGATAATCCGCCGTCATTTGAGAGAGCCGACATGAGTGTAAGTGCAACATCCCGCTGAAAACCGGTGTAGTACATTCGGAGTTGACCGCCCGGCAAACGAACCACTGCGGGGTCCAAGACGCCTGTGGCTTCCATGCCCGATTGAATGTCCAGCCGAATGCCTGGTTCCTTGAGATAGGCCAGTCGTGTATCGAATGCCGCGTCTGTTCGCGCAATTTGATAGCTGTACCGTCCGGGCGAAACGAGCATGCCAAAGCCATCTCGTCCATCCCATAGCTGCTGATGGAGCCCCGCTCCTTGAAGGACGGGGCCAAGAGTTCGAACGAGAGACCCCGTCTCGTCGAAGACGCGAACCACAATCGGCTCCACTGTCTCGGCCGCGACATGGTATCGAACTGTCAGTAAATCTCCGGGCGACAAGATTTGCTGTGTCGTAATATTTTGGAGCCGTAGAAATTCGGGCGGGATGCACACCGCGATGATTGTTTCGCCCTCGCTCTGCGTCGCCGAAAAGATGCGGTACGGCGCTGCGCTGGAGTAAAGAATTCTTCGCGTTCCGTCTTTCAATTCGGCAAATCCCGGCTCGAAAATGCCGATACCTTCTCCAGAGCCGCCGACAAGATACGGCACGGAGCCTTTTGTCCAGTTGGTTCCATCCGGCGATGTAGCGCGGAGAAGCCGGGGACCGCCGCCGGAATTCCCCGCGTAGATCATTTCCCACGTCCCATTCAGAAGCCTGCGGACCGATGGAGACATTGCCTGATTCGCGTCGTATGAACCGGGCCCGCCAATGTCAATGCGAATGCCGTTATCTTTTGTGAAAAATAATCCGTCCGGTGAAGTGGCGGAGAGTATCCTGCCATACGTTCCATCGTATCCTTCGTAGTACAATCGCCATCCGCCAACCGGCAGCCGAACAATTTCGGGATATGTAGGATATTGAGCATCATAACTTCCGGCAGGGCCCGCTTGCAGACGCGAACCTTCATCGACAAAAGTAAGACCGCTATCGGTGGAGATTTTCGATCGAATCTCGAAAACAGCACCGAGCGGCGCGACATAGTAAATCCGAACGCGGCCGTCATCCAGACGCGTCGCCGTCGGATTTCCTCCGCTGCCGGTTGACGCCGAAACCTGGAACCTTACGCCTTCTTTCATCCATGTCGCGCCTTCATCTACGGAAATCGCCGAGAGGATATGATTCGCTCCCGGTGAAAATCCACTGTAGAACATGCGAAGGCGCCCGTCGTAAAGACGGATGACGGCGGGACTGTAAACGCCATTGGCTTCCTGCGGGAGAGTAGCATCTACCTTAAGGCCATCTTTCAAGGGCGACGGATCAGAATCCAGAGCGGCGTCATTGCGCGCGATCTGATAAAAGTAATTGCCAATATCGACGGGCATGTTCAAGTCATTGCGGCCATCCCAAATCATCTCGTGCTGCCCAGTGATCTCGTCAGTCGGGCCGAGCGTCCGGATGAGAGCTCCTGAGTCATTGAAAATCCGCACAACGATGGGGGCACTCGTCTCAGCCTCAACCAGGTAACGAATGGTGAGCGTTTCCCCGTTACAGACCAGGAAGGATCGTTGAGTCGTCGTGTCTTGGATGCGGAGCGGCAAAGCGACTGCAGCGTTAGCCAGCAATGGAAGGAACAGGATTACCAGGATGGATAGATAGAGGCGAATTCTTTTCCTATCGAGAATATCGAAAAAGAGCTCGAGCTGGAACATTCGCAAAATATTCTCACTGAGCCGAGAACCAAGTGCCAATCGCGCCTTCTTTCTTGAATCAGCCCTTCCCTCACGAACCGAATCATGTAATCAGTTCACGACGAAACCCGAGCGCCTACCATAAGATAGATATAGAATAGATATGAGATATTTGTAAGTTCAGGCGGGCATGTCAAGGGGAATGTCAAAGCGAAGGCGTGATGTCGCACACATATTTAGACGGGATACACAAACGCATCAGCCCTGATTCGCGCTCAACGCTTTCCTTGCTAACGCATTCGAAGGATTGATCCGCAGCACCTGCCGCCAGGATTCCGCCGCATCTGATCGTCTACCAACCTTGAAATCGGAGTATCCCAGGAAAAGCCACGCCTCCTCGTCACCCGCATTCAGCTCGGTGACACGACGGTAATTCTCTGCAGCGGACGAATAGGCGCCGGAGAGATATTGCGCCGTCGCAAGGTTATAGACAGCGGTCGCGTCCTGGGACGTATGAGCGAGGACCCTTTCGTACAGTTCGGATGCCGTTTCATAGTCGGATGCGTCGAGAGCGGCGGCGGCATCGGACTTCATCCTTTCCAGATCGGCGGCGGATGGTTTGGCTACGCGGCGCGGCGCGGACATTGCGGTTGCAGGCATGGGCGTTGCGGGCGAAGCGACAGGCGATACGGGCGCTATCGTCATGCCGGATGCACTCTCCATGCTGATTTGTCCCTCATCGGAAGCAACGCTTGTCATAGCGGGAGGAACTGTCGCGGCAGGCGGGGCAGTCTTTACGCTCCGCAATGGCCGATTCGCACCAGATGCTTCCGTCGTCGGCGCTGCGCTCGACATCGCCCTTTCCTCGCGGCGCTTCGGCGTCCCAAACGCTACCTCCGCACTCACGCGGTGCGCATCGCCGAATTCGCCGAAGGGAGCGTATGCGTAGTCGATCTCGATGTTACTGAATTTGAAACCGGCGCCCACGGTGAGGCCGTTGTCCGCGTCGATGCCTTGATTGTATCCAACGCGCAATGAAAGCGCTTCCAAAGGCGTTACCTCGATGCCTCCTCGGAACGCGCCATCGCGATCGCGGATGAACTCGTAATCCGCCATCGCCGTGATAAGTCGGCTGGCTTTCCACGAGGCGCCCAACTGCACGGTCCTCGGCAGGTCTTCGCTCGCGGTCGTGAACTTCGGTTGCGTGCCGAGATTGCGGAAGGACGCTCCCAGCGTCAGTCCCTGTACCGCAGGCACGCGATACATCGCTCCGAGATCGGCCACGAATCCAGGCGCGGTCTGGTCGTCGAGTTCGAGATGGTAGTAACCGAGGTTGAAGCCGACGGAGAGAGCGTCGTTCACATCCCAGCCGTAACCGGCGCGGAGGAGAAGATCGCTGGCGTCCGCTGTTCCGCGAGCGACGGCGACGGCTTCGTTGATCGTCCGGTCGATGGAACCATAATCGAGATAGCTGATGCTGACGCCTATTCCGCCGTTCCAGAAGGCCCACGACGCGGCAGCCTCTTCCCGGCGAATATCGAGGAGCGACTCCTCATGCTGGAGAAAGAGCCTCGTCTGATCGGTCCGGGCGAGTCCCGCAGGATTGTAGCGCAGAGCAAGCGGTCCCGAAGCATACGACGTAAACGCGCCACCCAACGCCGCGGGCCTGGCGCCGACATCGCCGCGCAGCAAAGCGTCGCCGGACGACGATCCTGCGTCACGCCGATCCGCGCCGGACGGCACGGCCACGGTCATTCCCAGGAGAAGCAAGCCGATCCAGCGATTCGTTTTCATCGGATCACCATCAGCTTTCCGGTCCTGCGATCGCCGTTCGGAGCGATCACAGAATAGATGTAGACGCCACTGGCGACCTTCTCGCCGCGGCCGTTCCGAACATCCCACTGCGTCCCACCCGAAGCGTCGATCAGCATTTCATCGATCATTTCTCCCAGGGACGTGTAGATCTTCAATTGCGATCCGGCCGGGATGTTCTCGAACGTGATGCCGGTAAAGCGCACTCCAGCTTGATACTCGACGCCTTCGGCCGCGTTGCCCGCGTTCGGCTTGAACGGATTCGGGTAGACGCGGAGGCCCGAAAGATTCGTGATGCCCGCGACCGGCGATGCGAGCGTGAAGAAGGAGAAGTGCTTCGTCTTGAACCGGGCGGTACCCGCGGCGAGATCGAGAACCGGCGCGTCGAGTTTCTCCCACTGTCCCGTCTGCGTATTGTGACTCCATGCTTCGAGCATCGAGACGGGTACCCACCGGCCGTTCACCTGGACTTCGTCATTGGCGTTCCTGGCCGGCAGCGGAATCGTGATCGTCACGTCTCCCGTCGGCTGCGAGCCATCCGAGAAGGCGACCTCCGCGACCGATGCCGCGACGGAGACGCCGAGCGGAAGCGAAGCGGTCTCGATGTATGGCCTCGGCGCCAGGCCGACGATAAGCTTGAGACCTTGAGTCTCGGAACGGACTGGAACGATGCCCGTATCCAGAACGACCGTCACCAAGGCGCCGGACGGCGCGATCGCCGCGATCACTTCGCGCTGCGTCGACGCCACGCGCTGACGCTTGGAGACCGTGTCGGTCGCCTGATTCATGTCCGTCGCGAAGTCCGCCGCCTCGACGTCCGTCGTAAAGCGAATCGCGTGGAATGCGGCGTGCTCGCTGTTGGCGGACGAAGAGCGTTCGGCTCCCTCGGCGACATCGGTGACCGGCACCGCGCGGAATTCGACGGCGCCCTCGGGCATGTTCTTCGCGTCCCAGATGATCCGCGCTTCGCCGTTCTCCCCGATGTTGGCCGTCGCCGCCTCGCCGTTCATCGTCGCCAGATCGATCCACTCCTCGCCGGAGCGATACTGGAACCGAAGCGCCGTCATGGACAGGGCTCGGGCGGCCGCCGTCCGAAGCGGACGAGCGATGATCTCGACGGCGCAGGTGCGGAGGACATTAATGTCGCGCGACGGCGAAACGATCTCCGCAAGCGGTTCCGGTTCGACATCACGGCCCGGGACGAATCCTTCGGTCGCGACATTCGACTTGCCTGGGCCTGCGATCTTTCTCCGGATCGTCGCCTCGTCTTCGGTGCCGAAGTCCGTCGTGGAGAGATCGACCTCCGCGGTCGTCGCATTGAAGACGGCGGAGTCGGGGTGCTCCGTCGAGCCGCTGATCTCATTCGAATCGTACGTTCCGCCCGACGTGGTGCCGTCGAGGACAAGCGCGTAGCCTTCGTTGTCCGCAATGGTGTTCTCCGAGAGCGTATTCGAATCCGCGTCAAGGAGAACAATACCGGCGTCGGCGTTGCCCGTGGAAGTGTTCGACTCCAGAACGTTCGCGTCGGACGAGGAACGCAGGACGAATCCGTCGGCGTTACCGGTAGCAACGTTCGACTGGAGCGTGTTGCCCGAGGATGTGTCGAGGAGGAATCCGGCGTCGGTGTTGTTGGTCGCCGAGTTTCCGATGAGCGTGTTCGAGCCGGAGGCATGGAGCTTGAAGCCGATCGCGTTGCCCGACGCGGCCGAGTTCAGGATCATGTTGTGATAGCTGCCCGGGGAGCCCGTATCGAGCTGGATGCCTGCGACGGCGTTCAGGTCGGCCTGGACCCGTTCGATGACGGACGAGTCGACGTTCCGGAACCAGACGCCGTAGCGACCGTTGATGACGCGGAAGTCCCGGAGATAGACGCCGGACTTCGTGTGGGCGTAGATGCAGCGCGCGGGCATCATGGAAGAATCGAGGAAGTCGATGAGAGTGCCGGTGGCGGAAGAGTCTTTGCCGACAAGCGAGATACCGTTGTCGCGAATCGTGATCGTCTCCGTGGTGTAGTATATACCCGCGTCCACGAAAATCGTGTCGCCGACACCCGCGACCGCGAGCGCCGAATCGATGTGGAGGAACGGAGTGGATATCGCCATGCCGTTATTCGCATCGGATCCGATCGCGGATGTGAACGAGTCGTTGGCCGTCGAAGTATCGTTGACGTACCAGATGCCGCCCGTGCCCGTCGTCGCGGACGCGATCGAGTCGGAGTAGAACGCCTCATTGACGTATGTCGCGGCGTCAAAGGCCGTGACGCGATAGAAGCGCGTTACCCCCTGCGCAAGTCCAGCGTCCTCGTAGGTGCGGCTGGCGGTGCCGAGCGAGGCGATCTGCGTCCACGAGGAGGCAGCCGCGGAGGTCGCGCGGTAAACGCGGTAGCCGGCGAGACCGAGCGCGGCTTCCTGTTCTTCGGATGCCGAGACCGTCGACCACGAGACGCGTATGACGCTGCCCGAGATGGCGCTCGCACCGACGGTGTCCGGCGCGCGCGGCGCGACGGTGTCCGCGCCGAGGGCGGTGTCAACCACACCGAGGCGATAGGGAATGTAGGAGATGAGGTTCCGGCCGACGCCGCCCATCTTCGCCTTGATCGCGACGCTGTCCGTCGTGCCCCACCAGCTCCTGATGAACGAGTATCCCGTCATCGTATGATTTCCGACGCCCGAATCGGGTTTTGACGGAGACGCAACGAAGTTATTCTTCTGGAACGTGTCGGACGTCGACGGCAACGACGTGTCATAGATTTCATGCGCCCAGCAAGAATTCGAGTCGAGCGTATTCTGCGCAATGACCGTGTTGTTCGAATTGAGAATATGGAAGCCCTGCAGGCGTCCATTGGACATCGTATTGCGGAGCACGCGGCAGCCGTTGGACTGGTTGATCTGGATACCGTAGCCGTTGTTCTCCACGATATTGTCGGTGACGATGTCGTTTGCGTCCTGCGATATCGTGATCGCGTCGGTGTCGTTCCACGTGATGCGGTTGCGCGTCATGACGTTGCCGGTGGAGAGCGTCATCGAGAACCCGACGTCGCCCTGCGTGACGAAGTTATCGGCGATCATGTTGCTGTCCGAGGTGTACTCGCAATAGATGCCCCACTGATTGTCGGTGAACGTATTGTCCTCGATCACGGAAGCGTCCGTGTTATGGAACCAGACGCCCGACCTGCCGTTCCTAATCCTCAGGTTGCGGATGAAGATCTGCTGCTGCGTATCCGCGTAGATCGTCGGGATCGTCGCCGAGAGCGTCGAATGCTCGACGATGGACGTAAGCGAATCCTTGCCAATGATCCAGATGACGTCCGTGTCGATGACGACGGAGTCGGCGTCCTGGAAGATGCCGGAATCGACGTAGACCGTGTCGCCGCGCGAAAGGAGCGGCGCGACGGCGCCGAGCGTCTTCTTCGGAGTCGCCGGCGTGAGACCATTGTTGGAGTTATTGCCGACCGCGGTCGTGTAGACGTCGCCTGATGTGGACGTGTCATTGACGTACCAGATATTCGGTGTGCTCCCGCTGACTCCCACGGCGATGGAATCGGAATAGAAGGACTGGTTCACAATCGTCGCATTATCGAGCGCCGTGACGCGGTAGTACTTGGTCTGACCCGCGGTGATGGTCGAGTCGGTGAAGGAATTCGTTCCTGCCGCCGTGCTGCCGAAGAGCGTCCATGAACTGACGCCCGCCGAGTCTGCGCGGTAGATGCGATAGCTCGTCAGGTTGAGCGCCATTTCTCCTTCCTCCGACGTGGAAGTAACGCCCCATGAGATGAGAATCGAAGTTTCCGTGACACCCGTGGCAACCACGGTATCCGGCGCGCGCGGAGCGACCGTGTCGGCATTTTGAGCCGTATCAACGGCGTCCAGGCGGAAGGGCAACCACGTGATGGAGTCAACGCCGGTACCAGTGAAGAGAGCCGCGATCACGGAACTGTCGGTCGTGCCCCAGTAGTTGCGCGATACATTGATGCGAAATGGGGTATTGTTGACAACTTCGCCTGCGGAGAGCCCGGCGATATTGCTCTTCGTGACCGTGCAGGTCGCCGTAGTTCCTTCGACCGTGATACGCGCGTTCGTAATTGTCGTCTGAATGAACGAGTTTCCGTTGGAACTGCGAACTGCAATCGAAGTTGCATTCGAAGCCAGAATCCGGTTGCGAAGGAAAATGTTGTTCGCGGACGCGGTTCCGAGATGCACTCCGGTGTCCTTGTTCGTGACTGTGTTGTCACGGAAGATGTTGTTGTCTGATCCGTTATCAATCTGGAACCCGTTATAAGTACCACCGGACGTTGAATTGGAATCAAAGGTGCAGTTATCGGCGTTGTTGAGATAATAGGCCGAGAGACCGTTCGTGGAGACATTGTAACGAACCGTGATGTTGTTCGAATTATTGATGGCATAACCGACATTCGGTGATGGGTTCGTGACCTCGCAACGCTCAATCGTCACGTTCGCGCAGGTCTCGAGCATGACACCGATATTCGGGCTCGTTCCCCTGAGGCTCGTAATTTCTCCACCCGTCACATTCAGGAAATGAACCGGGTGCCATCCGGACGGAACACCGATATCACGGATCGTGATGTTCGTCCGTCCCGACGCGAAGACCTTTCGATTCGCCGCTGCAGCCGCCGCGAAGTTCAGGACCGTCGAGATCGAATCCTTGCCGAGGATCCAGATCGAATTCGTGTCAATGACGGCCGAATCCGAGAAACTATAAACGCCGCTATCGACGTAGACCGTGTCACCGGAGCTGATGAGATCAAGGACCAGAGACAGGCTCTTCTTGGGTGTCGCGGGCGTGTGGCCGTTATTTGCGTCATTGCCAACGGCGGATGTATACGCGTCGCCCGACGTGGACGTGTCGTTGACATACCAAACATTGGCCGACAGTAGCATTCCCGAGAAGGCGATCGAGTCGGAGAAGAACGACTCGTTGTAGATCGGGAACTTCGTGTCCACGGCCGTCACGCGGTAGTAGTAGGCTCGATCGACCGGTGAGTCGTCCCAGAAATGCGTCCCGGCCGGTTTGGAGCCGATATACTGCCACTGCGTCGTATCGCTCGTGATGGCGCGGTAGATCCGGTACGCCATGAGATCCACGACCGGCGGATTCGGCGGTTCCTCATCCACGATGGAAGCCGCCCAGGTGACACGGATCGTCGTCTCGTTTAAGCCGGTCGCGAATACCGTGTCCGGAGCCTCCGGCGCGACAACATCCGCACCGGGCGTCGTATCCGGCGGCGTCGTGCGATACGGAGTGAAGTCGACGGAGTCCGCGCCGGAACCGCCGAACTTCGCGCGAATCCGGACTTCGTCCGTCGTTCCCCAATAGGTGTATGAGAAGTCGATCGGGGTCGCGACGTCGTAGAAGAGCGCGGAATCGGGCCACGACGGGGAACTCTCGATACTGTTCTTGTAGAAGGTATCCAAGGAACAACCGGCGTTAATGACGTATGCCCACTGGCCGCAGGAATCCGCGGTGTTCGTGTCGAGATAGACGTTCGACGAGGAAGTGAATGTGAAGCCGTTTGTCGCGCAGTTGACGGCCGAGTTGCCGGACAACCGGTTGCGGTTGGAACTCGTCATCGCGAAGCCCGCGCCCGTATTCGTATGGCTCGTGTTCTTCAGGAATGTGTTGCCGTCCGCATTCCCCATGATCCGGAATCCGGAATTGCGATTGTTTGTCGCCGAGTTGGTATTGAAGGTGTTCTGATCGCCGGCGGCGATGTCCCACCCGTAAGATGAATTGGACGACGCAACGCAATTGTTGAAGGTGTTCGTGTCAGAACCGTGGATCAGGAAGCCAACCTGGTTGCCGCTCGCACGGACATTCGACACCGTCGAGTAGCGCGGACCCGGAGATGACGTATCGAAGAAGATGCCCGCGATGCCGTTTGACTCCGTATAAACGGATGTGATCGTCACGGTGTCGCAGTTCTTCATCCAGATTCCATAGAGCCCGCGACGGACGCGGAAATTCAGGAACGTAAGATTGTTCCTCGTCTGCGCGAAGATGGCGAGCGCGGATGCCGACGTCGTGTCGTTGAAGTCGATGACCGTTCCGGAAGTCGTCGAATCGACGCCGATGACGGTGACGGAATCCTGCAAGATCGACATCGTGTCGGTCGGGGTATAGCTGCCGACGTCGATGTAGACCGAGTCGCCGGGCGAGAGGAGCGACTCGAGGCCATTCCATGTCAGCTTCGGCGTAGACGGCGCATAGCCGTCATTCGCATCCAAGCCGACCACCGTCGTGAAGACGTCGCCGACAACCGAAGCGTCGTTGATATACCACGCATTGGGAATACGGCGCGTCAGGCCGATCGCGACCGAGTCCGAGAAGAAGGACTCATTTACCGGCGTGTTCGCATCGTAGGCAGTGACACGGTAATAGCGGGTGTCGTTCACGAGGTATCCAGAATCGACGAACGAGGTCGTGGCGTTTCCAACCTCGCCGCGCAGAATCCAGACCGAAGTGTCTTGAATCGCTGACCGGTAGATGCGGTATCCGGTGAGTCCGACCGCGAAAGGCGAGCCTTCCTCGTTCGCTGCGACCGCCGTCCAATCGACGCGGACGGTCGTCTCCGTTACGCCATTGACGGTCACCGAATCCGGCGCTCGCGGTGCTACCGTGTCCGACGCCAGAGTCGTGTCGAGTGTTCCAAGACGGAATGGCGCATACAGCGTCATGCTTTCGTTCGCGCCCGTAATCGAACGTTCAATCGCCAGCGTATCCGTCGTGCCCCACCAGTTCCGATAGAAGTTGACGTTGACGCCAGCGCCGTTCTCCGCGCCCGCCGTGTCGAATCCGGCGCCGGCCGGGAAAGTAATATGGTTCTTCTGGAACGTATCGCGATTCGACGCGCCGACGACCGAAAGCGCCGCGTACGAATTCGCATTCAGAGTGTTGTACTCGATGCGGTTGTCCGAACCGGCCGAAATCTTGATGCCGTAGGCCTGGTTATGAGAAACGATGTTTCGAGTGACGAGATTCCTGTCGGCGTTCTGGAAGAGATTGATGCCATTTGCGGCGCCATCGAGAACCCGGTTGTCGGCAATGGTCAGGCCAACGCTTCCCTGCACGTAGATTCCATGAACCTGGTTCCGCTCGACCTGGCAGGAGAGGATCTGCGTCGTGTCCGAACCATTCAAAGCGTAGATCCCAAACTCGCCGCAGTCGGTCGCTCGCACGCGGATCACGAGCGCGTTCGAGCAGGCCTGGAGGTGAATGCCGCGAAGCGCGTCGCGGACGCGAAGATCGCGGATCTCCAGCCCCTGCTGCGTATCGGCGAAGATGGCGTAGCTAAGTGCGGACTGGCTGTCGCCCAGCGGATTGATGATCGTCAGGCTCGAATCGACGCCGATCAGGCGGAGCGTATTCGTGTCGACAACCACCGTCTCCGTGTAGGTTCCGGCATCGATGTAGATCGTGTCTCCGGCCTTCGCGGACTGAATGGCTCGCGTGATCGTTCGGAACGGCAGCAGTCGACTGCCCGAGCCAAGCGTGTCGCTGCCGATCGTCGTCGTGTAACTGTCGGACGTCGTCTGCGAGTCGTTCACATACCATGTGGTCGCCTGATACTTCGATACGGTGATCGTGTCCGCCGCAATATTGCCGAACTGATTCGTCAATCTCGCGACAATGCTCTCGGGATTGCCGCCCAACGGGACGGACGCCACCCACGTCATCGTATCCATGACGCGCACGGTGTCTTGCGCGACTCCGTTCACATACACGACCACGCTATCCCACGGGAAGGCCTGCGCTACAGTGCCCGTTACGTTGATGGTGGTGACGCTCGTCTCGTGCAGATTCGGAGGCGAGACGATCGAGCAGGTCGGAGCTCCGTAGAAGCTGACATGAATTCTCTTTGTGTCGTGGAGAACACCAAGGCGCGAGAGACGAATTTCGATGGAATCTCCGATCGCCGCAAGCACCGAGGTGCAGCTCCATGAGCCGATCGCCGAGACAGTCGTCGTGGATTGCGCCACACCGTTCCGGTAGGCGACAATGCTGTCTCCTGCAATCGCAAAGCTGCAGACGCCCACGATCGAGATCGGCGAGATGTTCGTGTCGTGGTTGTTCACCGGAGTTCGGATCGCGACCGTGCCGAACGAGACGACCGCCATCTTCGTGTCGGAGAAGAAAGCCTCGTTCTCGAGCCCCGCGGTGTCGACCGCAGTCACGCGGTAGTAATAGGTCGTCCCGACCGCGACCGACGTATCGGCCCATGATGTATCGGTTGCCGCGAGGATGAAGTCGGGCGAGTCGGCCCGCCAGTCCGACTTCGTCGGATTCGTGTCGCGATAGACCCTCACGTTCAGGAATCCAGTCAGAGCGGAACCCTCTTCGTCCAGCACCGGCAGCACCCATGTCACAAGCACGCGACCGCCCTGAGTCGTGTCGGTCGTGAGCGCGGTCGGTGTCCCCGGCGCGACCGTGTCGACTAGGAACGTATCGACCGGACCGAGCCGGAACGGTTGCCACGTCAGAAGCGAGGCTGTCGCTCCCGTTACCTTCGCGTTAATCGTCGACTGGCTCGTCGTCCCATACCAGTTCCGGCGCAGATCGAATGTCGCTCCCGATGTCGCCGCGTTATAGAGATGACTGCCGCTGCCGGGGAACCGGATGTTGTTCTTCACGATCGTGTCCGACGAGGATGCTCCGTCGATCGCAATCTGATACGTCGTGTTCGATTCCACATCGTTCGCTGTCACGACCGTGTTCGTCACCGCGTTCATCCAGATGCCGGTCCCGTTCCCGGTGCTCCGGTTCCGCCGCAGCAGGTTCCCGCTCGTCGCCTGAACGTAGATACCTATCACGCTGACGTTCTGGACTACGTTGTACTCCAGAGTGTTGTTCGTTCCCTGGAAGATGTAGAGTCCATGCGACGCCCCCGTCACCGTCATGCTTTCCACACGGTTTCCGTTCGCGCTCGTCGAGATTAAGACGTTCGTCGTCGTGTTCGTGTCCGCGCGTCCGCCCCGGAGGATGTTGTAGGAGGACGCCCCCAGGTAATATCCGTACGCGCTGTTCCGCTCCGAGCGGACATTCCGGATCAGGTTCGAATCCGAGCCACCCTCGAGATCGACGCCGAAGGCGGTCAGGAAGACGCGCGCGGTATCGATGAGCGAAGAATCGGAGTTGCTGAGACGGAACCCGACTTCCGCGCCCGTCGCCTGCACATTGCGGATGACGGTGGCCCTCCGGCCTGTAAGGTTGAAGGCGTAGATGCCAGCCGTCGTCGATTCACCAGGAGGATCGACGATCGTCGTGTCGTCTCCGGCGCCGATGAGCGTGGTCGAGTCCACGAGGAAGACGACCGATTCGGTGAAGGTTCCGCGATCGACAAAGATCGTCTCACCCGCCGTCGCAAGGGACAAAGCCTTCGCGATCGTGCGGAACGGCGCCATCGAATCGCCGCGGCCCGTATCGCGCCCGACCGCATACGTGAACGAGTCGCTCGCCGTCGATGCGTCGTTCACAAACCAGGACGAGCCGTCGTAGAAATTGACGTGAATCGTATCCTGCGCCGTGTCACCGACTATTGTCCGCAATAGCGCGCGCACGCTGTCGCCCACGCCCGCCACCGCGGCGGTGCATGACCACGTTCCAGTGGCCGATACAGTCCCGGTGCACTGCCAGACGTTATTGAGATAGATGCCGACCGAGTCGCCGGGCGAAGTCTGCGTCGTCGTTCCGGTCACCGTGATCGGCGAGATATTCGTGTCGTGTCCGGTCAGCGGAGTCAGAATCGCGATGGTGGGCGTCCCGAAGTAGTCGACCTTGATTCGTTCGGTGTCCATTTGGACGCCAAGTCGCGAGAGACGGGCCTCAATGCTGTCGCCGGTTGCCCCGAGCGCCGTCGTACAGCTCCACGCACCGCCGCCCGAAACAAGTCCGGTCGACTGCGCGATTCCGTTGCGATACATGACGACACTGTCGCCGGCGATGAAGAATCCGCAGTTTCCTGAAACCGTGATCAGTGCGATGTTCGTATCGTGATCGTTCAAGGGTGAGGTGATCGCCACGGTGCCCGACGAAACCACCGCCATCCGCGTGTCGGAGAAGAAGGCCTCATTCTCGAGTCCGGCCGTGTCCACCGCCGTCACACGGTAATACCACGTCAGGCCGACGGTCACCGTCGTGTCGATCCATGTCGTCTCCGTTGACGCTAGCGAGAACGATGGCGAATCGACGCGCCAGTCCGACTTCGTCGGATTCGTGTCGCGATAAACGCGGACCCTCGAGAATCCGGTCAACGCAGTTCCCTCTTCATCCAGAGTTGGCAGTGTCCAGGTGACGGTTACACGGCCGCCCTGCGACGTGTCGGTCGAGAGCGCGGTCGGTGTCGCCGGCGCAACCGTGTCGACCAGGAACGTGTCGACCAGCCCGAGCCGGAACGGCTGCCATGTCAGAAGCGATGCCGTCGCGCCCGTCACCTTGCTGTTGATCGTCGATTGGTTCGTCGTCCCGAACCAGTTCCGGCGCAGATCGAATGTCGCTCCCGATGTCGCCGCGTTATAGAGGAAACTGCCGCTGCCGGGGAACCGGATGTTGTTCTTCACCACGGTGTCAGACGACGATGCTCCGTCGATCGCGATCTGATACGTCGTGTTCGATTCGACATCAT
>CAZCME010000027.1:0-53857 GCA_964499705.1 uncultured bacterium | reverse complement strand
ATTATTCCGTCGTCGGTTTCGACGACAGCGTCGACTGCCGGATCGTCCGGCCGAAGCTGACAACCGTCAGGCAGCTCGCCTTCGAAATGGGAGATGCCGCCATGACGTTTCTGCATTACCAGATCCATGGCAACAAGACAAAGCCCAGGTTGAGCTGGGATCAGGAGCTCGTCGTCCGCGATTCGACGGGTCCGGTGAAGAATCCGAAGTCGCAGGAGCGCCTGTCCGCGGCATGAGATATGACCGCAGGGGGCCGCGATGTCTCGGGCCGTTCCTCGGTGCCTGCCTCCTGCTCCTCTTCTCGTCTCTCGCCTCCCGGGCCGGCATCATGACCAATCCCCCAGGAGGTCTCGCTTCCTATGCCGACACGGTCCACGTTGGCGAATATTCCGCCGGCGGTTCGCAGGTACTCCTGAATTCGACGTTCTCCAACGGCGCCGAAATCTATCCCAAGATGTACCTCACCGATCGGCTCCGCGCGCGCCAGATCCCGATTCCCACCAACCGCTGGTTCTCCTCCATGGTCATCCGCGCGACCGACTCCACTTTGAACTGGTCCGATCCGAATTCACGCTACGGCTACCCGAACAACATGTACGCCTTTCCGATCGCGATGCGCATCGTCGATTCCGGACTCTTTCTCGATATGCCCGGAGCGGGCACGGTCAATGGCGGCGCCACCGCGTTCCAGATTGCGACATTCGTCGCCGACATGAACATCCGCCTGTCGTATGTAAACGGCGATACGTTTCGCGCCAGCGCGGCCTATCTCGACACGTGGTCGGACTGGTTCGTCTCGACGGAATACAAGTCGAAGACCAACAACGACACCGCCCGCCTCACGATCGGTCAGGGTACGCCATACGTCTACTGGGATCTTCCGGACTCTCTCAACATTCTCATCGATTTTCCGGGACAGGTGGACTTCTTCGATTCGGCGGGCGTCGCGCTCGCCAAAGACAGCGTCGTCATTGACGATCAGCTTCGCATCCGGACCGTCTTCGGCAATAACACTCACTGGGCTTTCTTCGGTCCGTCGCGTTGCTCCTTCACAGTCACGAACCTCGCGGGCTTCAGCCAACTCTCCATACGTTTTCCCGCCACCGATTCGCACTATCTCTCCATCGCAGGCATGACCGCCGCCGGTGACCTCACGACGATGTACAATCACGCGTACGCCTGGCCGACGCAGTCGCGCGTCTCGTGGACGTACAACCCGACGACGCAGAACGTCTCGAGCCTGTACGAGATGACGACCGAAAGCCGTCGCCTCAGCCAGACCAATACGCTCCTCGGTACCATGCCCCATCACCGCGCCATGGGCGCCGGCGCCGGCATCCTCACATACAACACGCTCCGCGGTCAGGTCCAGATGCTGAACGCGAACTCCTTCACCACCAACAGCAAACTGCCCGGTATTCTCCCGTATCTTCCCGACTCCGGTACATACGTCCGGAGAAATCTCACGGATCTCATCAAGCAGGATCGCCAGCGGATCGATACGGACCAGCAAGCCTATGCGATGTACATCGGAGGCCAGCAGATGGCCAGCGAAGCGTCGCTCATTCCGATCGCCGAACAGATGGGCGACACGATCTCCCGCGACACCCTGATCGTCCGCGTCCGGACTGCGCTCGAGAACTGGGCGACATACACGATGGGAGAGGACAAGGGATACTACTACTACGACACCACGTTCCGTGGCTTCATTCCCTACAACGAAACCTTCCAGTCGTGGGCCTACACCGACCAGCACTATGCCCTCGGCTATCATCTCTATGCCGCGGCGATCATCGGGCTCTACGATTCCACATTCCTCACGAATTACGGTAGCTTCTACGACCTCGTGGTGAAGCATCTCTACGAGGCCACACGGACCGATCCCGATTTCCCGTTCATGCGCTTCATCAATCCGTACGAGGGGCGCGCGGAGGCGCACGGCATGAGCCCGTTCGACGATGGAAACAACCAGGAGTCGTCCGGCGAGGCGATGAATTCGCTCGGAGCAGCCCTCCTGTGGAACCTCGTTCGGAACAATAACACCACGCAGCGCGACGCTCTGGCGTGGGCCTATGCGACGGAGTATCAAGCTGTCCGGAAATACTGGTTCGATATCGACAACGATGTCTACGACGGGACATTTCCGAAGGAACTGATCGGGATCGTATGGGGAGGAAAAGCCGAGCATACCACGTTTTTCGGTTCACAGGCGGAGCAGATCCACGGCATCCAGGCGACGCCGTTTCTGACGACCGGCATGTATCTCGGGCGCGAGTCATCCTACATCCAGGCGCAGCACACGGAGATGTATGCGGAGGAAGCATTCAATACATGGCAGGGCGTCCACTGGAAATGGAAGGCGACCTACAATGCGCAGGGCGCCTGCAACGATTACGACAGCGGATTCTTCATCAACGAAGGGCAGTACCAGAATTACTCCTACATCTACCATCACATCCACAATTTCAACAAGCTCGGCTACATCGCCGACAATGTCTACGCTGACTATCCGCTGTCCAGCACCTTCGACACGGTCGGCCTCCGCAGCTATGTCGCGCATAATCCCGGCGCGACGCCCCTCACCGTCAAGTTCTACGACAACGGAGTCCTGAAGGGCTCCATGAGCGTCCCCGCGAATTCGATCCGCGTGGAGCATTTCCTGACTCCCGTCACGGAGACGCCGGTCATCACGGTCGTCTCAGCAACAAGCGACACGGCGTCGCGCTTTTTTGATTCCGCTCCAATCGATACTTCGCCTGCCGGCGACACGGTATGGTTCAGCTCTGAAACGCAGACGATCACTTGTACCATTACCATACTTCCGGCGAATCCTGATACGCTGACATTCAGCGCTGCATTCGATTCGCCAATCTCCAGCGACACTACGACACCTTACACGGCAAGATACAGAATCAAGCCGCAGCATGCCGCCAAAGATACGTTCATCACTATCACCGCAACCGATACAGCCGGACTTATCGACACAATGCTCCTCTGGTTCCGCCCCGATACGACCGCGCCCGATACCGTGACGCATGATTCACCAGTCGGAGCCACTGTCGGAAAACGCCCCTATTTCCGCTGGGGTCTTTCGAACGATTCACAATCTGGAGTCTCCAATTACAAATTAAGGATCTGGCGAGTGGACGGTTTCTCTCAGTTTGCGTATGACTTCCAAATTAGTCATCCAGACACCGACTTTACGTGTACGGTAGATCTTTTGGACACTGTCTGGAATTGGCGCGTACTCGCAGCCGATCAGGTTGGAAATGCGAATGTCTCGGGTGCCCTTATCGATACTTTTCTCGTCGATTCCTTTGATACTCCGTCCATCTCATTGTTGCAATTTGTGAGCGATACTCCCGCGCGCTTCTGGGATGATTCGCCATTCGATACGGCAACGACGGCCGACACGATCTGGTTTGCCGGCGTGGCGCAGGCGATCACGTGCACCGTCGCTTTCTCCACGAACAATCCGGACTCTCTCCGCGTCGACGCGATCTTCGATTCAGGAATTCAATACGACACTTCATCTCCGTATCTGGCTTACTTCCATATCCGTACCGCGCATGCCTCGAACGAAACCACGGTTGTCGTTACGGTCGCGGAAACATCCGCCTTCCGATCGGACACGGTTCTGATTCGCTTCAAGCCGGATACCACGGCGCCGGATACGGTCACGCCCTCCTTCCCCGCCGACAGCGCTTCGGTGACATCGACCCCGACGTTCCGCTGGCTCCCTTCGCAGGATCCCGGTGGAGCGGGCGTCGCGTACTACCGCGTTCAGATCGCCGTCAACTCCAATTTCGATTCGGTTCTCGCCTCTGAAACAACGGCGCATCCCGACACGGATCTCACCGTTACCACGCTGGCCGACTCCTCCTATTTCTGGCGTGTCCTTTCCTATGACCGCGTCGGCAACGTCACGACGAACGGCTGCACCTTCTTCACGTTCGTAAAGACGACACCTCCGTCAGGTGTCTGGTACATCAACGACACGTCGACGTCTGGCGACGTGTATTCCACCGCCGTAGGCGCCTCGACGAATACCGGCACGTCCCCCGCCACACCGAAGCGATTCTTGAAGGAGATCCAGTCGCTCGTCCGGGCCGGCGAGACGGTCTACGTCGACGCCGGCACGTACAACGAGACCGCTTCCTTCACATTCGATACCGGGCCGCTGTGGGTGATCGGCGCCGACTCCGCTGTTACCATTCTCGATTACGGAGATTCCTTCGCGGCCGGAGACCGGAAACTCGTCGCTAATGGCAAGTCCGGCATCACGATCAGGAAGATCCAGATCCGAAACGCCAACAAGGGCGTGCATTTCCTCAACACCACAAACTCCATCGTCGATAATGTCCTCGTCTACGCGGCCTCCGACGGCATCTTCCTCGAAGCCGCGACGAACAATTGCACCGTCCAGTACTCGCAACTCCGATTCTGCACGACCGGGCTCTCGATCGTCTCCACCAACCGGGTCACCCTGATCGGCAACAGCGTCGTCGCTCCCAAGTCCGTCGGCATCCTCATGACCAACGCGGACACCAACACGATCGACGGCAACTCGATCTCGAACGGCCTCGTTTCCGGGATGCAGGTCGTCGCCGGTTCGGACTCGAACTGGATCAGGAATAATGTCATCGCGGCCCCCGGCGCGCAGGGTATCATCCTCGACTCCGCGCTCTATACGACGATCGATTCCAACACGGTCACGAGCGCCACGAACCAGGGCATCCAGCTCGCCAACTTCTCCCGCCATGCGACGTTGCGATACAACCAGGCCGTCTCCTGCGCCAATGCCGGAATCCACATCGACCTCTCCGACAGCGCATACCTCGTTGGCAACGCGGCCCGAAGCGGCGCTCAGGCCGGCCTCTTCGTCTACAGCACCCGCTGGTCCAGGCTCGATTCGAACATCGCCTACGCCAACGGCCAGGCCGGCTTCCAGATCGACTCCAGCCCCTACGCCAATCTCATCGCGAACGAAGCGCGCGGCAACACGCAGAGCGGCCTCTTCGTGATGAACGGTTCCCACTTTGCCGGAATTTCCGGCAACATCGCGGAATCGAACGGCATTCACGGCTTCCTTTTCAACGCCGTCAACTCCGTCATCGCCACGTCGAATCTCTCCCGCAACAACCTTAACATGGGCTTCCGGCTCGAGAACGGCATCGATTCCTTCTACGTCGACGCCAACAGGATCGACTCCAACAACAACTGGAATATCTCGATCGACGCGACGGCGAAGGTCCAATTCCGGAAGAACAACATCGTCGTCAAGCCCGGCACGACGCTGGGATTCGACAATCCCGCCGCGAATGTCACGATGACGAGAAACTACTGGAAAACGATCGACTCTGTGGTGATCCGCAGCTACATCGCCGGCGCCGGAGCTGCAACCTGCAGCTATATCCCGTATCGCTTGGCGCAGGTCGACACGACTCGCGGCGCCGACACGGTTGCGCCAAAGGCGCCGGATACGGTAGGAGCCGCCGCCGCATCGATTGGCGGGATCAACGTCACGTGGTCGGCCGTCACGCTCGATGAGGATTCGAGCCCCTTCGCCGTGAACCTCGATGCATACCGGATCTACAGGTCCCGAACATCCGATACGAATCTCTGGACATACCTGACAACGGTCGCCGCCGGATTGACTACCTACCGCGACGCGACCGCGGTCAACGGCGAGACATACTACTACCGCGTCACAAGCGCGGACACCATCGCCAGCACCTATTTCAATGAAGCATACTATTCCGACTCCGTCGGAATGGGGGTCGCGAACGTCGACACATCGGGCCCGAATATCTGGTATTTGAACGACACGTCGACGAGCGGCGATTCGTTCACATCATCGATCGGATATGACACAGCGAGCGGCCTCTCCCCCGGCACTCCACGCCGGACCTACACGGCATTGAGGCCGTTCCTGACACAGGGCGATACCATCTACATCGACGCCGGCTATTACACGGAGACCGTCGTCATCGACACGGATTGGGTTGCGCTCATCGGGAAGGATTCTGTCTCTACGGTCATCGATCCCCCGGGAGCGAAGACAATTGTCTCTCTCGCAGCCATTCAGGCTGACAATCGCACAGGGGTTTCTATTGAAAATTTGGGGTTGACGGGAGCATACTATGGAATTTGGCTGACAAATACAGATCGCGCGCGAGTCGCTAACGACAGCATTTCCGCCAACGGCAGCGCTGGCATCTACATATGGCTCGGCTCAGACAGCATCCTCGTTATGGATAATCGAATTGAAACAAACGGCACCTCCGGCATTTATTACACTCAGGGTGAGCACGGCTCTTTCATCAATAATCGAATCGAGTCCAACGTTTATGGAATACAAATGATCTTGGATACTTTTACTGTGTTGAGGAACAATATCGCGCGGCGGAACACTGAGGGCGTCAACCTCCTCAACTGCATATATGACAGCATCACAAATAATCAGTTCGATTCCAACCGCGTGATGGGATTGAACGTGAGCGGCACGGCCAGCTTCGACAGCATCATAGGGAACTCGGCATGTGGAAACGGATCTCTCGGAATCAGGTTCAGCACGACTCCTTCGAACATGACCGTAATCGGCAATATTCTCAGGAACAATAATGATGCGGCTTTGTATCTTTACAGCAGCTATCTCAATATATTCGCCGATAACGACATAAGTGAAAATGACAGCTATGGCGTGTATCTTGACGCAGGCGCGGATTCCAATTCATTCTATCGAAACAGGATTCAATTCGACAGTACAGGCGTTTTTATCACCTCGTCTCGATTTAATATTTTTCATCAAAACGATATTTCGTTCAACACACTTTATCAAATCAGTCTCGATAGCGCTTCTAGTTCGGATACCTTCCAAAAAAACAATTTTGCCTCGTCCGCTACAAATCCTGACAGCGTCATCTGGAATAAAACCAACCAATCATTTAATTTCACGCGCAACTTCTGGAACACCACCGATACCGCTCAGATCAAGCAACGCATTTCCGGCATCGGACGCGACTCCATTATCTACACCCCCTTCCGGCTCGGGGCCGTAGACACGTCAGCTGGAGCCGACACCGTGGCGCCTCGCGCTCCCGATACAGTCGCCGCAATCGCCGACACTTCGACCGGCTCCATCACCCTCACATGGTCGCCCGTCACCGCCGACGAGGAAGCCAACCCCTTCGCGGTTGCTCTCGCCGGCTTCAAGATCTATCGCTCGCGTACTCCCGACACTTCGCTCTGGGTTCAGCTCAGCACCGCGACCGCCGCGGCTCTCACATACAGCGATGCCGCCGTCGTGAACGGCGAGACCTACTATTATCGCATCACTTCTACCGACTCGGCATCGCCCCTCCCGAACGAATCCTTCTTCTCCGATTCCATCCCCTCCGCTACCGCCGTCGCCGCCGTCGCGGACACCGGCATCGCCATCAACGAGATCCTGCCCCTGCCCAACACCGATTGGGACGGCAACTCCGGTGTCAGCGCTTCGGCCGATGAATGGGTCGAGCTCTATAACAGGAACGATTCCGTCATTAATCTCGCCTCCTGGAAAATCGGCGAAGACTCCGCATCGCGCGTGACTCTGTCCGGATTGCTTCAACCGCGCGGATATCTCATCGTATACCGCCGCGCGGCTGGCGTCGTCGGCGGCTACTTCTTCGATTCCAACCAGGTCTTCGTCGGTAACCAGCTCTTTACGACCGGTTCTCTGGGCGCACTCACAAACGGTGGCGCCACCGTCACGCTGACGAACGCGGCGGGCGATACCGTCGACAAAGTGGTCTATCCGTCTGCGACCACCGATTCGAGCTATGGCCGCGCGTGGGACGGAGCCGATACGTTCAGGAATCTGGCCAGGCCGACTTCAGGATGGGAGACGCCTGCTCTGCCGTCCGGCGTCCGGGATTCGAACGCGAACATGCGGTTCCGAATCGAAGGCCCGGACACCGCTCTATTCGGCGAATCGGTGACGCTTCGCGTGATTGCTATCGATGCCTCGGGCGACACCGTGACCACGTTCTCGTCCGCAGGGGTCGCCATCACAGCCACGGGCACGCCTACGATCAATATCGCAACGGTCGACTTCACAAGCGGAGTCTGCTCCACAACCATCCGTTTCCTCACAGATTCCGGCACGGCAAGGTTGACCGTCCAATACGCGTTCACATCGCGCGGCTCCGATACGGTCGCGGTTATGGTGACGCCGGTCGATACTCCGGTCATCTCTCTCCTTCAATTCGCAAGCGACACGCCGGATCGATTCTTCGACGGAGCTCCCTTCGACACGGCGCCAACCGGAGACACGGTCTGGTTCGGCGCGGAGACGCAGGTCGTGACTCTGACTGTTCTATACTCCGCGACAACAAGAGAATCCATCAGCGTGACCGCCGTCTTCGATTCGGTCACGCAGACCGACACGAACGATTCCTATCAGGCCTTCTTCTTCGTAAATCCCCGCCATGCCGTAAGCGACACGACCGCGATCCTCACCGTGTCGTCCACGGCGACGCAATCCGATTCGCTCACCATCCTGTTCCGTCCCGACACGACGCCTCCGGATACCGTCGCGCAATTGATCCAGCCCGCGAACGGCGAGTCCACCGCAAAACAGCCCACGCTCCGTTGGACAGCCGCCGCGGACTCCCGCTCGGGCGTCGCCTTCTACACCATCCAGATCGCTTCGACGGCCGCCTTCGATCAGATCATCTCGACCGAATCGACGACGCATCCCGACACCGACGTCGTCGTCACGACTCCCCTCTCGGACAGCCCCTACTTCTGGCGCGTTATTGCGGTCGACCGTGTCGGCAACCGTGCCCTTTCAGGTCTCGACATCGAGACATTCGTCGTCCAGACCCCACCGCCGAAAAAATGGTATGTCAACGATACGTCCACGACGAGCGACTCCTTCTCGGCGGCCGTCGGCGATACGAATAACTCCGGCGATTCCCCCGGCGCTCCCAAGAGATTCCTCAATCAGTTGAAAGGCCTCGTCCGAGCGGGCGACACCATCTGCATCGACCGGGGAATCTTTAACGAAACGGAGGCCGTCTCGATCGAGACCGGTCCGCTCTGGATAATCGGCATCGACTCCGCATCCTCGATCCTTGATTTCCTCGACTCCTCGCCCTCTTCGACCAGGAAAGTGCTCATCAACGCCAAGTCCCTGGTCTCCATCGCCGACATCGGAATCCGCAATGCCGGCATCGGGCTCCACTTCATCACCGCCGAAACCTGCACCGTCGATCGCGTCAACCTCTCCTCCAATGCCACCGGATTCCTCGCGGAGGTCACGACGCGGGGATGCGTCATCTCGAATTCCGCCATGAGTTTCTGCACGACCGGCATCCAGATTCTCGACGCCGTCCGCAACCGCTTCACATCGAACCGGGTCGCGGTTTCGCGCTCCAACGGCATCGAGATCGTCGGAGGAGACATCAATACGATCGAATCCAATACGATCTCCGGCGGCAACTCTGTGGGTATTCTCTTCGCCGCCTTCGCTGACTCCAATACTGTCCGGTATAATGCTGTCAGCGCTCATCCCTCGGATGGTTTCCAGGTCAACAACTCGGATTGGAATTTCCTCCTCGGCAATACCTCCACCGGCAATAACATCGGATTCGAAGTTCTTCTGACATCCCGATTCAACACCCTGCGGAATAACAGTTCGACACTCGACACGAGCCAGGGCTTTCTTGTCAGCGCGGTCAGGAACACGCTTGAGACGAACACCGCGGCCGGCGCGAAGCTCGCACAAGGTTTCAACATTTCCGGCGATACGAACACATTGACAGGCAACACCTCCTCATCGATCCTCCAGGCGCAGGGCTTTCTCATTTCCGGAGCCTTCACCTCCCTGACCAACAACACCGCGTCCAACATCGTTCTGGCTCAGGGCTTCCTGGTCACATCGAGCATGAACACGTTGACAGGAAATCTTTCCGACTCCACGAGCGCCGCGGGCTTCCAGATCGAGGCGGCGGCCGGACAGAACACCCTGGACTCCAATACGGCCCGGAAAAGCGTCGGCGGTCACGGGTTCTTCGTCAACGGCGCCGACGCGAACATCCTCAGAAATAACCGCGCGGAATCGAACGCGGCTCACGGCTTCTACATCTTCAACGCGGCTCTTTCGAACATGCTCCGCGGCAACGTCGCGGATTCGAATACGCTGATGGGCTTCATGGTCGAGAGCGGCGCCGCATCGAACTATTTCCTCAATAACTCCGCAGTCCGAAACAACGGTCATGGATTTGTCAATCTCACGTCCAACGCCACGGTCTTCGAAGCCAATGAAGCCCGCGCCAATACGATCTTCGCCTTCTCCGTCGACAGCCACTCCGCCGGAGTCACGCTCCATAAGAACAACATTCTCTCCACCACGAACTGGATGAATGCCGACACGTCCAACCTCGACCTCGCTCGTAACTGGTGGGGCACAACCGACACGGCGGCGATCAAGGCGCGGATCGCGGGCGGACAATTCTCCTCCGCCCTCTACATTCCCTTCCGCCTCGCCGCCGTCGACACCTCTTTCATCGCCGATACGGTCGCGCCGCGCGCGCCCGATACCGTCGCCGCGGCCGCCGTGGCGACTCCGCTCTCGCTCCGGGTCACCTGGTCGCCCGTGACGCTCGATGAAGAAGGAGATCCCTTCGCGACGGGACTCGATCTCTTTCGGATCTACCGATCGCGAACGGCCGACACAACCCAATGGCTCCGCATCGGCACCGCGCTTCCCTCGGCGCTCTCGTTCACCGACCAGAACGTCGTGAACGGGGAATCGTACTCCTACCGCGTCACCGCCTCCGACACAGGAACCTGGGTCAACGAGTCTTTCCTCTCCGATTCCATTCCCTTCGCGACCGCGTCGAGCGTGGAATCGAACGTCCTCATCAACGAGATCATCGCCCTTCCGGGCACGGACTGGGAGGGTGACGGCGCTGGGGCCGACGTGAACCGGGATGAATGGGTGGAGCTGTACAACTCGTCCGATTCCTTCGTCGCGCTCGCGGGCTGGAAGATCGGAAGGCTCACCGCGTCGCGCGTGACGCTCTCTGACACGATCACACCCCGCGGCTATCTCACCGTATACCGGCGCACATCCGGAACCGCCGAAGGATACTTCTACGACTCGCGTCAGGCTTTTGTCAGAAATGTCGGCTTCACAACGGGCGCGCTCGGCCCGCTTACGAACACCGGCGACACCGTGACGCTCACCAACGCCGCCAATGACACGCTCGATCAGGTGGCGTTCCCGTCGATCTCGACCGATTCTCCCTACATGCGCGCATGGGATGGCGCGACCGCCTTCCGGACGGGCGCGCGCGCCACGCCGGGCGCGGAAACGCCCACCCTTCCCGCGTCGGCGCGCGATTCCAACGCGAACATGCGTTTCCGGATCGTCAGTCCGGACACCGCACGCCTGAACGAATCGACCGCGCTCCGCATCCTCGCCATCGACGCCGCGGGTGAAACCGTCACCGCCTTCACAACAGACAACGTCTCGATCACTTGCACAGGCGCCCCGACGATCAACATTACGACGTTATCCTTCACGAACGGCGTCTGTACTTCTTCCATCCAATTCCAGACCTCGACCGGAACGACAACACTTTCGATTCTATTCGGCGTCACTTCGACTGGTTGGGATACCGTGGTCGTCGAGAGCGCCGCCGCCGCTCCTCCTTCTTCGAAATGGTACGTCAACGACGGCGCGATGGTCGGCGACTCGTTCACCTCTGCCGTCGGAGACACGGCGAACTCCGGTAACACGCCCGATTCGCCGAAGCGGTTCCTCAATAACCTCGAAGGTCTCGTCCGATCGGGCGACACGATCTACGTCGACGCCGGGACGTTCTTCGAGGGCGACACGTATGCGATCGACACCGGGCCGCTCTGGATCATCGGTGTCGATTCCCTGACGACGATCGTCGACTTCAACGACTCCGGATCCGGTTCGAGCAGAAGGATCATCGCGGCTTTCGTCAATCAGATCTCCATCTCGAATCTCGCGGTCCGAGATGCCTGGCACGGGATCGAATTGATGGGCGTCGACACGGCGCGGATCGAGAACGTCCTGACCGAGCGTTGCGGGATCGGTGTCCTCCTCCAGCTGGGCACAGACTCCGCGTTCATCCAGAACTCGATCGCGCGCGACAACTCCAACTGGGGCTACTACATCGGAGGAGGAAGCCGAAACACGCTTCTCGCCAATACGTCCGAGTCGAACGGGAACAGCGGATACACGGTCGTCTCCGCCGACTCGAACCTCCTGATCGGAAACACCGCGCGCTTCAACATCGAGGAGGGATTCAAGCTCGACGCGTCCGACTCGTCGTATCTCTCCGGCAACACGGCGGAGTCGAACCGGTTCGCGGCCTTCTCGCTCGTCTCCGGATCGGACAACAACCGGCTCATTTCGAACATCGCGCTCCGAGGATTGGGCGAAGGATTCTACCTGAACGCATCCGACCGGAACACGATCGACTCGAACACCGCAACCCAATCCCTGATGGGCTTCCGGCTCCTCGCGGGCTCCGACACCAATATGCTCCGCTGGAACCGCGCGGAGACGACGACGCAGGATGCGTTCAACCTGAACGCATCCGAGTCGAACCTGCTGACCGGGAACTACGCAAGCGGCGGGCTCCAGGGGCACTACGTCCTGGCCAACGCCGCGCGGAATAACCTGATTCTCTCGAACACCTCCGACAGCGCGACAGGCTACGGCGTCTTCATCGTCGGCGCCGGAGGCGTCGCCGTCATCGGCAATACGATCCTGACGCCGGGATACCGCGGCATCGAGCTGAACGGCGACTCGAACTGCGTCGTCGATTCGAACGCGATCACGCGGCCGCGTTCCAGCCTCGGCATCGCCGTGACGGATTCGGCCTCAAACAACCTTATTCGCTTCAACCGGGTCGATTCCTCGGCCGCGGACGGCATCCAGGTGACGGTCAACTCCGACTCGAACACGATCGGCTGGAACCTGACGACGCACTCCGCCGGCGCGGGCTACTCGATTCACAATCTGTCAGACCAGAACTTCTACATCGGCAACACGTCGAGCGACGATACGGGACAGGGTTTCTTCGTGAACGCTTCGTCGAATACGTTCATCAGGAATCTCGCATGGAGCGCCGGAGCTCAGGGCTTCTTCTGCCCGGGAAACAACAATCTCTTTCGGGAGGATACGGCGATCGCGGGCGCCGCGAGCGGATTCGAAGTGAACGGCGCAACGGGAAACAATTACGATTCGTGCCTCGCCCGGTCGAACGCGGGCTACGGCTGGATCGGTGTCAACGGCGCGCAGGCCGACACATTCCGTTGGAACGTCTCGGACTCGAACACTCTGAAGGGCTTCTACTGCGACGACTCCGGCTCGCACGTCTTCACCTCGAACAGCACATACCGGAATCTCTCGGACGGATACAACCTCGTGAATAACTCCAACCGGAACGTCGTGATATCAAACGCCTCCCTCCAGGACGCCGGCTACGGCTTCATCATCACGTCCGACACAAACACGCTGACGTTCAACACCGCCACTCGTAACGGATTCCGCGGCTTCGGCTTTCAGACCGCGAACTGGAATGTCATCGACTCGAACACGGCGACGCTGGCCGCGCTGGAGCACGGATTCGCGATCCAGGAGACGTCGTTCGCGAACATGCTGCGGTACAACCGATCCGAATCGAACGTTTCCGCGGGATATCAGATGGATATCAACGCGGACTCGAACCTCATCGGATGGAATGTCGCCTCGACGAACACCGGAGCGGGCTACACAATCCACAATTACTCGGACTCCAACCGGTTCGTCTCGAATATCTCCCAGTGGGACACGGGCCAGGGGTACTATATCAATTCCCCGAATAACCTCTTCGAGTACAACACCTGCACGAAACCGCGCCAGCAGGGATACATCGTTCTCCAGGGCGGGAACACATTCGATTCGAACTCCGTCTTCAACTCACTCAACGACGGCTTTACTGTCCAATCCTCGCAGAACCTTATCCGGAGGAGCTGGATCCAGAATGTCACCGGCGCCGGCTTGAAGTTCGACGACGGCGATTCGAACCTCCTGGAAAGTTCGACGATCCTCGGCAGCACTTTCGTCGGCGTCTGGATCCTGAACAATTCCGATTCCGCCGTCCTTCGTGGAAATGTCTCGCGGTTCAACAACGAGGATGGTTTCCAGGTGACCCCGAACTGCGACATCCTCCTCCTCGTCAACAACGTCGCCGAATCGAACACGCAGGATGGATTCCAGGTGAGCGACACGTCGTTGTCACCCCTCATCATCGGAAACAGGGCGCACGCGAATCTCGTCGCCGGCTTCCGGGTCCAGGCCGGAGAGACAGGCGCGGCGATCGTCGGCAACGAAGCCGACTCGAACGGCGGCGACGGCTTCATCATCTGGGCCGCATCGGACAATGTGCTCGTGGCGCGGAACCGCGCCGCCCGCAACAAGCTCGTCGGCTTCGTCACCGGATTCTCCCGTAGCGTCATCTTCGAGGCCTGCGAGGCCGACTCCAACCGCTCGCTGGGCTTCTACGTCGACGGCACTTCCCGGCTGACGTCCATCCGGAAGAGCAACATCTACGCCATCACCGATACGACCGGCGTCTACTCCGATTCGGCCTTCATGGACATGACGCGGAACTGGTGGGGAACGGCGGACACGACAAAGGTGAGGAACTTCATCCAGGGCACGGGCTCGTTCACGGCGCGCTATGCGCCCTTCCGCCTGGGCATGGTCGATACGTTCCTCGGAGCCGACACGGTGGCTCCGGATGCGCCGGATACGGTCTCGACCCGCATGGACAGCCTCGCGGGCAGCGTCATCGTCTCGTGGAAGGCGACGACGCTCGACGAGGAAGCCGATCCCTTCGCGCCCGCCGTCACGGAGTACCGGATCTACCGTTCGCGCACGGCCGATACGAATCACTGGCTTTACCTGGGGCGCGTCGCCGCTCCGGCGGATACATATTCGGACGGAGCGGTCGTTCATGGCGAGACGTTATACTACCGCGTCACAACGGCGGACACGGGCAGCGCGCGATTCATCAACGAGGGGTTCTTCTCCGATTCCGTCGCCGGCATCGTGGTCGACACATCGCAGGCCGTCATCAACGACACGCCGGTCATCACGGCCTTCGCCGTCTCGTCGTCCGACTCGACGCACTTTTACGACGCGGCGCCGATCACGGTCGGTACCGCGCCCGACACGGTCTACTTTAATCCGACGGGATCCGGCGCGAACCAGGTCTGCACGATCATCGTCTCGATCACGGATGTGAACGATACGCTCGTGGCGGGTTCCGCGCCCTTCACCGTGATTCGCGGCTCCGATACCGGCGTGAACAAGGACACGTACACGCTCATCTACAGGATTCCCCAGGATTCTTCGTCGGCGCTCGTCTCGATCACGGTCACCGACTCCGGTGGTCTCTCGCAGACGAGATCCATCTGGTTCGAGAACGACACGGTCGTTCCGGACACAGTGACTCCATCGGGTCCCCCGGCTGGAACCGAGACGCGCGCCACTTCCTTGACCTTCTCGTGGACCGCTTCCGCGGATTCCGGAGCAGGCGTCTCGTCCTATCGGTTGCAGATCGACACGTCCGGCTCATATGCTCTGCTCGTTCTCGACACGACGGTCACGACCACGTCCGTGACGCTGTCGCTTCCCGCGAACGAGACCTACTTCTGGCGGATCACGACAACCGACCGGGTGGGAAACAGATCCTGGTCCCGGATCGACACGATCGTGATCGATACGGCTCTTGCGACAGCCGCGCAGCCATCGACGCCGGTGAACGGGCTCGAAACACGATCGCTCATCTTCCTCTTCACGTGGGATACATGCGTGGATTCCGGAAGCGGCATCGCATCGTACCGTCTCCAGATATCCCGAACGTCCACATTCGCCTCTCTGGTCGTCGACTCCGTGAACGGTCTGGCCAATTCAACCACCGTGCTGCTCGCTCCGAATGACAGCTATTTCTGGCGGATCATAACGGCCGATGATGCCGGCAACACGACGACGTCGTCGGATTCCGTGCTCTTTGTCGACACGACGCCGCCGTCACCGGCGCTTCAGGCGACGCCCGCTCATCTCCTGGAAACCAGCTCGACGCAGATTGTCTTCACGTGGGCGCTCGCGACGGATGCCTTCACCGGTCTCGCCGGCCAGCGTCTCCAGGTCGATACTTCGGGTGCCTTCACGACGCTGCTCTTCGACTCCAACGTCGGAATCGCAGCGACATCGGGTACGCTCCTCCTGGCGCCCAATGACACATTCCACTGGCGGATCCTCGCGACCGACGACGCCGGCAATACGACCGCTGTCGGCGACTCCATCTTCGTCATCGACACGACGCCGCCTTCCATCCCTGCTCTCGACACGCCGACGATGCTCATCGATACGGCGTCGCCGGTCCAATTCCGCTGGTCGCTCTCCGTGGACACCCTCGCGGGGCTCGATTCCTATCGCATCCGTATCGACACCTCGCCGGCCTTCGGCGCGCCGAAGATCGACACGTTCGTCACCTCGCTCACGATCACCGTCGATCTCACGGCGGACACCTATTATTGGATCGTCACGGCGCTCGATCAGGCCGGAAACTCATCCCTCTCGATCATCGAGACGTTCTCCGTCCGTAACAGCATCGACTCGGCTGGACCTGATACCTTCAACCTGACCGCGCCCGGCAACGGAACCGAGACAAACGATGTGCGATTGACATTCCGCTGGAGCACGGCCAGGGACAGCTCGCCGCCCGTCACGTATCGGCTCCTCGTGGACCAGGATCTTCTCGCGCCCTTCGCGCTCGATACGTCCCTCCTCGACACCTTCGTGACGGTCACGCTCGCCGCCAACGATACGTATCTCTGGCGCGTCATCGCCACGGACAACCGCGGCAACTCGACGACGGTCGGCGATTCCCGTATCGTCGTGGACACGGCCGGGCCGACGGCGCCGTCGCTCGTCTCCCCCACCGGAGGAATGTCGCTCACGTCGCCCGCTTTCCTGGACTGGAATGCTTCGACCGATGCCATCGCCGGCTTCAACCGTTACAGGCTGCAGATCGACACCTCGGGCGCCTTCACGGGCGTCTTCGTGGCCGATTCCACGACCGCGACGCCGGATACGATTCTTTCCTTCGGAATGGCAACCTACTTCTGGCGCGTCATCGCGATCGATGATCTCGGTAACACGACGGCCGTGGCGGCCGATTCGTTCCGGATCATCGGCACGGACACGACGCCGCCGATCGTCCTCTCCGCGTCCGCTTCGCCGTCGAGTCTCTTCAACACGGGAACCACGACTGTGGTATTCACCGTCAGGGCGAAGGACTCCTCCTTCGTCGATTCGATCGTCGTCAATCTCCTGCCCGTGGATCAGGCCGAATCGACGCGCTTCACGCAGATCGACTCGATCACCTGGCAATGCACCGCTGTTTTCGACAGCCGCGTCGTGGGAGACACGTATGATTTCATCGTGAGGCTCTTCGACGCCGTTTCGAACTCCGGCACGACAACGATCCGCGTCATCGTGATGGATACGACCGGGTCGCTCTCACTCATCATCGACTCCCCCCTTCTCGAGGTCCGCGCCGCGGGCGACGAATTCTCGATCATCTCCACGTACGGAGATTCGTACACGTCCATCTATTACGAGTATCGCCCGGCAGGAGGCGACTGGATGCCGTGCACGACGCTCCTGCGGCCGAATCCGGACACGCAGGCGCCGTTCTGGGGCATCTACTGGGATATCTCGGGACTTCCGCAGGGAACGTATGATGTCCGCGCCGTCGGGACGGACACCGCCGGCCGAGTCGATCCCAATCCAAGCTTCATTCGCGTCGTCGTCGATCACTCCGAGTCGACCGTTCACGAGTACCGCGAGGCCGGAACGTTGCACCACATCCGGAGGCAGAGATTCTTCCCCGAATCGTCGACCGTCATGATGATCGCCGACGGCGGCACGATGCTGAGCATTCCCAGGGGCGCTGTCGCGGAGAGCGTATGGATCAAGGTGACTGTCCTCAACAAGGCCTTCGACACGACGCCGACGACAGGAGGATTCCGCGTTCCTGATTCCGGCGCCTTCCGCGTCTTTATCCGCGAGGACGGAAAACGGACATTCGAAAAGGAGATCGATATCGAGATCCCGTATGCCGACACCGATCTCCAGACGGACTTCGTCGGAACGACATCCGTCCTCGAAGAGAACCTCGCGATCTACCGATGGGAGGAAGTCCTCAAGACCTGGGTGAAGGAGAACTCATCCACGGTCGACGGCAAGAGAAATGTCGTCTCCGCCAGGGTGAAGCACTTCACCATTTTCGCCGTCCTCGCCGGCCAGCCTGTCGCCGCCGGCCTCGGCAACGTCATCGTCTACCCGAACCCCTTCATCCCCTACGACGGCCAGGCAAAGACCGGCTCCCCCTATAATGCCGCCGACCCCACGTCCGGCATCCTCTTCGACTCCCTGCCCGCGACGGTCACCATCGAAGTCTTCAATTCCGCCGGCCGCCGCGTCACCACGATGGCGAAGAGCTCGAGCGAAGGCCGCTACCAGTGGGACGCCCGCAACGACGACGGCCGCGAGCTCGCCTCCGGCATGTACATCGTCATCTTCCGCACCTCCTCCGGCGAGCAAACGATCAGGAAGGTCATGGTGATCCGGTAGAAGTTTCCGGGATCGTAGCTGCGACTTCTTGAGAATTCCCCATTGATCCCATTTCCCCGGTCACATCTTCATTTCGTGTGGTTCGTGTGGTTCGTGGTTATGGATTTTCTCGGATGAGCACCCACGTCAATTTCTCATCCACCCGACGCAATAATCCGATACGATTCCCGAATGGCCTGCAGGCTCTTCATGCTCGTCGCGCTTCTCCTTACCTGCCTGAACGCGCGGGCGGAAGATCATCTCAATCTATCGCTGTCCCTCGATTACAGTTCCGGCCGTTACGGCACACCCACTCATACAGGCATCTGGTATGTTCCGCTCGAAGCCGAATACGTCCGCGATCGTTTCGTCGGGAAACTCTCCATCCCGTTTCTTTCCATATCCAACACCGGCGCCGGAAAACTCGTAACAGGAGGCCGCAACCCCACGCTCGTGAACAGGCCCCCTGCGCGTCCCGTCGTCAACACAAGCTCCGGCATAGGCGACGTGCTGCTCTCGCTTGGTTACAGAGCCATATGGGATTTCGAATCCAACTGGTACATCACGCCCACCGGAATCGTGAAGCTCGGCACCGCGGATGAATCGCGCGGTCTCGGCACCGGAGAGAACGACTACTCCTTGCAGCTCGATTTCGCCAGGGTCATGCAGGACTGGACCGCTTTCGGGCACGCCGGCTACACATTTGTCGGCGATCCCGCCGGCCTCAATCTGAACAACACCGCGTACGGCCGCATCGGAATCGATTACGCCTGGGCAGATAAGGAGAGCGTCGGCGCATACTTCGATCTCAAGGAGCGAGCCAGCGCCGGGATCGCCGGTCGAGCGGAAGCCACCGTCTACTACATCGCTCCGCTGGACGAGCATACGAAAGGCTCGGTATTCCTGAGAGCTGGCTTCACGTCCAGTGTCCCGGATTGGGGCGGCGGCATCAGCCTCACATACTCGGCCTTCTGAAAATTCTAGGACCCGGATTTTTCTTACAGAGCGGTCAATCCTGCTTCCGCTCGATCAGCTCGATCTTGTGCCCGTCCGGATCGTCCAGAAACGCCAGCACGGTCGTGCCGTGCTTCATCGGCCCCGGTTCCCGAGTGATCCGCACGCCCTGCGCCCGCAGTCGCTCGCACGTCGCGTGGATGTCCGGCACCGCGAATGCGACATGCCCCCACGCGTCTCCCTGCTCGTAATCCTTCTCGCGCTCCCAGTTCCACGTCAGCTCGATCTCGCCCCCCGCGTCGCCCGGAAAGCGCAGGAACACGAGCGTGAATTTCCCGGCCGGATACTCCGTCTCACGGATGATTTCCATTCCCAGCAGCGTGTAGAATGCTTTCGCTTTTTCGAGATCGCGTACCCGGATCATCGTGTGGAGAAAACGCATGAGGGATTCTCGCTCGCCGGATTCAGGGCTTCGCGTACTTGACCGAGCAGCCGTAGGGTTCGCTGGAAGCCATCGTCACCGGTTGACCCGCCATCGCTTCATCCAGCGCCGCGGCCACGTAATTCTTCGCGCCCGGGATGTCCGCCGGATCCGCCGTCGGCTTGTCGTCGATCGCGCCTTTGTAGATGATCGCGCCCTCGGGGCTCACCACGAACATGTGCGGCGTCGTGCGCGCGCCGTAGGCCATCCCCACCTTGCCGTCGCCGTCCAGCAATACCGCCGTGGCGGATGTTCCCGTGGAGGCAATCGTCTTGTTCCACTCCTCGGTTGTCATGGTCCCTTCCTGGCCCGCCGCGGACGAGCAGATCGAGAGCCAGATGGCTCCGCTGTCGACGGCGCGCTTCTGCAGAGCCTGCATGTTCTTCGCGCCGTAGTGCTTCTTCACGAACGGACATCCGTGGTTCACCCACTCCAGCACGACGAACTTCCCCTTGTAATCCGAAAGCTTATGCGTCTTGCCAAGCGTATCGATGAGCTCGAAATCCATCGCGGCTGTATCGCTCGCCGCCATGGTCATCGTCTCGGCGGCCGGCTGGCTGGCCGGCGGAGCGGCCGTCTCGACGGCGGGCGGTGGAGCGGCCTGGCCGCAGCCCGTCACGGAGATGACGGAGATGACGGAGATGACGGCAATAAGAGAGAAACCCGAAACGTGAGCCGAAATTCTTGAGTTGAAACTGATCGATGTCTTCATGCTGGCAATGTACCGGAAAATCCAGGCTCAGTCATCCGCCTCATCTTTCGTTTTCCACAGCAGCGCTTCCTTCAAGATCCCGGGTGTCAGTATCTCAGGCAGGAGCACGGCTTCCGATCCGGGAGGATACAACACATACACGGGTACCGCGTTTCGGTTCAGCGCTTCCAGCGCGCGCGTGATCTCCGGATCGTTCCGAGTCCAGTCCGCCCGCAGCATCGCGACATTTTTTTCGCGAAAGGCTTCCTCGACCTCGCGCGTCGAAAGCGTTGTCGCCTTGTTCACCTGGCACGTGACGCACCACGCCGCCGTGAAATCGATGAAGACCGGTCGCCCCTCGGCGCGCAGTTCCGCCACGCGCTTCGGCGAAAACTTTTCCCACGCGACCGTCCCCTCTGGTCGCGCCACGCTCGCGGCGCCGCCCAGCACAAACGCAAGCGCGATGACGCGCGCCGCGATTCGCACGCCCCGCGTGCGGTCAGGTAAGGCCCACCTCCCGAATATCCACGCGCCGATTGCGCCCAGCAGGAGCCCCGTCAAAAGCCTCGTTGCGCCGCTCGCATCCGTCAGCTGAGCGTAGACGCTCACCAGCCAGATGGATGCGCCAAGCAAGGGAAACGCCATCGCCTGCTGAAATGTTTCCATCCATGGTCCCGGCCTTGGCAGCGATTTCACCCATCCCGGATAGACGGAGAGGATCGCATACGGAACCGCCAGCCCCAGCGCCAGCGCCGTGAACAGCAGCCACGCTTCCAGCGCGGGCAGGACTATCGCAACGCCCAGTGCCGTGCCCATGAACGGAGCCGTGCAGGGCGTCGCAACCAGCGTCGCGAGAACCCCATCCCAGAACGAGCCGGCATAGCCCGCTCTCCGAGCCAGCGTCCCTCCCACTCCCATCAGAGAATCCCCCCATTCGAAAACGCCGAAGAGATTCAGCGCGAGAATCAGGAAGACGAAGCTCATGAGGATCACGAATCCCGGGGACTGAAGCTGGAATCCCCAGCCGATCTCCTGCCCCACCGACCGCAGCGCCAGGAACACCGCGGCCAGGATCCAGAACGAGATCATGACGCCGGCCGCGAAGACGAGTCCGTGCGTTCGCACGCGACCGTGATCCTCTCCGGCCTGCCGGACGAATCCCAGTATCTTGATGGAGAGGATCGGGAAGACGCACGGCATGAGATTCAGGATCAGGCCGCCGAGAAATGCAAGCGCGATGGTCACCGGTAAACTTGCGGACGAGCCGCGACCGGGCGCGACGGATGAAGCATTCGGCTCGCGCACATCCACATCGATGGCCATGGCTTTCACATTACCTTGCGTATCCCATCCCTCGTCGCTCCAGAGGACCCCCGTAAGGCGCGAGCTCGATCCCGATGCATAAGCCGAACCCGCCAGGTCCAGCACCAGTTCATGGTCATCCGTGATCATGTTTTGCGGCGCGGTGGGATCGATGACTCCTCGATCCGAAGCGAAGAAATACGCGCCGCGCTTCCATTCCGCTTCCCGTGGCGGCTCGATCGCCAGGCGATATCCGCCTGGGATCCGCTCCGCCGTCACTCCCCACTCCTCAAGTCTCCGCGGAAGATTTTTTCTGGCTGTCTCGAACATACTGATCCATCGCGGATCCGAATCGCCTGCGTCGTTCGCAACGGGGAGATTCAATTCCACGTTCGCCCTGCCCGGCAGGCACAATTCCTTGCAGACAAGCCACTTCGCGCGCGCGGAGATCCTCACGCGGACGCCGGCAGGAATGGTATCGGGCGGAGTGATCTGAACCGGCAGAAGGATCTCCCCTTCATACGCGTACGAGACAAGCGGAGGAATTTCGATCCGCCGGGGAACCGGCCAGCGAATCGGCGAAGCCGTGAATCCTTCAGGCAGCGTCCATTCGATCGATGTCGGCTCGCCGGAGCTCCCCGGGTTCTGCCAGTAGGTATGCCATTCAGGATCCATCTTCATCCGGAGCCCGACGTAGAACGCTTCCCCGGACCGGACGGTTCTCACCTCGGAAACAAGCTCGACTTCGACATGATCGGTCCGTACCGGCTCGGCATGCGCGGCAAGACAGAAACCACCGATCATTAGCGCCGGTATGGATATAAGTCGTCTCACGGCATGATCATAAGTGCGTCTACGCGGAATGGCTACCTCTTCGGTTCCACCGCGCTAAGGCGCTACGCGCCCGGGCGCTTGCGGTCGCTGTGAATTTCGTCCCCGACACTGATGATGATGTAATCGCCCGCGCCCGTCTGCACTACCGTCGGATCTCCTCCCGCGATTCCCGTCGTTGCGGGCCTCGTCCAGGTCCGCCCGTCCTCCGTGTACGACCACCAGATCCCGTCACGCCCTCCGCCATAGAATCGCATTCCCCGCCCATATCCCACCAGGTTCCCTGTCCAGTTCTCCCGGTTCACGGAAAGAATGTCCGCCACCCGCTGGAAATGAAGCCCGTCCGCCGATACGGCATGATACGCCCCCGAGAGTGGTGTCGTGCTGATCGGCGCCGTCAGGTGCCAGGTGTCCTTCAATTTCCAGACGGCCGGATCGATCACCCGATCCCCCGGCACGGTCATTCGCGCTCCCGTCTCGAACTGGTAGTGAATGCCGTCCCGCGAGAGCGCCGAGTGCGTGCCGATGTTCGGACTCATCGTTCGCTTGCCGGATGGATCGCTGGAGAAATACACGCGAATCCCGCCGTCATCCGTCACCGCAAGAGTCGGATCGAACGCACGTGTATAGGAAAAAGGCATGCCCTCGATCACGATGGGAACGGGCGCCGACCACGTCAGGCCGTCATCGTTCGAGATCACCACCGCCACCTTGTCGAATTGGTCGGCGCGATCCAGGGGAAACCACTGGAATGTCACGAGGAGTCGCCCGTCGGGATGCCGGATCGCGCTCGGCACTCCGCCCGCCTCGATGAACACGCGCTCCTCGCCGAATTGATTTCCATCGGCGCTCGATCGGATCACGAGATCCCTCTGCCACGGCCCGCTCCCCTGCTGCGGTCCGCGCGGGCTTATCGGCGGCGAAGTGGGCGGTCGATACGGCTGCCGCGGATTTCGATTCGGATCCGGATAGCGATGCGGATCGTTCTGCTGGTGTGGTGGGGGATTGAATTGAGCGAACGACGACGACGCGACACAGAATAGCGCGAGGATGCAGAAAAGAAATTTTCTCATGAGTCCGCTTTCCTCCCGACTCTTCCTTTCATCATGCGGAATCCCCCGTCATCTGCTCAGGCTTCGCGGTCTTCAACACGGCCAGCTCTTCCCGCTTCATCAGGTGCCACGCGATGGCCAGCAGGAGCCCGCCACCACATCCCTGCAACAGGCGCACCAGCATGCCCCCGAACACGAGCTCCAGGAAAATCGCCGCGCCCGCGATCGCCACGACACAAATACGCAGGCGCCGCGGAAATGCAAGATGGCGGAGCGGAACATACATCCCCAGGAGTCCCGCAAGAAGCACCAGTACCTCAAGCATCACGTTGAATTTATTCGTGAGGAAAAACAGCGAGACGGATCGAGGATCGATGTTCGCATCGTTCGACGAAAGCGTGAACATCCTCACCGGCCCGTCCAGCGCCTCCGTCGGGAATCCGAGCGAAGAAGCCGGAGCGTCATGCCCCGCGTTCCGGAGCGAATCCGCGACGACGCTCCATTCCGTCGGATCGGCCGCCTCCCAGTCCCCGCTCCCCCAGGTGCCCGCGACGCTGTAGTCGGGTGGAACATGCAGGGCCCACGCCTGTCGTCCCGCGTCGAGCGATACGATCGGAGGCTGGATCTCCATCTGCCCGCCGGCGAAATTCGCGTCCCGGTCGACGGAATAAACGATCTCGACGCCGAAGACGGTTCCTCCCGCCTCGGCGGACTGAGCCCGCGCCAGCGGCAGGCGGTATTGATCCGGTTCCTGCCCCCGGATCGCCCGCACGATCTTCGCCCCCACCGCGGCTCCCCAGATGCGCGATCCCGGTGGAAGACGAAGGTCGAGGAAATCGACCGTGGAATTCCGAACGAGCGCCACGTACCGGTGAACGATCCGCCCTGACGGCAGGAGCACGCTCGCTCCCATCGCCTCCTCGATCCGCGCCGCCACCACGTCCACCGCTTCCAGCCTGCGGACCGCCACATTCACCGACCACGACTCGCTCGAAAATCGTCCCGCATACGTCAATGGTCGATCGATCATCTCCGTAAGAGCCTTCGGTGCCGTGCGAGGATCCAGCGACACGACGCCGCCCGCCTCCGCGGAGCCGATCTCCGTCGCTTCACCCGCCGCGACTCCGATCATGCCCGCCTCGCGCGCCACCTTGACTCCGCGAAACCGCGGAATCTCCGCGATCTGCGATGAGCTCGAAAGCGGAGCATCCCAGGAGATCGTGAATCGCGCCGCTCCCGCGAGCGGAGATTGCGGATGAATGACAAGCAGCGATTCCTCCTCGCCTGTCTCCACCTTCCAGTGCGAAATCCCATCTCCCGTCACATCGGCGACCGCGAGATCGCGCGGTATGCGCAGCGCGAACTCGAACGCGACCCCTCCCTTCACTTCATAATCCAGCCGCGTTCGCCCGCGGATCGTCTCCTGCTCGATCATCGTGGCGATATGCGTCGTGAGATAGATCCGGCCCTCGCCCTGCTCCTGCTGGATCGCGCCGCCCACCGATGACCACTCCACCTTCAACCGATCCGTCGGAGGAAGCACCGTCTCCAGTGTCGTCACTCCTCCCGTGGATGTCCTCGTGATCCCCACCGACGGCTCGATCTTCGCGGTCGCCGTCGCTCCGGGCAGAGCGATCCGGAACAGGTTCGCGCCGGCGCGCGGGAGTCCGAACTCCACCGATGTCCCTTCACCCGCCGCGACCAGCTCCAAGTCGATCGCATACCGGCCCGGTGCCTGCACCATCAGGGCCGTCCCGCCGGTTCCCGCCGAGAGCGCGCAGCCGGTCGGAAGCACGCTGGATGTCACCGCCGCCGTGCCTCCGAAAAGAGGCAACATCGTCTTTCCATTCCCGAGAGCGATGACGAAAAGTTTCGCGGTTATCTTCAATCCACCGCGCACCGGCCGTGCGGAATAGGACGCGGACGAGATCGCCGCATCCGGAGGAAGATCCGGCGCCTTCTTCTTCGCGTCCGTCCGCAGCGTCTCGACTTCTTTCTGCAGCGTGTTCCATTCGTCCAGCGGTATCGACACTTCCCCCGCCGCCCAGGCCGCGATGAAGGTCCCGGCCGTCAGAATACAAAGCGCACCCGATATGGTGTGACCGAAGTATTTTTTCATGATGACCTTAACCTCCGAACAATAAGTGCGACGGCCGCGGCCGCCATGCCTCCCCATGATGCGATGAACGCGCCCGGTATGACGGAATCGGCGAATGCGAACGTTACCGCCACAATCGGTATCCGACCCGGCCTGCGAAAAAGCAGGAACCCGCAGAAAGCGACGACCAGGATGATGAGGACCGACCAGAGAGCGCGATGCGCCACTGTCAGATGCAGCGGCCCCGTTTCGAACGGCTCGATCGATTCGAACGTCTGCTGCACGCCTTCTGTCGGGATTTCCATGAGGATGGAATACCCGCCCGATCGCCGCGAGGATGATGCCAGGGGGATTGCCGCAACCTTATCCGCGATTTCCGCCGGAGCGTCGTCCCCGCCATAAATGCCGCCCGACAGCGCGGCCTGGTTATGGCCCATCGTTTCCTTGCCGACGTGACTCCCCATGTCAAAGAGGGGCATGAACATCATCGCAAAGACGACGATCAGGATCCCGGTCGCTGCGAGTGCCATCGCCAGCGCCAGTTTTCTTTGCCTTGCGATAAAGATCAGCAACCACACGACCGCGCCGCAAAGAATGATCCAGAATGCAACTTTCAGAATCAGCGCCCAGGCTTGCCCGATGAAATGCCCGCTCTCGTCCAGCATCTCCAGCACCGACATTCGTCCATCCCGCTCCATCCACGCTCCGTCGGCTCGGAAGATCACTGTGCCGCTCGGCGTCCAGAGGTCGAGGCTCGATGACCGCACGGTCGGCTCGATGCGCGGCAATGGCAGATCATAGGAACCGATGGAGGCAACTCCCGCCTTGAGCCGATAGACCACCGTGGCGACCTCGGCGTTGAGCGTGGGAATCACCACTCCCGAATCAGCCCGGACCGGCGCGACCGCCTTGTCCCCCGCAACCGCGGACAACAATTCCGCGCCCTCCGGAAGAAATAGCCTCACCTGTGCGAGAGGTTCCTCCAGATACACGCTCACTTCCCCGAAGCAGCGTCCGTCATCCAGAACGGAGACCGTGTAATCCGCGCTGCCGATCGACGGCCCGCGCCCCTCGGCCACGTCGGCGCCGGTCAGCGCAGCCTCGTATCGATACGGCCACGATGCCACGCGATAGCCGGCTGGATCGGAAACGAGCCCTGTTTGCTCCCTGGGATCCAGGTACAGTTCCGCCGCAGGAATGACGCCGAACACGATTTCTTTGCGGCCTGCCCCCTCGATGTCGAGCCCGTCAAGCGTGAGCCGATCCCGCGCGATCGCGCCTTCCGCCCTGATCCGGATTCTGCCAGCATCGGATACAGGCAGCAGGATCGCGCGTCCCTCCCCCACTTCGAGCGCTTGCGCATCGCCGTCGATCGAGATCACATTAAGGTTCACCGGATATCGAACCGCGAATGTCTCCGGCGCCATCCCGAAGGCTTCATACTCGATCACGGCGTCCGAAGTCAGCAGTCCCACGGAGACGTCGAACGTGTCCTGCAGGGAAACGTTCCAGCTCCCCGCGCCCGTTCCTCCCGCGCGAGAACCGACGATCACCTTCACCGGCGATCCCGACAGCAGATACTCGAGGCCTGAAGACACCGCGCCGTCGATGCGCAATTCCGGCGGGACCGACACGGAACCGGGCAACCCAGGATTCCATTCCGCATGACGCCCTCCCAGAGTTCTCGAAACACCGAGCGCTCCGGTCACCTTGAGAAGATGGCGTCCCACGGGAACGCGCACGAGAACATGTCCGTCGCGCACCATGAGATCGGCTTCGGCTCCATCCAGGCGCGCGGACTCGATGACGAGATTCCCGAAGGGAAGCGGAGCGATCGACATGGACTCAGGGAGTGAACTCGAGCTGTCCGCGTGAACGACCGTCGATGCGACGATCCGGATGCGTCCATCCATCCATGATGCCTCATACGAAGCCGGCTCGAACGCGACTGTCGGTGAGACAACAGGCTGTACCGCAACCGGTTGTTCTTCGCTTGAATCCTCGGGGATATCCTCGCTCGGCTCGATAAACCCGCCCGCATACGCAACGGTCATCATTCCCAGCAAAATCAGAAACCCGGCAAGCAACCGCCGCTTGAACAGCTGGTTCTTCAACATGGGTCCCCTTTCAGGCGTATCTCAATATAGAAGCATCCTCCCATTGAATCAATCACTCCTCGGTGATCGTAGGACACATAATCCATCCGATTTATTCGCTATAATGAATGCATGTGGTTGAAGTGGCTGCCATGGCGTTTCCTCGTGCGCGGTCTCGCGCGCCGGCACGGATTTCTCGATCCCATGAGCGTCCTCTCCCGGCTCCACAGGTTCGCGCAGCCCTCGGAAGTCGGAGAGCCGATCGAACTGCTCCGCGCCGGTGTCGTCTTCCATGCCCGCGGCCTCATGAACACGCGTGCCATCCAGCACAACCTCGACTGGATCTGGCCGTTCTGGGTGGAGAAGCAATTCGATCCTAAGGACATCTCCTTCATACCGCGGGCCTTCTCCGTGACGCACGTGAATCTGACGCACCGCAACTGGACCGCCGTCGGCATTCCCGACTGCCCTTCCCTCCCGATCGTCGATCCTCGCGGCCTTGTCACTCCGCATTGGGACGGTTGGTCGCTGGATGCCTGGATTGTCACCGATGACGGAAACGAACTGGTGCCGTCGCGTGCTCCGGATTCGATCCAGCGCCTCGAGTTGAAAGAGAACCTCGCTGTCGAAACAACGACAACTCTCTCGAAAATGTCGCTCTCGTCCGAAGCGGAAGTGCTCCCGAATCCTGATGATCCCGTGTTGAAGATCCGCTGGACCGCCGAGACCGGATCCCCCGGTTGGCTCGTGGCTGTGCTGCGACCCTATAATCCGGAGGGAGTCAGTTTCATTCACGCGATAAAAAGGGATGAAAGGGGATGGCTGGTCGATCATCGCCGGCGCATCATCTTCTCGGACAAACCCGACCGCCACCGTTTCTCCGACTACCGCCACGGAGACGTACACGTCCGTCTCCCCGCCGATTCTCCCGCCCTGGATATCACATGCGATGTCGGACTCGCGACCGCCGCCGCGTTGTATCGCCTCGAACCGGGCACAATGCGCGAAATCTCCGTCACCGTTCCCCTTTCCGACAGCGCAGATAAATCACCCACCATCAGGAACAGGACAACGTGGCCATCCGCCCTGAAGGGAACGTGCGAACTGGACATCCCGGATGAAAGCATCCGATTTCTCTTCGATGCCGCGATCAGGACTCTCGTCCTTCATTCGCCGGGCGAAGTCTATCCCGGCCCCTACACGTACAAGCGCTTCTGGTTCCGCGATGCCGCCTTCATCATCGACGGCCTCATCGCGGCCGGCATGATCTCCCGCGCCGAACGCGCGCTGGACACGTTCCCCGGGCTCCAGACGCACGACGGCTATTTCCGCTCGCAGGAAGGCGAATGGGATTCCAACGGCGAAGCGCTCTGGATCATGCGGAGATTCTGCTCCCGAACCGGATCCGTTCCCAAAAAGCAATGGATGCCTGCCATCCTAAAGGCTGCGGAATGGATCCTCCGAAAACGAATTCCAGAGGGGGCTGCCCATGCGGGTCTCCTTCCCGCAGGATTCAGCGCGGAACATCTCGGCCTGAACGATTTCTACTATTGGGATGATTTCTGGGGAGTCGCCGGTCTTCAAGCCGCCTCGCATTTATCGGCGGCCGCCGGAGACATGGAAAACTCCCGGCTTTGGAAAAGCAAAGCCGATGAGTTTCTCCGCGTCATCGAGGCAAGTCTCTCCACGATCTTCGAGCGCCGCGACGAGCACAAGTCGGGATCGGAGAGAGACAGGAATAATCCCTCCCACGTATTTCCAAGGTCGGTTCCCGCCGCGCCCGATCGCCGCATGGACGCCGGAGCGATCGGTTCCATCGTGGCCGGTTATCCTCTCCAGCTTTGGCCCGGCAACGATCCGCGATTGAGGGACACCGCTGAATATCTGATCCGCGACTGCTTCGAACACGGAGCCTTCTTCCAGGACATGATCCACTCGGGCATCAACGCGTATCTCACCCTCCACGTCGCCCAGGTCCTCCTTCGAGCCGGCGACAAGAGATCCATGGATCTCATCAGATCGGTCGCTTCACTCGCCTCGCCGACCGGTCAATGGCCCGAGGCGATTCATCCCGCGACGCGAGGAGGTTGCATGGGAGACGGCCAGCATGCGTGGGCCGCCGCGGAGTGGGTGCTCGCCATCCGCAACTGCTTCGTCCGCGAGGAATGTTGGAACCAAGAGGAGAACGGGCTCATCATCGGAGCCGGAGTGCCGGAGGAATGGCTCTCCGAGAAATGCATTTCGCTCGGCCCGACGCCGACGCCCTTCGGAGCCCTCTCCGTCGCGATCAGGCGTGTGGAAAACGCCGTGCGCGTCGATTGGCGCTGGATCGACCGGCGCGCCCTGCCCGCCCGCTTTGAAGTGGGACTTCTCGGGCGCAAGCCTCGCCCCGTCGATCCCGCCGCGGGTTCGATCGAGCTCTCCGCATGAACATCTGCATGATGTCCAACACCTTCACGCCGCACGTCGGAGGTGTCGCTCGATCCGTAGAATCCTTCACGCGCGCCTATCGCGAGCTCGGCCATCAGGTCCTCGTCGTCGCCCCCGTCTTCGCGGATATGCCGAAGCACGAGGACAATGTCATCCGCGTCCCGGCGATCCAGCATTACAGCGGGAGTGATTTCTCGATCCGTCTCTCGATTCCAGGCTTCCTTAAAAACGCCCTCGACAATTTCCGCCCGCACCTGATCCACAGCCACCACCCGTTTCTCCTCGGCGGTACCGCGCTCTGCGAGGCCGCCGCCAGGCGAATCCCACTCATCTTCACCCACCATACGATGTACGAGCAGTACACCCACTACGTCCCCGGAGATTCTCCGCCCATCCGCGCCTTCGCCATCGAGCTCGCGACCGGATACGCGAATCTCTGCGATCGCGTGATTGCTCCGAGCGAAAGCGTCGCTGGGATTCTGCAATCGAGAGGGGTCACCACTCCGATCGCGGCGATCCCGACGGGGGTGGACGTCGGAAGATTCAAGGCGGGCGATGGAGCATCATTCCGCGCGAAAATGGGAATATCGCGGGACGCATTCATCGTCGGTCACGTGGGACGGCTCGCCCCCGAAAAAAATCTGAATTTCCTGGCCGCCGCCGTCAGCGCATTCATGGAGCGGACACCGCGAGCACATTTCCTCATCATTGGATCCGGGCCGTCTGAAACGGAGTTGCGGACCTGTTTTCAGAACGCGGGCCTTGCATCCAGGACTCACTTCGCCGGTTCCCGGGATGGAACCGAGCTCATCGACGCCTACCACGCCATGGATATCTTCGCCTTCGCCTCGAAGAGCGAAACGCAGGGAATGGTGCTTGCGGAGGCCATGGCGACCGGCGTACCCGTGATCGGCCTCGACGCCCCCGGCGTCCGGGAAGTGATCCGCGATGGAGAGAACGGAAGACTGATTCAAGGCGACGACAGGAACTCATTCACGCAAGCGCTGGAATGGTTTGAGAATCTGGACCCAGCCATGCGGGAGAATCTTTCCAACTCGGCCTGGGAAACCGCGCAAGCCTTCTCGTTGAAGACGACTGCGGCAAGAGCGCTATCGTTGTACGAGAGCATACTCAGTGCATCCGGCCCGCCGCCGGGAGCGAATGAGGACTCCTCCTGGTCGAAGTCGATCCGCATGCTGGGAGCCGAATGGGAAGTCTGGGCGAACGTCGCCCACGCTGCCAACATCGCTCTGGCCACCCCATTCCACGAGAGTCCCTCGTCACGAATCGAGATCTTTCGATCCGGAACAAAATAGATTGGATAGTTGTCCAAGGATTCGCTAAGCTGCTCGGCTCCACAAAAATTAAAATCCACACGGACCAGGGATTCGCGCCGCAAGTGCGCGGCGGCGATTACACGTCCAGGGGGGGACTATGACAAATATCACTGATTCGGCGACGCAGCCCAACCGCGTCCAGTATCCGATCTTCGGAACCCTGATGATGCTCTGCATCGGCAACGTCTACGCCTGGTCCGTCTTCCGAAAACCTCTGGAAGCGGCCTACGGCTGGACGGCCGCCGAAGCGACGATGCCCTTCCAAATTTCGATCGCCGTCTTCGCCCTCGCGATGATCTTTGCCGGAAGGTGGCAGGATCGTTCCGGCCCGAAGCCCGTCGCCATGACCGGAGGCATTCTGATTGGCCTCGGCTTCATCCTCTCCGGGATCTTCGGCGGCACCCTGACAGGTCTCTGCATCGCCTTTGGCATCGTTGCAGGCATCGGTATGGGCGGTGCATACGTCACGCCACTGGCCACGACCATCAAGTGGTGGGCCGACAAGCGCGGTCTCATGACCGGGCTCGTGGTTATGGGAATGGGAGCCGGATCCATCATCGGCGGCATCGGCGGTCCCATCCTCATCGACAAGGTCGGCATCCTCAATACCTTCATTATCTTCGGAGCCGCATTCGGAACGATCATCACGATCTGCGGCGCTTTTCTGAAGAATCCGCCGAAGGGATACCGCACTCCGGGATGGACACCGCCGAAAGTGGAGGACGAATCCCGGCGCATCGTCCGCCACCAGTTCTCGCCGAAAGAAATGATGAAGACCCTCCCCTTCTATCTCCTCTGGGGCAGCTTCGTCATCGGCTCCGGAGTCGGCCTCATGGTCATCTCCCAGGTCTCCCCGATCGGCCAGGAGATGGCCGGCCTCACCCCGCTGGTAGCCGGCGGCGCCGTCACGATCCTGGCGATCTTCAACGGACTCGGCCGCCCGGCCTTCGGAGCCATCTCCGACAGGATCGGAAGAAAGAGCGCCGTGCTTCTCGCCTTCGCCATCGAGATCGCCGCCCTGATGATTGTCCTCCCGAACGCCGACAACTTCACCATCTACGCGATCGGAGTAAGCCTGATCGGATTCTCCTACGGTGGATTTCTTTCCCTGATGCCCGCGATCACCGCCGATTTCTTCGGCTCCAAAAACATCGGCAACAACTACGCCTGGGTCTACAGCGCCTGGGGAGCGGCCGGGGTACTCGGCCCCATAGTAGGAGTCCAGGTCAGGGCGGCCACCGGAGCATGGCTCAACGCCTTCTCCATCCTGGCCGCCGCCTGCGTGCTGGGCATGATCTTCACGGCCCTCACGAAATCTCCGCAGCCCATCGAAGCAACCCAGACCCAGCCGACCCTGGCTCCGAAGCCCGCGAGGATCTAAGGAATATCGAGCCGGACGTACCAGTGAGAGCGGGGATTATGACATAATAGAGCAGAGTCATGATCCCTCTGCACGACGACAACCCGACGGAAACGACACCGTTCTTCACCATCGCGTTGATCGCTGGCAACATCCTGGTATTCGTATACGAACTGACGCTGCCCACGCTGGCATCAGCCCAGCAATTCGTGATGTCCTTCGCCATGATCCCGGGCGAAATCGTCAGCGCCGACATCCGGAGGGAAGCCGTCACCCTCTTCACATCGATGTTTCTGCACGCGGGCATCATGCACCTGGCCGGCAACATGATCTACCTCTGGATCTTCGGAAACAACATCGAAGACGCGGTCGGCCACATCAAGTTCCTCATCTTCTACGCCCTCTGCGGAATCGTCGCGCACGCCGCGCACATCGCGCATAATCCAACGTCAACAATCCCCACAATCGGCGCCAGCGGTGCTGTCTCCGGCATCCTGGGCGCTTACCTGCTTTTATACCCCCGAGCAAAAGTCCTGACTCTCATCCCCTTCGGATTCTTCTACGAAACCGTCCACATCCCGGCCGGCCTCCTTCTGGTCATCTGGTTCGCCATGCAGGTTGCCAGCGGCTGGGCCACAGGCGGCGCCGGAGGAGGAGTCGCGTGGTGGGCCCACATCGGAGGCTTCGCCGCAGGATTCGTGCTCATTTCAAGCTTCACAACCAGGCGAAACATCCAAACAAAGCATCCGACAAGGTGATTGAGCGAATGAGAGTGAAGGAGAACGAGAGCGAGAGTGAGAGTGAGAGTGAGAGTGAGATATTGATATATTGACAAACGAGCCCCCTAGGCATCCAATCTATCCATGGTGAGCCGGGGGCAGATCTGGTTAGGTCCTGGAGGTGGCGCCGGAAGAATCGGCATCAAGGCCTCGCCAGCATTCGAGGCGCAGCTCCGCGGCATGCCAGGTGTCAAGCGGCACGACGCGGAGCGGCTCTGGAGCCTTCCTAGGGAAAGCGAACAACTCTTGGAGTTTCTACGCAAGGTGCGAACCAACGCCAACATCATGGTACATCCAGCCTTCCGGGAATGGAAAAGGGGTCTTGACGAAACCATCGGCCTGACCAGGCCCCAGATAGAAGCCATCGACAGATTTCGTACCCACTTGAAGATGAAGGTCTACAGCCCCAAGACCATCAAGGAGTATCTGAACCATGCCAAACGATTCCTGGAACAAACGAACAAGGCCCCCGCAACATACACAACGGAAGACATCAGGGCGTACATCAACACCCTGATCACAACGCGACAAGCGTCGCGTTCCTACGTGAACCAATCCATCTGCTCATTGAAGATCCTCTTCAACGAAGTCCACGCAACACCCCTGGTTCCTGACAACTTCCCCAGGCCCAGGAAAGAAAGACGTCTCCCCGTCGTGAAAAGCAGAAGATTCATCGCCAGCATGATCGAAGAAGCCAGGGGCACCTACGAGCGCGCCATCCTGATGCTGTCCTATTCCGCGGGCCTGAGAGTAAGCGAACTGGTCAGGATGAAAATCACCGACTTCGACCCGGAGCGAGGCACGATCAGGGTCCGCCAGGCCAAGGGCAGCAAGGACCGTTTCGTCATGCTCTCCCCGACCGCCTACAAGGCGATCCAGCAGCACATCCAGGCCATAGGCGCCACCACATGGATCTTCCCCAGATCCAGAAAGAGCGAGGAACACCACCACATCACGGAGCGCGCCATCCAGAAGCGACTCCAGGAAATCATCCAGCAGAGAATGGGCATCAAGGACGAAAAGATCACGCCCCACACACTCCGCCATTCATTCGCCACCCACCTCCTCGAATCCGGCACCGACATCCGCTTCATCCAGGAGATGCTGGGCCACAGCTCCAGCCAGACCACAGAAATCTACACCCACGTAAGCGCCGCCAGCATCGCCGCGATCGAAAGCCCCCTGGAAGCCACCATGAACGAACCCGACCAGCACAAGCGGAGAAGAACCGACAACAGATACCACGACAGCGACAGTGAAACCTCGCCCGTGACTGCGCCCGCGACCAACAGCAAAACGGCGGCCGCAGCGCAGGCAACCAAGACAAGAACAACCGCCCATCCAGTCCCATCACAATCGAACAACCAGGCAAACGGCATCAATCCTATCCATCATGCCGCCCCCCAACCACCCTTCCCCCAGCGAATTCATCGTCCATGACCAAGCAAAAATGAAATACATTGACTATATTGAACCAAGAATCTCCGCCCCTCTCGCCACGCCAAATGAGAGCAATCCGGCATACTCCTCCAACGCCCGCCCCACCCCCAATAACCCCCTTTGGGCGAACATATGTTCGCCCAAACCTGTAAAATCTCGGGTGTATCCAACCGTCCATGCGGATTCTTACCAAGTATGGCCGCTCCAACGGTCGGAAGACCAGTCGTTAGACGAAGCGCACAGTGATGCATCATGGCGCGTAGTCCAGATGCGAAAGCTCTTCCAATACAGCGAGGAAGCTGCTCCAAGACATCTATCAAATGCCAATGATCGCGGCATGCGCAACCGTGGATTCCATGCGAATGAGTTTTATACTCTCTCATCAACTGTTGATGATGGCTTCTTTACCGCGAGTGGCCATAACATCGGACATGCTTCATGAATCGCATTGACCGCGATGGAAGCCGTAAGTGGCGTAGGTCCGTTTGTTTAACTATCGGCACCGCTTCCTCGTCGTTGCGCGCGGCCGAACAGGAAAAGAAGGTGGCTTCGCGTTGTCTATCAAACCGCGATGACCGTGGCTGCATTAAATGTTGATAGCGCTGGGGAATTATTTTACATTGTTTCTACAATTGTTGTTCTTGCCATTGAGAAAAAGTAATGCTAAACGTATTTCTTGATGCTCTTCGCTCATGAAAGGAACCGTAATATCTTGACGGCATTTATTGGTGGGGGTTCGTCTAACGTGCGGCTGTCCGGCTCCACTCCCTGCGGTCGTTTCGCGCAACCGGGCGTGGCGATGATGGGTCGTTCACGCCGCTTGCAAAAAGACGCAAGCGACGCGCCCGCCCCTGTCCATTTGCCCTGGTGCTTGTCAGCTTTTGATTCTCGATCTGGGTGCCGCCGCCCGGTTCGGACAGCCACAACGTTAGTCGAACCGCTCCGCGGAGGCGACTGAATATCGACCTACCTGCGGGTGAGATGCATTTATTGGACGCATTGTTGTGTAGCTTGTAATTAGGATAGACAATATTCTTCGAGGAGAGTGTTATGGCTGGATACGTTGAACAGAACTTGATGGCGAATACACGATTATTTGCATTCGTCGGCGCAGACATTGGCCCTTGGCGGATTGTCAGAGCCGAAACCAGAGTTGGCGAGCCCCTGCCTGAAGCCAAAAGGCTCAACGTCGTATCCGCTTCAGAGGTGCAGTCTGAAACCAATGCACCCTGGATACTTCGTGGAATAACCAGCAATGAACGATATGTCATGCGCGCAGAGAAGAATGAAATTGTAGCGAAGCAGCAAGGTCTGGCGCGCCCAGAAGCAACGTGCGCTGCGCTAATACCGATCCGGAAGAACGCAGCTTGGTGGGATCTCACGCAAGACGAACGCCGGAGCGTTTTCGAACAGTCGAAGCACGTCCAAATCGGGCTTCAGTACTTGCCTGCAGTAGCGCGCAAGCTCCACCACTGCCGGGACCTCTCAGAGAATGAACCGTTCGATTTTCTGAATTGGTTCGAATACGCGCCAATTCATGAGGTTGAGTTCAACAGGCTGCTTTCCGAACTGCGTGCGTCAGAGGAATGGAAATACGTCGACCGAGAAGTCGATATTCGTCTTACGCAAGCACAGGTCTAACCCGTCGATGAACACGGACCCCCAACAGCGGCGCGTTGCGCCGCCGTTTCGGGCCGCTTATCGGCAACGTAAGAGGAGGATGATGGCCGAGGCCGCGACCCCAGACGTGGCTCTCCACCTTATCCAATCGATATACGACCACTCTCAAATATTGCGAGACTTCTCCGAATCTGGATATCGGTATTGGGATATCACTGATCGCCACATTCGGATTCTTCTGTACGGCCATTATCGAATTGCATATTTAATCAAGCAAGATCGGGATGTAGATGTTATTGGTGTATTTCACGGATCTCTCAAAATCGGGAGATATTTGTTGTGATGGGCGGGTGCCCGAAGTTATATATCTCTCAACGGTGGAGTTCGCCTAACGCGCTGATTTCCGGCTACAGCGGCCAGAAGCGGGCCGCTTCCGCGCAACTTGCGAATCGTCACGCCGGTTGCAAAAGCGGCAACCGTCGCGCCAATCCGCAAGTTCGGAAATCACAATCGTTAGGCGAAGTGTCAGTGCCGACGCTTGATAACATCCCCTCTGTGGTGATATCGGCCACTCGGTTCAAGTCTACTCGGCGAGGTGTATCTCGTTTACGGAGGGTTTAGATAGATGGTAGCTATTATTCTGATACTTATTATGATTTCACCAGTATTGGGTGGATATTACATGTTGATTCGAGCGCGAAACCGGAATATATCTAATAATATGTCAACCAGAAAAATATTCAGATGCGGTTGCTTCAGCTCCGTTGTCTGGCATTTCGAACCGACCGCGCGAGGATTGCCACCATATATTCCTGTAATTCTCGCACAGCGAATCCCGGGGCTCGACTTGAGAAAGGAGCCACCGATTGGCGTCTTTTGGCGCGAAGTGCCAAGATCATTCCGTAGTCCGCTCGTTTACGGTATCTCTGTCATTACTGAGCGGCGAGTAATCGCCACCAGCATGCTTGCCACGGGGCATATGGTCGTGGAGCAAAACCTCTTCAGTGATCTTACCGGCGTTGAACAGGGTGGAAATGTATTTGTGCGGGCATCAGGAAATAACTCATCATTTTTTAAAGAGTATCTCCCCGCGGCAGCAGGCGTCAACCTTGCCTTTTCATTGATAGATAAGCAGTGGCATAAAACGCGAGAGGCAAAGGTATCCGTTCTGTCGATGCCAATGCCGGTGGAGAGTGGCGAACCTAACAAAAAATGTCCTGAGTGTGCAGAAATGATCAAATACGAGGCCGTAAAATGCCGTTATTGCGGATTCCGATTTGACACTGACGATTTTAAGGAGGCGTGATATTGTGATAAGGACATTATTGGTAGGAATTTGCCTGACTCTCATGATTTTATCAATTCCGACATGTGTGACTGCTGATTTCTTAGTAACTAGTATCCCGAAACCAAATGGAATATTGAACCCCGTGGCGGACTTGGAAGCGGGCGACGTGATAATCCGAATTGATTCCGACGAGCTAAATTTATCCAGCCAGTATCAGCTTCGCGAATATATTGATAAACGGATTGCTGAGCGTGGTCTAACTCGCGCCATGACGTTCGCGACTATAGTAATGCGAGATACTGAGAATCTTAGCATGATTCTGACCGGCGATGACCTTTGTTGCTTGAATGGGTCATACATCGCATCGAGCGAGAGAACGGCATTTGGAAAACCTGTAAGCATTCATGTTTCAGATACGTCAGCGACGGGCTTGCGCCGTCGTCATCTTAAAGCGCTTCTTCGTCTTGCGAGTTGGTATGAAGATCTCGGTTCGGTGTCGGATTTGGAAGAATTATGCGCCGAGTTGAACTCGCGCTACTCAGGCTCAATTGAAGCCGAGAAAGCTCTGGTCTATCTCGAACGAGCAAAAGTAGCCTTTCGCAAAGGGCTTCATGAAGAGTCAAAAGAGGATCTTGTAGAAGCGCAACGCGCCCTTGCAGAAGGTGACTTTGTCAAAGCGATAGCATTTGCCTCCGGTATGGAGGAGGGCGCATCTCGAAAATCAATAGCCGCTAAAATTAGGCGCAAAATAAATCCATCTCGGATTGATTCACTCGATGTTGCAACATTCTATTTCATGCCGTCTGAAGTTGATCCGGAAGATATTCTTGCAGATCTTTCAGGTTTCAACGGTAAAACTATCCAGTTACAGGGGCAAATATCTGAGCCATTTACCGATAATAAGAATATGTATCTTTTCGGAAGTGGCTTCATATTATCAGCGGCCAACTCAAGATATGCTAACAGCGATCTATCAGATTTCTACGGTACAATAATTGCGAAAATCGCTGGTATGAAAACTATCATCACCGGCGAAGGGCGCTTTGTTAGGCGATTACCAGTAATAAAGATTCTATATGTGGATTATGGCGAGGAATAGCCATAATTATAATTATGGACGGCCCGCCCGCAATGAAAGTGATGGTCGTTGTCTTGCTATTACTAGGCGAGGCGATCGTTGTTCGCGAAGTGCTGGCGCTGACGGTTATTGTTGGCAGCATCAATGATCTCAAATCGTTATAATTAGGAGGAAAATATGGTAGACAATCACCGTCGTCGGTCCAGATATGTGTTGGTATACACAGTATCGATATTGTTCATTGGCATGGTTGCTACAAGGGCTTCAGCATCAGAGCTTGCTGACATTGATAAATCCAAACGATACGACGCGCCGAAAGACGCCACGCCAAATGAGTCATGGGACGCCTGCATAGTTGGAATACTCACAGAACTAAACGTGGGGACGGGCTTATTTCCTGGTTCGATTACATTGAAAGCTGAAACTGAGTCTACTTCCCGGGGAGTTGCCATCCGTCAAACGGGCGATCGCGATCACGCCGGTCTCAAAGACTATACAATCGACTCTGAATGCATCATTTGTATCGCTTCCTCTGTTCGCCGCAATATTTCTGAAGAAGGTACGCATCTCATGGTTGAATTCGTAGCAGATCGGTTATCACCTGTTCCTGACAATCCCTATTACGTGGGAGAAGAATTGCCCGAACATAGGGCAGCCAGAAGGGCGCTAATGCAATTTATGGGAAAGATTCCTCCAGAAGGCATAATTCGCCTCTCATGGAAATCATACGATTACAATGAATTGATGCCATGGATGGTGAAGATTGAGACTCTCACACCTCGCGCCACATCTGGTAGAACATCAGGTATTGTCACAGATATTGGCAAATATTGGGACGGTGAGTATTGGATTGATATTCGTTCCGATACCGGATTTGCGACACGCTACGTTCCTAAGCTTACTTCTCGTAACGGCGGTATTGCGGACACGAAGACATTTGCCGCCTCTGTCGGTCGCGTCGAGATCGGTCAGCGGGTACGTATAAAATGGACATATGATGGCAAGCGGCGGCTGGAGTCCCTTCAAAAGTGATATGGCAACGGGCATCCACTTACTCTATTGTGAAAATAATATGACGGGTTTGCGTGTATCTGCAGATTTCAGTCCGTTGCCTGCACTTATGCATGATCGGAGCGCTTGAATGAACTTCTCGTGGGTTGAGCTTGATTCATATCAAGGGTGGGCTTCGTCTAATGCCGAATGGCCGCGTCCGCGCCCTGGCGGGCGCTCCCGCTAACTTGCAAACCGTCATGCCGTTTGCTGAGGTTGTTATATCATGATGGCTCGTGTAGTTGTGAAGTTGAATTGATATGCGATGGTCATTGTCATTCCGCAAACGTCACGCCGGTCTGCAAGTTCGGCCATTCGAATCGTCAGGCAAACCGACCTCCGTGTCGGTTTGCCTGATGGGCGCGTTTCGTTGCACGCTTGGGCTACGTTCTCTCATTAGCTCCCGATCACGGAAGGCGGTCAGTTCGCCCGACGTCGCTTTTCCGGCTGGCGCGCAACCCGACGCTCCACGCCACCGTTCGGTGAACCTGATGAAGCGTCGGTTCCCCTCTCTTCCGTGGCGCTCCGCGTCGGCTTCGGAACCTTATACATTAGGCGAAGTCTCTGAGACGAAGCTTGATATCATTCCTTTGATTGGCGGCGCCCGCCGTGCACGCCCCTTTTGTGTGACTCGCGCTGCTTTCGCCCACAATAAAATCTTTCTACAATACCGTTGGAGCATATAGTTCTCACATGAATCTCTCTATATCCAAGCAATTCATTTTCGACCTCGATCTGGCATACGCGCCCAATCCCACGCGTGTAGATGTCGAGGCGCTTGTCAGCGACCTTTACGTCGTCAGTAAAACTCTTTCACGTGACTGTGAATTTCTCGAGACACTGACGGATCATGATTACTCAGAATTAGCGAGCCTGTTTGAGACCATGAAGTTGACGTTGATCGACAAGCTAGATGGCGGTTCGGATTGGTATGAACACCTACCTCTCAACGATCCCCTTCGCTGCCGAATCAGTCTCTTTGGCACGCTCGATTTAGGTCTTCGCGAAACCGCCCATACTCGCACGCTTGGTTGGTTGATGAATCCCGATGAAGACCATGGTTTCAAAGAGGCACTTCTCCGTGTATTTTTAGGGAAAATATTTATGGAAATGCCGCACGAGCCACAGCTGCACGACGTGCGCATCGAGTGTGAGTTAATCAGCGGGGAAACCCGTGATCGACTCGATATCTTCATGCGCGGGAAATGGACTCTGCCCGACGACAAGATTGAAGAATGGATGGTGATCGTGGAAGCCAAAGTCGAGGCCGACGAAGGAGAGGATCAGTGTGAGAGGTATGAGAACTTGCTTCAAGAACGCATCTCTTTCTCGGACCATCATGCCCTTGTCTTTCTTACTCCGGATCAAGGAAGGATGCCCGAAACGAAATCCAAATGTGGGGGACCGCAATGGATTCCCATATCATTCATCACACTCATGTCACTATTTCGAACGCAGCTACCGAAACTCGATAAAAAGCCGGGAATCGAATTTCTACGGCTCTACATGACTGGAGTATTGAAAGATCTCTACCTGCTGAATTGCGGAAATATTACCACGAAGGATGACATTTACCGTATTAGCGAATATCTCTCATCAGGATTTACAGGAGGAAAATAAATATGGCGGCGATCGGAAAATCACTCATGTTCTACCTAAAATATTATTCGGAGATGACCCAGTTGTACGAGGAAGAAAAATCTCTTCCTGAAGTCGAACATCACGCTGATCTTGAACTTATCAAGAAGAAAGTGAATGCTGTTGGTGACGCGGCTTGTATCGAGGCGGCCACCTTGCTGGAAGCATGCGTTTCGGATTTGCAGGCTCGCTTAGCGACTATCGAATCGCTCAAGCTTAAATCTCCGAAAACAAGTACCGTTCAAAAGAGCTGGCAGCTGAAACTCGATCTTCGTACGCCAAGCAAAGATGAAGAAGGAAAATATGTGCGCCAAATCGGTATCTATCTCGACAACGGTGGTTTGTTTCCTTGGGTCTGGTGTCGAGGCGGTTTGGAGGCAGAAGAGAAAATCATAAGTTGCTTTCCTCAAGGCGTGGAGTGCTCCAGTTCACGGAAAATGGGATGGGGTGGCGGTGGAACAGTAGGGCTCGCAACAGTTCCAGTGCCGTGGGAATCTGCCAAAGACTTTAATTTGGAAGCGGACGATATCATCAAGCGGGCGCGAAAAGTATTTGAGGACGCCATTACGCGGAAGTTCCTTGATAAATACATGACGCTTGGTTGATAGTGGCCAATAAGTTAAATATCGAGACATTTCTCAAGGATCTTCACCTCGTTAGTAATGAGATTCCAATACAGCCTGATATTTCCGAGATCGCGACAGCACGGGTAGTCACAGGGATCGAGAAACTTCCCAACGGTGGTTTAGTTTCCGAGAATGAAATGGCGATTATTCAAGATTTGAACAGCGCGGAAGAATACATAGTGGCAATGCGATCGACCAATACGGACGTAACGGAACCAGGCAATGCGGCGACGAATATCCAAGCAGCAGTCAATAATATTCTCGCCGGAAGTAAACAAAAGGCACAAATCCGAAAACAAATATCGGCGATCGAAGCACGGAAAGAACTTATTTCGAAGATTCGGCGTCGCGTTTCCATTGGCAGCGCTGCTCAGGAAATTGCCGAGAAAGACGATCATTATTGCGACGCTATCATCGACATGGCCGAGGCTGCGATTAACAATCAAACAGAGAAATACCAGCGCGCTGGGATCCGCGCTTTTACTTTATCGAAGGATATGCTCGAATTGATGGGCATTGATCCGGATGATTCTGAGCGCCCTCAGAACTCAACATCAGCCGGAATCGAAAATGAACGCGAAGTCACAGAGCCTTCCGCAGAGAATTCATCAATTTCGAATGGCTTATGGAATCAATTCACAGCGTGGTTGGATGCCCCAAGCGAGCTGAACAAGTATCGTAATCGTGGAAAATGGAGATTTTATTATCTTATATTGTATTTCTTTATTTCTTCCCGCGTTTGGCCAGTGTGTCTTATCTGGCTCTGGTTAGACAAATGGCATAGTAGAAAAGCTAAAGCCGTAATTACCATAGCAACTTTCTTCATCGTGGGAATGACCTATCAGCCATCGCGGCAAGCGAACTCATCAAATTCAGCTCCTAGTCAAAGCCCCCCGCAAAACACTATTTCCACTACTGCCATCCATCAGCAGCCTACACCATACCAGATACTGAGCCAGGCTTATACGCTGTGGCTGAATGGCGATACTGATGCTGCTGTCATCCTCTATAATACTCATTTGGATCATGCTACCCCGGAGAATGTTTCTCGCGAGCATCTGACGGACGTTTACAGAGTCTTATTGCAGAACTACCTTTCATCGGGAGATTCCGCACTTGCTGAAAAAGTCGCACGAATGTCTGTGATCTTTGACATTTCGATACCGGATCAATCGCCAGAGGTGAGACGACTAATTCAAAAGGCTAGATCAGCTATCGCTGAGGAACAGCGAAAGCAGCAGATTGTTGAGGCTGAGGAAAAGCGGCGACAGCAGAAGGTCTACGCAGAGGCAAAGCGGCAACAGGAGAAAGCTGATGCAGAAGCAAAGAGACTACAACGGAAAGCTGAGGTTGAAGAACGGCGACGCCAGCAGGAAGTCGAGAGGGCGGCCAAATTAGCTGAAGCGGAAGCAGCTGCTTATTCACGGCCCGCGCGAGATGAAAGCGATGGCCGTTGTCTAGCTACGACAAGGCGCGGCTATCGTTGCTCCCGTAGTGCAGGCACTGACGGCTACTGTTGGCAGCATCAGTGATGAAGTCAGTATGGTCAATGGTCGAGCTAGCGGAAACAATAGGGCCTGATGGCATGATCTGGAGAATGCACAAACGTGGTGTTCGCAATCTAATCGAATTTATGGGAAGCGCCGATACGCAAATAAGTCGCCGGATCATCAATACTAATAACGGGTATCGACTGGCAAATACCGCGTGCGATGACTCTGAATACACTATACGGTGGCGTTCGCCTAACGCGCTGATTTCCGGCTACGTCGGCCAGAAGCGGGCCTCCTCCGCGCAACTTCGCGGGTTATTGTTGAGTGATCCGTTCACGCCATTTGCAAAAGCAGCAAATGGCGCGCCCGGATCAGGTCGATCGGCTATGATAGGCTATCGTTAATGAACGGTTTATTTTCACTTCGCGAAGTTCGGAAATCACAATCGTTAGCCGAAGACGACCTCTTGTCGCCAGCTTGGCCACACGGAATCTCATGGCATTGAAATATCAAGGCTCTCTGTTCGAGGGGGATAATGGACGCGCACGGCGTGAACACGATACACAGATCGAGCAGGATCGATTGGCGAAAACGTACGGCACACCTGAGTTCCTGAACGCATACAAGGCGTATATCTCGTCGGCAAGATGGAGGATTTTTTGTAAGGGCATTATCTCTATCCGAAATAGCCGCTGCGAGAAATGTGGTGCTGTCGGGGTACGTCTTGAAGTTCATCACAAGACTTATGAGCATTTTCATGACGAACGTCCAGAAGACGTCGAGGTTCTTTGCAGGAAGTGCCATCAATCAGCCGACAAGAAGAGGGTTACAGATAATCACTATAAGTTTCTGGAGGCCTTTGAGCTCGGTCGATATAATTCAGCCCAAGATACGTATTTGAGCAAACGCTATGGGGAGAATTGGAACGACCGCAATGATTCGGAAGTCCTATGTGAAAAGTTCCATGATTGGTATGAGCAAAGGCGGGATCGTGATGATTAGCTCATTGTCTAATGTGGTGTTCGCTCTATATATGATTGGCGCGCTTGAATGAATATGGCAGCGGAATTGCTTGATACGTTTCAACGGTGGCGTTCGTCTAACGTGAAGATTGGCGGCTCCACGGCCCTTGCGGGCCGTTCCGCGCAACCTTTCGCCCGTCACGCCGTTCGCATGGGTGGAATTCATTCGAGGGTTTCTGATAAGTTTCGGCTCATGAATTCACATCGCATATTTTCGTCTCGCGAACGTCGCGCCGTGCGAAACGTTCGCCAATCTCAAACGTTAGACGAAGTCGACCGCTCCGCGGAGCCGCTTGCCTTTCCTTTCTCAGGTTCTAGCGCATCATTTTCATTTGTTCGCCGTTGACACAGACTGAGCGATCGTATAACATTCGTACTACGTTCCATGTCGCCTATGCCTCGTCCACCGTGGTCGGAAACTCCCATCCTCGATTGGGATGACGTTAACTTGGAGCACATCGCGCAGCACGCCGTTGCACAGACCGAGGTTGATGAAATATTCGAGCTTTCTGCATACGAAGTTCGGCCGCATAAGAAACGCAGGAAAGAGGCGAAGTATCAACGCCGATACTTGGTCACTGGGCAGACCATGGGCGGTAGAAATCTTGTGATCGTCATTGACAAGATTGACGACGGGCATATCCGACCAGTTACCGCGTTTGGTCGTTAAAAGGAGGAAGTGATGGCAAAACGAATTGAGAACATGTCACTAAATGAAGTGATGGCCGAATTTGATGAGACGCCAAAATATCGAATGCCGAAGCGCCGACAAAGCTTGGTACTGCTTACGCTTCGCGTTCCCCCGGAAGTTAAGAAACGTCTATCCGCAGAGGCATTGAAGCGCGGGGCATCCGGTTATACTTCGGTCGCTAGAGATCTGATTGAACGCGGCCTTGCTGCGGACACCCCTTCAAGAAGTGCACTTGTCTCTCGAATCGCGAAAGCTACGGCTGATGAGGTAGTGACTCGTCTTCGTCGTCGCCGAGCTGTCTGAGTTTTCGTGGCCGCACTCCAGCATAGATCGATCCCGCCCTTGAATCATCTATGGGAACTGTGGTAAATTTTAATTTATGACTTTCAGCTGGGGGAAAGCAACGTGAATAATTATTTTTTTCTTGTCTCATCTATTGCAAAAAATAGGCGAAGTTGCACTTCGCCTAATGCCCTGATACGGCACAATAGCCGAAGTGCATGCGCGGCTATTGAAACGTTAGACGAAGTCCCGCTAGGCTCATCGTATGGCCGGTCAACGCCATGAACACGACTGATGCATACTGCTTTCGTCCTGTCATTGTATCGGATTTGCCGCTCTTGGCTGGCTGGCGAGCCGCAGAACATGTAGTCGAGTGGTGGGGGGCGCCCGAAATCGAGAAGGAAACAGAGAAACTAGCGGATTCTCGAATTTCCATGTGGATCGTGGAACATAACGACCGACCGTTCGCCTTTGCTCAAGACTATGACGTGCATGGTTGGGATCCTCACCCGTTCTCGTACTTGCCGTCAGGGGCGCGCGGGATTGATCAGTATATTGGGGAGGCCGACATGTTGGGCAAGGGACATGGCACCGCGTTTGTTCGCGCGCACGTGCAACGATTGTTTGCGCAGGGCGCTCCAACTGTTGGCACTGATCCCAATCCTAATAACATGCGTGCGCGGAGAGCATACGAGAAGGCAGGCTTTATCCTCGTTGCCGGTCCAATTATCACACGATGGGGCGAGGCCGTGCTAATGGAGTGCAGGCGCTAATATGTTCATGAAGAACTGTACGAATCTACGCGATATTGCGCGTCGGATACTTCTTCTGGAATGCGTCGGGCGTCACAAGGCGCTCGCCATGCTTGGTCTCATCTTCTCGAAGGCGCGCCAGAATAATGTGCGGGTCATACTTGCACTCTTTCGCGAACGCATCACGCGCCTCTCGGACTTCCTTCACCACGGAATCTTCGCTCATCACAATTCCTCCATATTCGACGTCAGTAACTCTTCTGGCGTCACGATGACCGGCAGATGAACGCCTCTAGGGACATTATACTCCTGCAGTCGGCGTCTCACCACACCGTTCGCGAGATGCTTACAGTTCCACGTCAAGAGATAGTCTACTCGATACCTGATAACGTAAGACAGGTGGACCGCGTCAATAATCGCCTTGTCCGGGAGACGCAGGGCACCAAGATACTCACGCGCCATCGTCTCAATTTCCGGCATTACCGCCAATATCGGAATTTCAGACACGAATGCAAGTCTGCGCGAAGCCGCGTCAGGCGTTCCAAGGGAGAGTTCCTTGATAACAGCCTCTGAAACGAAACAGTCGTACTCGCGCCGCGACTCTTTCCACCACTGCCACGTCAGCGACCGATGCACTTCGAACACTTGATCAGTGCTCGCTGCTTTGGACAGGTAGCTCGGAATCGTTGTTTCCAGATACACGGTGCTCATAAGCGTATTGTCTCTGATTTTACGATTGCTTGCAAATCGACTGACTATGTCGATAGGCGGATTTGCTGAATGCATGCGCCCAAGGGCTCGGAACGAAGCCTACGGTGGAGTTCGTCTAACGAACGATGGCCGGCTACGCGGCCTGTTGGCCGCTCCGCGCAACCTTCCGCCCGTCACGGCGAATGCAGGGGTTTCTAGTTGGCGATAGCTCATGATAAGATCGTGGCGATGATTCGCGAGGGGTTGTCATCGTGTCGCATTCGCCGCGCCGGGCTCCAGGTTCGGCCATCGTCATCGTTAGACGAAGACCCGCGGGAGAGCATGATTACTCCCCTTTGTCTGGCATCGCCCGCCGTGCATGGCGCTTGCAGCACTCTATGTTGATGACGGCATCGTTCCGAATATCGCTTGATGATTCACCTCGACGCACACCGTTCTGCAAGCGCCCCGCCCAGCTCAACGAGAGGTGTTGCTCATCGCGAGTCCCAGGCGAAGGCCAGCGCCGGAGGCCTCATGCCTGAACTCTCCTTGAAAAGTGAGGGCATTCTGACCTATTCTTTTCCTTGTCGTCGCCCTCTTGTCTATCTTGATAACTGTGGGCTCATACTCCTTGAAAAGGACATCTCTCTTCTCGCAGACCTGGTTTCAGCCGTCGCAAAGAATGGTACGCTCGCTGTTTCCATAATGAACTTGGTGGAGTTTTCGGCAAGCAGTCCAGATTCCCTGATGAAGATCAAGAATGTGATAGCTGGTGTGGGGCAACATTGGATTCCTATTGAATCCACGCCGGGGGCAGTGTCAGATCGCGAATTATGCCCGGGGGAAAATGAGGTGTGGTTTGACATCAGTTTCCTGAAGGAGTTCCGTCATTTCATCGACGCGACCACTATGTCCATCGCCCCAATCTTCGATGCCGTTGCCGAGAAGGAATATCAGGATTCGATAACCCCGCGCAGAATAGCTGTTTCGGATGACATTGTCCGATTCCTCACAAAAGCTCGTGCTCAGTGGAAAGCGAATCCGCGCCTTCAAGGAAAGGCATTCGACGTCTCTGCTGTCGCCAACAACCGTCGCGCATATATTACCAACGGAAAGATATTAGAGCTAATCTGTAAACAGGATTTCCCGATTACAAGAAACCATGCTATGGACTATTTCCATTCGGTTGTTCCTCTCGCCTATTGCGACTACATCGTTCTCGACGGCCACTGGGCATCCATTGGCACCCAATGTCACTTGTCATGGAATCCCCGGATTTATCGCCCCACAGAAGTACGCGAACTAATTCAAGCAATAGGCGATTATCAGGATCATGCGGAATGACCCCTCCGCCTCCTTCCAGAATTGGTAAAATGACTCGTCGTAGGAATATCGATGGCAGCCCTCTCGTTTACACCGTGCTATTTCCTATCCGCAGATTGCGCGCCCATCCAATTTTCCATTCATCTTCGCGTGCAAAGATTCCTCTTACCCATAATTCCATATCGCATGTACAATGGCGACATCAGGCACTAAGTTCTATACTATGAATTACTTATGTTAATACGCACGACCAGATTCAGGCTGCTCGGATTCCTTTTCCTAGTCGCCTTCACAAGCACCAATGGCCATTCACTCAATGCAGCACGCCTTGCTGGTTCTGCCAAGAACGCCGTGTACCTACTAGAGGTTTTTGGCGAAAGCGGCAACGAAGTTAGTTCAGCCACTGGTTTCTTGATTTCTCAGGACGGTAAGCTGATAACAAATTTTCATGCACTGGCTGGAGGAACGACGATATGGGCAATCGCAAGCAACGGTGTTCGTTACCAGGTCTCTGGCATTTATGGTTATGATAAGAATAGCGACCTCGCGATATTAAAAATCGACGGCGACAGACTTCCTTATCTTAGACTCGAGACGATTGACCCGACCATAGGAGAAGAAATCGTTGTAATTGGCAGTCCACTTGGCCTTCAAGGCACAGTTTCTACCGGGATAGTTTCTGGTGTTCGTACCCATAATAGTCGCAGTCAATTGCAAATCACAGCGCCGATTTCACCTGGATCGAGTGGCTCGCCGATCATAAACCGTAATGGACGAGTAATAGGCATTGTTACGTCCTCTATTCTCGCCGGTCAATCTATCAACTTTGCTATTCCGTCAAAGTATATAAGGAACATTGAATGCCGACAGCTACGTCCACTCAGATCAAGCTTTTCGCTAAACGTGGACGAACTGCCGTTCTTAACCGCGCATAGAGAAGCCGCATCACGAAGGGATGCTCCCGATGCTCTTCATTCGGCAGAAAGGTATGTGCGCGCATTTCCGAACAGTGCCCAAGCGCACTATTCGCTGGCTCGAGTTTGTTATCAGCTTCACTTGGCTAATCAATCGCGTGAATGGAATGAGGGTGACGGCGGCTGGATTGGTCCTATATTATGCACCTTAGATGATTCTATCGAACATTTTGAAATCACGATAAAATTACTACAAGATGAACCTCACGCCCCATCTGCAATGTCTGGGGTCGTCTTAGATTTTAGCTATTCATTAGCTCATAATGGTGAACTCGACCGCGCCGTTGATTTAGTCTCTCGCACTATTCGAAATGATCCTGATAATTGGAGGCTCTGGGCGCGCTTAGGCGACTTACGCGTGTATCGTCCGCCCCCCGCCAATTATTCTGAAGCCGTACGCGCCTACGAACGAGCATTCAGTGTGGGCGATACGTCATTATATGATGTTCGCATGCAGCTGTATCGCATCGGAGAATGTTATACAAAGTTGGAAAGAGAATCCGAAGCGCGCAGCGCTTTGGCTCAGCTTTATGAGATGAACCCACTCGATGCTGTAGATTATGACCCCGACAATCCTCTCCACGTTAGCATCCTAGACGGAAGTCCCTCTGATTGGGCCGAAATATTACGCAACCTCATTGAGAAACAGTTTGCGCCGCCACGAGACATTTCTAAACCGGTAGATAACTTACGGCTTATACCCACTTTCGACGGCAAAAGATCGGGACAGGGTATACCTGTCTATTAGCACCCATTTACCATAGGTATGCGCGCGATAGGTATAATGATTACCTACGCTGGTTTTCGTCTAACGTCAGTTTGTCGGCTACGTCGCTTCGCTCCTCCGCGCAACCTTTTGCACGTCACGCCGCGTGCTAATGCTTCTTGCGCGGGATCGGTTGTGATAATGTAATGGTCATGATCCAGGGTAGGTTATTGGCATGCCGCACGCGACGCGCCGTGCAAAACGTTCGACAAACTGAATCGTTAGGCGAAGCGTCGGTGTCGTTGCTGTATAGTTTCCCATTCTTCTGCATCTTCGCTTTTCCAGATGACAGGCGATGACGAACCACATGGCAGCTGACGTTGCGGACCCTTCGCCCCAATCCGCAAGGATTCATCCCAGTGTCCGGATCGGGCATGTTCATCTTAAAGTCTCCGATCTTGATCGGTCGCTCTCGTTCTGGCGCGATCTCCTCGGTTTCGAAGTTCAACAGCGTTATCCCGGCGCCGCATTCCTCTCGGCAGGCGGATATCATCATCACATCGGTCTCAATACATGGGAAAGTTCGGACGGCGCGGCTCCGCCTCCTCGGTCGACAGGGCTTTATCATGTAGCGATTCTCTATCCGGACCGTCGCGAACTGGCGCGCGCCGTAAGGCGGTTGATCGAAGCGGGATATCCCATCACGGGAGCATCAGATCACGGCGTTTCGGAGGCGATTTACCTCGAGGACCCCGATGGAAACGGAGTCGAGCTTTATCGCGATCGTCCGCCCGAGGAGTGGCCGCACGATGCGGAAGGCAAATTGGCAATGACGACGGGGAGACTTGACCTCGGCGAACTTCTCGGAAAGATGACATTATGAATCCAATATTCCAAGCTATTATTGCAACCGTATTTCATCTGAAGCGCACTTGTCCAAGTTGCAAGCGCACGCAGATGGTCGACAAATCTCGTCGGGCCGACACCGTTCCCTGTCAGTCATGCGGCAAACCTATCCCTCCGCCGCCCTCAGCCCGTGATACTTCCCGATGAGCACGCAGATTACCAGATGGCATGCGTTTCGCACACGATTCCTTCCGGAGACGTGCAACTTCTTACTCATATCCCTCGGCGTCATATCGGCGGGAATGGGACTCAACGGATTTCTCCTCTCCAGCAATTTCATTGATGGCGGCGTTACCGGTGTGTCTATGTTACTTTCAAAGATCACGCCGATACCACTCGCCATTTGGCTCCCGCTAGTCAATGTTCCATTTGTCATCGTCGGCTATCGCCATATCAGCGGCGTGTTTGCCATTCGAAGCGTACTTGCAATATCGGGTCTAGCGGTTGCTTTGGTGGTTATTCCTTATCCTGATGTAACACCGGATCTTGTACTTACGGCAGTATTCGGCGGCTTCTTTATCGGCGCAGGCATCGGCCTTGCTGTACGCGGTGGAGCAGTACTGGACGGAACCGAAATCGCCGCTCTGCTAATCAGCAAGCGCTTTAGAATAGTTCGCGTTGGTGATGTGATATTGGGATTCAACGTAGTGCTGTTTCTCGTAGCCATGTCCGTGCTCGGTGTCGAAGCCGCACTGTACTCGATCCTGACGTATCTTGCCGCCGCAAAGACTCTCAATTTTGTCATCTATGGTCTTGAGGAATACACGTCCATCACCATCATCAGTTCCCGCAGTTCAGACATTCGGTTGGCAATAACCAAGGATCTCGGGCGCGGTGTCACCGTATTCCGGGGCAGGGGCGGTCTGACTGACGAAGAGCGTGACATTCTATTGTGCGTGGTAACTCGACTTGAAATCTCTCGGGTGCGAGCAATCGTTCGCGAATATGATAGCAACGCCTTTATCACCATGCATCCATTAGCCGACGTCGAGGGCGGTATGGTCAAAAAGACTGGCATGCATTAGCATCATGTCATTCCATCAGTGGTTTTCGTCTAACGAACGATTGCTGGCTTCGCTCCCTTCGGTCGCTACGCGCAACTGCGCGGGTTATTGTTAAGTGATCCGTTCACGCCATTTGCAGAGGCGGCAAATGGCGCGCCCGGATCAGGTCGATTTGCTATGATTGCGCATAGTTTATGAATGGTTTGGTTTCATGTCGCGCAGTTCAGCAATCGTCATCGTTAGACGAAGACTCGCTGCGTCGCCTATATTCTTGCCATCAATTGTCGAAGGCGGTTATCGCCCTATCATGACGACAGCGGGTACTTCGACGTTCTTGCCGATTGATGCCGAAACGCTACTTGTCGTCCGACGGCTGGAAAAGGTCGCCTTTGCGATGCTTGCATTTCCCATGCTCAATGGACTACTTCTGCCCTTCACCGGCGAAAACCTTTTGCTCTTCTGGATAGTCGATACAATTCAATTTGTCATTATTACTGGCATATGCTGGTTCTATCTCTTTTCGAAATGGAAATATTCGCCCGCCATGTTCGGTCTGACTTTGCCGTCCACGACCCGCGAAACAAATGTGCTTCTCGTTCACACTGCGTTTTGGATCGCTGTGTTTCCGTGGCTCATTCTGACGCTCTATGCGCTCACTCTATGCATCTTCCCGTGGCAGACCTATCCCGCTGCGTTTAGTTTTCACTCTGTGCTTCCCGACTCAATCCAAGCACGGACAATGATTGCGATATACGGATCGATTGGCGGAGGGGTTGTCGAAGAGTTCCTCTATCGCGGGGTGCTGGTTGCTCTTTTCCGTCGCTATAACATGTCCAGTTCGATGATTGTCTTGGTAGTCTCCTGCATCTTCTCTTACATTCACTGGGAAACTGGTCTATTCAATATCCCTTCCACCTTCGTGTTAAGCATCTTCATCACGGCGTACTATCTCAAGACGAACAAGCTTTTTCCATTGGTAATCTCGCACGCAATATGCGACATGATCCTTTTCTTACAGCCTGAGTGGTCAGGGTCATATATGCAATGGATATGGGACATGATATATTCATGATAGTCCGCCTGCGAAGCGACCAACGTGCCGATGGTGGAATTCGTCTAACGAATGATCGGGATAGGGGCCCGGCTCGCGCCGGGACCCCTCCCAC
>CAZCME010000026.1:0-59125 GCA_964499705.1 uncultured bacterium | reverse complement strand
CACGTTCGCCACCGACGGCGACGACGTCGATTTCCCGGGATTGTCGACGGGGATGAGCAGCAACGAATCGCGGGTCGTCAACGGCGCCTTCGTCTGGAAGGACGGAACCGGTGACGTGCGTCCCGAGGGCGAGATCGACAACCCGGGCTTGACGGCGGACAACTTCGACATGACGGAATTCCGGATCGCCGCATCGTCCGATTCCTTCCGCATGCTGGTTTCCTTCAAGGACGGATCCGCAACAGCGAACCCGTTTGTGCTTGTCGCGATCGACACGGATGTCTCGCGCGACACGTCCTCGTCCGTGACAAAGCAGGGACCGGGCGTGGCGACCTCGGTCCAGGATTTCGGAAACTGGTGGCTGCCGGGCGACGCCGCTACCGGCACGCGCCATCTCGGTTCGAACACGGCCGACGCGCGCGGGGAGCGGCACCAGATGGATATCACCGGCGGCTCCGCCAACGCCATGCTTCCGAACCGCTGGGCCATCGGCGACGGCGCCCTGGACGGTCCGGACAGCGTGGCTTCGACAAACGAAGATCCGAGCATGACGGCGACTCGCCGCAACGAGACATCGGAAGCCGATGGTCCGAATCAGCTCAAGTGGGACTACAGTCCTGTCACGAATGAGCTCTACATCGCATCCAATCCCTTCAATACTGGAAACGGCGACAACTACATTTTCATTGCCGACGAGACTTCAACAGTGAACCGCGGTTGGTATGCGGGCATCTGGCAGAAGGCCGGCACGATCATGGATCACGATATCTTCATCGGACGCGATGGCAACGCTGGAAACGACTATGTCGAGGGGCGTTACCGGGATTGGAGCGGTGGCGGTTCGACTATAGGTTCCGGCAGTCCGAGTTTCGAAGTCAGGGGCACGCTGGGCGCCAACGGCGACACGGACATGGATAATCGATCGCAGATCGTTGCCGCATCAGGGGCGGAAGATCCTGCCATTGAAGCCACGATCGATCTGGACGAGTTCTTTCGCGACACCGGCGTCCGGAATGGCGATCTCTATGTCGCAGTCACATCCTACGGGCCGAACGACAACGATGGCCATTGGCATGGCGTGCCGGATGATATTTCGAACAATGTCTACGAAGACACGCAGTTCCAGCGGATCTTCATCGAGCGGCCGTCGCAGTCTTCGGACGAGCAGGTTTGCGAATGGGAACGCGCGATCGCGATCACGCCGATCGCGGTGGGCGGTGGAATGTCGGGCACGGCGATCTGGAAGGCGCCGGGCGGTCGCGCCATTGGCAACATCCGGAGGCAGGTTGGAACTTCCTTCCGTAACACGACCAACTATGACACGTTCGAATACGACATCCGCTGGGCCGATCTCCTGGGCGGCAAACGTCCTCCGATGACGCTCCGGATGACCGTCGGCATCGGCCAGGGTGTCAGCAGCAACTCCGATCAGTTCGACACTCCCGCCTACATGCGCCCGTTCCGCACAGGCGCGACCGGCACATTCGCAGCGACATCCTCCATGCTTGATGTCCTCTCCAACACCAGCACGTCCGCGGAGGTCACCGACTCCGATATCGACTGGTTCATCGACATCGACATCAACGCCGACGGCCGCATCAACACGACGCCGGACACGCCCACCGACCTCGGCATCACGCAGACGGGCGACACGACGGTCTACGGCGACGGCGCGATCCTGAACGATGCCACGCCGATCTTTTCGTGGACCATCACCGACACGGACGGCACTCTTTCCGCCAAAAATCCCGCGTGGCATGTGCAGATCGACAACAACTCCGACTTTTCCTCCGTCAGCCAGGAGAAATTCTCCCATAACACCGATTCGAACGCGACGACTTGGGAGGCTCTCGCCGGGATCGGTACGGGAGACACCTTTTACTGGAGAGTGCGGACGCGGGATGACTTCGGCTGGGGTCCGTGGTCAATGGGGTCGGACTTCGCCTTTCGGATCAATTCGGCGCCGGCCATTCCCGCTAACGTCCTGGTCGACAGCAAGAGCAATTCCTTCTCGATCTCCGACAACATCCCCAGGTTTTCCTGGACATTCGGCGATTCGGATCCGAACGACGCGCAGACGGGATTTGCTTTTGAAGTCTGGAAGGGCGACTCCCGGATCTTCGCCGAAACGCAGTCGACCACGAACCAGTACACGGATTATCCCGACACGGCGCCATTTCTGGAAGGAGGCGTTACCTACTTCTGGCGCGTTCGAGTCAAAGACCTCAACAGTTCGTATGGCACATTCACGGACTCCAACGCGGCATACTTCCAGATCATCTTCGATAGCGCGTCGGGCTTGCGGAACCTCGTCATCGCCGAGGTCGGGAACGGCAACGGCGGGACGGCCGGCAACGACTACGTCATGCTGCACAATCCTACCGACACGACGGTCAGATTGAAGGGTGCGAGCCTCCAGAAGTGGTCGGTAAACGTGACGCCCGGCGCCACCTCCACGACGCTCAATAAATATATTTTTACCACCAACGACACGATTCCGGCCTTCGGCTACTACCTCTTCGCGAGCTGGGCCGCGGCGGGCGCCGATTCCACGGGTCTCATCGCCTTCACCGCAGGCGCCGCCAATGCGTTTGCTCTTCTGCGGAATACGCTCACGATCGACACGCCTCCGTCCGGCGACACAGACGTGATCGACGGCGTCGGACTGGGCCAGACTCCCGCCGCCGGAGCGCCCGGCGTTGATGGCGTCAACCTTGCCAAGGCCTGGCTCGATGCCAACAACGAAGCGATTACGCGGACGACGACGCAGAACGCGAACACGGGCGCCCAGATGCGGACTGACTCGGAGCTGCGGAATGCGGGACACTACAACGACAACAACGCGGACGCCGACTGGCTCAACATTGCGACGCAGGATCCGCGAGGGAGATCGTACGGCGGCAGTCGGATCAAGTTCTCGCTTTCGTGCCTGTCGGGAACGTATGTCGAAACAGGAGTGCCATTCTCGCTGCACATAACGGCGCAGGACACGTTCGGGAGAAAAGTATCCGACACGGCGGCGGCGAGCATGACGGGATTTGCGCGCCTCAGGATTTCGCAGGGTACGATCAATCCCACGACGACGGCCGACACGTTCAACACCTATTCCACAACGGATACGCGCAATGGGATGGTAATGGAATCCGTGACGATCACCGGGTTCACAGGCGCCTGCACAGTGACTGCGGATACGACGTATGGCACGGAGACGACGGCGCCAGGCCCCATTAACGGAATTCTTGCCTTGACCGTCCAGACCGCCGTTCCTCCGACCGCCGCCGTCATCACCGCGCCTGCCGCGGGCGCATGGGTCTTCAATGCCGTCGGCTGCACGTGGACTGCGTCAACGGACTCGACGCCGCCGGTGCGGTACCGCGTCCAGGTCACGCGCGTCGATTCGCTCTTCAATAACATCGTCGTTGACACGTACACGTACAACACATGGTTGACGATCGGCAACCTCTCGGAGGAATCGCATTGGGTCCGGATCGTCTCTTACGACCCGGGGCTCAATTCCGAAACCTCGACGAAGATCGAATTTCGCGCGCAGCGCGTCGTGGATCATTTCGATGTGTATGAAACCGACCCTGTGCTCCTCGTTCAATCGCGCACCGTCAAGCGAGGCACGGCGTTTAATCTCCGCGTCATCGCAAGGGACCTCGATGGAAACACGGTCACCTCGTTCCGGGACACGGTGACGCTGTCCGTCGCCAAGGGAACGATTTCCCCGACGACGATACCGTTCTTATCCGCGTGGAACGGCGACACGACATGTTCGGTCACGATCTCCGGTGGCGGAGCTGTCGGCGCGGATACGATCACGGCAGATTCGTCGGGTTTCACCGGCACGGTCGTAGTCTATCCGCTTCTCGACAATAGGCTCATCATCAACGAAATACTGCCTGTCGACGTCGTCAATCCCTCGAGCGCGGACCGCGACGAATGGGTGGAAATCTACAATCGATCGACCGGGACTGTTTCGACCGCCGGATGGTTTATTACGGACTACAGCACCGGTGACACGTTCCTCCCGACTGTATCGATCCCGTCCGGCAAGCACCTGGTCGTGCATTACGGCGAGAGCGGCGCGCACGAGACCGTTTTCACCGACACGGACAACGCGGCGCACGTCTTCCCCTTCGCGTCATTCGGAAACAGGCTCGGCCAGGCGGGTTCGATGGGTCTCTACGCCTCCACGACGCTTGATTCCTCCACGATCGTCTCGTTTCTCATGTGGAAGAACACGGCGACGACCAACACCAGCGACGATTCCGACGCGGTGGGTGCGCAGATCTGGAATGACAACGAGAATTATGATCACAACGCCACGAATGCCACCGCGCTGCAGGGACGCTCGATCTTCCGCGGCTACAACGGCCGCGATACGACATTCTCGAACCTGGACTGGGCCGCGGCTCCAGCAACGGAAACGAACACATACACGGAAGGGTTCGACAATGGATTGATCGATACCAACCTGACCGGCGTGACCGTGACGCTCCGATCGAGCACCGGTTCGACGGACACGGTGGGTCTTGGTGAGCGGCTCATCGTGACTGTCTCCGCGACCGGCGGCGGAAACGGGTCGCAACGCGGCGTGACGACGGTGAAGCTGAGGTCGAATACCGATGACACGGGAATCGTCCTGACCTTGTGGGAGACCGCGAATGGGTCGCGGATCTACAACCAGGAAATCTTCGTTGCTCTTTCGACGGAGACGGGAACGAAGGACGGGCATCGGTGGCTGGGGACAAGTTCCGTGGATACAATCACCGCGGTTTCGTGGAACCTGACGTCAAGCGCTATCGCCGTGACGCCAGGACCGCTCCATCACTTCGATGTCACGGCTCCATCCAAGGTTTCCAACGACTACCAATTCGGCGTCACGATCATCGCCCGTACGATCAACGGCGCTCGCAAGGAAGATTATACGGGAACCGTGAACTTCACGGTGGCAGGCGGATCGATTTCTCCGACGTCCGCCGTGTTTGTCGCGTCCGACTCGGGACAGATCACCGCGACCTTGACGCTCTCGGGCGCGGCAAATGGGCTCGACACGCTGACCGCCACGGAAGCGACGACAGGGGAGACGGGTCGGGCCGAGTTCACGGTTGGCCCCGTCCCGCAGGTTCTGATCAACGAGATCATGGTCAATGTGGGCACGGTCGACTGGGACGGCGCGCCTGTTTCTCCCGAGGAAAACGAGGACGAGTGGGTCGAGCTTTTCAACCGCGCCGATTCTCCCGCGCCGCTCTCGTCGTGGCGTCTAGGAGTCACCGGCGCGACGAAGATGCTGCTTTCTGACACGATTCCTCCGCGCGGCTACATGGTGCTCTATCACAGGACCGCGAACAACGGAGGCGCATACATCTTCGACTCCAACAGCGCCGCGATCAATAGCTTCACGTGCACGTCTGGATTCATGGGAGACCTGAATAACGGCGGCGGCCGGATGATTCTCATGAACAACGGAGGCGACACCGTCGATGACGTGGCCTTCCCCGGGACGCTGGAGGATTCGTCCTACATCCGGGCCTGGGACGGAGCAGGTGTTTTCCGGAACAACATCAAGCCGAGTCCGGGATGGACGCCGGGACCCGCGGCTAATCAGGACTCCAACCCGAACATGCGGTTCCGGTTTACCGGTCCGGGCGACACGGTGGAGTTCGGAGAATCCCGCACGCTTCGCATTCTTGCCGTCGACGCGCGCGGCGACACGGTCACCAACTTTACGGCGGCAGGCGTGGCGATCACGGCAACGGGATTACCCACCATCAATATTTCGACGGTGGCTTTCACGAACGGCGTCTGCTCGACAACGATCAAGTTCGGCACCGATCTCGGCGTGGCCTCGCTGCGGATCGTCTACGAGACCACGACGTGGGGAACCGACACAACGCTCGTCACGATCGAGACCGCCGCGGTCGCGAACAAGTGGTACGTGAACGATTCGGCGTACAACGCGAGCGACTCCTTCACCGGCGCCATCGGCGACGACGCCAACCACGGGCTCCTGCCGATCAAGCCGAAACGGTCGCTCGGCGCCGTCATACCGCTTCTCTCGAATGGCGACACGGTCTACTTCGACGCCGGCGAATGCACGCGCGCCGCGCAGCTTGACATCGACGACACCGGCGTCTTCCTGATCGGCGTCGACTCGGCACTTTCCGTCATCAGCTTCACGGCGTCCGCCAATATCGCGATCTCCGTCGATACGGTCACGATCCGCGATCTCTGGGTAAAGGCGCCGAATATCGGCGTGAGTCTTTCCTTCTCCGACTTCTGTTCCTTGGAACGAGTCCGCGTGACGAACGCGGCCAACATCGGCATTCTCGTGAACGGCGGCTCCGACTACAACACGGTCGACCGGTGCTGGATCGACACGCCCGTCAATCACGGCATCAACGTCGTGACCGGGCGATGGAATCTCGTCCAGAACAGCCATGTCAACAAAGCCGGAGCGCACGGGATCCTGCTGAATTCGAGCGCCGAAACGAACACGATTCTCTCGAATCACGTCGGATACAGCACGTTCATGGGAATCGCGTCCGATAATTCGAAATTCAACCGTATCGATTCGAACACGATCGACAATTGCGGCCAGATCGGCATCCAGATCGCGAACGGCTCGTCTTATTCCAACGTCCGCTGGAACTTCGTCGATTCCCAGCTTCAGCACAATCTCCAGATCAACGGTTCCACGAACGATTCGATCATCGGCAATACGTTCCGCCGCACTCAGCAGAACGGCGTGCATCTCGTGACGGCCGCCAACAACCAGGTCTTCCAGGACAACCTCATTGAGTCGAGCGCCCAGGACGGCATCCGATTCGACATCTCGACCGGGAACCGTCTGGAGCGGAACACGTTCCGCTGGAACAAGCAGCGCGGCATTTATCTCCAGGGCGGTTCGACCGGCAACGTCGTCGTGGCGAACCGTTTCGAATCGAACACCATGAATTCCGTCTACTGGGAAGCCGCCGCGACCGGAGGCATATTCGCCAAGAACAACATCATCCCGAACGCGACCGGTGCCGACAGCGTCAATGTCGAGCCTGCCGGAATGGATATATCGAGGAATTACTGGAACACGACCGACTCGGCGGTCGTCCGGTCGAAGATCACGGGCGGCGCGGCGGGCAGCGCGATCTACATTCCGTATCGGCTGGGCTTGATCGACACGACCGCCGGCGCCGACACCGTCGCGCCGCGCTCACCCGATACCTGCGCGGCCGTTGCGTCCACGCAGATCACGATTACGTGGCACCCTGTCACCGTCGACGAAGAGGGCGATCCTTTCGCGGTACAACTCGCCGGATACAAGCTCTGGACCGCGAAGAATCCCGACACGTCGCTCTGGTATCTGCGCGCGACGTTGGGTGCGGGCACGCTCTCCTTCGTTGACTCGGGTCTCAATTCGGGCGAGAGCTACTTCTATAAAGTAACCGCGTTCGACACGAGCTCGCCGTACGACAACCAATCCTTTTACGCGGACACGAAATGCAGCGCGATCGCCGCTGCGACCGTCGACACCCTTGTGCCCAACGCCTGGTATATCAACGATGCCGCGTATGACGGGAGCGATTCGTACACGGGCGCCGTCGGCAATGACGCCAACTCCGGGTTGACGCCCGCGCTGCCGAAGCTGACGCTTGCGGCCGTTTTCCCGTTCCTGACTTCGGGCGATACGGTCAATATCGACGCCGGAACATTCTCGCCGACCGATACGGTGCGAATCGACACGGACATCGTCTTGGTCCAGGGTGTCGACTCGGCGAAGACCATCATCAATTTCAACGACTCCACACAGGCGAGCTTCAACTCGATCTACACGCCGTGCAGCTTCGTCCGGATCCAGGATCTCTGGGTTCGCGACGGTTATCGCGGAATTCATTCCGTCGCGGGCGACACGGGTGTCGTGCAGCGGGTGCGCGCTTCGAACGCGGAGGTCGGGATACTCCTGGAGGTCGCTTCGGATTCGTGGCGCGTGGAGAACTGCCACGTGGACGGCAACCGCGCCGGAAACGGTTGGGGCATCATGGTCGCCACGTCAAAGTTCGCAACGCTTGTCGGAAACTATTCTTTCTTCAACATCAAGGGCATTGCTGTGGGATATTTCTCCGATACGAACACTGTCCGGTCCAACCGTGCCGACTCGAACACGCAGGAAGGATTCTGGTTCAGCCAGGCCAATCAGAATCTCGCAGAGGATAACGACGCGGATACGAATCTCTGGGCGGCGTATTCAATCATCACGGGCGCCTCGTCCAACGTCTTCACCTCGAACCGATCGACCCGGAATACCGGCCAGGGATTCTGGATCGACGCTGGCGAGGGCAACATCATCACGGGAAGCGTCATTCGCAATCCGAATGCCGACGGATTCTACGTGAAATCCGAAGGCACAATACTCCGTCAGAACCGCGTCGATACTCCCGCCGGAGACGGTTACGACCTCGACGACGCCAGCCGCTGCATCCTGGACACCAACTATGTCTATCGTCCGACCGGATACGGCTATTACGTGCGAGCCAATTCCGATACGAACGTCTTCCGTTGGTGCGGATCGCACGGATCGACGGGTGCCGACAACTACAAGTTCGAGGATGCCGACTCGAACATCGTCTTCTCCTGCACTTCGGCCGTCTCCAACAGCGCGGCCTTCAGCTTCGTCAACACATCTATCCGTAACACGGTGTACGGATGCACATCGACGAGCGAAGGCGGACCGTCGTTCTGGCTGGATGACCTGGGTTTCGGCACGTTCAACTACAACCGCATCATCTCGCCCGCATGGCGGGGGCTCGCGGTCCGGACGCCGGGAAACACGTTTATGGGGAACGTCATCACTGGAGCCACGGACGTCGGCGCGCACTTCGACGGCGCCGTCCGGTCCGACACGAATCGATTCGTCTCCAACACGGTTTCCAACGGCGCCAACATCGGCATCCAGGCCGTCTCGGGCACGGGCGAGATCTTCGAGTCCAACACTGTGACCGGGAACGGCGACGACGGCATCCACATGCTCTCGACCGTCGGCTGCACCGTGACCGCCAATGTCGCGAGCGGCAACGCGGACGTAGGCATTCTCCTTTATGGGGCGACCTGGAATATCCTGTCGCGCAACAGGGCCGAGACGAACACGACGGACGGAATCCTCCTCATCGACAACGGGGGCTCCGGTTCCGACAACAATTATCTCTCGGGAAATCTCGCGAGGAATCACCGCAAGAGCGGTTTCAAGCTGATCAACTCGGACAACAACGTCCTGGTGGGGAACCAGATGGAATCGAGTATCGAAGCGTGTCTGTACGTCAACTCCGGTTCCGCGGGCAACACGATCGCGAAGAATAATTTCCCGACAGGCGCCGCTGGAGACACGGCGGTCTGGACCGATCTTGCGGGCCAGAACGCGCTCCGAAACTGGTGGGGCTCCGTCGACACCGCGGTCTTCTCCACGCGCTTCAAAGGTCCTCAGGCGGCGACGTTCGTGTATCCGCCCTACCGATTGGGCGAGGTCGATACGACTTTCGGATCGGACACGGTCGCGCCGCGCGCTCCGGATTCGGTAACCGCCGTCTCCGCCGGGCAGATCCGCGTCTCATGGTCGCCGGTGACGGCCGACGCCGAGGGAGATCCGTTTGCGGTGAATGTGACCGGATACCGCATCTATCAAGCGAAGAGCTCGGATACGACCTACTGGATACTCCGCGGCACGGTATCCGCGTCGGACACGCGGTACACGGACTCGAGCCTCGTGGAGAACGACGTATATTTCTACCGCGTCACGGCGTTCGACAACGCGTCGCCGTTCCTGAACGAAGCGTATTATTCGGACTCGGTCCCGTCCGCCGCCGCAGTCACGATCTCCGGGCCGAACAAATGGTACGTCAACGACGGAACATACAATGCCAGCGATTCGTACACCGGAGCGGTCGGCAACGACGCGAACTCGGGACTGACGCCCGCCGCGCCGAAGCGGACGATCGAGGCCGTGGTGGCGGATCTCTCCGCGGGCGACACGATCCTCATCGACGCCGGAGCGTTCGCTCCTCCCGACACGGTCCGGATCACGGTCTCGCCCCTCTGGATCCAGGGCGTCGACTCCTCCCTCACCGTCATCAACTTTTTCGATTCTTCCGTCGCTTCCTTCCGGTCGCTCCACTGCTCGACGACGTCGGCCGTTTATCTCTCCGACTTCCAGGTCCGCGACGGATACAACGGCGTCTATGTGACGACGGCCGACACGGGGTCGATTCTCCGCGTGCGCGCCCAGAGAACGGGCAACATCGGGTTCATTCTGGAGGGCGGATCGGATTCATGGACGATGGACCGATGCCATGCGACTCGCAGCGGCTACGCCGGTTTCTACTTCGGCGGCGCGCGATACGCCACGGTTTCGAACGCGACATCGGAGACGAACACGAGCCTCGGATACGTGATCAGCGCGGCGAATCTCAACACGTTTCTTTCCTGCGTCTCCTATTCGAATCGCGCGGAAGGGTTCTCTGTCATCGGTTCCGACACGAACACGTTCACGTCGAACCGCTCGGAATCGAACGCGACGGCGGCGTACGCGGTGACGGGCGCATCGAAGAGCAACGTCTTCACCTCGAATACGACGGGCAATGGAACGGCGGACCAGGGCTTTTATATTTCCGACGCGGGGACAAGCTGGAATGTCTTCACGTCGAACCAGGTCGATTCGGCGGGAACGGACGGTTTCCTCGTCCGGGCGAACGCCGACTCCAATACGTTCCGCTCCAATCTCGTCCGCTATTCTTCCAACGACGGCTTCGACGTCGACAACACGCGGTATGGAATCTACGACACGAACTTCGTCGATTCCTGCGGTAATCGCGGCTTCAGCATCCATAACAGCGCCGACACGAACACGTTCCGGTGGTGCTCCGCGAACCGGTCCGGCCAGGATAATTTCCTTCTCGTCGCCGCGCATCAGAACACGCTCACCAATTGCACGGCGGCTCAGAGCGTTTTCGCGAGCGGAATTTCGCTGACGGAAACATCCTCGGGAAATCGCCTCGGCTATTGCACGACGACGGGGGGGGCGAGCGCCGGACTCTGGATCGCCGACAGCGGAGCGAACACGATCGAGACGATCCGGATCACGTCGCCTGTCTGGCGCGGAGTGAACGTCAGGAGCCCGAACAACACCTTCCTCGATCTGACGGTGACGAGCGCCGGTGATGTGGGCGTCTACGTGGAGGGAAACCTTGGCGCGACGAACAACACCTTCACGAACCTTCGCGTCCGGTCGAGCGCGCTCCAGGGTTTCTACTTGAAACAGGCGACGGGCACCCGCCTGGATTCCTGCACGTCCGAGGTGAACGCCAACGACGGTTTCATGCTCGATCAGACCACGGGCTGCACGATCACCTCGTGCGCGGCGCGCGGCAACAGCGACGTGGGCTTCCTCTTTTACGACGGTTCGAACGTGAATTTCGTCATCGCCTGTTCGGCGGACAGCAGCACGAACGACGGATTCCTCTTCCAGAACAACGGCGCGACCGGATCGGACAACAACGTCGTCCGCGGCGGCATCGCGCGGCAGAATCGCGCCGCGGGTTTCAAGGCGCTGGGATCGTCGTTCAACCGCTTCGTCCAGAACGAAGCTGACTCGAATGCCGGCTGGGGCTTCTATCTCGACGCGTCCTCGAAAGCAAACGTGCTGGAGAAGAATACGATCGTTCCGTCGGCGGGCGCGATCGATACGAACGGGCTCTTCACGGATACCGCCGACGTGACGGCGACGCGGCAGTACTGGAGCACGACGGATTCCGCTAAGATCCTGCAGCGGATCGGCGGAGCGCAAAGGTTGACGGTCGTATACGCGGCGTGGCGACTCGGAGCGGCTGACACGTCGCTCTCGGCGGATACGGTCGCGCCCCGGGCTCCTGACACGGTGGCCGCGCGATCGTATGACAGCACGCAGATCACGGTCACATGGAAGCCCGTGACGACGTCCGAGGAGAATGAAGCGGCCGTATCGCTCGGCGGGTACCGCGTCTATCGTTCGCAGAATCGCGATACGACGTTGTGGGTTCTCCGTGGAGCGGTCGGCGCGGCGACGCTCGCATTCACGGACACGGGGCTCCAGAACGACACGGTCTATCACTACCGCGTCGCCGCCGTCGACACGACGGCTCCTTACGAAAATTCCTCCTTCTATTCCGATTCGATCGCCATGGAAACTCCGGTAGTGACGCCGGACGTTCTGACGATCACGATGTCGGGCGCGGCCGCGTCGTATTTCTACGCGGGCACCGGACCGATCGACACAGGCACGGCGAGTCCCGCGGACACGGTCTGGACGAACAGCGCGGAGACCGTGATCGTGACATGCACCGTCGTGGCCTCCGGCGGAGCCGCGAGGGCGGTCGCTTCATCCATCTTCGAATCCGGCCCGCAGACGGATATCACGACACCGTTCGTCTTCAACTTCGAAGTTTCGAATTTCCGGATTCTCTGGGGCGAGACGACGTGGCAACTCGCATTGTACGACACGACCGGAACCCGGTACGACACCGTGTATGTGAAGCTCATCGAGGACCGCTATGGGCCGATTCTCACGAACGTCAACTCGCGGCGCGACACGACCGCCGACGCGCCGACGGATACCGATAACGACCGTGAAATATGGCTGACGTGGGCCGTTGCCGACAATGATTCCGGCGCCGGCACCGAGCTTGTGAACGCATCGACGAACGTGGCGGACAACGCGATCAACGACTCCGCGCTCGGCAGCACGTTCGACTCGGCGATCGGCCGCGTCGGTTTCAACCGCTACAAGGTGTCCGCGAAGGACCATGTCAGCAACTGGGCGACGACACCGGGATCGGACACGATGGAAGTGGAGATGCGCGTGTTGGATGACTTCAACACGGTCCGGGCTAAGAATCTATGGAACGGCGACACGTCGAAGTTCGAAAACGGCGGCGCGGCCATCACGCTCGAAAACCGCACCGACGCGCCGCTCTATCCGAAGGACGGCGGCAACTTCCTCCGCATCACCGGTTCCGTGCCCGGCGGATCCTTCGGAGGCTACATCACTGTACCGGGCGGCGGCGGCGCCGATTTGGCGGATTCCACCGACTTCTACCGCGCGATCTCGTTCGGCCTGCGGTCGGGCGACGGTACCCCGGGCGACATTCTTCGGTTGGAGCTACCGAGACCCGGCGGCAATCAGAAGGTGGATGTATGGAAGTTCCTCTCTTCCGGCGGAGCGACGACGAGCTGGCAGGAAGTCGTAATCCCGCTCGCGGCCTGGACGCAGTGCGATCTTATCTTCGGAGATTCGAACATGGCGTTCCTGTACGACGATCCGGCCGTATACGGCGGGACGACCAGTCCGGTGATCGATATCGATCATATCAATTTCATGAAGAAGATCGACACATGCGTTCTGGAAGTCTTCAACGACACCGCGATCGCGACCACCGCATATGGAACGACCGCGACCCCGTTTTCCGAAGCGGCGAATCCGCCCTTCCGGCAGGAAACCTCGGTTCATTACGCGGGCGCGGGATCCCTGCGGATGGATTACAGCATCAACAATTCGTCGAATCGATGGCAGGGAATGATCTTCGACTATCCGGCGTTGAATGTTTCGAGCGCGGCCGCGCTTGAGATGATGGTGCGCCTTGAGACCGGCACGAGCGCCAGCCCCGACTCCTGGGGCAATATGGACGTGAAGGTGCGGCACGCGGGCAACGGTACGGAGTGGGCGCTTTCCCTGAACAGTTATATTCCGAACCTCGGTCCCGACTGGCGCCGTGTCCGGATACCGCTCGCCGATTACACCGCGCTCGGATTCGACAAGACGAGATTCAACCGTTTCCTCTTCGCGGTGGCCGGCGCCGCTTCGACCTGTTCCGGCGCGTTTCTGATCGATGACATCCAGTGGGTGGAGGGAGACGTTACGGATCCGGCGGCGGCGCCTGCGACGCAGCAGCCCGCGTACGGCGCGGAGACGGGGACGCGGCCGAACATCCGCTGGGCCGCGACGACCGACATCAATGGGACGGTTAAGTATTATCTCGAACTGGCGACGGACTCGGACTTCCGCATGACGATCTGGCGCGCGCATCTGACAAACACGAACGAGACGCAGGCGCCGTTCAACCTGAGCGGACGGGTCTGGTGGCGCGTCGCCGCTTACGATCCATCCGGGAACTGGACGGCATTCGGAGACTCGTCATATTTCGTCGCGGATGCTCTGAAACCCGCGAAGCCGACCGGATTCACCGCGGTCGCGGCGATCCTCGGTGAAACCGGCGTGCGGATTTCGTGGAACAACAACACGGAGACGGATCTCGTCGGGTATCGCGTCTACCGTCACGGCTCAAACGATTCTCTCGCTGCAGCGACGCTCCTCTTCAACGGTATAATCATCGACACCTCGCGGATCGACACGTCGGTATTGCCTGGGGAGACGTACTACTTCTTCGTTTACGCGGTCGACTCCAACGGCAACAGGTCCGATTCGGCCGGAGGTGTTGCCGCCACGACCTTCACGATCACGAAAGCTCTCGATTCGACATCCTTCGGCCCTTACCCCGGTTCGACGCTCCAGTATTCGCTCACATTCCAGAATGCGGGCTGGTCGCCCGCGGATTCGGTCATCGTCGTCGATACCGTCGCCACGACGACCGCGTTCCGCGACACGGTGACGAACATCGCCGGCTGGGAGTTCCAGTATGCGACCATTGCGGCGCCCGACCAGAGTTTCTATTCCGCCGATTACACGTCCGGCGTGCCGGGCGTACCGTCATCGGTCCGGTATGTTCGCTGGAGAAAGCTTCTCGTGACAGCCGGCGAACCGCAGGCCGTCATCCGGTACCGGGTGATCGTGCAATGAAGAGAATGAGCTGGATCTGCGCTCTCTGCCTGTTGCCCTTCGCCGACGTTGCCTTTGCGAACGCCGCTGTTGTGCTCCCTGTGCCCTTCTCCGTGTCCGGAAACGGCCGCGAGCTGGCGAGTATTCACGACGGCGATTTTTCCACCGCCGCGCGTCCAGATTCCTCCCCGCTTCAGCTCTTCCTTCTCCTTCAGAACGAAGCCGTCTTGAAGGGCGTCGAGCTCGAATGCCAGGGCGCGCCCGCGCGGGTGACGGTGAGCCTGTCGAAGGATGCGGTCTCATGGAGCCAGCCGACGGTGGCACCATCGATGACACCGGATGGAAAGCGAACCTCGCTTGAATTTGCTCCCTCGGTCGCCCGCGCCGCCATGGTCACCATCGAATTCAGCGATCCGGATTTCCAAGTGAGCGAGCTCCGCCTGATTCCTGCCGATGCGTCAACGGCCGAAGTTTACGCGATCGAGACGGCGGAGATCGAGGAGAAGAGCGCGGTGATCCGGTGGAAGACGACGATGCCGGTCAAGACGTCGATCCTTTACGGCCTGAATGCAGACCGGATGAAATCCCAGTCGGCGCCGTCCTATGAGATGGTGATGGATCACGAGGCGCGGCTGGAAAACCTGATGCCGGGCTCCGACTATCACGTCTGGATTCTCACCGCCGAGGACCTGGGATCGAGCGATTCAAAGCCCCTGAAATTCCGCACGAAGGGCTCGCCTTATCCCTTCACCTGGAATCCCCGCTATATCCTCGGCCGCGACTCCGCTCTCTTCCGCTTCTCCGCGAATGTGCCCTGCCGAGCCTGGATGGAGTGGCGTGAGGCGGGCGGCGACAGGCTCATGAAGACCGCGGCACGCGTGGAGGAAAATACGCTTTCCTTCGTCGCCGATTTCGGCGGCCTTCTGCCGCGGACGGCGTACGAATACCAGATCGTCACCGAAGATTCCGCCGGTCACGGAACGGCGACCCCGTGGTTCCGGTTCACCACATTCGCGAACAACATCGCCGTCGGCGCGCGCGCCTGGGGCTCCTTCGCGCTTCTGACGGACGAGCAATATGTTGAGAGCAAGCGGCCCGCGCTGGAGAGAATCACGGATGGCAGAAACGACTACTTCACGGGCATGGCAACCTCCTCGGATCCCGCCGACACGGACCAGTGGGTGCTCGTGGACCTCGGTTCCGAAAAACTGCTGACATCCGTGGAGACCGTCTGGCGGGGCAATGCGTATCCGAAGAGCTATTACGTGATGGTGGCGCGGGACACGGTGAACTGGAGCTATCCGGGATTCGGGATCGATGCGGGCGCCGGCGCCGATGAAAGATCGACGCGAGGAGATCCGTTGAAGCGCGTCGCGATCGCGGTCGATGCGTCCATGCCCATCCGATATCTGATGATCTTCATCCCGAAAGGGAGCCCGTACTTCACGAAAACTCCGGCGTGGCGGTTTGTTCAGCTCGCCGAGCTGGAGGCTCATGAAGTTTGGACGGCCGTAGACACGAAAGTGGCGTCGACGCAAATCGGTATCGGGAGGTGATGACGATCAAACCATAGAAGCAACGGATTCCGCGCGAGGGGCCGGAGCCCGTGATAACGGATAAACATCGATTCGATAAGGAGAATATTGTGAATCTCAACAGACTGACATGGAGCATGGGCGCGGTGTTGCTGGCGCTCATCGCCTTTCCGACCCGCGCCTCCGCCAACGGCACGGTTTCGGGCACGACACTCAGCAATCGGGCGCAGGTGACGTACAACGTCAATGGCAACGCCCAGGAAACGACAACGCTGTTCATAGACACGACGGTCAGGGCGATCGCGGGCGATACCATCAGCAATATCGACACGCAGGGTCTTTCCATCGGTGAGACGAAGATCTTCACCTACACCTTCTATAACACCGGAAACAGGGCCGATACGTTCCAGATCGAAGTGGACAGCTTCACGTTGAACAACGGCGCCGTGGGCTGGACGTTCCAGCTCTGGGTCGACAACGATTCCACATGGGCGCTTGCGGACACGAGGACCACGGCCGCGACCGTGGCGGCAGGAGGCTCCAAGCAATGCTCCGTCGCCATCTGGGCGCACTCGACGCCGGCCAATTCGCCGGATCAGGCCCGGGCGGATTTTCGACTGAAAATCTACCAGGGAAATGTCGGGACCGCCGACTCGACCGGACAATACACGGGTGACAACGGGATTCTGTACGCGGAAGGCGGAGCGGGTTCGAACGAATTTGCCGGCGCCGTTCTGGCCGCGGCGCGCCTGACGCTCAACAAGATCGTCGACAGCGTTTCGATGGGCATCAATCCCAGCGCTCCGATACCGGGCGCCCGAATCACCTACAGGTTGACATATAACAACATTGGAACGGCATCCGCCGATTCCGTGATTATTCGGGACACGATTCCGGCGAACACCACGTTCGATACGGCGTCGTACTCGATGTTCACGCTCGGCGCGGACGCCACGCTTCATGCGACGGATACCAACGCAGGATTCATCTGCCAGGTGTCGACGCTGGCCAATCCAAGCGCTTCGTTCACATCGGGCGACTGGACCAATCTGACGACATTCGCAGGCGGCACGGTCACTCATGTTCGATGGATCAAGAACCAGGTGGCGGCCGGAGACAACAAGTTCGTGCGTTTCAGGGTCTTCATCCAATAGGCCCGGAGGATGAGCTCCGCACCTGGCAGTAGAGGGACGGATACGCGGGGAGACGCTTGCGTCTCCGAGGCCGCTTAGGCCGATGACCGCGCCCGCCCGGATAAGGGTGGAGCGAATCCATGAACGCGCGAATGAAATACCGCGTGGCCGTGCTTTGGCACGGAAGGATCGATCGGGATGGCAGATAGAACTGCTCTCCATGAGAATCCGACAACACGCGGACGGACCACGACGGTTCCACCACCGAAAGGTGGACGCACTAGTGCGGTACGCATTTGTGCGGAAGGCGGATCCGGCGGCGGCGGCGACGGCAACGCGGGCAAGAACGCCCGCGGCGAACCGCGCAACCGCGAACCGGCATCCGTTGATAGGAACACACTTGTGTGGAACGCGTCGAATCGAATCGATGGCACCCGGGATCTCCTTCCCGACGTGCATGCTCCAGCGAGGCAGCCGGCCGGGCTTGATCAGCCCGGCGGCTCCCGCGGAGCGAGCTCGATGAGAGCATCGCCGGCCGTGCGGAACACGGCTTTGAAGACGGACGCGACACGTGCGTCCCGGACCCGGCTCGATACGTGCGCCCGAAATCGGCGGGATGGCCGGATGAACAAGTTTGCCTTCGCAGGCATGGCGGCGCTAACGCTGCTGCTGCTCTGCGCGCTGATACTTCCCACATCGGCCGCAACACCGGCCAACACATGGATCACCAACACGGCCCAGATCGATTATTCGTCCCCGTTCATCGGCACGGTGACGTCTTATTCCAACGCCGCCGATACGCAGACCGTGGTGTACGACACGGCCGGCCCCGATATTCTTTCGGCAAGGGCCACGCCTTCGTCCGTCTCCAACGGAAACTTCGCGGTCGTCATTTCCGTTACCGCGGTGGACACGACAAGCGTCGATACCGTGCTCGTCCATCTCTCCCTGATGGGCAGGTCCGATTCCACAAGCTTGAGAAACGACGGCATCGCGCCCGATACCACATCCGGCGATTCGATCTGGAATCTGTCGCTGACGATCGACTCCACCGTCTTCGCCGATACTTTCGTTCTGCCCATCATCGCCTTCGACAGGAACGGGTACCAGTCGACAACCACATGCACGCTTGTCGTGACCGACACCTCGGAACCCTTCACGTCGATCGTATCGCTCTCGCCGGGGCTCTCCGGATTGAACGAAGGCGTCCGGATCGCGGGTAACGCCGTCACGGTCTCCGTCGGTTACAGCGACTCCTTCGCCTCCGTTCTCTATGAGTATCGTTCCGCTCTGGGGGGAGCCTGGATGCCTTGCTCCACGGCTCTCTGGAGCGATGCCAATCCGGACACGACGCCTCCCTACTGGGGTATTCTCTGGAATACCGAGTTGGTTGCGGACGGGCCTTATTATGTGCGCGCCGTCGGCATCAATACGAATGGCGAGACGGATCCGAGCCCGACCTATGTCAGGCTCGTGAAGGATGCGACCGATTCCTGGATCAACGAATGGAACGATCCCATCGAGGGAATCCACGTCCGCCGTCACCGGTACGTGAAGTGGACGACCGACACGGCGTTCGTCGTCGAAGGCTCGATGTTCGCGATGCCGCCGGAAGCCATGGGTTCGACTGACACGATGTGGATCCGGATCACGATCTTCCGGACATCCTCGCCCGATGCGCCGCCGCCCCTGCCGGGAAGCGGTCTTGTCATTCCGGGCGACGGGTATTACCGCCGCTTTGAACGAGAGGATGGACAATCGACATTCGATGACTGGGTGACGATGGAGATGCCCTACTCGGATGCGGGCCTCACCGTGGCCGAGAAAGACCTCGCGATTTATTACTACGACAGGAATTCCTCCACCTGGATCAAGATGGAAGGCTGCGTCATCGATCCCGTGAAGAACGTGATCCGTTGCAGGACGCGCCACTTCACGGACTTCGCGGTCTTCGGAGCCGCTCCCGCGTCTAACCTCTCGGGAGTGCTCATCTATCCGAATCCGTTCATTCCATACGACAACGATCCGCAAACGGGCCAACCGTTCGTCAAGGGCGACAACACGACGGGCATCATCTTCAGGAACGTGACGTCGACCGTCGATATCGACATCTTCACCGTGACCGGCCGTCGCGTCTCCACGATTCACGCGACGAACACGGGCGGGAGCGTCCAGTGGGACGTCCATGCCGACGACAACCGGGAGGTGGCGTCGGGCACCTACATCGCCGTCATCCGGGCTCCGAACGGCGAACGCGTCGTGAAGAAGTTCATGGTGATTCGTTGATTTCGGCCGATATGAAGGTGGAAGGCATAAAGGGGATACGGTGACCAGGAGCGACTGGAGTAAGAAGCTCCGGAGGGGACCTGAATACGTCTGCCCGCCCCCCGCGATTTCAATCGCTTCCAAATCTGGTCATCTCTTCTGTCTCATCATTTTCTGCGTCTGCCTCATGATGATGATCGGACCGGTGGAAGCCGTTTCCAACGCGGGTTCCACGGGCGCGGAATTCCTCAACTTCGGTGTCGGCGCGCGGCAGGGGGCGATGGGGGAGGCGGGAGTTGCGTGGGCTGACGACGCGTACGGGCTGTATTTCAATCCGTCGGGCATCGCGAGAAACGGCCGCAGCGAGGTTGGGTTCTTTCACAACACGCTCTTCGAGGATCTCCAGTACAACTACATCGGCTACGTCCAGCCGATCGGAACGAATGCCGCCCTCGGAGTGAATGCTTTGTACGTGGACCTGGGCGAGATCGATCGAACGACGATCGCCTCCGGTGTCGCAAACCAGATTCTCGGTCGTTCGGATGGATCGGACATCGCGGGCTCGATCACGTATGCGCGGGCATTGTCGCGGTTTCTCGACGTCGGAGCCTCGGTGAAGATCGTGCACGAAAAGCTCGATCGCTTCAGCGCCACGGCGGGCGCGGTCGACCTCGGCCTCAAATGGTACCAACCGCTGCAGGGACTCACCGTCGGTCTTTCCATCGCCAATCTCGGTTCCCGGCTCCAGTTCGTGCGGGAAAGGGAGGAACTCCCCATCACGCTCCGGCTTGGCCTTGGGTATCGTTCGCCCGGCGGCCGATACGGTCTCACGAGCGATGTCGTCTGGGTGAAGGATCAGGATGTGGAGGCGAAGGTGGGAGGAGAAGTCTGGGTTCTCCCGAAGCAATTCGCCGTGAGGGCGGGCTTCAATTCCGCCAACGATGTCGGTTCGGGCTTCACCGCCGGCGCCGCGTTTCACTGGAACGATATCGCGGTCGATTACGCGTATGTGCCTTTCGGAGAAGTCGGCGATCAGAATCTCGTCTCGCTGACGTATCAGTTCGGCGGCGGCAGACCCCCGATCGACTGGGGGGAACGTCCCGCGAAGGCGGGGAGACCCATGGCGGGCGAGGGGCGCAAAGGGCTTCATGCGGCGGAATTCATATTCCGCTCGGGCCCCGAGGACCTGGACTGGTTCGGCAAGGCGACCATGGAAATATTGCGCCACGACTGGCGCAAGGCGGGATTGCACACGCTTGTTCGCGACAAGGCGCTTTACAGCATCGAAGGAGATTACTGGATCGAAGGCAGGGCCGTCATTATTGCGGCCCGCCTCATGAGCGGCAGCGAGGTCATTCGCAACTTCGATTTCGCCGGCAGCGTCGATCGCCCCTTCCCGGTGTGGGATGAAATGCTCGTGGAAGTGAACAAAGAGCTGGAGCGACTCGGAGTTGACGTCATTACGACGGAGCGGCCCGTGCGGAATCCCGGAGGAATGTAAAGCGGGCTTCTCCGTCCCTTTCGCGCTACCTTACCCGGACGTCAGCCAGGAACGCATGCTCATGATTCCACGGATCTTTTCCTCCCGAGGCGCATTCGATGGCGAGCTCGATCTCCTGTCCGGCGAATTTTCCCAGCGCGACGCTGACATTCTTCCAGCCATGGCGCGATGGTTTCGGGCCGGCTGAAATGACCTCTTCATGCACCACCTTTCCATCGATCTTGACGCGGAGCGCGAAGTCCGCGACGTTGGGGCGGGCGGTGGTCGAGGAGGCGGACAGCGTCAGCCGACTGTCCCGACGGGGCTTGAAGGCGCGCGTCAGGAGACAGGGCTTGTCCTTGGAGTTGGGATGGAGCCCGATGATCCATTGCCTGCCCGGATGAGGAGGGCGCTGATCGTCCTCGAAATCCTTCTGGAATCTCCACAGGCAATCGTTCACGTTCCATTCCGCGACCCAACCGACATCGACGACGGCTCCCCGGTCGACTGGCTCGACATAAGCCGCGAGATCCCTGTTGGTGACGAGCTTCGCGGGAAACGAATTGTAGATTTCCTCGATGGTAGTCCGTGCCTCCGCGGTTTTTCCGACAAGCAACAGCGTTCGAACCGCGTCGATGCGTGAGCCAGCCGCGCTGTCGCCGGTGGCGGCGGCCCGCTTGCGGCATGCGTAGATCCACGCGGGAATCCGGAGCGCCGCGCTGTCGAAGGTCGCGTTTTTAAGAAGCCCAGCGTTATGCTGGACGATATCGAGCATTCTGTATCCGTATCCAGCCTGCGGGTAGGAGGGAATCGCCACGCCGATTCGGACAGGTTCTATGGTGGCCCCTTCGTTGAAGTCGTTCCAGGTCGCGATCTGGACAAATTGCGGATGTCGCGAAAGACACGCATCGAACGTGGCCTGGAGCTTTCTTCCGTCGCCGAACGGCGTGACGCCGATGGCGCCCTGGGAACCCCAACCTCCGACGCCGCGATTATCGAATCCGGGGAGCACCGTGCCGCTCCGGAACGAGAAGCGGCCTTTCCCGCGTGAAGCGTCCGCAGAATTCCAGAATTCCGGAGCATCGTTCTCCATGTGATACGTCGAGCCCCATGGCATGACGGATTCGTAGGATTCGAACTCATTCACCTTTCGATGCGATTGCCAGTCGTGAATAAAGACCGGCCTATGCTTCGCCTGCGCGAGAATGCTGTCCCATTCGGTCGCGGCCCAGGCCTTGGTCATGTCGGAGCCGGGATCGTTCCAGGCGAAGTTCGTCAGGACCGGACGGCCTGCGATCCTGAGATACGCCGCGGAGGAGAACCAGGTCTCGTTGAGGAACCGCAAGTTTTTCATGGCTTCTTCGAGCGCTTCGGAACGCGAGCGGACGGAGGCGTACGGCGGAAAACACGCCTGGTCCTCCCAGCAGATCATGACCTTGAAGCCGCCGATCTCTCCGGCGACCCGACGCATCATGGAAAAGGCCTTGTCCTCGTAGGATTGAGGGCCATACCAATCCGCGACAAACGCGTCGATGCCGGCAAGCCGGGCCAGAAGGATGTGATATTCGCAGAGGTGGGGGTCCGCCGAGTCATAAGGACCGATCGCGGGATGGAAGACCGATGCGATATCGCGCCAGCCGTTCTTGTCCCTGCGTTCGGGATCGTGCCAGAAACGTTTCGGAATGTGGCCTTCATTGACCGCCCAGTGGCGCCACGAGCCGGAGACATCGGGCGTCGAGTACCAGGGCATGTAATGAGCCACGACGAGGGGAGGCCCATCGAAAACGACCTGGCTCGATGGCGGCTCCGCGGGCGGCGATCCGCAAGCCAGGATCGTCAAAAGCGCGATGAATGAAACGGCATGCCCACGCGCGTAATCGAAATTGCGCGCAGGATTTCGGATCCGGTTCACGCCTCGCTCAGATTATTTTACTTCGTGTATTGAATCTTCACGTCGTCGAACGTGACCGACTTGCCTTCGTTCGCGACGAGGATGACGAGGTTCACATTCTTCATGCCGCTCCAACCCGTGGCCGCGGCGAGATCCACGGTCTTGGTGCCCGACGCTTCCTGCCACGGGAGAAGCTCCTTGTAGTCCGCGTCGTTCCAGGGATCGGGAACAATGCCGACGCCCCACTTGCCGCCGTCTATGGCAACCACGGTCGCTTCGAGCATTGGGGCCCGGGACATGTCGAGATCCTTGATGAGAATTGCGGACTTGCCCCACTCATCCGGGCCCGCCTCCGTCAGCTTCGCCTTCCCTCCGGATTCACCCGTCAGTAGGCTCGCATATGACTTGTCGTCATTCATGTCGAACCACCCCTCGACGGAATCAAAATTCTGCTGCCAGAAAACTGTTGTCGCGGAAGCCGGCGCGGGTTCCTGCGCGGGCTGCCCCGAGACGACCTCCGCGGTCGGCAAAGCGGGCGTGGGCGCCGGAGCTTCCGTCTTTCCGCAGGCGGCCAAGACAAGTACCGTGGTCAATAGAATCGACGATTTCCTCATGGAACATCCTCCTCATCCCCTGAACTGGCGCATCCTAGACAAGCCGATAATAGGTAGATAATACGCTTTGGCAAGTATAATAAGGGGAAAAAAGGGTGGCCGGCGAAGTGCCCGCGTGATATCCGTCGCGATCGGGTCGGGAAATCACCGCGCCGCCGCGAGGGACCCGCGCGGTGATGCGTCATTATATGCTGATGTAACCGCTTACAACGAAATAAACAGGACTGTCACCTTGACGGTCAGTCGCGAAGCGGCTTAGGATAAAGGGCGGAGCGTCATGGGTGTGACGAGGTTGAGGGCGCCGACGACTCGGTGAGGGGGCGGGTGGTGAGGGGGTGGCGCAGAGCCCCGGCCTGCGGCTTGAGGGATGGAAGGGATGATGAGGAACGGAGTATGCGCGGAGTGAGACGGGTCGGATGGGATGGATGCAGTCTTCGTAGCCGGAGGTTCCTGGGCCGGGCGCGCACCTGCTTGGCAACCGCGCTCCTCAGCCTCGTCTGGTCGTCCGCGTGCGCCGGTACCGTCTCCACGCCGTACGGCGCGAATGCCTGGGAATCAGCAGTTCCGTGGATCGCGACCGCGTCCAGCTCCGATTCCGACAGCCTGACGCCCGATATGGCCATCGACGGCGACTTGACGACCCGCTGGTCCAGCGCCTTCGAGGATGCGCAGTGGTTCCGGATTGATTTCGGGCGCGCTATCGAACTGCGGGAAATCGTCCTCGTCTGGGAGAATGCCTACACCAAATCCTACGATCTCCTCGTCTCCGAGAATGGCTTGGACTGGAAAAAAGTTCACGGCAAGGAGTCCGGCGAGGGCGGCCGGGAGGCGATCAAGCTCGCGGATCCTGTGCGCGCGCGATATATGAAGCTCGATCTCAAGAAACGCGCGACCGAATGGGGAAATTCGCTCTTCGAGATTCTCGTGAATCCTCCCGCCGGCCCGGGCCGCGCCACAGCGTCCTCCGGCGACGACGCTTACGCGGCAGGCAAGGCGCTCGATGGGGACATGACGACGCGATGGAGCAGCAACTTCGCGGACAGTCAGTATTGGCAGGCCGAGTTCGACGAGCCGCGCGAGCTCTGCGGCCTGACGATCTTCTGGGAGACCGCTTTCGGCGAGATCTATACCGTGGAGATCGCGGGACGCGACGGCGTTTTTCGACGCGTCTACGCGACGTCCGACGGCGACGGGCTCCGGGATATCATCTACTTCAAGCCCGCGCTCGTCACGACCATGAGGATCAATTGCGTCCAGCGCGGAACCGGATGGGGATTCTCGTTCTGGGAAGTCGTCTTTCATGACGGCAACAATCCACCGATCGCGACCGCCGCCGGTCGCGATCCTGTGGCCGTCCTGGACGGCGATACGTCCACGTGCTGGCAAGGCGATGGTCCCGGTCCGACCGAGATTCTTCTACAGCTTCCGCGGCGATGGGATCTCGGCGGCCTTCTCCTGGCGTGGGGCGACGATTACCCGCGTTCGTATGCGGTCGAATGTTCCGCGGACGGATCCAAGTGGACGACCGTGCATGCGACGACTGAAGGCAACGGCGGAACCGATCTCCTCTTCTTCAACCCGATCTCGGCACGTCAGATCCGGATCCGGTGCCGCGAGGGCGCCGGTCGGGGATTTTCGCTGGCGGAGATCGAGCTGAAAGGTTCCGAAGAAAAGGCCACTCCGATCAAGGTCTACCAGGCTCTGGCGAAGGATGCGCCCGAGGGAATGTATCCTCTTCATCTCCGCAGGCTCCAGGAATTCTGGACGGTCTCGGGTGTTCCCGATGACGAGGAGGAGAGCCTCCTGTCCGAGAACGGAGCGATCGAACCGTACAAGAACGGGTTTACCGTGCTGCCGTTCTTGTCGGACGGAGAGAAGCTCATCACGTTCGCCGACTGCGAGGTGACGCAGGATCTCGCGGATGGAATTCTCCCGATTCCCGGCGTGGCCTGGCAAAGCCATTCCGCGCGCCTGGACATCCGCGCGGTGAGCGCGGGCGCTCCGGGAAAATCATGGACCGCGGTGCGATACCGGGTCACGAACACATCGCCGGACGCGAGGAAGATCGCGCTCTCGCTCGCGGTTCTACCGGTCCAGTTGAATCCGGTCTGGCAGCACGGAGGCCACAGCGCGATCAACACGATCGGCTTCGGCGAGAAGAACGGCGTGACCGCGATGTCGGTGAACGACAGACCGAGGCTGTACGCCGCGAAGAGTCCGGCGCGGCGGGGAGCGGCGGCGAACAGGGAGGGGAGCGCCGTCGCTCTTCTGGCCCGGGGCGAGATGCCCTCCGCCGATTTCGCCCGGGATCCGGACGGGCTCGCGTCCGCCGCGCTCGCATACGATTTCCAACTCGAGCCGGGCGCTTCCGACGAGGTCGTTCTCGTCTATTCGATGCATGATGCGACCGTGTTTCCCGCCGGAGCGAAGGCACCATCTTTCTTCGAGGCGATCCTCGCGGAACGGAAGAAATTCTGGTCGGACCTGTTGCTCCGATTCACGATCGAGATTCCGGAGCCGAGGCTCGTCGATGTCATGCGCTCCAATATCGCTTACATCCTCATCAACAAGGACGGCCCCTGGATCAAGCCGGGTCCGCGGAATTATAACCACTCCTGGGTCCGGGACGGCGCGATGACGAGCGTGGCTCTCCTGCAGATGGGCCTGAAAAATGACGTGAAGAAATGGCTCGACGCCGTCCTGCCGCATGTCGCGGCGAACGGGACGGCATTGGACGGCATGGTCCCGTACATCTTCTTCGAGGGCGGCCATCCGGTCGGATTCAACGTCGACGACGGGAGCGGGGAAGGGAAGGAATACGATTCGCAGGGAGAGTTCGTCTTCGCGATCCGGAGGTATTTCGACATGACGGGCGACCGGAAATTTCTCGCGACCGTCTATCCGAAGATGGCATGGGCGATGAAGTTTCAGGCCGGCCTGAGACGCATGAGGATGACGCCGGAGTTCATGAACGATCCGGCGAAGCGAGCATTTCGCGGAATTCTTCCGCCCTCGAACAGCCACGAAGGCTATTATCCCGCGATGCACAGTCACTGGGACAACTTCTGGGGCCTTCGGGGATTGAAGGACGCGATTCACCTCGCGGAAGTCCTGGCCCGGAAGGAGGATGCGGCATGGATGCGCAAGGAGCTCGAAGAGTTTCGCGCGGCCGTTCTGGAGTCCATCCGGACGACGATCGAGGAGAGGAAGATCGATTACATTCCCGGGTGCGTGGAGAAGGGAGATTTCGATCCTACGTCCACGTCGATTGCGATCATGGTGACGGGCGACGTGGAGCATCTTCCGAAGGAGATCGTGAAGCGGATGTACGACAAGTACTACGCCGAATTCGCGAAGGGGATGGAACCAGGGAGTGAGAGATCGTTCACGCCGTACGAGGTTCGCAACGCCGCTTCGTTCGTCCGGATGGGAGAACGCGACCGGGCTCTGGCGATGCTCCGGTGGCTCACAAGGGACTCGGTCCGCCCCTTCGCGTGGAACCACATGGCGGAGATGGTTTATGCCAGAAAGCGCGCTCCGTCTTACATCGGCGACATGCCCCACACCTGGGTCGGCTCCGGTTACATCAGCGCCCTCCGGACGCTCATCGTATATGAGCAGGAAGAGGAGTTGTTCGTCGCGGCGGGGATACCGAAGGAATGGTACGACAAGGGCGTGACGATCCGCGGATTGCCGACGCTCTTTGGGTCGCTCGGTTATACGATCAAGCCGGTCGCGGCCGGCTACGAGATCGAACTCTCCGCCGGCGTCCATCCGTCCCGGGGCGTCGTGATCCCGCTGCCGGCTGAGCTGAGGGGGCACGACGTGAAGGTCGACGGCAGGCCGGTGTCGGCTCCGGATGGCCTCCTGCGGGTCGCGCGGACCCCCGCGAGGATCACGATCGCCCGCTGACCGATCCGTCCGCCCGGCCTCGCTTCCGGCTCGCTACCCGCTCTCGAAATAATGATGATGTAACCGCTTACATACACGCTAATAAACCATATATGCCTGTTGACACGGAGATGAAGAGCGGTATAATTGATACCGGTAACAGGGGATGCGGCGATACCGGACACGGCGGGCGAGGCCGGAGAAAGGGATGCATTGAACGGATCCATCAGCCAGATCGCCCGGGAGGCCGGCGTCTCCAAGATGACCATCTCCCGCGTCCTGAACGGCCATCCCCATGTCAGTGAAAAGACGCGGCGCAAGGTGCAGAAAATCGTCCGGCAGCGCGGGTTTCACGTCAACCTCTCGGCGCGTCATCTCTCCCGCGGCACGCGCTTTCCCATGGCGGCGGTCGTGACGGGCCTGGAGGATCTCTTTCTCAACAATATCTATCATGCGCTCATCCGGTCAATCGAGGACGCGATGAAGCAGCGCGGTCACGCCATCGCGCTCTTCAACATTCCTCGCACGTCGGCCTCGTCGCCTCTGGATCCGACATTGGAGCTTTTGGCGGCGAATTTCGAGAGTCTCATCTTCAAGAGCGTCATTCTGCTCGGCCCCCCGACGCATGACTCACGGATCGGATTTCTCGCCGATCGGGGCGTCCGCGGCCTCGTCGTCTGCAGCGAGAAGATCGCGAAGGGATTCGGCTCCATTGGCGTGGACAACGCGGAGGGTATCCGCATGGTGGTCGACCATCTTGTGGAGCATGGACATCGAAGGATCGGCTTCGTCGAAGGACCGCGCGATCTGTCGGACGCGCGGGAACGCTCCGCGGCATTCTGCGCGACGATGAAGCAGCGCGGTCTCAAAGTCGACAGGAAGGATATCGTCGCGGGCGATTTCACTCGGGAGGGCGGTCGCCATGCCGCGCATCACTGGGTGAAGACCGGCGAACTTCCCGACGCCATCGTCGCCGCCAACGACGACATGGCGGCGGGGCTGTGCGATGTGTTCACCCAGAGCGGCATCCGGATTCCCGAGCAGGTTTCCATCACCGGCTTCGATGGCACGCTCCTGGCCCGTCAGCTCGATCCCGCGCTGACGACGGTTGCGCAGCCGCTCGCGGCCATCGGGGAAGCCGTGGCGGAAGCGACGGTGAGCGAGCGGTTCGATCTGGAGCTTCGTCTACCGCCCGTCCTTTTCGAGGGCCGGTCGGTCCGGCGGATTCCGACAGAGTGATTCGTCGCCGGAAGTCGATGACGGAGAAAACCGGCGCGTTCCTCGAATCGATACTGCTCCGCGTTCTCGTTCCGTTCCTGTTCCTTCCCGTGCTCTGCTCGATTCCCTCTCACTCCATTCCGTTCCAGGCCATGCCGAACGGCAACTCGGCGTATTACTACAACGTCGGCACGACCGGCACGTACGTCGATACGGCGGGGCGAACATGGCAGGGAGATCGGTTGTACGATTCGACGAGCGCTCAGGGGTACGGTTATGTCATTGCGGGCAATGTCGCATGGTCCAACACGGGAAGCGACATCAAGGCTACCGACCAGGACTCGATCTACTATTCCGAACGGTGGAACAACGAGCTGGAATTCCGGTTCGACGTGCCGGCGACGGTCTGGGACACGGGCGGATGTTACCGCGTGACCGTGAAGCTCTCCGAGAATTTCTTCACGGCGGCGAACCAGCGGAAGTTCAGAATCTACTTGAATGACAGCGACGTGACGGCGCGCGGATACCGGATCGCGGACAATCTCGACATCTTCGCCCGCGCGGGCGACACATATACCGCATACGACTTCGTCGTTCCCTTTTTCCCCTGCAACGACGGTGTCCTGAAGGTCACGCTCACGAGCTCCGGCGGCGTCGATAACCCCAAAGTCTGCGGTATCGCGATCGAGAAGGTCGCCAATATCGTATCCGACCTGGACATGGACGGGATCGCCGACGAGGCCGGCGACACGGATGCGATGTCGAACGACGCTTTTCTCGAGCTGTACGAGCGCAAGATATTCAACTGGTTCTACGATAACGTTCTGCCGGGCGACCAGTACTATCTCCCGCCGTCGGAAGCCGATATCAACGGCGTCAGCTTCCAGAACAACACGAGTATCGCTTCGATCTCCCCGGCGATCGCGGCGTATATCGTCGGAGCCCATCGCGGATGGATCAGCTACAACGACGCCTACACCCGCGTCTACGGCATCCTGAAGGGTGTGCAGCGGTTCAAAAAGGGCCCGAACACCGCGTATCCCGACGACGTCACGAATCATTACCCGGATGCCGGTCCCTTTTCCGAATACAGCGCATACGACGATCCCAACAATTACGTGAACGACACGTACCAGACCTATCATCATCATTACTGGCGCGATCCGAATTCCTCCCGGCGATTCTCTCCCTATCCGGGATTCGACCGATGGCGTTCGATAGACGACAACGGAGACCTTGTCATCGGTTTCTGGCTCGCCCAGGAATATTTCCGCGGCACCGACGCCGAGGTGGTCGCCCGTCAGCTCGTCGAGAGCCTCGACTACAACAAGTGGGGGCTCTGGGCCGACTACAGCGAGAAGATGATGATGTTCCTTGCGTCCGCCGGTTCGCCCCGCGCCAGCACGTACAACGCTCAGGCGGTTTCGGCATGGAACGACGCGGACGCGAATGGGCAGTACGGCCGCGTGCTGTACTGGAGTCAGTGGCCGAACCTCTGGTACGACGGGCGGTACACGCAGACGACGCAGGGGACGCAGACCGGGCGAAACGACTTCCAGGTCCACTCGAACCTGGTGAAAGCCATGCGAGACCGGTCGGTCACGGACGTGCGGGCCCTGCCCGGCGAGTACAACAGCTACGATTACGATGCCTGGGGATTGTCCGCCGCGACGCAGGATCTCTCGAACACGGGCGGCGTCTGGTATCACGCGGTCGACATGTATGTCGAGGGCAACGCGGCGAACGACAAGGGAACCGGCCAGATGGGAGGCTTGAACATCCGCACGCACGGCGGCAACATCAATCCGTTCGCCACCGTCGCCTCGCTTCCGTTCCTGGCCACGGAGGTCACCAACGCGATGCGCCATATGTACTGGAGATACTTCGTGCTCGGGTGGCCCGAGTACATGGGCACGGGGATCAGCGGGAACTACGGATTTGTTCAGGCCTGGAACATCGGCTCATCGCCCAAGGGGCCCGGCAACGATGATGCTTCCGGCGGATCTTTCTTCTCCAGCATATACAACGCGGGATTCGACATGGGGCCGCAGATCGTCGCGATCGAAAACCAGAGGTCTGGCCTTGTCTGGAACCTCATGATGGCCAACGACAACATGCAGCGCGCCATGAACCGCTTCGGAATGTCGGGCTGGACGAGCGCGCCCCCGACGCCATCGTCCCTCAATAAGACCGCGACCGCGTCGAGCGTCCGGGCCGCGACGAACAACACCGCGAACAAGGCCACGGATGACGACAAGACCACGCGCTGGGAATCGGAGTTCACCGACAACGAGTGGATCTACATCGACCTCGGCGCCGACCAGACGATCAGTTCGGTCGTCTTGTGGTGGGAGCCTGCCTATGCGAAGCAATACGACATCCAGGTGGCGGCGAACGGCGCGGATCCCTCGAACGACGCCAACTATGCGACGGTGTACACCGACAACGGCGGCAATGGCGGCGTCGACCGGATTCCGCTCTCGCCCTCGAGGACGGGCCGCTACGTCAGGATGAAGGGCCGAGAGCGCGGCACGGTGTACGCGTATTCGCTCTGGGGCTTCGATGTTTTCTCCACGGAGCTCGCCGTTCCCGGCCTCATCGACGACTTCGAAGTCGCGTCAGGCGTGAACAGGATGGGGGAGGCGATGGGGACGTTCACGGGCGGCGGTGGAACCGCGTCGAGCAATTACGAGACGGACACGGCGACCGGAAAAGTCTACGCGGGAATCCGATCGCGATGGGTCACGTTCAATGTATCCGGCGGCGGCCAGTCCGCGGGTTTCTACTCCACGGCCGACAACGGGAACTACGACGCTCGGAGCTACTCGGCGTTGTCGTTCCAGGTCAAGGGGGCATCGGGCGGAGAGAAGATCCAGGTGCGCGTGAAGGACACGGCGAACGTGGAGCCGGCGAAGTCGGCGGATAGTTACCTGACGGGAGGCATCACGACGAGCTGGAAACGCGTGATCGTTCCCCTTACGGATTTCACGAGCGGTTCGGCCGTCGATCTCGGACACCTCAATAACGTCAATCTCTATTTCTCCAATGCGCAGGGTGGAACGACGAACAGCACGGTCTACATCGACGATCTGAAGTTCGTCACGGACGCGGAGATTCCTCCGGTACCGCCGACATATCCGTTGATCGCTTCCGTCGGGACTCAGATCCGATTGAAGTGGAGCGACACGGATCCGGTCCAGATCGCCGGTTATCACGTCTACCGTCGCGAAAAAGACAGCGGCGCCTTCGCAAGGATCACGTCGACTCCCGTCACGACGCTCTACTATAACGACAACGACGCGGCGCTGGCGGGCAGGGAAGGAACCACGTACGAGTATTACATGACGAAGTTGACGACCGGCGGCTTGGAATCCAGCGCGTGCGACACGCGGACCGCGATCTACGGCGCCGTCGAGATCGATTGGGATGATGCCGCCGCGACCAATATATTCAGCGGTACCGATCTCGGTTTCTGGGGAGCGACAGCTCATTTCTGGACCGACGGCGTCCAGGCCGACGGCCGCAATGGCAAGATCCGGAGCGCGGAAGGAGATCCGGGATTCGGCATCTTTTCCGTGCTTCCAGGCACGAATATCAATCAATACGGCGTCGTCTCTCTCAGGTTCGATGTCAAGGGCAACGCCGGCGGCGAAAGTTTCCAAGTCGGCTTGAAGGACAGGACGACCTCTCAGGAAGTGAAGATCCTGATGGACACGGTAGTCACGACTGGCTGGCAGACATTCGTCGTGCCGCTCGATCCGTTCATCTCCGGCGGAGTCGACATGACGAACCTCGATAACATTTCCTTCACCTTCCAGGGCGCTCATGAGCGGTATTTCCTCGACAACATCATGTTCATGCCATCGGGAGGTTCCGTCATCCTCGTCGACAATTTCGACGCGAGCGCGGTCGATCTCACGAACTACCAGGGAGGAGTCGCGACGTTGATCGCCAGCGGCGGAGATCCGATCAATGTCGCCACGATGGCGAATTCGGGCGCGGAACGCCATTCGGTGCAGAGGTCTCTTCTCATGACGTTCGCGCCCGGCGGCACGCAGCCGCGCGGATTTTCCGAGCCATTTCCCGCTCAGTTGAACGCCTCCGCTACGAAGTATCTCACGTTCTGGGTGAAAGGCTCCGACGCACTGGCGACGACGGACATGAAGGTGATCCTCGATGACGGTGGAGCGAACGCGTCCGTTTCGCTCTGCACATACGTGATTCCGTCGATGTCGGAATGGCGCCGCGCCGTCATCCCGCTCTCCGATTTTCCCGGCGTCGACACGACTTCGCTCGATAACATCAAATGTCAGTTCAACGCGAGCCCGGCCGTCGGCGGATCGATTTACTTCGACGATATCCAGTTCACTCTCTCTGCGCCCACGTCGCACTACGGGTTTCAGATCATGGGGCCGGATACATGGGCGTTCGGAATTCCGCTAGGGATCGTCATCAAGGCAACGCATTCCGACTCAGGCCTGATCCGGACGTTTACGGGAACGTGTTCGATCACGATTCCCGCGGGTGACACGTTGACGCCGGCGACGGCGACAGTCACGAACGGCGTGGGGTCCGCCAACATCACGATCACAGGCGATACATACGGAGCGAAGACCGTCACGGTCACGGATTCGACGACGACGACGAGGAGAGGAACGAGGATATTCCAGATCATCCAGGGTTCGTTCCGCGTGGAGACGGTCTCCGTCGGGCCGTACAATTCGGGAGACTCCATTCTCATCAAGATCACGGCGCTCGATTTTCTGGGCGACACTTTGACGAGCTTCGCGGGACAGGTCGATCTCGAGGTGGTGCCGGGCCGGATCGCGCCCGCGCGGACGGATTCCTTCGTCGCGGGCATCCGCTTCGAGACGGTCTCCATTCATTCGGTCGGTGTCGACACCATCCGCGTCCTTTTCCAGAATTCGTCCGGGACGCGCTCCATCACGATGCGCCCGCCTCTCATCGTGGATGATTTCGCCGACGGGGTCGATCCGAACAATATCGCCGACGATTCCTTCTCGTGGCCGAACGGCAACTACCGCGGTTCCTACTCCGGCGCCGCGTCGCATTCCGATTCGCGTTCCTTCCTCTTCGAGTTCGACGCGCAGGCCGGGGTGACGGGCGGGATCGGGCAGGGATTCGCGCGCTATTACCGGGGCATGAACGTCGCGAGCTGCACGGCGATCTCCTTCTGGATCCGCGGCGCCTCCGGCATGAACAAGGCGGACAAGCTGTATCTCGGATTGAAGGCGACGACGGGCGTGGAGACCGCTCTTCTCGTCTGCAGCTACGTCGTGCCGGTCACGACCGCGTGGCGCCGCGCGTACATTCCGCTGAAGGACTTCCGAGGGCTCGACACGAAGATCGTCGAGAACTGGCATTTCAAGATCGTTCCGGACGTCGCCGGCCTCATATCCGGATACCTCGACGACATCCGCATGGAAACGGACATGCCCGATACCTACATCGCGTTCGAAGCGAGCGCTCCTCCGAGCGTCGTCGTGGGCGAATCCTTCAGCCTTCGACTCTGGGCGCTGCACGCGGAGAGCGGAGTCTATCCGTTCACGTCGGATCTCATTTCGATTTCGCCGTCCATGGGATCGGTTATTCCCGCGTCGAAGGCCATGTCGAGGGGCATCATGGTCGATTCCTTCGCGCTTACGACTCCGGGAACGATCGTCCTGACCGCGACATCGGGCGGTGTCTCCTGCACGATCCCGATCACGGTTCTTCCGAGCGGCAACGTGATCGTCGACGATATGGAAGGGGATTCGCGCAACAACCTCGGGCTGGCGACCTCCGCCTGGGGCGTCGCATCGCGCGCCCTTGTGACCGACCAGCAGAAGTCCGGTCTCGCGTCGACGCTCTGGACGTTCAATGCGGCCAATGGCACTTCCGGCGGCCTGGAAGAGGCGTTGGGCGGCTTGAATGTCACGTCGCTCGCGTCGCTCGCCTTCTGGGTGCGGGCCGATTCGACATTGGACGATACCGATGTGAGGAGCCTCTACACGAGCATCCGGCAGAACGGCGGCGCGGAGACGAATCTCGTTTTCGACTCGTTTGTCAGGCCTGTTTCTTCCGAGTGGCGGCGCGTCCTGATTCCGCTTTCGCACTTCACGGGTCTGGATACGGCGAATCTGCAGGACTTCAACTTCATCCGCGTGAGCAACCAGTCCGGCAACACCATCGCCGGCGGAATGTACGTGGACGATGTCCTTTTCACCAACGACACGCAGGGTGAGTTGGTGGATTTCGAGGTCCGCGCTCCGTCGTTCGCGCGCGCGGGCGATTCCTTCATGATCCGGATCGATGCGCGGCACGCGGATAAGGGAATCCTGCGGAGCTTCACGGATTCGGTTTCTTTCACGACTCCGGCGTCCCTCGCTCCGGACACCAGCGGAAACTTTTTCGCCGGCATCCGGTTCGAGACGATCAGCATCACCCAGGTCGGAGCCGCGACGATCACGGTTGTATCCGCGACGGGGAAATCCGGGACGACGACGATCACGATCACGGACTCCTCGATTCCCATCGACACGTTCCATCAGCTGTCTCCGGTGGCCGGGCTGGAGACGACGTCGCCCATCGTTCGCTTCGAGTGGACCATGCCGGCCGACACGACCGTGCTCTCTCAGTTCCGCGTCCAGCTTTCGCGGTACGATTCCTTCACGCCCCTGGCGGTAGATTCGATCGTGGCCGCGACCGAATCGTCCGCGTGGGTGTCCGTCACGGGAACGGAGACATATCATTGGCGCGTCCAGGCGTACGCGATTTCGGGGAACACGCGGATCTCTCTTCCCGGCGATTCGATTCTCGTCATCGACACGGAGCCGCCGGTCGGATTCGGCCTGTCGTCGCCGTCCGCCGGCGCCGATACCTCGGCAACCTCGGTGACGTTCCGATGGAACGCGTCGTCGGATTCTCATTCGGGGCTCAACGGGTACAGAGTCCAGATCAGCCGGGATTCGGTCTTTACCGTGCCGCTCGCCGACTCGCCCGCGGGACTCGCGACCGAGTCGACGATCGCCCTGGCGGCTAACGACACCTACTACTGGCGCGTGCGCGCGATCGACGATCTCGGGAACATCCGGACGACGGCCGACACGTTTCGCGTCGTGCGGATCGATACGATGCCGCCCTTCGCCTTCTCGTTATCGTCGCCCGCGAATTCGCTCGAAACGTCCGGTGTCTCCATCGCGTTTTCGTGGACCTCTTCCGGAGACACGCATTCGGGTCTGAAGAATTACAGGATCCAGCTTTCCCTCTCGCCGTCCTTCGGCGCGCTCCTGCTTGATTCCACCGCGGCGCTTGCCACGAGCACGACCGTTCTGTTCGGCGGACCGGGCCTTTCCGCGAGCGACACGATCTTCTGGCGCGTCGTTGCATACGACACGGCGGGAAACGCGACGGTTTCGTCGGAGACGAGAACGCTCGTCGTCGACACGGAGCCGCCCGTGCCCTTCACGCGCGATACGCCTGTCAACGGCGCGACGACGATGTCGAATGTGACGATCCGGTGGAACGCGTCCGGCGACACGCATTCGGGTCTCGCCTCATATCGCGTCGAGGTATCGAACGATTCCGCGTTCGGATTCGTGGCGATCGATACGACGCTCGCCGCGCCGGACACCGACCTGGCGATTCTCCTGCCGCAGGACACGTGGTTTTGGCGCGTCACAGCGCGGGACGACGTCGGGAACACGCGGTATGCGACGAACGGGGGAGGAGCGACCTACGATTCGTTCGTCAGTTCCCCGCCGGACGACACGACGCCCCCGACGATCTTCAACCAGTTGATCCCCGTCGCGCGGACGGAGACTTCCGCGGCGAGCGTGACATTCGCATGGAGCGCTTCAACCGACAGCATCGGCCTTGCGCACTATCGCGTACAACTCTCGCCCTCGTCGAGCTTCGTTCCATTGACGATCGACACGATTGTTCCGGCCTCCCGGGATTCGGCGGTCCTCTCGATCTTCGGGTCGGATACCTTCCACTGGCGCGTCATGGCGGTCGACTTCGCGGCCAACACGACCGTGTCGCTGCCGGGAGACTCCATCGTGGTCGTCGATACGGAGCCGCCCGTGCCGTTCGCGCTCTCATTGCCGTCCAACTCGTACGAAACATCCGGGCTCTCGATTCCGTTCGCGTGGCAGGTGGCGACGGATTCCCACACCTCGCTTGCTCAGTATCGCATCCAGGTGGCTCGCGTCTCCTCGTTCGCGGTTCTTCTCGTGGATTCGTCGAACGGCGTCTCGACCGGCACAACCGTGATGTTGCCCGGGCTTGACACGTATTTCTGGCGTGTGGTCGCCCGGGACACGCTGGGCAACGTGAGGATCTCGACAGATACGAGGATCCTCTTCATCGACACGCAGCCGCCCGCCGCGTTCAATCTCTCCGGGCCGCCGAACAATCTCGAAACGTCCTTCACGACGATCCGGTTTTCATGGAGCGCCTCGGGGGATTTGCACAGCGGATTAAACCGGTATCGGATCCAGGTTGCTCGGTCGCCGATCTTCGCGACGCTTCTGATCGATTCATCCGCGCTTCTGGCGACTGAGACGGTCGTAATCCTAGCGGGAACGGACACGTACTACTGGAAAGTCATCGCGATCGATGACGTGGGCAACACGACGACGTCGTCCGAGACCAGGGCGCTGTATGTCGACACAACTCCGCCGATTCCGTTCGCGCTGGTCTCGCCCCGCAACGGGGAGACCGTGGCCGCGACCGCGACAATCCTGTGGGGCCTGTCGGGCGATACGCACTCGGGACTCAATAAGTACACGTTCGAGTTCTCCCGCGATTCGCTCTTCACGCTCGTCAATTTCTCCGGGTCCGTCGCCGTGCCCGATACCGACTTCATCTGGACGCCGACGGGGAACGACACGTGGTTCTGGAGGGTCTTCGCGGTCGACGACGCGGGGAATACGGTCGCTGCTACTTCGGCGTTCGAAACGTTCGTCCGGCCGCTCGCGGACACGACGCCTCCCTCCGCCTTTTCGCTCTCTTCACCGGCCGATCTCCTGGAAACTTCGATCGCGCTGCGCGTGTTCACATGGAGCGTGTCGTCGGATTCGGAAGCGGGCCTGAACACGTACCGGCTGCAGATCGCATCCGACTCCATCTTCAGCGCGCTTCTCCTGGACAGCATCACCGGAGTGACCACGACAGGTACGACGGCCGTGCCGGTCAACGACACGAAGTACTGGCGCGTGGTGGCGGTCGATAACAATCTCAACACGACCGTCTCGACGCCCTCCTTCCGCAGGATCATCGTCGATACGATTCCGCCGTCCGCGGCTCCGCTCCTGTCGCCCGCGCAGGATGCGGAGACATCCGCCGTTCTCATCTCATTCGCGTGGACAGCCTCCGTCGATACGGTCTCGGGCGTGAAGGAATACCGGATCCAGGTCGATACGTCGGGAACGTTCGCTTTCAATGTCACCGATTCCGTATTGGGGCTCGTCACGCAGACTGTGCTCTCGTTGCCCGCGAACGACACATACCGGTGGCGGCTCATCGTGAAGGACGATGCCGGCAACACGACGACGACGACCGATTCGCGCTTCTTCATCGACACGGTTCCGCCGACCTCGGCGTATCCCGTGAGCCCGTCCGCCGGGCTGGAGACGAATGCCGCGTCGATCGCTTTCAGTTGGACGGCATCGGCGGATACACTCTCGGGCCTCGCGGACTACAGGATCCAGGTCGATACGCTCGGCACTTTCGTGACGCTTGTGTCGGACTCGTCGACCGGCGGAATCGCGGGCGGGATCGTCACTCCGCCGGCGAACGTCGCCTATCGCTGGAGAATCGTCTCGATCGATCGGGCGGGAAACACGATCGCATCGCCCGATTCCGGATTCACGATCGACACGGCGCCGCCGCCCGCGCCGACGCTGCGTCTGCCGTCGAACGGCGTCGAGACCAACGTGACGGCGATCAGGTTCACGTGGGACACGGTCGTGGATGCTCTTTCGGGATTGAATCGGCATCAGATCCAGATTTCGAGGTCGCCGGCCTTCGCGCCGCTCATGATCGATTCGACGGCTTTTCTCGCTGCCGAGACGACGATCGCACTTGTTGGCACCGACACATACTATTGGCGCGTCATCGCGATCGACGATGCGAGCAACACGACCGCGTCGTCAGAAACGCGTACGCTATATGTCGATACGACTCCGCCGATCCCGTTCGCTCCGATCTCGCCCCGCAACGGCGAGACCGTGCTTGCGATGGTGACGATCATCTGGAATCCGTCGAGCGACACGCATACGGGGCTCAACAGATATACATTCGATTTCGCGCGCGACTCGATCTTCTCCATCATCAGTTTCTCCGGTTCGGTGAATGCTCCGGACACGGATTACATCTGGACGCCGACAGGAAACGACACGTGGTTCTGGCGCGTCTTCGCGTTCGATGACGCGGGAAACACGGTCGCCGCGACGTCGGCGTTCGAGACGTTCGTCCGGCTCCTCTCCGATACGACGCCGCCCGTCTCGTTCTCGCTTTCTTCTCCGGCGGATCTTCTTGAAACCTCGACACCGGTTCAGATCTTCACGTGGACCGCGTCGTCGGATTCGGGAGGAGGACTGTATTCGTACCGGCTCCAGATCTCGTCCGATTCGACCTTCAGCGTACTTCTCGTGGACAGCCTGACGGGCATCACGACAACCGGAACGACGACCGTGCCCGCCAACGACACGCGGTACTGGCGCATCCTGGCGGTGGACAACAGCCTCAACACCACGGTGTCCACTCCCTCGTTCAGGCGGATCATCGTCGATACGGTTCCACCCACGGCGGCTCCGCACCTGGCGCCCGCTCAGAATGCGGAGACTTCCTCCGTCCTGATCGGCTTCCTCTGGTCCGCATCCACGGACACTTTGTCGGGCGTCAAACAGTACCGGATTCAGATCGATACCGCCGGAACTTTCCTCGCCAACATCGTGGATTCCGTGGTGGGACTTGTTACACAGGCCTCGTTCACTTTGGCGGCGAACGACACGTACCGGTGGCGGCTCATCATAAGTGACGATGCGGGCAATACGACGGCGACGACTGATTCGAGATTCTTCATCGATACGGTACCACCGTCGGCAGGCTATCCTGCTTCGCCGGTGTCCGGCCTGGAGACGAACGCGACGCGGCTTCTCTTCACATGGACCGCCTCGGTCGATTCTCTCTCGGGAATATCGGATTACAGGCTGCAGGTCGATACGCTCGGGACGTTCACCACCCTGATCGCGGATTCGCCGACGGGAAGAAACCCGTCTGGAACACTCGTCATCCCGGCCAACAGCTCATATCGCTGGCGCGTTCTTGCGATTGACCAGGCGGGGAACACCAGCATCTCGGTGGATTCCGGATTCACGATCGATACCGTGCCTCCGCCACTTCCGACGCAGCGAGGCCCCGCGGATGTGACCGAGACCAGACTGGTGTCCATTTCCTTCTCATGGGATACGGTCCTTGATGCGCTCTCGGGTGTGAATCATTACAGCATTCAAGTCGACACTTCGGGTCTCTTCATTTCGTTATTAGCTGATTCGTCGACAGGGCTATCCAACAGCGGAATTGTGACCATGGCGCCGAACGACACGTATCTCTGGAGAATCTTCGTCGTGGACGATGCAGGCAACACAAACGCATCGACCCCGAGGCTGTTCGTGATCGACACGGTCGCTCCCGCGCTGCCCGTTCTCGATACGCCGATCCGCGGCGCCGATACGCCGTCGCCCGTATTCCTGCGATGGCTCGCCGCGACGGATACTCTGTCGGGTCTGAACCGGTATCGCATTCAGATCGATACACTTGGAACGTTTGCGGGCGCGCTAGCCGTCGATTCGTTCCACTTCGGCACGGAGACGACCATCAAGCTCTCGATGGATACATATTTCTGGAGAATCATCGCGATCGACGACGCAGGAAATACTGTTGCATCGTCGCCGGAGAGCTTCCGCGTGCTGACGAGCGACACGACGCGCCCCGAGAGTTTCCCGTTGACGGCGCCGGTGCATGGCACAGAGACAACGTCAGTCAACGTTAAATTCCAATGGGGTAACGCGAAAGATTCCTCGCCGCCGATCACATACAGGTTGATCGTGGATACGGATTTCGCGGGTAGTTATACGATCGATACCATGGTGACGGACACGTTCGTCACCGTGACCCTGACCGCTAACGACACGCTCTTCTGGCGTGTCATCGCTATCGACGTAGCGGGCAATACGACTGTGATCGGCGATTCGCGCGTCGCGGTGGATACGGCGCCGCCGGGTCCGGCGAGCCCGGTCTTCCCGGTGAAAGGTGAGCGCGTCTACTCCCCGACTTTGCTCTCCTGGAACGCGTCGTCCGATTCCATTTCCGGCATCGCAAGATACCGGTTCCAGATCGATACCAGCGGTCTCTTTACCGCGCCGCGTGTTGACAGTTGGCAATTCACTTCCGCAGATACAAGAGCTTCTCTCGAAGCGGGCGTCTTCTATTGGCGGGTTCTGGCGTATGACGAACTGGGAAATAATTCCGTGAGCGCGACGGAAACGTTTACCATGGCGGGACCGGATACGGTCGCGCCGATCGTTCTGGATTCGCCTTTGGCATCGCCATCAGTCGTCAGTAATACTGGAACGACGACTGTGGTCATCACGATCACGGTCGATGACTCGAACGCCGTCTCGGACGTCTTCGTCGACCTCTCGCCGCTCGGTCAAGGAGAGTCGATGCAGGCGACGCAGGTGACTGATACGATCTGGACGATCACCGTTGTGTTCGACTCCACCGTGCTCGGAGACACATACGATCTCAAAGTCAAGATCATCGATCCGGCCAACAACACATCCACGACAACCATCCGAATCGTCGTTACTGACAACACGCCTTCGATGTCCGACGTTTCGTGGCAACCTTTACGCGAAGAAGTGATGGCTGGAAATGAAATCTCGATCATATCAACATACGGCGATTCGTATGTCTCCGTGCGTTACGAATTCCGTCCGTCATCGGGCGGCACATGGCAGAATGTTCCGTCGAATCGTCCGAACCCGGACACGCAGGCGCCGTTCTGGGGAATCTACTGGGTTGTTCCCGACACGCTGCCGGATGGCTCGTATGACGTGCGCGCCGTCGGTACGGACAAGAATGGAAACACGGATCCTAATCCCTCTTATCTACGCATTAAATTGAATCGGGTGGATTCGACGGTTCATGAGTATAACGATGGATCGACGCATATCAGGCGGCAGCAATTCAATCCGTACGAATCGGGAACGATCATGATCGCCGACGGCGGGACGCGATTCGAGCTGCCCATCGGCGGCGTCAGCGAAACGGTATGGATCCGAGTCACGATCCTCGATACTGCTCCAGCGGCGTCTCCGCTGGGCGCCGGAGTCCAGGCGCCGGGAGGAGGCGCGTTCCGGGTCTTTGTGCGCGAGGACGGAAAGCGCAGCTTTGCCAAGCCGTTCACGCTCCGGATTCCGTACCAGGATACCGATCTCAAGTCGGACGGGATCGGACAGACCGCGATCAGCGAGGACAGACTGGCGCTCTACTGGTGGGACGATGTGACGCATAGCTGGATCAAGGATCTGAGCTGCAGGGTTGACGCTGTCAATAATGTCATCATCTGCCAGGTGAACCACTTCACGCTCTTCGCCGTTCTGGCGGGACAGGATACGAAGGTGAATCTGCAGAGCCTCATCGTCTATCCGAATCCGTATGTGCCGAACGATGGCCGAGCGGCGAACGGGACGCCGTTCCAATCGGGAGACGGCACGAGCGGAATCATCTTCGACGGATTGACGGCACAGGCGACGATCACCGTATATAATTCCGCAGGCCGAAGAGTCGCGGAGATGTCAAAAAATTCCGCGGAGGGACGGTTCCACTGGGATGCGCGCGGAGATGACGGTCGCGAACTCGCATCGGGCGTTTATCTGGCCGTTATGAAATCCGGCGCGGAGACGGTGGTGAAGAAGGTGATGATCATCCGATGAGGCCTCTTTGTTTGATGATCGCCTGCATTCTTGCGGGCATCATTCCTGCCTCAGCCAGCGGCGCAGGCACGACAGGCGCGGCATTTCTGGAGATCGGCGTCGGCGCCAAGTCGGCGGCCATGGGCGAAGCGAATACGGCGTGGGCAGACGATGTCTACGGCATGCATTTTAATCCTGCCGGCATCGCAACCGTCCGGAAGCAGGAAGTCGGTTTCGCGCACAACACGCTCTTTCTCGACATGGACTACAATTATCTCGGATATGTTCATCCGCTCGGAGAGGCTTCCACACTTGCCGTCAACGGAATTTATGTTGATCTTGGCGCCCTGGAGCGTCGCGAAATTATTGCCGGCGGCGGACCATCTGCAATACTGGGCAGCGCCTCCGCATACGATCTCTCCTTCTCTCTGACATACGCGAGAACATTATCGGAAGTCATCGACCTTGGCGGGACAGTGAAAGTGATTCACGAGACGCTCGATAATTACAGCGCCAGCGCCGTCGCGGTCGATCTCGGCGCGATGTGGAGGCCTCCCGTCGAGGGTCTGACCGTGGGACTCTCGGTACTGAATTTCGGTTCGAACCTGAAGTTCGTCACCGCCGGCGACGAACTGCCGATCACGGTGCGGGTCGGAGCGGGGTACCGTGCGGTGAACGGTCGATGGGGATTGAATACCGATGTTGTGTATGTCAAGAACCAGGAGATCGAAGGCAAGATTGGCGGCGAGTTCTGGGTCTGGCCGGAACATGTTGTGTTCCGAGCGGGCGCCAATTCGGCGAACGACGCAGGCAGTGGATTCACGCTCGGCGCGGGCTTCAAGTGGAACGACGTCCTTCTCGATTACGCCTATGTGCCCACCGGCGATCTCGGCGATCAGAATCTTATCTCGCTCTCGTACCAGTTCGGATCCACGCATGGAGATCCGCCCAAGCGGAGCAAATCGACGATCGACCAGGCGCGTACGGAGCAGGCGCGCCCGGATGCGAACTCGAAGCTACCACGATTGGAACAGGAAATTGCCGCACCAGCTCGAACATGGGGTGTTTACATCGCTCCTTTCGCCTACCGGTCAGGTCCTCCGGAATATGACTGGATCAGCAGCGCGACAGCGGAGGTGTTATCGCGCGGATGGAAGTCGAGCGGACTTTTGAATCCCGCGCCGGGCTCGTCGCGTTTTACCGTCAAAGGCGAATACTGGATTGTGGGCCGGAATTTGATTCTGGCGGCGCAACTGACGGGCGACGGCACTCAATTCGCAGTCAGCGCCAGCGGGGAAGTGGACAAACCATTTCTGGTCTGGCGCGAGCTGCAGGGAAAACTCAATGACGCGCTGCCGAGATAATGCGGGAGATAATAAGAGAACAGGGATCAGGCGGCTTTCTTTCGCTTCTTGCGACGGGTCAGAGCTTCAACCGCATCATGATCGTAGAAACATTGGCCGCAGTGGGGGCAAAAATTATGAGGTTGAGCCGACAATACTTGCGTGTAGCCATCATCCAGCACGACTTTCACGCTTCGGTTACGCTGCTGGATTCCTTTCTTGTTACAGAGCGGACATCGATCGTACTTTCTCATCGCGCTTTACGGTCCCACCTTTTGGCGGAAACGAAGATGTAGAAAACGTCCCTGTTCTGGAACTTTCTGATCACGCCTTTAGTGTACACCAGGATGCCGTCAAAAGTGAAGCCTTCGATGATGTGGACCCGTTCATTCGATTTGAGGCGATCGGGAGAAGTCGAGCGTTTCGACCGTAAGTTGACGGCGTTGGCAATGGATTCATAAACATCGAAATCCTCTCTAATTGATTATGTAACCGCTTACAAAAGCATAATAGTGCATTATTCCCATTGACAATGAGTAAAGGGCGCCTATAATTGATACCGGTAACATAGAATCTGGTTGTTCGGGACATGTTCGGGGGCTGGGCGCGCCGACTGGCGGAGAAAGGGACGGATTGAACGGATCCATAAGCCAGATCGCCCGGGAGGCCGGGGTCTCCAAGATGACCATCTCCCGCGTCTTGAACGGCCATCCCCATGTCAGCGAGAAGACCCGCAGGAAAGTCGAACGGATCGTTCGCGAACGTCGTTTCCATGTCAACCTTGCGGCGCGTCATCTCTCCAGCGGATCGCGCTTCAATATGGCGGCCATCGTCACGGGTCTGGAGGATCTCTTCCTCAACAACACCTACCATGCGCTCATTCGATCCATCGATGAGGCGATGACGAAGCGCGGGCACGCCATTGCTCTCTTTAATATTCCCCGCACCACGAACCTGGTGTCGACCGAGCCCACGCTGGAAATGCTGGCGGCGAATTATGAGAGCCTCATCTTCAAAGGCGTGATCCTCCTTGGACCTCCGAAGAATGATGCCCGCATTAAGTTTCTCGCCGAGCGGGGTGTCCGCGGACTCGTCGTCTGCAGCGAGAAAATTGCGGATGGATTCGGATCGATCGACGTGGACAACGCCGATGGGATTCGCCAGGTCGTCGATCTGCTCGTGGCGCGTGGTCACCGAAGGATCGGTTTCGTGGAAGGTCCGCGCAATCTTTCGGATGCTCGGGAGCGTTCGGCGACTTTTTTCTCCGCAGCAAGAAAGCACGGGCTCAAGGTCGACAGGAACGACGTCGTTGCGGGAGGATTCACCCGCGAGGGTGGTCGTGCCGCCGCCGAACATTGGCTGAAGAACGGCGAATTGCCGGACGCAATCGTCGCCGCAAACGATGACATGGCCCTGGGTTTGTGCGACGTTTTTCTGAAGAATGGAATTCGCATTCCGGATCAAATTTCCATCACCGGATTTGACGGCACCGTCCTTGCCTCGCAATTGGAACCCGAACTCACGACCGTCGCCCAACCGATCGCGGCCATGGGCGAAGCGGTTGCCGACGCGATAGCGAACGAGCAGTTCGATATCCAAGTATGTCTTCCGCCCACACTGATCCCGGGCCGGTCGGTCGCGCAGGTTCCGGCTGCATGATACAGCGCCGGGAGTCGCGAGCATTCCCGTTCGGCTCTTTTAGAAGCTGTGAAAAAATATCGGAATCAAATCCTGATCGGACTCTTGCAAGTCCGGAAATCCTAACCTCTAAATCCGAAATCCTAACGAAATCCCAAATCCGAAAACCTGACAATAGGCCACATGCAGTGGGATTTTTTGGGATTTGGAATTTAGGATTTAGTTCAGATTTCGGATTTCAGATTTCGGATTTATTCGCCCTTCTGCCGCTTGCCGGAATCTGCATCTTCGGAATCTTGAGCGCTGCTCCCGCTCATGCTGTTCCCTTCGGGCCGATGCAGAACGGCAACACCGCCTACTACTATAACATCGGGACGACCGGAACCTATGTCGACACCGCCGGACGAACATGGCTCGGTGACCGCGCCTACGATTCGACCAATGCGGCGGGCTACGGATACGTCATCGGCGGCAACGTCGCCTGGGCCAACACCGCGTTCAATATCCTCCGCACGGATCAGGATTCCGTCTACTACTCGGCGCGATGGGGCAACCCGCTCGAGTTCCGCTTCGACGTTCCTCCGGCGGGATGGGACACCGGAGGTTACTACCGTGTGCACTTGAAGTTCGCGGAGACGTTCTTTTCGGCGATCAACCAGCGGAAGTTCCGCGTCTACTTGAACGACATCGACGTCACGCAGCGCGGCTACCGCATCCTCGACAACTTCGACATCTTCGCCGTCGCCGGGGATTCGTACACCGCGTATGACTTCGTGATTCCATTTTTTCCGGTGAACGAGGGTGTTCTGAAGATCACAATCGTGGGGCAGACGGACAACCCGCAGATCTGCGGCATCGCGGTGGAGAAAGTTCCCTACGTTCAGTCGGATCTCAACTCCAACGGTCTCGATGACTCCAGCCCGCTCGATACGACCGCGGTCTCGAACGACGCGTTTCTCGACTCGTACGAGCGGAGGATCTTCGACTGGTTCTGGGTGAACGTCCTCGACGGCGACGCGAACTACTTCCCACCGTCCGAGGCCGACGTGGACAACAGGAGCTTTCAGATACAGACGAGCGTCGCGTCCTTCTCGCCCGCCATCGCCGCATACTGCATCGGGCACAAGCGGGGCTGGATCAGTTACAGCCAGGCCTACACCCGCGTAAAGGGGCTCCTGGACGGTATTCGACAACTGCTGAAGGGGCCGAACACGGCCTATCCGGACGATGTGTACGGTCACTATCCAGGCCCGTTCACCGTCGACGGCCCGTACGAGCTTGCGACCAACTACGTCAATTCTCCGTACGAAAGCTTTCATCATCATTACTACCGCTCCGGCGCGAAAAAATATCGGCCGGCCGCATACTTCGATTCGTGGAGATCGCGCGACGACATGGGCGACCTCATGATCGGGATGATGCTCGCGCAGGAATATTTTCGGGGAACCGAGGCCGAGATCACGGCGCGGCAGATCCAGGAGAGCTTCGACTGGAACAAGTACGACATGTTCGAGAACGGAGACTACAGCGAACGGATGCTGGCGCGGATCATGTCGGCGGGCTCGCCTCGCGGCACCGCCAACATCACGCAGGCGAAGGACGCATGGAACAACGCGTGCGGCACCTGTTACGATGGCCGCGTCCTCTACTGGTCGCAGTGGGTGAACCTCTGGTACGACGGCCGCGCGACGCAGACCACGACGGGGCCGCACACCGGTCGGAACGACTTCACGATCACGAAGAACTGGACGAAGAGTCAGCGGGATGCCTCGGTCGCGATCTGGCAGAAGAATCCGGAGGAATACAACACGTACGATTACGACGTGTGGGGACTCTCCGCCGCGACGCAGGATATCTCTAACGGCGGCGGCGCGTGGTACACAAGCAACATGCTCGTCACGAGCGATGCCGTGGCCTCGGTGGGTACCGGCGTCCAAGCCAACGTCAGGACGCACGGCGGCGTCGTGAATCCTTTCGCGACGGTCGCGTCGCTGCCGTTTCTTTCCACCGAAGTCGTAGGCGCGATGCGCCACATGCAATGGCGTTACTCCACGCTCGGGTGGCCCGAATACATGGGTGGTTCGATCCTGGGTAATTACGGGTTCGTTCAATGCTACAACATCGGCTCCTCGCCGTCGGGACCCCTCCCGGAAGACGCTTCCGGCGGCTCATCCTTCATGAGCCGCATCAACGGCGGGTTCGACATGGGGCCGCAGATCATCGCCATCGAGAATTACCGGTCGGGGATGGTCTGGACCCAGATGATGCAGAACGACAACATGATCCGCGCGATGAACCGGATCGGGATGTCCGGTTTCAACACCGCGCCTCCGACCGCGAGTTCCGTGAACAAGGTCGCGACCGCGTCGAGCGTGCGCGCGGCATCGGGAAACAACGCCACCTTTGTTTCCGATGATGACAAGATCACGCGCTGGGAATCCGAATACACCGACAACGAATGGATCTACATCGATCTCGGGAGCAACCAGACGATCGGCACGGTCGTCTTGTGGTGGGAGCCCGCATTCGCTCTCAAATACGACATCCAGTATGCGGTCGACGGAGCGGATCCCCTCAACGCAGCAAGCTATACGACGGTGTATTCCACCGAACAGGGCGACGGAGGCGTCGACCGGATCTACCTCCAGCCGCAACCGTCCGCTCGTTACGTCCGGATGAAGGGCCGTCAGCGCGCGACCGGCAACGGATATTCGCTCTGGATGTTCGAGGTGTATTCGCAGAGTCTGTCCGATCCCGGCTACGTCGATGACTTCGAAGTCACAAGCAACGTCAATCGGATGGGCGGGGCGATCTCGAACTTCACTTCCAACGGCGGGACGGTCGCTGATACGTACACCACGACGGAAACGCATGCGGGAGTCCGGTCCCGCAGGATCGCGTTCAATGTTTCGGCAGGAGGCGCGGCGGACGGAGGCTGGCTGACTGTTCTGCAGAACGGCAGCTATGATGCGCGGAACTACAACGCTCTCTCGTTCTGGGTCAAGGGCGTAGCTGGTGGGGACAAGTTCAAAGTGCGATTGAAGGATACGGCAGGGATCGAGACGGGTCCCTCGGTGACGAATTATCTGACCGGAGGGGTTACGTCTGTATGGAAGCAGGTTGTCATTCCGCTGACGCATTTCACGAACAACTCGACTCTTTCGCTGGCCCTTCTCCAGAACATCAACCTTTACTTCTCGAACAACCAGGGGGCGCCGCTCTCGGACACGATCTACATCGACGATCTCCGATTTGTCACCGACGCCGGCGTGCCGCCGCTTGCGCCGACGAACGTGTACACGATCGCGCAGAGCAACCAGATCCTGTTGAAGTGGAGTGATCCGAATCCAAGCTTCATTCGCGGATACAACGTCTACCGGCGCGAAAAAGACAGCGGCGCATTCGTGAAGCTTACGACTCAGCCGACGCCGACGGCATCCTACACGGACAACGACGCGACGTTGACGGGGCGTGAGGGAGTGACGTTCGAGTATTACGTGACGAAGGTGACGACGGAGAATCTGGAGTCGGTCGAGAGCGAGACGCAGACTGCGGTCTTCGGCTGGGTGGAGCTTGATTGGGACGACGGAAACGCCAATAACTATTTCGGCGGCAACGACCTCGGGTTCTGGGGCGCGGCGGCTCATTTCTGGATGGACACCACGCAGACGGACAGCAGGGCAGGCAAAGTTCGTTCGCTGGAGGGAGATCCCGGGTTCGGCGTCTTTTCCGTTCTACCCGGAACCAATCTTTCACAATATGGCGTTGTCGCTATCCGATTCGACGCGCGGGGCAACGCGGGCGGCGAGAGTTTTCAAGTCGGCTTGAAGGACAGGACGACTTTTCAGGAGGTGAAGATTCTTGTCGATACCGCTCTCACGACGTCGTGGAAGAGTTTCACGATGGCGCTCGATCCGTTCATCTCCGGCGGCGTGGACCTGACGAACATGGATAATGTCTCGTTCACTTTCCAGGGTGGTCACGAGCGATTCTTCATCGACAATGTCGCGTTCACTCCTTCGGGCGGCTCGGTGATCCTCGTCGATAATTTGGATGACGCGAACCTGACGAACTTCCAGACGGGTGTGGCCGTCGTCGTCTCCAACGGCGCCGATCCGATCGATGTCGCCTTGATATCCAACAGCACGACGCAGAAGCATTCGACGCCCCGATCGATTGCGACCGTTTTCAAATCAACGGGAAGTTTTGCGCGGGGATTCAAGGAACCATTTCCATCCGGGTTGGACGTGCGGCAGACGAAGTACCTTGCGTTCTGGGTCCGCGGCACGGACGCACTTGCCAATTCCGGAATGGAGGTGACATTGAACGACGGCGTCACATCGGTGACGGTGCCGCTCTCGACATACGTCAACATTGCAAACTCGGAATGGCGCCGCGCGATCATACCTCTTTCGGCGTTCGGAGCGGTCGATACGTCGTCGTTGGACGAGATTCTGATCCGCGACAATGCCGCTCCCTGGGCCGCCGGAACGCTCTACGTCGACGATATCGTCTTCACGCTTTCGGCGCCTCAGACGCTCGCGGGATTCCAGGTGACGGGGACGGAAACAGGGACGTTCGGCGTTCCGTTCAACTGGACGATCAGCGCGATGCACGCGGAGAGCGGATTGATCCAGACCTACAACGCGACGACGACGATCGCGATGCCGGCGGGCGACACGATCACGCCGACGGTGTCGGGAGCACTCGTGAACGGTGTGCGAACGGAAGCTCTGACGTGCACGGGAACGCAGTACGGAGTGAAGACGATCACGTTCGGCGACACGACAGGGACATGGTTCGGCTCCAAGACGATCGCGATGGTCCAGGGTTTCTATCGCGTCGAGGTTTTGTCGCAGCCGATTTATTCCGGCGAGTCGTTCGTGATCCGCATAACGGCGCTCACTGCGGCCGGAGATACGGTCACGACATTCAACGGCACGGTCGATCTCTTCGCTCTGCCCGGGCGGATCACGCCGCTCCGGACGGACTCCTTCGTGAACGGGATCCGGACGGAGACGGTTTCGATCTGCGGCGCGGGGACGACGACGATCCAGGTGCTTCGGGATAATTCGCCGGGAACAACGGTGATCATCGTGAGGTCCCCGACGGTCATTGACAACTTTGCCGACGGCGTCGATCCCAACAATATCGCGAGCGATTCCTTCTTCTGGCCGAACGGAAATTACGCGGGGGTCTATTCGAACGCGCTCGCGCAGAATGATTCCTATTCGTATGCGTATACTTTCAACGCGCAGGGAGGAGTGACGGGAGGCATCGGCCAGGGATTCAGTCGATACAATCTCGGGATGGACGTGACACGATGTTCGGCGGTTGCGTTCTGGATTCGCGCGAACGCGGGAGCAAACCTGTCGGACAAGCTACAGTTTGGATTGAAGGGAACGAATGGCGTCGAGAGCGCTCTGTTGCTGACGAAATATGTTGTGCCGGTGACGACGGCTTGGAGGCGCGCCGTGATTCCGATCGCGGACTTTCGCGGAGTGGACACGCGGAGTCTTGAGAACTGGCATTTCAAGATCGTGCCGGATCAGTCGGGAGTCGCGTCCGGTTATCTCGACGATCTCCTCCTCGATACCGGCCTGCCGGACACATACGTCGGGCTCGAACTGGAAGCGCCGCCGACGGTTGCGGCGGGCGATTCGTTCCAGATCCGGGTCTGGGCTTTGCATCGCGACAGCGGCGTCTACCGTTCCACATTCGAAACCGTGACGCTCTCGGCTTCATTGGGGATGCTCTTTCCGGCCGGCGATTCCTTCTCATACGGAATCGCGGTGGATTCGTATCGACTGAGCGCGCCGGGTCAGGTGACGATCACGGCGACGGCTTCGGGCCGGAGCTGCACGAGGGTGATTCAGGTGATATCGAGCGGAAACGTCATCGTCGACGACATGGAAGGCGACTCGCTGAACAACTTGAATCGCGGAACGTTTGCGTGGGGCGTGGCGACAGTCGCGTCGACGACCGACCAGAAAGTTTCGGGAATTGCGTCGAACCGCTGGTCCTTCGCGACGAGCCCGGCGGGCCAGGGCGGATTCGAAGAAGGCCTCGGGAACCTGAACATCTCGACGCTGGCGTCGCTGACTTTCTGGATTCGCGGCGATACGACACTGGAGGACACCGACGTGCCGCTTCTCTTCACGAGCATGCGGCAGAACGGCGGCTCGGAGACGACGCTGGCGCTGGATTCGTATGTGAGGCCGAGCGCGACTGAGTGGCGTCGCGTGATCATTCCGCTCTCGCACTTTATCGGCATGGACACGACGAACCTCGTCGACTTCAATCCAATCCGCGTCAACTCGTCATTCGCGGTTTCGGGACTGTGCTATCTCGACGATGTTTTCTTCAGTAAAGACACTCAGGGGGAATTGACCGATTTTGAAATTCGCGCGCCGGCGTTGGTGCGGGCGGGAGACTCGTTTCAAATCCGGATCGATGCGAGGCATGCGGAGAAGGGGATATTCAGCGGTTTCGCGGAGACCGTGATCTTCACTTCGCCGACGGGCGTCAGACCCGATACGAGCGGAGTCTTTTTCCGCGGCATACGGTTCGAGACGATCAGCCTCACGCAGGTTGGAACCTGCACGATCGCGGTGAGATCGTCGAACGGAAAGACAGGAACGACGACGATCACGGTCTTCGACACATCGACGCTGATCGATACTTTCTACCAGATCTCTCCGCCGAACGGGACCGAGACGACTGCGCCGAGCCTGACATATGTGTGGACGCTGCCGACGGATACGACGATTCTCTCGGGGTTCCGGTTGCAGGTGGCGCGCGATACGGGGTTTGCGATTCTGGTCGTCGATTCGACCGTGCCGGTGACATCCACATCTGCGGTGCTGTCTCTGGTGGGCGCGGAGACATACCACTGGCGCGTTCTGGCCGTCGCGATATCTGGCGAGACGAGAGGCTCGAAGCCCGGGGATTCGGTGGTGCTTGTCGACACCGAGCCGCCCGTTCCGTTCACACTTCTCGTGCCTGCGTCGGGGTCGGAAACGAGCGCGGCATCGATCACGTTCCGATGGAATGCGGCCGGCGATTCGCATAGCGGCGTGAACCGTCACCTGCTCCAGATAACACGCGACACGGAGTTTGTCGCGCTCATCGTGGATTCGTCCGCGGGCCTCGCGACGGAGTCGACGGTGATCCTGGCCGCGAACGATACATACTACTGGCGGGTGATCGCGGTCGACGATCTCGGTAATACGCGGATCTCTTCGGACACGAGGTCTCTTTTCACGGACACGACGGTGCCGACTGCGTTCGCGCTCGATACGCCCGCGGACGGCTTGGAGACATTCGCGACGTCGATCCTTTTTTCGTGGACACCAAGCTCGGATACGTTGAGCGGACTGAATCGGTATCAACTTCAGGTGGCCCGCGACACGGCATACGCGACGATCGTTCTCGATTCATCGGCGGGGCAAGCGAATTCGGCGCCTGCCGCATTCGCGGGAAGCGACACGTTCTACTGGCGTGTCATCGCTTATGACGACGCGGGGAACACGATGGCCGCGAGTTCATCGCGGAGGCTGATCGTCGACACGCAGCCGCCGAGCTCGTTCGGCTTTGAGACGCCGGTGAACGGAACAGGCACTCCCTCGAACGTCCGGCTCGCATGGTTCCCGACAACGGACACGCAGAGCGGCCTCTCGTCGTATCGCGTCCAGGTCGGTCCGGACTCGATCTTCAGCTTTCTCTCGGTTGATTCGTTGATCCTCGCGCCCGATACGGATATCACCGTGGAATTCCCGCAGGACACGTGGTACTGGCGCGTGTATGCGTTCGACGACGTGGGAAACTCGCGGCAGGCGACAAACGCTTCCGGATCGACGTATGAATCTTTCGTCAGCTCTCCGCCCGACGACTCCGCACCGCCGAACACTTTTTATCAGCTCATACCGGTCGTGCGGACTGAGACATCCGCAACGTCGATCACGTTCCAGTGGAGCCCATCGTTCGACACTATCGGGCTTGCTCATTATCGGATCCAACTTTCCACAGACTCGGCCTTCTCGTCGTTCTATAAGGATTCGATCGTTTCCGCGAATGACACATCGGCCGTCGTGAATCTCACGGGTTCGGACACGTTCCACTGGCGTGTGATCGTGGTCGATTTCGGAGCGAACACGACGGTATCGAAGCCGGGCGACTCGGTCGTCGTGGTGGACACGGAACCGCCGATGCCGTTCGTGTTGACGGCGCCCGCCGCGAACACGGAGACGCGCGCGACGTCGGTGACATTTTTCTGGAGCGCGACAACGGACACGCACACGGCGCTCAACCGGTATCATATCCAGATCGCGCGCATCCAGAATTTCTCAACGATGATCGTGGATTCCACCGCGGGCCTCGGCAACAGCACTACGGTGCTTCTGCCGGGTCCCGACACATACTTATGGCGCGTGGCGGCTTATGACACGCTGGGAAATGTAAGATACTCCTCGGAGACGCGGACCCTCTACGTCGACACGCAACCTCCGGCGGCGTTCGTGCTCTTTTCCCCTGTGGATCTCCACGAGACGGCCACGAGAACGGTGCGATTCGCGTGGGGCGCGTCGGGCGATTCGTTCACCGGTCTGAATCGATACCATCTCCAATTCGCCTCAGACAAGATCTTCACCTCGATCACGCTCGATTCCTCGTCGGGACTGTCGCGCGAGACTGCGGCCGTCACGACTCTGGCGGCGAACGACACGACGTACTGGCGTGTTGTGGCGTATGACGACGCGGGCAACACGACCGCGAACGAGTCGCGAACTCTCGTCGTCGATACCGTGCCTCCCGTAGCCTTCGGTCTCGTTTCACCTCGGAACGGCGATTCCGTCGTCGCGCCGGTGACGTTTCTCTGGAATGCGTCGACCGACACGCTTACGGGCTTGAACAAGTACACGATCCAGTTCTCGCGTGATTCGATCTTTTCGCTCATCACGTTCGAGGCCGGCACGATCTCGACGGACACCGATTACATCTGGGTTCCATCGGGGAACGACACATGGTTCTGGCGCGTGACCGCGTACGACGACGCGGGGAACACGACCGCGGCAACTCCGGCGTTCGATTCATTCGTGAGGCCGATCGTGGACACGACGACTCCCGCGCCGTTCACCTTATCATCGCCGGCGGATGGATTGGAGACGAGCACGCTTATCGTATCATTCTCGTGGAATGCGTCATCCGACACGGAATCTGGTCTGCAGGAATACCGGATCCAGACGGCGACCGATTCCACTTTTGCGGTGATCGCGACGGACAGCTCGAACGGCCTCGCTCTTTCCGCATGGCTGACGCTCGCTTCGAATGACACACGCTACTGGCGCGTCGTCGTCCGCGACAATCGCGGCAACACGACGGTTTCGACTCCCCCCTTCCGCCGGATTGTGACCGACACATTGCCGCCTGTGGCGGCGCTGCTTACAGCTCCAACTGATGCCACGGAGACGAATGTGACGACCATCCTCTTCTCCTGGTCGGCCGCCGTCGATACGCTTACGGGGATCTTCGAGCACAGGTTGCAGATCGACACGGCGGGCATGTTCGTCTCACTGGTTGTCGATTCATCGACCGGTCTTGCTGTCAGCGCTTTGCGCACGCTGGCAGCCAACGATACGTATTATTGGCGTGTTGTGGCGATTGACGACGCGCGTAACACGACCGTCTCGGTTTCGCGCTTCATCGTTATCGACACGATCGCGCCGGTCGCAGCGGTTCTTGCTGGGCCTGCTGATCTGAGCGAGACGCGCTTTACGACGATCACGTTTTCGTGGACGTCGGGCGGCGATACGGTCTCGGGCATTGTGGAACATCGCCTGCAGATCGACACAGCGGGAACATTTGTCTCGCTGCTGGTCGATTCGAGCGTAGGGATCGAGACTTCCGGAACCCGCGCGCTTGCGGCAAACGACACGTATTTCTGGCGCGTTATCACGGTCGACGGAGCAAGCAATACGACGGTGTCGAGCTCGCGGCGGATCTTGATCGACACCACTCTTCCCACGGCGCCGGTTCTGACGCTGCCGGCCGATCTGACCGATACGAATACGACGACGATCTTCTTCTCGTGGAGTATGTCGAGCGATACGCTCTCGGGTCTTTTGGAGCATCGGCTGCAGATCGACACGGCGGGTACGTTCGTGACGCTGCTTGTCGACTCAACGACCGGGCTTGCTACGTCCGGTACAAGAACGCTCACGGCCAACGACACGTATTTTTGGCGCGTTCTGGCGGTCGACAGCGCGACGAACTCGACCGCATCGGTGAGCCGCCAGCTTCGGATTGACACGATGGTGCCAGCAGTGGTCGGGCTCGTTATGCCAGCGGCGAACGCAGATACGAATGTCACGACGATCACGTTCACATGGACGGCTGCGACCGATAACGTCGGGATCTCGGGTTACCGGCTTCAGATCGACACGGCGAATACATTTGCCTCGCTCGTTGTCGATTCTGCGACGGGACTATCGCTTGCAGGAGTGCGAACGCTATCGGCGAACGACACATATTTCTGGCGCGTACTTGCGATCGACAGCGCGACGAATTCGATGGCATCAGTTAGCCGGCGGCTTCGCATCGACACGACGGTACCAGTGGCCGCGCTGCTGACGCTGCCGGCGGCGAACACGGACACGAATGTCACGACGATCACGTTCTCGTGGTTGGCTTCGGCTGACAGCGTTGGGCTCTCGGGATACCGGCTGCAGATCGATACGGCGAATACGTTTGTCTTGCTTGTTGCTGATTCAGCGACAGGGTTATCGCTTGCAGGTGTGCGAACGCTATCGGCCAACGACACGTATTACTGGCGCGTGATTACGATCGACAGCGCGACGAACTCGACGGCATCAGCGAGCCAGCAGCTTCGCATCGACACGACTCTACCCACGGCCCCGGCTCTGACGCTACCGGTCGATCTGACCGAGACGAATGTTGCCAATGTTTTCTTCTCGTGGAGTTCATCGAGCGATACGCAGTCAGGGCTGTTCGAGCATCGACTGCAGATTGACACCACCACGGCGTTCACGACTCCGTTTATCGATTCGTCTACCGGATTAAGCGTCAGCGCTACTCGCGCGCTTGCGGCCAATGACACGTATTATTGGCGCATCGTGGCTATTGACGATGCCGGCAACACGGTCGCCGCGACCTCAAGGACGCTTTATACTGATACGGTGCCACCGACGGCACCGGCAGGCGTTTACCCCGTGGACAACAGCGAGACCAACGCCGTGTTCGTGGGCTTTGATTGGACCGCTGCGGTCGACACGTTGTCGGGCTTGAATGCGTATCATCTCCAGATCGATACGCCCGGCACATTCACGGGACCGTTCGCCGTGGATTCGGATATTGCAACTGCAACTTCCGATACAGCCGTCCTGCTTGCCGAAGGCGCGTATTCCTGGCGTATTCTTGCTCGCGACGACGCGCGCAATACAACCGTCTACACGCCGAGCGTGCGGTTCATCGTCGACCGAACCGCGCCTGTCATCGTATCTGTCTCCGTCGCGTCGAGCGTTCCCGGTTTCTTCACCGATTCAGGTGGCGTCGATACGATGCTGCCGATCGATACCATCGTCTTCAACAATACCGGCACCGGCATTGGCCAGAACGACACCATCTCGATTATCGCGACGGGCGCCGATTCTGTTTTCTTCCCGCAGCATTTTGGAGAAGGACCGCAGTTCGACGCGCTGCCGCCGTACGCTTTCACATACTCGATCGAAGTGGGGCTCGGCGATACGACGATGGTTCTCATCGCTCGAGACACGGCGGGCAACGAGGATTCCATGGTCGTTTTGTGGCTGCGCGACATTCAGACACCGCCCGTTGTCGGGCTCATCAACCCCGGCGATTCGCAGACGCTCGGCGACACAACGCCGACATTTTCATGGCTTGCGTCAAACGATACGGGCGCGGGGACGAAGCAATACCTCGTTCAGATATCAAACGGCATGGGCTTCGGCGCGATTCTGGAGTCTGCCTCGGTGACGACAACGTCTTACACTTCGCCGGGGCTAGCCGACTCGCCTTATTACTGGCGCGTGATCGCTCATGACAGCGTCTCCAACGCCGATACGGCCGGTGCGGCGATCCGGCGGTTGGTCGTTGATTCCGGCGTGCCGGTTATTTCCGGCATTGCCATCATCTCGAGTTCGTTGACGCATTTCCATCCGGACACGCCGATTACAGTGGGACTGACGCCGGATACCGTCTACTTCAATCCGGCGGGCGCTGGTGCCGGACAGATCGACACGATCACGGTCTTCATTTCTGACGTCAACGAGACAAGCGTTTCCGGCAGCGCCGCGTTCCAGATTATTACCAATCTCGATTCAGGGTTTAACGAGGATTCGTACACGCTGGTTTATCGGATTCCGCTGGACTCCGGCCCGGCGACGATCACGATCGTGGCGACTGATGCGACGGGGTTCCAGGATACCGCGCTAGTCCGATTCGAGGCTGACACGTACTCTCCGTCGGCGGCTACGCTCTCCGCTCCGGCGAACAACATGGAAACGAATGCGACGACGATCACCTTCTCGTGGGCGGCTTCCGTCGATACGCTCTCCGGTGTCGCCGGATATCGATTGCAGATGGACACATCGAATACATTCGTTGCGCCGTTTGTTGATTCGGCGACCGGACTTGCGCTTTCAGTCGCCAGAACATTACCCGCCAATGACACGTACTTCTGGAGAGTGATCTCGACCGACAACGTTGCCAACACAGTTGTCAGCGCCTTTCGAAAGCTCGTTGTCGATACGACGGCGCCTGTCGCCGCTTCCCTCACATTACCTGCGGCGAATACGGACACGAATATCACGACGATCACGTTCACCTGGACAGCTTCGGCGGACAACGTCGGGCTCTCGGGATACCGGCTGCAGATAGACACGGCGAATACGTTTGTCTCGCTCGTTGCTGATTCGGCGACAGGGCTTTCTCTCGTTGGAACGCGAACGCTATCGGCCAACGACACGTATTTCTGGCGTGTTCTGGCGGTCGACATTGCGACGAACTCGATGGCATCTGCATCGCGGGAGCTTCGGGTCGACACGATGGCACCTGTGGCCGCGCTGCTGACGCTGCCGACGGCAAACACGGACACGAATACCACGACGATCACGTTCTCGTGGACGGCGGCGGCCGACAATGTCGGGATCTCGGGTTACCGGCTTCAGATCGACACGGCGAATACGTTTGCCTCGCTCGTTGTCGATTCTGCGACGGGACTATCGCTTGCAGGAGTGCGAA
>CAZCME010000025.1:0-61961 GCA_964499705.1 uncultured bacterium | reverse complement strand
TTGGTCGCCGTATCGCCGGAATCAGCGAAGTTGGTGGACGAAGCCTGGATGAGCGCATTGCCGGCCGTGCCGGATCGGACCTGGACCGTGGCCTTTCCGCTTGCGTCCGTGTTCGCGGTCGCCGTCTGATTGTTCGTCGAGACGAAAGCTCCAGGGCCGGAGACGAACGTGAACGTGACAACCTCGCCCGAAACCGGCTGGCCCGCATTCGTGACCCATGCGGACACGGTCGAGGTCGCCGAGGAATCGCCCGCGACGGACGTAGGCTGCGACGTAACTCCTTCGACCGTAAAGCTGAAGGAATTCCCCTGGTTCGGATTATCAAAGACGCCGTCGGCCTTGATCCATTTCTGGTTCGTGCCGTCGATGGCCTTGAAGTCGTAATAAATGATCGTTCCTGGATTTTTGTCCCGGATCTCCGTTATGCCCGCCGCCGTCCGCCAGTAGGACTTCGCGTCGTGATCGGAATCGTAGACCATTGTGTAGGCGGACCAATTGTTCGCGCTCGAATTGAACTCCGCGCCCGTAATGTCGTTCCCCCAGACGGAGAAGTAAAAGAACGGCGCATCGAGATCATCAACGTTGGTCGCGTTCCGCATGTTGAATCCCGCGGTGATCCAGGCTTCTTCACCGGGAACGTGACGGGGTTGGCCACCGTTATTCTCGACATTGTTGTCGTTCGTCGCCGCATGGACTTCCACGATCGCCATCGTGGAAATCAGAATCGCGACACAATAGAAGAGGAGAAGAAAACGACACGCGTGATGGAGACACGTTCCCAACCCATGTTTCTCACGGGAACGCACGAGCTTAACTATAACCCCTGACCCCGTTATCCAAAAACTACCGTCCTCCCTGACACGCGGCAATTATTTGAGTACCTGCGGTTACCACATTGAGTATCAGCATACTAGAATTCGTCGATTTAACTGGACAATAATCGTCAAAAACATCCAAAAATGTCAGTAAGTTTTTTTACAGACGAATTCGGGGTCTGAAGTTCTGAAAATCAGATCTTTCACAGGATTCACTTCCGCTAAATAATTACATGTCTCGCACACGCCTCACGACAAGTTACAATCGAGATTCGCCTGTTGACGACCAGCCGCTGACATGACCATGATCGCGATCATGAAACGCCTCCTCTGGCCCGTCGCGTTCTGCCTTTTGTCGTGCGCCAGGAGCGCGCCTCAGCCCGCGCCGGTGATGGCCTTCTCAACACCGATCGCCGACACGACTGTAGCCCTCCACCAGACGGTCGCTTCCACGGTCGATACTCTGATCCTCTGGAAAACGCATATTCCCCACAAGAGGATCGCAACCGTTTGCGCTTACGTCTACGACGGGGACACGATCAAGACAAGCGACGGAATCGCGGTCCGTTTTCTCGGCATCAATTGCCCCGAAATCGCGCACCCGGATCGAGGCGAATCCCAGCCCGAACCTTTTGGAAATGACGCCCGGGATTATCTCTTACGGACCCTGAAAGGCAGGGAAATCACGCTGATTGTCCCGGACGAGGAGCCCACCGATCGTTACGGCCGCACGCTCGCCCTGGTCCTTTCTGACTCTAAAGTTATCAACGTCGAACTGGTTCGACTTGGCCTTGCGAAGACCTATTTTCTGGACAATAGGGCTATTATCAACGAACAGGCGTGGTATGAGATCCAGGATAACGCCCGCAAGGCCAGCGCAGGAATCTGGTCTCTCCCCTGAATATCGTTGGAGGATAGGGTTCCGGCGATTTGGGGTTTATCACGCCCGGAATGCAAAATAGATACTGCCTGACGAGCCGCTCTAGGAAGCTGCTCCCGTTGCAGCGGTGGCTCCGCACGCCGGAAGCAATATATGGCCGGAATTAGGAGTGTAACCGCTTGCGGGCTTGGCGGGGTGCATGATCGCCGTGCCCGGCAGAACAGCCTGCGCCGGCGAAACGGACACGCCGTTGACGACGAATCGACCCGGGTTCTTCTGGTACAATTGAACTTGGTATCCCGAATTCGGCTGGTATCCCGGTTGTGCGCAACCCGAGAGCGCGAAAGCAAGTTGTTGCGGTGCCGCGAGGGGAAGAACATCCTGAGAAAAAGAGAACTGCTCCTCGCGCACCGATCCCAATGGCTTGGATGAAGATTTTGTTCCCCGACGCCGCGTGCGGGCCGGTCTTGATGCTGGTTTCTTACCGGCCACTTCCACAATCTTCACGGTCCTGATCGCATCACCCGTGAATCCTGGATTCCGCGCGGGATCGCGCGGAGTCAGCGAATCGACGCGGTCCATGCCTTTCACCACTTGGCCAAAGACCGTGTATTTCCCGTCCAGGAAGGGTGTCGGCTGAAAACAGATGAAGAACTGGGAGCCCGCCGAGTTCGGATCGTTTGTTCTCGCCATGGACACGGTTCCCCGGAGATGCGGCACGTTGGAGAATTCCGCATTGATGGCATAACCCGGACCGCCGGCGCCTGTTCCCGAAGGATCTCCTCCCTGCGCCATGAATCCCGGCAGGACGCGGTGAAACGTCACGCTGTCATAATACCCCTTGCGCGCCAGGGAGACGAAATTGGCGACGTGATTGGGAGCCGTCTCCGGATAGAAAAGAATGTCGACCTTGCCGCCCCTGGCCAGTTCGATCACCGCGTGGTATTCCACGCCCGGTTTGAGGGTTCCTGCGAAGCGCGCGTCAAGCCGACTCGTGTCCTTCATGGCGTGAACAATCTTCCCGCGCGAAGCCACCGCGGCTCGCGCCGGCGAGTTCCAAGCGCCCATCAGCGCCACGCCAACCACGACGATCATGACCCTTGTCGCATTTCTCACTGGTAAAACCTCCGTGATGCCGGATGCATCGGATGTATTGTAGAGCATCCGCAACGCGCGCCGCAACCCCACTACCACGAATCGTGTCATGTTCTCGAAGGATGGTCGGAATAAAAAAACATTTTGATTAATCTTGAAATTTTCTGAAAGAGAGAGCTATAGTGGATGTGGTCCTGCGCTGTGCGCGGAGCGTTGATTTTTTGACCCAACATTTTTTTGGACGGGAGCCTGATATGGCGGGAACGCGACGCTTTCCTCCGGGAAGGTAAGCTGAACCGGCCTGGGGCGCCCACCTGTCTCTACAGGGTCCATAAATGAAACGCACCACGGCAGCGGCGGGACTATATTTGTATTTGGTCTTGTATTTTGCCGGCCCGCCATTCCCCGCTTCCGCGTGTATCACTTCATGATTATTTCGAGAAGAGCTTGTTCAGAGCCGCCCTGGCATCGTTGACATTTCCGCCGTTGCCGGTGTGCTCCCGCTTGTCCCACCCGTTCTTCACTTCCGGCGCGGCGATTTCCGCCGCGACGAAATAGTCGCAGAAATTGACCTTGGTCTTTTCCGTGGGCGGTTCGGCACGAGGCTCGGAGCATTCCCCCGAGCGCACCGCATCGTAAAATCGGCAACCGCGGCAGCATCTCAGCTCGGCACGGCAATACGGGCAGTCATCGGTGCGCGAAGGCCGCCCGACAATCCCCGTGATCTTTCCGCAACTCCAGCAACGATGCATAGACCCGTATCTTACCTCCGGAGCCTGCAACATGCCAGCGGGGAATGGCGCAAGATTGCGGGCGGCTGATGCCTCGAGCCGTTTTCCTTCGCTTGCCATGGGATGCGGAGCCGTCCTATCATCGAGCCCATGAACTCCCGAACTTGCCGCATCGTCATCGGCAGCGATCATGGCGGCTACGACATGAAGGCCGAGCTCATTCGATTTCTCCGAGGCCAGAGGCATGAGGTCATGGACGTCGGATGTTTCAGCCGTGAATCGTATGACTTTCCCGTCTCCGCCCGGGACGTGGCCCACGCGGTGTCCGTCCGGGCGGCGGATCGCGGAATCCTCATCGATGGCGCGGGTTCTCCATCCGCCATGGTCGCCAACAAGGTGCCTGGCGTCCGCGCCTCCGTCGTTCACGACGAATTCACGGCGAAGATCAGCCGGGAGCACAGCGACGCCAACGTGATTTCTTTCGGCGCGAAGGTCATCACGTCCGATCAGGCAAAGACGCTCGTCGAGCTCTGGCTCAGGACGGATTTTCTCGGGGGCAAATATCAGAAGCGCATCGACATGATTGCCGACGTGGAGCGAAAGTCCTCCTCAATCCCCGTCAGGAAACGGCTGGTCACGTCGCAGACGCTGGCCGCATCCAATGATCCCGCCATCGCGGATAACGCCATCCTGACGCCCCTGGCGCAGGATCAGCTCAGGGCACGATCAAGGTAATCCTGGGACTTTCAACCGTGTAGCCTGCCATTGACGGGCTTGACGCACCCGGGCTGACCTGTCCCTGTTCCGAAAAGAGAGCATAGATCTTCACCGTTGAATGCGAATCCGGCAGAAAGAAGACCCCGCTCGCGCCCGAAGAAAAGGATCCGCCGGGCGGATCGGTCTTCCATTCCACTTCGGAGGAAACTAGGCGCGGCACTTCTGAGTCCATGAGGAACGCGGAACAGAGAATTTCCGGACCGGCGGCTTCATATTCCGTGTCGCTTCTGCGGATCGCGTCACCCTCCAGGACGATCTCGAGCGGCGGCAAGTTCCGGGCGATCGCGGCGACCGCCGGCGTCGGCGTGGACAAGGCGGATGGCATCGCGGGCGGGGGCGCCGGCCGGCCGCAGGCCACGATGAACATCGCGGCTGACGTCATGGCAAGAAGACGGAACATGCCGACAGCATGACGCAACGGTTCGTCGATTGCAATCGTGTCAGACCGGGACCAGAACTTCCCCATCCGATGGCGGGAAATTTAACAGGATGGGCAGGATGAGCAGGATTTGAGAGGAATGAAAACCCACTTCCCAATAACTGAACTAAATCGCCTTCTATACCAACCTGAATCGATCCTGCTTATCCTGTTCATCCGGTTAATATTTCTTGATGGGGAAGTTCTGGATCGGGACGATCAGAGATTGCCGGGGAAATGATCCTGCTTATAATAGCCGCATGAAATCCAAAACCATGAAGCAGCAGGTTACATTCGGCATGATGAATCATCCGGCTCTCGATCCGGTTCCCGAGATCCTTAAGGCGAAGAAGATGGGCTTTGATTTTGTCGACCTGACGCTCGAACCGCCGGGCGCCGGGTTTGAGACGTTCAAGCTCGCCCCCGTCCAGCGCGCCTTCGACAAGACCGGCCTCGGCATCGTCGGCCACACCGGCTGGCATCTCCACGGCAACGCCGCTTACCCGGAAGTCCGCCGCGGCGTTGCGGAGTCCCTGCTGTGGGCCGCCCGTCACTTCTCTACGCTCGGCGCGAAGACGATGACGTATCACATCCACGCCGCCGTCGCGAAATACATCGGGCTCCAGGCGGCCATCGACGCCCAGGTCGAGACGCTGCGATACGTCTCCGAGGAAGCCGGCGCGATGGGCGTGCAGATCGTGCTGGAACATTTCCACGGCCGGCCCGACCAGTTCGAAACGCTCGACGCTCTCTTCGACAAAGTCCCCGCGCTCGGCTTTCATCTCGACATCGGCCACGCGAATCTGTCAGGCCGCGAGAATGTCACGAACGAGTTCTGCCGCCGCTACGGCAAGCGCCTGATGCACGTTCATATCTCCGACAACCGCGGCGACGTCGACGCGCACATGCCTCTCGGCGCGGGCACGATCGACTGGCCCACGGAGATCGGGCACCTGAAGAAGATGGGATATAAGCGCACGGTCACGCTGGAGGTCTTCTCCTCGGATGCGGAATATGTCGCCGTGAGTCTGCGAAAAGCGCGGGCGTGGTTTAAAAAATAGGAGTGCCGTCTGCAGCTCCGGGGGGGGGAACCGAATCTCATAGGGATCCAGCGGAGCTTTTCTTTGTAAGCTCGTGACGATGAGTCCGACTCTTTTCCACGTTCAATTGCGTGGAAAGGCATTTCATGAAAAAGCAGGCTCCTGACTTATTTCCGAACTCTCGAAGCCGCTCCGCGAAAATGCAGCCGGATAGAACCGCGGACTTCGCCGCGTTTCGCCGCAAGTTTTCATCCGCCCCGACGTGTCTGGAATATGTCGCGACATTGAGATGGCCGCACGGGTTCGTCTGTCCCCGGTGCCAAAGCCGGTCAGCGGCACTACTCCGAACGCGACCGGCTTATCAGTGTCGTGCATGCCGAACCCAGGTTTCACCGACAGCCGGCACGGCCATGCACCGTTCGCACGTTCCGATCGAGAGCTGGTTCCTGGCGGCGTATCTTGTGGCGACACGGCTCCCGGGCATCAGCGCGCTTCAACTGCAGAAAGAGCTGGACCTGGCGAATTACAGGAGCGCCTGGAACCTCCTGCGCCGTCTCCGAAGCAACATGGTCACGGAGTCGCTGGAGAAGCTGACCGGAACCGTCCGCGTCTACGTGACGCTGCTCCACGAGGAAGCTCGCGCAGGAAGCCGTGCGCCGGGAGCCGGAGGAGGCGACCTGGTTGTCGGAGCGGTGGAGGTCGTCACGCGTCGCGATGCGCGCGGCCGGCGCCGTGAGGCGCCGGGACGCCTGAAACTTGCCGTGATACCGGATCAGAGAGCGTCGACGCTGGAGGCCTTCCTGATGGGAAACGTCGAAGCGGGATCGAAAATCCGGACGAACGGGCGACTGAGTCTTTCCCCGAAGATCCTGACCCTGTACCGGCATCGCATCCGGGCCGTCGGGTCGCCGCACGAGGCCGCGACGCGCTTCCCGCATATCCATAAGGCCTTCGGAGAACTGAAATCCTGGCTCCTGGTAACACATCGAGGCGTCACCCCGAGATATCTCCAGCAGTACCTGGACGAATTCGTCTTCCGGTTCAACCGGCGCGAAGTTCCGATGACGGCCTTTCGCGCCCTTTTAAAGAATCTGGTCCAATGCCCTAAGGCAACCCCTTAAAGGAGGTGAAAAACCGCTGAACCAAAGGAATAAGTAATATTTTTGATCCGGCTGAAGTCCGCCGCTAAATTGAAGCGGCTGTAATATAAATCACAGGAGGTAGTTATGAGTTACTGTACCCGACGCGCGATCCCGACGATCGCGCTGGCCTTGATGTGCGGCTTTGCGCCGAACGTCGCCGCCGAGGAGATGATGGGCAACATGCCCATGGATATGATGGGCGACATGTCCAAGATGAACATGGACATGTCGAAGATGAGCATGAACATGGATAAGATGTCCATGATGAACATGGCCGACATGATGATGAACATGTCGAAGATGATGGGCGACATGGGCATGGCCATGCCGATGGGGTCGGGGAAGATGATGATGGACATGTCGAAGATGATGGGCGACATGGGCATGATGACAATGGGCGAGATGCCCATGGGCTCCATGTCGATGGGCGACATGTCGATGATGATGGGGAAGATGTCCAAGATGATGATGGACATGGGGAAGATGAACGAGATGTCCGACATGTCGATGATGATGTCCGATGACATGGCGAAGATGATGATGGCGAAGATGGGCATGATGATGGGCGACATGTCGAAGATGATGATGAACATGCACGGCATGAAGATGATGGGCATGGGCATGACCGGCGACATGATGCCGATGATGACCGACATGAACAAGATGATGATGGACATGTCGAAGATGATGCACGGGAACATGGGCGCCATGATGATGAGCGGCGACATGAAGACCGGCATGATGAACCAGATGAAGATGATGTCCATGATGATGGGCAAGATGGGCGGCATGATGGCCGGCGACATGGGCAAGATGATGATGGACATGTCGAAGATGATGGACGGGATGTCGATGATGACCGGCAAGATGAAGATGAAGTCGATGACGGCGTATCGCTGAGCTTCGAGAGTATCGGAGGGACCCCGCGCGGCGGGGTCCCTTTTTTTTTGCGTAAGGTTTGCTTACGATCTACGATGAATCATCAACAGCACGGTCAAGCTCAGGAGGAGTCTATGAAGATGAATCGATGTTTAATGGCATGGAGCGCTGTCATGCTCGCGGTAGCGGCTGTACACGCCGAACCGATGATCACTATTGTGGCGAAGGATGACGGAACCGGCCCAACCTCGCTCATCGAGCTTGCACCGCTCGATCAGACCCGTTCCCAGGCCGGAGTCTATCTGCAGGGGTCAAATCTCAATGAACTCGGAGATGTCTTTGTCTATGATCCCGTCTCCTTCGCAAGGCGAGCCGACATCAGCGTCATGATCCAGCCTGCGTCCACGGCCACGATCAACTCACGCCTCTGCTCTTTCAGAGTCTCCGACCAGTCACCGGCCGCCACGGGACTTGTGGTCCGATTCTTCAACGGAACCCAGGAGCAGACGATTCCTGGCTTCACCATCACCGTCTCCGCGCCATCGACCAATACCGCGGAGGCAACGGCGGCGGCGGTGGCGGCAGCGGCAGCGGCGGCAGCGGCGGCCGCGGAATTGGAAGCGGCGGCGGCGAGGCCGACGATCACCCATGTCACGACATCGGGCGGCGCCCTGATGTCGAGCGCCGCTCTCACGCCGATAACCAGTCCCTATGTTGAAGTGATCCTTCAGGGCACGAATCTCCACAACCTCACGAGCGCTTTTCTTTACGACACCGCAACGGGACAGCAGCAGGGTGACGTCTTCGTGACGCTGGGAGTCGTATCCGGTTCCAACACGAGCCGCGTTGTCACCTTCAATGCGCAGAACAATTCCGCTCGGGCCGCGTATGGAGTTCGACTCGTCGCCGGCAATTGTTCCGCCTGCGGTGCAGCTCAGATCATGGAACTGCCCAACTTCTCGCTGATCGTCAATGCCGGACCGTTCCAACCGGTCCGCGTGACAATCCCGAGGATCAGCGGCTTCGGAACGCGAGGGCAATAGTCATGACATCCGTCGACATTCATTCCATTTCCTCAAGGAGAACGAACATGAAAAATATTCTCATCGCACCTTTCCTCGTTGTACTGGCACTGTTGGCGACACCTTTGAAGGCGGAGGCGTCCCCCATGAACATGGTTGTGTCCCAGGTGACGACGGCGATGATCCAGCCGACCGCGGTCGAATATAACGTGCAGTTATCCCTGATCGAGGTGGTTCAACTCTCCGCGATCGGAGCGGGCGCGACGGGCAATATCCGGCCCTATGACGTGACATTGACCCTGCCGTACAGGTTGGAAGCCATCCACGACACGGTTCTGCAGATCGCCTTCATCATCAGCGTCCACAACAAGGTGACCAGCGAAGTCCTCGGACATGCCATGGTCCAGGCGCCGCAGGGAATAAACGGACTTTGGGAAGGCAATCCGGAAGTCGGAATCTACCTGCCCTACGGCACCGCGAGAGAAGATATTGGAGACCTCATCGTCACCACATGGTTTCGCACGATGGATTCCGTTGGTCGATGGCAGAGCTACCAGCCGACCACGGTGAACGATCCGAACTACCGATGGCTTCAGGTCAACCCGGGAAGCGTCACCACCATCAATACTCCCCTTCTTCCTTTGATCGGGGGCTGATCGGAATTAAGCAGGAAATCGAGCGCTTCGATTTAACAGTCTCCGCCTAAGCGGATCAGATCAGCGCGCCGAACGTCGATGTGAAAGCACGGCGATGAGCCATGCAGCCTGGATGAAGAGCAGCAGGCCGAGAGCCGCTCGGATCGGCAGATCCGGGAACAGAAGGAAACCCAGGAGGGCGATCGAAATGGCGGCCTCCCCTATTCTCTTGGAGAAGCCGTCGAGCACCGGGCGCAGCACCGAATAGCGCTCGGGATCGAGCTGTTGAAACAGGGACTCCGTCGATGGCTCGTAGATCGATTTCTTCAGGCTCTTCTCCATGATCCTGATTCCGGACAAAAGGCGAAGGTTCACGAACGCGAGGAGTCCGCCGGTTCCCAGCAAGAGCACTGCAGGCAAAATCAAGAGACCGGCCGTGTCTCCGAACCGGCGCGACAACCGCCCTGCTCCGAACAGGAGAAGCAAAAGGGTCATGCCGCTCAAATAGATGTAGAAGTTCGAGAAGAATCCGACGAGCCCGACGCTGCCACCTTCCGCCTGCTGGCTGATGACCCAGTAGAAGATGTAATCCATGAAGATCGCGGAGCTTCCGGTGAGAAGATAAATCCAGGCCATGCGCTTCATCCGCGAGTCGGATTTCACCCACGACCACGCGGTGCCCAGCCCGAAAGACTCCTCGATTTTCGTCCCGGGGCCCGCGGTCTTCGCCCCGGAAGCGCGCGCGCCGGCGGCGAGGATCGGGATCGACAGAAGCAGGCTCGCGGCCATGGCGAACATGAGATGATCCCGGATCTGCTCGAATCGATCGGGGAAAGACCTCATCAGAATCGGCGCAAGCTCGCCTCCCAGCCAGGCGCCGGCCAGGCTGCCGACAAGAACGCAAGCGGAGACATAACCGAACATGCGTCCACCCTTAACCTCGTCCGGAAAGAGCCTCCTCACGAATCCGAAGAGGTTGTTCCAGAGCAGAGCGAAGAGCAGCTCCAGGACGACATAGAATCCGATATAGACGGCCTGCAGCGCCTCCTTCCCCGTTGAAGGATCACCGGATAGAAGAAGAAATGTCAGACCGCGAAACACGAGAATGAGCAGGGCGCCGCCGCCCGCGCATCCGATCCACCAGCAGCTGGCGTCGAATCGGGAAACGATGCGGATCTGGAGGGAGACGACTCCGAAGGAGAGGAGCGAGATCAGGAGGAATACGATCGGCGAAAGGCGAAAGCCGACGTTGCACGTCAGGGAACAATCCCGGACGATCTGGCCCAATCCGTAAGTGAGGCCGAGCAGTAGCGCAGGAGCGAGGGCGAATCCAAGGCGGCTGCGGTTGTTCATCGGGCGTTTCCTCATTCTAGCTGACGTGCCCGAATCGGGCGAGCCGGAATCACGGAGAAGGGCGGTCTTTCAGAATTAACAACGGCAAAGTTGTAAGATAGCTTTGTGCGTCGCGACAGAACGATACACATCTGAAAGGAGAACTCCATGAATCATGCTCAGCTCATTCTGTTAGCCTCCGTTCTCGCAACGGCGGGGATCCTGTTCGCCGCTTTCCGACCCGCCCTCTCCCTAGCCCGCTCCGGCCAGACCGGCCCCGCGCTCACTTCCACCGCGGTGAAACCGGCCGGCTCGCCGCGTGAAACCCCGACGGCCGTAACGGAGAAAGCCGTCTTCGGAGCGGGATGCTTCTGGGGCGTGGAGGCACTGTTCCGGTCGATCGACGGCGTCGTCTCCACGCGCGCCGGGTATTCCGGAGGCACGCGCATGAATCCCACGTACGAAGATGTCTGCTCGCATGTGACCGGCCACGCCGAGGTCGTCGAGGTGACGTACGATCCGTCGCGCGTCTCCTACGACCGTCTGCTGCAGGTTTTCTGGTCGAGCCACACGCCGCCGGCCGAGGAGGACACGCGGAGCCAGTACCGCTCGGTCATCTTCACGACAACCCCGAAGCAGGCTGTGGTGGCGCGATTATCTCGCTTGAGAGAAGGAGCGCGGCGGGCCGCGCGACTCGGCACGGACAAAGTCGGGACCCAGATCCAGGCAGAGGGAATGTTTTATCCAGCCGAGGACTATCATCAGCAGTACTACGAAAAATCGGGCGGAGGATCATGCCATGCGCCATCGAGAGACGCCGATACGAGCATGGTTCCTCCGGGAGCCGACGAGACGCGCGAATACTGGCAGAGCGTCACGGAAAAGGAATGGCAGGCGATTCTGACACCCCAGCAATTCAAGGTCATTCGCAAGGCCGGCACGGAACGCGCCTTCACCGGAAAATACTGGGATCATCACGATATCGGGGCTTTCTCCTGCGCCGGGTGCGGACAGGAACTCTTCGTCTCCACGGCGAAGTTCGAATCCGGTACCGGATGGCCGAGCTTCTGGATGCCGGTGGATCGGTCCGCGCTCGAGAGCATCACGGATAAAAGCCACGGCATGACGCGCGCGGAGGTCCGCTGCAGCCGTTGCTCCGCTCATCTCGGCCACGTCTTCGACGACGGTCCCCGACCGACCGGCCTGCGGTACTGCATCAATTCAGCGGCGCTTACATTCGAATAACACGCATGCGACAGTGGGATTGCGAAGGCGTTCTTCCTTCGCTAATCTGACGCCATGTTGATGCTCCTTCTTCTCCAGTGGCATGCGCTCATCGCCGCTTCTCCCCTGGCAACAGGCAACCACGAATTCGATATCCGGATCGGTTCCGCGGAACGGTATTACCTCGTTCATCTTCCCCCGCAGGCATCCCACGGCAAGCCGCTGCCCGTCCTCCTGGCCTTTCACGGCGGAGGCGGAACTCCGGATGAGATGCAGAAGGATTACAGGCTCGATGCTCTCGCCGACAGTGAAGGCTTCATCGTCGTTTATCCCGCAGGAACGGGCCGGAGGCGCAGGAAGATCCTCACATGGAACGCCCGGACCTGCTGCGGTTACGCCATGGTCAACAATGCCGACGATGTCGGATTCACGCGAGCGATCATCGACGATCTCGCGTCACGCACATCGATCGATCGGAAGCGCGTCTATGCGTGCGGCCATTCGAACGGAGCCATGATGTGCGACCGGCTGGCCCGGGAGGCATCCGACCTCGTGGCCGCGGTGGTGGAAGTTTGCGGCGCCTCGCTCGATACGACCGTCACGCCTTCCCGTTCCGTTCCCGTTCTCCATATCCACAGCGTCGACGATCCGCGTGCCGCCTACAACGGTGGGTACGGACCGAAATATCTGATCGGCGCCACCGATGCATCCTACCATGCCAATGTGGACGAATTGATGGCCTGGTGGGTCAGGCAGAACGGTTGTTCTCGAAATCCGAAAATCGGAACGATCATCACGTGGCGTTCCTCCCGCCGCGCCAAGCCCCACACGGCGCAGCGCATCACCTGGACGGGCGGCCGGAACGGAAGCGAAGTCGTCCTCATCAGGCTCACCGGCGCCGGGCATGGATGGCCCGGTCAGAAACCGAAGCTGCCGGAATTCATCATGGGTCCCTATACGAATGTCATCGACGCCAACGTGGAGCTCTGGAACTTCTGCCGGAGGTTTACGCGCTGACGCGATGAAGCGTGTATTTCTTTTCCAGCCCGGCCAGTCGCGTCTCGAAAGATTCCACCCGGGCTTGTTCGAGGATGTTTTTCACGCCTGCTGATTGATACACCGGGTCCGACATAACAATCTTGTTGGCTTCAGATAATTTCTGGATCCTCGACGTCTCGTTGATCGTCGTTCCGAAATAATCGTTCCGGCCGTTCAGGCTGACAAGAATCGCGCTGCCGCGATGGAGTCCCGACTTGATGAAGATGCCGTCCTCCATCTTCCTGTCCCTGTTGAAGCGCATCATGGCGCCTTGAATGGCAAGGAGCGCTCCAACCGCGTCGCTCGCATGGATGAAAGCCGCCATCACGGCGTCCCCCATCGTCTTGACGACCACGCCGTCTCGGCTCTCGATCTCCGCGAAGAGAATCTCGAAGTGATCGCGCACGATATTGTAGGCGCGCACGTCCCCCCATTTCTCATAGAAGGCCGTGGACCCCTGGATGTCGGTGAAAGCGGCGGTGATGTCGCGGATCCGGAGTGACTCCCGCTCCGACAGCGTGTCGCCTCCGAAAAGTTTCTCGAACGCGGGATGTATCGCGACCTGGAGGCCCGAAAGACGGGGTTTCACCTCGTGCGGCTCGTACTCCCTCATCTCGTGGTTCTCGATCATCAAGCTCCGGGCGACACGGCTCGTGTTTCTCACCCTGAGCGTGAACGTTCCTTCCGCGACGCCGGTGATGCCCTCCGGCAGTTCATCCGGCAGGATGAGATCCTGGTCCTTCGGACCCGCGGGTTCGACCGGAGCGACATGCACGTGGACGGGCGGCCACGAAACGAGCCGCAGGAGGCGCGCATGCGCGGGAGGTTCGACGCGCAGCTCCGTCGTCGCACCAGGCTCCACCTTCGACCGGAGATAGATCTCGACGTTCGACGACGGCTCATAGCCGACGTATCCCTTCACAGTCCGGAGACTGCCGCTGATCGTGAACGTCACTTCGAAATTGTCGTCGAACTTCGATTCGACATCCTTCAGGCAGTACTGGCAGTAGTGGCGCGATTGAGCCGCCTTCAGCGTGGAGGCTCGGTTCAGGACGACGTTGCAATGCGGACAGTGGACATCGAGGGAGAGCTCCATCACGCCATGCCGCGTCAGATGCAGAAAGTGCAGGATCGCCTTGGAGAGCGGCACATCCCATTCCGCGCTCCAGGGGACGAGATTGACGCGAAAGAGCGCGGGATCGGGAGCCGACTCGATCCAGGCACGCAGACGATCCAGGAGCTCCCGATCCAGCTCAGGGTATTGTTCGAGCGCCTGGAAGCGTTCCGCCATCCCCTGGGTCGTAGGAGCCAACTACCCTTTGCCGACGGACTGTTCGAAGATTCTCCGCGGCACCTTGATGCCGCGCTCGTCGAGGATGCGGTCGAACTTCGGAACGAGTCCGGTCGCGCGCAAAGTCATTGTGACCGATCCGTCCTTCCCGGATTTTTCCGCCTTCATCTCGAAGAGATCCTGCGTCGTGATCACATCGCCTTCGGTGCCGATCACCTCCGTCATTTTCGCAAGCCGCCTCGCCCCGTCCGATTGTCGTTCGAGATGAACGATGAGATGAATCGCGGACGACATCTGGCGGCGGATCGCCACGAGCGGCAGGCCGACGTCGGCCAGGAGCGCCGTCGTCTCCACGCGCGCGAGCGCGTCGCGGGCGGTGTTGGCGTGGACCGTCGTCATGGAGCCGCTGTGGCCGGTGTTCATGGCCTGGAGCATGTCGAAGCTCTCGGCGCCGCGGACTTCTCCGACGACGATCCGGTCGGGCCGCATGCGGAGGGCGTTTCTGACGAGAATGCGCGTCGGGATCTCCCCCTTGCCGTTCATGTCCGGCGGCTTCGTCTCCAGACGCACCAGGTTTCTCTTCTTGAACTGCAGCTCGCAGGCATCCTCGATCGTGATGACCCGCTCCGTATCGGGAATCGCTTCCGCGAGCGCGTTCAGCATCGTGGTCTTGCCGGTGTTCGTTCCGCCGGAGACCAGGATGTTGAGCCTCCCCTTCACGCAGGCGTGCAGGAATCCCGCGACTTCTTCCGGAACGGCGCCGTTCTTGACCAAGTCGGCCATGGACGACGCGGACCGGGAGAATTTGCGGATCGTCAGAGCGGGTCCGTCCGCCGCCAGGGGCGGGATGATCGCATGGAGGCGCGAGCCGTCCGGCAGGCGCGCGTCGACGAAGGGATTGTCCTCGTCGATCCCGCGGCCGATTCCGGAGGACATCAGGCGGATGATATGAAGGAGATGCTCGTTGGAATGGAATTTCCGGCGCGTCTCTTCCATGACGCCGTTTCGCTCCACGATAATCCGACCCGGCCCGTTGGCCATGATCTCCGTGATGGTCTTCTCGGCGAGAAACGATGTGATCGGGCCGAAGCCCGCGAGCTCGCGAAGGACATGATCGATCACCCGGTCACGATCGATGATGGAGCCCGTCATGCCGAGCATCGCGGAAGCCTTTTCCGTGGCGGCCTTCAACACGTCGCGGACGGACGCCTCGGACTGCTTGACCGCCTCCGGATCGATCTTCACGAGATCGAGCTTCTGTCCCGCTTCGGCGATGATGGCTTCGAGGAGATCTTCGATCTCCGGAGTCTTCAGATCCTGGTCGCCGCGTTTCCAGGCCATGGTTTACTTCGTCAACCGCACGAGCGGCAGCATTTCGTCGCGCGAGAGGGGCGGGAGCTTGAATTCGGAGCGATAGAGGTTGATGCAGGGGAAACAGGCTCCGTCCTCGTCCGTCCAGTCCGGATGATCCTTCTTGATCTGCTGAAGTTGCCCCTTGTCGAAGACGAGATGCAACTTATAGCCGAGCCGGCTGAACTTCCGTTCGCAGAGCGGACAGATGACATCGCCGGGTTCATCGGGCTTCCAACCACGCAGGCTGGCGTAAAGTTCTGACATGACACCTCCAGTCCGCTCATCCTAAATGCCGGTCATCGAGATTGCAACATGAAGCCGCGATGCGGATAATGGGGGCTCCGTGGAAATCTTCCTCATCATCGCTTCCGGGTTTCTCCTCGGGATGGCCAACGGCATGGGCGACATCATCCGCGACTGCTCGCTCACGTGCAACGTCGGCTACCAGTTCGTCCCGGTGCCCTTGATGACCATCGCATTCCTCACCGTGCCGGTCGCCGCCACGCAGGTCAGGATGCAGGCGAAGGCGAGCGCCGCGCGATGGCAGATCATGACGACGATCGCGGCCGGTCTCTTCTTCGCCTGCTTCCGCTTCCTCACGTACAAGCTTTTCCAGGCGGAGGAATTCTCGCGCGGGGACGCGGGGCGGCATGAGTTCTGGCTGGAGACGATCCGATCCACGTACATTGTCTACTTCGTCGCGCTCGAGCTCGTCTTCGTGCTGCTCTGGGCCAATCTCTTCGTCCGCGTGGGACATCTTTTTTCCGGGCCCGACACGGCACGGGGCATGCGATACGCCGCGGCGTCGATCATGGCGGGAGGCCTCTTCGGATCCTGGTTCTCCGGAGCCGCTGCGCCTCTGCTCATGGACGGACTGGGCGGACGTTTCGAATCCATCCGCGATCATTTCATGTTCGTCATCGCGGGCGCGATCTTCCTGGATCTGCCGCTCGTCATCGCGGCGGAACGCCGGTTTCTCGCCGGCACGGCCGCTTCTCCGGACGTGGAGAAGAAGAAGCTGACATGGTCCGAATCGTGGAACTGGATCAGGACGGACCGGAAAATCGCCCGTCTTGCGCCGCTTTTCTTCGCCGCCGGCGCTTCGCTCGTCATCCTGGACTATTTCTTCTACTGGATCATCGGCGAACAGGGAGAATCGTCGGCGACGGGATTCGTCGAATTCTTCTCCAACTTCTACATCTACCTTTACTCGTTTTCGCTGATCGTCCTGTCCTTCGGCGCGGAGCGCATCATCCGGAAATTCGGTCTCCTGTCCGCGCTCCTGGTTCTGCCGCTGGCGCTCTTCTTCGGCGCGGCGATCTTTCTCTTCTATAAGCTCCTGGCCGTCATCTATATCGTCCAGATCATGAAGGAGGGTCTGTCGGATTCCCTTCACGAGGCGGCGGCCGAAAAACTCCTGGCCCGCGTCGAACCCGACCGGCTCGGTGCGATCAAGTTGCTCCTGGACGGCGTCGTGACCCGCGCCGGCGTCGTTTTTGCCGCGGGCGCGATCATCCTCATGACGTTCGTGCTGGGGCTGCCGGAAATATGGACAGCCGGGATTTTGCTCGTCACGGTAACCGTGTGGATCGCCTCGACGCTCGCGGTGCGTCAGAACGTCTTGTAGAACCCGAAGAAGAGATCCTCGCGCCCTTCGAGCTGGATGCCGTGGAGATTTCCGTACAGGGGATAATTCACGGAGATTTCGGTGCCCCAGCCATGCGCGAAATCCGCGGTGATGCCGGGATTGAGGAACACCTTCGTCCCGCCCGTATTCGCGGGCGCGCTCGCGATTCGGCCGCCGCTGCCGCTCCACTCGTAGCCGGCGTTGACCGAGCAGAAGAGCTGGACGACGTCGTTGGGCAGGTAGGAAATTCCCAGGAGTTGAGATTCATAGCGCTCGCCCGGCTTCATGCCGAAGACGTTCCTGTCGAGCGGAATCAGGTACTGCGAATAATGATACAGCCAGATCTTGTCATTGATATGGCCGGTGTAGACAAAACCGGCCAGCGCCTCGTTGGATCCGGCGCCAAAAGGCCCATGGCGGAAATCCGCTCCCGGCGCCACGCCGACCTGCGGATCCTCGCGGTCGAAATCGAACTTGGGCCCCGCGACGAAGCCGAGATTGCGGCGATCCCAGAAGGAATACGGCGCGTTCGGGTCCTTTTCCAGCCAGGGATGCCAGATTCCGTAGACGAAGACATCTCCTGGAATCGTCGTATTGTTGATGCGGCGCGTCACGAGGTCGTTATCCAGGAGATTCGTGCGGATGCTCGCGCCGTGAGCCTTCACGGAGACCGCGAATCGCTCGGTAAATCGGTAGTCGAGGATCAACGCGGGAATCCAGCGTTCGTGGTGAATATCCCTGGTGTTCGCGACGCGCTTCGATCCACTGATGAGAGCATCGAAGCGGCGAAAGTGCGTGTACATGCCGATGGAAAATTCCCCGACGTCACCCCGCTCACCTCTCGTGAAATCCGGCGCGGGGAAACTCTCATAGGGCGCTTCCGCCCCGACTTCCGAATCGATGACAAAGGCCAGCAGGATTAAGAGGGCGACGATGGGCGCTTTTCTCATGGTCCACACAAGATGAACCTTCGGCAGGATCGTCCGCCGACAAGAGACATTTTGCCCGGGATCCGGCAGCGGCCGCGGAGGTCAGATTTCCGCCGCGGCTGCCGCCTCGATTTCATATCCGGCCGGGTCCTGGAGATACGCGATGATCCGTCCCGGCACCCGGCCCGTGGCCGGTCTCTCGATCGTGACCGTTCCCGTGGCGTTCCGGTCGACCGTCACCGTCTTGAACGCGCGGACCACGTTGACATGCCGGAGCGTTCGACCTCCATTCTCGCCGCTCGACACGGGCACCACGCGTTCGTCGTCGACAAGCGCGACATGCAGGAGCGCCGTCAACTCGAGACCGGTCACCGTGTAATGAATCTCAATGCCCGACGCGGCGCTTTCCTTCGCGGTAATCCGGAGGGAAACCGGAACGCGTTTCTTCAGGGCGGCATCGATTTCCCGAACCGCCCGGGCCCGGTCCGAGCCGACGAATTCCGTCCTCCCGTTCACGATCATCTGCGGGGTGTAGACACCGAAGCTTCCGAACTTCGACGCGTAAGCGGATTGCCGGGCGGAATAGTCCGCCTGGCTGTACGGATCGCGCCACCCGAGGCGGTTCCAGTAATCGACATGAAAGGAGAGAACGTACACCGGCCGGCGCTCGTCGCGCGCTTTCGCGTCAAGATCCGCGAGCAGGCGATCGGCGGACGGGCAGCTCGAACATCCTTCCGATGTGAAGAGCTCCACGAGCGCGAAGCCCTCGGTGCCGGATAATTCCAGCGGCGTCGCCTCATTCTTCCAGGAGGCATACAGGGCCGAGGCCGCGAAAAACGTCGTTACTACCGCTCCCGCGAAGGAGATGCGAATCATGGTATCCATGGCGAATTGTCCATTTCGGAGGGATGTTCTTACAGAAAATCCATTGTAAGAACTCACACGCTCCGCGCGACAAACGAAAAGAGTTGAGCGTCGATAACGGAGATATAAGATGCGATGACGCATGTCGGAGACAACCGAATACCGCGCGAACCGTTCCACAGCGGACGCCGAGAAGTGGCTCGAAGAGCATGGCGATTACCTGTATCGCTACGCCTGCTTCCGCATGCGGAACGCGCATGACGCCGAAGACGCGGTCCAGGAAACGCTGCTCGCCGCGCTCCGATCCGTCGACCGATTCACGGGATCTTCCACCATGAGGACATGGCTCGTGGGAATCCTCAATCACAAGATCGCGGATCATTTCCGGAAGACGGCCCGTGAGAAAGTCGGCGCGGAGGAGGACACGGCGATCACTTCCGTCGACGACTTCTTTCGCAAGGACGGTCACTTGGCGGAGGCGGATACATCCTGGGACGCCGATCCCGGCGAAATCCTCGAGCGGCGCGAATTTCACCGCCAGCTCCAGGAGTGCCTTCGCATGCTGCCCGACCGTCTCTTCAGGATCTTCACGATGCGGGAGATGAACAACCTGCCCGCCGAGGAAATCTGCCGCGCGGCCGGCATCACCGAATCGAACCTCTGGGTCATGCTTCATCGTTCCCGGCTCCAGCTCCGCCGCTGTCTCGAACGCTCCTGGTTCGGAAAAGCCGCCGCATGAATATTTTCTCCTGCCGCGAATCGACACGTCTCATGTCCATCGCGATGGAACGCCCCCTCACGTTCGCCGAGAAGTTCGCGCTGAGCGCACATCTCATCACATGCTCATTCTGCCGCCGCTGCCGCAAGGAATTCGCCTTCCTTCGCTCCCTGCTGAACCGCTGCGCGGATTCGTCCTCCTTCGATTCGGAGACAGCCATGCCCCAGGATGTCAAAGACAGGATCCGCGCCAAGCTGAATTAGGGGACATTCTCCAACATTCCAACATTCAGAATAATGGAGTTAGATCCCATCGGGGTGCAAGTCTTGAGTTGTGAATGTTGGAATGTTGGAGAATGTCCCCTATTCAAACTTGACCGCGGGATCGAGATGGGAGGCCAGTTTTCGCTGCCAGGATTCGCTGTAGGAAAATTTCGATTTCGTGTTGAGGATGGTCGATGCGATTTCTTCGGGTTTCAGGACGGGAACATCGGATCCGTCAATCTCGATCCGGGCCCAGCGGTTCGTGAAGACGATGATGGAATGGATATCATCGGTGACGAATCCGCCCTCCGACATCCTCGCGGCGACAATTTCGATGTGATAAGCGTTCTGGGGAATCGGGTTCTTGATCCGGTTCTGAGTGGACTTGCCGCCGCGGGTCTTCGTCTGCTGAAGATAATCGTCTCCCGCTCTCCCCTGCAGAACTCCCGCATACGCCTTCGTTTCCACGACGAAGATGCCGTTCGGGCCGAGAACGATGTGATCGTTCTGAGCGGAACGGGAACCGGAGCGGACGGAGCAGTCATTCAGGATCATGTAGGAATCCGGCAGGCCGGTCTGCATGATCTTCGTCACTTCCTGCTCCCCGGCGGCACCTCCCTTGAAGCGGCCGAGATCGGCCCGGTTATCGCCTTTCTTCAGGGCGTGCGAGGCTCCCAGGAATACCAGCAGAATGCCGGGAACGACGAAGTGCCAGGCATAACCGAAGAACCAGGCGGCGGCGCCCGCGAGGATCAGGACACCGCCGGCGAACAACTCGATCTTCCATATTTTCTCTAGAATTGAGGTCTCCATATGGAGCCCTTTCATGATCCCCTTGAGAGTCGATTCCTCCTTGATGATGCGCGCCATGAAAGAAATGTACTCTCGTTTGCCTCGCTCGTCACGTTGTGCCATAATGCGCGCGAACCAGATTCGTCAGTCCCAAAGGAGTCCTCCCATGTCACTACCCATTGCGCGTGAAGGCCGCGGCATCGTGCTCGGCGGCCTCGCATTGACCACCACTCTGTTCGCGATCGGAGGCCGCGCCGTAAGGAACATCGCGCTCGCGACCCTGGCCGCCACCGGCGCGCTCGCCTTCTTCTTCCGCGATCCCGAGCGGTTCGTCGTGCCGATCGACAACGGCATCCTGGCTCCCGCCGACGGCAAGGTGATCCGGATCGACGAGACGGAGGCTCCGGAATTCTTCGAGGGTCCGGTTCGCTGTGTCTCCATCTTCATGAGCCTCACGGACTGCCACGTGAACCGCGCGCCCGTGGGCGGCAAGGTTTCCTACCAGTCGACGGCCGACGGGGGATTTCTCGCGGCCTGGGACGATCGCGCGTCCGACGAGAACCGCCGCGCCTATCTCGGCATCATGGGCGAGCCTCCGGCGCTGACGAAGCAGGTTGCGGGTTTCGCGGCGCGACAGATCGTCCAGTATCCGCGCGTCGGCGACTTCGTCGAGCAGGGCGACCGGATCGGCATCATCATGCTCGGTTCGCGCGTCGACGTGTACTTCCCCCTCGACCTCCGGCTCATGGTCAACGTCGGCGACGCCACGATCGGCGGCGTGACGGCGCTGGCCGAGCGAATTAGTTAATCCCAGCCCGGTTGTAACGGCTCCGCAAGGCTCATGAGCCGTCGTCCGCGGTGGCGGCAGGGGCGCTTCGGACGTCGAAGCGACGATTACGGGGAGACGCGTCCCGGCCGGTTCGAGCGCGTGCGCCGGGGCATTTTCGTTCTCCCCGCCCTCGTCACGCTCTGCAATTTCGGCTGCGGCTTCATGTCGATCATCTACTCGGTCGAAGCCGAATACGTCACGGCGAGCTACCTCATCATCTTCGCGATGCTCGCCGACATGCTCGACGGCGCCATGGCGCGCATCACGCGCACGGAATCGAAGTTCGGCAGCGAGCTGGATTCGCTCGCGGACGTCGTGTCGTTCGGCTGTGCTCCGGCGCTTCTGATCTACCAGCGCTTCGGGCTCTCGCATCACCCCTTCTGGATCTTTCCCCTCTTCTACGCGATCGCAGGCGCGCTCCGTCTCGCGCGCTTCAACGCGCTCGACGCTTCGACCGGCTCACGTGATTTCCGCGGCACCCCGATTCCGGCCCCGGCGGGCGTCGTCGTCGGCCTCGTGCTGGCGCTGGAGAAAGAGGACATGGCCGGGTATCCGAAGTGGATCGTCATATCCATCGTCTTCCTCCTCTCCTACCTCATGCTCTGCAATATCCGCTATCCCTCATCCAAGGTCATCCTGAAGCCCGACCGCCCCTATTCCTTCGGCACGCTCGTCCTGCTGCTCCTCATTATCATCCTCCTGTTCACGCACTTTGTCGGAGCATGGCTGACACTGGCGGCGATCTATTATGTTTCGGGACCTTACCTGGGCCTCCGGACACGGCACGTCCTGAAACCGGCCGGGGAAACTATGGCGCCGGATGCGCCGCAGGACTGACGCAGGTGCTCAGGATTTTCCAGCCGATTCCTTTTCCAGTTCCCTCTTGATCATCACCACGATGATGATCGTGCCGAAGAGCGCGGCGGGAATCTGGACGAGCGCGGCGACCGTGGCGTTGGGAAAAGGAAGCGCGAGCCAGACGGCCTGACCGATCGCAAGCCATCCGACGCGACGATGGAGCTTGCGCCAGTTTTCCTCCGAGACCATGGAAATCCGAAGTTGAAGACCCCAGACGGATCTGTACTTCGGCCAGCCGTTGATCCACGCCAGACCTATGGCGAACAGGAGCGCGGCGCTTTCCCAGATGAAAAGCCGGTCCTGCCAGGCGAGCGTGATCATATCCGAGGCAGGATGAACGCCATGAAGACGCCCGCGAAAACGAGGGCCAGGAGTCCCGTCCAGAACCAGGATTCGGCAAGGAGCACTCCGAAGAAGAGCGCCACGAACGCGAGGAGGATGAAGAGAGCGGCCACCGCGGAATTGCCTCTCATTTCAGCACCTTCAGGAGGGGCTTCAACAGCCGATAGAAGCGGCCCGGCCACGATGCCGCGAGCTCCTGATACAACTCCACGTAATCAATTTCACCAGCGATCAATTTCGCGAATATGTCGTTGACGGCCTGCGATCTGACCCCCACGTGGTAGGTCACGTTCGGATGCTCGAAAAATATGTTCGCCAGCCGGAGCGCGAAGGCGAACCCGCGCTCCATGGTCCGCTCTATCATCTCGTTATATCCCGCTTCCGCGGATGAATCACCGGCCAGGCGAGCGGCGGCGAACTCGGCGGCCAGCGTGCCCGAACGGAGCGCGTAGGAAATCCCTTCCCCGGAGAACGGATCGACGAGACCGGCCGAATCTCCCGCCAGAAAAACGCCATCGACCGCGATTTCCTCGTGGTGAGTCCAGAACGGAAGCGGCGCGGAGCGAAGCTTCATGGAGAGAGAATCGTGGAGGCACTCATGTCGAGCCATGAGGTCATTCAGGTGGGCGCGCGCCGTCGGAAAATGACTTTCCACGGTGCCGACTCCGATCGAGAAGAAATCCTTCTTCGGAAACGACCACCCGTATCCGTGAGGCACGATGCCAAAGTCGAAGATCGCGGTGTCTTTCCACTTTTCGTACTGCTCGGGTCGCACGGCGAGGTCGGCATCCATCGCGATACCCAGCGGAGTATTCAAGCGCAGCCCCGCCGCTCGAGCCGTCGGGCTGGCCGCGCCGTCGGCTCCGATGACCACCTTCGCCTTGAACGTTCCGGAAGGGGTCTCGATGATCTTCGAGCCATGTTCCGATGTCATCTTCCGCATCGGCGTGCCATCGCGCAATTCCGCGCCATCCGCAACCGCCCTCTGAGTCAGGTAGTTGTCGAACTTGTCGCGCTGCACCATCTGGACGTGCAGGCCCTTCGGTTGAAGAAGAATGGACCGTGTTCCCTTGAAGACGCAGAAGGTCCGCGTCACCACGTTCTCGACCACATCGTCGAGCTCGAAATCGATCGATTTGCGTATGTTGCCCGTCAACCCTCCGCCGCACGCCTTCGGACGCGGCAGCTTGTCCCGCTCCAGCATCATCACCGACCGCCCCCGGCGCGCCAATGTGCGCGCGGCCATCGCGCCGGCGGGACCGGATCCGATGACGATGGCATCGTACGTCGCGTTACTCACGCTTCAAATTTCTCGATCAACGAACCGGCATCCGGACTCAGGCGCGAGGAAGGTCCGGCGACGCGAAGCGCCGAGATCGCGGCCACGAAGTCCGCTCCGGATTCGATGCACGAGCGGAAATTCGCGGGCGTGATCCCGCCGATCGCCACGACCGGCGTCCTGCGGGGGCTCGTCTGCGTGCGGATGACCTGCGCGAGCTCGCGGATCCCGGCGAGTCCGATCGCCGGCGCGGCGTCCTGTTTCGTGTCGGTGGGAAAGACCGGCCCGACGGCGACATAATCGGCGCCGGCCACGGTCAGCGCCTCGTCCCGGTTGTGCGTCGACAGTCCTATGACCTTGTCCCATCCGAGAAGCCGGCGCGCATCGTCCGCGGAAAGATCGGACTGGCCCAGGTGGACGCCGCAGCCGGCCAGGAGCGCGATGTCGACGCGGTCGTTAACGACGAGCGTGACCTTCGTTTCGGAAGCCTCCGGCATGAGCTCCTTCGCGGCCGCGAGGGTTCGGGCCGCGGAGCCGCTACCAGGCGAGCCTGCGCGCAGCTGCAGATACCGGATTCCCGAACGCAACAGATCGGAGACGATGGACCGGGTGGCGAAGACGTCGCCCGGTCCTATGATCGGGTAGAGCCTAACCATCTCTCCACATAACCCGTGTCGATCGCTCCGTTGATGAAATTTTCATCGTCGAGAAATTTCCGATGGAACGAAGCCGTCGTCGGCACTCCCTCGATCACCAGCTCGCCGAGAGCGCGCTGCATCCGGATGATCGCCTCGCGGCGGTTGGAACCCTTGGCGAGGATCTTCATCAGGAGCGAATCGTAGTTCGTCGGGATGCGATACCCTTCGTAGATGTGCGTGTCGATCCTGATGCCGGGGCCTCCGGGCAGATGCAGGGCTTTCACGGTGCCGCCCTGCGGAGCGAAGTTCTTCGTGTAATCCTCGGAATTGATCCGGCACTCGATCGCGTGGCCGTTCAACTCCTCCATGCTCTCCATCGCCAAAGGCTCGCCGGCGGCCAGGAGGATCTGGAGCTTGACGAGGTCGACGTTCGTCACGAGCTCCGTCACGGGATGCTCCACCTGGATCCGCGTGTTCATCTCCAGAAAATAGAATTCCATGTCCTGCGTCAGCATGAATTCGATCGTGCCGACCGTGTAATATCCGACGGCGGCGGCGGCGGCGATCGCGGCCTCCCCCATCCGGTGCCGCAGTTCCGGCGTCAGGACCGGCGACGGCGCTTCCTCCACGAGCTTCTGGTGACGGCGCTGCGTGGAACAATCGCGCTCGCCGAGATGAATCGTCTTTCCGAACCGGTCCGCCACAACCTGGATCTCGATATGCCGCGCCCGTTCAAGATAACGCTCGATGTACACCTCGCGGGATCCGAAGGCGGACTGCGCCTCGTTCTGCGCCGCCAGAAGCGACGAATCGAAATCCTCCTCGGCGCGCACGACGCGCATGCCGCGCCCTCCGCCGCCCGCGGCGGCCTTGATCAGAAGCGGCGGCTTCACCTTCGCAATCACATCGGAGGACGTCGACTGGCCGTTCAGATACAGGCCCGGAACGACCGGCACGCCGGCTTCCTCCATGCGCTTCCGGGCCGCGACCTTGTTGCCCATCGCGCGGATCGAGGTCGCCGACGGTCCGATGAAGCAGAATCCGCTCTGCTCCACGAGCTCCGCGAACCGGTCGTTCTCCGCGAGAAATCCGTAACCGGGATGAATCGCGTCGGCGCCCGTGATCTTCGCCGCGGAGAGAATGGCCGCGATGTTCAGGTAGGAATCGCGCGACGGAGCCGGGCCGATGCAGATGCTCTCGTCGGCGAGCTTGACGTGCAGCGAATCCGCGTCGACGTCGGAATGGACCGCCACGGTTTCGATGCCGAGCTCGCGGCAGGCGCGGATGATCCGCACGGCGATCTCGCCGCGGTTGGCGATGAGCACTCGACGAAAGGTGGGCATCATTCCTGCCGGGGAGTCGGGGAGGAACCCGGATCGAGCTTCAGGAGCGGCTGGCCGTATTCGACTCCCATGCCGTCCTCCACGAAGATTTCCTCGACGACGCCCGAGGCGGGCGACGTGACGCGATATTTCACATCCATGACGCGCAGCTCCGCAAGAAGTCCTCCCTCGGCCACCTGGTCTCCCACCGAAACGCGCTTCAGAAAAATCCCGACGCGCGAGGATGTGACCGTGACGCCGGGATCCTCCACCTGATCGTCGATGAGCTTCTTCCGACCGCGGCGCGGCGGAGCCAGTTCCAGCATGATCGCGCTGTCCCCGTCGGCCAGTTCGACCTCCACGAGATCCCTCTGCTCCATCATGTCCGCCAGCGCCTCCAGGCGCAGCATGTCGATCTTCACTCGATCTGTTCTCCTTGCAGGACGTATTTCAGGACGAACGCCGAGACCGGCACGCCGAGGATCATGCCCCAGAGCCCGAAGAGATGTTCGCCCGTCAGGAGAATAACAAGAACTCCGACCGGATGCATCTTGAGATGATGCCCGTAGATGATCGGGTTCAGCATGTAGGTCTCGATCGCGTGCACGGCCAGGACCATGACGACGAGCCACAGGACGGTGATGATGCCGCCGATCTTGAAGGCCAGGAGCGCCGCGGGCAGGGAGCTGAGGATGACGCCGAGGACGGGAATGTAGGAGCAGAAGAAGACGATGGTGGAAAGAAGCGCGAGGGATGGAATGTCGAGGAGCCAGAATCCGATCGCCGTAAGCGTGGCATTCACGAAAGCGATCCCCGTCTGCGCCTCGAAGGCCTTGCCGAGCATGACGCCGAAAGCCCGGAGGCCGGGCGAAATTTCCGCGTAGGCTTCTGCCGTGCGCCCCTGCCCGAACGACCGGACGCTTTCCGAGAGACGCGGCAGATCCCAGATGATGAGAAACGAGAAGATGATGGAGAGGAGAAAGTGGAACGCGACCTTCAGGAGGTTGTTCACGAAACCTTTCACGCCGTCGACGATCCGAGGAATGAAAGCCGTGATGTAATCTTCCACCTTCACGACCAGGTCGTCGTAGGCGGATGATTTCCGGAACGTCTGGAAGTAATCCCTCCCCATGATCTGGATGATGGCGCGGTCGAGATACTTCTTCGTCTCGCGCGTCAGGACAGGGCTTGCGGCGCGCGCCTGCGTGTCGCCATCCGCGAGCGGCCCGTGCATTGCCACAGGGACCTGAGGCATCGTGTCGGATTGGCTCTCCACGATCTGATGCTGCGCGAGGTCGCGCGCTTCGGAAAAGACGCGCGGGATGACGACGGAGGCGAATGCCAGGAGGAGGCTGATGAAGACAAAATAGATGAGCGTGAGATTGAACCGCCGGTACTGGAAACGCCTCGTCAGGAAGGAGACGGCGCTGTTGCCGATGTAGGAGAGGATGAACGTCAGGAAGACGACGGTGAAGAGACTGTGCATGAGATACACGACGTAGGCGAGAACTCCCCAAATAACCCATTTCTGGATCTTGACGACGAGATGCTCGGTCACGGCTCGCTCGCCGTTTCCGGAAGCGGTGCGGCGCCGTACGTCAGATCGATGACCGGCGCGGTTCTCACTTTTTCGAAGACGGATTCCACGTCGCCGAGGGTGACACCGCGAATCGCATCGGAGAATTTTTCATCATACGAGGCGTCGAGACCGATCGCCGCGTACCACCCGAGATACCATGCGCGCCGCTCCACGCGCTCATGGTCGCGCGCGAAGTCGCCCGTCAGGCTGCGGATCGCATCGTCCATCTCCGCCGGCGTGGGCGGATACAGGGCTTCCGGATAATGCGCTCGAACCTGAGCGGCGAATGGAGGCCGGCAGCCGGCATAGAAGACGAGGTGAGCGCCCAACCTCCGGGTGGCATAGAAGGATCCGACGGCATACGCGAGCCCGCGCTCCTCCCGGATGATCCTGAAGAGCCGCGACGCGCTCCGGCCTCCGAGAATCGCGTTCGCGACTTTCCATTTCGGGTAGTCGGGATCGGAGACGGGCGGAGCGGCGACGGAGCGGAGCACGATCGTCTGGGCTGTCGGAGCCAGTTCCGAGACGACGCCGGATGTCACGGCATCCGGAATGGGAAGCGGGAGATCGGCGCCGGCCGGCCAGGTGGAAATGCGTTCCGCGACGGCACGGCGGATCATCGCCGTGTCGGCGGAGCCCACGACGACGACGCGAAGGCGGTCGCGGATATGTAGCGTCCGGAGATAGTCCCGAAGCGCTTCGACGCCGGCGGCGCGAACTCCGGTTTCATCGCCGGCATCGGGACGGCCGTAAGGATGCCCGGGAAACCGGAGCGCGTTCAGCTTGTCGAGCCCGGTCTCGAACGGGCGATCCGCCCGGCCGCGAAGGGAATCCAGGAGCGACTCGCGGACGATCTCCAGGTCGGCCATGTTCGGATTCGTCACCACATCGAAGAGCGTGTTGACGAGCAGGCCCGCGCGCGCCGGCTCGCACGTGCCGATCACGGAGAAGAGATCCGGAGCGGCGGACGCCGAGACCGTCAGCCCGAGGCTCGCCAAATCCCGCTCGAATTCTTCGTGCGTCTTGCCCGCGACCCCCCGCGCCATGACTCCGGAAAGCGTGGCCGCCCATCCCGGCCGCGGCTCCAGCGATTGGCCTCCGGTGAAGAAGAGTCCTACCGAGGCCAGTTCCCCGGCGTGCGGCCTCCAGATAATCGCGGTCTCAGCCAGGATGTCGCTTCCCGTCGCGATCGCCGCGGGCTCGACCACGACGGTCACGGCGCGCCGATCGTCGAGAAAGCGCTTCGCGAACGCCTCGATATCGCGCGGCGTGATCGTATCGAGCGCGCGCTCGTAGGCGTCGGCATCTTCCGGCCGCGTCACCGCGAACCAGAAACCGAGATTGAACGCGCGCGACGCGCTGGATTCGTTCCTGAGCCGGCGGCCTCGCTTCATCCGGTCGATGACGCCGGACAGCTCGGCGGCCGTCACACCGTCGGCGACAAGGATGCGAAGCTCCTTGCGAATCTCCTCCTCGATCGCCGCGCGGTTCGCGGGCGGAGCCGTGTACGTGATGGAGAAGCGGGCGGGATCGCGCGAGGTCGGAAAAGAGAACTCGACGGCATCGGCGATCCGCTTCGATTCCACGAGATTCTTCATGAGCCTGCCGGAACCCGGAGCCGTCAGCAGATCGCCGAGGATGTCGCCGGCGACATTGGCAAGGAGTTCCTTCGCGGACGGAGCCGGATAGGAGACGGCTCCGTATGCCAGCTGGGTCCGCGCCGGCACGACCAGTTCCTCCGGCTTCGTCGGCGGTTCCATCGGCCTCGCGGGATCCGGGCGAACTTTCCCTCGGGAAATTTTCCCGAGCGTCTCCGCGACTCTGCGAACGACATGAGCCGTGTCGAAATCCCCGACAAGAACGATCGCCTGCTTCCACGGCACGTAGTGGCGGCGGTAGAAATCCAGGAAGACCGGCCGCGTGATCCGGTTCAGGCTCGTGTCGTTCCCGATGACCCGCCAGCGGTAAGGATGGACCTTGTAGGCGGCGCGCCCGAGATTGTCGTAAAGAAGCGCCTCGGGATTATCATCCCGTCGCGCGATCTCCTCCTTGATGACTTCCCGTTCGCGCGTGACCTCGGAGTCCGGAAAGGTCGCGTTCACCGCGATGTCGAGAAGCAGGTCGAGCGCCATCTTCCATTCGGAAGACGGGATCGTGATGTGGTAGTACGTCCAGTCGTCGGACGTGGCCGCGTTCATGTCGCCGCCGTTCCGCTCGACCTCCGCATGAATATTGCCCACATCCCGCGTCGTCGTGCCCTTGAAGAGCATATGCTCCATGAAGTGCGCCAGCCCCAGGGTCTTTTCCGCCTCGTCGATCGAGCCCGCCTGCACCCAGAGCTGCACCGCCGTCACGGCCGCGCCGGGACGAGGATCCGTGATGACGGTGAGACCGTTGGGGAGGCGCGCGATTTTCGGAGAAGCGTAAACAGGAAGCAGAAGAAAGCATGAAAAGCAAAAGCAGGTGAACATATTGATAATTTGAAATTGGAAATTTGAAATTGGAAATTGGATTGTATTCACCAGGGCATGTCTCGTGTCGCTCATCCGCACTGCCCCCTGTGCCGGAGCGCGTGATCCGCGAGAACGAGCGCCACCATCGCCTCCACGATCGGCACGGCGCGCGGCAGGACACAGGGATCGTGGCGCCCCCTAGCTTTCAGTTTCACCGCTTTCCCCTCCCGGGTCAAGGTGTCCTGCTCCTTGTTGATCGTCGCCGTCGGCTTGAACGCGGCGCGGAGGATGATCGCCTCGCCGTTCGTGATTCCTCCCTGGATCCCTCCCGAAAAATTCGTCGTCGTGCCGACGCGGCCGTCTTTAAGGATGAAAGGATCGTTGTGCTCGCTTCCCGTGATGCGCGTTCCGGCGAATCCGGATCCGACCTCGAAACCCTTCACGGCGGGAAGCGAGAGGATCGCCTGCGCCAGCGTCGCCTCGATCTTGTCGAAGACCGGATCGCCCCAGCCCGCGGGAACGCCGCGCGCCACGCACTCGATGACGCCGCCGACGGAATCGCCCGATCGCCGCGCTTCCTCGATCTTCTCGATCATTCGCGCCGCCGTCTCCGGGTCGGGACAGCGAACCGGGTTCGCCTCGACGTCCTCGCGCGTCACGGTGCCGGAATCGATCTCCGCGGAGATATCATGAACCGACCGCACGTACGCGACGACCTCCACGGGCGCGATCTCCCGCAGAGCCTTCATCGCGATGACGCCTCCGATCACGCGCGCGATCGTCTCCCGCGCGCTCGCGCGTCCTCCTCCCGAAGACGCCTGCACTCCATACTTCGCGTCGTATGTGAAATCGGCGTGAGAGGGGCGGTAGAGGTCGCGCATCTCGGAGTAGGCATCGGGACGGGCGTCCTCGTTCCGGACGAGGACGCCGATCGGCGTCCCCAGCGTCACGCCCTGCTCGACACCGGAAAGAATCTCGCAGGCATCCGACTCCATGCGCTGCGTGACAAGCTTCGACTGGCCCGGTCGCCTTCGCCGAAGTTCGGCATTGATGTCATCTTCGGTGACCGCGAGTCCGGGCGGAACTCCATCCACCACGACGCCGATCGCCTTGCCGTGCGATTCGCCGAAAGATGTGATGCGAAAGAGAGTCCCGAACGTATTTCCCATGAAGAGAGAATAGGGGTCATTCTCCAACATTGCAACATTGGGAAAGCGCGAGTTAGGATTGGGACGGGCTCTAAATACTGGACGAATCAGCCACCATGACGCCTCCGCCGAGAACTTCATCTCCCTGGTAGCAGACGAGAGACTGCCCTGGCGTCACTCCCGCTTGAGGCTCGCCGAATACGGCGCGCGCGGAATTCCCCCGACGCTCGACGACCACATCCGTTCCCGCATGCTGCGACCTAATTCGCGCGGTGGCACGAAGGGGATCGGTCAGGTCGTCGACCCATGTGCAATCCTCCAGGCGGACCTCCGTTGTGACCGGCCTATCCCCTATCGTGACGCGACGCGAATCCGGATCGATCGCGCGCACGTAAACTCTGCCGCCGGTCGGAATGCCCAGTCCTCTCCTCTGCCCGATCGTCACGCGGCCGATCCCGGCATGGGTTCCCACGACCGCGCCCCTTTCGTCCACCACATCGCCGGACTCCATCGCTTCCGGAGCATGCCGGCGAAACGCATCGGAAAAATCGCCGGCGGGCGCGAAGCAGACATCCATCGAATCCTCCTTGTCCGCCATCTCGATCCCGAAAGCCCGAGCCTTCTCCCGCACTTCCTCCTTCGTCAATCCGCCCAGCGGAAACGATGTCCGCGCAAGAACATCGGGATGAACGCGATACAGGAAATAGGACTGGTCGCGAGCGCGGTCCACGGCCCGGCACAATCTCCCCTCCTTGATCCGCGCATAATGCCCCGTGGCAAAGACGTCGGCTCCCAGGGCCATCGCGCGTCGGAAGAGCAGATCGAACTTCACGCGCTCGTTGCACCAGACGCACGGATTCGGCGTCACGCCGATCGCGTAGGATTTCGCCGACGGCTTCATCACCGCGGCGGCAAATTCCTCCTCGAGCCCGAAGACGTGATGCGCCGCATCGTGCGCGCGCGTCAGCCGTCCGGCGGCCGCGAGCGCCGAAGGAGCGCAGCACGAGCCAACGCGCTCCCGTGCCATTTCCTTCGGGAGATGACGCATCGTGACGCCGAAGACATCATGCCCGGCGGCGCGCAGCATCATGAAGACCGTGGAGGAGTCCACGCCCCCGGACATGGCCACGGCGATTTTTGTCATTCGGCGATTGTATCAGGAATCGATATCCTGTAGTATCTCCCGCTTGCCCAAAATGTACAGGTACTTATATGTGAGTCACGGCCGCTCGGGGGGCGGCAACACGAGGACGGACCTCGATGCGATCGCATCCGTCGCGCTCTTCTGGCGCGGCGCACTGAACAAGGGCCTCGTCCGCGGCGAAGACTTCGAAGTCGACTTTCTCGATTACTACGAGAACGGGCTTGATCGACTTCTGCGATACCGCGATGTCTCCGCCTTCGTCGCGGACGTTCCTCCGGAAGCCCTGGCGCGGCCTGGCATGCCCGAGACGACGGAGCACCTGCTTGCCACGCTCCTGCGTCTGCGCGATCAGAATGTCTCCGTCAATTTCGTCGATCACCATCCCCTCTCCGCGATGACATCACGCCTCTTCCATGGATTTGTGCGCGAGGGCCTGATGGAAAGCGCGATCCTGTCGGAGATGGATGCCGAGGCCGACCGCGTGCGGCTGATCGAGGATAAATTCTGCGCCGCGGAAATGTCGCTCGCCCTGCTGCAGAATCGCTTTCTCGTGACTCCCGACGAGGAGATGCTCCGCATCGCCCGCTTCGCGCGAGACCAGGACTTCGGCATCAGGCTGATTCCCGAGGCCAACCGCATCTCCACTGTCATCGGCGCCGATTTCAATCCGATCGCGATGGCCGAGCACCTGGCGCATGGCCGTTTCTGGTGCGATGAGCTCGACGCGATCTGCCGCGCGCAGGAAGCGCGGATCCGCAGGTCGATCTCTTCGCTCCAATTCGACTGGCGCGAGTGGCGGCTCCGCAGCGGCCGGAGCATTCCCGTCGTGTACGCGCTTCTTCCGCCCGACGATTCGCTCCGCGTCACCGTCGCGGGAATCCACTGCCTGGAGGAGCGGGGCGCGCGGGTGGCGGTCATCGTGCATCGCCACCCCTTCATCTCCATCCGGATGGACCGGGAGGAATCCGAGCTCCACGCCGGACGGATGCTGACCCCGCTGGGCGGAGGCGGCCACCGGGGCGCGGCCTCGGCGGGCGGTCGAGGCAAGTCCTTTCCCTACCGGGAAGCCAACGAATCGAACTTCCACGACGTCGTCCAGCGGATCGACAATCACCTCCGCAGTTCCGCGCCGGAGTCCTTCGCGTAATATCCGGGAGTCCGCTGCTGTTTTCCGTGATCTCTTCCACGTAAAACTGTAAACTATCCTTCTCTTCGCATGACTGCTCCAGCACAAATCCAGACTACCCGCGGCGTCCTGATCGAGCGCATCCGGCAGGGATCCGCCGCCGACGAAGCCGGGCTCCGCGCGGGAGATTTCATCCTCGCGATTGACGGCATCGAGGTCCAGGACTGCATCGACGCCGACTTCCATGCGGCAACCGAAGTGTTCGAGGTGAAGGCGCGGCGGATCGACGCGAGCGGGACCGAATCGATCTTCACCGCTGAGATCACGCGCGAGTACGGCGAGGCGCACGGGATGATCCTGGAGGATCCTCCGATCCGGCAATGCACGAATTTCTGCCCCTTCTGCTTCGTGGACCAGGCTCCGAAGGACAAGAAGTTCCGGAAAGGCCTGGAGATCAAGGACGACGACTACCGCTACTCCTTCCTCTACGGCCACTACGTCACGCTCACGAATCTCTCCAACGCCGACTTCGCCAGGATCCGCGACATGCGCCTCTCCCCGCTCTACGTGAGCGTCCACGCGACCGATCCCGAGATCCGCGCGCGGCTCCTGGGAAGACCGAAGGCCGACGCGATGCCTGTCCTCAAGCGCCTGAAAAGCGCGTCGATCGAACTGCACTCGCAGATCGTCATGATCCGGGGTTTGAACGACGGCGATGTGATGAAGCGAACCGTCGAGGATCTCTTCGCGCTCCAGCCGGAGCTCCAGTCCGTCGCGATCGTTCCGGTCGGACTGACGTCGCACCACACGCAGGGTGTCCGCCGCTGGACACCGGAGGAAGCGCGCGATGCGTTGAAGGAGATCACCGATGTCGGCCGGAATTACCCACGCGGATTCGTCCAGGCCGCGGACGAATGGTTCAGCATCCTGGGGGTCGATCCGCCCGAAGCCGATTATTACGGCGGAATGGCGGTGGAGGAAAACGGCGTGGGCATGGTCCGGAAGATGCTGGACGACTGGTCAAAACTGAGGAAGAAGCTGACGAAGAAGGATTCCGCTTCGTGCCTTGTCGTGACCGGCGCGTCGCCGGAGAGATGGCTCCGCAGGATCATCGCCGACTTCAACGAGCGGACCGGTTCCGATGTGGAGCTGCGCGTCGCCGTGAATGAAACCTACGGCCCGGCCACGACCGTCACCGGTCTCCTGGGCTGGCGCGATATCGCTCCCGTCATAGCGGCCAGCGGAAAGTCCCGCGTGATCCTGCCCGATGTCATGCTGGGCGGCGGCGATCGATTTCTCGACGACGTCTCGATCGAGGACGCGCGTCTCTTCTCAGGTCGCGACATCCGCATGGCTTCCGCATCCGCGCGGGGGATCGCGACCCTGGGAAGGAAAGCCTGAAGAGTTTCCTTCCTCCATTTTCAAGATTGCTTTTCACATCCACGAACCCTAATCTTTCTCCATGTCGCAGAATCTTCAGGCCCGGCGCGCAATCCTCAACATGCAGCGGCATTTCGAAAAGGGCCAGGTGCTCTTCAAGGAAGGCGATTCCACTTCCGACCTGTACATCCTGATCTCCGGTTCCGTCGATGTAAGCCGGAACGGCAAGGTGATCGCCTCCATCTCGGACAAGGGCACGTTCATCGGCGAGATGTCGACTCTTCTCAAGACGCCGCGCACGGCGACCATCCGCGCCGCGGAAGACTCCATGCTCTTCGTCGTTCCGGAAGACGCGGTCGAGAAATTCATCGCCGAATCCCCGAACATCGGCATCAAGCTCTGCCAGATGCTCGCCCGCCGGCTCCAGAGCACCACGGAACAATTTTCCACGTTGAAAGTGCAGGCGGCCGAGCTGGAGGATTCGTATGTTAAACTCTTCGAAGACCTGATGGCGCAGTACAACAAGCGGAGATCGGATGACCTGAAGGGTATTCTCCAGGCGCACCAGAAGCTCAATTCCTGCATCCGGGAAAAATATTGCGTGTGACGCGGCCGGGCGGCGGAATCATCGGCGCTGCGATGCTCGCGTTGTGCGCCGCCCTCGCGCCAGTCGCGTCGGCCGAGCGATTTCGCGATATCACCTTTCATCATCGCGGCGATGAATATGTGCGCGTCAAGGTAACGGCCGGCCACGCGGATTTCTCGCAGCAATTCACGATGCCCAGCCGATCCTCGAAGACCATGACGCTGCCCGATCTCGACTCGATCACGGTCTCCGTCGTCCGGCTCCCCGCGACGGATTCAACGGCCGAAAACGCGGCGGCGCGCCGGAACTATTCCTCCACCCCGCCCGCGGATGGCCGCGGCCTCCCGATATTGTCCGACATTTTTTCCTTCACCGACTTGGTGCTCCAGACCGCCTCCCCAGCGCGAAACGAGGAAATGTCCTCGCCCATGGAAGAGGAAGCCGTCATCTCCCGGCCCGGCCGATCCTTCGATCAGGCGCTGGCGATCGGCGGGCTCGACGTGCGCATCTCGGCGACATCCGAGCCGGAGGATGCCTGCTGGGCAAAGGAACGGACCGTGGCGGCGGCGCGGAGAGACCGAGCTCGATTGATTCTCGCGGAAGCGCGAGCCCGCGCCGACGTGGCGGGACTCGATGCGGCCATGGCCACGGAGGCGGCGTTTCTTGCCCAGGCGGAAGCGCGCCTCGCGGATATCACGCAGGCACCTGATGAAGGCGGAGCCTTCTCCGAGGATGTGAAGGCGAGCCATGTCACGACGCGCGAATTGCGGATTCGTTCCTCCGCGGGACGAAACGCGTGGACGGATTACCGCGCGGGCCGGATCAATTCCGATGAACTTCTGCGCAGGTGGAAGAGCGCGGGAGAAGAATCGGCGACGCTCATCCTGCGCGAACGCGACGCGGCACTGAGAGAAGCGGAGCGCAAGGCCGCGCAGGATTCCCGTGAAATGGCGAGACGCAAAGCCGATCAGACGCGGGCGCTGCGAAACGCCGCCGAGGCGGTGCTGGAGCGCCGGATCGCGGCGACGGGAATGCAGGAAAACATGGTCGCGGCGGAACTCGCGGGATTGATGCGCTGCGAGGAGCCGCCGACAACGCTGGAAGTGACGCCGGGAGGTGGCGCCTGGAGAATGAAGGCACGGATGCTCCTGCAGCGCGTCATCGACGAGCTCGATTCTTCCTCCTTCTCCGCTTCGCCGCGCGGCCGCGAACTTCTCCATCTGGCCGCCACCTTTCTCCCGGGCGACGTGACCGTCGTCGTCCTGCGCGACAAGAACGCGGGCGGCAGGCCGACGGGGCCGATGCATCCGACGTCCTCGCATCGATCACCTGCCGGGAACATGAATTATGTCCGCAATTTTTTTTCCGAGGCCGCCGATGGATCGGAGCTCGAGGAGGAATTCATCGTCGAGCTCGACGCATCGGAAGAGGCAATCGCCGATGCGGATCGCCGGCCGAAGGAATTCATGGAGTGCGTCATCGACGGCGAACGGCTCGTCGCTCCGAAGCAGAAGCTGGTTCAGAACCTGGCGCGCTCCGCAGTCCACGCGGCCCAGGCGGGTCGGTATCACGTCAGCGGACGCCGATGCATCGAGCAGGAAGTCGATGCATGGCGCGCCGGAAACGAAGCCTGCCGGGCTCTGGGCTTGGCCGAATCCCCTGAGCGGCCCGGTCAGAGCGGCCGATCGAACGCGCTCTCGAATCCTTTGTATCGACCTTTCGAGGGGTGGAGATAATCCGGCCCGGACCGCCTCATGTCCCTGGCAACGGCAAACGCATCGTCCTGCTCGGTGGCGCGCTCGCCCTTGTCACGCTCTTCCACGCTTACATGCCATCCCGCTGGCTTGCACTTCCCGGGCCCGGAAAAGCCCTTGCCGATTGGATTGCGATCCCGGCCAATGGATATTGGGTCGATGAAAGAACGCGCGTCTCCGTAATTCGATACGTGCATGGAGGCGACATGCCAACGCGATTGAGCATTCACTTCATGCACGGATCGTTTCTCTTCGAAAGCCTCCTTCCCCTGGCACTGACGACAAACCGCATCGTTCAAGTCCTGCACGGTGCCACGGCTGACGATCAACTTCAGATCGATATCCATTCTGATTTTCTGCCTGAGCAAGAGGAGAATTTCCTGCATTTATCATCGGAGACGATGCGGAAAGGAGACCTCATCGATTTCGACCTTGAGGAAGGCCGCATCATCGTCCGGCACCTGGGCAGCGAGGTTTCCTCCCATCCGGCTCCCTGGCTTAAAAAGCTCCGCGCTCACAGGCGCGTTGTCGCATGCGCCTCCGAGGGAACGGATTTTTCCGGCGAGGTTTTACTCAAGGAAAGAGACGGACGGGATCACACCGCGTTCCGCGGGGTGCATGAGTCCCATGACTCCTTCATTCCGTTCTTCGCATCATCCATCGCAATCTTCCCCTTCGAATCCGCGGGCGGGCGGCACGATGAAGTCGCGGAACGATTCCATCGAGACATCGTCGCACGGCTGCGCGCGGATTTTCCTTCCATCACGCTCCATGAACGCAAGGAACTCGACGCCGTGGATCTCGAACAGCAGTTGTTCGGCGGAACAATCACGGGGGCCGCTCTGTATCTGCATGGCTACGCGCAAAAGGACGGTTCCCTTCTCCTGTACGCAAGCGCCACTGAGACGGATCATAGACGCATCTGGTTGTTGAAGGACACGGCGCAGATCGGCGAGATCTTGTCGGGGCTCCTTCAATCTCCTGACACGACCGTCTCCGTGGAACCGGCGGGCCGCATCGTTCTTCTGCCCTTTCAATCCGCCTCCGGATCGGAAGCCTCGCTGCGCCTGGCAAGATGGTGCGAGGACCTCGCGGAAGTGCAACTTTCATCCCGTGAAATTGCAGTGGAAAGAAATTCCCTGGGATTTCTGGCGAGTGAATTGAGATTGGATCAGGACTTGACCATCGACCTCGAACGGGCCGGATGGCTTCTCGGCGGGTGGATATTCGGCGATGAACGGGACGGCGCGCGCCTCCACCTGCGACTCATCGAGGCCGCGACGGGAGTCGTTGCTTCCGAACTCGCCATCACGATCCACCGTTCCGACGCGCAGATCGAGATCGATTCCGGCCTGCGCGCGCTTCTTGCCGCCACCACTCTGGGTGCATCCCGCGGTGGACCTCCTCTTTCCGCGACAGCCAGCAGAGAGGCCCTGGAGCAATATCTCTTCGCTCTGAACTACCTCGATGATGACAGAATGGACGACGCTGAAAACGCTCTCGAAGCGTCCGTTCTGCTGGACTCCTCGTTCGGCATGGCGCGCTATCGCCTGTTCCTGCTCCAGGTGAACGCAGGAAGAATCGCGGACGCGGAAGAAATGTTCGACGCGCTGAGCCGCGACTTTCCTCATTACCCGGAACTGGACGAATCTCTTCTCGTGGCGGCCGACCATCTGTATGAAATTTCACCCGCGCAAAACGGCGATCAGGTTGCCCGCATGCTGGAACGATTCAACTCGTCAACGCTTCGCGAAAGCCGATGGCTTTCGACCGCCCTGACGGCGCGCGCGCGCATCCTTGAGGAGAAGGGGCGGTTACCCGAAGCCTATGCCGCGTATACTCAGGTCAACTCCCTGCCAAAATCCTTCAAATGGTTCTATCTCGCCCAGTCGGACAGGCTCGAACAATTCGCGGCTCGAAAAGCGGCCGAATTGGAGAATAAGCTCGGCATAGCCGCGCGCGGCGGATTATCCGAAGAAAAAGTTCTGGCGCACGTGGAGCAGGCTCTGTCGAGACAACCCGATCTGTTCCAGGCGTGGTACCAATTGGCGCGGATCCGCTACAGGAGACTGGGACGAGGCCCGGAAGCGGCGGAGGGATTCAGGAGAGCGCTGAAGCTGAGACCTGATTATGCGGAGGCGTGGAAGGAGCTCTGGTTGACGGGAGAGGATGAAGACGCGCTCGAACGGGCACTCTCCTTGAAGCCTTATTATCCGCTGTATCTTCATGATGACGGCCGTTTCGACGAGGCCGTCGCGCATCGCATGAACGCGCACGACTTTTATGCTTCGCTCGCGCTCGCCGCAAGAGTGCAGGACAGGATCGGCACGTCCTCTCCAACCAGGGTCAGCGCGAATATCAAAGAAGATCTGGCACTCCTGCTCCAGATTCAACCCTATCGTTCCACCTATAGAATGATGGCGGCGGGGTATTTCCTCTCGCGCGGCGATTCCGAGGAGGCGCTCAAGCACTTGCGATTCATCGTGGAGAATGAACCGAGGTCGCGCGAAGCCGAGGATGCCGTGGAGCAGGTTCGCTCGATTTATTTCGCCCGGGGCGAGGGGGATCGATTCGTCCGATGGACCAGGTTTTTGCACGAAGGCCGGGAGCTCATGGCGCAAGCCGAACGATACGCTTTCCTTGATCGTGATTCGGATGCGGCGAGCGCCTTGAGGCAGGTTCTGACGATGAATCCGGAGTCGCTCATTGCGCGCGAAGCTCTGATTCAATGGGTGGCTCTCGGAAGAGCCTCGCCGACTGCCGCCGCGGAACTCCGCTCGTTCTGGCATGACAACGGCCACACCATCACCTCTTCTCCGTATTGGAAAGAGGATCCGGCGCGGCTTGCCGTGCTATGCCGAACCTTTCTGGACGACAGGCAGTATCTGGAATTGATGACAGACGCCGGCGAGGAAATGATGCTCGCCGGCAGGCTCGAAACGGCCTTTAAGCGAAATAAAATATCCGGCGAGCTTCCGATCTATTCAGCGCAGGCGATTGCGGAGACGCCTGTGCTCGACGGGCGCATCGATGATGGGGAATGGGCGGCGCATCGCCTGCCGATTTCCTGGGTCCGCTTCGAGCCCTATCCCGGGTCGACCATGAAATTCACCGAGTTCTTTCTCTCCTACGATGACAGCATGCTCTATTTTGCTTTCAGATGCCGGGAACATCCGGGGCGGCTCGCCATGGCGTATCAGACCGAAACAGGAAGTCCGATATACTTCGAGGATGGCGTCATCCTCCAACTCGATCCCGCGAGGACGATGCAGGGATATTATGAAATCCGGTTCAATCCCCACGGCATCATCCGTACTATTCGCCGCGGCCCGGCCTGGGAATATGCGGGACTCCCCTGGCAACCGGAGATCCGTTGGGCGGCGCGGAGCAATGGAGATGAATGGATCGTTGAGGCCGCGCTGACCATTCCGTGGGATTTCCCTTCGCTGAGAAAAGGAAATGCCTGGAAGTTCAATCCCGCGCGCGTCTGGCATGACGCCGATCCCGTCATGATCGCCCCCACGCGCATCAGTCCCGACGTCGCAGATCTGGAGAATTTTTCCATGATCGTGCCGGATTAGTTCTGTGTGCCCGATAAGACGTGCTCTCATCCGTGCCGCTCGAGTCCTGGCCGTCGCGTGGATGCTCTCCCATGCGACGGCCCGCGCGGAACAGATCCGACTGGTCGAATCCGGCGAAACGGTCATTCTGAATTTTCAGGTGCCGTCGGAAAATACATTCGCCCTGGAATGGAAAGCCGTGTCGCGGAGGTTATTGATCGCGCGAGGCACACTGTCCGATCAGCCCCCTGATACGGAGGGAGTGGGCCGCGCCTGTTTTTCCGCGCCGACGGTTTCAAGGCCGACGCTGATTCACGTCGGATGGAAGTGCGTGTCGGACTCACACATCGAAACCGGTGTGATCCGGTATCTGAACCTGCCGGCAGCGGACACAGGAAGCTGGGCGAGAACCGCCTCGAATCTGGGTGTCGCGCTGTACGACCCGCTTCGGCTGTGCCGCCGCGAAATTTTCTGGGGAAGCATGCCACGCGTGGATGATCCGATGGCGGCCGACAGTTTCCACGCGCTGATTCTGGGGCCGGGTGCCTTGTCGAGGATGTCCACCGATGCGCAACTTGCATTGGCCCGTCGCGCGAAGTCGGGGCTACGGCTCGTCGTTCTCGAACAGGATGCATTCGATACGGCCATATGGCCCGTGACATTGACCGGAGATTCCGGTTTCCTAGAGGAGCCTTACATGGACACGGAAATCGCCGGAGAATTCGCGGAATTTCCATCTCGCGAGATCGAATGGTTTCTTTCAGAAACCGCGCCTGAATCGGGTTTGAACCTGCTGCCGCTCGATCCTTCCGGTTCGCGCGCTCTCTTCGTCGCGCGCCGCAGGCTCCTCGCGCTCGAATACGAGATGGATAATGCGCGCCTTATCTTCTGGCATCTCCCGTCGGGAGAATTACACCCCGCCGCGCTTCCGCGCATCGGCCGGGGTATTCTCGAGTTTATTCTTCGGCGCCGGCCGGAGCCGGAATAATCATCCGGGACCGCGATCGCCTCATGGCGCCTGCATCAGGATTTTCCAGCGCGACGCTTCTTCCCGGATCGTCGTCTGACCTTGTTCGGTGGACGCCTGGAAGATTTCCGAGCCGTGCCCGGAGATGGCGGTTTCGAACGATTGGCGCGCCTTTTCGAATTCCTCCAATTCAAGAAGACACTGCCCGCGCCGGATGAGGAGACTGCCTTTCAAGGGGGAGTATGCCGCATACGCCAGGGCTTTCTCATAGGCGGCGACCGCGAGCCGGTATTCGCCCGTCTGCTGGAGCGAATGACCGAGCGCATAACCTGCGAGATCGCCATAGATCGTTTCAGGAAAATCCCGCAAAAGCCGCGAAAGGAATACCGCGGCATCGCCGGGTCTCCCCAGCCTGCGGTAACAGAGCATGCCGAGCCTCATCAGGGTCTTCTCTCTGAGCGCGCTGTCCGGGTCATCGGCGAGGACCATCCTGTATGCTTCGGCGGCCTTTTCATGACGCCCCAGATATTTTTCATAAATGCGCCCCGCCTCCCACCTGCCGAATGTGAAATCCGGATCGACAGTGAGCGCGCGCTCGATCGACTCGATCGACGCCAGGTAGTCTCCCCGGTCATAGAATTGCGCGCCGCGTGCATAATGGAGAAGCGCCTCCTGCGAGGAAGGGAAGGAAACGACTCGTTCGGTCCTATCCGTGTCAAACTTGTCCGTGGCGGCGGAACGCGAATCCCTGGACAACTCGCGCGCGATCATTTCCATCACATCCGTGATCACGGGCAGGATATCATTCCGCGCCGCCTCGCTGTAGAAGGACGCGACAATCTCCGATGTGCGGACGTCGATGATCCGGGCATCCAGCCGGAAAGTCCGCGGCGTCGCGCTCATGCATCCCGTCACGACAAGATCCGCCGACAGGAGCTCAAACGGCTCGAAATCGTGGCTGAATGAACCCATCCGCTTTTCATCAAGCACCTTCACCAGTTCCTCTCGCTCGATCACCGACACCCCCTGTACGCGCGCGAGATTCTCCGCCGCCAGGTAGATGATCCCTTTCTGGAGAGGATCGAAATTTTCGTCGCCGCCGTAGTTGTTGAAGGCTGTCATGGCGATCTTCCTTCCCGCGTATGTCCCGCGGGACCCGGTTTCTCCGAGCGGCCAGCGGTAGAGCCCGCCGATGCGGTCCCTGAAGATCGAACGCGCCGTCGAATCCAGATCTTCATTCGACCATGATGCCAGGGGAGCGATCACTTCCACACTAACGGAGGAGGACTCCGCTCGGATATCCTCCACCGTCGCGTGGATTATCGCGCGCCCCGCCGTTTCGTCCATGCGAATCGAGCCGAATATCACGAGGTCAACTGGCGGATACGTTCGGAATCGTCCGGGATCGGCGCTCGCCATGAAGCGCTCGCGCAGAATCAGGTCCGCGCGTTGCCGCTCGAACAATTCGATGCCGCCGAATCGCGACAGCTCCGTGACGGCATAGTGAAAGACAAGCTCGGCGCATTCGTCGCCCGAGGCCTGATCCGTGAGATTGTCGAAGGGGACGATCGCGATCCGGACGGGTTCGGCCGGACAATTTGTCGTGACGAAAAGGCACAAGGCCGCCGCGATCAGAATTCTTCGCAATGCCGCGGCACGAAGGTCAGTGCTCATAATGCGTCCCGACTTCCCTCCCGGTCGGCGACAGGGGGGAATGCCCGCGAACGTAGTCGGCGACAGCGTCGGCAACGGGAATATCGAGCACTTTGATATTTCTGCATCGAGCATCGATCAGATAGCCCGCAGCATGGAAGTAGCTGTTCGTGGCAAACGTATACACGCGGTCAGGTTCGGGATTCTTTCCCAGGATCCTGACGCGCCGGACGGCCAGGCCCGAGTCCCGCTCCAGAGTGGCCCCGGAAACATAGATCCACGGAACGGCGGGTTTTGTCGGAGCGATCAACCGCAGGGCATACAGTTCATCGAGATCCCGGCCCAGTACTTCGAACGTCACGATGGTGTTCTCGAACGGCAGCGCGTCGCGGACATCGGCGATGCGAATCGGCCCTTTCCTGATGTACCGGCGGATACCGCCGACGTTCTGGATGCCAAAATCCGTTCCCGCGCGTTCGCGGAGCGCGTCGCAGACAAGGGTCCCGAGCGGAGTGGTCCAGGCCTCGTCCCATTCGGTCGTGAGATCGGCCGTGGCGTATCCGATCACTTCCTCAAGCTTGTTGCCGATCACGTCGAAGTAGATTTCGGAATACTTGGCGACGAAATTCTTCATCGCAGGATCCTCCGCGTCCTCAGCCAGGTTCAGAAACCGGATCTCGCTCTTCCTGCTCACGATCCGCCTCGTTCCGCGATCGATCACCAGGTCGATCCGGCCGATGCCGAAGTGAGCATCGACCTCGGGATAGATCACGGTGTTTCCGATCTGCTCCGGCGCCCCCAGTGAGAATGTCGTGGTGTAGACGCTGGCCCATTCAACCGCTCCGTCTATGAGAACATCGATCCCCCGCACGTTTGCGGCGATCGCTTTCATGTTCTCTCCGGCGGTATGATCGACGGCAACGACTAGCTCCGCGCCCGCCGCGCGCAATTCATCCACGCAGCGCTGGACAAGGGGCGCGGCCGGCCGCGCCGCCAGCCCCGCGATGGTCCGGGGATCGAGCCACCCCCGCATGTTGCTCTGGGCATAACCGACGATCCCGATCTTGACGCCTTCCCTTTCGATCAAGGTATGGCGCTTCAGAAAAGAAGGAGGCTGTTCCGTCCGAGTCTCGAAGAGATTGGCGTTCAAGAAAGGGAACGTGGCTTTCCCGGCGCAGGCCTCGACCACGTCGCGGCCGAGGGAGAAGTCGAGATTGGAAACGGTGATCGCGTCATACCCCACGCGATTCATGAAATCGACGCTGACATTTCCCTTGAAGAAATTCGCTTCCGAACTTCCGACCAGCGAATTTCCTCCGTCGACGAGTACCAGGATCCCCTTGCGGCGGAGCGCTTGCGCGCGCGCTTCCTTCACATAGTGCGCGAGGACGGCATATCCCCCGTATCGATCGCCCGGCTTCAATGTGAGACCCTTGAAGATCCGGCTTTCGTAAACCTTGAAGGGCAGAAAATATCCCTTGTTGCCCGCCGTATAGAGAATGGTGACGGTGACGGTATCGTCTGCACGGACCGCGCAGGGCGCGAAGAACAGGACGCACACCACGAACCATGACGGAAATCGCGCCCACCTTGAAGATAAGGCCATCGGAATCATCATCAGGAGCCGGACCTTTGTAGCGGCAATCACGATCCGAGACCAGTGAAACAAGCCGGCGAACTCCGGCAAACGGCATTTGACGCCGGGAACCGCGCGGCGAATAATGGCCGTACCTGTGGAGGTGGCCCATGCTTGTCCCTCGTCGTGCTGTTTATCTCGCGCTCCTGCTTCTCATCACACCAACCGTGACGTTTGCCGAAGAACCGGCGGCGGCCGTCGACACGGCTCGTGCCACCGCGGCAGGACCGGCCGCGAAGACGGTCTACGCGACAGCGCTCATCCCCTTCACGGGACGCGGCGCCAAGGAGCAGGAATACGCCGAAGCCTCGACGGATATCATGTACGAGCAGTTGTCACGACTCAATACGCTGAGGCTGGTGGATCGTGAGCAGATCGAATCGCTCTTTTCGGAACAGGCGACCTCGATGTCCGGCCTCACCGCCGAGGACGAAGCGGTAAAAGTCGCGCAGCTTGCGGGCGCGAAATTCTACCTCTTCGGCCGCGTCGTCCGCGTTGCGTCGGACAATACCATGATCACCATTAAGCTCGTCTCCGTGGAAACATCCAAGCTGACCGCCTTCAAGGAATCGATCGGTGCTGACGGCGAACTTCCCGGCGCCGTAACGAAATTGGCGCGACGCATCGAGGAATTCATCGGAACGAAGGCCGCCACACTTCTGCCCCGGACCAGGGAACAGGCGGATCCCGTCACGGAACTCCTGGACTCGCTCCAGGGCATGAAGCTCCCGGGGATCTACATTAAGGTCAACGAAACGCACCACGAATCGCGCACGTCGGATCCGGCCAGCGAGATGAAGATTCTCTCGCTGATGAAGGCCGCCGGTTTCCAGATCTTCACTCAGGATCCCGGCGCTTCCGCGAACACGGAAAAGGCCGATCTGATCGTCCACGTCGAAGCTGTGTCCTCCGACCTGGCGCGGCGCGGCGAGCTCCGGTCATGCGCCGGACGCGTGGAGATCAAGGTCATCGATCCCGTCTCCGGAAAAATCATTGCGGCAGGCGACGAGGAAAACAGGGCCGTCGACGTCTCCGTCTTCCAGGCCGCGAAGGCGGCTCTCTCGCGCGCCACGGAAAAACTCTCTCTCCGGATCATCCCGGAGTTTGTCCGCCGCTGGAACGCGTCGCATCCCGCTCCAGCCCCTGCTCCGGTGGCCGCGTCTGGCGCATCCACGGAGACACCGCAATAATTTTCCCGCGGGATATTTTCTGACTCTCGCGCCTCATCACATCTCAGCGGATTCTTCCCGCAAGGTGGGATTCCCAGCACCGAGACGGACATGGATTCGCCGCCTCGGCGCGCTCCTCGTTCTGTCCATTCTCCTGCTGTCCGGCGGTTCCTACCGCAAGGGAACGGGCGGGCACGGCCTGTGGATTCCCGGGGCCGCCGCGGAAGGGCCGCGCGTCGCGGTTATTCCCTTCCGGCAGAGAAACGGCGGCGACGAATGGAGATGGCTCTCGGAAGCGCTCCCCGATCTCGTCGGCGAAGCGCTCGCCGTTTCCGGGCAATATCGATTGTACGAGCGCGGACATCTCGGTGCGCTCCTGCAGGAAAGAGAGCTCGCGCGGTTCGGGCTCCTCGAAGAACAGGGCAGCGCCGCCGCGGCAAGCGCCATCGATGAAGCGATCACGGGTTCCTTTGAAATTGTCGAGGGGCGCGTCAAGGTCGTGCTGCGCCGCATCCGGGTGTCGGACGGATCGCAGTTGCAGAGCGTCACGGCGGAGCGACCCGTCGCCGAAGCGATGAGCCTGGCGCATGAGCTGGCGGCACACCTCCTGGAAGGAAAAGTGTCCTCGCCCCTCTGGGAAGCGCCGACCCGGAATCTCGACGCGGCGAAGGAACTCTATGACGGTCTTTCCATCCTGCGGCGGGGAGATCTGCCGGGCGCACTGTTCAAGATCAGAAAAGCCCGCAGCCTCAGTCCGGCGTTTCCGGCCGCCCGGCTGTGGGAAGGACGCATCTACATGGACATGAGCGAGGATCGACTTGCGGACGCGACGCTCCGGAAATGTCTCGATGCTCCGCCCGCCGTAAGGCATCCCGCGATGCGTCTCCTCGCGCTCCTGGAAATTTCCCACGGCCGATCGGACGAGGCGGCGGAATATCTCGAAGCCTACCTGCGTTCGGCCCAGGAGACGGGAGATGCCGCGGACCGGAGGCAATGGTCCTTCGTCGAGCTGGGACGCATCCGGCTCTCGCAGGGCGATCCGGAACGCGCGTTCGACGCTCTGCGGCAGGCCGCCTCCCTTGAGGCGGTTGCGGATACGACCTATGCTTTTCCGGAAGCGACGACGGTGAATCGCGGCGGAGCGCGCGCCGTATTCTATAATGCCGCATCTCGGTCGCACACGAATCCGCGGGACCGGATCTTCGCCCTGCTGCATACGGCGGCGGCCGCGATCATACAGAACGGCGGGCATCCCCTTGTGTCCGGCGTCGTCACGATCTCCGATACGGATCCCGTGTTTGAACGTACGTCATCCATGAGGCCGCAGCCTCTGGCCGTACGGCATCTCAATTTTGTACGCGGGAATGACGATCTCTTCACGCAAGGCGCGGCGCCGGGCGAAGGCGAAGTGTACGCATTCGCGGCGCCCGACGGAAAACGAATCGCTGGATTCACGATCACGCAATCCGCTCCGCTGGAGTCCCGGGAATACGAGCATGTGATCGAACCTTACCAATATCCCGGATTCGTGCGGACAGGCATGGTGCGCGTGGGAGGGCTCGACGATCCGTTTGCCTACCCCGAGCATTTTCTTCCCGCGGACATCTCGGTGGAAACTCGAGGAAGCATCATCAGGATTCGAAAAGAGTATCGGCTTCCGTCCGATATTCGCAGCCTGGTGCTGGAAGCGGTCATGGATCAGGCGGCTCGGCCGACGGACTGGTCCGTCCGGTTTGCTCTGGCTGACAACGCCTCATCGGTCGATGCTGCCCGCCCCACCGGCCACTTGTCGTTCTATACCGCACCGAAGGAGGCACGGTGCTTCATCGGAAGCGACGAGTTGACGAAGGAACTTTATTTCGGCGAACGCGATCTGCTGGCAGGGACTTACGAGGCCCGCCTGGAGTCCAACGGTAAGGTTCAGTCCCGCACGATCGAAATCGCCGCACGACGACGCAGCTACCTCTATTTTTCTCCATGGACCGAGCTTTCGACGCCGCGCGTCCTCGCGCCGGGACGCATCGGCAGGATCAGCCAAGCCTGCGATCCTGATGGTCCTCGCCTGATCGTCTACACGGTGGAAGAAGCCGGTTCGTCCGTTCTGCACGTACTACATCCGGATTCGCCCTCATCGACGTTTCGCTTCCCCTTCAGCCGCGATGCGACCGACATCTCTCCCAGTCTCGTCTTCGGCCCCGACTTCCAATTTCACCTAGCCTGGGTGCGTGCCGCTTCAGGAGCCGATTCATCGCAAGTCGGCGTCTGGTATTCCCAATCATCCGACGGATTCCAGTGGACTCCCGCTCGAAGAATTTTCGAAATGCGCCCCTCAAACCTCGATCTTCACGTGACGGACAAGGGCACCTTCCACCTCGCGCTCGTTCGCCACGATCCCGCCACTTTATACAGCTCGACGGACCGCATCCTTCTGTCGCGATCCGTGGACGGAATCCGCTGGAGCGCTCCGGCGGAGATCGCCTTGGGGCCCGGCCAGGCCCATCGTCCGCGGCCCGCGCAGGGACTGATTCCACTTGGCGATGTCGCTCTCACGTCGGGCGCCGGCGAAAACGTTCTGCTGGCGGCCAACCTCCTCTCGGTCGATGGCGGCCAGAAGGTCGCGATCCATTCCATCGAAATGAACGGCGATGCGCGGTTTCTCTCCTTCGTCAACGACGACCCGAAGTATCCCGTGCAATCCGTCCGGCTGAGACGCGGCCGCGACAGAGGGCTCTATTGCGCGTGGAAATCCGTGGGACCTCTGATGGTGGCGCGCTCCGATGACGAAGGACGAACCTGGTCTCATTGGCTCCTCGCGGTTCCCTTTCTCTTCGGTTCGCCGTTCTGGTCCGATTTCCGCGAGACGGACGACGGGCTCGAAATTCTCTGGAACGCCCAGCGCGAGGAGGGATTATGGACCGCGACGCTGATGCGTCCTGATTTCGAAGGAGCCGCTCCATGATTTCCATGCGCGGGTTCGCGGTACTAGGCGTCTTCGCGGCCACGACAGCGCTGTCCGCCCCCGAATCCAGAACGATCGCGGTCATGCCTGACGGCGACACGGAGCTCATCAACCTCGCGCAGGGCATAGCCGACGTCGTGGAGGACAGGCTTTCGGAAGGCGGCCATGAAACATTGTCTCGGGCCGACCTTGATCCGATTCTCGCCGAACTCGCTCTACAGAAGAAAGCGGGACTTCCCGCGACAGAAGCGACGCCAAGAATCCGTGGCGCGAAATACCTCGTCATCGTCACCATGACGAAAGCGGAACCGGCCCGATATCTTGTCGGCATGCGAATTCTCCATAGCGCCGGTGGAGAAGTCATGGGAACCTGGACAATACTTGCTTCCGAAGCGGAACTGCACCCTTTCGCTCGGGCGCTAGGCGACAGCGCGGCCCTGGCTCTCGCTCGCCTGGTTCCCCGTGCCGCGCCGACCGGAACGATCGACAATCCCACGGCGGAGACATTGCTGCTGCAGGGCCTCGCGGAATTTCACGACGGTCGCATCGAAGAATCCATCCGGGATTTCTGGAGCGCGCTCCAGAAACAGCCCGCGCTTCCCCTGGCGCGCCGCTGGCTCGGCGAGGCCTATCGAGCCGCGGGCGACACGGACCTGGCCGCGGCAATTGAGGGGGACGGCAAGGAGCGCTAGGCTTCCTCGCACAACTCGAGGAGAAACCCTCCCGTGGATTCAGGATGCACGAAGGCGATCTTTGTTCCATGAGCGCCCGCGCGGGATTGGTTGTCGATGAGGCGCATTCCTTCACTTCTCATCTTGTCGAGGTCGCCGTCGATGCCGTCGGTCGAGAGAGTAAGGTGATGCAGGCCCGGACCTTTTTTCGCGATGTACTTCCCGATCGGCCCGTCGGGCGACGTCGATTCGAGGAGCTCGATCTTCACGCCGCCCACATGGAAGAAGACGACTCGGACGAACTGATCCTCCACGATCTCCTCACCCGAAGGGCGAAGCCCGAGCCCCTTCTCGAAGAAGGCGACGGCCGCCGCCATGTCCTTCACGGCAATACCGATATGGTTCACTCCCTGAATCATCTTCCCTGTCCTCTCCCCGCTTCCTCGATCGCCCGGCATATTTCCGCCGCGGCGCTCCATGGAGAGCGGGCTCCCGTTCGAACCTCTTCGGCCATCTTCGCAAATGCGCCGCTTCGTTCGAAGTGCTTCATCATATCCGCCGCGAGCTGCGCACGGAATTCCGATTCCCGCCTCTGCATCCACCGTTTTTCAACGGCGCCGGTTTCTCCTAGGACGACAAGGCGGGACTCGACTTCGTTCGCGATCTCGGCGATCCCGCGCATCTCCTTCGCCGACGCCAGCAGGATCGCCGGAGCCTGCGTGTCGCTGTCGCCGGCCGTCAGGGCCGATTCCAGCGCCATCGCCGTTGCGGAGGCTCCGTCGAGATCGCACTTGTTCACGACGAAGAGATCCGCGATTTCCAGGATGCCCGCCTTCAATCCCTGGATGACGTCGCCCGCATGGGGGGGCACGACGAGGATGGTCAAGTCCGCGTAGGAACGGATCAGGACGTCGGACTGGCCGGCGCCGACGGTCTCGATATGAATCTCGGAGAAGCCGGCGGAAGCGAGAAACCGGGCGATCCGCATGACCGCGGGCGATAAGGCTCCGCCGCCGCCGCGCGCCGCGAGCGAGCGGATGTAGACGCGATCGTCGAGCGCGAGATCATCCATCCGGATGCGGTCGCCAAGGAGCGCTCCGCCTGTGAAAGAACTCGATGGATCGACGGCGAGGATCGCGATGCGCGTATTTGGTGAATGAACGCGGCGCGCGGAGACGATCCGCCCGATGAGCGACGACTTGCCGGCGCCCGGCCATCCGGTCCAACCGATGACGCATGGCTCCACGGCCGGGAAGCTCTGAAGGATTTCGTAGCCGGCGGGCGTCCCTTCTTCGATCTCGGAAACCGCGCGGGACAACGCGGCTCTATCGCCAGCGCGAACTTTCTCGATGAAGGATGCTCCGTCAAACGTCCCGGTCTTCGGAAGAATTACGCGACCTGCTTCGCGGACGATTGTGTCGCGGATTTTCTCCGGAATGCGGCCGCTTCGCGCACGACATCCGCGATCTCCGACAACTTCGCGCCCGGCCCGAAGACGCTCCGGATGCCGGCCGCTTTCAGAGCCTCCGCATCAGCGGCGGGAATCGTTCCGCCCGCCAGCACGGGGATATCGCCTCTTCCCTTCTCCGCAAGAAGCGCCAGCACGCGGGGAAAAAGTTCCATGTGCGCGCCCGAAAGGCACGAGAGCCCGATGACATCGACGTCCTCGTCCACGGCCACCGCGGCGATCTTTTCCGGGGTCTGGCGGATGCCGGTGTAGACGACTTCCATACCCGCGTCCCGAAGCGCGCGGACGATGACATGCGCGCCGCGGTCATGGCCGTCGAGGCCGGGCTTGGCGATGAGCACTTTGATCGGGCGGTCCGTCATCGGGGAAATGTTACCGGTGATGGAGGAATTGGCAAGAGCTACACGACCCAGGCGGACTTTTTCAATCCGAGCAGTCGCGCCAGAAGAGCGCCGACGATCATCCCGGAGATATGCGCGGCGTTATCGACGAAAGGAACCAGCAGGCCGAAGAGAACGGTCATCACGATCCAGCGGGTCACGATCCGGCGGACGATCTGGTCGTAAACGCCCCCGCGCATCCGCGCGATGGAGTACAGCGCGCCGATCAATCCGCAGATCGCGCCGGATGCTCCGACCTGATGGATCGCTCCGCCATGCCAGAAGAGACTGACCGCGTTCGCCGCGACGCCGGAAACCAGGTAGGTCACGAGAAATCTCCATCGACCGACCTGCTTCTCCGTTTCCGGCCCGACCGCGCCGAGCGCCATGGAGTTGAAGAGGAGATGCAGAAGTCCCGCGTGCAGAAACGTCGCGGTAAGGAGCCGGTACCATTCGCCATTGGCGATGAGCATCGGTCCGTACATGGAGCCGAGCCGGACGATGCTCTCGTTGAATGCTTCACCCGGCCAGAGCGCTTCGAGCGGAGTTCCGCCGGACATGATCGTCATCATCAGGGCGAGAAGAAAAAACGCCGTGTAAACCACCTGGAGGATCTTGACCGTCGCATCTTCGCGCAGGAGGAACGCGGGAACGCGCCCCGTATCCGCGACTTTCCGGATGATCTTCCCGCACCTGTGGCAGACGACGCTCGTGACCGACTCGATTGCGCCGCAGTGCGGGCAGCATAAGGAGCTTCGTTCCATCATGATCGATCCTTCCGGGACAAGGCATCCAGCAGTTTCGACGCCGCTCCGGATCGCAGCGTCTCCTCCGCGCGTTCCGCCGCGACTCTCCAGGACGTTTCACCGAGCAGGCGGAAGCAGGCCGCGGCATTCAAAAGAACGGCGCGCGCAGCGGGTCCCTTCGAGTCTTCGCCGGCGAGAATTGTTCGGATGATCCGCGCGGAATCCGCCGCATCGGCTGCGCGGAGCTCCGACAAGGGCGCGGATGCGATTCCGGCATCCCCGGGGTGGATTGTCTCCTCAGTCAATACACCTCCGCTCAGCCGGAACATCTTCGTCTCGCCCGCCAGGGAAATCTCGTCGACCGGTTCGCCGGATTCCGACAGACCTGCGATGCAGTATCCTTCCTCGATGCCGATCCGCGCCATGACTTCGGCGATGACGCGGAGCTTCTCCGGGCGGAAGATCCCGATGAGCTGGTGCGAGACAAGCGCGGGATTCGCGAGCGGACCGATGAAGTTGAAGGCCGTGCGCCGCCCTTCGGCGGCCAGTTCCCTGCGGACCGGACCGACGTGCGCGAAAGCCGTGTGATACTTCTGCGCGAAGAGGAAAGCGAAACCGTGCGCGTTGATCTCCCGGGCGGCGGCATCCGCATCGAGATCGATCGGCACACCCATTCGCTCCAGGACGTCGGCGGAACCCGATCTGGAGGCAACCGCGCGATTTCCGTGCTTGGCGACACCATGGTTACCGGCGGACGCGGCCACCAGGAGCGCGGCCGCCGTGGAAATGTTGAAGGTGGCGGCGCCGCCCCCGGTACCGCATGTATCCAGCAGCGGCGAGCGTGTGACTCCGGAAAGGCGCGTGACGCGCGATCGCACGACCTTCACGAGACCCGCCAGCGTATCGGCATCGACCTCCTCCACGGAAAGCGCGGGAGTCAGAAGAAACGCCTTGATCTGCGCATGCGAAGCGACTCCGTCGGCCATCATGGCCATCGCCGAGGCGGCTTCCTCCTCCGAGAGCGCGCCGCGCCCGGCAATCTCGACGAGGTGATCGAAGAATCGCGGATCGTTTGTTAGGGATGGCATGGAGGGATATTACCCTATCGATCGTCATCTTTCAAACCGGACACGCGGGACAGGGATGTTCGCCATCTGATGGAGAGAAATTAACAGGATGGGCAGGATGGGCAGGATTTGGAGTTGATGGAATCCGCTACCATAAATATCCTTACATGCCACCTCAAATATAACCACTCGCCGATAACAGAACTACATTACCTTCAATTCTGCCCTGAATCGATCCTGCCTATCCTGTTCATCCTGTTAATATTTTTGGATAGGGAGTATTTCGCGTTCGATGATCAGTCCTGCCGGCGTGCTCGCACCTGACCCAACCGCTCACCGGTCCTCGCATCGCGCATTTCCTGATAAGCCCTCGCGAGAAACTGTTCCGCCTCCGGATATCTCGCCTGGGTCGCGTAAACCCACCCCGCGATCTCGAGGCATCTTGTCCGATCGAACTCGGCGGCGAAGAGCACCTGGAGGAAGGCGAGCAGCGAGTTACCGAGATTCGCGGCTTCCTGAGTAGGTTGAGAGCCTCGCGCCGGAAGCGGCAGTCCGGCGGAAGCTTCATCCGCCCATCTCAATGCGGCGGTGTATTTTTTCTCAGCAACGGCGCGGGACATCTTCATGACTAGCAGCGCGGGATTGGAAGGCGCGAGATTCTGGAGCATCGCTTCGAGCCGCGCGGTCTGCGCGTGACGGTCCTCTCCGGCGAAGAGTTGAGTCAGCAGAACCGCCGCCAGGACATTGTTCGGATTTCTCTGCAGCGCTTCCTGAAGTTCGCGTTCCGCAACCCGACTGTCTCCAACACTCATGTAGATCCGCGCCAGTTCCGCTCGGATGTTGTCCTCGTCATACCAGAAGTAGTAGCCATTCTCCAGCCGCTCATGTTCGAAGGTGAGGCCGTATCTCATGTGCCCCAGAGCGCGGCTCATCTTACCGAGCCCGAGCCAGTACTGCGCCGCATCGCGGTGATTCTTGATGTTGTTTTCGAGCGCGGCCGCGCGGTCGCGCTCCCAGGCCGACGCCGTCCGAAATCCCATCTGGTCGTTCAGGAAAGCGAGATTGATATGGATCTGGGCATAATTCGGCGCGAAGCTCTGGAGGTCGCGATAGGAATTCATGGCGTCTTCGCGTTGACCCGCGACAAGATACGTGTAAGCGAGCTTGTAATAGTTCGATGTATTGCTCGGATTAAGTTCGCGCGCCGCATCCGCCTCCCGTAGCGCGCTCTGGATGCTCCCCTGGTTCGCGTCCGTAAACGCCATGTTGTTCCGGAGATGATGGTCCGCGAGCCAGATGTTTTGCGCGAATGCCAGATACATTCCGGCCAGGACGGTGAACAAAGTCCCCAGCGCGAGGAATGCCGGAGCACGCGGCGCGAGCATGCTGCGCCATCGATATGTCTCCGCAGGCACATCCGACCTGCCGCCGATTCGACCGACGGCCAGAGCCAGCCCGAACATGGTCCAGTGAATCGTCGACTGGCTGGAATCGCGATAGTCGGTCCCGAAAGTTTCAGCGAGCAGAAAAAGCAGCGGGCTCAGCAGAAGGTAAAACCGGAGGGGGGCCAGACGATAACCATACGATCTTCCGAGACCGGGGATACATGATCTCACAAAGACAACATACATGAGCCAGAAGAGCGAGAGGCCGAGGACGCCCGAGTCATGGAACCAGACGAGCGGTTCATTATGAGGATGATCGGTGTTATGCGATATTCCCAGGCGGTGATACCCGGACATCCTTGTTTCGGGCATCAGGTAATTGAACGTACCCGGCCCCCGGCCGAGGATGGGATTGCGCAGTCCTCCCTCCAATGCCATCCTTGCGAATTCCTGCCGGACGCCTTCTTCGCCGCCGTCGCTCAACACATAAAGCTGGAACGGATATTTTAATATATCGAGAGCGGATCGAATGCCCATCGAATAGGATCCGATCGCGTCGCCATCGCCGAAACTCCTCATCCTGACGCATCCTATCAGCATCACGACCAGCACAAATCCGGTAACCGCAGCCATTCCGGTCGCGATTCGCCTGTTCCAACCGCCTGTTCCCCCACGACGATTCCAGAAAGCGCGCGCCTCATAGGTCGCTGCAAGAACGGCAAAGAGAACGAAGGAGATATAGGCGGCGTAGAGCGCCGTGTGCAACAGCACATAAACGTTCGCAGCGACCAGCAGACAAACGATCCATCGCCCGATTGTTCGATCGATCAGGCACCGGCATCCGAGCAGGACCGGCAGGATCATGACGATCGATTCCGCCGTTCGGCACGGACAGCCCTGCGTCGAAGTCAGGACGCTGGATCCCCAATCCGGAATCAAGTTCAGCATCACAAGAAAATCGTTGCCGCTCAATTGCGTGAGGGCGTAGCCCGTCGAGAGCGCATTGGCGAAGATGATCGTCCCCACGATCAAGCCGATCCGGGGAATCGTGTCCGCGAACCGCAAAATCGCCCACGCCTGGATGAATCCTCCGCACAGCTTGCCCCACTGTTCCAGGCCCATCGCCGTCGCGGGCTGCAAATACACCAGGACGCTCCAGTACAAAAGCAGGATCACGGAGACCGTCACGAACGAGTTTTTCGGAAGCTCCCATTTCCCATGTCGCGCAAGGTCGCCCAACATCCAGGTGCAGAGGATCAACAGGGAGAAGAAGGGCGCGGACAGATCCTTCAGGATGAGAATATTCTGTGTGTACGTCGTGAAAACGAGATGGACGAAGAAATACTGCGCCATCAGGAGGAACAGGATGAGCCGATCGTAGTGCGCGGCGAGGAGATCGATCGGCCCGGTCCGGGGCAGTGGAACAAGTGCGGGCGCCGACTCGATCACGCGCGGTGATGGAATCCCCTCGCCGGTTGGAGCGCCCGCATCCTCCGTCTCGCTCGTGTCCTCCATGAAGAGAAGGTTACATCTGTTTTCCCCTCGACGTCACCCTCGGCATGCAGTTATAACACCTTCGTGGCGTTAAACGATTCTCCCCGAATCCCGTCGATCACTTTGCGCCGTGCGCTGTCATTCGCCGTGGCGATTCTCGTTCCGGCCGCTGGGTACCTTCTCTGGAACCATCACGAGCGAATGGCTCCGGAACGGAATCTCGCGATGCTCGATGGGCAGTTGGATGATCGCGTGGATGTCTTCCTCAATTCGCGCCTCATCGATATCGCGCCGACCGAGACGGCTTATGTCGACCGTGCGTATGCGTGGTTCAAGCTGGGCGATACGGATGCGGCCATGGCGGATTGGTTCGAAGCGCGGCGGCGCAATCCTTTACTCTGGGGACCTCGCAGCTGGATCATTCACGTTCACGTCACCGAAAAGCAGGATGATTCGGCGATCGCGGAGATCGCGGATTACCTGCTTCATGCGCCGGACGACACGAACATCGGTTCCCTGATCGCCGACCTCTACGAGAGCCGCAACGGCCACCGGCGGACCGACCGCCTGTCCGATCTCCTGATGAGCAGATTTCCCGGCGATACGCGCGTCTTTCGGAAACTGCGGGAAAGCTTCTATGACGAGAATAACTCTGAAAGCGCCGCGCGACTTGCGGAGGATTGGCTCGCCCGATACCCGGGGGATACCGCCGCTCATTGGAATCGAATTATCGACTGGTACGTGCTGGATCGCCATGACGAAGTGATCCGGGCAGCGGAAGATATGGCCCGGATCGAACCGTTATTGGAGACTTGGATCCTGAAACCCTATCTCGCGACCCACGGATCGGCGCAAGCCGCGCGGGGGAATGTTGACCGGGCGCTCGGACTCTACGCCCGCCTGGATCGGATCGATTCCGCCTATAGCGGGGCGCGGGAAGGACAATGGCTCGCGCACCTTGCACGGGGAGAATTCGATTCCGCTTCGCTCGCCTACCTGCGTCCCCTGCAGGGAACCTCATCCTGGAACCATAACGCGACGCGGGCCGGCATCACCCTGCGTCTCGCCGGCCACGATGCCGCCGCTGATTCGGTGCTTCGCCTGGCGCGAAGATCGCCTTATTTCGACTCGACGTCCGCGCGAGCCAGCAGGATCGACTATTTTCTCGGCGAAATCGACGAGACGCAATATTTCCACGCCATGCCCGATTCCGACGATCTCTCCGCCGCGATGTCTTATGCCTCCATATTTCGATCATGGCGGGGTGATCGCGAAGGAGCGCGAGAGCTTATGGATTCCGTGATATCGCGAGGCGATACGTCACTGATCGCTTTCCGCGCCGCGGACCTGATTCTGCGTAAGAACCTGAAACCTCGCCGGTCATCGCACGCGCCTCCGCTGATCGCCGGCGCCATCGCACGGATCCGCACCAAGCCCTATCCGAGCGACACCGACCGGATCGGGGAATTACAGGCACAGTTGATGTCTGATTCCGCATCCCGGTTCGCGACAGTGCTCGACCTCCTGGCTCTCTTCGACAGGACTCGCGCCCTCGACTCGTATGTCGCGCTCGATATCGCCTGGCGCGATTCGATCGCTCATTCTTCCATCGACACGCGCGCGGAGAACCTGCGGCTGGCCGTTGCTTGGAAGTTGTTCCAGGCGGATCGAATCGAAGACGCGGAAGCGCTCCTGGCGCACGTGCGCCGGGAATCCGGCGAGGCCGCTGAGCTCGCCGGTGACCTTCTCCGGCGCCATTCCCTCATGGGATCCCTCGAAGGTTACGATCGATTGCGCGCCCGATGGGGCGACTCCGTGACGGCGAATTTCCAGGAAAGGTCGATCGTCCATATCAGACGGGAACCCGCGCTCCTGATGAGTTTCGTCGTCTGGCTTGCCGCCGTTTCCGGAGGATCCGTGCTCGCGCTCCTGACGTACTCGCGGCGGCGCGGCGTGGATCGCGCGATGTTTCCCGCCCTGCTGGCGGCGGGATCGATCTTCATCCTGCAGGCACTTCTCGTCCTCTCGTCGGACCAGGTCCATGCGAACACGTCCTGGCTCCTCACCATCGCGGCGGTGATCCGCGACCTGCTGGTTGTCGTCTCCGGCATCGCGCTGGCGCGCGCCGCCGGCACGGGAATTTTCCGCCGGCCCGGCCGGGGCATTTCCCTCGCGGTGGCCGCGCTGGCCACCGTCGCCTGCATCGCATGGACACTCCTCCTGATGGCGCTCTCTCCTCCCCGGGTTTCCGAGCTGATGAAATGGTTCGAGACGAATCCTGCTGGCGGCGAGCTGGGAATCCTCATGTCGGCGGATACCCTGACAATTCCCGTGGCCCTGATGCTGATTCTGGCGGCAATCCGGGAGGAGATCCTCTGCCGGGGATTTTTTCTGCCGCTCATCTTCCTCATGATCGGCGGCCGCCGCGCGCGGTGGAAGGCGACCGGCGCGTGGGGACTGGCGTCCCTGGCGATCGGAGTACTGTGGGCCCTGGCCCACGCGGGCATGGTGCAGCCCGAGTGGTGGAAATTCCTGCACGTAACGGGACTGGCCATGGTCCTGGGAGAAGTCATGCGGCGACACGGCCTTCTGGCAACCGTGCTGGTTCACGGAACGTTCAATCTCCTGATCGTCATCGTGATGAATCTCCTGGGGAGGAATTTCGGATGACACTCATAAGGACGCGGGGATTGACGCGCCGCTTCGGAACGAAAAACGCGGTGGACGGGCTCGATCTCGAAGTGAAGGCCGGCGAGATCGCTCTCCTGCTGGGCCCGAACGGAGCAGGCAAGACGACAACGCTTCGGATGATACTCGGCACGTTGACGCCCAGCGCGGGCGATGCGGAGGTCGCCGGATTTTCCACAAGGACACATCCCCTCGACGTCAAGCGCGTCACGGGATTTCTTCCCGAGGAATGGGGGCTGCTGGATTTCCTGAAGGGCCGGGAGTATCTCGAACTCTGCGCAGATCTCCGGGGGCTCGATCGCGCGGAATCATCCTCCCGGATCGATATGCTCCTCAAGCGCTTCGAACTCGCCGACGCGAAAGGACTTGTCCGCGCCTATTCCATGGGGATGAAGCAGCGGCTCGGGCTCGCGGCCGCCCTCCTTCATCGGCCGAAAGTTCTGCTCCTCGATGAGCCCACGGCGAACCTGGATCCGCCCGGAGCACGGGCGGTCGCGGAAATGCTCCGCGCCTTCCGCCACGGAGGAGGCGCCGTCCTGTTGTCGACCCACCTGATCGGCGACGCGGAAAAAATCGCGGACAAGGTCTTCGTCGTGCGCGAGGGCAGGCTGATCGCCGACGGGACCACGGCGGAGATCGCGCGGCATGGCGACGGAGATCTCGAGCGCGCCTTCTTCCATCTGCTCGGCATGCATCAGGAGGAAAGCTGGGCGACATTGGTATGAACGACCTCGATCTCATGCGGGCCTATGAGCGCGCCGCCAGGCGGCTCGCCTGCAACGCGGCCGAAACCATGGGAGTCACGCCGCTCCGGAGAAAAATCCTCCGCGCCTATTTCCTCGTGATGATCCTGGCATGTCTCCTGACTCCCCTCTCCAATCTGGGTCCCGCGCTCTACGCACTGGGGGGCGCTGTGATCGGATTCCTTGTCATGATCGCCTTCGTCTCCGGTCCGGCCGTTCTTTTTTCGCCGCATCTCATTCCCACGCTGCGTCACCTCCGAACCTTCCCTGTATCCGATCGAGTCCTCTTCTGGATCCAGCTCCGCCAGGGCTTCACCGGTATTTCATTCCTCCTGAAGCTGATCGCCGCCGTGGGCGCGCGCGCCATGCTCGACTTTTCCGAGGAGCGATCCGTCGTTCTCCACGTCATGGCGATCGCCGTTTTTTCCGTCCCGGCGGTGCTCCTCGCCAGCGTCTCCCTCTGGTCGGCGTTGAGCGGGCTATGGGTGTGGAACCCGCGAAAAGCAAGCGGCGTGATCGCTCTTCTCATCGCCGGAATAATCTCGATCATGAAATTCCTTCCGTATCTTCTCCACGAGCTCCTGGCTCTCTCGACGGCCTCGTACCGGCATCCCTCCCTGTGGCTCGTTCACATCGTCTCTCTCGCCGGGTGCTACATGCTCGCCGAATATTTCTTCATCCACGCCTACATGCCCCACGGCAGCGAAATAGCCAGGCGCGATTCCATGATCGTCACGCTGGGACGGAGACAACAGGAGGGTTTGCCTCGTAAGCCATGGATGCTGGCCTGCATGAATGAGGTGCGCGCCATCTTGAGAAGCAACCAGTTCGTCATGGGAGGACTTACCATCTCCGTACTTTATGCGCTCATGGGCGGCGTGTGCGGCTACGGCATCCATGGCGCGGAAGGTTCGGCCGCGGGTGTGATCGGAGGCCTTGCGACAGCGCTTTTATTGATGCCGCTCATCCTCATCATGAATACCGTGAGTGGGCACCTGGAAGGAAGCGGCCGGCCGGAACATTTCATCTCGTATCTGCCGGTGCGACGCGCCGAATACACGACAGGCCGCGCCCTTGGAACCGGGCTCTTCACGATGCTGCTCCTCTTCTCCGCGGGCGTTCTGCTCTGCCTGCTTAACCTCGTGATCGCGCGGATCCAGCCGGAGGTGAAGCTTGACCTGCCCGTATCCCTCTTCATCCGATGTATCGTGACGATCGTGCCCGTCAGCCTCGGGGCGGGCGCGTTCGCGGTCTACTGCCGGGAATCGTTCCCTGCGGCCGCCGAGAAGATGCGCGTCAGCCTCTGGGGATTCGCAGCGGCTGGTTCCGGCACCGTGAGCATGGCGTTGACATTTCTCTGCTGCGGCGTGATCTCGTTTTTTGCTCCCTGGTCCGCGCTCTGTGCCTGGCTCTTCCTCGTGCTCTTCTGGAGCATGATCTTCACCGTGTTCGCGCACTGGGGATTATCGAACGCGGGGGCGTGGAGATTCCGCTCATAAGAGGAATAACAGATGAAGCGGACGATCCCGCTCGATAGAATGCCGGCCAGATGAAACACCTGAACCGATTCATGCTTTACGCGATGATGGTCCTCCTCATCGCGGCCGCGCATTCCGCTAGAGCGGACAACGGCCCCTTGCCCGATAACGCTAACGTCACCTCGTTGGAAAGCCGGATCGCGGAAGAAAGAGCGCGAATCGCGGCGGACCGGATTCGCCGGGTGGAAGCCGAGCTGGAGACGCGGCGATACGAGCTGATCGCGCAGGCGGGAGCGGAACGAAGGAAGAGCGATCTCGCGGAGGTCGAGCAGAATCTCTGGTCTCCGTTTGACGCGGAGCGCCAGTATGATTCCGCGAGCGCGTTCTCGCGCGAGGCACGGCGCGTGCGGAACGCCTGCAGGGAGGAGATCGCGCGGTGCGCGGAGGAACGCGCGCGCACGCGCCTGCGCCTCCAGAATGCCAGGCTCGATATCCTCCGGCTTGACGCGGCGGATGGCGCGGCCGACTCGGCGGGAATGTCTGTACGCGCAAAGTAGTAAGTTCCGCTTCTGCAAAGTAGAAAGGACCGCCCCG
>CAZCME010000024.1:57805-76676 GCA_964499705.1 uncultured bacterium | reverse complement strand
CCGTTCTACGGCATCGAGGGCCAGGGCTGGTTCCTGGGGTTCCACGTCTTCACCCGCTACGTCAAGGTATCCTTCTTCCGAGGCACGTCGCTGAAACCGGTCCCTCCCGGCCCCAGCAAGGTCAAAGACAATCGCTACCTCGACATTCACGAAGGCGACGAGCTTGACGAGGCGCAGATGGCAAGCTGGGTGAAACAGGCCGCCGCATTGCCCGGCTGGATCCCGTAGTCGACCTCCGGAGTAATCCCTCGCCGGCCCGTCGGTATGTTTTCCTTTGGTGGAGGAGGGGAGCGTGAAGTGCTGTAGTGAGATCGCTATCGTCGACGAAAACTGGTAGCGGTACGGGGAATCGAACCCCGATTGACGGCTTGAGAAGCCGCTGTCCTGACCGTTAGACGATACCGCCGTGCGGATGCGAAAAATGATAGCAACGCGTGGAGCAATAGGCAAGCGGGAAGGCTTTTGCTTCTGGATGGGAGAGCTACTTTGCTTTCTGGGGCTTGGTGTCCGCTTGAGGTTCGGTGTCGGTCTCCGCTGCGTCGCTTGCGCCGGTGGCGGCGGCGAAGAGATCGGCGATGATCTTGCCGGTGCTGCCGGGGAGGCGGACGCCCAGCAGGCGCGCCGCGGTCACGGCGAGGTCGATCTGTTCCCACTTGTTCTCCACGACGACACCTTTCTGGAAGTCCGGGCCTGAGGCGTAAAGGATGATGCGGCGGCAGCCTTCGCAGTCGTCGCCGTGGCTCACGAAGCTATCCAGGACGTCGTCGAGATGGCGTCCGTGGTCGTTCGTGATGAAGAAGGCCGTGCGCCCCGCGTAGTGGGAGTCGGATTCCAGGAATTGCCAGATCTTCCACGCGAACTCGTCGCTGGCTTTCAAGCCGGCGAGATACCAGTCCCATTTCTTGGAGTGGCCCGAGATGTCGGGCTCCTTGAACTGGATGAACGCTAGGCGCGGTCGATCTCGTTTCAGGATCTCGATCGCCTTCTCATAGGTCGCGGAATCGTCGGCGATGCCGTTACCTGTGCCGTTGCGGCCCGTGTGGGTCTTCGGCGGCACGGCGTTCTTCCAGGCCGGATCGGAATTCGTGGCGAGGACATCGATCTTGTCCTTGGAGGCGATGATCCAGACGGAATCGGGCGCCATGTCCTTCTCCTTGATGATGACCTGCCCCATGCCGGGGTGCGTGGGAGTCACGTTCTCGTCGTTGCCGATCTTCTCGTAGTGGCCGGTCCAGAGTGCCACATGTCCGGGAACGGTCTTGGTGACGCCTTCGTTCCGGAAATTCGTGATGACGACTCCATGGGGAGCAAGGTCATTATAGATATGAGGAATATATCGATGCGCGGTATCTCCCCACGTTTCGGAATACCGCGGGCCGTCGATGATGACGATGACGACGTTCTCCGCCTGGATTTCCTCCGGCAGGGCGGATTCGTCGAGCGGCGGCGGCGGCGGCGGGACGGGCTTTCGGGGCGGCGCGACGACGGGCGGCGGTGGCGGCGTTCCGATCAGCGTGTCGAATATGTCCGGGGCAAAGACCTTGGTCGCGCCTGCGGCGATTCCGGCGATGACAAGAACGATACCGAGGATGTTGACGGCCCGCCGACCCATGCCTTTTTTCGCCTTTACAGGAGCCTTTGTCCCGGCGGCCGATGGATCGGGCGCGGGCACCAGCGGCTCGGCTTCTTTCTCCTTCGCAGCCGGTGGCGCCGGTTTCAGAGGAGCGGCCGGCGGCGGAGGCGGAGCGACAGGAGCGGCGGGTGCCGACAATGCCGGGATATCGGAGATGGGTTTCCATTCGGGGAATCCGTCCTGCCAGACAAACCACTGCGGTGTGATCTGGCCCGCCGCCAGCCATTGCTTGAGCTGTGTCGTCGTGTAGGGACCCTGGGGACCGTCCTGCGTGTGGAGATGCCACTGCTGTTCGTTCGTCATTGTCTCTGATCGTGTATTTTGCATCCTGTTCGGCGAAGTGTCAAAAGCCTCGTGCGCCTCGCTTCCGACTCCCAGGATGTGACCGTTCTTTCAACGAGCTGATGCGAGTGGCAGAACCGGCACTGGTCGCGACTTCCCTGGAATCCATCCCGCCGTCTTCCGCCATGGATCTTCTGAAGCGGAATGTCGGGCCGCTCCTGCCTATGCCATCCCCATCTTCCGCAGCTTCGGACGGATCACCATCATGCAATACGGGGCATGTGAATTGTTGCGGTAGTAGTCCTGGTGATACCTCTCGGCCGGATAAAATGTCGTCAGGGGCGCGATCTCCGTGACGATCTTTTCCGGCCAGTGCGCTTGCGCCGCGTCGCGTGATCGTTCAGCCGCCGCTTTTTGCCCGGCGTCGTGACAGAGAATGATCGAGCGGTATTGCGTGCCGGAGTCGGCGCCCTGGCGGTTCATCGTCGTGGGATCGTGGCACTCCCAGAAGACATCCAGGAGCGCAGCGAACGTTATCTTCGCGGGATCGAACGTGATCTGGACGACTTCCGCGTGGCCGGTTTTTCCGGAACAGACGTCCTCATAGGTGGGATTGGAATTCGGGCCCCCCGCATAACCTGATGAAACGTCCAGCACGCCGTCGAGTTTTTCGAAGACCGCCTCGAGGCACCAGAAGCATCCGCCTCCGAATGTGGCTTTCTGATTCATGGCTGATTCTCCTCTCGTGATTTCAGCATATCGAATGCCGTGCCTATGGTCGATGATCTGTCGGTTCCGCCCCTGTTTTCTTACTGGATTTCCATCAGGGGTAGACGCGGGCTATCTTGTCGCATGTGATCTTGTAGATGTACGCGAGCGTTCCATCCTCGTAGGATTCTTTCACGACAAGTCGACCATAGACGTAAATCGGCTCGTCCGGAATATATTCCGTCTCGCCGCCGCCCTTCGCGACGACATAGGCGCAGGCGTTCAATTCGGGAGGCACGCCGTAACAACATCCGGTCTGGTCGACAAGAAGGAGGAAACTTTTTGGGCCCTTCACTCCGAACTCGATCGGCAGCATGTATCCCTGAATTCGGATCCTGAAGCCGTCGAGATCCCTGATGGAAGGCGGGATCCCATCCTTGTCGAAATCGAAGGAGGAAAGGAGGTCGAAACCGATGCGGCGATATCCTCCCGGTTCGGAAGGCCCGATGCCGGGTCCCGGCGCGGTCCTCGTGTCCACGGATGAAGATAAGGAAGGCTTCGTGTCCGCCGTGGATTTCCGCAGCGATACGGGAGCCACCATCGGCATGATGCCCGCCCGCGTGGACGAAGTATCTTTTCTGGCCGGGGGCGGCGATGATCCGGGCGCGGAGCTCAATGCTTCACCGACGATTCGCGATCCGTCCGATGAGGATGGATTGATCCACTCCTCCGCGAAGAAATTCCGAGGCATCATCGGCATGACTCCCAGCGCGATCACGCCGCCGAGGAAGAATCCGGATGCGCCGAGGATGAGGGCGAATCGCAGCCCGCTCTTTCCGGCTTTCCAGCTGCGCGAGCTCGCCGCGCCGCTATTCGGGGTCTTCATTGCCTTCAGGATATCGGAAAGGAACGTCTTCATGAAGAATGCCCATCAATTCGACGCGATGAACGATTCCTTCGAATCGCGATTTCCCCGACAGCGATTTCAGGGAGCCTTCGAATTGCGACGCATCGCCCGAAGTCTCCCCGGTCAGAACATTCGCCACGGCCTTCAGCCGGATGGTGTCGCCCGCCATGCCCGAATTGCCCGCGATCCGGATCTCGATCTCGGGCTGCTTCAACCGGATGGCGTTCTCCGCTTCGCCGTCGAGCGCGTACGCGACGAGCTGGCCGGTGGACGTGTCGAGCAGAAGCTCCAGATGAGCCATCTCCTCGCCGAGGACGACGAGCGTTCCTCCGTGCGGCGCGGAGTGAGCGTGATGACCGTGATCCGTGTCGGTCTCCGGCTTCGGAACGGCGACCGTGACGGTCTGCGTCCCGGCCTGAGAAACCGGCTCGCGAGAATTACCACCGCACGCGGCCGCCGCGAAGACTGCGCTGAGAACAAGAACCATCGCCGGGTATTTCATTTGCTGGCCTCCTCAGGAGTGGGGAACAAGATTTTCACTGACGTCCGTACGATAGGCGCTCCACGCGGGCAGAAGACCGGCCAGGGCGCCGAGCGCGGTCATGCCGAGCGGGCCGAAGAGGAGCACAGGATGATACTGAAAGACGTTCAGCACGACTCCCGTCTCGGCGCGGACGATGCTGCTGGCGATAGACAGAATCCCGGCATACACGATGACGCCGAGGAGAGAACCGGCGGCGGCGATGGCCGTGGCTTCGAAAACTATGACGGAGAAGATGACGCGGCGGCGCGCTCCGAGCGCCCGAAGGATCGCGAACTCGCGGCGGCGTTCCCGCAAGGTGTTGTAGACGCTGGCGAGGATCGACGCGGCGGCGACGACGACGACGAGATAAGCGACGAGTTCGAGAACGCGGTTCACCCAGCCGATCTTCTGGAAGAGCTCCGCCATCACCCGTCCGATCGGCCACGCGAGCGTCGCCTCTTTGCCCTGCCTGTTGATGAGACGATCCAGTGAGAATCCCGATTGGGGCGATTTGAGTTTAAGCATGACGGCGCTTACTTCCTTATGCTCGTCCGGGATCTCCACTCCCGCTTCCGCCTTGAACTCGTCGCCGGAACCGCGGAGCACATGACCGCCCATCCGGAAGATCCCCTCGATCGGGATCCAGATGACGCGGTCGGCGGGTGAATTCGTAGGTTCCAGGACGCCTGTCACGACGTATTGCTCCTCGTGCAGCATCTTCTCGTCGAAGATGACGCCGTGATACGGGGAGAACTTCGAACCTTCGCGGAGGCCGGTCTGCTGAGCGACAAAGCTGCCGATCACGGCTTCCTTCCGGGAGGAGTCGAAGAAATGTCCACCCTCACGCGTCCGGAATTTCGAGCCGGCCTGGTATTCGAAGCGTGTGAATAGTTCGTCGGTCGTTCCGACGATCCGGAATCCAAAATAGTTGTCGCCGACCGCGTAGGGGATGGCGAGCGAAACCCTGGGATCATCCTTGATGGAACGAAAAAGTTTCCAGGGCAGGTTTCCGGGGGAGGTTTCGAGGTGGAAGATGCAATTGAGGACGAGTTGGAGCTGGCTTCCGCGCGCCCCGAGGATCGCGTCGAATCCGATCGGCCCGCCCGTGAAGGCGGAGTAGGCCTGGGACTGGATTGCGAAGACTGAGAGAAGAAGTCCGGAGGCGAGAGCGACGGAGAGAATTGTGATGCCTGTGGCGACGGCATGCTGCGCGAGGCTGCGGCGCACCAGAAGCCGGACAACTGAAAACGTGGAGTTCGTCATGAAGCTTGACCCGCGCGGTTGATCTCGGCGAGCGGAATGATGCGGTCGCAGCCCGCCAGAATGGAGGGATCGTGGCTGACGAGAAGGAGGGCCGCTCCGTTTTCCCGGCAGACTTCCCGGATGAGAGCAACGGCCTCCCTGGCGCGACCCGTGTCCAGGTTGCCGGTGGGCTCATCGGCGAGAACGAGCCGTGGCTTGTTGGCCAGCGCGCGGGCGATCGCGACACGCTGCTGCTGACCAACGGACAGGGTTCGCGGAAGATGGGCCGCGTGCGAGTCGATTCCCATGCGCTTCAAGAGTTCCCGCCCGCGATCCTTCTCGAAATTGCCTCCGAAAGCCATGCCGAGCGTGACGTTCTCGAGAACGGTGAGCCCCTGAAGGAGATGGAATGTCTGAAAGATATATCCGATCGAATCCGCGCGCGCGCGGTCGCGGGCTCGTTCCGATAAGGCGGACATTTCCCTTCCCGCCACCGTGACGCGGCCATCGTCGGCGCGCAGGATTCCGGCGATGACATTCAGGAGCGTGGTTTTGCCGGTCCCGCTCTCGCCCCGCATGGCGACGCTCTCGCCGTCCGCGACGAGGAAGGACGCTATATCGAGAACAGTCGATTGTTTGCCATCCGGGCCAAGAAAAGATTTTCGAAGACTTTCGATTTCGAGGACGTTCGGCATGGGGTCAATGTTCCTCGCCGAGAAGAGACCGGACGAGGACGAAGATTCCCATGAGGAGGATCAGGGAACCGCTTATTGTAGGCAGGTACCTCGTCCAGCGCGATGCTCCGTTCCAGTATCGCTTCATGAACTGCGCGGCCTGCTGCGTCGCGACGCTCATGACGAGAACGACAAGTCCGAGGCCGAGGCTGAAGACGCCCAGCAGGCCGAAACCGCGCGCGGGTGTTTCGGCGACCCAGGCCTGAAGGAGGACCGCTATGCCGGTCATGCAGGGGATGGAACCGCTGCAGAAACCGATGACGAAGATTCCGCGCAGGGAAGAGGGCGCGGCGTCGTGATGGTGATGATATCCATGATGATGGAAGAGATGGCCGCACGCATGATCATGATCGGGCGCGTTATCCCTGTGAAAGTTGGCCCGCTTCTCTTCGCGAAGCATCCAGGCTCCCAGGGCCACCATCAGGAATCCCGACACCGCTTCCGCGTGATGTTCCTCGAAGGGCAGGCTATCCGGCAGGAGCGACCCGGAGCCGAGAAGAAGAGCGGCGAGGAGATAGATGGTGAGCGTATGCGCGACCGTGACGACGACGGCGAAGAAGAAGGCTTCCGCCAGGGTGCGGCGGTGATCGAGGAAATACGAGGCCAGCACGGCCTTGGCGTGGCTCGGTTCCATGCTGTGCAGGAGCCCCAGGATGAAGGCCGAAGCAAAGGTGAATACAGGTTGATCCGTCACGACGATCCTTTCAGCATGCCGGTCGAGCCGGCGTTTTCCGGGAGCCCTCTCAGGTAATGAGAAGATGTTATCATTACAAAAACGGTTGTCCAGATGATAATGCGGTATTATTATCGCGCCTGTGAAAGCAAAGTCGCGAAAAGCCGGGCCGGTTCCCGCGCCCGTCCTGATGGAACGCAGGACGCGGCAGAGGAATGCGATTCTCCAGGTCATGCAGGCCGTCGACCGACCGATCGGCCCGCAGGAAATCCTGGCCGCCGCGCGACGACGGTCCCGCGGAATCGGGATCGCCACGGTCTACCGTAACCTGAAAATGCTCTCGGCTGAGGGCCGGCTCGCCATCGTGGACATGCCGGGAGCTCCTCCTCGATACGAGCTGGCCGGCAAGCACCACCACCACCATTTCCTCTGCCGCCGCTGCGACCGGCTCTACGAGGTCCACGGTTGTCCGAAAAATCTGAAGCGTTTGACTCCCCGCGGATTCATCTGCGAAGGCCATGATCTGACGCTCTTCGGCATCTGCGCGGAGTGCGCTTGAGAAGCCTTGGCGGCTGAAAAACCGCCCGGCTATCTGGAAGCGGAGCGATCCAGGATATCCTGCTGCATGTTGCGCATGCGTTCCGTCAGGTCGCGCATGTTCTCGGGCAGATGGACTTTTTCCACGCGCATCCGATAGAGCGAGAGGAAGATTCCCTCCTCGTCATAGCGTTCGCCGACCTCCAGCGTTCCGGTCACCAGGATCGGATAATCGATGACGTAGTCGGTTGTTCCGCTATCGGGCATTTCGGCGTAGATCCAGCCGTTCGGCGGGGGAGTGACGCCGTAGCAGCACATCTGCTGGTCCCGGGCCAGCATGAACGAGAGCGCCTTGTCCCCGTCCATGTCGAGCGGCATCATGTATCCCTGGATCGTGATCTTCTGGCCGTCGTAGTCCCGGACGGAATCGGGAATGACGCCATGCGTTTCACCGAGATCGGTCACCTCGAAGCGGTAGAAATCGAGATGTTGAAAATCGATAGGGATGCTTCCGTCCGGGGACGCCAGGTTTCGCGTGCCGCTCCAGATTTGGAAACCCGCCAGTCCCGCGAGGACAATGGCGACAATCAGGATGACCCTTCGGATCTTCATGCGCTCATGTTATCTCATGGGCCTGCCAACATCGCCTTCCATTTTGAGCTTCGCGGTTTTACGGCCTCCGGTAGCGGGCAAAGAACGCTGATGACGCGTCGGCGGGAAATAAGTAACCTGCAGCGATGGTATTGAGCTCTGATTGCGTCGACGTCGTCCCGGGATGAGCAGGATCCGGGGTGTCGTTCTTCTCCTTGCCGCGATGACGATCGCGTTGTTGTCCGGAGACAGAGGAAATCGAGTTCATGCGAGTGACAGGGGGACTGTGAGAGAGTCGATGGATCGCGTGGAGACAGCATCCGCGAAGCTGAAGATCAGGCGCGATGAATTTGCGCTCTATTATTTCCGGCCGGATGGAAAGTATGCGGACTGGAATCTCTGGCTCTGGAAACAGGACGGATCGGGCTCCCGGTTTTCCTTCACCGGAGTTCTGGACGGCGTGGCCTATTACAGAACGAAGCGGAAGGAATTCTTCGATCGGAACGCGCAGGTGCTCGGTATCATCGTGCGGACGGACAGCTGGCTGAAGGACCCGGGCACGGACCAGTTCTACGCGATCTCCAACGGCAACCAGGCCGTTGTAATCTCGGGTGCGGCGGATGTCTACGCTCTCGGATCGGACAAGCCCGCTCGCATGATCGTGAAGGAGCCTCCGGAGCCGAGGCCCGCTCCGGAACTGACGGCGGCCGTGAAGCGCCGACTGCCGGAACCTATTCTCGACGACCACGCGGACTGGATCGACCTGTACTGGGCGTCGTGGAAGTTCATGCACGAGAAGATCACGCGGGGACGCGTCCGGAACGGATTCGTTCCTCTCTATATCGACGAAGGTTTCAACGAGAACATCTACCAGTGGGATTCCTGCTTCATGGTGGCCTATGCGATGTACGGTCTCGGTGTTTTTCCCGTCATGCCGACGCTGGACAATTTTTACGGCCTCCAGCGCGACTCCGACGGATATATCTGCCGGACGTACAATGAGCTGACCGGCAAGGCCACGGGCGAGAACGACATCAATCCTCCGCTCTTTGCATGGATGGAGGACCGGTACTATACGCTGACGGGAGATACGAAGCGCCTGTCGCGCGTCCTGCCCGTCCTGGACCGGTACTTCGAGTTCGTGAAGAAGAACGCGCGTTCCGAGCACGGAAACGGCCTGTATCACATTACTGATCTCGGATCAGGCATGGATAATTCTCCGCGCGAAGAATACGTCCGTCACGGTGCCTGGATCGACATCTCATCACAGCAGGCGCTGGCCGCTCTGCACATCGCGAGGCTGGCCTCCGCCGCGGGAAATGAAATGCTGCGGCGCAAATACGAGGATGAATACGCGAGCCTGTCCCGGCGGATCAATGACTACCTTTGGCATGAGGAAGAAGGGATGTATTTCGACCGCAGGGAGGACGGAGCCTGGCATTCCCGGAAGACGATCGCGTCCTTCTGGCCGATGGTGGCCGGAGTCGCGGATGCGCGCCGGGCAAAGCTCATGATCCAAAAGCACCTCAGGAATCCGGCCGAGTTTCATCGCGCTCATCTCTTCCCGACCCTGTCCGCGGATGATCCGGTTTACGACGGCCGCGGACACTACTGGCGGGGCGCGATCTGGGCTCCCACGAACTTCGCCGTCATCAAAGGGATCGAACGCTTTGACCGGACTTTCGCGCATGAAGCGTCGATGAATCACATTGAGCAGATGAGCCGCGTCTATCATTCCTTCAGCCCGGACCAGTATGAGTTCAAGCTGCCGTCGCTGACCGAGCCGAACATACCTCGCAATGGAAACGGAATCCGGCAGATCTGGGAGGCCTATTCCCCCGACCATGAAGCTCCGGCCACGCGATGGGATGCAAAGCTCCTCGTGCGCCAGAAGTTCTGCGGCTGGTCCGGCGTCGGTCCTGTCGCGCTCCTCATTGAAAACGTTCTCGGCATCGAGATCGACGCTCCGAGCAACACCATTACCTGGCGCATCAATCTTCTCGAGCGCCACGGCATCCGCCGTATGAAGATGGGCAAGAGCACGATCACGCTGATCGCCGATACGAGGCGCGATCTGGCTGATCCCGTCGCCATCACGGTCAGCACGACGCGGAAATTCCGCCTGCTTGTCTATCTCGGAGACTCGCCTCGCCCCGCCATCGATCGGTGGATCGAGAAGACGAAATTACCCTTACGCCTCGCGAACGAACCATCGTCCTAGCATGGCCGGCAGGATCGGCACAAGCGAACACGCGGCGATCGTCGGCCCGCTCGGAAGGTCCTCGAAGAAGGAAAGCGTCAGGCCCGCCGCCGCTGAAAGAGCGCCCAGGATGATGGCCGTCGCGATGATGACGGGAAACCGTCTGGAGACGAGAAGCGCCGCGACGGAAGGTCCGATGAGGAAGGCGAAGGAGACGATGGCGCCGGAGACGCGTAGCGCGAGCGCCACGCAGGCGGCGAGGGAGAAGAAGAGGAGCCCATCCCAAAAGCGGATGCGGAGACCGAGGGTGGCCGCCATATCGGGATCGTACGAAACGAACAGGAATTCCTTCCAGCACGCGTAGTGCAGCAGCGCCGTCGCTCCGAAGATGCCCGCCATCCAGAAAATCTCCACCTGTGTGGTTCCGAGGATATCGCCGGAGAGAATCTGGAGCACATGAGTTTCGCCTTGAGCGGAGCGGGCGAGAATAAGGAGCGTGGCGGAGGAAGCGAGCGCGAAAGCGACGCCGACGGCGCCGTCGGCCGGCACGCGGCCGCGAGGCGAGACGAGCGAGAGCGCGGCGACGCCGAGAATGGTTCCCGCCAGCGCTCCCCCGGTCGGCGGGATTCCGGCGACCATGGCGCCTGCTGCGCCGAGGGCCGCGAGCTGCGGAAGCGCGGCGCCCAGGAATACAGTGCGGCGGAGGACGATGAAGAGGCCGAGATAGGCGAGCATGGCGCCGGAGAGGACGGCGGCGCAGAGCGCGTCGCGCATGAAGGATTGCCCGTAGATTTCCGCGAGCGCCGTCATGGCCTCGCATCCCGGGCGGCGACGACATGATGTCCCGCGATATTGCCGATCACCACATCAAGATGATAGATCTGTCCGAGAATATCCGCGGACAGAATCGTTTCCGCGTCTCCTTCGCGGACGACACCCTCATGAAGGAGGACGATGCGGGTGGCGACGGCGGCGACGGCGTTGAGGTCGTGCGAGACGAAAAGGACGGTGAGCTGACGCTCTTTGTGCAGCGAACGGATGAGGCGGAGCATCGCGGTCGAACCTCCCAGGTCCATCCCCGTCGTCGGTTCATCGAGGACGAGAATCTCCGGTTGCGCCGCGAGCGCGCGGGCAAGAAGCGCGCGCTGGACCTGGCCGCCCGAAAGGCGCGAGACCGGCTCGCGCGCCAGGTGCGCGATGCCGGCGGCGTCCAGAGCGCGGGTGGCTTCGGCGATGTCATCCGCCGTGAATCTCCGCAGCGGCCCGCGCAGAACCAGCCGCCCCATGAGAGCGACGTCGATGACGCGCAATGGCCAGATCGGGTTGAGATTCTCCCGCTGCGGCATGAATCCGATCCGGCTCGGTCGCCCCTGGGGGCGCAAGACTTCCCCTGCGAGCGGACTCAGTTGTCCCAACATGCCCCGAAGGAGCGTTGTCTTGCCGGAGCCGTTCGGGCCGACGAGCCCGAGCAGATCGCCGCGCCGGATGTCGATCGAGACGCTCTCGAGAACGATCTTCCGACCGTATCCGAATTTTGCGTTGCGGAATTCGATGAGAGGAAAACTCACCTTGTTAATGGGCCGCTCCTTCCGAACCCTTAAGCGCGCTCACGATCAGCGCGACATTCTGTTCGAACAGAGCGATCGCGTCCACGGCGGCCGGGTCCGATCCGACAGCTTGCTTGGGAACGACCACGGACGTGCCTTCTCCGAGGCCCGCCGCGACCTGTTCCGCGACGCGGCGGTCGTTCCACGGCTCGATCAGGACGGCTCGAATGCCCTTGCTCTTCTGCGAACTGATGATCCGTCCGATCTGCGCGGCCGATGGAGGAATGCCCGGCAGAGGTTCGATCGTCGCGGCGACGCGAAGACCGAGTCGGTCGAGAAGATAGTTGGGGCGGGCGTGATAGATGATGACGCTCGACCCTCGGTACGGTTTCATCGCCTCCCGGGCGCGGGCGAGCGCAGCATCGATGCGCGCGTAGAGATTTTTCAAATTGGTTATGTATTGCTCCGCGTTCGCCGCGTCGACGCGGATAAGACCGTTGGCGATATTCCACGCCGCCCACTTGCATCGGCCCGCGTCCAGAGTGTAGTGCGGATTGCCGAAAGGATGAACGTCTCCCATCGACCGATCGATCGGCCCCGAGGGCGCTTCGATCACGGGCACCTTGATGGAGGCGTCGACGTATCCGGGACCGCCCGGCCGCACCTTCTGGCTTCGAGAAGCCTGGAGCAGCGCGGGGACCCAGCCCACCTCGAGGTCGAGGCCGTTCATGACGAAGAGATCGGCCTGCGAGAGGCGCACAACCATGGATGGCGACGCGTTGACATGGTGAGGATCCTGATTTGCCTGCGTCAGCTGATCGACCGTAACCAAATCGCCGCCGACGGCGCGCGCCAGCGACGCGAGGTCGGGCAGCGTGGCCACGACTTTGACCTTCGCGGACGCCGGCATCGAGAGGAACCAGAATGCCGACAGGCAGAGGAGCGCCCGACGGAGCGGGCGCGGGATGAATGATATGGACATGATAGCCTCCTAGAATTTGTGAGCCGGATGCCAGCCGATGAAATGCGTGAACTGGAGCAGGAAAACGTCGGCGTCGTCGTCGGTCCTCAAGCCGTTCGCCGTGGCGTCGAAGTTGCGATCGTCATGGCGATACTGGGCGCGGAGGCGGGAAAACTCCGTCGGACGATATTCGCCGTACACGGAATGGGCCGCGATCTCGCTTGCGGCGGAGAAGGCCGTGTTGGTGTTGTCGTAGCGGTAACCGAGCCCCCAGCGCTTGTCGAAATCATACTGTCCATAGACGTAGCCGCCTCCGTTGGACAGGTCATTGCCCCCATTGGCGAGAAAGAGCGTCGTCGGCGATTCCTGGCGGCGATGATGGAGATATTCTCCTGCGAAAGTGATCCCGCGGCCGGTGGCGTCGGGCCGCCATCGGTATTTCGCGTCGAGCCCCGCGACGGACGTTCGCGTCGCTCCGCTTGCGTCATTTTCGTCCGAGAGATACGAGCCGCCCACGCGGATCGCATGGTGGCCTGCGTCCCATTCGTAGTATGAAGCGGCGCGGCCGAACCAGAGCGGACCCCGCTCGCGGTCGCGGACGTTGAACGCTCCCTCGTCGAGAAACATGTCGGGCGCGTCGGGCGCACCGTCGCCGTCCTTGTCGGATGCAGTCGTGTTCGCGTCGCCCGTCGCGCGGTTGTACGCGCCGATGGTGAGCGAGAGCGTCGGATTTGCGGCGAACGGAGCGAGCCACTCGACGTGGCCGCCGATCGCTTTCAATCCCTCGCCACCGAGGAATTGCGCGATGGCATGTGGCTGGTCCACCTGAGGATGCTCGTCGATGTCGAGCGTGCCGACGTCGCCGAAGGGAATCCATTCGAGCCCGAAGCGCGCCTCGAGATTGAGCGGAAGATGCGCGGTGATGTAGGCGTTTTCGACGGCCGCTTCCGGCGGGGAGGCGGCGGAGTTATCCGCGGAGAAGACGAGCTTGCCGAAGAGATCGAAATAGGGATCGATGGGAGCGCCGACGTTCAGCTCGATCGCGCGGAGCTGAGCTTCATCCGCGACGTTTTTTCCGGCCGTGTAAGTGCCGTCAAAGACGACACCGATCTGCGGCTGAGCTGCCTGCCGCGCTCCGACGACGCTGCCCGCCGATGGCGTGGATGGCGTCGAGGCTGCCGGGCCGGCATCTCCGAGCGATTCGGGCGTCGGCGCCTCCGTTCCCGACGGTTCTCCTGCGGCGACTTTCGCCTCCAGCTCTTCGATCCGGCGATTCTGGTCCTCGACCGCTCGCCTCAATGATCTCACTTCTTCGACGAGTTCCCGCGCATCCTGGTCCGTCAAGGCGAGGACCGGGAGCGGATTCGCGCAGAGCAGAACGCTGAGCGCGGAAAAGATGATGATACGCATGTTTGCATGATTCTCCTGTAAGTCGGAACCGGCGAAAGAGCGCCGGATCAATCAGACGCGGAATGAGTGGATGATGAGAATCAGGCGAGAGGCGGAGAACGGAGGCTGGAAAAATCGAGAATGTCCGCGGCTTCGGCATCGGCGAATGCTGCAACCGGCATCCACGAGAGAAAGACCGGATCGTCCGCCAGAAGAGCGGGCAGGTCAGGCTGAGCGCAGCACTTTTGAAGAACCGTAAGAAGGCAGCTCCCCTCATGCGCGTCGCGCTCCGCATCATGATCGCCGCGTGCGGCCTCCAGCTCGTGCGTGTGGATAAGCGGCATCGCCGCGACGAAAATGGCGAGCAGAAGGAGGAATCGACCGAGCCTGAGCATGCGACTATTGTACACGCGATCATCCTATCGTCAAATAAAATGATAACTCCTTATCATTAGCCAAGGTGAACGCTTTCCGGCTTGAGGATAAGGAAAAGCTCAAAGTTCAAACTGAGGAAAGACGCATTTCTCCGAGAGGAGCTATTTCGAGATCGTCTTATGCGTTCCGTCGCAGAACGGTTTGTTGGCGGAGTGCTTGCAGAGGCAGTAGGCGGCCTTCTTTTTCTCCGTGACGGTGAAGGCGATCGGCGTGATGCCCGAGCCTCGATGTGAGCCGTCGCAGAATGGCTGGTTGGCCGATTTGCCGCAGGCGCACCAGGCGTAATTTCCGGGTTCGAGTTCCAGGACTACGGGTTTCGTGTCGGCTGATACTGGTTCTGTCATACATGCCTCCTAAAAATATTAACCACGAACCACACGAAAAAACAAATATTTTAAGATGTTCGTGTGGTTCGTGGTTAAAATATTGTCAAAATCTGCTGCGGAAATCCTCCAGCACCGACTTTACGCTTCCGTCCACCAGCTGATCTCCGACACGGATCATGATGCCGCCGATCATCTCCGGCCTCACATCGACATCCAGCTTGATACTCTTCGCGCTGTGCAGAGCGGCCAGCGTGGTCTCCAGTCTCGCGCGGCCCGCCGCGTCGATCTGCGTCGCGGACGTGACCGTCGCGCGCTTCACGCCGACGGCTTCCTCCGCGATCAATTCGTACATGTCGAGGATTTCGGGCAGCAGCCGAAGACGTTTCCTCCGGAGCAGAATGCCGAGGAAATTCCGGATCTCGGGGGACTTCGGTTCTCCGCCCACGAGCACATTCAGGTCCGCCCGCGACATCCCGGGTCTCGCCAGTTCCGCCGGGTTTGTCTTCGCGGCGGTGGCCAGGCCCGTCAAATCGGCCTTGCCGTTCGTCGCGTCATAGAGGGCCTTGGCGTATTTTCGCGCGAGGAGCGGGCTCCGGATCATCGCTTCGTGGCGATTCCCGCGACCACCGAATCGATGAGCCTGGTATGGCGGGCGGGAGTGAGTTCTTCCTGCAGGATCTTGCCGGCCAGGGAGACCGAGGCCTCCGCGACGATCGTGCGGAGTTCCGTGACGGCGCGGAGCCGTTCCGCTTCGATGGACTCCTGAGCCTTCTGCGCGATCGCTGTCGCCTGATGCTTCGCCTCGGTCGTCATCTTCTGCACGACCTCCTCGGAGCGTGTACGGGCGGCGACAATGAGGGCGTCCGCTTCGCCCTTGGCCTCTTCGAGCTTTTTCTGATAGGTGGCGAGAAGCTGCTCCGCTTCCCTGCGGCCCGACTCGGCGCGCTGGAGATTATCGGAGATCGACTTCTCGCGCGCATCCAGGGCCGCGACAAGCGGACCCCAGCCGAACTTGCCGATGAGGATCACGAAGAGAAAGAAGGTGACCCACGTCGCGATCGTCAGCGTCGGGTCGGGAGCCAGCAGAGCGTCGGCTCCGTGGGCGCCCTCCGCCGCCTCCGCGGCCGCCTCGGCGGCGGCCGTCAGAGCGGACGCTATGAGGGAAAGCGTGTGCATCAACCGCCGATTTTGGCGGCGAGGCCGAACCAGATGGCCGCAAGCGCGAAGAAGGTGAAGCCTTCGATGAGACCGGCCGCGATGATCATCTGCGTCTGGATGCTGCCCGCCGCTTCAGGCTGGCGGCCCGTCGCTTCCAGAGCCGATGCCGCGAGCTGGCCGATGCCTTTCGCCGCGCCCAGCACCGTGATGCCCGCTCCGATTCCAAGCCCGAAGAGGGCCATTCCGTTTCCTGCCATCAGCTGATCCATGTTGATCCTCCATAGTGTTCCCCCGCGGAAGCGGGGTCATATTTCCAATCTTAATTCGTTCCTCGTCAATCGTAAATCGTCAATATCAGTGGTGGGGATTCACCGCCATGCCGAAGAAGATCGCCGAAAGAATCGTGAAGACCGCGGTCTGGATGAACGCCACCAGCAGCTCCAGCATGAAGATCGCCAGAGCCAGGAGCACGGGACCGGCCGCGATCGCGTATTTCAACGACGGCATCATCTCCCCGAGGATGATGATCATCCCGAGAATCGCGAAGATGACGAGGTGGCCCGCGATCATGTTCGCCGTGAGGCGGATTGCGAGGACTCCGTGCTTGATGATGATCCCGGCGAACTCGATGATCCAGATCAACGGGGCCAGGAGAATCGGGATCCCGTGGGGCAGAAACGATTTTACGTATCCACCCACGCCATGTTCCCGGATCGCGCAGAAGATTCCGAAGACATACATCAGCGTCGCCAGGCCGAGGTTGATCCAGAAATTGCTCGTGGCCGTTCCGCCGAGGACAAAGTGACCGATGTGAACGGCGGGGATGAGGCCGAGGAGATTCGAGAAGAGAATGAGAAGCGCGATCGAGAGGAAGAATTTCAGGTATTTCGGGCCGTAGTGGTGTCCGAGGGCCGGCATGACGACGCCGTCGCGGACCGCCAGGATGAAGAGCTCCGCCGCCGCCGCTATCCGCCCTCCGCCCGCCCTGCGCTGCCGTGCCGCGAGAGCGACGAAGAGGATCGCGAACGCCGCGGCGATCCAGAGCATCAGCAGGTGCTGCGAGAGCTGGAAGTGCAGCGCTCCGACCGGGACAATCGGTCCGAATCGCTGGTTGATGATGTGATGTAACAGTTCTTCCGACGTCATTTTTTTAACGCGTGAGATGATACCTGAAAGAGGTACGATGTCCAGAGGTGAAAAAGCAGGAAACTTGCGATGGCAAAGACGATTTCGGAGCTGACGCTGCCTTCCATTCCGACGGCGTGAAAGTAGACGGCGACGAGCGCCAGGAGCTTCAGGGGCATCCCCAGGCCGAAGGCCGCGAAGACGCCGGTCGTGCCGAAGGCGCGGCCCTTGAAGATGAGCCCGGCCGCCAGGGCGCCCACGGCCATGACGAGAAGCATGAGCGAAATGATGGTGGTGGACGATTCGTGCGACCATAGGGGAATGGAGAGCAGCGTCGCGATCGCGAGGAAGCCTCCGAGAAGTTTACTGACGAGGATCATGTATTTTTTTTATTTTAACCTCCCGTGGGATCGCCTTCACGGCCTTGTACAACATTATAAACCCCATCGCGAGACCGAACGCGAGACCCAGCAGCGTCAGCAGGGGATCGCTCTTGAAATGCTCGTCGCCCTTGACGCCCAGCCACGTGAAGAATCCGACCGAGACGGCAAACTCGATTCCGACTCCGCTGAATCGCATGAGACCTTGGACGAGTTCGGGGCGCGGCATTCGGGGATGGTAGTGGATGCGCCCGGTTTTACAACCTCACATCCCACAAGGGCACGTTGAGCCTTCTCCGGAAAGTTTCGCCCTTCAGGAGATTCTTCTTCCGCGCCGGAGCGTCCGCGCGCGATGTTTTTTTATCCCGCCGCAGATAAAGCGACGCGCCCGAGGAGACCGTGTGCTTGCCGTAGCGTTCTCCGAGCTCGCCGACGGCGTCGTAGAGATCGCGTTTCTTTTCCGTCAGAGAGGGGTCGTCGAAGAGGCTGTACTGGATTCCGGCATCGCAGGCGAGGTCGGAGAGGATGACGCCCGTGGCGCGATACTCGATGCGGGGATCGAAGAGCTCCGCGAAGAGCGGGTCCAGGAGGGGAATCACCTGGTTCGGGAGGCTGGATTTCTGGATGAGCTTCACTTCGTCGGAGACGTGGTCGAAATCGTTCTTGCGGAGAAAGAGCGCGACGCGCGAGGCCAGGAGTCCGTGACGGCGGGCCTTGATGCAGGCCGATTCGAGGTTGCGGATCCATTGCGCGCGGATGAAGTTCCGGTCCCGCGACGGCGGCGCGAACGTCTTCGATTTCATGATCGATTGCCGCGGCGGAGTCTCCTCCGTCGTCACCGGCCGGACGACCGCGCCGTTCAACTCGAACCACAGCTCCACGCCGAGCTTCCCGAGCATGCGCTTGACGAGTCCTTCCGGAAGGCGCGCGAAGTCGTCGGCCGTCACGATGCCCTGCTTGGCCAATAGCGCCTGCGCGCTCGGGCCGATCCCGCAGACGTTGCCGACTTTCTGGGTCTTCAGGAAGAGCGATCGCATTCCGGAGGAGACCGCCGTTATGCCGGCGGGCTTTCTGTATTTCGACGCCAGTTTCGCGATGCTCTTGGAAAGACCCACGCCGATCGAGATCCCGATCCCCAGCTCGTCGCGGACCGCCCGCTGCATCTCCATTGCGATCCGCTTGTATCCCTTCCGGTGATACCGCGCGACGCCTGTCAGGTCGACATAGGCTTCGTCGATGGAGGCTTCCTCCACGAGGGGGGAGTACCGCCGGAGGATCGAGAACATCCGGAGCGAATAGATCGAGTAGGTTTCGTAGTCGCTCGGGAGGATGATGCAGTCCGGGCAGAGCTTTTTGACGTCCCAGAGCGCGACGCCCCTTTTGATGCCTTTGGCTTTCGCCTCGTACGACGCGGCCGCGACGATGTTCCGTTCCTTGCCGGTCACGACCGGCTTGCCGCGATACTCCGGATGCATCGCCTGCTCCACCGACGCGAAGAACGCGTCGGCGTCGACGTGCGC
>CAZCME010000024.1:45353-57705 GCA_964499705.1 uncultured bacterium | reverse complement strand
GTGATGATGTCGCAGAGTTCATCCTCCGCCGGCGACGGCCATCCCGCCGCGATGCTCTCGTAGCAGGGGAGGCCGGTGAGGAGCGCGGACGGGAGAAGCGTCTCGCGTTCCGTGCGCGTTCCGCCGATCCGCTCCCGGCGGATGTAGCCGAGCTTCTCCAGCGCGCTATAGAAGCGCGTCGCCGTGTTGGGCGAGGAGCAGTCCAGGAGGCGGACGAGCTCCCGGAACGACGGGAGCGATCCTCGGGCGCGGACATGTTTCTTGAGGAGCGCGATCCGCTCCGGCGTGACAAGGCGATTTCTCATGAGTTAATTATAAGTATACGTTTGTATACAGTCAAGCGATGCGGCGGAAGCGGCCTGCGAATCTTCGAATAATCATTCCGGCGTTCCCGTCATAGCGGCAGGAGGTGACGAAAATGAGCTCTGTAACGAAAAAGTCGGTTTATATCGGGATCACGATCTGTTTCGCCGCGATGATGGGGGTGGGCGGATGCATCGCGCTCGGAGGTCCCATGAGAAACATGTTTTCCGCATCGGTCGGCACGGGGACGATGGGACAGAACCAGGCCGCGCTTTCCGGCGGCATTTACGGCGGGGAGTGTTACATTACAGGCGCGCCCACGATCGCCGTCTGTCCGCCGCCAGTCGACAGGGAGCAGTACGCCCGCATCGTGGAGAACGACTTCCAGGACGCCACCGTCCACCCGCTCTCCACGTTCTCCATCGACGTCGATCGAGCTTCCTATGCGAACGTCCGGCGTTTTCTCACCTCGAACACGCTGCCGCCCCACGACGCGGTGCGCATCGAGGAGCTGATCAATTATTTTCCGTACAACTACGACGGCCCCTCGGGAGGAGCAGGCCCGTTCGCGATCCACGCGGAAGCGGCCGCGTGTCCCTGGAACGCCGACCACCTTCTCGTCCGGATCGGGCTGAAGGGGAAGGAGATTCCGCGCGAGAAACTTCCCTCCAGCAACTTCGTCTTTCTCATCGATGTGTCGGGATCCATGGATTCTCCCGACAAGCTTCCTCTCCTGAAATCCTCTTTCAGGATGCTCGTCGACCATCTCGCTCCGACCGACCGCGTCGCGATCGTCGTGTATGCGGGCGCGAGCGGGCTCGCACTTCCGTCGACGCCGGGGAGCGACCGCGCGAAGATCCTCGCGGCGATCGATCAACTGCAGCCGGGCGGATCGACCGCGGGCGCGGAGGGAATCGTGCTGGCGTACAGGATCGCCGCGGAGAACTTCGTCAAGGGCGGCAACAACCGCGTGATTCTCGCCACCGACGGCGATTTCAACGTGGGGATTTCGAGCGACGGCGAACTCGTCCGCCTGATCGAGGAGAAGAGAAAGGAGGGCGTCTTCCTGTCCGTCCTGGGATTCGGCACGGGCAATATCCAGGATGCGAAGATGGAGCAACTTGCCGACAACGGCAACGGCAATTATGCCTATATCGACGGCGAGAACGAAGCCCGCAAGGTTCTCGTCAAGGAACTCGGAGGAACGCTCCACACGATCGCCAAGGACGTCAAGATCCAGGTCGAGTTCAATCCGGCCCATGTCAAGGCATACAGGCTCATCGGATACGAAAACCGCGCGCTCGCCGCGGAGGATTTTTCGGACGACAAGAAGGACGCGGGCGAGCTCGGCGAGGGACACACCGTGACCGCGATGTACGAACTGATTCCAGCGGGAAACGATGAGAGCGTCCGATCGGCGCGACCTCTGCGGTATCAGACGGTGGCGCGAAGCGCCGATGAGAATGCGCAGAGAGAGCTGTTCACGTTCCAACTCCGGTACAAGCTGCCGGATGAAGAGAAGAGCAGGCTGCTGGAGCGGGCCGTCATGACCGGCGAGAATTCCGCGCTCTCGGAAGATTTTCGATTCGCCGCGGCCGTCGCGGAATTCGGTATGCTGCTGCGGGAATCGAAGCTGAAGGGCACGGCGACATGGGAATCCGCCGGGGAACTGGCGAATGGGTCTCTCGGCCGCGATGAAGACGGATGTCGCGCGGAATTTCTCGAGCTTGTTCGGAAGGCGGCGATCATACCCGCGGCCACGCGTGGCGCGGCGGGCGGCGGGGTTTATTGAGCGGGGCGTCCGCGATCCAATTCAAAAACAGGATGCCAGGCTGCCGAAGCAGCCTGGCATCATCGTTGGGATGAAACCCGAAAAAACGAACCTAGAGTTACCGCTCGCCTCGACCGCGATTCCAGCCGCCGCGTCCGCCGTTATTCCAGCCGCCTCGGCCGCCCTCTTCTTCGTCCTCGTCCTCGTCATCCTCTTCTTCACCTTCGGATTCGCATTCGTCGTCATCTCGCTCGACGGAGAGGATCTTTCCGTTGCCCGGATCGATCGTCGCTTCGTACATCCCGTCCGCGCGCGCGAACTCGACGCTCCAGTAGAGATATCCGTCCTCCGCCTCGAGCTCCGCGGCGATCACGGCGCCGGTCTCGGTTTCACGCACTCTCTTGATCGCGTCCTCGATCGTCAGCTTGGCGAGCGAGACGAGATGCTCCTCTTCCGACGGAATTCGCACCGATGATTTGATCGTCGGCTCGTCGTCCTTGTGGCCGCTCCAGCCGCGTTCGGCCGCCGCCGGTCCCGTTCCGAAAATCCCGATTCCTCCCACCAATGCCAGTACCGCCACTGCCATGACCATTTTACGCATGCGCGCCTCCTTGTTGATTTATCATAATCTACAACCCGCTCATGAAGATTTCATGAAGCAGGCAGAAATATTTCAAACCTCGCTCCGCCGATCGCCGCTTGTCCGACCGACAGGCTTCCCTTGTGCGCCTCGACCACTTCCCGGCAGATCGCCAGTCCCAGTCCTGCTCCCTCGGGTGACGATGTCCGGCCATGGTCTCCTCTCCAGAACCTCTCGAACACCTGTTCACGATTCTCTTCCCGGATGCCGGGGCCGGAATCATCCACCCTGATATGGGCCTTCCCATCGGCTATCGAAGCCGATATCTCCACGCGGCCTCCGCGAGGAGTGTAGCGGACCGCGTTATCGAGGAGATTGCGCACGAGGCGCGCGATCGCGCCCGCATCGCCGCGCGTCAGGACCCGTTCCCCCGCCGCGACAGTGATCGTGACATCCGCCGATCGCGCCGGCTCCACCAGGTGCTGCGCCGCGCGACGGATGATCGCGGCCATGTCGATCTCGCAGGCTTCGCCGTTTCGCTGGCCGGCGTCCGCGCGCGCGAGGAAGAGGAGCTCGTCGGCGATGCGGGAGAGCCTGCGGACTTCCTCCAGGGCTGATTCCAGCGCCGCGCGGTATTCGTCCGGCCGGCGATCCTGCCGAAGGAGCACCTGGATTTCGCTGGAGAGGTTCGTGAGCGGATTACGGATCTCGTGCGACGCGTCCGCGATGAAGCGGATATTGTGCTGGAAGGCCGATTCGATGCGGTCGAGCATGGCGTTCAGCGTTGTCGCCAGATGCGCGATCTCGTCGGAGGATGACGAAACGTCGAGGCGCGTCGAAAGCCCGGAGCCTTCGATGGACGACGCGGTGCGCACCATGGAATCCACCGGCGCCAGCGCGCGCCCCGCCAGCCATGCTCCGCCGAGCCCGGCCAGGAGAGCGGCAATCGGCACGAAGCCGGCGAGATAGAGAGCCAGAGTCCGCGCGGCGGCGAGGCGCTCGCTGACGGAGGCGACGAGGACGACGGCCGCCGGCATCGCCTGCCCGGGTGGCAACCATTCTCGTTCTTCCTCGACCGGCACCGCCACGAAAATCCTGTCGTACTCATCCGGCCCGCCGTACGCGGATCGACCCGCCAGGGCTTCCAGCACGATGGGCCACGTGGAAAGGCCTTCCATCGGTATTCCATCCGCTTCGATGGTCCGTCCCGCTGTATCGAGAATCGCGGCGTGGACCAGCCTTCTCTCGTCGTCCGGCGCGAACTCGAGCCCTTCATCGGCGGATTCCCCGATTCTCCACGCCTGTCGCAGCAGATCCTCGCGCGCGGTTTGAAGAAGCTGCGCGCGGAAGAGCCACCAGAATCCCGTTGCGAGCAGTGCGCCCGCGACGATCACTCCGAATGCGGCCGCGATCCCGACGCGATGACGGACACCGAGTTTCATCCATCCTCCCGGAGAACATATCCGGCGCCGCGAACCGTCTGGATGATCCGCGGCCGGCGGTTCTCCTCCAGTTTCCTGCGGAGCGACGCGACATGCACGTCGACCGGATTCGAATCGCTCTCGAAGTTCATGTCCCAGCACCCGTCCATGATCTCCGCGCGCGTCACGACCTCCCCCGGCTTGCGAAGAAGAATTTCCAGGATCGCAAATTCCTTGGCGGTCACGTCGATCGTCCGGTTCGCCCTTCGCACCACGCGTCCCGCGGGATCCAGGGCGAGGTCGCGAAACTTGAGGACCGGTCCGCGCGACGGAGTCCTGCCGCGTCGCGCGAGCGCTCGAATGCGGGCGAGAAGCTCGTCGAATTCAAAAGGTTTCGTGAGGTAATCGTCCGCGCCGGCGTCGAGTCCCCCGACTTTCTGCTCGGTCATCGTATTTGCCGTCAGCATCAGGATCGGCGATGAACCTCCGGCGGCGCGATAGCGCCTGCAGAGCTCGGTGCCTTCCATCCTCGGCAGCCGCACATCCAGAAGAATGACGTCGTAGGGATTTTCCGTCGCAAGATACAGACCTTCTTCCCCGTCGCCGGCATGGTCGGCCGCGTAGCCTTCCTCCGCCAGGCCCTGGATGATGGCCCGCGCCGTCTTCGCCTCGTCCTCCACGACCAGTATGCGCATGAACGGAAGATATACCGGAAGAAGATGAAGATCACGTGAAGCGGAACGCGCGATCAGGCCTCGATCTTACGGCTCACTTCGAACAGCTCCAGCATGTTTTCCGTGTTCTCCCGGAACGCCCGATGTTCCACGAGCATGGCCCAGCCGAGCTGCGCGTACGAGAGGAGAAACAGCCACCCGTGAATCCAGCCCGGGATCTTCCCCGTGTCGACTCCGCCGCCGATGATGAAGACCGTCGACATCAGGATGATGTTCCAGATCATGGGCGGATAGAGGTAGTTCTTGATGAGGACGCATTTCCTGTAGAACGCCGGATCCTTGCCGTGCTCCTGGATGTATTCCTTCACCGAGACGCCCGTGCCGACGAAGAAGAACATGATGAGCGTCTGCGTGAAGAGGTAGATGATCATGGCCAGCAGCGCGAACGAGGAATGAGGGAGATGCAGGACGGGTACGTGGAAGTAGCCGGAAAGGCCCGTGGCTCCGAGAAGGACAAACGAAGCCAGCGCGAGGCCGTAGCAGAGATACATGAAGAACCACATTAGAGAAGGATGAGGGATGAAGGATGAAGGATGAAAGTTGCTTTAATCAATCTTGATCCCGTACGTCGCCTCGAAATCCTCGGTCGGGATCATCCGGATCGCGTCCCAGGTGAGCTTGGTGCAGACGCGGGCGCAGATCTGGCAGCCGATGCATTCGTTGAACCGGATCTGGACGGGCGGGATGGGGATGTTGTATTTCTCCTTTGGCACCGCCTCGATGCAGTTGACGGGACAGAAGGGCACGCAGACCTGGCAGCCCGTGCAGTTGTCCTCGTCGACAACGGCCATGAGCTTGGGCTTTTTCTTCTTCGCCGAGATCTTGTCCGCCGGGTCCGGGACGATCTTCCAGTGGTCGTATTGTTTTGTCGCGGTGGCCATGGGTTAATTATGAAGTATGAAGCGTGAAGAATGAAGCACAAATATGGCCTGTCAGTACCGTGCCGCGGCCTGCGCGAGCGTGCCGATGGGGCCCCACCAGAGGCCCAGCACGAGGATCATCGCGGCGGCGACGGAGATCGCGGTCTCCGCGAGCGTGCCGAGGCGGATCGGCAGGAGATCCTCGGACTCGTCGAAGTACATCGTCCGGAGGATGCGGGCGTAGTAGTAGAGCGAGACGACGGAATTGGCGACGAGGACGATGATCAGGAAGTGCGCTTTCACTTCGAGGGCCGCGGATATGATGAGGAGCTTGCCGATGAAGCCGCCGAAAGGCGGGAGCCCCGTCAGCGAGAAGAGGAAGATTGCCATGCAGCACGCGGTGAAGGACGAGCGTTTCGCCAGTCCCCGGAAGTGCCGGATCGATCCGTCGGGAGACACGAGGCCCGTGATGTAGAAGGCTCCGAGGTTCATGAAGAGATACGTCGTCAGGTAGAAGAGGATGGCGAATTTCCCGCCGCGGGAGGCGCAGGCGGCCGCGACGAGCATGTAGCCGGCGTGAGCGATGGAAGAATACGCAAGGAGCCTCTTGACGTTCTGCTGAGGAATCGCGGCGAGATTTCCGAAGGTCATGGAGATGACGGCGGCGGCGCCCAGCAGGGACGTCCAGATGGGAGTCGCGTGGAAGACTTCCGTCAGGGCGATCAGCAGGCCGAAACCGGCGGCCTTCGGCGCGATCGAGAGAAGTCCGGCGATCGACGCGGGCGCCGCTTCGAAAGCGTCCGGGCACCAGTAGTGGAACGGCGCGACGGCCAGCTTGTACATCGCGCCCGCGAAGATGAAGACGACCGCGATGATCGTCGCGAAGGATGGGGAGACGCCGCTGTAGAAGATGTCGACGTAGTAAAGGCTTCCGGTCAGCCCATAGAGGATCGAAAAACCGTACAGGAGAAATCCGGAGGCGGCTCCGCCGAATACGGCATACTTGAGCCCGCCCTCCGTGCTTTTCGACCTGTTCGCGATGGAACCGACGAGGGCGTATGACGGTACGCTCAGCATCTCGAAGGCGAGATACGTGACGGCGAGATGGCGCGAGGAGATGAGCAGCATGCCGCCGACGAGCGTTGTCAGGGCGAGCGCCACGATTTCCGCGTAATGGTCCGTCACTTCCGGGTCCGAATGGACGATGGCAATGGCCAGGGCTCCGGCCGTCAGCATGACGAGCTTCAGAAACGTGACGAGGTGGCCGATTTCGTAGGTCCGGTTCAGGATGATGACGGCCGATTCCCATTGCTCCAGGACGAACGGCATCGTCAGGAGAATCGCGATGAACGCGATCCAGCTCGTCAGGGCGCGGCTGGGACGTCCGAGAAAAAGAAGACACGCCGCGCCCGTCAGGATGATCTCGGGGTACAGCGACCGGAGTTGGGAAAGCTCGATCACTTACATGCCGCCCTGGATCACGGTTTCGGAGAGATGCCTGAGGGTGGCGTTCAGGACCCGCAGCATCGGAGCGGGATAGACGCCGATCCAGATGACGATGGCGCCGAGGGGCGCCAGCATGAATTTCTCCCGGAGAGACAGGTCGGGATACTGCGCGCATTTCGGATTTTCCTTCCCGAGGAAAGCGCGCTGGATGAGCCAGAGATGGTATGCCGCGGTGATGATGATGCCGAAAGCGGCCAGGAGAACGAAGAAACGGTAATAGCCGCCGATCCGCCATGTCCCGAGAAGGACGAGCGCTTCGCCGACGAAACCGGAGAGACCCGGAAGGCCGAGAGAAGCGAAGAAGGCGAGCGCGACCCAGCCGGTGTACTGAGGCATCGTGACGGCCAGGCCGCCGAACCGGTCGATGTCGCGGTGATGAGCGCGATCGTAGATGACGCCTACGAGGAGGAAGAGCATGGCGGTGATGGTGCCGTGATTCCACATCTGCAGGACGCCGCCGAGGAGAGCTTCATCGACCTGCCGGCTCGAACCGAGCATGAAGAAGCTTCCCATGCCGAGCATGACGTAACCCATGTGGCTGATGGAGGAATACGCGACCAGCCGCTTCATGTCGGTCTGCGCCATCGCGCAGAGCGCTCCGTAGAGTATGTTGATGACGCCGAAGAGAGCGACGGCCGACGCCATGGCGACGGTCGCGTCGGGAAAGAGCGGATAGTTGATCCGCAGGATGCCGTAGGTCCCCATCTTCAGAAGAACGCCGGCGAGGATGACGGAGACGGCGGTGGGCGCTTCCACGTGCGCGTCGGGCAGCCAGGTGTGGAACGGAAACATCGGAATCTTCACCGCGAAGGCGACGAAGAAGAGGCACCAGAGGATGAGCTGAGTCCGGAGGGCCCGGGACGGATCCTGGAGGACGCGGAGGTCGAACGAGCCGCGCTCGTTCCAGAGCCAGAGGATCGCGACGAGCATCAGGAGCGAGCCGACGAGCGTGTAGAGGAAGAACTTGATCGCGGCATACGGGCCTCCGCGCGTCCGGCCGAACGGATCGACGCGCGACGGGGCGCCCCAGATTCCGATGAGGAAGTACATCGGGAGAAGCATCAGTTCCCAGAAGACATAGAAGAGGAAGAGATCGAGCGCGACGAAGACGCCGGTCATGGAGGACTGCAGGAGAAGGAAGAGCGCAAAGTATCCGCGGATCTGCTTCTCGATCGTCCAGGAGGCGATGATGCAGATGAAGGAGAGCAATGCCGTCAGGACGACCATCGGGAACGAGAGCCCGTCGATGCCGATGATGTAGTGGATCTCGAAGGCCGGGATCCAGGGGACATCGGTCAGGAGCTGGATTTCGTGGCTCGATCCGTCATAGCTCATGATGACGAGGACGGCGACGACCAGGGTGATCGCAGTCGAGGCGAGCGCAATGATGCGAGTCAGGCGCTCTGGCGCCATCAGGATGACGGCCCCGGCCACGAGAGGAATGAAGATCATTAACGAGAGAAGCATTTATCTCACCACCTTTTTGATTGGAATATTCACATCGCTTTTCATCACATCGCCGCCCACAACACGAAGAACAAGATCGCCGCCATCGCTCCGAGCGCGTAATCCTGGATCTTTCCCGTCTGCAGGCGGCGCAGGTTATTGCCGCTGTCGGCGGTGATATCCGCGACCGCGTTGACGACTCCGTCGACTCCCTGCATGTCGAAGAAGTCCGCGGTGCGGGTGGCCGCGATGAGCGCGGGCGCGGTTGCGTTCACCATGCCGTCGATCACCAGGTCGTCGAAGGCATACAGGATCTTCGTCACCCAGTCGCGGATCACTTCGACCAGGGAGAGATACAGAGCGTCGATCCAGTAGAGGTTCACAAGGACCGCGTGGATCCACCTTCCGGGGCCGATGAGGAAGAGCTCGGGGCTCAGGATGCGGAAGAGATAGAGGATCATCGCGAGGCCGATGCCTCCGAGGCCCGCGACGATCGAGGCGGCCATCGCGATGTTGTGAGCCTTGTGATGCATCGCTTCATGATCGTCGCCATGTGCACTTTCGCCCGCGGCGGGTTCCGCGGGGGCGTGCTCCACCTCCGGCTTTTCCTGCGGCGCGGCTGCCGCGTGATCCGCCGCGGCGACGCGGGTCTCTCGCGGTTCGAGCTTCACGAGATCATGGAAGGGCGTGGCGAGCCAGCCGTATCCCGCGAAGATCGCGAGGATGGCGAGCACCACGAGGGGCATCATCATGGAGAAGGGCTCGTGGTTGTGATGCCCGTGATCGCCGTGATCCTGCGCGTGAGCATCATGATGCGCATCGTGATGCCCGTGCGCCTTATGCGCGGGCTCGCCGTGGAAAACGAGAAACATCATCCGGAACGTGTAGAAGGCCGTCATGGCCGCCGCGCAGATCAGGAAGACGAAGGGAACGTAATGCAGCTTGTCGTGATGACTCATGCCCCACACGAGCGCCGACGCGAGAATTTCATCCTTGGAGAAGAATCCCGCGAGCAGGGGAAAGCCCGACAGGGAGAGCGAGCCGATCAGCATGGTCCAGTACGTGATCGGGAGCATCGCCTTCAGGCCTCCCATTTCGCGCATGTCGCGCGTGTGGACGGCGTGAAGAACCGCGCCCGAACCGAGGAAGAGAAGCGCCTTGAAGAAAGCGTGCGTCGTCAGGTGGAAGAAGCCGGGCGTCCAGCCGCCGACTCCGAGCGAGGCGAGCATGAAGCCGAGCTGGGAGATCGTGGAGTAGGCGAGGATCTTCTTGAAGTCGTAGGCCGGCAGCGCCATCGTCGCCGCGAAGAAAGCGGTGAAGCTGCCGACCATCGCGGTCACGAAGAGCGCGCCGGGAGGGAAGAGATCGAACATGATGGATCTGCCGACGAGATAGATACCGGCCGCGACCATCGTCGCGGCGTGGATCAGCGCGGAAACCGGCGACGGACCTTCCATGGCGTCGGGAAGCCAGACATGGAGCGGAAACTGGGCGGACTTGCCGATGGCGCCGGAGAGGATGAAGAGAGCGCCCACGAGCATCGCGGAATGGCTCATGACACCATTGTGGATCGCGGTCTGGATGCCGTGGAACGTCAGGGAGCCCGTTCCATGGTAGAAGATGCCGATGCCGATGAAGAGCCCGACGTCTCCGACGCGCGTCGTCAGGAACGCCTTGATCGCGGCCTTGTAGGGCGTGATGCGGTCATAGCCGCATTCCGGGCACCAGGAATAGAAACCGATCAGCAGATACGAGCAGAGCCCCATCAATTCCCAGCAGATGAAGAGGAAGACGAAGTTGTCCGAACCGACGAGCCCCAGCATCGCGAATGTGAAGAAGCTGATGTACGCGAAGAACCGGGTGTAGAGCGGATTGCCGTGCATGTAGCCGGTCGAGAATATGTGGATGAGCAAGGAGCAGGTTGAGACGACGAAGAGCATGGAGAGCGTCAGGCCGTCGGCGCGGATCCCGAGCCGCCACAGCGAAGTCGCCGTTTCCGCCCATGTCATGGTGAGGGTCTGGTCCGCGATCGGCCGGCCCAGGAAGAAAGCGGGAACGAAGAGCGCCATGGAGAGAATCCACGAGACGCCGATGGCCCCGACCGTGATCCATGTCCATGCCGGGAATCTCTTCGCGATGAAGAGTTGCAGGACGCTGGCGATGAGCGGAATGAGAATGATCGCGGCGAGGATCATCGCGCCAGCTCGTCGGAGAGTTCGACATCGGACCGGCGCTTGATGGCGAAGAGCGCGAACACGAGGGCCAGCCCGACCGCCGCCTCGGAGGCGGCTCCCGCCATGATCGCGATCGAGAAGACCGCTCCGCCCACATCGTTATACTGCGCGCCGAAGGCCACGAAGTTGAGGATCGACGCATTCAGCATCAATTCGATACCGAGGAGAATCCTGACAGCGGAGCGATGCGCCGCGAGACAGAAGAGCCCGAGCGCGAAAAGGATCGCGCCGACGGTGAGCGGATAGATCATCGGGATCACGCGGAAAGCTCCTTGCGGATCACCATGACGGCCGCCGCGAGTCCCGCCAGGAGAAGGATCGAAACCGCCTCGAAGACGAGGAGATTGTCGAAGATGAGCGAAGTTCCCATCGCACGCGCGGTGATCTGGCCCGCGTACGTCAGCGTTTCAAAGGAGGAGGCCATGGCCACGACCAGGACGGCGGCGATGATGCAGGCGCCGACGCCCGCGAACATGGTGAGCGCCGTGCTTCGGCGGAAGATCGTTTCCTTCGGCCGTTCCGTCACGAGGATCGCGAAGAGAAAGAGCACGAAGACGCCGCCGACGTAGATGAGCACCTGCAGCGCCGCGACCGCCGGCGCTCCCATCACCGCGATCATCCCCGCGACCCCGCAGAGCGTTCCAAGGAGCGCGAACGCCGCTCGAAAGATCTCGCGCGCGACGGCTACCACGATCCCGAACCCGATCGTGACGGCCGCGAAGAAGGAGAAGAAAGCGAAGGAGAGGATCATGCGGGCCTACTAACCACGAAGACACTAAGACACGAAGAAATACAAAAAATATTTTTAAAATCCTTTTTTTGTGTCTTCGTGCCTTCGTGGTTAATCATGGCTTCTGCACTTCGATGACCGGGGCCGATGAGGCAACAGCAGCTTTGGCTTTCGCAGCTGCTGCGGCCGCGGCCGCGGCGGCTTTTTCGGCGGCGGCTTTCGCGGCGCGTTCCTCGGCGATCTTCCGGCCCTGCGCCAGTTCCTGATCTGAGGCCTTGAAGAAGAATCCGAGCGCTTCCTTGCGGTCGCTCGAATATTCGTATCCGCCCTGCATCGTCAGGCACTTGTCGCCCGTCACCTTATCCTTCGTCGTGTCGGGGCAGGCTTCCGTGCAGAGGCCGCAGTAGAGGCAGATCGTCATGTCGATGTTGAAATAGTGGATGATGTTCTTCTTGTCCGCTCCGGTCTCGCCGTCCATCGATATGCAGTTCGTCGGACAGGCCTTTTCGCAGAGGCGGCACATGATGCAGCGCGGCATGGCGTTCACGAGGCGGCCGCGGTAGTTCTTCAGGATCGCGAACTTTTCCCGGGGATACCGGAGCGTCACGATCTCGTCGGGTTTGACGAGATATCGCCCCGTCACCATCATGCCCTGCGCGGCGGTCAGGAGAGCGGTGCAGAGCTCGCCGACGGCGGTGATGCATTCGGAGACGACCGAAGGATTCTTCTCCGCGGCGTACCGGAGCGTCATGAGGTCGCTCCTGCGC
>CAZCME010000024.1:0-45253 GCA_964499705.1 uncultured bacterium | reverse complement strand
TAGAAGAATCCGATCAGGACGACGATGCAGACCCGCCAGAACAAACGGTACACGAGACTGTCCTGGAAGACGGCGACGCCGGCGCCGAGAAAGGCGAAGAGCGTGATGGGCAGAAGGCCCTTCCAGCAGAGCTTCATCAGCTGGTCGACGCGGTAGCGCGGGAGCGTCCAGCGGAGCCAGACCATGCCCAGCACGAGAACGGTCGCCTTGGATATGAGGACGACGGGGCCCAGGATGAAGACGCGATCGAGAAACGCGAATCCCGTGTTGTAGCCGCCGAGGAAGAAGAGCGATGCGACGAGGGAAACGAGCAGCATGTTGGCATACTCCGCGAGGAAGAACATCGAGAAGCGCATGCCGGAATATTCCGTGTGGTATCCAGAGACGAGCTCGGATTCGGCCTCCGGGATGTCGAACGGAGCGCGGTTTGTTTCGGCGAGCGCGGAGATGTAGTAGGCGACGAAGGCGATGAGGAGAAACGGGTTCTTCAGGACATGCCAGTGCCAGATCCAACCCGACTGGGCATCGGAGATTTCGCGCATGTCCAGGGAACCGACGGTGATGACGACGGAGAGGAGCGCCAGGCCCATCGGAACCTCGTAGCTGACGACCTGCGCGACGGAACGCATCGCGCCGTACAAGGACCACTTGTTGTTGGAGGCGTAACCGCCCATGACGAGGCCGAGGACGCCGACGGAGGAAGCGGCCAGGAGAAAGAGGATGCCGCCGTCGATGGAGGAGGGCGCGAGGAACGCGCCGAAGGGGATGATGGAGAACGCGGCCATCGTCGAGGCGAAGACCACGTAGGGAGCGAGGCGGAAGAGGAGCTGATCGGCCTGGCGCGGGATGATGTCTTCCTTCGCGAGGAGCTTGACGGCGTCGCTGATCAGGGTGCCGAGCCCGTACCAGCCCTTCGGAAGGATCGTCCGTCCGCCGATCTTGATCTCGATCTCCGGTCCGACTTCCATGGGCCCGAGCCGGCACTGGATGACGGCGGAAAGCTTTCTCTCCGCGTAGACCGCGATCGCGGCGTAGCCGGAGACGATGCCGATCACGACTCCCGCCATGGCGAGCGCATAGATGACGATGGCGAGTCCGGAGCCGACGTACGGGTTCAGGAGGGCGTAGATGAGCGGTTCGAAATCGATCGTGTTCATCGGTCGATTTCTCCGAGGACGATATCGATGGAACCGAGCGTGGCGATGATGTCGGAGATGAGCATATCGCGCGTGTATTCCTCGAAGCCGGAGAGATTGCAGAACGAGGGCGACTTCGCCTTGACGCGGAAGGGCTGCATCAGGCCGTCGGCGATGACATAATAGCCGATCTCGCCGCGCGGTCCTTCGCAGCGGGAGTAGATCTCGCCGGGAGGCGCCTTCAGGTTCTTCGGTGTCATGGAGATCGGGCCCGCGGGCAGCTTGCTGATCGCCTGGTCGAGAATCCTCAGGGATTCCTCGATCTCGATGAGGCGGACGATGTAGCGGTTCCAGCAATCGCCGAGAACGCCGCGCTCCCCTGTGCCCACGGCGACCTTGAAATCGAACCGGTCGTAGATGCCGTAGGGGTCGTTCCTGCGGAGATCCCACGCGAGGCCGGTCGCGCGGAGATTCGGGCCGGTGATGTGGTAGGTCATCGCGACCTCGCGGGAGATGATGCCGACTTCCGCGGTGCGGTCGATGAAGATCTTGTTGAACGTCAGGAGCTGGTGGTAATCCGGGAGGCGTTTCCGCACGTCGGCGATGAAGCGCTTGATCATCTCGATCGCATGCTTGTCGATGTCGGCCATGACTCCGCCGGGCCGGATGTAGTTGTAGAGAAGCCGCGCGCCCGTGATGTGCTCGAGAATATCGAGCACCTTCTCGCGGTCGCGGATCGCGTGCAGAAACGGCGTGAAGGCTCCGAGGTCGATGCCGTACGTGCCGAAGGCGAGGAAATGCGAGGCGATCCGCTGCAGTTCCGCGGAGATGACGCGGCAGTACTCGGATCGCTCCGAGACCGGCAGATTCGCGAGCTTCTCCACGGCGAGGCAGAAGGGCCACTCGTTCGCGATCGCGCCGACGTAGTCCATCCGGTCCGCGTAGGGAACGACACCCTGCCACGCCACGCCCTCCGCGCTCTTCTCGAAGCAGCGATGGAGATAGCCGATGACGGGTTTGGCCTCGCGCACGATCTCGCCGTCGGTCTTCAAGAGAAGCCGAAGGACGCCGTGCGTGGAGGGGTGCTGCGGCCCCATGTTGATGACGAGTTCGTCGGCTTTAATGGGCATGAGGTTTCCCGGCCGGAGCGGCCTCCGGCTTGTTGTCGCGATTCATCGCCGCTTCGGGATGATCCGCAAGCTCGCCGCCCGAAGGCATCCGCGCGTGCGGGACGTCGTGATACATCGTCGGAAAAACGTAGTCCTTACGAAGGGGGTATCCGATCCAGTCGTCGGGACAGAGGATTCGCGTCAGGTCCGGATGCCCCTCGAAGACGATTCCGTACATGTCGAATGCCTCGCGCTCATGCCAGTTCGCCGCTTTCCAGACGTCGGAGACCGTGCGGACTGACGGCGCTTCGCGGTCGAGCGAAACGCGAAGCGCGATCTTTTCCCCGGTCGAGGTTCTGCAGAGATGATAGACGACGAGAATCTGCTCGGGCGGCACGTCGGGCTTCGTGCTCTTCGGAGCATCCTTCGGAAGCGGCTTCGTGACGGCCTTCATCGTCTTCGTGTCGACTCCGGAGAGACACATGAGCTGATCGAATCCCTCCTTGAGAAGAAAGGCCGCCACCTTGTGAATCGCATCGGCCTGGACGGCGATGTACGGAGACGCCGTCTCGACGTATTCGATCGTGGCGTCGCCGAATTTTTCCTTCAGCGAATCGAAGAGGGCCGCGCTCATGCGCCCCGTCCCACGGTAATGGTCTTCGTGTTGGCGACGCCGGAAAGCTCGACATTCTCGAGGTATTCGGCGATCTGCTTCGCATGGGCCTTTTCCCAGGCCGCGCGGCATTCCCGGTCGCGTCCGGACCGGATCATGTCCTGGAGAACGAGGAGCGACTCGATGAGCGATTCGGGCCGCGGGGGGCATCCCGGCGTGTAGACGTCGACGGGGATGATGAGATCGACGCCCTTCATCACGTGATATCCATGAGGATCGTACGGGCCGCCGTTCGTCGCGCAGGCGCCCATCGCGATCACCCATTTCGGCTCCGGCATCTGGTGCCAGAGCCTCCGGATGCATTCGCCCATCTTGTACGTCACCGTTCCCGCGACGATCATGAGATCGGACTGCCTCGGAGAACCGCGAAAGACGCCGGCTCCGAAACGGTCCAGGTCGAAGCGCGAGGCGGCCGTCGCCATCATCTCGATGGCGCAGCAGGCGAGACCGAAGGAGAAGGGCCAGATGGAATTGAGGCGCGACGTGGAGATGCACCAGTCGGCGAGCCTCAGCATCGAACCGAGATTCATCGTGGCGACCTGGTCGCTATAGCAGGCGGCGGAATCGCGGAGCGTGCGGACGAGGTCGTTGTATTCCTCGATGGAACCTTTACCAGGCACAGGTTTCAAGAGCTCGGCCACTTATTTCTCTCCCACGACCGGCTCCGTCGCGGTTTCCCTCGGCAGGATCCAGCGCAGTTCGCCGATCTTCCAGAACCAGACATATCCGACGAGCAGGATGAAGAGGAAGACGAGCATCTCGAAGAAGGCGAACGAACCGCTCTCCTTGAACGCGACGCCCCACGGAAAGAGAAACGCGATTTCCACGTCGAAGATGACGAAGACGATGGCCAGCAGGAAGAAGCGGGGATTGAAACGGCTCCACGCGTCGCCCACCGGGATCTCGCCGCACTCGTACGGAATTTCCTTGGCGGCGTAGCTCGGATTGGAACCACGCAGAATTTTTCCGAAGAGTCCCAGGTTCGCGAGCACGAAGAGAAATCCAACCGCGCCAAAGACGATCGAGGCAATGACATCAGGACTCAAAATCCTACTCCTTCATGTGTTCGTGAAAAAATTACCGAGGAAGTGTAGCAATCGTCATAGACAAGTCAATAGTGGGATTCAGGCCGTGTTGCCGAATGTTGCCGAACAAAGACGGCAGCCAGCAGGGAGACACAGAGCTATCAGTGATCGGATGAAATATCACGCATCGCCCTGCGGAAAAATATGCGCAGATCCATCTCCGATGAAAGATCCACGAATAGGCACTTCTCCCTTCTTGGAAACTCAGTGGCTTCCAATCCGCGGAAATGTGGGCATCTTTTCTGCGGGGGATCACAGGTTGATTTCCGGATATCCTTGATATTCGGGAGGCTCGATGTCCTTGTCGGCGAAGGCTGTCGACCGCCGATATCATGTGGGAAATCCTATTCCGGACCGTTCGGAATAATCACCCGATCTCCTGCCTGAACGCCCGATAGAATCTCGCTCCAGCCCTCGTGCTGCATGCCGACCTTGACCAATTGACTCTGAGCGGATCCATTGCGTTCGATCCAAACCCGCTGAAGCATGGCGTCAGGAAAGATGAATTCGACTTGAACTGAATTCGTCGGGATCGCAACTGCAATCCGGCGATCACCGGCTCTATATTTGACTTTGAAAGTAGATCCCCCGATCAGGCCTCGCAGGGGATGATTCGGAATCACGGTCAAGCGTCCCCCTTTATGATCAACGCCGACAATCGTGCCGACGGTGGTCTCCGACGGCATATCTGAAATCGTTATGGTCGCGGGTAGTGTGGTGTCGATGAATTTCAATTCCGAATCACGAAAAAAATCACTCAAGATTATCGTCGACGAATCCTCCAGCAATACAACCGGATACTTCGGCTCAACTTCTTCGTCGCTACGGATGGCGCGGCTGACGATCCCCGAGAAAGGCGCCCTCAGGATCACGAGATCGAACGCACTTTGCCGCGTTTTGATGGCCGACTGAGTCTCCGCAAGATATATTTCGCTGCGCCTCAGAGATTTTTCCCATAACGCAATTGACCTCGTGTCCCTGCCTTTTTTTGTCTCCTGTTCAATCGTTCTGCGAGTCGATTTCACGGTATAGCGGGACTCGCGCAGATCAACGAGCAATTCCAGAGCCGAAGAACCCGGCCTGGCCATTCGTACGCGGGCTACAACGTCGTCTTTACGAACGAATGCACCCTCCCCCACAACATACTCAACATAACCCAACTGATACTTGGCCCCATCTACTCTCAAATCGGAACGGCGAAACTCCGGATATACAGTCCGTTCCCAATCGCCGCTGAACGTGCGCGGTCCCGCGACAACAATTCCGACCGAGCTTAGAGGGGGAGGCTGCTCATCAGGAAATGGCCACGAAGTGAGTATGGCAACAATGAGCAACACGCCTGCTATCAAAATCAGTTTCCATTTCCAAGCCACCTGAAAGCCTCCGCCCGGTAGGCTAGCCCTTCGAGTTGACGGTAACAAGGACATGCATTTCCCCTGGGATTCAGGCCGCCGTTGTAGTCATGGCCCTGCGTTTCCCTGTATCCTCTCGCCCTCATGAAAAATAGATCGCTCATGGCTGTTTTCTTCGTCGTACTCATGGATTTGATGGGGTTTGGAATCGTCCTCCCGCTCCTGCCGTTCTATGCGGACAAGTTCAACGCGTCCTCCATCATGATCGGTTTTCTATACAGCATCTACTCCCTTTCACAACTCTTCTTCTCCCCCCTGTGGGGCGCGCTCTCCGATCGGATAGGCCGCCGCCCCGTCATGCTCGTCTCCACGTTCGGCTCGTCCTTCAGCTACCTGATCTTCGCGCTCTCGTCCTCGCTCCCTCTTCTCTTCTTCTCCCGGATGCTCGCCGGAGTCATGGGCGGCAATATCGCGACGGCGCAGGCTTACATCGCGGATGTGACGAGTCCGGCGGAGAGAACGCGGGGCATGGGGATCCTCGGCGCCGCGTTCGGCATCGGGTTCGTCATCGGCCCGTCGCTGGCCACGCTCTTCATTCATCCCGGATTTCACCGGGTCATCGGGAGCGCCGGTTTTCCGGCCGCCTCCGCCGCGCTGGCCGCCCACAGCTTCGCGATCCTCGGCCTCTTCGCGATGCTCCTGTCGCTCGTCAGTTTTCTCCTCGTCCTCTTCTGGCTCCCGGAATCGCGCGTTCCGGGAACTTCCGGGGCCGGGTCCGAAAGAGCGGGAGTTTTTTCCGCGCGCTTCTGGAGAAATCTCTTCTCGACCGGCCGCTCGAAATATTTCCTGATGTTGGCGGGCTCGGCGCTCCTCCTCTCCCTCGCGCACTCCAGTCTCTACAGCGCGTTCCCGCTCTTCAGCCGCGATCGTCTCGGCATGTCGCCCTCCCAGGTCGGCACCCAGTACGTGATCATGGGTTTCATCGCGGTCATGATCCAGGGAGGACTGATCCGGGCGCTCGCACGACGATTCAGGGAGGAGTCGATATTCCTGGCCGGATGCATCCTGATGGCGGCGGGGCTTCTACTGGTCCCCTGCTCCGTCTCGCCGCGCACGCTCACCATCTTTCTTTCCTTCCTCGCGGTCGGATCGAGCTTCAACGGTCCGACCTTGAACAGCCTCGTGTCCAAGGAGTCCGACGAGGATCATCTCGGAGCCACGATGGGAATGGTCCAGGGACTCTCCGGTCTCGGACGCGCCATCGGTCCGACATGGGGCGGATTTCTCTTCGGGTTTTCACCGTCGCTTCCCTTTTACGCGACGGCCTGCGTCGTCAGCTTCACGGTCTACGTGGGTATGAGGATGAGGCGAATTCCCTGAAGTCGCGGTGGACTTGCGCAATAATGCGCAAGTCCTGCGTCCTGGCTTGCCCGAGTTTGCATTTTCCATAATCGAATCGCTTTGGAGCCGGCTGCTAGGTGTCGATGAACATCGTCAGACCATGCAAAACCGGACGAGTTATACTTGAGCAGAGTTTCGCGATCACGATGCCGTCTCGCATTCATGGCGGTTTTGACCGTCGCCCTCGGCCAGGCGAGCCTTCCCGCCTTTGCGGAGATCGTCCCTAATATCACGCGCCCTCCGGCGGGCTCGATCGTCAATGGGATCGTGCGCGTCGAGTGGACGGAACTGGTTTCCGGAGCGTCGCTCCCCCTGGGCCGCGTCTTCAGCGATTCGCTTGTCCACGGTTCGGTGCGCAATCTTCCCGCTCCGCCGTCGACCGACTCGACGACCGCCGCCACATTTCATCTCTGGAACACGCGTCGGATTCCTGACGGGACGTGGCTCCCCAATGTCTTTATCAAGGAGGACGACGCCGGGCTCGATTGGGACGGCGACACGGACGGCCCTGTGGTGATCGTCGACAACTCGCCGCCCGATATCGTTTCAATCACCGTGACAGGCCCTTACAACCGCGCGGTTTCTCCGGATACGTCCGTCCGATTCCGGATCGGAGACACGATTCTTGTTGAAGCCAAGGTCATTTCCACGGGAGCGCGCGTCGATACCGTCATGGTCCATCTCGCCGGCGAGAGCGTACCCATGGGCGATACGGGGCAGTACGGAGACCATTTTCCCGGCGACAGCATTTATACAGCGTTCGTCGTCATCCGGCAGTTCCTCGGAAACAGCCACGACACCACGATCTTCGTGCGCGCGGTCGATTCATCGCCCTGGTTCGACACCCAGAATGTTCGCATAGGGTACGATACGATCACGCTGGATAACGATACTCCGTACATCCTGGGTTACTCCACGTACGATCAGGACACGATCTACGCCAACGGACAGACGATCAACATCTACGTGCAGGTCGTGGAACGCGGCGCCCCGGTTTCGGGGATGTCCCTCTCCGCGAATTTCTTGAACGTCGATTCGCACTATGTGACCGGCGCGGAAAATGTCAGCGAGTCGGTCGGGACGTATCTCGTGAGCTATCGTATCAGCGCGGACAATCCTTTTATCTCCCGCAGCGATAGCGCTGTCCTGATCACCGTGACGGATAAGGCCGGCCACTCCGACAGCGTCCGCCTCTGGTTGGTGACGCTGGATAACACGAAGCCCTTCATCCGGTTCGAGACCTTCGCCTACGCCGATACGGGCGACCGGGGCACGGACAGAAATATCAATGATACGGAAGTGATTCGCGTTCACGCGGAGGACACGGTGAGCGCCATCCGCCGCGCGGAATATTTCATCGACGCCGTCAGCGTGAACGGAGCGGGAATTCCGCTGCTGGCCATGGATGGAGCCTTCAACTTTCTTAGTGAGTCCGTTTCCGCTGCCATCTCCCTCTATAACCTCACGGACGGCGTCCATACGCTATATATCCACGCGGAGGATACCGCGGGGAACTGGGGTCTCTTCGCGACCGACACATTCCGCGTGGACCGGGAATCGCCGGTCATCTCGAACGTGACGGTCATCTATCCTGCCGGACAGTCGCGTGTGAAGCGCGGCGACACGGTCATCATCCGCGCGCAGATCTCCGAATTCGGCTCCGGTCTTGATACGACGCAAGTCTTCGTGCACACGCTCCTTATCAACGGCGACACGGTCCTGATGAACGACACAGGCTTTGCTCCCGATCTTACCGCCGGCGACGGAATCTTCAGTGCTCAATTCGCGGTGCGGGCGGATTCCGGCAACATCGATACTCCGATTCTCATCATCGCGCGCGATCGTGTTTCCAACACGGAAAGCCGGACTATTCTCATCAACCTGGGCGACTCGGCTCCCAAGTTCCGCGTGACGTCACTGGATCCCGACACGATCTATTCGAACGGCCAGACAATTCGCCTCCTGTTGACATCGATCGTGGTAGCGGGAGATTCCACGCTCACTGTCAGGGCCAACTTCTACAACCCGGACTCGAGCTACCTGACGGGCCAGGAAAATATCGCGGTCGACACGACCAACGGAACCTACCAGATCACCTACACGATCAGCCTCTCCAACACGCGGCCCGACTCGAACGCGGCGGCGATCGTGATTCGCGTCAGAAATATTTCAGGCGGCGAATCGGAAGGCGTTTTCCTCGTTCAACTCGACAACAGCCTCCCGTTCGTCCGGTATGACACGCTGCCCTACTCCGACACCGGTGACCGCGCGGCCGATCGCAATCTCAATGACTCCGATGTTGTGCTCGTTCATGTCGAGGACAGCAATACCCCGATCCGGGCGGCCGAATTCTTCATCGATGCAATCGGCCCGAACGGCACCGGCTTCCGTCTCAACGCCGTGGACGGTTTCTTCAACTCTACCGCCGAATCGGTGACGGCACCGCTCTCTCTCCTCGCGTTGGCGGACGGAATTCACATCCTCTTCATCCACGCGCAGGACTCGGCTGGGACATGGGGGAACTTCCGGAGTGACACGTTCCGTGTGGACCGGGAATCGCCGGTCATCTCGAACGTGACGGTCATCTATCCGGCTGGCCAGTCGCGCGTGAAGCGCGGCGATACCGTCATCGTCCGGGCGCAGATCATCGACTTCGGTTCCGGCCTCGACACGACGCAGGTCTTCATCAACTCGATCTTATTAAGCGGCGATACGGTTCTTCTGAATGACACGGGCTTCGGCGTGGACCTGGCGGCGGGCGATGGGATTTTCTCCGGTCAGTTCATCGTCCGCGTCGACGTGCCGAATCAGATGGACACTTCAATTCTCATCATCGCGCGGGACAGGGTTTCGAACACGGAGAGCCGGACGGTGGTTATCAATCTCGGCGACAGCGGCCCCAGGTTCCGCGTGACTTCGCTCGATCCCGACACGATCTACGCCAACGGCCAGACGATCCGTCTGCTGGTGACGCCGATCGATACGCCTCCCGATTCCACGCTCACGATCAACGCCAACTTCTACAATCCGGATTCGAGCTATCTTCGCGGCCAGGAGAATGTCGCGGTCGATACGGCGAATGCGACGTACCAGATCACATACGTGATCAGTCTCTCCAACACAAGGCCGGATTCGAACTCGGCCGCCATTGTCATCAGGGCTCGCGACGTCGCGGGCTCGGAGACCGAAGGGATCTTCTTCGTCCAGCTCGATAACACTCTGCCTTTCGTGCGCTATGACACGCTGCCCTACTCCGACACCGGTGACCGCGCGGCCGATCGCAATCTCAATGACTCCGATGTTGTGCTCGTTCATGTCGAGGACAGCAATACCCCGATCCGGGCGGCCGAATTCTTCATCGATGCAATCGGCCCGAACGGCACAGGCTTCCCCCTTAACGCCGTGGATGGATTCTTCAATTCGACCGCCGAATCGGTGACGGCCCCGCTCTCGCTTTTTGCGCTGGCGGACGGTATTCACATGCTCTTCATCCACGCGCAGGACTCGGCAGGAACATGGGGGAATTTCCGGAGCGACTCATTCCGCGTGGACCGGGAATCGCCGGTCATCTCGAACGTGACGGTCCTTTATCCGGCCGGACAGTCGCGGGTGAAGCGCGGCGACACGGTCATCATCCGCGCGCAGATCACCGATTTCGGCTCCGGCCTCGACACGACGCAGGTCTTCATCAACTCATTTGTATTAAGTGGCGACACGGTTCTTCTGAATGACACGGGTTTCGGCGTGGACCTGGCGGCGGGCGACGGCATTTTCTCCGGTCAGTTCATCGTCCGCGTCGATGTGCCGATCCAGACTGACTCGTCGATCCTCATCATCGCGCGCGATCGGGTCTCGAACTCGGAGAGTCGTACTGTAGTCATCAATCTGGGCGACACCGGCCCAAGGTTCCGCGTGACCTCTCTGGATCCCGACACGATCTACGCCAACGGCCAGACGATACGTCTGCTGGTGATGCCGATCGATACGCCTCCCGATTCCACGCTCACGATCAACGCCAACTTCTACAATCCGGATTCGAGCTATCTTCGCGGCCAGGAGAATGTCGCGGTCGATACGGCGAATGCGACGTACCAGATCACATACGTGATTAGTCTCTCCAACACCAGGCCGGATTCGAACTTGGCCGCCCTCGTCATCAGGGCCCGCGATGTTTCCGGCTCGGAAACGGAAGGCCTCTTCTTCGTCCAGCTTGATAACACCGCGCCATCCGTCCGTTACGACACGATCGCCTACGCCGATACGGGGGACCGCGCTCAGGACAAGAACATCAACGACACCGACGTGATTCTCGTCCGTATCGATGACACCTCGGTTCCGATCCGCGCCGCGGAATTCTTCGTCGATGTCATCGGGCCGAATGGCTCGGGCTTCCCCATGACCGCCGTCGACGGGGCCTTCGATGAGTTCAGCGAGTCGGCCACGGCGACGCTTGTGATCAGCAATCTGCCGGATGGGATCCACACGCTCTACTTCCATGCGCAGGACACGGCGGGGAACTGGAGCAATCCGATCACCGATACCGTTCGCATCGACCGGATCAAGCCGCTCATGGTCAATCCGCAGATCATCTATCCCAACGGGCAGACGCGGGCCAAACGCGGCGATACGGTCATTCTTCGCCTGCAGATTTCCGATTTCGGCGCCGGTCTCGACACCACGAGGATCTACATAGACGCCATGGAGGTCAGCGGTGACACGGTTCTGTTGAATGACACGGGATTCGCCCCCGACCTCTTCGCGGGTGACGGGATCTTCAGCGGCCAGTTCGTCGTGCGCGTCGATCTTCCCGTCGAAATCGATACGATTGTCCGTATCTATGCCAGCGATCTGGTCCGGAACTCCGACACCGTCGCCCTGACCATCAGGCTCCAGGATACCGGCCCCAGTTTCGTCGCAACGTCTCTGGATCTCGACACGATCTACGCCAACGGCCAGATGATCCGGATTCTCGTCACCGCTCTCGACGGCGACAGTACGCTCGTCGTGACCGGAGATTTCTCGTTCGTGGACAGCACGTACTTGACGAACGGCGAGCTGGTCGCCTCGCAGGGCCTCGGGCGCTACATCATCAACTACGTGATCAGCACGTCGAACCTCCGCCCGGATTCCAACCTCGCGACGGTCAACATTCTCGCGCGCGATTCGGGCGGCAACGAGACCCGAGGCATCTTCAACGTGATCCTCGACAATACGCCTGCGACGTCGCGCATCGACACGCCCGTTGAAGGAGCTCCGCTCGGCGGCATCATCTTCATCGGATACACCGTTTCCGACTCGAGCCCGATCCTGAAGGCCGAACTGCTCGTCGACGGAGTCTCCGATTCCACGGACAACATGGCGCCTTTCGACACGTTCCTTCTCGAAACCCGCCGCCTGGGTGACGGCCCGCATGTGCTGGCGATCCGAGCGACCGACACCGCCGGCAACGTCTCGATCACCGGGATGCGGAATATTCTCGTCGACAACACTCCGCCGCAGTCAGGTCAGATCGTCTACCCTGAAAGCGGAGCGGTCGTCTTCGACACGGTGCGTATCGAGGCGGTCCTGACCGATATCGTCGGGATCCGACACGTCCGATTCCTCGTCGACGGCATCCTGATCGATACTGATTTTTCAGCGGCGTGGATCGGCACCTGGAACACTCTTGCTTTTGCGGACGGACTCCATCGTCTCTCGATCCTCGTAGAGGACTCGGTCGGCCACGTATTCCAGTCCGATACCGTCACGGTCGTCGTCGACAACACGCGTCCCTGGCGCGTGACGCTCGTCGAACCCGTCCCGATTCTTTCCGTGAACGAAAATGTGCGGATCCGCGTCTACGCCGCCGACACGATCGGCCTTGGGCGCATCGAATACTGGCGCATCGAGGCGAGCGGATCGACCGTGAAGATCGGCCAGACCGCTCTGGCGGGCGAAACGGATGTGCTCTCCGACTACACCTGGGATGTACGGCAGGAGACGGACGGCATCTACCGGATCTTCGCCATCGCATACGACCGCGGCAGATCATCGGAGTCGACCCTCGTCGCGATTCTCCAGGTCGATCATGCGAAACCCATCATGGACAGCTTCATCATCACACAGGGCGTGGACGGCCGGCAGTCGCAACACTACGCGACGGGAGACACGATCGTCCTTGTCATACGCACGAATGAATCGGGAGACACGGTCTCCGCCGACTTTTCGCCCATCGATTCGGAATACCTGCCCGGCGATGAACAACCGTACGTCGTGACATCGGCGGGGAGATACCAGATCCGCTATCGGCTTAGCCAGTTCAACAATCGGCTCGACGGGCCCTACGCGATTCCGGTCACCGTTGTCGATTCGGCGGGCAATTCCGTCGTGATGTACGCCGCCTTGACGCTCCGGAATCACGGAGACGCGGTTCCGTCGCCCAGCGTTTTCATTCCCACGGACGCCAATCCCAACAACGGCGTTCCCTTTGTCGCCGGCGATCTTTCCACCGGCATCGTCTTTCAACCGGTCGAGCCGGGCGCGACGTTGGAGATCCATGATCTTCGCGGCAACCTGATCCGTCGCCTCTCGGCCGGCGGGAACCGCTACATCCACTGGGACGTCAAGAACAGCTCCAACGCGGATCTCGTGACAGGTTACTATCTCTTCATCACGCGCAACCCGTCCGGATCCAGGACGACCGGGAAAGTGGCGATCGTCCGATGAAATATTGCTTCATCCTCTTGCTCGCTCTTGCACTCGTTTTTCCCGCGCCGCTACATGCAACACGCGCCGGAGAGGCGGTCGCGCCTTTTCTGCGCGAGGATCGCGGCGGCCGCATGCCCGCGTACGGCGGGGCCGGTGTTGGCGTCCACGCCGATATCTTCACGGCTCAATCCAATCCGGCCGGACTCGCCGAACTGGATCGTTACGAGATCGGATTCGAGCGGAACAGCCTGCCGCTCGATCTCTCGTCCAATTTCGCCTCGCTGGGTGGAACGTTTCGCGCGGATATTCTCAGGAGGCTCTCGTGGGCCGTTTCTTACGCCGACCTGGATTATGGACAACTTCGATTGACGACGGTCACCGATCCCACCGGGAGCGCGGGCTCGGTCATCGAAGGCGGCGACCGGATGGGTTCGATCGGATTGGGTCTCAATCTCGGCTCGGAGAATCAGCTCAAGATCGGTGGCGCCGTGAAATTTTTCCGGCTGGATGTGGCCGGTTACCGGGCTGATGGTGTCGCGGGCGATATCGGCGTGCTCGTGACGCCGAGCCGATGGCCGATTCGCTTCGGAGCGAGCCTTCAGAATTTCGGCGCCGATGCAGTCTTTATCACGTCACAGAATCCGCTGCCTCTGACCGGAAGAGCGGGGCTGGCGTATAACGGTCGCATCGTCGGAGCTCCTTTCGAGCTTGCCTTCGATGTGATCACCGGAAAAGCCGAAGAACCGCATATCAGCGTCGGCGGAGGCCTGACGATTCTCGATCACGTCGTTCTTCGCGCGGGTTACGATGGGGCGAAGGAACTCGACCGCGCTCCGTCGGCGGGCCTGGGGCTGATGTGGGATGATCTTCGCCTGGATTATGTCTACCTTCCCTTCGGAGAGGCGGGAAGCAGCAATCGGTTTTCGCTGCACTACATCTTCGGAACTCCACGCGCGGAACCAAAGCCGGCGGTCGCGGCCGCGGCAAGGGTGGCTCCTGCAGAGACATTCCGGCCGGTTGTGATGGTTCCGCAGCCTGAACCGGATCGATCCGTTACAGCAGTAGCCATGCCTGAGCTGCCGCCAACCGTGACCTCACCGGAACCGGCGTGGACGCCGGCACCGTATTGGGCATCTGCGCCGCCCTCGGAGGCGTCGACCGCGACGGCCACTCTGCGTCTTGTTTCCAGCTCCGAGATTTCGCTGTATCTGCCGCCCACTCGTCCGGATCAGAGAGAATCCTGGAAAGCCATATTCGTCGCCTTGAACGCGTCTTCGATGGTCCGTCTCGTTTCGAAACGGGAAGCTCTATATGAGTTGGATCTGTCCGCTCTGATGAAGACCGCGGAGGGGAACTGGATAGGCCCTGTGATGTTGCAGGATCCATCCGGCACCATGATCGCCATGCTCGTCGTACCTTCTCCAGGCCGGTCCACGGATGATCTCGCTCAGCATGTCACGTCATGGTTTCTGGATTCGGCGCGGAAATAAACCTCGATCTAATCCTCCATCCAGTCCCGCTTCAACCGCCCGCGGCCTCCGACTTCATGGCATGTGAAACACCAGTCGTAACGGCCTCCGGTCACGCGCCGCAACAGCTTCCGGTCGGACATCGCTCCGCGCGGCGCGCGACCATCCGATTCCACGGGCACGAACTGCGCCGTCTTCGACGCGAGGACGCGGCTGTCCGGCAGGACCACGTCCACGAGCCCCTCGCACGTGCAGACGGCTGCTCCGTCGGAATCGGAGAGGACGGAGAATTTCGTGCCGCGGATTCCCGCGACGAGGACGGGCGACCGGACGGTCATGGTTCTTCCCGCGGGCAGCTTCGCCTGCATCCAGACTGCGCCCCGCTCCAGCTTCATTTCACCCCCGGCTTCATCCCGAGCCAGGGTCATGTCGGAACCGGGGCCGATCACGATCTCGCCCTGGTCCGGCATCGCGATGACCGCGACGCCGTCGTGCGATGACCGCACCCGCTCGCCGTATTTCACGCTCTCTCCCGCGCGGAGAAACACCCATTGATTTCCCGTAAGGCGCTGGAGCGTACCGCGCCTGATCTGATGGACGCTGCCCGAACGGACGGCGCCGGATGAAGAGGCGCCCGGTTCGGGCGGGATCAGCAGCAAGCACAGAACGGCGATCACGAGCAAGGATCGCCGATGTCGAAGGAATACCGGAGCCGTTGCAGAAAAAATTTTCATCAGAATTTCACCTCCACCTGGGCTGTCGCGTCGATCGTTCTTCCCGGAGCTCCGCCTGCGTTCCGCACGGCCTGCCTGGATGCTTCTCCGGGATGGAACACGGACGCGGTCGTCGTGAACGTCACGTTGGGTTTCCACGGAAAGGAGAGACTCGCGTCGTATTCGTTCCCGACGGAGCGAGATGCCGCACCGCCGGTCGCGAGGAAGACGCCGCCGGTCGTCGCATAGAGATGATCGGCGCGGCTGTTGGACCGGAAATTGTGCCAGTCCAATCTCCACTGCCAGCCGGCGAGGAAGGCGCCTGATAGGGCGAGCCGGAACCGGTCAAGATTCTTCATCCCCAGCCTTCCGATCCTGCCCGTATGTTCATAATACGACGGAAAGACCGGCTGGTATGTCTGTATCGTATTGTCAGCCGCATTCCTATCGCCGGAATATATGTCGTACGAAGTGGATATCCGGGAAAGATGGGTCAGGCCCGGAGCATAGCTCAACCTGCCGTGCGCGAGATACGCGCTCAGTTTTCGAACGCCGAAATCACCGGCCTGATAATGCCCCTCCGCATTCCATGACCATCGCTCCAGGAATTCGCCGCCCGCCAGGAGCCCGAATGTGTGGACGCGGAAATCGGATCCCGAGGATCCCGAGCCGGCGACCTGGGGAACAAGCGCCGGAAGCGTCGACGAATCGTAATCCTGGTATATCCAGAAGGGTTGGAACTTCGTGAACGGCTTCCACTTTATATCGCCGTACATTCCCCAGAGAAAAGCATCGCCGTCGACTCCGGATTTCGCCGCGGCGGTCGAACCGATGTTGTCGTTCTCCGTGACGCTTATGAAAAGAAAATCCATCCTGTGGCTTTCGCCCGGCCTCAGGGAGACCACGGCCGCGTCATGCGTTCTGCCGATCCGGTGCCAGTCGAGGTCTCCGAGGAGCCGTTCCTCGCCGCGGACGATCGCCTGTCTCCCCAGCTTCGTGCTGATCCTGCCGCTCCAGAGATCGGTCAGCTCCAGGTAGCCCTCGCGCAGCACGAGGTCGGCCGCGTCCGTCGTGCCGGACGCGTTGGACAGCGGATCGCCCCATCTCCGGAAATCCTGGATCTCGATCCGGGCGAAGACCTGGTCGGACACGTCGATGTCGACGTTCGCGCGCGTCCGCATGAAGACCATCTCGTTCTCCTCGCGCGCCGCGCGATCGCCTCCGAAATTCGACGAGTATTCGAAGCGTGGGCGGATCTCCCCGCCGATCGTCGCGAAATCCGCGATACGCGTGCCCGTGCTCGGCTCGAGTTCGGCATGGGAGGGGAGAGGGATAGCGAAAATCACTGTCAGAAGAATGAGCGCTCGGATTGTCATCTGTTTCTGGAATCCCCCGAAGAATTTCCCGGGAGATTACTCCGCGACGCGGCCGCCGCCGGTATAGCGCCGACGGTAGAAATTTCCATCGAGCGAGGAGATTGTGACGCGCTTCTGTCCGCTCGATGCGTGCACAAACTGGCCGCTTCCCGCGTAGATGCCGACGTGATCCGGATTGCGGAAGAAGACGAGATCTCCCGGCTTCAGCTCGTTGTAGTCGATCGGAAGCGTCGACGCCTGCATCTCCCTCGCCGTGCGCGGCAGGAAGATGCCGCTGGCTTCCATCACATACTTGACGAATCCCGAGCAATCGAATCCGCCGGGTTCTTCTCCGCCCCATCGATAGGCCGTGCCGAGCTTCGTGTAGGCGTTATAGAGGACGTGCGTGCGCCATCCCGGGGGAGCTTCGTTGAGAAGCGGAGCGGGCGCGCGGTCATCCGAGAGATGATAGGTCGTGCGACGGGGTGTCACGGGTTCCTCGGAATCATCGGGGGCGACGGCTTCTTCGAGGTCCTCGTTGGTGAGCATTTCGCGGGATTCGATGGCGTCGAGCTGGAAGGGAAGAGGTGTGACCGCGGCGAAGGCATCTCGCACCGTCAGAGGGGATGGACCCACCTGGGGAAACGACGACGCGACGGCCGATCCGAGCAGGGGAGTTGCCAGGAGCCCTGCTCCAATGAGAACGATCCAGAGCGACCAATCCGGATAACCCGAGCGCCTGCGACGATGGCTCGTCGTGGAACGCCGGGACCCATTCCGACTGGTACCGATCCAGATGCGCTTATGCTGGGTGATCCTACGCATCCTAGGAACGTTGACCGTAAATGCGGAGTGGGGTCCAGGTCAACCCGAGAAACGTGCGGATGGATAAGCTGTGGAAAAGTGGTGGGCCTTACAGCGGGCGGTCGCGTCTGAGAAATCGCGAACAGATCGGCAGCCAGACGAGGATCAGCAGCAATGCGAGAGTCGCATACAGGACCACCGGAGTCGGATGCGTGAAGGCGTAATAGTGCCCGATGCGCGGAGTCTCCTCCATCACGAGCGCGATCCGTTCCGGCGAAGGTACGATGGCCCAGTGGAGCCACATGAGCTTGAAGGCCGGAGTCGTGGGACCGCCGAGGAGAAAAAGTCCCAGCTCGTCCAACAGGCTGTCGTTATATCCGTACTGGACTCCGATCCAATTGATGAAGACCGAGACGGCCGCGAGGAGGGCGAGCGATCGGTCGCGGATGCCGCGGGCGAAATACGCCATGGGAATGAAGAGGAGCGTGGAACTGTAGAGCATGTAGCGCGGTCCCCATGAAGCGCCGCCCCGCCAGATGCCTCCGATGAGGAGGCAATGCGCGAGCGCATTGAGAAGCGCGAGGAGGAGAATGCACTTGCGCCAGCTGACGTGGAGCGCGCTCTGGCCTTGCGAACGATCGATGATCGGCAGCAGGAGAAGCAGGAAGACGGGAGCGAAGAGGAAGAGCCCGACCGGTCCGAACGTGATGTCGAAGAGCGCGCGCGGAGCTTCCGCGATGATCCGCGCCAGAACGGATCCCTCGCGCGCCATGTCGACGACGGATATTTTCGCGGCGGAGTAGGCCAGCGGATCGATGAGCGCGGACCCGAAGCATTGCTTCAGATAGAGCGACCGCGCGATCACGCAGGGGGCTGCTCCGAGAATAATGAAAAACCAGCGGCGGATGAATTCCGTGCCGGGCCGGAGCGGGAACATGAACAGCAGCAGAAGCACCATGAGAGCCGCAGGGAGATTATTGACGGTGGCGATGATGCCGAGGGAGCCTCCGATGAGAAGAAGAAGCGATTTCCTTTCGAGGACCCGCGCGCTCATCACGGCGCGGATGATGATGAGTTCCAGGAGCGTCACGATCGGGTAATCCGACAGCTTCGATGTGAAGAAGAAAAGGTGGGTTCCCAATACGGCCGTGACGGCCAGCAGGAAGGATCGTGACGGGGTATTTCCGAAGGCGACGAGAACCTGTCCGAGGAGGACGGCCGAAAGCGCGGCCGCGGGCGCGTTGAAGAGGATGAGCGAGAGGATCTGAAGCCAGAGATTGGGCCGGAAGGGAGCGGTATCCCGGGAGCCATGCGCCAGGGCCGCGACCGGCGAGAGCATCAACCCGATTCCCGGCAATGAGCCGGAATAATAATGCCCGTCGGAAACCGCGAGATCGCCTTTCGAAGAGTGCGCGAAGCGGTCAACCATGAAGGACCTGTCTTCCGCCACCGCGCGGGAGAGAAAGAGGTAGCGGACCGTGTTGATCTCCAGCAGCGGATCTCCGAAGAAGACGAGGACGAGCCATAGCGAAAGAAAGAGACGGCCCTGATGAGGAAGACGCTGCATCCTCGGATATTAGGGGGACATTCTCCAACATTCCAACATTCAGAATAATGGAGTTGGTGACCCATGCGCGTTCACTCCATTTAGTAAAACTTGTAACTCTTGCGATGCCAATGTTGGAATGTGGGAGAATGTCCCCCTTCTTTTTTCTTGCTTGCGGTGCGCTTTCATATTATGACTCCACGGACTCGGAACGCTTTAACCGGATCTATCCCTTGCATAATGAGAGAGTGAGACGACGATGAGAATTCTTCCATTTACGGTCAAGCCGATGCTGCCCGACCGCCTGAAGCCTCTTGAAAAGCTCGCGCAGAATGTCTGGTTTTCCTGGAATCCGGAGGCGCTTTCCCTCTTTCAGCAGATGAGCCGGGACCTGTGGGATTCGACCGGCCACAATCCCGTCAAGATGCTCGGGCTTCTCTCCCAGGAGCGCGTGGAAGAACTCCTGGCGGACGAAGGATTTCTCGACCTGATGGACCGGGTCTACCGGCAGTTCGATCGGTACATGAGCAACACGGCGGGATACTCCTATCACCTGGAGAAACCGGCCGATTTCAAGGTCGCCTACTTTTCCGCCGAGTATGGTCTGACGGAATGCCTCCCGCTCTACTCGGGCGGCCTCGGCATTCTCTCCGGCGACCACCTGAAGTCCGCTTCCGACATTCGCGTTCCGCTCATCGCCGTGGGGCTCCTGTATAAGGAAGGCTATTTCCGGCAGTATCTCTCGCCGGACGGCTGGCAGCAGGAACGCTATCCTGACAACGATTTTCACACGATGCCCATCGAGCAATGTCGGGACGAGAAGGGGCAACCGATCGGAGTCCACGTCACGCTCGAAAACCGCAATGTGCTCGTCAACATCTGGAAGATCCAGGTCGGCCGCGTTCCGCTCTATCTGCTCGATACGAACTGCCCGGAGAACTCGCAGGAGGACCGCGAGATCACGGGCAAGCTGTACGGCGGGGACCGCCAGATGCGGATCCGCCAGGAGATCGTCCTGGGCATCGGCGGAGTCCGCGCGCTGGGCCGCCTGGGGCTGCGTCCGGCCGTATTTCACATGAACGAGGGGCACAGCGCCTTCGCGGTCTTCGAGCGGATCCGAAAGCTCATGAAGGACCGGAACCTGACCTTCGAGGCGGCGACGGAATTCGTCACGGCATCGAGCGTCTTCACGACGCACACTCCCGTTCCCGCGGGCAACGACACGTTCTCCAACGAGCTGATGCAGAAATATTTTTCCGGCTTCGCGGATGAAATCGGCATTCCCTTCACGCACCTGCTGGGACTCGGGAGATCCAATTCCTCCAATCGCGAAGAACCTTTCTGCATGACGATCCTCGCGCTCCGCTTCGCCGCGTGGTGCAACGGCGTCTCCGAGCTGCATTCGCATGTCTCGCGCGCGATGTGGACGAGCGTCTGGCCGGAGCTCTCCGTCGACGACATCCCGATCAGCGGACTGACGAACGGAGTGCACATCCCGAGCTGGATCTCCATGGAAATGGCCGGGCTCTACAACCGGTATCTCGGGCCGCGCTGGAGCGAGGATCCGGACAACGAAAAAGTCTGGGAGCGGGCCCTTCATATTCCCGACACCGAGCTGTGGCGGACGCACGAGCGCCGCCGCGAGCGACTCGTCGCTTTCGCCCGGAACCGGCTGGTCGCCCAGCTGCAGCGCACGGGCGCTCCGCGAACGGAGATCGATCTCGCGCGAGGCATCCTGAATCCGCGCGCCCTGACGATCGGATTCGCCCGGAGGTTCGCGACGTACAAGCGCGGCGTCCTGCTGTTCCGGGATCTCGAGCGTGTCAACAAGATCTTGAATTCCACGGACTTCCCCGTCCAGGTGATCTTCGCCGGCAAGGCGCATCCCGCGGACAACCAGGGCAAGGAGTTCATCAAGCGCATCATCCAGCTCGAACGCATGCCCGAGTTCCGCCAGAGGATCGTCTTCATCGAGGATTACGACATCCATGTCGCGAGGTATCTCGTGCAGGGCGTCGACATCTGGCTCAACAATCCGCGGAGACCTCTGGAAGCGTGCGGAACGAGCGGCATGAAAGCTGCCGCGAACGGCGCCTTGAATCTCTCCGTCCTGGACGGATGGTGGTGCGAGGCGTATCAGCCGACGAACGGCTGGGCGATCGGATCCGGCGACGAATATGAGGATGAAACCTACCAGGATGAAGTCGACAGCAACTCCGTCTATAGCCTCCTCGAAAAAGAAATTGTTCCCCTCTTCTACACACGCGGCGCCGACGGCCTGCCCCGGGGCTGGCTGGAGAAGATGAAGTCCTGCTTGAAGACCATCTGCCCCGTCTTCAACACGCACCGGATGGTCGAGGACTACATGGACCGGTTCTATTACAACGCCGCGCAGATCGCGCTGCGGCTGAAGGCGCACGAGTACGCGCAGGCGAAGGAACTGGCCGCTTGGAAAGGGAAATTGCTCGCGGCGTGGAACGATATCCGCGTCGCGGACCTGTCCACCATCGGCGATTCGGAAGTCGCGGTGAAAGGCAAGCTGGGCTTGAGGACAGTTCTCGAACTCGGAAGCGTCAAGCCTGACGAGATCAGCGTGGAAGCGTACTACGGCCGGCTCGATGCCGAAGGAAAGATCATCGGCAACACCGTGGCTCCGCTTGCCGCCACCGGGCATCACGGAAAGGGAACGATATTCGAAGGGGAGCTGCCCTGCGTCGACACGGGCCGCTTCGGAGCCGCCATCCGCGTGCTCCCGAGGCACGGGCTTCTGGCGAACTCGCTCCATTCCGGAATCATCAAGTGGGGATAGCCTTCGGAAATCCTGAATCCTGAATCCGAAATCCCAGCACAGCGATATTTCGGATCTGCTTCAGCGGATCAGGCCGCGCACCTTCTGTTCAAGGATCTTCGCGCGGATGTGGGCCGTTCCCTCCAGGGGAGTCGCGATCAGGATATGGGAGTCGCCGGACACCTCGACGGTATCGACGATCAGCGTGCACTGCAGGCGGGGATTGGGAATGATGAGCTGGAGCCGCGCTCCCGTGTTGACGGGGTCGATGGAGTAGATCTCCAGCTTGTCTTCCGTCATGTTCACGAGCTTGCAGGGTATTTTCTCCCCATCCACGGAAATGAGGATTCCATTCAGATCAAGCGCTTGTGTCATGCCCTGCTGTTCTCCATCGCAATATAGAATATGATACTTCGGTGATTGAAACAACGGGAATAACCTCCGCGGCCCGGAGCCGCGACGAAGAGGGGGACTGCGCGTGCATGCGGAGAGCGCTCGAACTGGCGCGCGCGTCGGCGCTCGCTGATGAAGTGCCCGTCGGCGCCGTCGTCGTCGTGAATGGGCGCATCGCGGGCGAAGGACGGAATCGTTCCATCGGCGCGTTCGACCCGACGGCGCATGCGGAGTTGAACGCCATTCGCGCCGCGTGCGAGGCGGAGCGGAACTACCGGTTGACCGAGGCCGTCCTGTACACGACGCTCGAACCGTGCGCGATGTGCGCGGGCGCCATCGTTCATGCGCGCATCGCGCGCGTCGTCATCGCGGCGAAAGATCCGAAGGCGGGCGCCGCCGGATCGGTGCTGACGGTCATTCCCCATGCGCGCTTGAATCACAGGCCGATCGTGGAGTTCGGATTGCTGCAGGAAGATTCGAGCCGCATGCTGAAGGAGTTTTTCGCGGGCCGCCGGTTGAGCGGTCGAACTCCCGGGAGCGAGGAGAACGCCTCATGAGAACGATCGCGATCGTCGGGCGTCCCAACGTAGGCAAGTCGCGGCTCTTCAACCGGATCGTCGGCCATCGCCGTTCCATCGTGGACGACCAGGCCGGCATCACGCGCGACCGGGTGGAGGAGATCGCGAAGTACGGCGACGAGCGGATCCGCTGGATCGATACGGGCGGCATTGGTCTGTCGGACGATTTCGCGGCGATGATCGAGCTCCAGGCTGAAGTCGCCATCGCGTCCGCCGATGCCGTGGTTCTGGTCGTCGATATCCGCGACGGCATCGTGCCGCTCGACAAGCTGGTCGCCGGCAAGCTGCGCGGCCGGAAACCGATCATGGTGGCCGCGAACAAGGCGGATCATCCCGGCGCGGAATCGGGAGCCGCGGAATTTTCCGCGCTGGGGCTCGGGGAGGTTGTCGGCGTCTCCGCGGAACACGGTCGGGGCGTGAGCGAACTGATCGAGAAAGCGCTCGCGCTCTGCGGACCCGCCGGGGAGGAAGACGAGGAGGAACCGTTCGTGACGCGGATCTCGATCGTAGGCCGCCCGAATGTAGGCAAGTCTTCGCTCCTGAACGCCATCCTGAAGACGCAACGCTCCATCGTTTCCGAGATCCCCGGCACGACGCGCGATGCCGTGGAGGAAGCGATCCAGCGGCCCCAGGGCCGGGTGGCGATCGTCGACACGGCGGGGATTCGGAAGAAGCGTTCGACGTTTTCGCTCCTGGAGAACATCATGGTCGGGAGGACGCGGCAGGCGGTGGAGCGATCCGACGTGGTGGTCGTCATGACGGACGCCGTAGATGGAGTGACCGACCAGGATGTGAAGATCGTGGCGGGTGTCATGGCGCTCGGGAAGGCCTGCGTCCTCGCGATCAACAAGTGGGATATCGCGCCGTCGACGGGAGATCCCGGCAAGGAGTTCGACCGGACCGTTCTGGAGATCCGGCGCCGGTTGAAATCCGAGGCGCACGTCCCGATCATATCCATCTCCGCCCTGAAGCATCTCCGCATCGCGCGGCTCCTCGACATGGCGCTGGAGACCGCCAAGCACGGCCACACGCGCATCCGCACTTCGGATCTGAACCGGATCCTCGCGGATGTCGCCCAGAGGGCTCCTGGAGGCCTCCGGATCAAGTACGGCATCCAGCGCTCGATCCTCCCGCCCTCGTTTCTCATCTTCGGTTCGGGCCGGCCGTCCCACGCGATCATGGGATTCATCCGGAATTCGATCCGCAAGTGCGGAGGATTCGAGGGCGTTCCGATTCTCCTGGAATTCCGCAGGTGATCGGTTCGATCCTGACGCACCTCGGAGCCGCCGTCGGAGGATACCTGTCGGGAAGCATTCCCTTCGCCTACGTGATCGCGCGGAAAAAGCTGGGGCTCGATATTCGCGAACACGGCTCCGGAAACGTCGGCGCGACGAACATGTGGCGCGTGGGCGGAGCGCGGCTGGGGTTCCTCTGCTTCGTCCTGGATATCGCGAAGGGCTATGTCCCCGCCGCGCTGGCTTTTCGGTTCGGAGGCGAAACCGCCGCGATGCTTTCGGGCACCTGCGCGATCGTCGGTCATGTCTTCCCGATCTGGCTGAAGGGATCCGGCGGCAAGGGCGTCGCCACCGCGGCGGGCGCCTTCCTGGCGATCGCGCCGGTCCCGTTCCTCTATGCCTTCACGACGTTCCTCGTGGTCGGGCCCCTGGCCACCCGAACCGTTTCCGCGGGCTCCGTCGCCGGCGCCGTCATTCTCCCCTATGTCGCATGGTCCACCGCATCCCGTCCGGTCGCCTGGCTTTCCATTCTCCTCGGAACGCTTGTCGTATACAAACATCGCGGTAATCTTTCCCGGCTGTATAACGGAACGGAAGCGCGCATCTGGAACGGATGGGAGAGTTCGAGTCCGAATCGGGAGCCTGGCATTACCGCCGAGAGCGCGCCCGTCCTTGCGGAGGAAAAACGGTGAACGAGAAGATCGTGATTCTCGGAACGGGCGGCTGGGGAACGGCCCTGGCGATCGCATGGCATCGCGCGGAGAAGAACGTGATGCTCTGGGCGCGCACTCCGGAACGCGCCGCGGAATTGCGCTCCGCGCGCGAAAATCGCAGGCTCCTTCCCGGTGTCGGCATTCCGGATGATCTCCGCATCGAGTCGGATCCGGGAGCGGCGCTCGACAACGCGTCCGCGGTTGTATGCGCGGTGCCGTCGAAGCACATGCGCGGGACGATTCGTACGCTCGCTCCATTCATCGCGCGAAACGCCGTCGTCATCTCCGCCGCCAAAGGCCTGGAATTCCGGGAGGGAAAGCCGTATCGCATGACGCAGGTCATGGCCTCGGAACTGGGAGACACCGGCGCGGACCGCGTGGCGACGATCTCCGGCCCGAGCCACGCGGAAGAAGTGGGGCGCGGGCTCCCGACGACGCTCGTCGTCGCCGGCGCCTCCCGCGGATTGCTCCGGGATGTTCTCTCCACGAGGACGCTCCGCCTCTACACTTCCGATGACCTCGTCGGCGTCGAGCTCGGCGGCACGCTGAAAAATCCCATCGCCATCGCGGCCGGAATCGCGAAGGGACTGGGAGCCGGCGACAACGCGCTCGGCGCGCTCATCACGCGCGGCGTCGCGGAGATCACGCGATTCGGCGTGGCGGCGGGCGCGGACGAGAAGACGTTCGCGGGATTGTCGGGGATCGGAGATCTCATCACGACGTGCGTGAGTGCTCATTCCAGGAATGTCCGCGTCGGCTGCGAGCTGGCGCGCGGGAGGAAGATCGAGGAGATCCTCGCGGAGCTGGGGATGGTGGCCGAGGGTGTGGAGACATCGCGCATCGTCGATCGATGGGCGAAGTCGGTGGGAATCGAAACGCCCATCACGTCCGCCGTCGTGCGCGTTCTCTTCGAGGGAGCGGATCCGAGGCGGGAGCTGGAGGGACTGATGGCGCGGGCTTTGAAGGATGAGTTCCGGGGCTGAAGCGCGGCATCCTTCAGCCTGAGTAATTCCACCCAGAAGTTCCCCAACTGAAGAACCTTTAACCACGAACCACACGAACCACACGAAAATATGCCTTTCGATGGGATAAAATAGAGTCCGCGGTCGCGGAGGGTTTTCTTTTCTCTCTTCTCTCTTTTCTTTTTACATCACTTACGCAGCATCTACGGAGGAGCGAACGTGGCAACTTATACGGCAGCCTTTAATGGCTTTTTGTGGAACTAAATTGATCCGACCAATGGTCTCACGGATCCGCGTAGGAAACCTCGAATTCGACTGGAGACCATCGTCGGCAGTGTGATGCTTCTGCCTTTGGCGGGCGCGCGCAGTTTTTTGAATATCGATCTTCGACTCCGAGGCGACGCGGGACGATATTTCGACGAGTCCGTATCGGATACGCATCTGATCCGAGTCATCAAGGAATTATCCCTGGACGAACTTCGCGGAATCAATCGCCGTGTCTTTGAGAAGGATCCGTCAACGTATCGCCTTGAAAGCGGGCGTCCCGTTGCGCGTGGGTCTCGTGGATGGAACGTCGCTCAACAAGCAGCTCATGAGCGCGTTTCAGGCGGTCCGGAACGATGCGAACAGGACACTGGTGGATTTCGAACCGTCACCCGGCGCAGGGCACGAGCTGAAAACATCAGCCACCTTGATTGAGCGCGTTGTGCAAAAGGGATTCTCCTTTGTAGGAGTCGAACGATTACTGCGAGTCGCCATGATCACGGAAACATCCATCGCCACAGGAGAAACGGAAACCTTTTTTTGTCGTGACCTCACGGGATGATTTGACGGCGTTGGAACTTCGGGAACTTGGACACCTTCGGTGGTCGATCGAGAACAACGGCTTCAAGCTCTTCAATTCGCTTTGCAGTTCCAAACACGGCTATGTAAAAGATGAAGCAGCGAGCCTCCGCCTGGTCTTTCTCCTGGCCATCGGCTTCAACTCGCTGCTTCTCTTCTTGCACGAGAAGTGGAACGAGCTTGAAAAGCGCTGGAGGAAAGCGAAGATAACGCTTCGCCACCTCGCAAGGCACTTGCTCGAACAACTCCTGCGTTCTTCACGGATGATTAAAGCACAAGTCTGAAAGTCGGGAAACACCCCTCTTCGGCACGCCGCCCAGCCTGTTGAAACCGTTCAAGGCACGTGCTCACAGATCTGGTCAACGGGCCATGGATTCTCCCCATCAACCGGTGTTCTCCTCAAACGCATCCATAAAGCGACGCCTCTTCCCATGATTTTCGTGTTTTTCGTGTGGTTCGTGGTTTCAGGTTTTGTGGATGGGGAAGTTCTGATTCCACCTTTTCCTGTTGACACCTCTGCTGTCGAGGAGTAAAAACACAGGGATTACATGAACAAAGCGGAATTGATCGATCGAGTGCGGGAGAAGACGGGCATGCCGAGACGGCTGGCCCGCCAGGCTGTCGAATCCTTCGTGGAAGCGGTGAAGCGGAGCCTGAAGTCGGGCAAGGACGTGCACATCGTCGGTTTCGGCACCTTCAAGGTGCTCTCGCGCGGCCCGCGCCGCGGCCGGAATCCCCGCACGGGCGAACTCATCAGCGTGCCCGCCAAGAAAGCCGTGAAATTTTCTCCGGGCAAGGACTTCAAGGAACGAATAGCGGCCGCTAAAGCGAATTAGCGGTAACATTGTGTCATCCCCTGCTCCTGCCGAAACGAATCCCGGCGGCCGCGCGACCGCGGATGTTCCGGACAAGCTCTACTTCACGATCGGCGAAATCGGTCGCATCACAGGCGTCAAACCTCATGTACTGCGGTTCTGGGAGCAGGAATTTCCGAGCCTGTCTCCGCGGAAGGACGATTCGGGCCGCAGGATATATCGACGCCGCGATGTGGAACTGGTGATGAAGATCAAGCATCTCCTGTATGACGAGAAATTCACGATAGCGGGCGCTCGGCGGGCTCTGGTGGGCGAAGAACCGGAGCCTGCGGAACCGGCCACGCTGGAGGCGATCCGGAGCGAATTGAAACTTGTTCTGTCCTTGCTCCGCGAGTCGCGGTAACATGATCGATCGGGGCGAAGCTTTCTCTTTCACGTCGGGCTGTAGCGCAGCCCGGTAGCGCACTTCCTTGGGGTGGAAGGGGTCGTGGGTTCAAATCCCGCCAGCCCGACGAGGGAGAGAAAGCCGACCTGTGGATAATTTGTGTGCGATGCCTGCCTGATTTCAGTGCGAATATCTGCTTTGTATAGATTTGCGTAAAAAATTCACCAAAGATCGCAGTGGACTTCCCGCTCATTTTAATTTATCTTTTGGCGATAATCTCTGTGATTGGGGAAATCCCCTGTTCAGACGAACTTGATACGCAAAGGAATGCGATGACGGACGAGCAGAAATCGGACAAGTGCGATGTGAAACGTCGGCGAAACCGGCTGTGGAAAAACTCGCTTTTCCTCGCGCTGCTTGTGAGTTTCGCATGCCTCTCCGCATGGCTTTCCAGGTCGGACGCCGTGCACATCCTCATTACAACCACGGATATCGACGATTGCCAATACCAGATTCCGTATTCCTTTGTGATGACAACCAACGACACACATGCCATCACTGAGCGAACCTGGTCTGCCACGGGATTGCCAACGGGTCTGTCGATCAACGCCACGACCGGTGTCATCTCGGGTACGCCAACCGGCCCGCCGGGCACATACGCGGTCGGGGTGACACTGAGTATCACTCCGGCGCTCACAGATCACTTCGCGTTTAAAGGATTTTCGATGCGCCTGGTCGGTCGGCTCGACATGGACTCGGGAATCCTTAAGCCCGGCTTTGTGGGTCAGACAGACGTAGGTCAGGCGATCGATTCGGGGGCGAATAACGTCGCGGTCTGGCAGTTTGTCTTGCGTGCGAACGGCGAGGACATCCGCCTGAACCAGTTGACTTTCTATGGCCTCGGACAAGGCAGCGACACGTTCGATATCGAGCGCGCGGAACTTTTCGTGGATGTCAACAGCAACGGGCAGGTGGACAGCCCCGACGTTTTCCTCCCCACAGCGCAGGCTTTCGTAAAGACAACGGGATTCAATCCGACGGTTACTTTCACCAATATCGGGTACATCCTCGACAGCCACCTCGATAATGGAACCGAAACATTTCTCGTCTCCTATGATTTCAAATCCACAGTAGAGGCCGGACGAACGTTCCGTCTGGCCATGGAAGGATCGGGCGACATCAGTTGGACGACCATAGGCACGAACGTTACGAACGGCAGCACCCTGTCCGGTGGCGATTTGAATTCCCAGGGCAGATCCGTGCAGACCGGTTGGAGTCAAAATCGCATTTATCCCGCGTCCGGTCCTCCCTCGTTGTCCCTCGGACTGCCTTTCAAGAGCGCGATCATCACCATCAAGGGTCCGACTCCGACCCAGGCGACACTGAATGTCTCGGCCGGGACTTTCGCCCCCGCGCTTGTCAATGTATCCGCCGGCGCCGTTACGCAAGCCGCCATGGGCATCAGGTTCTGGACGGACAGCTATCATACGATCATCGTGAATTCGATTTCTCTGGATGACTCGGGCACGGGCATCGCCGATTCGCATCTGACCGAAGCCAAGCTCTTCTATGACCTGGACGCGTCCGGCACATTTTCCGCCAACGATCTGCTCCTTCGATCGGGTTCATTTGTCCAGGACCGGGTTACCTTCTCGAATTTGAATCTCCTCGTGCGCACGCCTTCCGGTCTGCCGACGGACGCGAGCGCCGTCAATCTCCTCGTGACCTATTCGTTCTCGACAAATATTCCTGTATTAAATCCACCGTTGACGTTCGAGCCCCGATTCAATCCTTCGTCAGGCATCAACGCCCAGGAAAACGTCGCGGGAACACCTGTTGCCATCGGAGGCGTCGCGCTGAGCGGCAATGTATTCTCGGTCGTCGCCGGCACGCTTTCCACCCTGACGGTCGACACGGGAGCATTCCTCCAGTATCACCCCGATTCGACGATCAGCGTCGCCAATAACGATACGAGAGTCGTCGTCTGGGGCGGCCGGTTCTTCGCGGACTCGGGTCACGCGATAAGCTTGAACGCGCTGCGGTTCACGGCGAGCGGCAACCTGGACGATCGCTTCGACGTGACGTCAGTCTCGCTCGTCAAGGATCGCGATAACACGGGCACGTTCACCTCCGGTGACGTCACGCTTGCATCAGGAACTTACGCGGCGGATAACGACACCATCATCCTGACGCTCTCCATTCCGGAGATCATCCGCACCCCGAACGGCACCGGCTCCGATTCGAACTCGCTCAAACTTCTGCTCGTGTACTCGTTGAACGGAAATGCGCCGGTTGTCATTCCTGACAGCATATCCTTTTCAGCGAAACTCCTTAGCACCAACGATGTATTCGCCAAGGTTTATAATGCGGGCGAGAGCATCAGTTTCGTGACGCTCCAGGTCATCAAGGGGAGAACCGTCAATATCACGACCGCGCCGGCCGCGACCTCGGGAGGCATCGGCAACGGGCCCTTCCCCATCAGCGCCACCATCGCCGATAACGATACATCCGGCACGGCCACACAGGGCGACGATATCATCCTGGCGTTCGACACGAACCTGTTGTCGACGTCATCGGCCACCAAGGACAGGTTCACGATGCCGGTTATCGGAGACGATCTCGGAATCAATCCCACGATCACGTTCGTCGGCGGCAACAAGATGAGAATCAGGATGGGCGCTTCTCCGGTCGTTACCGTCCCGGGCGCCTACGCTACTGGCACGCACGTGTCCGGAAGTCCCTCCGGTATCAACCTCAAGGATACGCTCTCCACCATCTTCAGCACCTATAACGTCGTCGCCAATCCTGCCGCGACAGCCGTTGACGTCGGCGGCACTGTCGGCGATACGAGCAGCACCGTCGGTCCGACGATGATCTCGGCGATCTATTCCGACGCCGACAGTTCGTTCACCCTCAACATCGGAGATCAGCTCATTCTCACCTTCTCCGATAATATCGTCGCGAATGCCGTGCCATCGACCGCCTTTTTCCTGCCCGTCACGGGAGATTTCTTCGGTTCCGTCGCGCCTGCGATCTCCCAGACCTCCGGCAACCAGCTCACCATGACCTTTACAACTGTTCCCATATTGAAAATCACCGGACCTTACGTTGCCGGGACGCACGCGAGCGGCAGCCCATCGGGTATCAATCTGCTGACGACCACCGCGTCGATCGTCGATACGGCAGGTCGCGCCGCGCGGCCTTCCGCGACCGCGATTGATATCGGCGGCTCCGATACGGGAAGCCAGAACCTGGCTCCCATGCTGACGGGCGCCATCTACCAGGATGTGGATTCGTCCGCTTCCGTCAATGCGGGCGACGTGCTCGATCTCTCCTTCTCCGCCAATGTCACCCACGGCCATTTTGACGTCTCCGACGCCCTGCCCATCAACACGATCTTCATGCCCGTTGTTGGAGACATCATCGATTTCAATTCTGTTGTGTCGAGGGTCGACGGAAACAAGGTCAGAATCACTCTTCTGGGCACGACGAACAGATTCCGTGTAAGCGGTGTCTTCTCAGCCGCCGTCACAACCGAATCGAGCCCCTCGGGTATTAATCTCCTCAGCGCCTCATCCGGCTTGAGAGATCTGGCGGGCCGGCCCATCGTTCCGGCCCTGGCTCCCGTCGACATCACCAGCGGCACGCCCAATTTCAACGACGCGCCCGGCACGACGGCAACCACGAGCCCCGATCCCAACGCCGGCGGTGCCGCCGCCGTTCCTCCGCCCCCCGGCGGAGCGAAAGCCTGCATTCTTTCACGGAATGTTGCCGCCGATGGATTCTTCTCGATCCTCCGCGCTTTTCGCGACGGACTTCTCTCGTCCTCGATCGGACGATTCCTTACAGGTTTGTACTACTCCCTGTAGCAGGCGCGGCAATCGAGCTCATCACAATTTCACATTGATCGGATTCTTTCCCGCGAATTCAATCCTGAGAGCATGAACTCGCCGGGGGAAGATGACCCAGCGCCGTTCCTCGAATCCGGGATAGAGCGTATCCGGAGCGTCTTCCATGACTCCCTCCAGCGAAGGAGAGGATGCGTCCGTCGCTCCGGAAATTTTCGCGAGAGAAGCCGTGAGCGGCCGTGACCCGTTATTAAGAAGTCCAAGCCGCACGCCGAAACCTCCCTGGACATTCACGGCGTAGACGGCGACTCGCAAGCCGCCCGAGAGAACCGGTTTCATCATGGAGATCGTTTCCTCGGGCCGAAGTCCAGGCATGGCGTCGATCCGGGCAAACTCGTCGCGATACGGCAGAACAACCTCCAGGGATTCCCGTTGCGGCACGCCTGTATATCGCACCGTGAAGGATATGGTCTTTCCCGGTTCCACCATGCGTTGAACCGGGAGCGAGACCGATGCGATGGTCCGGCCGCCTCCGGTATAGAGACGAGCCTCGGCGGGATCGGGCGAAAGAGCCGGAGACGAAGTGACATTACGGAGCGTCAGGTCGGCTTGAAATGTTCCGGCTTCCCCGCTCTCCGAATCGGAGGAATCGCCTCCCGTGGGTTCAGTGCCCCGATTTCTCCGGGATTCCGTGCCGCCGGGAATCCGGCGAACGCGTTGCAGTGTGACATCCCAGAGCGTTCGCTGGGATTTGTCCTGGAGTATCAACTTGCGATTCAGAACGATCCAATCGGATGGGGTTTCCGGCCAGTTCCATTCGATCCGGCCGGCCCCCAGGGGCGCGCTAATTTCCAGAGATGCGGGTTTCAGATCCCTCGGGATGGGGAAGAGGATCGTAGCGGATTCGCCGCCCCGAGGGATGGCCCACGGGAGATCGATCCGGGGATTGATGCGGTCATGCACGGCGAGCGGAAAGTGGCGTCCTCCTTCATCGTCCAGGAGGACGAGCTGTTCTCGAAGAGTCACGGATTGCGTATCGATGGTCGCGGTCTCGGCCGCATCGTAAGTCATAACGAGTCGAATCGCGATCCACCGCGCATCCACGCTCGACCAGCTTCGTGCGACTCCGCGTGTCACATCCTCGACGGAGGCGACACGCCACACCAGGTCGCCCGTTTTAAGGAATCCTGCCGGCGAATCGGTCACGATTCCCCGGATGGAACTCATCAGCGCCGTGTCCCCCCGTGTGGCCGCGGCTGCCAACTCGACGCCTTCCTGACGCCTGGCATCTTCCAGAGAGACCGGCGCAACCGTCACGTCCTGACCGCAGGCGGAACAGAGCAGCGCGGCCTTGATCATCGCGATCCTGACAGTCCATCGGCAACCTGAATGCAGTCTCATCCCGTGCTTTCCATCTCGTCCAGGACGGCGCGAACCTCGGGTTGGTCCGGGCGGATCCTGAGCGACTCTCGGAACGCGTTCACGGCATCAGCCTGACGGCCCTGCCGGGACAGGGCTAAACCGAGAAGGTTCCATGCGGTCGCATTGGAATGATTATCTTCGATAATCTTTCGAGCCAGCGATTCGGCTGTGGCGAATTTTCCGGCTTTCATGGCTTCCGCGGCGATCTTCAAGGATGAGACCGGCACTCGTAATATCGGGATCGACGAGTCCGCGTGGCGTGGCACAGCCGCCATGACGGCCTGATGAGTATCAGGACGAGCGGAAGCGGGTCTCGTCGCCGGCAAGATGCGTGGAGCAGGCGGCGTTCCCGCGCCGGTTTTCACTCCGGCTGCTCCGCCGCCGGACAGAACCGTCGCCTGGCTTGCCGGCGCCGGCGGTGTGAGAGCGGGAGCCGCAGCGGCCAGGAGCGTTTGCGGAATAGCGGCCGAGGAATCGAGTGCGATCCACTCGCGCCAGAGACTCCTTGCTTCGGCCATCCTGCCGTTCGTCAGCATCTGGTCCGCGGCTTCCGCAAGCGCGCGAATAAAGAGTTCGCGGACACGCGGAGCCTTCGCGTGAGGTCTCAACGCGGTCACCGCCAGGAAGGGACGACCGTCCTTCATGTCCGCGCGCGCGAACAATTCCACTCGATCAGCGGGTTGTGGAAGTGCGGCGACCAGCTTCCGTCCGGCGCCGATCTCTCCACATTCGATGGACGTGCGCGCCAGAAGAAATTGCGCCTCGCGATCATGAGGAAATGCTGCCTGGCTTTGCTTCAGAGGTTCCATGGCTTCCGACCATTTGCCGAGGTGGGCCGCGAGCACGCCGAAGGTTCGAGCGATGCGAACACTTGATGGATCGAGCCTGCGCGCTTCCGCCGCCGCCACGAACGCGCCGGCCGTCTCGCCTTGATTCTGCATCAGCAAGGCCAGGTCGTGCCGAACCTGCACGGAGGCGCCGCACTGGAGCGCTTTCTGATAGGCGGCCGCCGCATCGTCATTTCTCCCCCTGCGCTTGAAGAGACTTGCGGCCAGGATCAGCGCATCTATATCGTTGTCGCTGATCCGGAAACAGTCATCGATCGCGGCGATGGCCGAATCCACTTCTCCGTTCAGGGAATGGATCATGGCGATGTTGAACGGTATGGTCGGATCTTCCTCATCCAGGGCCCGCGCTTTCCGCAGGTACGCCAGGGCGTATCCCCGATTCTTGAATTGAGCGGCCGCCTCCGCCGTGTAGGCGCGCGGCAGTTCCTTGTTGATCAGCAACTTGATGTCCTGCCTGGCTGCGACTCCCGGCAGTGAGCCCAGCCTTTCCAGCCGGGCGATTATCAGTCCGCGATCGCCTCCCAGCTTGTCGCGCTCATAGGCGATGACGTTCAAGTCGGCCGCATAAGGTTCGTAACGGAGCGCTTCCTGTACATGGATAAATGCCGTGGCCGTGTCGCCGGCAAGTCGGCACGCGCGCACCAGAAGCGGCAGAATGGAACGGGCCGATGGGGCGTGGCGAAGTTCCGCCAGCAGATATCGTCGCGCCCGCCCCGGAACTTCCCTGTTCATATAAGCCTCGGCGATCACCCTGTTGGACAGTCCTGCCGCGGGCGTCGATCTTCCAGAACCGGCCAGGATGACTCGCGACAGCGGAGAATGAAAGCTTCGCAGGTCACGGGCATCCGCGGGAACACGCCCACGGAGATGAAGCGCGAGCGTCAGGAGCCGCTTTCTGTTCGGATCCGACTCCAGTTGCCGGAGGACCGCGAGGAGGTCCGATGTGATGCGGCCGGCGCGCCGGAGGACGTCAAGTTCCCTGATCGCCTGCGGTGTGTCGCCGCGCTGAAACGCCGCCATCGCACGGATTTCTTCGCGAGAGTCGTCGAATCGCATCGCGTCCGCCGCTCTGCCGCGCCGGTAAAGTTGCGCCGCGATGGTCTCATGGAGCGCACGATTGAAGGCGAATCGATTCGCCAGGGCCAGGATCGCCTCCATGTTCCCGGCGCGCAGCAGCAGGATTGCGACGGATTCCGCGCGGCTGCGGTACATTTCCCGGGACGCGTCGTCGAGGGACAGGAGAATCGACAGGGCTTTTTCCTTGCGTCCGGAATCGATGGCGGCATCGAGGAGCAACTTGTTGAAGCTCGCTTCTTCCCGGATTCCCGTCAGCGCGGGACTCGCGCGATCCAGCAGAGCGACCGCCTCCGTGATGCGTTTTTCGTGGAGCAAGGTCTCCAGAAGCACGCGTGTGAAACTGGAGTCCGCGCGCGCGGCTCCGCGAAGGAACGCCAGTCGGACGGAACTGGATTCAACCGCTCCGGATGTCAGGGAAACCTGGTCCGTGCGGAGAAGGTCCGGATGATAGAGGGCCGCCCAGCAGCCCGCCTGTTCCGGATTGAGCTTTCGGGCGATCCGTATGGCTTCCATCGCGTCGTGATTCGACGGTTGCGTGCGCATGATGGACCGCGCGCGCGTCATGACTTCCGTGAATCGTCGCTGTTCGACCAAGAGAGCGATGGCTTTCCACCGGGCGGATTCCGTGGCGGCCAGGTCATAGTAGCGGATTGCGGTATTCGGACTCCGGCTTTTCCATCCATCGGCGCGCCGCTCCGCCGTTTGCCGCCGAAACGTATCCATGGCGCTGGAAATGCCCGCGGTCGCCGCGATCGAATCCGCCTCGCTGATCAGCGCCAGGAACGCAGTCGTTTCCGGGGCGTCGTTTTCCGCGGAACGATACAGCGCCTGGGCAAGGATGAAGCGCGCCCTGCCCGCGGCCGGCGATCCGGCAGAGAGTTTTCGCGAGATCTCGACCGCCCGGATGAAGTTGCCCTCTTCCAGATATGCTTCGGCGAGTCTTACCCTCAATTGCCTGTCGCCGGGATTCAGTCTCGATTGATATTCGAGTCCCGCCGAAATCCGGTTCCGCTCGCTCGTCGGCACGGACTCCGAAGTCTCGTGATGGTCAGGGTCAGTCGCGCCGGACGCGATCTCACGATCCGGGGTGCCTCCGTAACACGCCGCAAAACCGCAGATCAGCGCGATGGTGACCGCGCGATTATTCCTCCAGGACATACTTCAGATACTGCTCATCAACGCTGGACGAAGCCAGCCATCTTTCGATCCCGGCAAGCTCCGCTTCGATTTCGGGTGACGAAACAGCGTCGGTTTTCCGCATTTGGTTGAGGCGGGCGAGCTTCTCCTCGCGCTCGTCGCGGATCGTGGCGAGCCGATCCCGCATCCACGCATCGAGCTCATCGAACGTCTTGCGCACCTCCGCCATCTGCCCCGCGATTTCGGCGGCTCGCCCCTTGGCGGCGTCGCGTGAAAGCTCATTGATCCTGTCGGTGACCGCCTTCATGGTTCGGGCCTTATCGGCCAGGTCGCCCGATAATTCGTCGAGTTCCGGAATTTCGGATTTGCCGGTCGGCTCGCGTCTTCGTTCCTTGATCCGGATATCCTTGCGGGTTGCCATCAGCTGAGCCAGGCGCCATGAGAGAAATATCAGGGCCGCTGTCGCCGAAAATCCAATGACGACCGTTCGCAACGACGTGGATTGTTTCAACTGGGAGAGATAGTCCCGCCAGCTTTTTTTCGTGGAAACTATTTCCTGGTTGTCCTCGTTCGCCGTGACGGGCTGGACCGGTTCATCAGGGGAGACAGTCAGGGTTTCCGCGGGCGCGTTTTCATCGAAGAGCGCCACATCGAGTATGCCTCCCTTATCCAGGCCCGCGATGACCATGCGAGCATCCCGTGAGGCGATCGCGCGGATAGGATGAGTGATCGTCTGAGCGCTGCGGAGCACACGCACCTCGGCGCGCGGGATTTCATCCAGAGAAACCGGACCCCCGAGAATCCGACCCTGCACCGTTCCGGCGAGCAGGAAGGGCTCGGCGGCAGGTCGCTCGACCACAGCGATGGACGCGACCGCGTCGTAGGCGATGGGGAGCGTGAAGCTCGTGAAACTGCTCGGGACGGACACGTCCCCGGCGTCAATGCCTCCATCCATCCGCAGGCCGACCCATTTCTGCTTGGGAAGGAGAAGAAGCGCGGAATAGGAAGTGCCTACGGAAATTCGGACCCATTCCTGTCCTGTTGTGCGGTATAGGTAGAGTTCCCGATCGAGCGCCACGAGCAGATCGGGCCCTCGAGCGGCCATGGCGGAAACCGTGGCAGGTCCGGACGGCAATGCCACGGGAGTCAGCGTCACGGCGGAGGGAGTCGCTCCCTTGGATCGAACTTCCGCAAGCCCAAAGCCGCCGCCGATATAGGACCTGCTCTCGGCCGTGGCAACGGCCATGACCATGGCTTCCGGCCACGAGGGCAGGGACGGTATCGAATGCACGCGGCCGTTGTCGAATATGCAGAGCCCGGTGGCGGTGCCGACGAGAATTCTTCCTCCCGGTCCTGCGGCCATGCTCGTGATGAACCGGTCGAACATCGCGCCCGTTCCGTCCGCGATCATGCTGGCCGGGCCCGTGTCGCGCCGGGCGTAGAGGCCGCGCGATGTGCCGAAGAGCGTCCCGTCCGAAGCGAGGAAGATCGATGTGATCGTGTTGCTCGTGAGAGACGGATCCGTGTTCTGGGCCGCCACCAGCGATGAAACCAGGAGTATGAGAGTCGCAGCCGAATGGAAAAAGATTCTCACGGCATCCCCGCCCAGGTCAGTTCGCAGACGTTGGAATTCCCGGCGCGGTCCGAGGAAGATATGCGAAGGCGGCGTCCGGGTTGAATAGGAGTATCCGGCAGGAACCAGTTTCGATCGGGATCATAACGGCCTTCGATGGTCCGGAGCGTTCGATCCGTGGCGTCCACAACCTGCAACGATGAGCCGTCGACTCCGCTGAAGTCATCCATGATCGAGAGCGTAAAGGATGCGGATGACGAATCAAGGCGAACGATCGGCGGAGCCGTATCCCGCACCGGCATGATAGGAGCCAGGAAGGGCATCAGCGCTGTGATCCCGCCCGGCGTTTTCGATCCGCCAAGCCAGCTCCATGATCCGTTCTTCCACCAGGCGATGCCGTTGGCGCTCCCGTCGTTATCGAGGATGATCGCGGATCTGGCCTGGAGCGGCAATCCGTAGGGGCCCAGGAGAATCGCGGGCCCGACCGACGCCGGATGGCGGGGAAGGCTTCCGCCCACGAGTGCATACAGCCGGCTTCCGGCCGGAGGCTCGGTGATGCGCGCTTCGTCGGAAATGCTGACGATTTTTTCGCGGCCCACCTGCGTCACCCGCCATCGTTCCGCTCCGTCGTTTCCCGAGCCCGCCGCGGTGATGCGCATTGTTCTCGATCCGCGCTTCAGGACGAGTCCGCCCCGCGATATGAACTCCCCGTCTCCGGTCATCTCCAGGCGCGCCGCGGAACGCGTCGGAGCGTAGCGCGTGAATCGCCAGGAGAAGGTCGACCTGTTTCCCGCGAGATCCGTGATCTCCACCCGCATCCGGAGCGCCGGCGAATCCATCCGGATGATGCCGCGTCCCCGGATTACTTCTCCCGCGCCATCGGGCCCCGTCAGGTCGTAGGTGTAGGTCGTGGGGCCGAAGCCGGTGCGGAAGAGGTCGTACACGAGCCCGACCTCCTTGTCGCGTCCGTACGTGAAGTCGGTCATGGATATTTCCGACCAGAGCCTGCCGTCGATGAAGAGCTTCGCTCCCGACAGCCCGAGCAATCCTCCGAGCTGCCCGTCTTCGTCGTGGCCCTTGACGAGGATGCGCAGCGAGCCCAACGCCTGTATCACGGGATTTTTAATCGTGGTGTCGAGGATGACGGGAGCGCCTCCGCCCATCACCATGGAATTCTCATCGGCGGGCTCGATGATGATGGAGGAAAGAAAGGGCGGAATGACGTCGTCCATCGAGAGGACTCCGGCCTTCACGGCGTTGACCGGCCTGTCTTCGCTGTCGCGAAATTCAAAATGAAAGTGCGGAAGGCCTGCTCCTGATTCCCCGGTCCGCCCGATGACTTCCTTCTCGTCCACGCGCACTCCGGGATGCGTGGGATAGACTTCCATGGCCTCGCCCGCCGCGTCTCCTCCCAGGTTGTGCGGCCGGCGGGGGAGGAGTTTTTCGAGGCGCGTGGAAAATCCCGAGAGGTGCGCATACACGCTGCGTCGACCGTCGCCGTGCCGGATATATACGACATTTCCGTATCCGGTGGTGCTGGATCGTATCCGGTACACGTGGCCCGCGGCGACGGCGCGGACAGGAATACCCGTCTTGAAGAAGGTGGCGAAGTCGATTCCCGCATGGAGGTGACCCGGGCGATATTCCCCGAACGACGCGGAGAGCGCGCGTCTCGGGGTGACGAGCGGCGTTGAGAAACCCACGGACACGAAACCCATCATGGCCAGAATTGCCGCGCGTGTCCATGACCGGCATCTCGTTTTCCGTGGTTTGCTTTCCATTTCAAAACTACGCATAGGATACAGGAAAAACGGAGATCCCAACATCCAAATCCCCGGTTCCGGCGTCGCCGGGATCGGGAGTTGATTACCCTCTCACCCGGATTCCGGCCCTCGACATGCTCGCCTTGACGTCGTGAATGGAGAACTGCCGGAAATGGAAGACGGACGCCGCAAGCACGGCGGACGCGCCGGCCTCGATCGCCGCGGCGAAATGCTCCGGTGCGCCCGCGCCTCCGGACGCGATGACGGGGATGGCGACGGAGCTCGTCACGGCCCGCAGCAGTTCGAGGTCGAAGCCGTTTCTCGTTCCGTCGGTGTCCATCGATGTGAGAAGAATCTCCCCGGCGCCGCGCTGTTCGGCCTCGACGGCCCACGCGATGGCGTCCAGGTCCGTCTCGCGACGGCCTCCGTGCGTGAAGACGCCGAAGCCGGAGGGGCGCGCCGCGGATCGGCGCGCGTCGATCGCGACAACGACGCACTGAACGCCGCAAGCGTCGGCGGCTCGATTGATTAGAGTCGGATCCTGGATCGCGGCCGTGTTGACGGAGACCTTGTCCGCGCCGGCGCGGAGCGTGGCGCGGAAATCGTCGACGGTGCGGATTCCGCCTCCCACCGTCAGAGGGATGAAGACCGTTTCAGCAGTACGCCGGACGACATCCCTGACGGTCGAACGATCATCCGAGGAGGCGGTGATGTCGAGGAAGACAAGTTCATCGGCGCCTTCCTTGTTGTAGACGGAAGCCTGTTCGACGGGATCCCCGGCATCGACGAGCGAGACGAAATTCACGCCCTTGACGACGCGACCCCGGTCGACGTCCAGGCAGGGAATGACGCGCACCGCCATCGTGTTCTTCATGGTCATGGCCGGATTATGTCATGAATTGCGGATCCGCATATACGCTCGTGCGGTCGGCAGGTATTCACGCGAGAAGCCCGGAACGTAGCGCAGCTCCTCGATCGTCCGGAGCGGTCCGATATGGCGGCGGAACCAGATGAGATTTCGGGTCATGTCCGTCGTCATGCCCGGAACTTTTAAAAGCTCCAGGGCCGTGGCTTCATTCGGGTCGATGAGAAGGACGGTCGTCTCGGCGCGGACATCGGCAAGAGGCAGCGTGGAGAGAATCATGATCGCGCGGCGGGAGAGCTGGTCGGCCTGGGTGACGTTATTCGCGGCCAGGGATGCTTCCGCCGCGGTCACGAGTTCCCTCGCCGTCACGACACGGGCATCGCTCATGCGGTGATTCTCCGCGGCCAGCAGGCGCTCGATCGCTTCGTACATGATCGCGGTCACCGGGGAGGCGGGAGCCGTCGTCTTTGCGGCTTCGCGGCCTCGCCGGCCGGCGGAGACACGCGCGCGCCTGGCGTATCCGATCGCATCGTCGTATCGCCCTTCGCTGAAAGCGGACCTGGCCTGATCGAGAACTTTTTCCAGCAGGGGACTTCGCGTTGACAGGCCGGCCAGTTCTTCCTCCGCGCTCTTGATGGCGATCTCCGCGGCCAGCCTCGTCGCGGACGCGGGAACGGATACGGTATCCACGAGGGGAGAGGGTGGCGCCGATTCGGATGACTGCGCCAGGAGCGCGATCGCGAGGAGGAACGCGCTCATGTCAGCTCCGCTTTCACGTCGAACCAGTCCCGCAGGCAATCGCCCAGCAGGTTCCATCCCAGCACGGTCATGACGAGCAGCAGGCACGGTCCGAAGGCGGCCCATGGCGCGGCCGCGAGGTGATACTCCGCCGTGTAGATCATCCATCCCCATGTCGGAAGATCAGGAGATCCCGCCGACGCTCCGAGGCCCAGGAACGAAAGGCTCGCTTCATACATGACCGAGGAGGCGATTCCGAAGGAGAACGAGACGATAAGCGCGGAGGCGCAGTTAGGGAGAATCTGGCGAAAGAGGATGCGCAGGTCGGTGTCGCCGATGGCCCGTGCCGCCGCGACGAAATCGCGTTTCGCGACGCTTGCAGCGACCGCGCGAATGAGAACCGCGACGTCGACCCAGGAGACGAAGACGATGGCGATGACGATCGTTCTCAGGCCGGGGCCGAGCGCGACGCCGATGGCGATCGCCAGCAGGAGCGATGGAAACGCCAGCATAATCTCCATGATGCGCGAAAGAATGGCGTCCACCCTGCCGCTGTAGTATCCGGCCGCCGCTCCGACGAGCCCGCCGATGATGATGGCGGAGAGCCGCGCGGCGAGACCGACCGCCAGGGAAATGCGGGTGCCGTACAGCGAACGGGCGAAGACGTCGCGCCCCAGTTCGTCCGTTCCGAACGGGTGTGCGAGGGACGGAGGAAGATGGCGCATCTCCAGGGCGGCGCTCATGGTCGGAGCGGTTTCGCCGGAGGCAGGGTAGGGGGTGAGGACAGGAGCAAAGAGCGCCAGGAGAAAGATGATGGCCAGGAGGGCGAGCGCAAGTTGCATGGAAGCGTCGAGCGGTGAGGCGAAGGGTTTCATCGAAGCCTCGGATCGATCCGCACGCGCAACAGATCGGAAGTCGCGATGGCCATGACGTAGATGACCGCCATGACGAGAAGGACCGCCTGGATCTTCGGCAGGTCGCGCTGCATGATCGCGGTTATGGCGAAGCGTCCCAGGCCTGGCCAGGCGAAGATGCTCTCGGTGATGACGGATCCGTTCAGGTACATCGCGAAGTCCAGGACGATCGTCGAGATGATCGGACCCGCGGCGTTCTTGAACGCGTGCCGGAGGAGCGTCTGCATGCGCGAGAGCCCTTTGGCGCGGGCCGTGCGGATATAGTCCTCGGAGAGCACATCCAGCAGCGTCGTCCGGGTGATGCGTGCGAGATAGGCGGCGGAACGCGAGCCGAGCGTGACGGCCGGAAGAATGACGAAGAGCGCCGGGCCGTAACCGGCGGGCGGCAGCAGGGGAAGTCTCTCGGCGAAGATGTACCGCAGCCCGAGCGCCGTGACGAAGACCGGCGCGGAGACGCCGGCGACCGAAAGCAGCATGACGCCCCTGTCGAGCTTCGTTCGAGGGAATGCGGCCGTGAACGCTCCCGCCGTCAGCCCCGTCGCGATCGCGAAGGCCAGCGCGGCGGTCGCCAGGAAAAGCGTGCGGGGGAAAAGTTCGATGATCGAGTCCGCGATGGGCTTCCTGGTGATGAACGATCGACCGAGGTCGAAGTGGAGCGTCCGGTTCACGAATCGGATGTACTGCTTCAGGAGCCCTTCATCCAGTCCGAGCTCCTGCCGCAGGACAGCGCGATCCTTGTCGGAAATGCTCTGCCCGGCGATCGTATCGATGGGATCGCCGGGCACGAGATGAATCAGGAGTTGCACGATGAAGGTGACGCCCACGAGGACAATGAGAATGCCGCCGATGCGGCCGGCCACGACGCGCACCATCTAGCGGGCCAGCACGAGCGAGTTGCCTTTGAACCCGTTGTAGATCATCGGCAGAGTATACCCGGAAACCCGGGGACTGACGGCCATCGCCGTTCGCGGATACCAGAGAAAAATCCACGGCGCATGCGCGACGATCAGCCGGTCGGCGGCCTCGACGGCGCTGTCGCGTTCCGGTCCCGCCGCCAGCGACATGACCCGTTCGATGGAAGCATCGATTCCGGTGTCGACGATGCGGGAGCGGTTTCCGGAAGAACCGACATTCCGGGAATGAAAGAGAGGCAGCAGGAAATTTTCCGGATCGGAATAATCCGCGAACCAGTTCCAGAGACAGAGATCGTAGTCGGCCCGGTTCAGGCGCGCGATGAGCGATGAAAATTCCATCGGCTCGACGATCACGCGCACGCCGATATCCCTCAGGTATCCGGCGACTGCTTCGGCAGGCTCCAGCGTGCCTCTGGGAGCATTCCGGAGGATCGTCAAGCGGCGCGAAAAATCGAATCCGGCTTCCTCGAGAAGTTTTCGGGCGGCCGCGGGATTGTATTCATACCCGACCGCGCGGCGCGAGGCCAGGGCCGGCGGAACCGGGCCGTTAGCCGGCGTGCCGAGGCCGTTCCGGACTTTCTCGATGATGCGGCCTCGGTCCACGGCCATGTTGAACGCCGCACGTACCCTCGAATCCGTGTACCGTTCCGTGTTGATGGCGACATATCCGACGACGATCTGATCGACCGACTGGATCCTGTCGCGCCAGTTTTCATCGGCCAGGAACGCGGGCATCTGCGCGTCGGGTATTTCGCAGATGTCGAGGGATCCGCTCTTGAGGAGCGCGAGCTGCGTCAGCGGTTCCGTCAGGATGCGGTAGATGATTCCATGGACGGCAGGAGCGCCTTCGAAGTAATCGGTGTTGCGTTCCAGCACGACGGACCGGTCATCCTCCCAGCGGACCAGCTTGAACGGGCCGGTCCCGATGACGTGATGAGAGAAATCCTGCCCGTGTTTCGCGGATTCCTCCACGGGAACGATGTAGCCGGATGGCATCGCCAGGAGCGTCAGGAAGGGTGCGCAGGGCCGTTTCAGGCGGATGACGACGTTCGTGCCTTCCGCATAATACCGGTCCACCGAGTCGAAAACCCAACGCCTCTGCGATTGCGTCGCCGTGTCCATCAGGCGGTCGAAACTCCGGACGACGTCCTCCGGAACCAGCTCCCGGCCATTTTGAAATCGGACGCTCTCCCGGATGTGGAAGCGGTATTCGAGGCCGTCCGGCGAAACGGTCCAGGTATCCGCCAGGTCCGGCGCGATCCCCGCGCCGTCGAACTTCACGAGGCCGTTGAAGATCTTAGCCGCGATATCCCCGCCGTTGACATCCGTCGTCAAGGCCGGATCGAGCGATTTCGGATTCGACGAGATGGCGATCCGGACGTACCGGGGATCGGAGTCCGTGTCCGCCCCGCAGGCAGACAGGAAGACCAGGAATCCGAGCAAGATGCGGCGCATGCGGGAAAGACTACACGGAAAAGCTTTGAAATCCCAAATCCCAAATCCCAAGTCCCAACTTTAAACTCCGCAGAATGAATTTCGGATTTAGGATTTCCCGCAAGGCCTGCCCTGTTTCTGCGCGGACATTCTGACTCGGCACACGATCGAGGCGGGGCCGCGCTGCAGGTCCTGCATTTTCACGCTGGCACTCATTATGCGTTAAAATATCCGTGTGGAGAAAATACAATTAAGGGATCCAGGATGTGGGGGGAGGTGGTTGGAATGCGGAGGAAGATTCTTGGTGCGACAGCGATTCTCATGCTGGTCATTACCTCGGCTTGCTCGTCGGCGCAGAAACGCAACACGGCCATCGGAGCCGGGCTCGGAACGGCGGCCGGAGCGGTGATTGGAGCCGGATCGGGTCATGCGGTGGAAGGAGCGGTCATCGGTGGAGCGGCCGGAGCCGCGATCGGTTATGGCGTGACGAAGGAGTAGTGTCGGCAGGCCCGCCCCGGGGGTCCATCGAAGACATGATGGATCTTCGGAGGACGGGGCCTTTAGGGCTCGCGAAAGAATAACTTCCCGTATTCGGCCGGCTGCAACGGCGGCTGGCAGCGTTGCAACTCCTCGGCACCCGGCTGCTGCAAGGGTTCCGTCGTCGTTGCGCCTTGCCAT
>CAZCME010000023.1:0-79397 GCA_964499705.1 uncultured bacterium | reverse complement strand
CGTCCGGCAGTCGGCCGGCTGCAACGGCGGCGGGCTGCGTTCCTACTCCTCGACACCCGGCTGTTGCAAGGGTGTCGTCGTCGTTGCGCCTTGCCATCCGCCGTTTCGCTCGGCCTCGGTACTGGGAAGTTATTCTTTCGCGAACCCTTATCCGGCGCGCAGAACCCTGCCTGATCGGTCAGCCGTCAGTTCGCCATGGCGCACGGATGGCCTGCCATTGACCCACACATGTTCCATTCCCGTGGGGAAGACCTGCGGATTTCTGAAATCGGACCGGTCCTCGATCCGGCCGGGATGGAAGACGACGATGTCGGCCTTCCGGCCGGAACGGATCAAGCCCCGGTCGGTCAAGCCGAGCCGAGATGCCGGGAGCAATGTCACTTTCCGGACGGCCTCCGGGAGGCTCAGTATGTGCTTGTCGCGGACATAGCGAGCCAGGAACCGGGGGAATGTTCCGAAGGCCCGGGGGTGCGGCTTTTCGTTCGCGAATGGGCCGGTCACGTTCCGGTTGGAGGCGTCGGAACCAATGGCGGAATAGGGCTCCTTCATGAAAGCGACGACATTCGCTTCCGACATTTCCGTGAACGCGGCCGAGATATGCGGGTCCTTCTCGAGGATGCCGACAAGGAACTCCGCTGGTTTTTTCCAATGCGATAATCTCCTGCCGGACAATTCGCCTTCGCGCGCCGTCAGAAAACGAATGCGCTTGCTCCACGAGGAATCCTTCGCCGCCATCTCCGCGACCCGCTTGCGAATGACTTCAGGATCGCGTTCGCCGGAGAGCCCGAGCCCGGCGAGAAGCTCGGTGGCGGCGGACGTGTAGGGATAGAGATCCGTCGCGATGTCGAGCCCTTCCGCGCGGGCGGCGCGCAGGAGCTGGAGAAGGCGCGGACGCTTCTTCCAGTTCGCCCGTCCCCAGGTCTTGATGTGCGAATACTGAAATCGCACCCGGGCCGTTCGAACAAGGTCCAGCGCTTCCTGCAGGGCCTCAACGACAAGATCGCCTTCATCGCGGAGATGGGCCGCATAGAGCGCGTTTCGTTCCGAGACGGGGCGCAGCATTTCGCTCAGTTCCGCCTGGTCCGCGAATTTTCCCGGCGCATACACGAGGCCGGTCGTGATCCCGAAGGCTCCGGCCTTCAAAGCTCTCGCCGCCTCGCGCGCCAGCCTCAGGCGTTCCGATTGCGATGCGGCGCGATCCTCCGGGATTCCCGCGAATGTGCGGAGCGTGCCATGGCCGGCCAATGCGGCGACGTTCACCGCGGGCTGCGCGTCCTCCACCCTGCGCAGGTAATCTTCGAAGGAGCTCCAGCGGGGAACCAGTCCGTACCGCGAGAGGCCGCGCGTTCTCCGCTCGCGCATGGCGGGGGAGAGAGGCGCCGCGGAATATCCGCAGTTGCCGATGACGTCCGTCGTCACGCCCTGCATCAGTTTCGACGCGGCCGAGGGATCGACGAGGAGAAAGTGATCGCCGTGCGAGTGGATGTCGATGAAACCGGGGGTGATGACAAGGTCCGACGGGAGGTCCAAATCGACATCCCCATGGTCATCCTGTTGAGTGGTGACCGATTCGATCGCATCGCCGTGGATCGTGATGACGCCCGGGAATTCCGGAGCGCCGGAGCCGTCCAGAATTCGGCCTCTCAGGCGCCATGATTTATAACGATGAGGGATGAAGGATGAGGGATGAATTTCTTCATCCTTCATCCTTGTCTTTCCTTCATCCCTTTCAACTGACGTTGATGCTCTTGAGGAAATCCTCGTTCGTCTCGGTCTTGGAAAGCTTGTCGAGGAGCAGGTGCATGGCTTCGATGGGCGGGAGAGGATTCAGGGCGCGGCGGAGCATTCTCACTTTCATCATGAGGTCCGGCGGGAAGAGGCGCTCCTCCCGTCGCGTCCCGGTCGCGTTCAGATCGATGGCCGGAAAGATGCGCTGCTCTGCGAGCTTGCGGGAGAGAACGATCTCCGTATTTCCGGTGCCCTTGAATTCCTGAAAGATGATGTCGTCCATCCTGCTGCCGGTTTCTATGAGCGCGGTGGCGACGACCGTGAGGCTGCCTCCACGGTCGACGTTCCTGGCGGCTCCGAAGAACTTGCGCGGGCGCTGCATCGCGGCGGAATCGAGGCCGCCGGAGAGCGTCTTGCCGGAGCTCTCCGTGTACTGGTTGTAGGCGCGCGCGAGGCGCGTCAGCGAATCGAGGAAGATGATGACATCCTTGCCCTGCAGCACGGACTCGCGCGCCGTCAGGAACGTGTCCTCCACCGCGGCGACATGTTCGTCGACGGTCTGGTCGGAACAGGAGGCGATCACTTCCGCGGGAACGCTACGCCGGAAATCCGTCACTTCTTCGGGACGTTCGTCCACGAGGAGACAGATGACGCGCACTTCGGGATGATTGGTGTGGATGGCCAGGGCCATTTTCTGGAGAAGAAGCGTCTTGCCGGCCTTGGGCGGCGCGACGATCATGGCGCGCTGACCGCGGCCGATCGGAGCGAAGAGGTCGACGACGCGTGTCGTCATCTCCGTCTTGATGGTCTCCAGCTGGAATCTCTGGAGCGGATCGATGGCGGTGAGCTGATCGAACTTCTTCTCCAGCTCGCGGATGACGTCCGCCTTTCTGCGATCGGGACGGCGGTGCGCTCGATCACCTCCGCCCTGCCTGTCGAATCGCCGTGGTCCACCCTGATGGCGCCCGCCGAACGAATGGTGGCGCGGTCCTCCGGATCGGTCCCGCCCGCCACGGTCTTGACCGGATCGATCTTGACCCGAACGGTCTTGACCGGAACGGTCTCGATTCGAATGCCGCGCTCCGTAATGCGGCCGGTCTCCACGCCCTTGTCGATTCTGGCCCTGGTTCTGCCGATACTGCTGATTGTCTCTCGGTTGTCCGCCGGGCATTCCGCTCTGGCCGCTCTGGCCGCCCTGCCCACCCTGCCCGCTTTGCCGATTTGGATTGTTGTCGTTGCGGGGGCCGCCCTGCTGCGGACCGCGATTCGGCCTGCCGCCTCCGCGCTGATCCCGGCCTCCTCGTCCGCGGCGATGCCGCTGGTGGCGGTCGCGATCGCGCCGCGTTTCTCCGGAACCGGGAGCACCCGTGCGCTGTCCTCCTCCGGAGAAATCCCGGCCCCGTGATTCGCCCTCCGGTACCGCATTCCCCATGTTGCCATTCCGATCCCGCGCGATGCTCGGGATCTCATCGGCCATGTTCCCGTTCCGTTCCCTTCTGCTGCCGCCTTCACCCTGCTGAGCATTGAAGGAGCGGTTGCCCCTCGTCTCGTCTGTGTCGCCGGAATTCATTCGACGGTGACGGACTTGGCGAGGTTGCGGGGCTGGTCCACATCGCAGCCGCGCTTGACGGCAATGTGGTAGGCCAGGAGCTGGAGGGGGATGACGGTCAGGAGCGGCGTCAGGAGATGATGCGTCTGAGGGATCTCGATGACATGATCGGCGAACTTGGAGATTTCGCGGTCGCCTTCCGAGGCGATGGCGATCACTTTTCCTTTTCGAGCCCGGATCTCCTGGATGTTCGAGAGCACCTTCTCATACGCGCTGTCGTTGATGGCGATGACGACGCACGGCATGTTCTGATCGATGAGCGCGATCGGGCCGTGCTTCATTTCCGCGGCCGGATACCCTTCCGCGTGAATATAGCTGATCTCCTTCAGCTTCAACGCGCCTTCCAGGGCGACGGGAAAGTTGATACCACGGCCGAGGTAGAGGAAATTCTCCGCGTCGGCGTAGCATTCCGCGACCGCCTCGATCTGCTCCGACTTCGCCAGGATCTTCTTGATCTTGTGCGGGATGTCCAGGAGCCCCCGGAGGATCTTCTTTCCCTCGGCGGCGGAAAGGTCGCGCTGTCGGCCGAGAAGGAGTCCGATCAGCATGAGGACCGTGATCTGCGACGTGAAGGCTTTCGTCGACGCCACGCCGATCTCCGGGCCGGCATGGATATAGACGCCTCCGGATGACTCGCGGGCGATCGTGGATCCGACGACGTTGACGATGCCGAGCGGCAGCGCGCCCTTGCCCTTTGCCTCGCGGAGCGCGGCGAGCGTGTCGGCGGTTTCGCCGGACTGGCTGATGAGAAAGACGACGGTCGAGTCGTCGATGATCGGATTGCGGTACCGGAACTCCGAGGCGTACTCCACCTCCACGGGGATGCGCGCGATCTCCTCGATGACATATTCCCCGACGAGCCCCGCGTGCCACGACGTGCCGCAGCCCGTGATGATGACGCGCTTGATCTGGCGGAGCGCTTCGAGATTCAGGTTGAGGCCGGAGAGCTGGGACGTCCCCTCGGACAGCTTCATCCTTCCGCGCATCGCGTTCGCGACGGTCTCGGGCTGCTCGTAGATCTCCTTCAGCATGAAATGCGCGAAGCCGCCCTTCTCGATCTCCTCGATGTTCCAGTCGACGGTGCTGATGGATTTCAGGACCGGCACCGCGGAGAGCGTGGTCGTCTTGTATCCCTCGCGACGCACCAGGACGATCTCGTCGTCTTCGAAGTAGATCACGTTCCGGGTGTAGGGAACGATCGGTGCGACATCGGAGGCGAGGAAGAATTCGCCCTCCCCGATCCCCAGGACGAGCGGCGATCCATGGCGCGCGGCGATCAGGAGGTTCGGTTCCTTGGCTGAAGCCACGATGATGCCGTATGTGCCGTGGACCATGGCCAGGGCCTTCCGGACGGATGTCAGGAGATCGTCCTCCTCGTGGAATTTCTCGATGAGGTGGACGAGGACCTCGGTGTCGGTCTGGGAGGCGAAGACGTGGCCGTCCTTCTGCAGGAGCGTTTTCAGCGTGGAGTAATTCTCGATGATGCCGTTGTGAACGACCGAGATGATGCCGGCCTCGTCCGCGTGGGGATGAGCGTTGGCGTCGCTCGGCTCGCCGTGCGTCGCCCATCTCGTGTGCGCGATGCCGATCATGCTGGAGGGACTTTCGCCGTTGATGCGCATCTCCAGCTCGCGGATCTTGCCGACGGACTTGCGGATCCACATCCCGCCCGGCGCCATGAGGGCGCAGCCCGCGGAATCATATCCGCGGTATTCGAGCCGCTTCAGGCCTTCGATGAGGATCGGCAGAGCTTCACGCCCCCCGATGTATCCGACTATTCCGCACATGGTCTATCAATCACTTCCGTTTCCTACTTTTCGAACAGCCGCCGGAACAATCCGAAGAGAGCACTGTCCTTTTCTTCATCTTCCTCGATCGGCTTCGGATCCGGCGCGTAAAACTCATCGCCGTCGAGAATCCTCCTGGGATTCACTTCAAAGAGCGCTTTCGCCGTGGGCTCCCCCAGCATCTCCGCGACCGTGGCTCGCGCCATCGAGAGCACCGGAGTCCGGTCCTCCGCGTCGTGGGCGTCGGAGGCGACGATATGCGCCATCCGGTGGCGCAGCAACAGATGCGCCGTTTCCCGGACGCGCTCGCCGAACCGGCCCGTGATTGATCCCGCCGTGATCTGCGAGCGGCACCCCTTCTGAACGAGCTCGTAAAAGAGCATGGGATTCTTGATCACGCCCGCGTTGCGTTCGGGATGCGCAATGACAGGGATGATGTCGCCCACCTCGAGCTCGAAGATCAGCTTGTCCATCCAGGCCGGGATGCTGGAACCCGGCATTTCGAGGAGCAGATACCGTTTCGACTTATCGTAGGTGAGTATTTCATCATTCCGGAGTTTTTGCAAGAGTCCCGCGGCGGTCCTCACCTCGTGGGCTCCCGTGATCTCGATATCGATCCCCGCCGCCTTCACCTTTTCCTTCAGCAGCCCGACCGCTGTGCGGACCTCGGCGGCGGACGGCGCGAAAGCGCCGGGAATGAAATGAGGCGTTCCGGCGATCGTCCTGATCCCGTCCTCCGCGGCGATTTCCAGCATGGCCAGGGAGGTCTCGTAATCGGGAGAGCCGTCGTCCACGCCGGGAATGATGTGTGAGTGAAGGTCGATCATGAGAGAATGTCTCCCACCGCGAGCCTTCGGCCGTTCGCGTAGTCGGCGCCGTTCATGACGCGGCCTCCGCTGCGCTGGACCAGGTTGAGCCGCAGAGACCCGTGGGATGAGGCGACAAGGAGAGGAGAGACCGAGAGAATTTCGCCGGGATGTTCCTCGTGTCCGCCTTCCCCGTCATTTTCGGGGCTCGTGCGTTCGATCTCGATCAGCTTGATGTCTCCGATCGTGACTCCGGGCCAGGGATGATACGCCCGCCATTTCCGATGAATGACGGATGCCGGTTCGCTCCATGAAAGGTGCCCTTCCACCTTTCGCAACTTCCTCGCTCTCGTCACACCTTCGGCGGATTGCGCTTCGGCACGGAGCGCTCCCGATGAGATCCCCTTCAGCGTTTCCGGCAGAAGTTCCGCGCCGAGCGCCGCGAGCCTCCGGGACAGATCTGCCGACGTTTCGTCCGGCTCGATCGGTGTCGAGGCGCGCGCGTAGACCGGCCCGGTGTCGACCCCTTCGCCGATCTGAAAGATGGAGATGCCTGTCGCGGGATCGCCCGCCTCGATGGCGCGCTGGATGGGCGCCGCTCCGCGCCATCGCGGCAGCAGCGACGCATGCACGTTGATCGCGCCCAGGGGAGGCGCGGAGAAGGCTTCGCGGGGCAGGATCATGCCGTAGGCGGCCGTCACCAGGATGTCGGGAGCCCACGAAGCGAGCGCGTCCGAGGCGTCCTGGTTCCAGGCGGCGGGAGTCGCGAGCGGCAGGCTTCGTTCTCGCGCGAGCCGCTCCACTTCGGACGGTTCGACATGAAGCCCCCTGCCGCGCGGCCGCGCCGGCTGAGAGAGAACGCCCGTCAACTCGAAGGCGTCATCGTGGTCGAGAAGCTCCTGGAGAATGACGGATGCGAACTCGGGAGTCCCCGCGAAGACGATCTTCATGCGAAAAGCTTACTCGTCCTCTTCGGCCGTCTGCATCATCTTCAGGGCTTTCTTCTCCGATATGCCGGCGCGGTCGATGAAGAGAACGCCGTTCAAGTGGTCGACTTCGTGCTGGATGCAGCGCGCATAGAGATCGGACGCGAGAAAATCGACTTTCCTGCCGTTGCCGTCGATCGCGCGCACGCGGATGCCGACCGGCCGGTCCACGTCCGCGCGCACATGCGGGATGGAGAGGCATCCTTCCTCGAACAGCTCCGTCTCTTCCTCGAAGGAGACAATCTCGGCATTGATCAGGGCTCCGCGCGTGAAGGAGCCGTCCTCCTCCGGAACGTTGGTCACGATCACCCGTTTCATCACGCCGACCTGGGGAGCCGCGAGGCCGATGCCGTGGGCCGCGTCCATCGTCTCGAACATGTCGTCGATGAGCTTGCGGATCTCGGGTCCGATTTTCTTCACGGGATCGGCGTGCTTCCGGAGCACCGGGTCGCCGAGATATCGAAGGGCTCGAATCATAGTGGTGTCCGTCCTCTTCCCGCGGGAAAACGAGTGATGATGCGAAGGACGGAGACCACTATACTGGATTAATGCGGATACTGAAATCGATTCGTCTGACGGATGCCGCGATTTTTCTCGCGCTCCTGGCCATCCTCGCCGGCTTGTTCATCAGGATTCGCCATCCGGACGCGGTCTCCCGCCATCTCACCGATTTGACACTTCGCCGGACGTTTATGGTGGAACTGGCCGTGCCCTATCCATGGCGGCGGCCGCCCTTATCAGAAATGCCCTGCGCGGGAGATTTTGAAGAACCGGAAGGAGGGCGGGACAGGGCGGAATTCGTGCGCCTCGCACTGGCGGATACCGACACGAACTCGCCCAGGGCGGTATTTCGATTGACAGCCAGGGTCGATCCCGAAGGAGCGATCTGGTACAACTACGGGCGAGTCCTGCCCGGAGCCTCCTTCATGTTTCACACGTCCACGTATGCGATGGAGGGCATCATCCTGAGCGTTCAACCGGATGGCGGTGAACCCTGATTCATTCGATGGAATGGAACTGGAAGAATCGAAAATATCTGCCGTCTCTTCTTCTGCCGGCGTTCGTCTTTTCGCCGCCCGTGCTGGGACCGGTGCGGCTGGGAGACCTCCTCGCGGCCGCCGTCCTCGCCTGGTTCATCCCTTCCTGGATTCGAGCGCGCGCGATACGGCTGAACGCCATGGAGAAAATTTATCTGACGCTTCTCATGATCTCCTCCGTGGCCGCACTGATTTCCCTGGCGACGGGCATGAACGAACGTGGAGCAGGATGCGCTCTCATGGTGGGGAGGCTGGCGGAGCTGGCGGTGCTCTACTGTATCACGGCGCATTGCTCCGAAACGGCAGGAACGCTCAGGATGAGCGCCGTGGCCTGCATCGTCCTGTTGCTGGCCTGGTCGCTCGGCGAAATGGCGTACATCCAATTCTTCACGGTCACGGAATATCACAGGGTTTTCAACTCAGGAGTGTTTTCGGGCGAAGCGAATCATGTGGCGGGAGCGCTGGTGATTCTTTCGGTCTTCGCGACGGCTTCCATCGGCGCCTCGTCATGGCCCGCGCTCGCGAGTTTTGTTTCCATACTCCTGTCCGGCTCGCGCGCCTCGTTTGCCGCCGCCGCCGTGTCGCACGGCAGGATTCTCATCGTCATGCGGCGTTATCGGGAGCTCCTTCTCGTGGCGGCAGTCGGGCTCGCGCTTCTCGTGTTCGCCCCGTACGGCACGATCAGCCGTTGGAAGGATATCCTTCAGGTGCGCCGCGATTACAGCGGACCTCATGTGGACCGGCTCACTTCGTGGACCATTGTATTGAGGGAAACGCCTGTATTAACCGGAGCGGGTCCGGGATCGCGTCCCTCCTCGGTGTACGAATCGTGCTACATGATGTTTTATGCGGAATCCGGTTTGTGCGGCCTCGCGGCCTATGTGGCGTTGATGGGGGCCATGATCTTCACGCGGAACGAGTATGGTCTCGCGAAACATGTCGTGCCGGCGCTTGGCGTGGCCCTGGCCGTCCTGTCGCTCTCGGCCAATGCTCTCATCATTGCCCGTGTCGCGGGCGCGGCCGCCATCATTCTTGGCGCCGTTCGCGCGCCTTCCCGGTCCTAGATCGACTCCCGCGTAGCGAGCGCTCGGGGAAGCGCCGCGAGGAAAGGCGAAATGTTCCTCCGCCGGATTCTGCCGTCATGGTTCCTGGTCGAAGACCATGTGAAGACCAGGCCGAGGCGCGCCGTGGACACTCCGACATACAGCAGCCGTTGTTCCTCCGCCATTACGGATGCTCCTGGCCGGCCGTCGTCGCCGTCGAGAAAGGGGATCAACGTTTCCTCGCAGCCGGCGATGAAAACGTGATCGAAGGAGCGGCCTTTGGAGGCATGGAGAGTGAGGAGCCTGACGGCGTTGAGATGAGCGGTATCTCCGGAGCCGCCGGGCTCCGCGCCCTCGTCCCAGGAACCGAAGCGCTCCCGTGCGCGGCGGGTGAACTCCAGGATCGTTTCGACGCCGTCCTCAATCCCTTCGATACGGATGGACCTGGCGAACTCGCGGAGCGCTCCGGCGTCGTCGTTGCCGTCAAAGAAGAGGAGCGCTCTGTCCAGGATCACGGAGGGAGCCCAGATCCTGCTGTGCGCGGCATCGTCCGAAAAGGCGGCGATCCTTTCAAGGGCGCGCAGGCAGGCAGTGCCCGCCTTTGGAAAGATCTCCGGGCGGGATCGAAAATTCCGGAACGCGGATCGAAGCTGCTTCGGAAGAGCGGCAGGTCCGGGATCGACGCCGAGCGATTGCAGCGACGCATGCATGGCGGCGTTGAAGGCGAGATCGTCGCCGGGAGAAAAAATGCTCTCGGAGCGTGCGGCGAGCGCGCAGGCTTCCAGGAGAGCGATCGGGCCGATCCAGGAGCTGTTCATTTGCAGGCCTGCCCGCGGTGTTTTGGAGCAGCGCAGCCCCATGTCGCGCATCGTCTCGGCGATGGTGTCCAGGACGAAATGGAGCCGGCCCAGAATCGCGATGCGCGCAGCGTCGACTCCGTCGCGTAAAAGGTCGGAGATGGCGCAGGAGATCGCGGATGCTTCCGAGCGCGGGGATGAGCATTGAACGATCCGCAACGCTGTCGCGGGACAACGGGAGCTTTCCGCTTCATATTGGATGCTCGCGCTTCTCAGATGACGCGCGGCCATCGTGATCCTGTCATTGCCTCCACGTCGCTCCATGCGCACCGATCTTGCTCCCGGCAACAGGCGGACGAGACGCGAGAGACTCCCGCCGTCGGCCCCGCGCCATGAGGCGATCGACGCATCGGCGTCTCCCGCGATAAGGACGATCGCCGTGTCGTGATGGAGAAGTTCCAGGAGCTGAATCTGCATCGGCGTCAGATCCTCGGCGTCATCGAGCAGGAGGACATCATACCGCGGACGCTGGCCGCGTTCCGTCAGCAGCAGATCCCGCAAGGACACCAGGACGTCAGGACGCGATGGAAAACCAGGATGATCCCGCAGGATTCGGAGTGACGCGGCCCTGAAGGTTGTGATCCACGTGCGGGCATCGGGAAAGAAGGACGGAATGTCGATCAGGTTTTGTACGCGGATGGTCATGGCGGCGGCGGCGTGCGCCGTCGCGTGAGGAGCGAAGATCCGGGAAGGATCCACGCCGAGGGCGACCAGCAGAGCATAAGTTTTTGAGAGCGATTGTGTTTTACCAGATCCCGCTTCGCCAAGGATGACCGTGGCCGAAGTCAGCATGCTCCATGCGGAAGTTTCCCGTGATGTGGAATCGAGATGAAATTCCAGCTGGCGAAGGCGAACTGGATTCGTCTTGATTTTTTCAATGCATTGCCGGATCAAAACGGGCAAAGTCTTGAAATTCCGTTCCCATTCTTCTGATGCGTTCATGGCAGCCTGCGATGATCATACCAGCGTATAACTCCAATAATCTCGCGTATAATTTCTAAAAATACGGTAGTTGCAGGTCATACAGCGCTGATGCCATTATGACTACATAGGAGCGGTTGAAAATGTGTGAATATTGTATGTAAATTGTAATATATCAGTTGTATACGGCGATGATCCCATCATTATAATGTTTTCCGCTATTGACATTATCGATGCTGAAATCGATGATTAATTCAATAGCACCGCCTTCTTGGCCGCCTTTCAGGCGGCTTTTTTTTTCCTCTTCTCCGACGCATGATGTAAAATTCCTTTGTTGGCGCGTCACAGATAAAAAACGTCGACGAAGCACGGATGGGAAACGGGCAATCGGCCCGGGAGGGAAACAAGGATGAGCGGGACCCGAATCATCTCTGTCGCGTCCGGGACATTGCGGAGCCGCGGCGTACCGGAACCGGACGCTGCCGATCGAGTACAACCCTCCTCACGAAAAAATATCATCGATCCTCCCCGTATACGGGTCGTTCGCATTTCCGAGACGACGGCGACGTATGATTTCAGGGGAACATATCCCTCGAAGCGTCTTTTCCAGGTGACGAAACCGATACCCGAGCGATCGCCCTTTGGAGTTTCGGCCGCCGACATGTCCGCCGGCGCGGCGGCGCACATCTTTCGCGATTCCTATCTTCGCTCCGGACCGATGGATCCCCAGTACATAGATTCACTGCAATAACAATCCTCATCCAATCAGTTGATGATCGGCCCCTCTTGTGATTCAATACACACATGCAAGGCAGGATTGAATATTCTCGCACGATCTCCGCCTCCCCCAATGAAATGTTCGAGGGTGAAGCGCCGCGTCCTTTGTATCGCACTCTCTTGTCAACGCTCGCTTCGATCGGCGGCGATGCCATGCTGGACAGGGACAGGCGAGCTGACGAACTGAACATCCAGGAGGGCGTCACATTTCTTCTGAAGCCCGGTGAGGAAAGAATTCTTCCGGTCGACTGGGTTCCCCGGATCATATCCGCGAAGGATTGGGACCGCATCGAGCGCGGGCTCACGCAGCGCGTCACGGCCCTGAACGCATGGCTGGCCGACCTCTACCGCGGCAGGCAGACGATCGTGCCGGACGAGATCGTCAAGAGCTCCTTGTATTATTATCCCGATTGCGCCGGCTTTTCCGTTCCCCACGATATTCATATTCACATCTACGGCCCCGATCTCGTCCACATGGGCGAAGGGCGATACGTCATTCTGGAAGACAACACGCGTATACCATCCGGAGCATCGTACGCGCTCAAATACCGCGAAATATCCAAGAGGCTCTTCACGGAATGCTTCACGGGCTATGCGGTGCGCCCCGTCGGCGATTATCCCCAGCGCCTGAGGGAAGCTCTGCAGGCCGTCTCGCCGCGGGAAGGAGAACCCTTCGTCGTTCTTCTGACGGAAGGATCCTACAACGCCGCATACTATGACCATAAGATACTCGCGGAGCGCATGGGCCTTCCGCTTGTGGAACCTGTCGACCTGGAAGTCGATTCCGACCATGTCGTCTGGCTTTCGACGTCGAACACCCGCCGCCGCGTCGATGTGATTTACCGCAGGATCCAGGATCTGGACTACTTCGTGCCCGGGCTTTCGCAGGCGTACGTGAGGGGGCAGGTCAATCTTGCCAACTCCTGGGGTTCCGGTGTCGTCGACGACAAGGGAACATTTCCCTACACGGAGCGGATCGTCAAATACTACACGGGAGAGGATCCGATACTTCCGATCGCGACGACGTATTCCCCGCTCGATCCGGAGTCACGGCGCTATATTCTCGACAATATCGCGAAACTCGTCGTGAAATCCCGCGACGGATACGGCGGCCACGACCTTTTGATCGGTCCGGAGGCTACAGCGGAGATGCGCGACCAGTTCCGGAAACGGCTGGAGGAGGAACCCGGCCGCTTCATCGCGCAGGAATGCCTCGATTTTTCCACGCACTGTCTTTCGAAATACGAGGGCGATCGGATCCGGCTGAAGGATACCTTTGTCGATATCCGCACGTATGTTGTATCACGGCCTGGTGGAGCATGGGTTATGCCGGGCGGTATCACGCGCGTGGCGCAGGAGGGCACGCGCATCGTGAACAGTTCCTCCGGCGGCATGATCAAGGACACCTGGGTCCTGGCCGAGTGATGCCCGCTTCCGATAACGATCCTTCCATGGGCCAGTCGACCCCTCGCAGCGCGGCCTACCGCATCTTCTGGCTCGGCAGGTATATCGAGCGCGCCGAAGGAAATGCGCGCCTACTCGACGTTCGCTATTATGGCGGCATTGAAGCGGGTCCCGGCGGAACGCCATCCGCGCCGTGGGAAAGCGCTCTTCGATCGCTCGGGCTCTGGGAAGCTTTCGTCAGAACGGGACTGCCGGTTACCGACAGACATGTCGCGGAATATCTCCTGCGCGGTGAAACGAACAGTTCATCGCTTCTGCGGTGCATCGAACAGGCTCGAGAGAATGCGAACGGCGCCGCTCCTGACGAAATCTTCGTCGAATTGAACCGGCTCTATCTCTTGGTAAAGAGCACCGCCACGGAGGAAATATGGCGACAGGGTCTTCACGAATTCATTTCCGGCGTCATCCGTTCCATACATACCATCGGCGGAATGATTGATCGCCTGTGGGCATAGATGTGAAATCAGGTAAGGCTGCCGATGGAGACACGATCCGCACGATACTCGGGGATATCACGATCGCCACGGACGAGCATCAGCGCTGCGTCAACTGCGTCCGGTATCGTCCCTCGCGCCATGAACCCGGTACCGGCTTCTGCACGAGGACGCTTTTCGATGCCGCGGGACAGTTTCTGGGCAGGGCCAATGAGCCGGTTCGCGAAGATTACTTCTGCCCGCAGTTTCTCTCCCGCCTTGGCCAGCAGCAGCAATAGTTCGGTACCGGGCCGCCCTTCGCCCCGCGCGGCGATGTTGATACGCGACCGAATCGGAAACGGCGTCCTCTGACCGGTGGTCGCCAAACCTGACTTTAAGCCCGGCGAGCCGCACGAGGTTGTCCGTGTAGCGCTCGGGAAGGGCGATCGCTTCGGACTGGTCGCTTCCACGCACGGCGACGCCGCCGCCTATCGCGAGATGCTGGATCTGCTGGGGTCCATGGGCGCGAACAGGTTCTTTCACGCCGGCGACATCACGGGCGAAGCCTCCGATCCATCCTGGTGCGTAATGGAGTCGATGAGCCCTGGCCATTATGCGGTGCAGGGGAACCACGACGTGCTGGCCGTCGGTCATGAGCACGTGCATGAATACAGTGAAGCCGTCGAACAACACGCCATTCTGACGGCTCGCAACCTGAATCCCGAAGCCCGGGACCTTCTGAGGAATGCTCCCGCGAAGATCGAGACGCCGTTTTTCTGCGTGACGCACGAATCCGTGGCGCCGCCCTACTACGCCAAACGGAGCAAGCGCCGCCGCAGGTCGCATGGCTGGGACGTCGGGTCCGGTTCCGATGAGAATACGGCCGCAGTCTGCTATTCCCGCATCGACCGCCCCTATCTCATCGGTTCCGATCATGCCGCCTATGCCATCGTGGGTCAGCCGAGCCTGAAGGTCGTAAAGCCCCGTCCCGGCGACGAATTTCTCGCACCCCGCCGCTGCGTTATTTCGATTCCCTCCGTCGCGTTTTCCCGCGACGGGGATTATGACTGCGGCGGCATATTCGGCGAAATCGGCGACGATGGCCTTATGAACTTGAAATTTCTTTCGATTCATCCCGCGTCGCGCTCTCCTGTTTTTCAGCTTCCCGCATGAAAAACAGGGATCCTCACAACGAAGTGGTGCGGGCGCAGTTCGCCTTGCAGGCCGTGCCGTTTTCGACCGCGTTACATGCGAACGATCCCGAACTCCTCAACCAATACCTTCGATTGATCGCGTTGCAACCCGGCGAGCGCGTGGTCGATTTCTGCTCGGGACCCGGCATCGTGGCCGCGCGGCTGGCCGGCGCCGGATGCGTCGTCTGTCTCGATGTGACGCACGAGATGCTCCTGGAGGCGCGGAAGCGCGCGCCGCAGGCGTTGCTCGTCGAATCCCATGCCGGGCGCGCTCCTTTCGCTCGATCGACCGGCTCCATTTCGATCTTCGACATCGCCGTCTCGCGCCTCTCGCTCCATCATGTCCAGCGGCCGGAGGAGGTCGTTCTGGAGATGGCCCGGGTCGTCGCCCCCGGTGGACGCGTCGTCATCAATGACATCGTGACGTCGGAAAATAAGGAAGAAAGCGCTTACACGGAGAGGATCGAGCGGTTAAGAGATCCTTCCCACACGAGATGCCTCACGGGCTCCGAACTGGAAAGGCTCTGCATTGCCTGCGGCCTGAGGACGACGGCCGTGGAATCTTACGTTTCCACGATCGATCACGACGAATGGATGACTCGAGTCTTTCCGCCCGATCGAAACAGGCCAGTCGTAAGAAGCATGCTCGAGGAAATGGCGGGCAGGGACATGGGAGGGATGCGGGTGGAGAAGTCCGGCGACAAGATCTGGATCAGCCGAAGGGGGAAGATCGTTTGCGCCGTGCGGGCGGATTGATTCCTGATGGCACGCCGCATACAATAAGGGGACATGTTGAAATCATCCTACGAGCTGGCCATGGAACGACTGGGCGACGCGGGCCCGAGGCTGTCCGAGGAACAGAAAGCCGCGCTGGCGGAGATCGACGCGAAGTATCTCGCTCAGGTCGCCGAAAAAGAGATCCTTTTCGCCGAACGCCTGCATGCGGCGCGCCTGGCGGGTGATGCGGGCGTGGTGGAAGCGCTCACTTCCGAGCTCGCCGAGGAACGCCTGCGGATCGAGCATGCGAGAAACCGGGAAAAAGATCGCTGTCGGGCGAAGGAAATCCCTTAATAAATTTCAGTCCCGTCTGCGCCCTTCCGATGATCATATCGTGACCCCGGGACTGTCCCCGGCCCATCGGTTGTGGGCATGGTCGCGCTCGCCAAGAAAGGCGCAGGAGCGACTGAAATTCTTGTGGATAAGCAGGGGAAAGAAACTTGTTGCGTTAACGCCAAATGACTTGACCTTGGCGCGGCTGTCGGCTTATCTGTGTCTAATTCGAGGTGTTATTGCCTCGGGGACAACACGACAACGCACGCAGCTTGAACGCAGACGGAGACAATATGAGATTCGGGGCCTCGCCAGCCGAGGTGGTAGATTCGTCCACGGTGAGTTGCGCGTTTCGGCGCGGCCACGGGATTCTATTCCTGTATAATTTCTTAATGCATTCGCGACGCTCACCCCATCCGTGGGGATCGGCCGCTCCGTCCGTCCCTGGACTCTCGCGGCACTCACCCCATCCGTGGGGATCGGAGGTGCATTGTGGCTGAACCGGATGTCGAGGTTAAGGACGCTGCTCCGGCGAAGAAACGCATCGGCAAATCCACAATCGTCAAGATTCTTCTGGGTTTCGCGATCGTGGTCGGTCTCTTCGCCATGGTTTTCTACACGACGGTCGCCCTCACAAAAACCATGAGGAGCAGTGAAGTCAACGTGGAGCCCGGTGTTTCGCAGGAACGCTCGCGTTCCTTTTCTGAGCCGCCGGTGGTTGTTCCCATGGGACAATTCACTTCCATCATCACGGATGCGTCGGGCCGCAGCTATAATCTTCGCGCGGAAATCATCCTGACCGTCGATTCGAAACGCGGCGACCTGGACAAGGTCAAGAAGGAGATTGACGAGAGAAAAGATCAATTGCGCGATGGGATCAACGAAGTGCTCTGGGGACTTGACCCGCAGAATTTCGTCGGGACTCCGACCCAGAGAAGCGAAGGCATCGCGGAACTGAAGGCGTCGATCATCCGCGCCGTGAACGCGCGCATGAAGAATCAGCTCGACGGCGTGTTCATTCCGGAGTTCATCTTCCAGTGACCGAGGTTCTTTCCCAGGAGGAAATCGACGCCCTTCTTACCGCGATATCCAGCGGAGAGGCGGACAAGGGAGGCGCGCCATCGCTGGGGGGTGGCGGAGATTCCATGGGCGACCTCATGGCCGATTCCGATGGCGAAACATCCCAGGTGCATGCTCCCATCAAGGCGAGCACCAAGACGGAGAAACGCCGCCGGATCAAGATCTACGACTTCAAGCGCCCCGACAAGTTCTCCAAGGACCAGATCCGCACGCTCCAGATGATGCACGAAACTTTCGCGCGGCTGACGACGACCGCGCTGTCCGCGCGCCTCCGGACGCTCGTCGGCGTCCACGTTTCCTCCGTCGATCAGCTCACCTACGAGGAATTCATCAAGTCGATTCCGAATCCGACGACGCTCGCCGTCATCGACATGAGCCCCCTGAAGGGCAACGCCGTTCTCGAAATGGATCCCGCGATCACGTTTTCCATGATCGACAGGCTCTTCGGAGGAAAGGGCAAGCCGATCAGCCTCTCCCGGGAGATGACCGACATTGAGCGGGGCGTCATCGAACGGATCATCCTGAGGATCCTGAATGACCTGAAGGAAGCCTGGGCGAATGTCGTTGACCTCCGGCCGCGCCTGTCGCAGTTCGAATCGAATCCGCAGTTCGTCCAGATCGTTCCGCCCAATGACATGGCCGTTCTCATCACGCTCGATACCCGCGTCGGAGAGGTCGAGGGACTCACGAATTTCTGCATCCCCTACATCACGCTCGAACCGATCATCTCCAAGCTCTCCGCGCAGTTCTGGTACTCCGCCATCCGGCGCGGCAGCTCCGGCGACGCCATCGAGTCCATCAAAGGGCGGCTCGCCAAGACGCCCGTGCCGGTCGTGGCCGTCCTGGGCTATGCCCAGTGCACGATGCGGGAACTGCTGACGCTTTCGAAGGGGGACACTCTTCCCATGGACGAGACCATCTCCTCGGAAGCGACGCTCTTTGTCCAGAACCGTCCGAAATTCAAGTGCCGTCCCGGGCTCGTGCGCGGCTCCAAGATGGGCGTCCAGTTGACGCGCCAGGTGGAGGACATCTATTCGGACGACCTGGTCCTGGCGAAAGGAAAGCGAGGTGAGTCGCGGTATGGTTGAGGGAATGTTGACACAGGAGGAAATCGACGCGCTCCTGTCGGGCGCATCGTTTGAATCTCCGACGCAGCAGAAGACGCAGGCACAATCGATTCCACCCGCGATGATCCAGGATGGCGATCTTGGTGCCAACGAGCTCAAGGCGCTGGCCGATCGCCTCCGCGGCGGTTTCGGCGGCGCATGCGAAGTGACCGCGACGCTCATTGGCCGCAAGCTGACGATGACTCCTCTGGGAATCGACATGGCCGATGACGCGGCCATCGAGACGGAAACGGGTTCCAATGGTGTCGTCTTCGATTTTGAAATGGGAGGACAGGCGATGGGAGCAGCCGCCCTCGCGATGTCCCTGCCGGATGCCTCCATGATTTCCGACATCATGATGGGGGGCGACGGTTCCGCGCAGGTGGAAATGGACGAGCTGCACCAGACGGCCGCGAAGGAGGCGATCTCCTCGCTCGTCAGCGGCCTGGCGACCGCCCTGTCGCGTGAACTGGGGATGAGCCTGTCGGCGGGGAATCTGAACGTGCGGATCGACAACGGTCATGAACCGCCCCTGGCCGGCCGGGGAAATCGCGTCTTCGCGAGATACCGGTTCGAGATCGAGGGCTTGAGAAACGGCACGATGTATTTCGTCCTGGATTCGTCCGCGGGCCGGGCGATCGCGGGGACGAAGGCGCCGGTACGGATGCCGACGGCGAGACCGGCGGGCCGGGAAGAGAGCCGCGCGTCCGACGCGATCCGGCCCGTCCAGTTTCCGACGCTCACGCCGACGCTGACGGATATCCAGTCCAAGAATATCGATATCCTGATGGACGTGCCGATGCAGGTGACGGTGGAACTGGGCCGGGCGACGATGATGATCCGCGACGTTCTGGATCTCGGAACCGGCTCCATCATCGAACTGGACAAGCTGGCCGGCGAACCTGTCGACCTGCTGGTGAACCAGAAGCTCATCGCGCGCGGCGAGGTGGTCGTCATCGACGAGAGCTTCGGCGTCCGCGTGACGGATATCGTGAGCCCGATCGAGAGATCGAAACTGTTGTCATAACCCCTTAGTGGGTGGCAGTGCGGGAGGAAATAAAGAGATGTTGGGACGGGGAAAAGGGAAGATCACGCTTGCGGCGATCGGAACGATGGTTCTGGTCCTCGTGTTCGCGTGCGCGCCTGCCCATGCGGAAGGCGCCGGCATCGATCAGACCTTCTTCGAGCCCGGCGGCACGCTGGATCAGACCGCCGTCCCGGGCGCTCCCGCAGCCGCCGGCCCCGCTCCGAAGGAAACGCCTTCCACGCTTCCCTCGCTCGATCTCGCCTCCTCCGCCATCAAGATGCTGGGGTCCCTCGCGTTCGTCGTCGGCCTCATCGTGCTGCTCTTCAAGTTCGGCAAGCGCGCGAAGCTGCCGTTCTTCGGGGGAGAGGGAATCGTCAAGAGGATCGCGACGGAGCCGATCGGCCCGAACCAGTTCATCAATGTCGTGGAAATCGGCGGCCGCGTCATTGTCCTGGGGACGAGCGAGAAGAACATCACGATGATCACGGAACTGAGCGGCGACGCGCTCGACCAGGTACGGCTGGCCCGATCGACGCAGAGGCCGCTCCGCCCGGAAAGCGTGCGGGAAGGTTTTTCGTCGATCCTGCATTCGATGAACGCGCTCGTCCGCGGGAAAGCGGAAAATCCGGACGCGGGATACATGCCTCCACGCGAGGCGTGCGCGAACAGCCTGGCGAAGGAAAGAGAAAGGTTGCGTGGTCTGGCGCTGTAGGATTCACGATGTGAGAGACATGATTTCAGAAAGATAGAGAGCGCCGCCGAGAGAAAAAAAGCGGCGCCGGCATTGAACGCAGATTGAACGCAGATAGGAACGTGGGAGACAACATGGGAGGCGGGAATACCGCGATCATAACCGGAGCGATCCGGTGGGGACGGGCATGCCTGTGCAAGGCCAGCCTGTGCCGTGTGCGCTATTCCTGCGCGCGCGCGCTGATGGTCGCACTCCTGTATCTGGCTACCGTTGCTCCGATTCTCGCGCAGCAACAGCCCGCCGGAACCCGGGCCGGGACTCCGCAAACCGCCGGTTCACTGGCGGAAGCGCCGGCCGTTCTTCCGGTGACGTCCGCACTCCCGAAACTCACATTTCTTGAAGGCACGGACAATCCCGAGGATGTCACGCTCGGCATCAAGTTCCTCTTCCTTCTCACGTTCCTCTCCGTCGCCCCATCGCTCGTCATGATGGTGACGTGCTTCACCCGCGTCGTCATCGTGATGACGTTCATCAAGCGCGCCATGGGCACGCAGGATCTTCCTCCGAACCAGGTCACCGCCACGCTCGCTCTCTTTCTCTCCTTCTTCATCATGGCTCCGACGATCCAGGAGATGAAGACGAAGGCGTGGGATCCGTACCAGGCGAAGGAGATCACGACCGTGGAGGCGTACGAGGCGGCGGTTTCGCCGATGCGCGATTTCATGCTCCGGCAGACCCGTCCCCGCGACCTCGCGCTCTTCATCCGCCTGTCGGGCATGCCGAGGCCGAAGAACGCGGGTGACGTGGCGACCTGGGTGATCGTGCCCTCGTTCATGATTTCGGAGCTGACGACTTCGTTCCTGATGGGCGTGTACATCTTCCTTCCGTTCATCGTGATCGACATGGTGGTCGCCTCCACGCTGATGTCGATGGGCATGATCATGCTCCCACCCGTATTGATCAGCCTTCCGTTCAAGATCCTTCTCTTCGTCCTCGTCGACGGATGGAACCTGATCGCGATGTCGATCGTGAAGTCGTTTCACTGATGACCGGCGGGATGAAGGAAATGGTGCGGGAGCCAAGGATGGCGCAGGAGCATCCATGACTCAGCACATGGCCCTGGACGTGACGCGCGACGCCCTTCTCATGACGATCATCATCTCCTCGCCGATGCTCGCGATCGGCCTCATCGTCGGTCTTGCCATCTCCATCGTGCAGACGACGACGTCGCTGCAGGAACAGACGCTGACGTTCGTGCCGAAGCTCTTCGCGATCCTCTTCTCCGTGGCGGCCTTCGGCCCCTGGATGCTAAGGATGCTGACCGAATACCTCGTCAAGCTCCTCATGACCCTGCCGCAGCTGGCGCCATGATGACGCATTCGGCGGTCGCGTTTCTCGAGACGCACGTGATCCCGTACCTGCATATCTTCGTGCGCGTCTCCGGCATCTTCATGCTGACGCCGATCTTCTCCATCCAGGAGACGCCGATCACCGTGAAGGGATGGCTCTCCGCCGGGTTGGCGCTCGTCCTGTATCCCGTCATCTCCCCCTTTCTGGCCGTGGGGGAGGCGTTCGACTCGATTCTTCTCCTCCGGCTCGCCGACGATTTCCTGATCGGCCTCCTGATCGGCCTCTTCATTCTCGTCTACTACACGGCGCTCCTGATGGCCGGCGAGTTCTACAGCCTCCAGATCGGATTCGGCATCATCAACGTGATCGATCCGCTCTCCGAGACATCGATCCCGATCCTGGGGCAGTTGAAATCGCTCTTCGCGCTCGTCGTCTTCACCATCATGGACGGGCACCACATGGTGATCGAAGCGATCGTCTACTCCTTCCGCGTCCTGCCGGAACTGGCCTTGGCCTCCTCGAAACCCCTCACGATGGGGCTCCTGACCGCGATCCACGAGATGTTCGTGATCGCGTTCCAGATCGGAGCGCCGGTCATGGGCACGATGTTTCTCATCGAGCTGGTGATGGGCATCATGTCGAAGGTGGCGCCGCAGATGAACGTCATGGTCGTGGGTTTCCAGATCAAGATCGTCGCGGGCATGTTCCTCATCATCCTCATCCTGCCCACCGTCATGGTGATGTCGCAGAACCTTTTCCTCCGCGCGTTCATGATGGTTCACGGCGTGCTGGCTCATCTATGAAGTTCCAGCCGGGTACGCCGAACGCGGCATGGAAGGACGAGTTCTGGTTCGACCTCCAGCTCTTCGCGTCGGAGGACGAAGGGAGAACGGAGGATCCGACCGGGAAGCGGATCTCCAAGGCCCACGGCGAAGGCCAGTTCGCGCGGTCACCGGAGATCGGGCAGGTCCTGGGTCTTGTGGTGGGCGCCATCGTCATCATGATCATCCTGCCGCGGTTCGTGGGTTACCAGGTGCGGCACCTGAAATACTTCCTGGGAAACCTGTCGACGCTGGAGCTTTCGCAGGAGTCGCTCATCATCCACTTCTACGAGATCATGATTCATTTCGCGGCCGTACTGTGGCCGATCGCCTTGGCGGAGATCATCGTGACGACCGGCGCGAGCCTGGCGCAGACGGGATTTCACTTCTCCTGGACGCCCCTGCAGCCCAAGTGGAACAAGATTTTCCCGAATCCCTCCAAGCTGATCGACCGGCTCGTCATCGGCAAGACCATGCTCTTCAATCTCGTTAAGTCGACGGCCAAGGTGGCCTTCATCGGATGGATCGCGTACGGCGTCATATCCGACTATCTCCCCCAGCTTCTGACCACATGGTCGATGCAACCTTATCCGATCATCAGGCTCATCGTGGAAGTCTCGTTTGAGCTCGTCAAGCGCATCTGCTTTTTCCTGGCCGTGATCGCCGCCGCGGATTACGCCTTCAACCACTGGCAGTGGAAGGACTCGCTGAAGATGAAGAAGGAGGAGGTCAAGGACGAGTCGAAGCAGTCGGAAGGCGATCCGCAGGTCAAACAGGCGCAGCGGAAGCGGATGATGATGATGGCCCGGCGGAGAATGATGCGGGAGATTCCGACGGCCGATGTCGTCATCACGAACCCGACGCACTATTCGGTCGCCGTGAAATACGACCAGTCGATGATGGTGGCCCCGCGGGTCATCGCCAAGGGAGAGGGTTTCATCGCCCTGAAGATCCGGCAGATCGCGCAGGAACACGGGATACCGCTTTACGAGAACAAGCCGCTGGCGCAGGCGCTGTACAAAGGCGTGGAGATCGGCGATGAAGTGCCGCCGCAGTTCTATCAGGCGATCGCGGAAGTGCTGGCGTATGTCTACCGCCAGAAGAAGAAGACGGCGTAAATCATGGCTAAAACCCCATCGGCCCTGCCCGAGAATTTCCTCAAGAACGCCGATGCGCTCATGGCGATCGGCGTGGCCACGGTGATCATCATGATGGTGATCCCGATACCGACGTTCCTGCTCGATATCGGCATGGCGCTCTCGATCACCGTCTCCATCGTGATTCTCCTGTCGGTCATGTACACGGTGAAGGCCACCGATTTCTCGGCGTTTCCGTCGCTCCTGCTGCTGACGACCGTATTCCGCCTCTCCCTCAACGTGTCCTCCACGAGGCTCATTCTTTCCCAGGGCACGGCCTTCGACGGAATCATCATCCGGTTCTTCGGGGAGATCGTCATCGCGGGAAACTACATCATCGGCATCGTCGTCTTCCTCATCCTCATGGTCATCCAGTTCATGGTCATCGTCAAAGGCGCGACCCGGATCGCGGAAGTCTCCGCCCGGTTCACGCTCGATGCGATGCCCGGCAAGCAGATGGCGATCGACGCCGATCTGAACTCCGGCATCATCACGGAAAAGGAAGCCATCGAGCGGCGTCAGGAGATCAGGAAGGAGGCGGACTTCTATGGCGCGATGGACGGTGCGTCGAAGTTCGTCCAGGGGGACGTCATCGCGGGGATGATCATCGCGGGCATCAACATCGCGGGCGGTTTCGCGATCGGCGTCCTGATGAAAGGCGAACCCTGGCAGGAGGCCGCGCAGCAGTACACGCTCCTGACGATCGGCGACGGGCTCGTCGCGGCCATTCCGTCGCTTCTCATCTCCATGGCAACCGGCCTCATCGTGACCCGCGCCGCGTCCGAGGACAACCTCGGCAAGGATGTGATCTCCCAGCTCACCATCCAGCCGCGCGCGCTCATGATCACCTCCGGCGTCCTGGGCTTTCTCGGCCTGCAACTGGGCTGGCCCATGCTCGTCTTCAGCGGCCTCACCGGATACCTCTCCTTTGTTCTCATGAACGTGAAGCAGGATCTGACGAAGGAGGAGAAGGAGAAGAAGAAGACGGAAGACGCGAAGGCCCGGAAGCCGGAGAACGTCGCCTCCCTTCTTGCCGTCGATCCCCTGGAGGTGGAGATCGGGTACCAGTTGATACCGCTTGTGGATCCGGAACAGGGAGGAGACCTGCTGGAGCGGATCACGATGATCCGGAGGCAGATGGCGCTGGAGATGGGGCTGATCGTTCCTCCGATCCGGATCCGCGACAACATGCAGTTGAGGCCCGCGCAGTACGCCGTGAAGATCAAGGGCGTGGAAGTGGCGTCGTCGACCGTCAAGGTCGACCACTTTCTCGCCATGAATCCCGGCACGGCGACGGTGGAACTGGCGGGGGAGACGACGAAGGAACCGGCGTTTGGACTGCCGGCCGTCTGGATCCGCGAGCGGGACAGGGAAAAGGCGGAGCTGTCCGGATTCACGGTCGTCGACCCGCCGTCGGTCATCGCGACGCACCTGACCGAGGTGCTGAAGGCGCACGCGCATGAGATTCTCGGCCGCCAGGAGACGCAACAGGTCCTCGACGAGATCAAGAAGACGTATCCCGCCCTCGTGGAGGACGCGACGAAGGCGCTTTCCGTCGGCGAGATCCACAAGGTGCTCCAGAATATTCTCCGCGAAGGCGTCTCCATCCGGGACATGGTGACGATCCTGGAGACGATCGCGGATCGCGCGGCGTCCTACGGCAAGGACCTCGACCGGTTGACGGAAACGGTGCGCGCGTCGCTCGCACGCCACATCACGAAGCAATACCTCGGCGAGGACGGTTCGCTCTCGGTCATCACGCTCGATCCGCGCGTCGAGGAGGAAATCGCGGCGGGCGTCGATGTGACGTCGGAAGGGAAGATGATCAGCATGGAGCCGAGCCGGATACAGCGGATCCTGGAAAGGCTCTCCGGCGAGGTCCAGAAGGCGATGCAGGCGGGCATCACGCCCGTTGTCCTGACCTCGCCGCGCGCGCGCGCGGCCTTCAAGGCGATCACGCAGCGCGCCGCGCCGAGGCTCGCGGTGCTTTCCTTCAGCGAAATTATTTCAGATGTGGAAATCAGGACTTTGGGAACGGTAACGGCATGAGATACATCAGGAGGCGGCAGTGGAGATAACAGGCAGAAAGACGTACCGGGGGAGGACGATGGCGCAGGCCATGATCGAGATGAAACGGGAGCTTGGACATGACGCCCTTCTCATCTCGCATCACAAGGTCAAGCGCGGCGGGCTCTTCGGGATCGGCGCGAAGGAATTCGTGGAGGTCGTCGGCGAAAAACTTCCACCGTGGATGGGCAGGAATCGGGGCGTCGAGCCGCGCCTGCCGGGAGCGCTCGTGAAACGCGCGCCGGCAAAAGGTGCGATCCGCCGCCCGGGATCATCCTGGATCTCGGAGGAGCCCGCTCTTCCGGCTCTTGTCGATTATTCCTCCGGCGCATTCGACGACGATCTCATCGTGAAGGACGTTTCGGGCCGGCGAAACCGCTCGGGCTACACACTTCCCGCAATTCAGTCCAAGGCGCGCGTGCCCGAACGATCCCGTGTCGCGGTCCGCCGTGAGCCGGTGCTTCCGGTCGCCGTGCGAGCCGCCGCATTTGTCGAGGAGGATGAGGCCGGGGATGACGAAGACCGCGGGATGGAGATGGATGACTTGAGGAGCCAGATGCAGGAGCTGCAGGCTGTCGTGCAGGCGTTCATGAAGAACGAGGCTCCGGCGCCGCGCATTCCATCTTCCGTGGACAATTCCGTCGGGCGTGCTCGGAAGCCGGCACCGGTGATGCGCGAGGATCACTCGGACCAGGCGGCGGCGCCCCTCGACGAGATTTCGACGGCTGTTGCGCCCGTCGTCGAAGCGGATGGGTTTTCAGGAATCCTGGAGTCCATGCATCAGAGGCTGAAGGATTCCGGCGTGCCGGACGAAATGGCCTGGACCATTGTCGATCGGGTCGCGCAGCGGACGGATGTGAGGGAACTGGACGACAGCGCCGTCCTGCGGGCGCGCGTGGCCAAGGAGATCGCCACGATGGTGCGGATCGCGCCGCCGCTGGATCCCAATCCCGATGTCCCGCTCATCATCGTCTGCGTCGGCGCCACGGGCGTCGGAAAGACGACGACGCTCGCCAAGCTCGGAGCGCTCTTCGCGGACGAGGAGGCGAGGTCGATCGCGTTCATCACGCTCGACCGTTACCGCATCGCCGCGGCGGAACAGCTCCGGACCTATAGCGACATCCTGAACGTTCCCTTCGAGGAAGCCGCGTCGGCGGAAGAACTGGCGGACGCCGTGGAGCGGCACATCGACAAGGAAGTGATTCTCATCGATACCGCGGGCCGGAGCCCTTATCACGCGGAAGCGATCCAGGAGTTGAAAGTGATCCTCGACAACTTGCGGATCGAGACGGAGCTGCTGCTGCTCGTCTCATCGGCGACGGATCCGCGCGAAATCAAGACGGTGATCGGCAACTTCGCCCTGTCGGACCGCGTGCGGCTCGTCTTCACGAAAGTCGACGAGATTTCCTGCTGGGGTTCCATCTTCGCGGCCGCCGTCGAATCGAAAATACCCGTGGCTTTCTGGACGACGGGGCAGAGCGTTCCGGACGATATCGAGCCGGCGGAAGCGATGAAATTCGCGGAGGCACTACTCCGGACAAGGGAACAGGAGCCGACGGCAAAGGCGAGCGGGCGGGAAAATCGTGACTCGTTCGTTTCCCTCTCCCCGTCGCTTTCCTGATGGCGGCTCCAACTTCCCCGTCTCACTCCCGGAGATCTCCCCAGTCGTGGGGGTCATCCGACCAGGCCGCCGCTCTTCGCCTGGTCACGGCAGGCCAGTCCCGGCCCGGAAGACGGCCGGAACGGATCATCGCCGTCGCCAGCGGCAAAGGGGGCGTGGGCAAGAGCAACATCGCTCTGAACCTGGCGATCGAGCTCTCCGGTCGCGGGCGGTCGACGTGTCTCTTCGACGCGGATCTCGGCATGGCGAACGCGCACATCCTCGCCGGCGTGAATCCGCGATACACGCTTGGCCATGTCCTGACGCGTGTGCGGACCATCGACGAGATCATGACGCCCGGACCGCGCGGCGTGCAGCTCATCTCGGGATCCAACGGACTCTCGGAGATGGCGAACCTGACGACGGAGCAGCGCCAGCGCCTATTGACGGCCCTTGCAGGCATCCAGAAGGAGCTCGATTATCTCGTCGTCGACACCGGCGCCGGCATATCCGCGAATGTTTTGTCATTTCTGGAGCGGTCGGACGAGGCTATAATCGTGCTGACGCCGGAGCCTCCGTCGATGGCGGATGCCTACGGCATGATCAAGGCTCTGACGGAACGAAACTATTCCGGCCGGCTCTCCCTGGCTGTCAATCGCGCGGCATCGGTGGGGGAAGCGCGGCTCATCGCGGAAAAGATGCAGGCGCTGGCGCGGCAGTACCTGCGACGGGATGTGGAGTGGATCGGTTTTCTCCTGGAAGATCCCGCCGTGCAACGGGCGGTGCGGAAGCGGGCGCCATTTTCCGCGGTCGACCGCGCTTCGAAAGCCGCGCGTTCCATAGCGCGCATGGCCGCCCGGATCGAGAAGGAAGCGGAACTGGCCGACCGGGATGAAGGCGTGCCGGATGCGTCCGCATTTCAATGCGACGATGCGAAGACGGGAGTGAGGAGGTTGAGATCCTGGTTCGAGAGACTCTTCAGCTGAACGAATTGCTTCCCTGGCCCCGCAGGCGTCTGGAGAAAGCCGCGCGCCTGGCTGCGAGCGGCGACCCTGCGTGCGTCATGCGTTACCGTGACCTGGCGGCGGCCTACGGGGTGCGTGTCGAGGCGCTTCAGCCGAAATCGACGACCAGAAAGGGCGGTCGAAGGAGGTCGTCCGCCGCGGATCCGGCGCCAAGCTCCGCGCTGGAAAAAGTTTCGTCCGTCTCGGATGCCAGCGCCGCCACAGGACAGTTCACCTACAAGGTCGATTCCCATGCGGCCGCTCCGCTGGCGCGAAAAGCCTGGCTTGAAAAAGTCATGACCTTGCCCGGACGGCATGATGAAAGACTCGCGACACATCCTGAACTAGTGCGGTCCGAACCGGGGGATTCATGACGAACATCGGCGGACAGGCCCGCCTTTCCCGCGCGCGCATGGGCTCGGCTCGAGCCGGACAGATCATGTTCGTCCTTCTGCTTCTCCTCTTCTTCTTCGCGGTCGCGGTGGCGATCCTCCGGTTCTGGCGCCTCGGGGACCTCTCGCCGAACCGGAAATTTATCGAGGCCCTCATCTGGTTCCTGGGCACGTACGTGGCCGGACTGGGCGGCATCAAGGTTCTGCAGGCGCTGTTGCTCCCCAGCGGGGAGATGCCGATGAGTTCCCACGACGTCATGCAGGAGGCCAGGGCGCTGCGGCCGGAGCAATTGACGTCGCTGGAATCGGAACTCCCGGAGATGGACCGTCCGGAAGCGACAGGGCTCACAGGAAGGCCTCCGGAAGAACTGGCCGAGGCATTGAGAAAGCTTTCGGAATCGGATAATCGATGATGTCGAATTCGAAATATATCTTCGATTGCCTGGCTGGGATTACGCAGGTATCGTGCGACCATGCGGCGAACTGAAGTGCGCGATGGCCTGGCGCTCCCAACTGACAGAATAATATGCGGCGACAGCAGGAAGGTGCTGAAAACATTTCCTGAGAATTCCATTCACCTTATAATCAGCGATATTCCTTACGGCATTGCGCTCGATGAGTGGGATGTTCTTCATAAGAATACCAATTCCGCGCTTCTAGGGCAAAGTCCCGCGCAACGGACTGCCGGAAAGGTATTCCGCCGCCGCGGCAAACCTATTAACGGCTGGTCCGACGCGGACAAGGAAATTCCCCGGGAATACCAGGAATGGGTTTCCACATGGGCGGCTGAATGGCACCGCGTATTGAAGCCAGGCGGCTCCGCGATCGTCTTCGCAGGACGTCGATATGCTGCCAGGTGCATTGTGGCGATGGAGGAAGCCGGGTTTAATTTCCGGGATATGCTGTCGTGGTATCGCCCGCGCGCTGTTCACAAGGCGCAACGGGCCAACATAGTTTTTGAAAAACGAAAAGATCTGAAGCAGGCGAGAAATTGGCTGGGATGGAGGCTCGGGAATTTAAGGCCGAATTTCGAGCCGATACTTTGGTTCTTCAAGTCCTATCGAATCACGATCGCGGACAATTTACTCGAACATGAAGTCGGCGCTTACAATGAACAAGCCTTGGTGAAGTGGTTCGGCTCTCCCAGTAATGCGCTGGAGGTCGATCATGGTCCGGAAGACCGGGGACTTCATCAAGCTCAGAAACCTCTCAGACTCATCTGCGGGCTCATCGAAATGGTGACCCGCCCACATCAACTTGTTCTTGATCCGTTTGCAGGCAGCGGCACGTCCGGTGTCGCCGCCAAGCTGACCAATCGCAAGTATATACTTATCGAGCAGAGCGACATCCTTTGCAATTCCATCAAATCGCGGATGGCCAATCCCGTTCAATTGTGTCTTGAGGAAACATCGTGAATTACGCTGACCTCATGCGGCGGTTTTACGAAATATCCGAAGCAGGTAACGAGTTCGAAATGCAGGTGCGCGAAATATGTCAAACAGCCTCTGAACTAGAAGGGGATGACTTGGGGGAGGTCGTTTCGGAAATTCATGTCATACCCGAGAGCATACCGCATGATTCATCGGCCGAGAAACTCTATGCGAAACTCAGCGACGCGGTTGTATCGCGACTTTTTGTGGAGCTGGGTTTGAAATCGCGCGTTGTAGCGGAACGGTCCGATTCTGCGGACGTGGTCGCGCAGAGCAGCTTGCACGGTTATAGCGTTGTGGCTGATTCGAAAGTATTCAGGTTGAGTCGAAGCGCGAAAAACCAGAAGGATTTCAAGGTGGGGGCGCTTTCCACATGGCGAGGCGACCATGATCATGCCGCTTTGGTCGCGCCGCTGTATCAATATCCATCCCAGGAAAGCCAAATATATGCTCAGTCTCTGGACCATAAGGTGGCTCTGTTATCCTTCGAGCACCTCCGGATACTTCTCATGCACGGCGTGAGGGAGACGCCGGAATTGAGCTTGAAATCGCTGTTTTCTTTTCCTGAGGAGGTCAGTCGACAAGTGTCTCACGCGGAGAGAAAGCAGGCCATTTATCTGCAATCTCAATTATCAAACGTGGTAGCAGGATTTGCACACATCTCGAAAATTGAAATTGGCAAGCAGTTGCGAACTTTCATGTTGGCCCTCTCGACGCGTGCGCGATTCGAAATAGAGTATTGGGAAGTTGAAATGACAAGGATGGCCCAAATGTCCAAGGAGGAGGCGATCGCCGAACTGATTGCTGCCCGGAAGATTCCGGCCAAGATCCATATGATCCGTCAGTTCGTCGTGGATTAATGCGTCAGAATGGTCACAACAAGGGCTTCGAGAATGCTTTCGAATTATTCGAGTTCATGATAATGTGTCGTGCAAGAGGCGGCAGATGCGTAATTCAGCAGGCGGAGGACAAACTTGAGCGGGAATCCCATCTCCGGATCGCAGGCGTCCACGCCGCAGGTGGCGATGCCACAAGCGGCCGCGCCTCAAGTCGCCGCTCCACAAGCGGCTGCGTCTCAGGCGATCTCCTCTGGATCGGGAGCACCTGCGCAAGCCCGGGCGACACAGTCTCCGGTTTCCCGAAAGAAACTCTGCGCCCTGAAGGGCGTCTTCGCCGGCGACTACAGCGGCGTGCGAGGAACCTTTCTCATCCTCATGGATCTCGATTCGCAGTCCCAGCATCGGCTTCATGTCATCATCGCCTCGGAGAAGGGGGAATTCCGGTTCCAGATCAAGCAGGAATGGAAAGCCTTCGAAGATGCGATCATCCGCGCCAAGCTCCAGGGCATGGTCGCTCATCAGCTCAGCATGGAAATCCAGTCTTATGTCAGCCGGATGATGTCGGAGGACGCCGGGATCTCCATCAGCGAGAACATCAAGACCGGGCACCCGGAGGAGATTCGCCGCGTCCTCATCGAGATCTTCTCCCGCGCGATTGCCGACGCGGACATCCTGATGGAAGTCGAGGTGGAGCACGTCGAGGAAGTCGTCGAGGATACTTCCCAGCAGGCGGCGGCTCCGGTGGAGGAGCAACCGGCGGGGGAAACGCAGAAGTTCGTCATGCAGGAGGTTGTGCTGCGGGTGGAGCCGATTCTATCGCCGGTCCTGGGGATCGCGGCGAAGGAATTGAAACCCGGCATGAACATCATCGTGGAGATCAAGGAACAATCGTCCCTGAAGCAGAATATATCCAAGCTCCTTTCGGTCCGCGGTTCCGGCGAAAAGCCGACCGCCGTGGGGACCGTGGTCGATGTCTCGCCGGGCGTCCATGACCGGATCACGATTCGCGTGAACCTCGCTCCCAATGTCGTGGGCATAACCAACATCTTCGGCGATCTGCGCGTCAAGGTCCCGGAAGTCCAGGCGGCGCGCGCGATCTCCGCGATATCAAGCGGCGCCGCGGACGGGCCCCGCGAGCCCATGGCGCTATCGACTCCCGCCTTCATCCTGGCGACACTGGGGATCTTCACAATCATGCTGATTCTGGCATACTTGATCTTCGGAGGAGTCGTCTGATGGCATCAGCGCTGGAGAGTCTCTCGGACGAGGACATCTGGAGCCTCTACAAGAGTTCGGGGGACATCGAGGCCCGGAACGGCCTGATCGAGCGCTATGCGCCTCTCGTGAAATACGTCGCGGGCCGGATGGCGGTGAACATGCCGCCCCAGGTCGAGTTCGACGATCTCGTTTCCTACGGCATATTCGGGCTCATCGACGCGATCGAGAAATACGAGCCATCGCGCGGATTCAAGTTCAAGACCTATGCCACGACGAGAATCCGCGGCGGCATCATCGATGAGCTCCGCGCCCTGGACTGGATTCCCCGTTCCGTCCGGCAGAAATCCCGCCAGCTCCAGCAGGTCTACGCCGACCTCGAAAACAAGCTGGGCCGCGCGGCGACGGATGACGAGGTCGCGAAGGAGCTCGGCATCACGCAGTCCGAGTTCGACCAGCTCGTGACCGATGTATCGGGCACCGCGGTCATCTCGCTGGATGATGTCTGGCATGTCGGATCCGACGACGACGAGATCCAGATCGGCGACACGATAGCAGGCAGCGAGAAGGATCATCCGAATTTCAAGATCGAGCGCGAGGAAGTGAAGCAGACGCTCATCGAGGCGATCAAGGCTCTTCCGCCGCGCGAAAAGGAAGTGATCGCGCTCTATTACTACGAGGAATTGACGCTGAAGGAAATCGGCCTCGTCCTCGGTGTCACCGAGTCCCGCGTCTCGCAGCTCCATTCCAAAGCGATATTCCGCCTCAAGGCGAAGCTCCATAAGAATCGGGAAGTTTTCGCGGGTTAGGGGCGCCCCCCGATGATCGAAACGAAACCGGAAACCGCGGAAAAGGTTCTTCCTCCAGTAGTCACAGTAACCCTGTCCCCGGATGGCATGCAGGCCTGGGTGAAGATCGTTCCCGCCGGCGGCGGAACGCGGCGTTCCGTTCTGACGAAGGATATGATTCTCGATCCGCTCAGGACGCAGGGAATCACGTCCGGCCTGAAACATGATGTCATCGAAGAGCTGCTTGCTCAACCGGTCGTGGATGAAAACGTCCTGGTGGCGGAGGGGCGGCCGATGGTCGCGGGTATCGACGGCACCATCGAGTATATGTTCGATATCGACCCGCGCGCAAAACTCAGGGCGAAGGAAGAAACCGACCTGGTGGACTTCAAGGAGCTCAACCTGATCCAGAACGTCAAGGATGGAGATCTGCTCGCCGTGCGGATTCCTTCGAAGGAAGGCACTCCGGGCATCACGGTCAGGAACGAGCGGCGGCCTCCTCCTCCCGCGCGGGACAGGAAATTGCTCGCGGGAAAGAATGTCCGGATATCGGAAGACGGGAATGAAGCCCGCGCCACGGCCTCGGGCGAGGCCTATCTCATGGGGGCGACGATCACGGTATCGCAGGTCCATTTCGTTCCCGGGTCCGTCGATGCCGGGACGGGGAACATCACTTTCAACGGCACGGTGGAAGTCGCGGGCGCCGTGGAGGATGGATTCACGGTCAAGGCGACGAACGATATCATCGTCCGCGGCAGCGTCGGAAGGGCCACGCTGGAAGCGGGGAGAAATATCACGGTTCACGGAGGAATGGCGGGAGGAAACGAAGGACGCATCACATGCGGCGGCGACCTGCGCGCGAAGTTCATCCAGGAAGCGGACATCACCGCCGTGGGCCATGTCATCGTCTACGACATCGTCATGCATTCGCACATCAAGTGCGGCGGGAGCGTCCAGGTGGGGATGGCGGGCACGAAGAAGGGAACCATCGTCGGCGGCCAGATCCGCGCGTTCAAGAACGTCTTCTGCAAGGTGCTCGGTTCTCCCATGTCCACCAAGACGATCGTCGACGTCGGCGTCAAGCCGGCGCTCCTGGCGCGGATGGAGGAACTGCAGGCGGACATCGTCCGCGACCGGCAGAATTTCGAAAATATCCGCAAGGGGCTTTTCTCGCTGGAGCAATTGAAGGAGAAGCTGGGCGGGCAACTTCCTCCCGAGAAAACCAGGGTTCTGGAGTCGCTGCAGCTGGGCTTCGAATCGTTGAAGACACGGTTGCAGGACAACGCGACGGAATTCAAGCGGCTCCAGGAGGAAGTCTCGGTCAAGCCGCGCTCCATCGTTTCCGTCTATGACGATCTGTATCCGGGTGTTAAAATATCCATAGGTCCCGGAGTGTATTACGCGACGAAATCCGAGAAATACCTGACGTTGAAGCTGGAGTCGGGGGATATATCGACGCACACCTATACGGCGCTCGGTATGCCGGAGCAGGCCGACCCGGGAGAAGAGTCATGACCGAACCGATTAATTTCCAGGTGAACATCATGCAGAGCCAGGAGGTGCCGCGGCAGTCGCAAGCGGACAAGAATGTCCTGCAGCACCAGCAGCTCGCACAGGAAGCGAACAGGGCGCAGGATTCCCAGCGCGAACCCGAGACGGTGCAGACGTCGAATGACGCGGAAAACGCTCAGTTGGACAAGGACGGCAGCGGTCGGGGACGCCTGTTCGAAAGGCGGCATGGCGGAAAAGAGAAGGAAGAGGAGGAAGCCGAAGAGATTCAGGCTGATCCGACGAAAGGAACGAAGGTGGATTTTCTGAGATGAGCATGGAACTATTCGCGGCGTCGCTTCTGTGCGCGGCCACATTTTCGATTCTCACGTATTTGTTGATCGCGAGGAAGCTTGCGGCGTTCTCCGCGCATGATTCCTCCGCTGCCGACCGGGGAACGGCGAGGATCGATTCCGCCTTTGCCGATCTTGTTTCGGAGCTCCAGCATATCGCCAACACGCATGTGAATGCCGTGGAGGATCGGCGCGACGAATTGAAGCGCGTGATCGAACTGGCGAACGAGCGTATTCGGAAAGTCACGGGGCTCATGACGGACATGGAAATTCTGGAGCGGCGCCTGCGGGAACATGCCGCGTCCATCCGGGACACGGTTGTGGAGGATGAAGCGGAAAACATTACCCGCGTTGTGGCGGTGGAGCCGGTCATTCCCGCCGCGCGGGAAACGGGAGGCCGGCGTCCCGGCGCGAGGGATCGTAGAAAGGCCCTGGCCGAGGAAATCGAATCGCTGGTCGCGGCCGGGCATTCGCCCTCCTCGATCGCCGCCGCGCTCCAGATGCAGAGGAACGAGGTCGAGATGATCATTCGCACAGGCTTGCCCGGCACGGGCTTGTCCAATCCGGACGCGCCTGGCCCAGGCGTGCCTGGTCGCTCGGGCCGGCACTGATGTCCGGCCATTCCAAGTGGTCCCAGATCAAGCGCAAGAAGGGACTTGCCGATCAGAAGCGCGGCGCGATGTTTTCAACGATCGTCAAGGAGATTACCGTGGCGGCGCGCCACGGCGGTGGCGATATCAACGGCAATATGCGTCTCCGCGCGGTCGTCGAGAAGGCGAAGGAGTCGTCGATGCCTTCGGAAAATATCGAACGCGCGATTCTCCGGGGAACCGGCCAGCTGCCCGGTCAGACGTTGGAAGAAATTTCGTACGAAGGTTACGGCCTCGGCGGCATAGCCGTCATCGTGGAATGTCTCACCGACAGCAGGAACCGGACCACGGCGGAATTGCGGCATGCCTTCACGAAACAAGGCGGCAACCTTGGCGAGATCGGCAGCGTCGCCTGGATGTTCGACAAATCTGGCGTCATCCAGATCGACAGGATGAAACATCCTGACGAGGAGAAGATGCTGGAGGACGGGCTGGAATCCGGCGCCGACGACATCGTGACGGAGGATGAGCACTACCAGATCAAGACCCCGCCACAGGACGTCCATCATGTGGCCACGGCCCTGAAGGCGAAAGGCTACACCGCGGAATCCGCGGAGGTGTCTCTCGTTCCCAAGAACTGGGTCACCCCCGATCTGGTGGCATCACGAGCCTGCATGAGACTCATCCAGGAACTGGAGGATTTCGACGACGTCCAGAACGTATACTCCAACTTCGAGCCACCGGCGGAGCTTTTGGAAGAAGAGGGTGGAAGTCAAGGATGAGGAATGAAGAAAAACAAAACCGATGGGCAAGTCGAACGGTTTTCTTCATCCTTATCCCATGATCATCTTCGGCATCGATCCCGGTATCGCCACGACGGGATACGGCGTCATCGAAACGATCGGCGCCTCCCGGGCGCATGTGGCTCATGGTGTCGTCCGGACTCCCCAGGGCATGCCTCCGCCTCAAAGATTGCGGACGCTCTTCGAATCGATGACCGGTCTCCTTCGCCGCTTCGATCCTGACCTCATCGCGGTGGAGGAGCTGTTCTTCTCGACCAATGTGAAGACGGCGATGGCCGTTTCGGAAGCGCGCGGCGTGATTCTTCTCGCGTCGTCGCTGCACGGGTCCGAGATCGCGGAGTTCACTCCGAACCGGGTGAAGCAATCCGTTTCGCAGAACGGGCGGGCGGACAAGAAGGACATGCAGAACATGGTAAAGATTCTCCTGGGACTTTCGGAGACGCCGCGCCCTGACGACGCCGCCGACGCCCTCGCGATCGCGCTCTGCGCATCCCAGGAACCTCGCTGGCTTCCCGCGGCCCTGGCCCGATAAATTCATCTTAAGTATCCATGACCATCATCGCCGGCATTTCCTATCTGAACTCCCGGCCATATTTCTATCCGTTTCTGTCCGGAATGATGAAGAGCCGATATCAGATCGAGCTCATGACGCCGGCGGAAGCTAATGATGCGGTGATGTCCGGCAGAGCCGTCGGGGGACTGATCTCATCCGTGGCGTGGGCGGGCGCGCAGGATCGGCTCGTTCGCATTCCTGGATTGGAAATCGCGTCGCAGGGAGATGTTCAGTCGATCCTGCTTTTGGGCGAGAAAGATATCCGCGCCATGAAACGCATCGCCGTCACGGTTGAATCGGCGACGTCCGTCCGGATGCTGCGGATACTGCTGACCGAGCGAAATCCGAATGCGGAACTGGTTTCATCCGCATCGCCATGGGCCGATCTGCATCGCGGGGAAGCGGATGGTGCGCTGCTTATCGGCGACGCCGCGCTCGCAGCAGGCGCGGCTGTACAGGGCCGGGATGGAATCAAGTCCGAATATCGCGCATGGGACCTGGGACGACTTTGGCAGGAGGAGTTCCGGATCCCCATGGTTTACGCCGTTTTCGCCGTAAACCGCGGCCACGCCGGGGATCGGGAGGCGATCGAGGCGGAATTGCGTGGGGCGCTTGAGTGGAGCAGGGATCGGCTCGACGAGATCGTCCGTTCCCCCTATACTTTCCCATCAAGCGGGGGCGGACTGAAACGGCCGGTCGATCTGCTTCCGCTCCTCGGAGCGGCGGGCATGATCGCCTACCTGGAACAGTTCGAGACGGCGCGGAATTCTCCCGACCTGGATTCGGGACTTGAGAATTTCCTGGTCCAGGCCACGAAAATTATTGCCGCGGGGCAGCGGCGGACGAATCGGGTGTCGAATGAAGGATAATGTGATGGCGAAGCTGGGCAGGAAAGTGACATCCGTGCTGGCGCCGCGCTCCAAGGTGAAAGAAACGCGATACGAGGAATGCTGCCCGTTCTGCGCCCAGTTCGATATCACATCCGTCTCCGATTGTTTCGACGTTCACGGAAAGAAGATCTGCGAGCTTTGGTTCTGCAATGCCTGCTCGGGCTTTTTCCCCCGCTCCATCGATGTCGAACCGGCGCGACCCGTCGTTTCTCCCGCGGTAAAAGTGAATCGGGCCGAGGCGGAACCGGCTCCGAAGAAGGTGATCAGCGATGATGAGGATGCCGGCGAGAAGCGCAAGGCACCGCGATTCCCCGTCCAATTCGTGGTGCAGGTTGATTTCTCGGAAAAGGCTTCTTCGGAAAAAACAACACGCGGCCGAGAGAAAGGAGCCCTGGCGCGCCTCTCGGATCCGCTTGTTGCGATGGTCCTGGATGCCGGCATCGGAGGGCTCTGCTTTCGCTACCCGGAATATATAGAGGAGGGACGCGAAGGCCGGATGATGATCTCGCTACCCAGCGTCGCGCGCTCGTTCTCCGCCAAGGCCCGGGTCGTCAGGTCATCGAAGCTGCCTGATGGAAGTTACGGCCTGGGCGTCCAGTTCATCGACGTCGAATCGGAATACCGCGATGCCCTGCGGCGTTACGTGGCGCTCGACTGATGCGCGCCCCCGGCCGCGTTCCCGCTTAAGAATCGACGTCCATGGCGACCATGCCGCAGCTCAAGCCTCCCCAGTATACGCTGCTGAAATGGCTTTTCGGAGCCGTCCTGGGAAGTCTCTTCATCGTCGGGGTCATCACGCAGATGCAGCAATCGACCGGCGGCAGGGAAGAGGGGCGCACGAAGATCGTGGATATCAAGCAACAGGATGCTCCACCCGTCTCAAAGGACTATAAGACGGCCGAAGCGATGAAGCACCTCGCGTCGACGGATGAGAACGAACGGGTCGCGGGCATGGAAAGCATGATGATCATCGATCCTGTCGCGGGAGGCCCGGTCGTGCTGGGCATGATGAGCGACGTCTCGGCGCTCGTGAGGAAGAGCGCGATCCGCATCGCGCAGGCCTACAAGATTTCCGGCGGCGGCGGGCAGCTTGCGCAAATGCTGAGCGATGCGGACGCGGAAGTTCGCAGTGCGGCCCTGGCGAGCATAGTGAACTTTTCCAGCGAGCCCGGACTTGCGGGTCGGCTCATGCCGGCGTTGACGTCGCCTCAACCGGAAATTCTCTCCGCAGGCGTGTCGGCCTGGAAGTCCATTTTCCCGAAGGACAGGAGCGGATCGCTTGCGGCGATTCAAATCGTTCTGAGCTCCAACAATGAGCCGGTGATCGCGGATGTTCTCGGATTTCTGCAGTCGCAGTTGAAAAGCCAGGAGAAAGATGCGCTGCGGGGCACGCTCATGAGCATCCAGGGGCGATTCGGCGGAAGTTCCGCCGGAGCCATGGCTTCGACGATATTGGGTTCGACCCCGGGCGGAGGCTGATGGCCACTTCGACTGGCACTCGTCCCGGCGCAAAGGCTTCGCCGCAGAAAGAGAGGGAGAAGAATCCGGAGCCGGAAGTCGATCCGCGGCTCCTGAAGTGGCTGTTCATCGGTGTTCTCGCCGCGCTCTTCACAGTCGGAATCATTCTCCAGTTCGACTACCTTTCCGCGAAACCGAAGAAGGATCCCAACGAGGAGATCAGGAAGCGACTTGGCATGGATCAAGCGGATCCCAACGCCACGGCCGCTCCCGCGCCATTCATGCTGGCGCTTCAGAAGATGACGGACGCCGATGTGGGAATCAGGCTGGCGGCGATGAGCGAACTGATGACCATCGACGCGGTGAAGGGCGCTCCCTACATCGCGAAGATGCTCGTCGACGCGGACCCGCTGGTGCGCGCGGAAGCTGTCGGGATACTTCAGCGATACCAGGTGAAAGGTTTCAGCGGCCAGATCGCCGGGATGCTTTTGGATGGAGATGCCACGGTGAGAATCCGCGCCGGATCCATGCTGTCGGAGTCGGCAGATCCCGGTGTCATCTATTCGCTGAGTTCGGCGCTGGCGTCTTCCGATCCCGCTGTTGTCTCGAATGCGTTGTCGGTCTGGAAAACCTTCGCGAATCAGAATACTCCCGCGGCGATCGGATCCATCACCGTGGCGCTTTCAAGCCAGGATGATGCGATCCTGCAGGATGCTATCGCCGCGATTGACGCGAAAATTCCCGCGAAGGACGCCTCCGCGCTGACCGGGCTCCTGGAAGGCATCAAGGCGAGAAAAGCCGAAACACCTCCGGGCAACGCCGCCATCATGCTTCTTGAAAAAATCAAGGCGGCCACCGCTCCGCCGCCCATGCCGGGAGTTGCTTCGCCTTCGCTGTGAGGTGTTATCTCATGAGCCAGACGGTGGGATTCGAATATTTCGGCGGAGTCCGTGTGACCGCGTTTGTGATCTCCAGGCCGCTGATCATCTCCGCATCGTAGTAGATCTTGAGGTTGTTTCCTCCCAAGCCGCCGCCGTTGGCGGGCGAGAGATCGTCGGCATAGACCATGCCCTTGATGAAGCCGTTTCCCGTCGCGTTGTAATCTCCGGGCGTGCCAATCGTGCCGGCCGCCGACATGTTGCCGGTCCAGAGGAGAGATCCTTCCACGTACAGCACACCGTACACGTTGACGGCGTTGCCCGCGTTGTCGAAGGCGAGGCTGTTATCGGGCAAGCCTGATCCCGAGTGCAACGCGAGGCCCGCATTGTCGAGGCCGGCGACGGCGTCGCCCTTCTGGACGCAGCGGATTTCGCTGTTGTTCGCGCCCATGGACATCTTGCCCGTGGAACGGACGGAACCCTGCCAAAATTTCCCGGCGGAGTTCGGGAGTTCCAGGACCAGGTCGCCCGCGACTTCCAGGTCGATGCCGTTGCCCATGCCGGTGTTGAAGCCCGCGTTCGGAGCGACGGTTTTGTTTCCGGTGCGGACCGTCCACTGGGAGCCGTCCCATTTTGCTTCGACCGGCGATGATCCATCGTCCATGTAGACGACGGATCCGTTCTTGGCCAGCAGCGGCTTGTACGTGTTCAATGTGTAGTAGGCCGCCTGCGCTCCGACGGAGATGTCGAGGAGAATATCGGAAACCATCGCGGCGGCGTTCAGGATGGGAGGAACCGCGTACGGGCTTGATCCGTCCTTCTGCCCCTCCAGTTCGGCGACGTCGCCCTCCAGGCATTGCGCCTCGAAGACTCCCTGCGAGTCGACGTGGTTCTGGCCTCCTATATCGGCGCAATGATTGAAGTGGGCGTTTCCCACAATCGTGATCTGGTTGGCTCCGGGCTCGCCGAACTGCGAGGATCCCGCGTCGGTATCTCCGATGAAGAGCGCGTAGGGGCCGCTCGGGGGGCTGTCGAGCGTCCCATTTTCGTAGGTGACCTTGACGGATGTTTCGAGCGTCATGGCCGCGATCGCAAAGCGGCTGATGTCGTAGTTTTCATCTCCGAACAACCACGCGGGAAGGAGAACAGGATCCCAGGAACCTCTCACGACGACCGCGACGGACCCGGAACGGTTATCGTCGGAAACGAAGATGGTGATGTCGGTATCCGGAGGCACGTACCAGGATCCCGCGGCCGACTGGATGTAGGTGGTGCATTGGAGCCGGGCGAGCGCGACGTTAGGGAGTTGCTGAGCGCCGGCGAGGGCGGCGGCGTCGGCGACGTCCTGGGCTTTCTGTTCGAGCGAAAATTTGCGGGAGACGTCGACGGCAAGCGCGGCGGCCATGAGGAGAATGACGAGGCCGAAGGCGCCGAGGATGAGATAGTTGCCGCGTTGAGGAAATTTGCAGGGCCGCATGGAGTGTTTGATCATGTTGAGATTGTAGTATCTCGAAGTGGCGAAAAAATAGAGGAAAATGGGTACAGAAGACCGAAACGTCGGTACGTTTTCTAACGCTCGGCTCGGATCAGGAATCCCGTAACGATCAGTAGACCGATGTTTCGGGCGAGAAGCCCTTCGAAGTTCAGGGACATATCCCACGAACCGAAGCAGCCGCAGGAAGTGTCGAGCCCTCTGAGTTGCGCGGACAGGAGAACCGCCGTGAAGATGGAGAGCAACAGCCCGCTCGACGCGAGCGCTCCGCGGTAGAGTTTCCTCGCAATGAGCGCCAAGCCGAGCACGACTTCGAGCCAGGGAATATAAAAAGCTGCGGCCTGCGCGAGCGGATCGGACAGGATGCGGAAATTGGTCACGGTATCGTGGAAACGCCAGGGATTGAATATTTTCATGGAGCCGGCGATGACGAAGACAATCCCGAGAAGAATGCGGAGCACCGCTGAAATCCGCTTCATGGAACGTGTTGTTTCAAGACGGGCCAGCCTCCGGGGAGCGTGTACACATCGGCAAGGCCCGCTTCCTTCCGGAGACGCTCCGCGATGGCTCTGCTGAGCCCGCATTGCGGCCCCCCGCAATAGACGACAATCCGCCCTCCGGGCCGCCGGCGTTTCAAAACGCGCGACAGATTCCTGTCCCAGTTCTGCTGATTGAGGTTGATGGATCCTGGATAATGCCCCTCCGCGAAAACGTGATCCACCCTCGCGTCGATCCAGAGTACGGGCATTCCGGAATCGCGCAGCATTTCCCAGGTGAGTTCGTTCCCGGCGACTGGCGGCTCGATTTCCGGCGAACTTACCGGGCCGTTTACCTCCGTCGGGAAGGATTGCCCGAATAACTCCTGGTGATGAGCTGGAATCGGTCGCTGAGCAACCAGCCATGTTTCGACGGCGGGGGGTACCGCTATGAGCGCGAGCGCGAGCGTCTCAAGGATTAGCCGCTTCATGGGATTTCATGCCTCAGCGGATCATATCAGGCGGAGCGTAATCCCTGCATGAAAGGAATTTACCTGGCAAGCCAGACATTGGGCGCTGCGTTTCTTACCGGTTCCGAAGAGAGCGGCACAAGAGGGATATCGCCGATCTTGGAGGGATCTCCGGTTATACCCCAGTTATTGCCGAACAAGCCCGCGGAGCAGTCGTCGTCAATGCGTTTTGCCCAAAGCCCTCCGAGGATCGTGTCCTCATTGTTCGATCCATTTCCATTGAATTTGCAATTCCCATCGATATAAAGGAGCCCGATGAATGATTGCTGGCTGAGGTTGGCGGAGCAGAGGAAGCTTGGGAGTGTCGGATCGGCCGGCGGACCGGTGTAGACGCAAAGTCCTGGATTATCCTGAGTCATGTTGAAATCCGCGTTCATAGTGCCCTGGAGTTCCAACGATCCGGTTGTCCAGATGAATCCGTCCATGCCATCTCCCGAGGTCATGACAACATCGCCGTTTACCTTCAGATCTAGGCCGTTACCGAGACCGCTTGCAAAGCATGCCGAGTTGATGCGCAGGTTGTTTCCGGTGGAGATGGACCATTGCTGATGGCCCGCAACGGTCCCCGTGTAGGTCACCGTCACATCGGTCTGGTTGTTGCAGGCACTGTTGGACGCCTTGATCGTGATATCGTCCCCACCCACACCGATCCTTCCGTCCGTTCCGCCGGCCACAAGTGATTTCGCGACATTCAGGGGAAAATAGGCGGCGACATCGGGATCGTTGATATCGAGGTTGATATCGACGTTCATCTTGGATTCATCGAGCTTGGGCATGGCGACAATCGGCGCACTGGTCGTAACAGCCGGCGAGAAGGTTGCGCCGGGAGCTGTTGAAGTTCCGACGACATTGACTTGTCCGTCAAATTCGGCATTGGCTCCGTTGACGTTCAAATCATGATTGATCTGACTTGCTCCATGCACGGAAAAATTCTGACCGCTGATATCGGCTTCGTATCCCCCGCCGCATTGAGGATTGTTCGCGACGGAATAAGTGTCGCCGATGAAAAAGGCCATTGTGTCCAAACCGCGGTCATCAATGGTGGCTCCGATAGTTCCCCCGCCAATGGTGTCCCAGGCCATCACGGCGATGGAATAACGGGATGTCTGGTAGCGCTCATCGCCCAGCAGCCAGGTCGGCATGAGGACGGGATCCCATGTTCCCGAAATGATGACACCGATCGTGCAGCTTCGAGTAGCCGTATCGACACGGATCTGGATGGCGTTGGTTTCCAGAACATACTGGCCGTTCGCGGCGCTCATGAAGGTCTGAATGTATGTGCTGCAGGCCAGGCGCGCGCGGGCCGCGTCCGGGAGCATGTTGGCGCCGGCCATCGCGGCTGCGTCGGCGATGTCCTGGCAGTTTTGTTCGAGCGAGAACTTTCGGCTGACATCGACGGCGAGACCGCTCGCGAGCATCAGCACGACGAGGACGAACGCGGCCAGGACGAGATAGGAACCGCGCTGCCGTTTCCGTCGCAGCCCATGTTGGTTCCTCATCCGTATCGTCGGCTCCATGGTTCTCACATCCTTTCTGATTTCATCCTTCATTCAGCGATCATGACGTGGGCAGCACAAGTGCCGGCGTGCTGTCACCTATGCGCGGATTCCGGAGAAGATTTGTATTATCATCAATATTGTCCAGAAAACCGTCGTTATCATAATCATACATGCCGAACCCGATTTCCGTATTGTCCGCGACACCGTCCCGGTCAATGTCGGTGTTCACGGCGTCGGACGCATAGTTAATATTGTCGGTATGGCTCATGGCGGTCCAGGCGAGCCCCATTAATCCGGAGTATACCTCGCGCTCGTAGAGGTCCACCATGCCGTCGAAGTCGTTGTCGTTCGATGCTGTGATCGGCTGGCTTGCGGAGAGAGGCAGATTCAGGATGTTCGTGGGCATGGCGTTGAAATAGGGAGAATAATAGCCGAATTTGTAGTTGAGGCCGATTCGGATGTTCATGTTGAAGGCGCGCCATACATAGGCTGCGTGGCTGATTTCGCCCGTGCTCGGGTCCGTGGCTCCTCCGGTCAGGAATTTATCGGAGCTGGTGGGCGCGTAGAGCTGGAGACCTGTGGGAGTAGGAATCCAGACGGTTATGGTGAAACCGCTCGCCATGTGGTCGAAGAAGACGGAACGGAGAAGCTGGGTGTCGGCGTCGGCGATGATGGGCATGATGTCCTCGTCCTGCGCGCCCATGGATGCGACCCAGACGGCCTGCTTCAGGGAATTATGGATGACGTCGACGTTGTGATACATCACGCCCCCTTCGTACCCCATCACGCCCACGAAGATGAAGAGGATTGTCACGAAGAAGACTTCAATGAGAGCCTGCGCCCTGCGGTTGGCGCGGAGTGACCGGCGGATTCTCATAGCTTCTGCCACTTCACGAACTTGTCCTCCCAACCGTCATTGTCGGTATCGCGGGACATGTCGATGCGGATGCCGATGGCGACAGTGCCATTCGTAGAATACCGGTCGCGCGGTATGGCCATCGGGAAGATGGGACGAGGGCCGGAATCGAAGGTCGCAAAATCAGACAGAAGCCAGATGGGGCGCGCGGCGAAACGCCCTTTGGAGACACTGGGCTTGGCAATCCAGTTTCCGTATCCCGCGCTGTCGATGACGTAGCTGGAGCTAGGGTTGTCGTAGCCTACGAAACCGAAATCCTGAGCATCAGGTATGCCGTCGTTATCGTCGTCAGTATCGGATCGGACGTCGTCAATACGGTCGTTGTCATGGTCGGCTTGATAGTCCGGGCTGTCCGTCATGGCGAAATTTCCACGGCAGAGCGTATCAACAAGCTCGGCGATGGCCCGTCCGGTCTGCGTCGTAACCGGCAGCGGCGGGCGCGTATCGTATCGGCCGTCGCCGTCGGCGTCGTTAGGCGCGATCATGTACAGAGACGAAGTCACGGGGAAATTCGCGGTGACGGCGGACCCCAGGAGAAACGAAAATCCCGCCCTGAAGCCCATGTTGATCGTGACATATTCGCTCTGGATCCGATCGTACTGGTCATTCGGCACGACGAAGCTTCGCGAATCGAATGTGAGCTTTGTCATGAGAAAAGGGGAGGCGAACATCTTCTCGATGAATTGGGAATAGATGATTTCACGGATCTCGTTGTTCGACGCGCCGACTGACGCGCGACGGGCGCATTCCCAGGCCGTTCGCTGGGCGAGATTGAAGTTGTAGGCGAGGAGAATCAGGTTGATGACGGCCAGGATGATGAAGATGAAGAAGATGAACGTCATGCCGAACTCGACCATGTACTGGCCCGACCAGCGGCGTGAGCGCCGTGCACGCAAACCCGGACGCACTAATAGCCTCGACATGGGTTAAGTGTAGTGCTCCGGACTCCGAAAAAAAAGATGAAAATGGGTACAGAGCAGGATAGGCCGTTCGCGAACTTCATGTAGCTCCACAGGATTTCCTCCGTCCGAGGAGGGCGGAGGAAGAATGAAAGTAAGAATTCGTACACTTTCTTCACGATACGCTCCTCCTCAGCGGATGACCGCGAACTTCCGGGTCGCCTTTCCGCCAGGCCCCTCCATGACGATGATGTACACTCCCGATGCGACGGTCTGGCCATTCTGGTTCGCAAGGTCCCACCGTGTCACCTGACCCGTGGCGCCGCCGACGTCGACGACCTGGAGATGGCCGTTGGCGGCGGTGGCGCCGAGGGAAGCCGGGTCGAGCGAACCGTCGAGGACGATTTCGCCGGCGATCGTGTAGACGCGGATCCGGACGGTTCCCGAAGGCATCTGGTCGAACTTCAGTCCGTGCGCGGGATTGGATGTCGCGAGATTCGCAGTCGGGCCGTCGGCTCGCCATGGATTAGGATAGATCCGGACGGACTGGACACTTCCGGATCCCGCCGCGGCGACTGTCAAGCCCCACACGGAAAGGTGATCGGTCCCGGCGCTCGCTTCCTGCAGGGCGCTGTCGAAGTTCGTCTCGTCGACTTCCACCCATGCGCCATTCTTGAGATACGCGATCCTCAAGCGCTGTCCACCCGAGGAAGGCATCTTGAGCGTGAGATTGTTGCGGAAGTTTTCGATGAGTCGCCCGTCGATGTCCTCGGCCGTTATCTCGACGACGGACGATTCCACGAGCTTCCGGCCTTTTGTGCGCGCGTCGCGAGTGGCGTTCTCGTGAGCGCTATCCGAGACATTGCGACGGACAAAGACAAAGATGGGCGTATCGGACGCGTTGGCAGGGACCTCCACGACGATCGACTGCTCGGCCGTATCGCTCTCCCGGAATCGCCCCGCCACTGCCGGCCTCACAAAGACCATGGCCTCCACGGAGGAGACCGTGTCGGCTCCGCGCATCACGTGGAAGCAGATTCTGCCGCCTCCCGAAAGTGCGACGGAGACGTTGTCCCAGCGCGCGAAGTTCGTATCGAAGGATGTGGGGGCGGACGGTCCTAGAATAAGCGTGTCGCAGGATGTCGCAATCCGGAGCCTGAGCGACGAATCCGGATTCGGCACCCGAAGGATGACGGTCACGGATGTGTCGTCGTCCATCACCCTCTGGCCGACGCCGTTCCGGCCGCTCGCAATGACGTACGTGTCTCCTGTCGCCGGCCGGACGATGACATACAGTGTCGCGCTCTCGCTGGAAATGTCTTCCTGCGAGGCTCGAATCCTGTAGACACCGGCCGTGTCGATACGGACCGCGATCGATCCGGTCGTGGCGTCGGACGAGAAGTCTTCCGACGCCAGCGTCACCGATCCGAGCGTGAACCGGACTCCCGGCACCCACTCCGTCGGCACACCCGTCTCCGTCAGGAGCTGCAATGTCAACGTCACCGTTTCTCCCGCGGGGATTTTCGGAGTACTGGTACGCGACGCGACTCTCCAGAAGGGATGGTTGAAGGACAGCGAATCGGAATAGCTGCTCCAGCCCGCCGCGTTGGCGGTCCTGACGCGCCAGTACCGGGTCGTCCAATCGTTCGGCGCGAAGAGCGCTTCCTCTTCCGCGGCGCCGCTGACGAGCGTCGGAGAAGTGAACGCGGAGTCGCGGGCGACCTGGAGCTCGAAGCGCTGCTGCGGCGCGGAGTCGCGATGCTGCCAGTGGAGGACAAGTTCCGGGCTGCGCGTGACCGACCGCGAAACGGGCGAAGTGAGGACCGGTGACTGCGGGAGGTTCATGCGGATGACGAAGGACGAAGTGCTGGAGAATGCGCCGTAATCCGTGCCGAAGCTCGCCGTCCGAACGCGCCAGTAGACGGTGGACTCTCCCACGAGAAAGAGACTGTCGGTCCCGGTGAAGTCCGAACCCTGCGTGTTACCGGTGATCGTCCGCGATTTCCAGATCGATCCGAACGACGAATCGAGGGAAATATCGATCTGCGCGGAGGATTGCGGCTGGCCACCGACGTCGCGGTGGGTCCAGCCGAAGGAGATCGCAGGAGATGTCGCGAGGAAGCCGGGCGACGGATCATTGAGGAGCGGCGTTTGCGAACGCGTATCGACGGAGAAACTCCGCGCCGCGGCGAATGAGCCGAGATCGACGGCGTCTCGCGTCGCGACGGTCCAGTAATACGTTCCGCCCGACAGAGACATCGCGAGGGTCTTCGAGGCGGAGGAGGAAGAAGCGGCCTCCGAGTAGATCGGATTCGAGAACGTCGTGTCGCGGGCGATCCGGAGCGCGTATCCGGTCTGGGGATTGCCTTCGGGATCGCTGTGCGTCCACGAGAACGTGAGCGAAGAGGCGGCCGTTTCCGTTCCGTTCGCAGGCGTAAGAAGCGCCGGCGCGGCGGGCGCGTTGAGAGATGCCATGAAAGACGAATCGGCGGCGGGACCGAAGTCGGTGCCGGAAACCGCGGTACGGACGCGCCAGTAGAGGCGCATGGTCCCACGGACGGCGAGAATATTGTCGCCTGAAAGCGTCACGGCTGAATCCGCGGATGACGAGGTCATGACCGTGCTCGGAGAAGCAAAGAGCGGATCGTCGTCGATCTCCAGCTTGTACGCGGTCTGTGGCATCGAAGACTGGTTCTGATGAGTCCACCGGAACGTCGGCGCCAGGTGCGTCAGCGTGTCCGTCGCGGGCTGGAGTAATGGAGAGAGTCCCTGTGAAGATACGCGCAGCGACCGAATGGCCGACCACGCGCCGTATCCCGTCAGGTCAGCGGTGCGAACGCGCCAGTAATACGAGCCCGCGGCGAGGCCGCCGGGCACCTGTGTTGACGAAGCTGTCGATTCCGTCGCGATCGAGTGGACTTCATTGACGAAGGATGAATCCGTCGCGATCGTGAATTGGAAGCGCGACTGCGGATCGGTGTCGCGATCGACATGCTGCCATGCGAATAGCGGCGTGAAGACGGTGGTATCCGAGTTGGCCGCGGGCGCGACGAGCGCCGGCGCGTCCGGCGGGTGAATCGCGGTCGTGAAGGCCCGGTAGCCGGACCACGAGCCGAAGGCCCGCCCGGATGCAGCGGTCTGAACGCGCCACCAAAGGGCGCTGTCACCGATGGGCAGCGTCACGGATGTCGAGGTCTCCGCCTGGTCGCGGATGACGTCGGCCATGGTCGACGAGAATCCGGTGTCCGGGGCGATCTGGAGTCGGAACGAAGTTTGCGGTCGCGCGGTCGTGTCATAATGCTGCCACGTGAAGACCTGCGACAGGCTCGATATCGTCGAGCCGTCCGCCGGCGAGATGAGCGCCGGCTCTGACGGCTTGTTGCCGACCTCCAGGCCCACTCCGAACGTGGAGAAGTGATTCGTCTGGAACGTCAGGGATCCGAGCGCGCCGTTCCGGTTCGTCGGATCGACGACCGCGTGGTAATCCTCCCAGCGCCCGACTGTCGAATTGTACCAGTATACCTTCAGCGAATATTCACCGGCGGTGCCATCCGTGATGCTGGCCGCCGTGAGATCGGCAGCGTCGTAATAGAGGATGACGGTGATGGAATCGTCAAAGGTGTGTCCGTGCGGGAAGAACTCGCGCGCGTTGCCGGTCAGTGCGATCGACTCCGGCGTCGAATTGGAAGGAGCTGACGTGGGTTTCACGACTTTGATTTCCACTGACCCCGAGAGGTTGTCTCCTTCATCAACAACCGCGGTGACGCGTCCGTTCTGGAAAAGAATTCCTCCGCTCGTGTTGACGGCCGTCACGCCATCGATATTCACGATGTTCAACTTCACCTGGCCGCCCGCCACCGTCGTGTCGTACGTGCAGTAGGCAATGCGCGCCTCGGATCCTTGAGAGAAATTCGCCGACTGGTCGTTGAAGTTGGCGACGTTATTGATGAGCGAGGTCGGACGGTTCGGCGTGGAACCGGTTTCCGTGACATAGACGACTTCCACATCGAAGTTCGTTCCGACATACGCGGCTTCTGGCGCGGCGTGGCGGGACCAGAGATTCAACCAGCTGAAGTTTCCGTTGATGTCGCGCGCCCACGAAAGAGCGCGGCCGCCGGTGTCCCACGAGAGATTCCAGGCGATCATCGAATCGGGACGGTTGACGAGCTTGACGGCGCTCGTCTCCGTCCACTGCCGATATTGCGCCGTGTCGAGCCCGACGACGACGCCGATGTAGGAGCGCTTGTTCTTGAGCGGGATGCCGATCTTATTGAGGACAAGCGTCACCGCGCACATGTTCTTGTCGTAGGGGGCGATATCCACGACGGCATACGGCTCGCCCGCGATCATGAAGTCCACGGCGGTTCCGGCCTCCAGGATCTTCTCCGCGCTGGCCCACGATCCCCATTGCAGCGTGCCCTTGCCGTAGATGCGATACATGCTCCCCTGGAAGATGGCATACATCGCGTCCGTGTCCGGAGTCGATGTCGGGCTCGTCCAGTTGCCGGAGTTATCGGTGAGCCGGACGAGCGAGCCCTTGGCGGTGAGCGAATCTTCCGCATTCGCTCGGACGACGTAGAGATCCTTTCGGTTATTTCCGTTGAACGCGGAGTAGACAATATCAGGCACGCCGTCACCGCCGGCGCCCATGGCGACGCGCGCTCCGCCGGCGTCGAGGATATCCGTGAAGCAGGGCCGCGAGCCGGGGAAGACGCAGTGCGTGGTGCTTGTGACCTGCAGGGGATCGCTGAAGGTGCCGTCATTCGCCGATCCATCGTTGTGCGCGCCATCGTCGTACACGACGTAAATGCACCAGGTGTCGACGGCGGCTGTTTTCGCCATGTAGGCCAGGGCTTTTCCGTCCGGACGCCAGACGGGGAAGAGGATGAAGTGGGAGTCGTCGTCGACGGTCAGGAGTGTGGACTTCGTCCCGAAATTGGTGCTGACGCCGGATTCATTCGGATCGAGCCAGGTGAGGGAGGGCGAGTCATAGAGCGACATACCGTCGGCGACGACCCAGATTTTCGACGGAGCCGTGTCGCGCGAGACGATCGTGAATGTGCAGACGCCATTGGCCGTCGTCGTGTACGAAGAAGGCGTGATCGTATCGAGAGCGCCCTTGGACGATGTGCAGGAAACGACGATGCCGGATACGCCGGCGCCTGCGGCCGTCAGGACGACGACCTGGATCCCGCCTGTGTCAACGCCGTTGGCGATGCCCTGTTCGACGGAGACCTGAGACGTTTCGCGACTCAGGGCGGACGACGTGATGATCGTGACCGTGTCGAAGCCCTGGATGCCGGCGTAGCGGCGAACATAGAGGCCGGAGGACTCGTTGGTATTGCCGGCGGTGTAAGTCACCGACGTCGCCGTCACGCCGTTCGTGAACGAAGCGGATGCGGGCGACGCCGCGCCGTTCGTCACCACGATGATCTGGGCGGTTTCGGTGAAGGAAGTCACCGTGTCGCCATTTCTTGTCAGGAGCGCCGCGTTCATCGTAAAAGCGGAGTTCAATTGGACGTTGACGGGCGCGTCCACCGTGAAGAGCGCATTGAAGCTTGAGATTGTGTCCGGGCCGAGGTTCGGCGCCAGACCCTGCGACGGCTTCTTGAAGCTGTTCCAGGCCGAAACACCGTCCGGAGCGCGGCCATAGGAGGAGTCATTCTCCATCGAGGGATAGACCAGCACAGCCAGTGTCTCGTTGTTCGGCGTCAGGATCGAGAAGGTGCTTCCCCCGTTCGGAGCGTTGTCCGACCAGCCTCCGGTCAGTCCGCTCTTTGTGTTCACGAGAATGCCCATCGAATCGAAGTGGTAGGAGACCGCGTTGTTCGTCGTGTAGCGGTAGATGGTGACATATCCCTTCGGGAGGATCGAATCGCCGAGCGTGATGTTCGTTGTCGATTGCGCGTGCGTGACCTTCATTGCCGTCAGGTCGATGGCGTCCGTGCTCTTGTTGTACAGCTCGATCCATTCGTCCTGCGCCTCGTCCGCCGCGCCGGATCCGTTCCAGTCGATGACTCCGGGGTTGGGCATCACTTCATTGACCAGAAGGGCTGTATCCGCGATAACTCTCACCTGCACCGTGCCGATTTTTGTGCTTCCGGTGCAGGTGAGCGTGACGAGGCCGGAGCTGGCGCCGAGGGAGACGACCGCGCTTGTCTCGCCGTTGCCGCCCGAGAGGATGTTGACGGAATCGGGATAGACGATGGAGTCGGTCGCTCCGAGGCTGATGTTGCCGGAATAGTTGGAGACGGTGTAATTGCCCGCGTCGCGCGCCCGGATCGTGATCGTGAACAACTCGCCCGACTGGACGACCGCCGGCGCTTCGAAATAGAAGTTGTTCAGCTCGCCCGTCGACGCCGTCGATTTCTTCACGGTCGGGGAGACAACCCACTGGACCGTGAGGCTGTCGTTCGGTTGCGCCGCGATGATCCGCATGCCGTCGTTCGATTCCAGGGGCGACGTTGCGGCGTAGGCCTCGCCGATGAAACGGCCGGAGTTCGCGGTCGTCTCCGTCAGCGTCACCACGATGCCCTGGCCATCGGTGTCAGAGTAGACAAAGACATTTGTTGTATTGATCGAAGCCGCGTCGCCGTCCGTGCCGTTGAGAGTGATGGAAATCGTATCGCCCGCCACGAACGTATCGCCGGCCACCGAGGATGTCGTCCGCAGCGTGATCGTCGGAGACGTCGGCTGAGTGTTCACGTTGGAGAAGCCTTCCGTGTAGCGGTAGGAATCCGTCGTGCCGTCCGACGCGATCGTGGACCACTCCGCGCTCCCTTGCCCGTTCGCATCGACCCGCTCGTTCACGCGGTAGAAGGACCGGCCTTTCTGGTTTTCCGCGGTCGTCGGGAGATTGAGCGTCAGCGCGTTCGTCCAGATGCCGCCGTTGACGGCATCCGTATCCGGGAGTCCCGCATCCGATGACGCGCCGCCGTCGAATCCGACGTAGTCGACGACCGTGGTGGAGTCCTGGGTCGAGGAGGAATAGAGGAAGAGGCCGATCGGGACCGAGGAATGCGGAATGATGTCCTCCGAGTCGGTCATAGCGGGCGAGGAGTTGAAGCTGTACAAGTGGGCGGCCTTGTCCGTGTCGTTGAAGTTCATGTCATCCACGCCCTGCTTGTTGAAGTGAACGACGACGAACTTGCCCGCCGGAACCGTCAAGGCCGGAAAGGTGTAAGTCCGGTCCGTTCCGCTCACCGTGATCATCCGGAAGGTATAGCCGCCGATCGCGCGCGAAGCCGCGCCCGCGTTGAAGAACTCGACGAACTCGTCGCGGTCGCGAGCCGGAGAGATGCGTGGACGGTCCGTGTCGTTCGGCAGAAACTCCGTGATGAAGAACGATGTATCCGTCAGAGGCGTTGTCGTGCAGGTTCCGGTCTTCCCGCCTCCGCTTGCCGTGATCGTCAGGGCTCCAGCCGCCGCCGCGCCGCCGATCTGGCACGGAATCGTCGTGTCGCCGTTGTCGGCCGCGATGAAGGTGACCGTGGTCGGGACGATGTTGTAGTCGCTGATCGAGAGCGTCACGGCTCCCGTGAAGGTCGAGATCGTGTTGTTGTTCCTGTCGCTGGCGCGGATGCGGAGCGAGAAGGAATCGGCGCGCTTCTCCTGCAGCGGGGCATTGAGGAGGAAGGAGTCGAGAATGCCCTGCACGGTCAGCGCGACCTGGCCGCTCATCGAGCCCGAGGCGCAGGTGATCGTCTGCGCTCCCTGGGTTCCGAAGACCGCCACGCTGCAGCGCGTGTCCCCGGAGAAGAAATCGGGGTGCTTGACGTCGAAGGCGATCCTGTTGGACGCGCGCATGGTCGTCAGCGTTCCGGCGGAGAGTGTGAGCATCGGCCGGAATCGGCCATTCACGATTGAATCGCCGCGGCTGTCCACCGCGAAGATCCGGAGGCTGAAGCTGTCACCGGACGCGGACGGGCTCGCCGAGTCGGTGTAGACGACATAGCTTGAACCGGGATAGTTGCCCGGCGTCTGTGTGTCCGGCGTCCAGTCGCCTTCAAGGTTGGAGTCCGTGAAGGACGCGCTGCGGCGAGCGGCATAGCCCTTTGTTCCCAGAAGCGTGTTGAGAACCATGTTGTCCGTATCGTTGTCCGGCGACCAAAGCGATGTATCGACAAGCAATTGGAGCTGCGCATCGATCGCCGCCGCGGAAGCGTTTCCGTCATTCCATGGAACCGCGTCGATTGTTTCGCCCGCGACATCGGTGACGAGTTGAATCAGGCCCTCCGTCGACGGCATGGAGGAGTTCGTGGCCGCCGTGAAGAGATTGGCCCGGCTGTCGGTTCCATCCGTAACTTCGTCGCCCGCGGGATCGCCCTCGAACCAGAGCGTAATGAAGGAGCTTTCCTTGACGCTCATTGTCCCCAGCGTCTTCCGCAACTGTGGCGACCCGGAGGTTGTCGTATAGATCTTCCAGTTCTTCAGGTCGACGCCCTGGCCGTCGTTATGATCGTAAGCGACAAAGAGCTCGACAAAGTCGCTGTCCGCATCGGATGTCGTGTAGGCGACGCCGACTTCGCTGATCCGGACAACCGGCTTCGCGCGGAACGCAACGGTGCAATTTCCGGTCTTGCCGTTCTTCATATCCTTGCAGGTGATCGTGACCGTCTCCTGCCGCGAATACATGAGCGTCGCGGTCATTACTCCGTTCACCCATGCCGTCGTGTCGATCGTCGTCAGAGTGCCCGCGCCGTTGTGCGAGAAGCTGACGCTCTCGGCGAACTGCGGGCAGGCGTTGCCGTTGAAGTCCGCGGCGCGGACGGTGACGGTGAAGGGAGTCAGCGTGTTCTGGCGGTCGGGCGGAGGCGTGACCATCATCTTGTTCGGGATGGCCTTGCCCCAGGTGTCGAAGTCGACCTCGAAGTAGTAGGCGGCTGTCGTATCGGGGGTCGTGACTTCGCCGTACCAATTGCCGGATTGCGAATCCTTCCGTTCCTTCAGCGTGATGCCGTCGAGCGTGCGGGACATCGTGTTCGCGTCCCAGCCGCCGGACTGGGCGTAGTCGATGCCGTTGGCCTTTCCGCCGACGACGGTCAGGCGGATCCGGCAGGGGAGCGACTTGCCGAGATCATTCCACGGCATGGAGAGCTCGATCGAATTCGAAGTGTCCGCCGCCTCGATCCATCCCGCTCCACGCGTATAGAATTGGTCGGCGCCGAGATTCGTCGGCCAGTAACCGGTTCGCGTGATGTTGGCGAGGATGGCGATCTCAGGCAGCGCCGAATCGGGGTGCGCCGTCGTCTTGCAGTTTCCTCCCAGATCCTTCGCGCCGCTCCTGTAAGCCATGTCCGTATCCACGCCGATCGAAATCATCGGATTGGCTGTGGAGACAATATCGAGGGCCGACCAGAGGAAATAGATATTCGAGGGATCCGCAGTGACGCGGAAATAATTCATGTCATAGTTGTTGTCGGCGTCGGGCGGGTTGAAGTCCACCCTGCGGTCGACGTGCGCGCCTTTCCATATGAACTCCGAATCCTTGATGAGCGAGGTGTCGTTCGCCGTCGGGTAGCTCGACGACCAGTCGGAGGTGTCGCCGTCGATGCCGCGCGCTCCCAGTCGAACCGTAAAGTTGAAAATGGACGACGAATCGGAGACAAAGCCGTAGGAATCCTTCGCGTTCACGCGCCAGTAATACGTCTGATCGATCGTCAGGTTGCTGGCGATCGTGTAGCTCGTGACGTTTCCCTTCCATCCCTGCTCCGCCGTGATCGGCGAGCTCATATCGGCGTTGTCATCGAAGTCGAAGAAATAATCCGTGATCCCGTCGTCGGCGGGGGTATCGACGTCGACAGCGGCCTTCCATGAGATCGTTGGCCTCCTGTTGTATACGTCAGCGCCCGAGAGTGGATTGCTGACGGTCGTCGCGATGGGCTTAGTCGATCGAATGACGTAAGCGTACGGATTCGCCTGAGCCATCGATTCGGACTGTTCGCTGTCGTTCGTCGTGACGTTGTCGGGGGCATTGGAACCGAAGACATATGTCGTATCGTTCCGAGCTCCGGTCAGGCGGAAGTAGTAGTAGATCGTGTCGCCGCGGTCCCACTGGGCCGTATTCTCCTGGGAGAGAATGAAACGGAAATACGCGTTCGACGGAGACGCGATAGTTGTCGTTTCGGAGTAGCTGATCGAGTCCCAGCCAACGGAATCCGACGTCCGATAATACATGGCGGCTGTCGGCGTGTCGGTCGTCGGGAACTTGCCGAGCCAGAAGATAACGCCCGAGTCGGTCGTTCTGCGTCGCGGCCACATCGTGTCGACGCCGTCGCGCGTTGTCGTGCGCATGTATGCGTCGGCGTCGGTCGCCGTGTCCGGTTCGTTGTTCGTCGCGATGTGCCAGGAGTTCGTTCGGAAGAAGGTCGTCTCGCCGGTGGAGACGGCCGACCAGAACGAGACGTTGGGATAAGGGGTCACCGCGTCGAAGGCGGCGACCCGGTAGTAATAGGCCGTCGCGGAGGCGAGGTTCGAGTCGACGAGTTCGGTCACTCCGGAAGCGACGGCGCCGAAGAGCGTCCAGTCGGTCGCGGTCGAACTCGTCGCGCGGTAGACGCGATATCCTGTCAGGCTGATGGCGTTCGAGTCGGACTCCTCGTCGGTCGTCACCGGTCCCCAGGAGACCTTGATCGTGGAAGCCGTGATCGCGACGGCGGCGATCGTGTCAGGCGCGGCAGGCGAGACGGTGTCTGTGCCGTACGTTGAGGTATCGATCGGTGAGAGACGATAGGGGATGTAGAGGATCCGATCCGCGCCGTCGCCGATGATTCGTCCGCGGACCGCATTGGAGTCTGTCGTGCCGAACCAGTTCCTGTAGAACGCCTGATCCTCAGGCGCCATCAGGATGAGCGTCGTGTCTCCGGCCTTCGGATTGAAGTTGTTCTGGCGGAACGTGTTGCCGGTGGAGGGCGCGTCCACGAAGAGCGCGTAGTCTCCGCTCGAATCGGCCTCGTTGTCCTCAAGAAGGTTGTTCGTAGCGGAAAGCAGTTTCAATCCAGAGACCTTGTTGGCGCGGATGTAGTTGGCGCGGAGATAACAGTTGTCCGTGGTGCCCGCTCCCGCTCCCTGCAGGAGGATTCCGTCGGTGACATTTGTTTCGACCCTGTTTCCGACAAGGTAGTTGTTGTCGCCATTGTCGAAGACGCGGATACCGACGTCGCCGTTTCCGCTGATGACGTTGTACGACAGGGTGCATCCTTGAGTCTGGTTGCCGACACGGATTCCGTCGGAGGTGTGACCGGAGATAACGTTGTTGCGAAGATCGTTCCAGGATGAGCCGTTCAGCTCGATGCCGTATCCGGACGAGCCGGTCAGCGTGCAGCCGTCGACGACTCCAAAACCCGCAGTATTGTACGTGATGCCGGAAGTACCGCCTCGCGCGATGTTATCGAAGAAAAATGTATAATCCGGCGCGTTCCAGTAGCTCTGAGCCGTGTTGTTGATGGAGGAATTGGAGCGCAACGTGTTGTTGATGCCGGTGTCCTGGATCGCAAAACCCGCGCCCCCGTTGCCGCTGGCGTAGTTTCCGAGAAAGAGATTCGAATCGCTGCCGACAGCCGCCTGGAAGCCGTCGCCGCTCGAGATGTTGCCGACGGAGGTCGAGTAGGATATCAGATTGAAATCGGAGTTGTTGTTAACGAAGATTCCGTGGCTGACGCTGGTTTCCGCTCGGCAGAGCGTGACGGTGTCGTATGAGGAACCGTAGAACTGGAAGCCGTAAGACGTGGTCTGGGTCGCCGTGCATCCGTAGACCCAGATGCCCGAGACAAAGTTCATGAAGTAGCCGACGGTGTTGCCGCTGGCTGTGTCGAGGACGAAATTGTTGTCGTTCGATGCAATCCAGTAGCCCTGGTTCGAGTTGTTCTTTGAGGAGCACAGCCGGAATGTATTGTCCCGGCCGCCGTTGATCGCGAAGCCCGCGCCGGAAATATTGTTGACGCCCTGGCAGGAGATAAATGTGTTGGAATCGCAACCGCCCGTCACTTCGAAAGCGTCCAGGCGATCAAAGTAGGAGGCGCAGGTCGTCAAGCGATTGGAATCAGCGTCGGCGGTGAAGTAGTAGCCGGTTGAGATATTCGATTCTGAGAGGCAGTTGTTTAGCGTCCACCAATCGGCGTCTCCGAAGTAGAATCCGAAGGCGTCGTTGGAATCCGACCGGCATGCGACCACCGAGCCCGATTCCGAACCGCTTTCGAAGTTGAATCCGATGTAGCTGTTCGAGGAACGGCAACGGACGATTTCGGCGGAGTCGGTGTTGTGAACGTAAATGGCGTTCCAGGCATTCTTGACCTGAAGATCGCGGATGGTCGATTGGAACGTGTACGTGCAGATGATAGCCCTGAAGCTCGCCGCGGAGGAATCGTTGAAGTTGATGATCGTCTTCGATGAATCGACGCCGATGATCCAGACGGGACCGACCTTGACCCGCAGCGTGTCGAAGGCGAGGAATGTGCCGGCGTCGACAAAGATCGTGTCGCCCGCTGATAGAGTCGCGAAGGCGGAGTCGATCCGGATGAACGGAGCGGAAGCGGAAGAACCGCCATTGGAGTAGTTGCCAACCGCGGAGCAGAAGCTGTCGTTGGCGTCGTAGGTCGTGTCGTTGACGTACCAGGCGTTGGGGATGGTGGAGAGATCCTGCACCGTGCTGTTAGCGTTCGTATCCACGAACGCCGCCTCATTCTTGCGGATCGCGTTGTCATCGTACGCTGTCACCTTGTACAGATACGTGATGCCGCCCGCGAGACCGGAATCGATGTACGTGAGTGTCGTGTTGTCAACGGTGCCGCGAAGCGCCCAGTTCATGGAATCCGTGGAGCGATAAATCTTGTACGCGGTCGTGTTTACGGAAAACGGATTGGTCTGCTCGTCGACGGTAGCCGGATGCCATGAGATCTGGATTTCCGTGGGCGAGTAGGGTGACGCCGAGACTGTATCGGGTGCCCGAGGAGCCACGGTATCGACGCTCGCGGACGTCGTATCGACGGGTCCCAGCCTGTACGAAGTGTAGGTGGCCGTCGCGGCCTGGCCTCCGGCGATCCGGTTTCGAATGCTCGTCGTGTCTATGGCGCCCCAATAGTTGCGCGTCAGATCCTGCCCGATGACATTGCAGGAGACACTGTCGGTCTGCCCGCCGGACGCCCTCAGGAATGTGTTCTTGTTTACCGTCGTCGCGACCGTCAGGACCATCGCGTAGCCCGTGTTCGAGTCGAATTCGTTCTGCGAAAAGATATTGCCCGTACCGTCAAACACTTCGACGCCGTCCCTTGTCGCGTCCGTGCCGCCGTTATACGCGATCCTGTTTCCGATGAAGAAGGAGTTCTGGGACCCGCCTTCGATGTAGATTCCTTCAAAGGCGTTCGAATCGACGATGTTCGTCACGTAGTAATTCGCGTCCGCGTCGGTGGTGACGTGGATGCCCCACTGGGAGTTGGAGCGGATGAGATTAGACTTTATGAGATTCCTGGAAGTTGAGGTCTGCGTCACCTGAAGGCCGCTCTGCGTATTGTTGATGATCGCATTCGATTCGACCGTGTTGTCCTGGGCAGCGTTCGAAAGCTGGAATCCGATCTGAGCATTATTTCGCGAAGTTCCCCAACGCATCAGGTTACTCTTTGCGGACGCTGCGAGGATGACGCCGATATTCGCGTTGTTTTCGGAGACCCAGGTCTCGATCCTGTTGCCTGTCGAACCGTCCACGACTATTCCCGATTGCGCCCCGCCTCGGACGGTGCAAATACGCAGAACATTCGTATCGGCGCCGCTGTTGAGAAGTATTCCGTATTGAGTGCGCGTCTCCACAAGACAATTCTCGAGGAGGTTCGAGTCGGAGCCGATCAGGTTGATGCCGTAGCCGGCACCGCCCGTAATCCATAATTGTGAGATGCGATTTGAGTCCGAACCGTTGTTGATCTCGACCGAGGCGCCGGTGCCGGCGCCGTTCAGGATCCGCAACCGCGTGAATTCGCACGAGTCCGCGTTGTTCGTCGCGATGGCGTTGATGTTGGGATCGTGAATCGCCAGGTCGCGAAGGACGACGTTGGATTCGTTCGTGATCGTGAACTTGTACAGGGAGGCCATGTTCAGGACCGTGTTGTGCGAGTCCATTCCAATGAAGGCGTCCCAGGATTTCGGCGCGACGCTGGCACCCAGGGTGAAGCGTCCTGAATCGATCAGGACCGTGTCGCCGGGCGACATCAGGGAGATGATCGCGCCGAGCGTCAGCTTCGGTGTCGATTTCGTCAGCCCGTCGTTGGCGTCGTCGCCGGCCGCGGACGTGAACGAATCGCCTGTGGTGGAGCCGTCGTTCAGATACCAGAAGTTTCTGCCCACCTGGACATAAATCGAATCGGCGGCATGTTGTGTAGTGTAGGTGTCCGTTCCGCCTCCTATGACCGTCGTGCAGAAGATGATGTCCGGTTCGACCACGAATAGCTCGTTGTCCTTCTTGTTTGTGTAGATCTTGGTGGTCGTGAAGTAGCCGATGAAATCCTTGGAGTTGTTTCCGGTTTCGCGGAGCGTGATGACGATGGTGTCCCGGGCGGAATACACAATCAGCGGTACGTTATTGATTCCACCTGCGTTGGCATCCGTGGTTACCCTGGCGTAGACATGGATTGTATCGCCTGGAACAACCGCCGTTTCCCTGTTGGTGGAATAATCCGCGTTCGTGAAGCGGATGTCGTTCGACCCGATCGTCTGCCGCGAACCGTCACCGTTGGAAAATCCCGGGCTCCACGTCGGAGCGCTTGTTGCGTGAACCCAGTCCGTCGTCGTGTCGTTGTCATTTCCGTCGGGGCTTAAACCAACGCTTGTGCCGGTCATCGTCGTGACCGCCCTGTAGACCGAGCCGGAATCCCAGATGCTCCGAGCGAGCGCCATGCTGTCGGAATAGTTGACCGTGGGCCCGGCGGCCGTGCTGACCACGAAGAAATCGATCAGATGAGCGCTGTCGAGCGAAGAACTGTTGTAGAGGGAATACGCGCTGATCTTGCTGGCGGTTCCGGGATTGATGGATTGGTTCGAGGCAGGAAAACAGTGGATCGTTCCCCAACTGTCGGTGTAATTCGTTCCGGTCTTCATATGATAGACGAGATATTTGCCCGTCGGAAGCGTGGTGGCCGCGGGTATTGTCCAGGTTGTCACCGTTCCGGACGTGCCGGTATCCGCAATGACCCAGCCGCTCACGTCGACACTCACGGCGGATGCATTGTAGAGCTCGACGAAGCAGAAGGAGTCCGCGATCACCGGCGAGATCTTCACGTTATTCGTGGCATCCACCGCCAACACCTCGTTGATGACGATCGTGTCGGGCCAATAGTTCAGCTTGTCGTACCGCCACGTGCTGCCGATCCGGTTGGCGCGCGATGCGTTCAAGCATCGGTCGACCGGCCAGACGTAGACACTTTCCGAGGCTGCGCCTGTTTGCGCGGAGACGGCGATGACGCGGGCGCCCACCACGAGCGTGCCGTCCGTGTCGCTGCCCGGAGGAGTATCCACCTTGTAATAGAATCCGCCGTAACTGGACGCGTCGACGGAAGTAGGCGGCGTAACGACGACGGTGAAGGAATCCGTCCTCGATCGCCGGGGCGTGACCGTGAAGGAAGCCAGTGATCCTTCCGCCGTCGTGTCGTTGGGAGCCATGCCCGAGTCCGTGGCCAGGTAGTTGAATCCATACACGGAGTTGTCGAAGTTCTGAAGGAGAGCCTCGCCGTTCGTGCAGGCCCACATCCAGATGGTGACCGAGTCCAATGTGGATGCGATTCCGATATTGGAACGCGGGATGCCGACGATGACGGTGTCCGCCGCTCCTGCGTTATCGTATTGGAACGACGTGGTGCAGGAACTCGTAACGTCCGAACCTCCACTCCACCCGGTGCCACCGTCGTCCGGATATCGGTTTACAACACTGTTGACGATCTGATAGGCCACGTCGGGTCGGTTCGAGTTATTCCAGTTGCTCCGCGTCGAAAACAATGCCGTCGCGCCGTCCGCCGCACCGGGATTCAGGTCGAAGGCGACGTTATATTTATTCGTGTTGTCGGCATTCGTAGCGGTCGAGACGAAGGCGACGTAGATGTAGGTCGTATCCCATGTCATGTATGCGGTCTTGTCCGCCCCCCCGAGCCCCATGACCTCCGAGTCCGAAAAAGCGCGACCGCCCAGACCGTGGACCCCGCGCGGCGGGTAGATCGTATGCATGGTCTTCGCAACCGGCGTCACGTTATATCCGTAGGTTGCGCCGTTGTTATTGTTGCCCGCCAGCGTCGCGACCATCTGCTGGGCATACGTATAACCTTCGTAGACCGACGCGGACGCGGTGGTCGTGACCGCGTAGTACTGGACCCTCGTGCCGCTGGTGGCCCTTGGGATCGTCGCGTTGTAGTCGGCGCCGCTGACCTGCGTGGCCAGGACCGCCTTACGTGTCGCCCACCCATCCATGGAATAGACGAGGAGCAGTCTCTCCTCAGCGCTCAGGGCCGCGGATACCGAGACCGAACAGGTGACGTCCGAGACGGAGGAGGTATCAGGAATGGTCTGTACGGTGGTGATCGAGACGGGCACCGCCGCCGTCTGCATCACGATACCACGCAGGGCCGAAGTGTCGAGGCGGAAGGTGAAATAGTTGTTCGCGGTTACCGATTGAATCTTCATGTCGTCGCGCGGATCGCTCGTCAAAAACTGGAGTGTCAGCATGGAATCGGAATTGACGTTGTCGGGCGTAGCGTCGTTTCCGAACGTCCACTGGCCCGCCCAGTCGCTGGCGGATGTGCCACGCACGAACTTGAAGTCCTCATTAGTTGTTGCCGTGATCTGTTGCCTCTTGGTCCAGACGCTTGAATCCGGCCAATTCAGGGACGTGGTCATCGTATCCTGAGTCGTGGACCATCCGGTCTGCTCGCCTGCAACGCGCACGTAAGCGACGGAATATTGATAATTCGACCCGCCGTTGTTGTCGCCTTTCAGGCTCATCAGGTTCCTGTCGTTGTCCGTCGTCAAAGCCGCGAATGTCGCCGCATTGACCGTCGAAGTGACAACATAATACAGGATCGTCTTCCCGCTCTTCTGCCCGGCAATCTGCGCATTCCAATTCGCTCCGCTTCCCGTTGCGTCGACGACCGTGCGCGTGGCCCATGCGTCGTTCGTGTAGACGAGCAGTATGTCTTCCTCGGCGCTGGGCGCGCCGGAGAGCGTGATCGCGATGCTGATGGGGCCGCTGTTCGAGGTGTCGGGTTCGTCGCGGACGGCAGAAATGGAGACCGGCGCCGCGCCAGTGACCAGAACGGCGCAGGATGTGTTGGCGCGCTCCACTTCCAGGAATCGGAACGTGTAGAACTTTCCGGACGTTGTGGTGATGTTCCATTTGCCGGACTCGGTTGCGTTGTAGTTTGCCGCATTGACCTGGTCGAAACCAGGCCAGGCGATATCGCCGCCGCCGCCATTGCCACCCCAATGGTCTTGCCACTGGTCGGCGTCGCGATCATCGACGAACTTGTACTGCAACGAACCGTCATCGGGATCCACGGCGGTTGTCGACCAGATGCCGGTGTTTGGGAAGGCACCCGGCGCGGCCAGATCGAAATCCGTCGCGGACCAGTCGCCGTTTGTGATGGTGCCGGTGGCTCGCAAATTGTTCGGATTCGCGTCGGCGGCAAGGCACCAGGTAAACAAGAGGAGCAACGCCCAAGGGCGACGCATGATTCTCATCTCGGATTCGATGCCGGATCGCAAGACTGAAGGATCGGGATGACTTGATTTCCTGCGATCAGGAATGAATATATGAGGAGAGGGTCATGGATGTGAGCCGGGAGTAGCATCAGCGTCATATTATACCGTCGAAACGTCAATAATTACAAATGTTTGTACAATTTTTTACAATCTTGAAAGGGGAGCTGGAATCCGTGCGACCATGTTACGAAAAGGGGCATCAATATTCTTTGTAAAATATGGATTTATCGTGAAGCGAATTTCGCGCCCAACTCCAGGAGTGACGAAGATAAACTGCGATGGATGAGGCGGCTGGTTATCGCCGCATGAGATGCCCTGTCTTGGCGATTTTCGAAATCGAAAGTGAGTGCGGCGTCCTTTGAAGTACGCCATAGTCCATGGTGTCCATGGGATCGCTCTTCACGATGGGGACGCGCCACGATTTCCGCGTGACTCTCCTCAAGGAGGAACTCCGGGAGGAAGCCGAGCGAATGGCCGCGAACGCTTTGAATAGCAATCCCGAGAAGTCCAATATCCGTTGAATTCTCACGCAACTTCGGTCGCGCTCACGCCTCGCGCGGTCGCACTCCTTCTTGTGGCGCTCACGCTTGCGCTCTACGCGCAGGTGGTGCGGTTCGATTTCATTACACTCGATGACTTGCCGCTCGTCCTCGACAATCCCTACATTCGCTCCGGTTTCACATCGGCCTCGGTGCGGTGGGCGCTCACGGCCGATCTTACCTTCGACAGCGATCATGTCGACTACTGGCAGCCGATGACCCTCCTGACGCGCATCCTCGACGTTTCCCTGTACGGTCTTCATCCCGCGGGACATCACTTCACGAACCTCCTGTTTCATGCAGCCAACGTGGTTCTCCTTTTTTATCTCTTCATGAGGCTCAACGTACCCCTCTTCACAGCGGGCCTCGCGTCCGCTCTCTTCGCCGCTCATCCCGTTCACGCCGCGTCCGTGGCGTGGATCGCGGAACGAAAGGATGGCTGCTCCCTCTTCTGGGCTCTCCTGGCGACACACGCCTGGATAGTATCCGACGGGACGTGGAGACGCCGCGGACTGGCGTTCGCCTGCTTTCTCCTGGCTCTGCTCAGCAAGCCAATGATGATGACGCTTCCTTCGATATGGCTTTTGCTCGATCTTGCCATCCTGAATCGGCGAGGCCGGGTCGGCGAATACGCGGCTCTTTTCACATTCAGCGCGATCAGCGCGTGGATCACCCTCGCCAGTCAGCCTGACGCCTTTCTGGAGCCCGACCGCATCCTGTTTCTCCAGAAAATTGTCGTCGCTCTCGCAAAATACCCCGCGCGTCTTTTTCTCCCCGTTCATCTTTCCGCATGGTACCCCGCTCCTGAGTCCCGCTATCCTCATTACCTCTGGGTAACCTGCGTGCTCTTCCTGGCCATCCTTTCCCTTCTGGCGTGGCAGCATCGTCGCCGCTGGCCGTTTCTCCTCACGGGTTGGGCCTGGTTTCTCCTCGGTATCAGCCCTGTGTTGGGAGTCACGCGCGAGGAAACCGCGAACCGCTTTCTCTATTTTCCCGCGATCGGCATCTATTATTTGTTCGCGGAAGCCGCAGCCCGCCTGCCGAAAAACGCGCGCGTGTCCTTCGCGGCACTCGTGATTGTCTCCGTATCCATCGCAGGATGGATCGAGATCGGGCATTGGAAGAATACGGAAACTCTCATGGCTCACGCCCTCTCGTCCGATCCGGAAAATTTCATCGCGCGTCTTCACAGCGCGGGCTCCATGATGGAAAAAGGGAATTCGACGGAAGCGCTCGCCGAGATCGACAGGATCACGGGAGCGAATCGTGATCTACCCCTCGTACTCTATATGCGCGGCCGCATCCTGGAGAATATGGGCGATGCACCTGGAGCTGAAGACGCTTACGTGAGCGCGCTCCGCATATCTCCTGACATGATCGCCGCGCTGCAGGGACTGGCTCAGGTGAAGCTGACGATCAAGAAGGAGACGGAAGCGCTTCTCCTGTACCAGCGCGCGCTCGAGTTGCGGCCGGGAGAACCCTTCTCGGCTGACGGACTGGGTGTTGGACTGATGATCCTGGGACGCCATGAGGAAGCGCTTCGTCAATTCGAGGTCGCGATCTCACATCACCCCGATGCCGATCTTGTCCATTTGCATTTGGCTGTCTGCCGGTTACTCATGGAGGATTACCCGGCGCTTCTCTTTCATCTTGAGGAGGCGCCCGCCGGGAGCGCTGCCATGGTGGCGTCCTATATTCGCTCCCGTTCTGATGGTCAGGAGCGGTTGGAACGGGCACGGCGATGGTATGCGGAACACGGACACGAGGAACTCGCGGCGATCATGGCGGGGCCGGGCGGGTAGGCCGGAGAGCCCTCCGTTCCCGGCACGCCGTGGCAGATGGACGTAGCGGTTGGAACAAGCGGCTCAGTTATCGCACGCTTCCTTGCCGCTGAACATCATGACGTTTTCATCGATCCAGACGGTGCCCGAAGGTGCGTCGTTGATCGCGAACTCTCCGTTGGGCACGCACCAGTTCCATCCGCCCTTATTGGTGGTTGGTTGCCCGTCGTCCACGCTGGCGACGCCACGCATCAGGTGCCAGGTGTGAGCCGAGCCCGAAGTGCACCAGTCCGCGATGGAGTTGCCCGCCGCACCGCCGTCCCCGACTTCCTCGTAAGGGATTTGCTCCATGTACCAATGTTTTCCGCCGTGGGTGCCGCAACCCATCAGTGTTCCGGCTGGATAATAATGAGCAATCTGGCGCATTCCCCAAGGGAAATAGGACCAGGCATCCTCCCCGTGGTCGATGAAATACTGGCCGAGCGCTCCACGGGTGTTGTTCATATGAGCCAGCGTGCGACCTTGCTTGGCGGTCTCGATCGCCTGGGCGATCTTAGGCAGGAAAATGGCGGCGAGGATTCCGATGATCACGACGACGATGAGGAGTTCAACGAGCGTGAAGCCATGCTCCTCACCGCGGTTCCGCTTCCGCAACGAAACACGACGATGCATGGTTCTCATTCTACACGCTCCCTTATTTCTCCGGAAGCCGGCGCTTGTTCCTTCAATCGTTCGCTCAATCTTTTCGTTTCTCGCGTGGCGCGCGCAGTCAGGAAGTCGTCGTCGGAATTATTTTCACCAATCTCTTTCCATGCCGCGATGGCTTCCAGGATGAAGCCCGCTTGGTCCAATTTCCTGGCTCGCAGAATCTGAAGCATTCCTGCCATCGGGGAGTTCGATTTTCCGGCCGCTGTTTCGACGATGCGGAGATAAGCCGCCGAATCGAACCTGCTTTCCGACAACAGGAGCACGGTCATGAACGAGCGCGCGATGTCGGTGTCGTTCGGAAAGTGGAGGAGTCCCTCCTGGGCCAGCCGGAGCGCGAGGTCGGAACGATTCCAGAGCATCAACCCGATGGGGCCGAACCTGTAGGGCTCGCGGTTATCAGGATTCATCCGCGCCGCGACGCGGATCAGGCGGAAATTTTCCGCCGCTTCCTTCGCAGGCACACGTTCGCTGAAGGCGAGACGGGAGGAGATCTTGACCCAGAGGAGGTCGGATGCCGTGCGGAGGGCGCCGGTGAAACGCAGGGACGGCGGAGATGATCGGCGCGCCGGATCGATGACGGCGAGTTTTATTACGATGAAGAAGCTCAGGCAGAACATCATGGCGAAGGCGGAGCGCGCGCGCGTCACGGCAGGTCCTTTCTCCGGAAGACGAGGATCGCGGCGGCGAGTGAAGGCAGGGAATAGAGCGCGCATTGCAGAATCGCGGCGGCGATGGTCGAGGGCGATCCGGCGTCGTGGATCCTGGGATTGTACATTTCCAGGTCCGGCATCAGTCCGCCCGCGAACTGGAGGATTCGCCCGCTCACGCCGGGATACAGGATCTCGAATGTGAGCGGGTCCGGATGGAGATGGCACGCGATCCAGATCGCGAAGGTAAGCGCGAGCGCCATGGGGCGGGCGATCGACTGCGCGAGGAAGGAAGCGACCGAGACGAGTAGCACGCTTTCCATGGGGAGGAGCAGGCAGGCGGCACGGAGATCAGGGAGCATGGTCGCGGAATCGGAAAAGGATGAAAAAGCCAGCGAAAGACAGAGTGGAGGCGCCATGGCGAAAATGACGGCGGCAAGATAGGCGGCCGCCAGTCGTCCGGAAAGCAGAGCGGTTCTGGAGGAACCCGCGGCCAGGAAAGGTTGAAACCGCGGTGCGGATGCTCCGCCGGATTGTTCCAGCCCGAGGACGATGGCGATCGCGGCGCTGAAGAGGGCTGATCCGGTCAGGGCGAAATCGAGCGTGACGTCCGGCGCCGATTCGAACGAGAGATTTCCGGCGAAGAGGCTCGCGACGAGCAGCGCGACGACGAAAGCCGCCGCCGAGTGCGGCACCCGGCTCCGGTTCATTTCACGAAGAGCGAGCGCGAAGAAGACGAAGGCGGATTTCATGAAAGCGCGTTCTCGGCCTTGCGGACGGAATCCAGGAACCACGCCTTGATCCCGGGAAACCGCGGCGACCCGGAAGCCGGACGAGGAGTGCCCGGGGAAGCGGCCGAGACGGAGATCGTACCGGGAGGATCCTCGGCGCGCCGTTCACCGATGATCCGTCCCCGATGAAGAAGAAGAACGCGGTCGGCGAGATCGTCGATTTCGGCGAGGTCGTGCGAGGCGAGCAGCACGGCCCTGCCCTTGGCCCTCTCTGCCTTGATGAGAGCCGCGAAATCTTCGCGCCCGATCGGATCGAGTCCCGATTGCGGCTCGTCCAGCACGAGCAGTTCGGGATCGCCCGCGAGCGCCATCGCGAAGCCGAGCCGGCGGAGCATGCCCTTGGAGAACGCTCCGGCGCGGAGATCGGCCGCTTCCATGATGCCGCACCTGTCCAGCAGGCGATCAGCCCGAGCGTGTCTTTCCGCCGCATCGACCTGCGAGAGAGTGAGCACCGTGTTGAGAAGTTCGCGGGCCGTGATGTTGGGAAAAGGGGAGGATTCTTCGGGGAGATAACCGGAGCCGCCCATGCGTTGTCCCGGCCTGGAGGAGGGCGAATGGCCCGCGCCGGAATCGGGATGCACGAGGCCGAGAAGGGTGCGGATGGCCGTCGTCTTGCCGGCTCCGTTCTGCCCCGCAAGCGCGAGCACTTCTCCGCCCGCAATCTCCAGGCTCACTTCGCTCAGTGCCGTGCGCGAACCGTATCGCTTGGAAACGCGCTCGAGCCGGGCGACCGGGATACCCATGGGTCCAAGTTTACGCATGCGGGCCCGTTCTGTCCAGAGAATGATGTAAGCGCTTACATTGGTTCGGGATAGGAACGATGGCGCGGGAGGAAGGCTCGATCCTGTGGCGGCTCCCTTCCCCCCGTGATACGCTCCCTTCGTGCGGTGGTTCGTCTACATCGATAACAAGATCTACGGCCCGTATATCCGGGAACAACTGACGACATTTCTCGCGCCCGAAACACGGGTCGCGCGTGAAGGGAATGAAACGTGGACGACCGCTGCCGAGGATCCGGAACTTGCGGATGTGTTGACCGGCCGTATCGTGCCCGCCCTGGAATGGCATGTCTCCAAGCCCGGCAAGCCGTTTCGCGGCCCCTTCACGCGGCAGGCGCTCATGGCGATGATCGAGCGGAAAGAAGTCGAACCGAAGGATCTGGTGCTGCACTCCAGCTGGACGGAAGCCATGCCTCTAGGGCAGACGAGGCTGTATGCGAAGTGGAGCGATCCGACGGCGAACCTCGATGAATTCTCGCCCGCCGAAATCCGCAATGCTCCCCGGCCGAAATCCGAGCATGTGCCGGCGCCTCCGAAGTCTCGCATCCGGGTAGCCTTGCCGCGCGGAGGGATTGCCCTGCTTGTCGGAGCATCCGTCCTGATCATGGCTTATGGAGTCTACGTGTTTCAATCGGCCGGCAGCTCCGTCACGCCTCTTGCCGACCAACCGGTGGTCAAGGCGTGCGGCGGTCCGCCCGCGGGAGAGTGCAAGGCCGACCGCGGTTCCGAATGCATCTGCAGGGATAAGCCCCGCTTCTGCGGCTGCGACGACAAGGGCGAGTGCGGTATGGCGACATGTGTCGCCTACGAGGACATGATGAAAAGCGCTCCGCCCGCCAGCGCGATTCACCCGGGCAAGTAAAAAAAAGGAGTCTGACCCCTTTTTATTCGCGCGGGGAAGACCTGGCAGGGCTCATTTGGCGAGGATCGCCTTACCGATGTGAATCCCGGGATCCAGGAAGAACCAGCAGAACTTCGCTTCCGTGGAGCCGGTCGTGTCCAGGTCATGGAGAGCCGGGGAGAACCCGAACTCCAGCCCGTCCTTCGGCGTCATCCCGAGGAAGGACCAGGGTATTGCCGCCTCGATGATGTATCCGGCCGTGTCGGATCTCCAGGCGTGGACCATGCCCTTGGTCCCCGGATCGCAGTTCTGGAACCAGGCCCACGCGTTGCCGTCCATGCGCGGCGCGAGGCCGATCTGGAAGTCCGTCGGATCCGACCAGGTGAGGGCGTTATTCTGGGGATCGATATACAGTTCAATGACATCTTCGGAATATATCTCCGTATTCCTCCGCCGGGCCACGATCTCGCTGTCTTTCACCTCCGCGAGCACGAGCAGCGCCAGGTCGTTCCAGAGGAGCCGGATTTCCGCGGAGGCGTCCTGGAGGTTGTCGGAGGATCCGGCTTCGCGCGAGCCTTCATCCAGGGCAATGCGCGCCGAGTTATCCCATGCGCTCTCGATGATGCCGTCGATGCGGGGGGAGGTGGTCGAATAGGGAATCCGGATGTCGGGACGATCCGAAAGGCTCTTCGTCCGCACGGCCGCGGCCGTCATCGTCGGCTTCATCTCCATGGAGCCCTTGCGGAATCCGGCGAGTGAAAGCGCGCGCTGGATCTCGGCGCGCGAGGAGACCAGGCGCCACAGGAGGCCGCTCCGGGCATTCTCGATCGAGAGCAGGAGGGCGCCCTGGTCGATGCCGATCGCATCCGTCGCGATCCAGTTGTTGCGCGCGTTATAGGCGTCGGCGAAACCATACAGGCCCCAGAGCCCGGGGATCGCGCGCAAGTGCCGGAGCGCCGCGTGCGAGAGTTCCGGCGTGAACTGATACGAGCCGAGCGCGGCGGTGGGAGCGACCGTGCCGTCGTGAATCGCCTTGCCTGGAGGAGCGCCGTAGGCCTTGTATCCGCCCGGACCGTCGCATGCGGTGATGCCCCAGGAATTCTCGCCGTAGGTGGGATACTCCTTCGCGTTATCGATACAGAAGGCGCGGTTGGCCAGGGTGGCGGCGACGGACGACTTCCAGTAGTCGGCGATGCCGTCGCTCACGCCGCGGAAGTCGACGTAGAGATGGCTGTACTGGTGCGTGAAGAGCGGGCCGGAAACGAGACAGACCTGGTCCTTGTACACGCCGATCTCCCGGCGGACCTTCTTCCAGCAACCGGCGGGAATGGGATGCGTCGGCGAACCGATCGCCAGGAGATACATGAGCGACGCTTCGTCGTAATGATCCCATCGGCCGGGCAGGAAGCCTTTTTCCGGCTTCCAGCCGATCGCGAACGTGGAGTCGCCGTCCAGCATCCACGGCCAGTCCGCCCGCTCGTACAGCGAGCGCGCGATCTTCTCCACATCGCCTCCGAAATAGGACCCCGCCGCGAGCGCCCCGGCGAAGAAGAGCACCGAATCGATCGGCGAGAGCTCGCAGTTCCACGCCCGTTCCCCGGAGACGGGATCGACAAAGTGATAGAAGAATCCGTGCTCGTGCCGGACCATGTCGCGCATCGTCCGGAGCGTCGCGAGCGCGCGACGTTCGGCGTCCGCGCGCGGAACGAAACCGCGCTCCGCGGCGACCGCGAGAGAAGCGAGCCCGAATCCCGTCGAAGCGACCGAGGAGGGCGAATACGTGAGGGCGGCCTTCTGGAAGTTGTTGGAACGGTCCAGGACGAGCCCCTTGTTCGGATCGCAATTCTCCCAGAAAAACCGGAAAGCGGCGGCCTGCACCTCGTCCAGTTCCACGTCCACCGGACGCTCGACCGAGACCGATCTCTGATTCCAGAGCCATGCTCCCGCCGCCCCCGCCGCAAAAATCACTGAGATAACCAGGAGGCGTCTCATCAGGGAGCGGCCATCAGCATGATGTCATCGACATACAGCGTCCCGATCTTGCGCGTCGCGTTTATGTCGTCGAAGATGATCACGAATTCCGTCAGGCCGTTCAGGGTGGTAAGGTCCTTGAATTCGGAGAGCGCGATGCGATATTCGCGCGGCGTGCTGGAAATATCCTTGACCATCACCCCGCTCTTTTCCCGGGCGTTCTTCAATTCCAGCATCACCCGGCTCGTGCAGCCGCTCCTGTCGCCGTTTACGCGGAGCGAAAGCGTGTTGAAGGCGGAGGCGTCGAGATTCTGGAGCTTCATCCAGAAGCCGTTGAATGCGGGCTTGGTGTCCTCGATGTCGTAGTCCAGCCTCAGCGCGTATCCGGTGTCGCCGGAACGCTGCTCCAGGGAATACTGCACCCTGCAGTATTGCTCCGGGTCTTCCGCGTTCGGCATGAACGGCCCGTACGATCCGCCGACATTGTTCGGCTGCTGTCCCGAGTTGAAGTCCGCGAGAATCCTCGGTTCGACCTGCTTCGCGCAGGACGAGAGGAAAAGGATGAAGGATGAAATATGAAGGATGAAGTACACGATCGTTCTCGTCGACGGAGACGGTGGAACTTCATCCTTCATACTGTTCCCTCACTCATATTCGACGAAGATGTTCAGCTCCTTCTTCGAATCGGAGAGTTCCATTTCCGGAATGAACGAGCCGGCAATCTCCCTTTTCTTCGCGCCTGTCCCGATCGTGATGCCGGCGGAGGATCCGCGGCGCGCTTCGATCCTGAGGAGCCTGCCGCGGAACGGACGGGTCGCCTTGAAGCCGGTCCACCCGGTCGGGACGAGCGGGTCGATCGTCATCCCGCCGACGGAGGAACGGATCCCGAGGAGATCCTCGAAGATGATCCGGACAAGCCAGGCGGACGAACCGGTGTACCACGTCCATCCGCCCTTGCCCGGCGTCGGCGTCGTCAGGCCGTCGATGTTGCCGGGTGTGACATAGGGTTCGGCTCGATATCGCGGATCCCTGCCGCGCATCGACGGAAGGAGCGAGAAGACGACGCGCGAGAGGAGCTCGCGGTCCTTCAGGATCCGCGCGGCGCGCGCCGTCCAGACGGCTCCGTGCGTGTACACGCCGCCGTTTTCCCGGGCGCCCGGCGCATAGCGCGTGATGTATCCGAGCTGCCGGTCCGGAGTCTTGTACGCGGGGGACAGAAGGAGAACGCCCCAGTCGACGACGAGCTGATCCTTGACGGCGCTCATCGCCTGCGAGGCGCGATCGGAGAAGAGCGCGCGGGCGGCATCCGTCGTCGCGGTCCGCCCGATGACGCTCCACGTCTGCGCGTTCAGATGGATCCTGCCCTCGGAACATTTCGCGGAGCCGATGGGATTGCCTTCGTCGGTCGTGCCCTGCATGTACCAGGAGCCGTCCCAGCCGAATTCGTTCACCGCGGCGCGAAGCTCGTCCGCGCGCGCCATGAATTCCGCGCCGTCCTTCTCGTGAGCCTCGGCCAGGCGCGCCATCTCGAGAAGAAGCAGGTGGAGAAAATGGCCGACCCACACCGACTCCCCGCGTCCCTTGTCGCCGGCGGAGGAAAGCCCGTCATTCCAGTCGCATTCCCCCAGAAGCGGCAGGCCTCGCGGCGAGCGGCGTTCCCATGCGAGGTCGATGGATCGGCAGAGATGATCCCAGATGGATTTCTTCGCGCCGTCGCGATAGGGAACGCGCTCGGAGAGAAAACGCGCGCTGCCCGTTTCGCGGTGCAGTTCCGCGGCGGCCATGATGGGCCAGAGAAAATCGTCGGAGCATTTCGTGCGTGGACCCGTGCCGGTCTCGGGATGCCACCAGTGCAGAACCTCGCCGTTGCGGAACTGCTGGTGGAGATGGAGCTTCAACTGGGCGTGCGCGCGTTCGGGGGCGTAGGCGAGAAAATGGAGCGAATCCTGGAGCTGATCGCGGAAACCGTAGGCGCCGGATGCCTGGTACAATCCGCACCGCGCATAGATGCGGCCGGAGATCGTCTGGTACCGGAGCCAGTGCGAGGCCATGACATCGAGCTCCGGCGAAGGAGTCTCCGCCATGACCGGACCGACCTGGTCGTTCCAGAACTGCTCCGCGTTCCGGATCGCATCGCCCCGCGTCACGGCGAGCGCCTTTTCGAGCGTCTCGACCGCGCTGTTCTCGTTGGGGGAGTATGCGGTGACGAACGTGACCTCGCGCTGCGTGGGATCGAGGCGGACGTCGAGACCGGCCATCGCATCGCCCCAGCACCCCAGGAGCCCTTCGCGGGCCGGGTTGAGGAGCGCATCGGGGCGCTCCATGGAGCCGCCATAGCCGTGGAAGCGGAGCCTGTCCGTTTCGAAGCCGCGGACGTCGCCTGTCGTCGCGTGCGTCAATATGCCGGGAAAAGGAGTATTCCAGTGTTCTTCCTGACCCGGTCGCGTGTCGAGTTTTTTCGTGAAGGCGAGAGCGCGGCGCTTCATGAGCGGAAGATCGAGAATCCGGCTCTCGATGAAGAGCTTGTGAAATTCCCGGTGCGCGTCGGGCCAGGTCCCCATCAGGACATCCTGGACGGAATAGAGGCGCAGCCAGTCGCGATCTCTCCCCAGGCGATCGACCTCCACGAACCAGGATTCGGCGTCGAACCACGGGTGGACGACGGCGGTGAACTTCGTGATGAACCGGTCGCAGGTGCCCGTGTAGCACGTCCAGCCGGGACCGTGTGTCACCTTCCAGGAGGCATTGCGGCCGGCGGGGAGAGGAGTGAGCGTGCGGACGATGCCGTTTTCATCGGCGAGGAAGACGAAGCGGCGCGCGGGATTGAGGACGAGATCCTGGTCCCAGCGCGTCAGCCGGTCGAGAACGGAATTCCCGCACCAGCAGAAGGCTCCTCCACGCTCCGTCCAGACGCTCCCGAATTTCCCGTTCGAGAGGACATTCGACCAGGGCGCCTTGAGAGCGTGGATGTCGGTGATCTCGAAGGAGCGGCCATCCGAGGAGAAGCGTCCCTGGGGATAGGGTTCGGGCACCTTGGCGAGCGGTTCCATCACAGATCCTTCGTCGGCGGCGCCGTGGTTTTCCGCTCCACGAGTTCCGGCTGCAGCAGCTTCCGGACGGGGGCGCGCTTCCTGGATTCGGCATCGAGTGATTCATGGAACATGTCGAAGGCGATCCGGCCCATTTCCGAGAGGGGTTGCCTTATGGTGGAGAGCGGCGGCCATGTGGTTTCCGCGATAATCGCGTCGTCGAAGGAGAGAACGGAGACATCGCGGGGAACTTCAAGTCCCATAGTGGAGGCTTCCGCGAGGACTCCGCACGCCATCCAGTCGGAAGCGACGAGAAGAGCCGTTGGCGGGTGCGGGGAGGAAAGCAGCTTGTGGGCCGCGCGCCGCGCGAGCTTCTGGTCGAATTCGCAGTCGAGGACCGCGACCGGCCGGAGCCCGGAGGATTTCAGGCCCTCCTTGTAACCCGCGATCCTGTCGGAGCCGCTCTCGCGGTTTCCGCCGATGCAGGCGATCCGCGTGTGGCCGAGAGAAACGAGATGGCGGGCGGCGATTTTTCCGCCCAGGAAGTTGTCGATCGCGACGAACGGAAGCGACTTATGGCGGTGGTTGATGAGCACGCAACGATGCGGCGACGCGGCGAGGGCGGCCACATCGGGAAGCTCCAGCGCGACGTCGAGTATAAGGGACCCGTCCACAAGATCGGCGTGCCGCTCCAGGATGAACCGGGGCTCGATCGCGCCGTTCAACATCGTGAGATGCACGGTCCACCCCAGGTGAGCGGCGCCGGCGGCCACGCCCTGGAGAATTTCAGCGAGGAAGAGATCGGAGTAGGCGCGGGTGCCGGCGGAGACGATGAGGCCGATGGATTTCTTGTAGCGCGACGCGAGCGACCGCGCGAGCGGATTGGGACGAAAACCGAGCTCCTCGATGCTCGCCTTGATCTTCGCCCGCGTCGGCCGGGAGATTCCGGGAAAACCGACCGTGAACCGGGAGACTGTCGCGACAGACACGCCGGCATGCCGCGCGACATCGTAGATGCTGCACCGCTTCGATCGTTCGCGCCTCGCCCTCTTCATGCTGTCTCCTATCTTTTCCCAGAGCTGTAACCGCTTTCATCGGTGCTCAATAAAAAACCATTCGAATTCCCGCGTCAAGAATAATCGGCGGGACAGGCCGGGGAGATTCCGGGCTCAGCCCGCCTGGTCCGCCCGACCATCCGGATGAAAGCGGTTGCATGTGTATCCGCCCGGCCATGGAACGGTCCGCGCGGAGAAAACCGGTCCGTGATGATACGGTTGAAAACGTATCATGACCGGCTGTTATGGCGTATAGGGCACATGTAACCGATTACATTACTTAATTACGTTGACGCGATTCTCCGGGATGATACGATTCCGTCCGTGTAAAACCGCCGCGGCGGTATAGAAAATCGGGAGGCTCTCGTGATGATGAACAGGATGATGCGGGGTAGGGCGGTCGTGGCAACAGTCTCGGCGGTCTCGGCGGTCTTGGTGGTGTCGGCCTGCGGCGGATCCAAGCCGGCGGAGGTGCCTCCGCCGATCCAGTCGACGGCGCCGGTCGCGGAAGAGAAGGCCGCTCCCGCGCCGGAGCCCGAGCGTCCCGCCGTCGTCGTCGCGGATTTCGCGACAGGGGACCGGAAGAACGCGTTGGGCGGCGAATTCGGAGCATGGCAGCACGAGGCGAAATCGAGCGAAGAAGTGGTCGCGGGCGCGGGCGCAGACAAGACAGGCGCCTGGAAGATCACGTACGACATCACTCCCCCGGGTTCCTTTTCGGGCGCCTATATGAAGCTCGCGAATCTCGACGCATCCTCCGCGAAGAATTTCGTGATCTCCGTCAAGGGTGAAGGGGACTTCTCCCCGGATTTCATCCTGGAGCTGAAAACGGGCGAAGGGGCCGCGCAGAAGACAGGGAGGCATGTCATCAAGGGCGTGACGAAGGAATACAGGAAAATCGAAATACCCCTGACATCGTTCGCCGGCCTCATGGAATTCAAGCCCCTCTCCGAGCTGGCGATCGTCTTCGACGAGCAGACCTGTCCGGTCAAGACCGGCACCTACTACATCGACACGATCGAATTTCAGTAATCTTCAGGAATGTCGGGCCGTGCTGCGGCTCGGCTTCGGGAAACAAGTTCACTCGTTCGATTCTCCCCGGGCGCTGTTCGCTTCGGGTCTGCGACCCTTCGCTCACTGCGCCCGGAGGGAATCGAACCCCCAACCCCCAGCTTCGAAGGCTGGTGCTCTATCCAGTTGAGCTACAGGCGCGTTGCCTTGCGCGAAGGATCGTATTATCCCGCGATTGCACAGGTTTGAGCAAGTTGATTGATCGCCTCAACTTTCCTTTCCTTTCCTTCAGAATCTGCGCGAATCGGCCGATACTTTCGGTGTGAAACGTCTCGCTCTCGCCCTGTCCATCCTGACGATGCTGGCCGCCGTCGCATTTTCAGCCGTCCGTCGTCCGCGAATCGTCATTCCTCCCCCGGAAGTGATCATCGCGCAGGACGATTCCATCTTCGCCGCGCAGGAGCTCTTCGAGATGGATTATCAGAGCGCGCATTTGCTCTATGACGGAGCCCTTCCCCGGCTTCCCGAGGAAACATTTCATCGGCGTTTGAATGCCCGAGTGCTGGCTCACCTGGGACGCTGGGAAGAAGCGGCGGAAAATTTCCAGGTGGCTGCGATGGATTCCTCGATTCGCTCGTCGGTGGAAAGCGATCTGGAGCGCATACGCGCGCTGGCCGCGGGGCGCACGCGGCAGGATCCGGGCATCGGCAAATGGGAAAGGATGACCGTTCACTTTGCGCAGAACATCGGAGTGTCGGCGGTCGCGGTGACCGGGAACGGCCTGATCGCCACAGCGGTGCCCTCCGCGGGCAGCATCATCTTCTGGAATACGGAGGGGCAGCGTGTCGCGGAGGTCGGTGGAGTCGGAATGGCGGCGGCATTGGCGGCGGACGGAGAGGGTGTCTGGATCGCCGACATGGCGGGAAATCGAGTCCTGTTCGCCTCCACGTCAGGGCTCGGGACGGTGATCGATCTGACGCCCGCCGGAATCCATGGTGTCCGGAGTGTTGCCATCGGAGAGGACCAATCAATCTGGATTTCGGATTATGGCCAGGGTCGCGCTGTCCGCGTCGCGCGCGACGGCACGATCATCACCCAGTCAGGCACGGTACAGATCGATGGGCTCTCCTCCGTCCTGCGGGTCGGCAGGGATCTTCTGGTGGTCGAGACGCAGAAGAACCGCGTGCTCCGCTTCAACGCCAACGGCCGGCTCCTGCGCTATTACGAGCATCGCTCCTTGAAAGCTCCGGTCTCCCTGGCTCCCGCGGAAGGAGGCTTTCTGGTCCAGGCGCGAAACGGGCTCGTGTTCATCGGCAGGGAAAAGGAGGAGGATCTCGCCGGCCCGCTTTCCTCCGCATCGGGGCAGCTTCAGACGGCGGAACTGGGCGTTGCCGAGGATGTGTACGGTAATCTCTGGTGGGGCGATGGAGCCTCCCTGAAAATGGCGCGCAGGCTTCCGGCGGACGCGCCCGCCCACCTTGTCGAAATTCTCAGGGCCAGAGCGGAACGTATCGACACGCAGGAGATCGGGCTCATTACGCTGACGGCCTCCGCCATGAGAAAAGATGGAATCGCCATCGAGACGCTCGATCGAAATTCATTCCGCATCCTTCGGGACAGGGCTCAACTTGTTCCCATCGAGGTGCAGAACCTGTCGCAGGTCCTGCGGGGCCGGCGGATCGCGGCGGTCATGGAATCGAGCGATGCCATTCTTCCTCATCGCGAATCCTTGAATGCCGCGCTGGAATATTTTTTCAAGGCGCTTACGCCCGACGACAGGACTTGCATCATGGCCGTGACGGATACGTTTCGCGTCGTGAGGGATTTCACCGTGACTCCGGACCTTGTGCGGAGAGCGGTACTGGAGGACGGACCGCGGGTGGCGGCTCTGGACCTGAAATCGTTCGATGGCATCGAATACGCCATGCGACTGCTTGCGCCGACGGATTACGCGCGCGGCATCGTGTGGATCACGAGCGGAGAAGGAATGACGGACGCTGAAGCGAAGATCCTGACGCGCATGGGCATCATCAACCAGGTTCCCCTCTTCATTCTCCATGTCGGCGGCGTCAACGAAGGCCTGCTTCGAAATCTTGCCTCGAGCACGAATGGCCATTATTTTCAGCTTTATGGTCGCCCCTCGCCGATCGGCATCGGCGAATCGCTGGCTCGGTTGAGATCGGGAAGATACAGGATCCGCGCCCGCATTCCGCTTCCGCCTCCGAGGATCCGGGGCCAATGGATTCCATTGACTCTGGAGACACAGATGCTTGCGGAGGCCGCCTTCGACAAGGCCGGGTACTACTCCTTCTGATCGGATTTCTTCTCGCCACATCGATTCTGTCCGCGTCCGTTCCGGCCGCGTCTTTCGATGTCCGGATCCAGGCGTGGGACAACCGGGAATACTCCACGAGGCTGACTGGGGGCGACGCGATCCTGGCGTGGCCGGGCAAGCGGATCACGGTGACGCCCGTCCCCGCGTCCGGCGAAAAGATCACTCCGCTCTTCCGCGCCGCGCGCTCAGGCCGGGGTTATCGGATGAGCGCCACCGGCGCCATGCGCGAGCTGAGATTCCGCATCGCCAGGAGCGGTTCCCGCGCGACGACCGAGACAACGCTATGGCTGATGATCCCGGAACCGATCCGCGTCGACACGTCCGGAATCGTCACCAAGGGGCCGCTGGCCGGGTATCCGCTGGGCCTGTATCCCGAGGGGGTGCCGGAGCGTTACCGCGCGCGCGCACGCGCTCTCTCCAGCCGCTTTTACATCGTGACGGACTCGTCGCTCCGCATCGCGCCGGGCTTTGCGCTCCGTGATTTCGTGTCCAAAATCCGGCCGGAGCGGAACTGGACAGGCCGCGCGCATCCTCTCTCCCTCGACTACGGTCTCGTGAACATGCTCGAAAAGATCGAATCCGCCTGGCGCGCCACGGGATATCCCGGCCGAGTCCGGATCGAGTCTCCTTTCCGGACACCCGATTACAACAACGCCGGTGCAGCAGGCCGCGCGACATTTTCGCAGCATATGTACGGCTCCGCGTGCGACATCATTTTCACGGCCGAACACGATCGGCTTCACGACGATGTCGATGGCGACGGAGACCGGGACATGGAAGATCTCTTGCCCCTGGCGCGGAAGATCGAATCGATGATGAAAGCCGGAGAAATTCCGAAGGGCGGTATCGGCGTCTATCATTACATCCACCGCGACGGCCGGGCCGAGGAGTTCACGATCCATGTGGACCTGAGGGGCAGGATCGGCAAGTGGGGAAGCCTTTATGATTCCGACACGGTCAAGGCGGCGGCCGACATCGACTGGTAGGAGCGCGCCGCGTTCCCGAAAGATCTTGACTCCGCAAAGCCCCGCTCGTACGATTTTTTTTCCAAAAATCCGGAGCTGCCAAGCAAATGGGGTGGTAGTTCAATTGGTTAGAGCACCGCCCTGTCACGGCGGAAGTTGCGGGTTCGAGTCCCGTC
>CAZCME010000022.1:0-81214 GCA_964499705.1 uncultured bacterium | reverse complement strand
AGAACTCCGTGAGACAAGTATATTTTTATGTCAGTTTGAAAGCTAATGAATTGCGAGGCTAATTCGGTCTCTTTTTTTACCGTGAAAAATCACATTTTCAGGGGGGGAAGGGGGGGAGTGAAGTCTACTCTTTGTCGGCGCCGTTCGAGTGGCCTTCCTTCTCGAGGTTGATGAGAATCCTCAAGCGGTCGACATCCTCTCGATCATGGGGTCTACCCGTAACTTCTTTCAGTCGTATCAGATCTTCCTTGGATGCGACAGGATAGAGAAAGCGCCCGATGCGAAAGTTGTCTCTATGCATATCCTCGAATCGAATTGGAGCACTGAAGAGTATGTCCAGCTTGAGACTGCCTCGCTTGAATGAAAGAGCCAACATATTTTTATTTTCCAGCCAGTCGCGCCTCGTCGCATCATCCGCGATGCCACGAGGATCAACCGGAAGCCAGGTGGTGAATCCCGCTTCCAACAATATTTCGACGGCTTTAAGCAAATTTTCAGACTTCATCTTAAGCATCAGGTCGAGGTCTTTTGTTAGTCTCGAATATCCTTGCAAATTGACCGCGACTCCGCCAATGATCAGGTAATCGACGTTGGCGTTGAGAAGGCGGCTGAGAACTTCAGCGTATAACACGGATGGCGGTCCTGCAGGCTAAATCGAATTCGATCATTTCTTCGAGGCTTTGCAGCCGCTGTTCCGGCGTCAGCGACAGATCCCACAACGCCTTGTCACGCTCCGTTTCCCACCCGCCGAAATCGAAATCATCCGGCAATTGCTCCAATGGATATTTTTTCTCTTCGTTCGACATAACCGTATTATAGCCGGTCGTATCCTCTCTACGCAACGAGCGGGTCCAGGTCGCTGATCGAGGAGCGGATCGACGGAGAAACGCGCGGCGTGTCGGTGAACTTCGCCTCAACTTAACAGAGGCGTCCTTTCCAGCGAAAGACAAGGTCGATCTCCGTGCCGCCGCTGCAGGAAGGACGAGATCAGAAGCGGTAGTTCAACCCTATCTTGTGATTGTCGCCCACCTTGCCGAACGGCGTCCATGCGTAGTCGACTTCGAAACCGGTGGATCGGAATCCCGCGCCGAAGGTGAGACCGGATATGCCGCGATCGGTCGTCGCCCCGTTGTCTGAGTTGTCGATCTCGACCGATCCGTCATACCCGACCCGCATCGAGAACATTTCCGCCAGGGTTGCTTCTGCTCCAACCTTAGCGCTCCAGTTCTCGTCCGCGATCTTTTCGAAATCGGCGGTGACGATGAACGGAGCTCGCTCGGCATCTTTCCTGCCCCACCACCAGCCTTCGTACGCCGCGCCGACGCGGAAGATGATCGGCAACCGCTCGGTCGCAACATCATACTTCACTTCCGTCCCGATGTTCCGGACGGAGAGGCCGAGCGAGAGGGGGGAGTTGTCCGCTTTCCAGCGGAGGCCGAAATCGGCGGCGAAGGCCGCGGCATCCGCGTCGTCGATCGTGGATGAATACACTTTGGCTGTCGCGCCGTATCCCCAGTTCGCGAGCTTCGCGCCGTACGCGGCCGAGACCGTGAAGTCGTGGCCGGTGAAAGTCCCCTGATTCGCGCCCGCGCCCGCCGATACGACCGTCCGTTGAGTCGTGCCGAAGTCCGTGTAGTTCACAAGCACCGACCACGCCGAGTGATCCGACAATGGCCACGCCACACCGAGAGAACCTTCGCCGACGTCGAGGACGATGTCCTGGTACAAGAATCCGATCTCGCGCTTATCCGTCCACCCGAGCCCTGCCGGATTGTAATGCGCCGCCGCGATGCCTTTCGCTTCAGCGGTGAAAGCGTCGCCCATCGCGGAGGAACGTGCGGAGGGGGAGAAGCGGAGCGAGATGCCGGCGTTGGAGCCGGCGTTGTCCTGGGAGGCGTGAGCGGGGGTGATGGCAAGAAGAGCCAATGCCAGAAGGAGAAGATGATACGCAATTAGTAATTTGCAATTAGAAATTTGTAATGTGAGCCGGGACGAGGCGGCGGACAAATTACATATTTCAAATTTCAAATTACAAATTGCTAATGATCGCATCCTCATCGGATCACCGCCAGCTTGCCCGTAACCCGTTGACCCGAAGCCAGATCCGTCACGATGTAGATGTAGTATCCCGACGCGATTCTTTCGCCGGATCCGCTGTTCCGGACGTTCCACGTCACGAAGCCGTCGTTCACCGCCGTCGTCCGATCGAAGATCCGTTCGCCCTTCAGCGTGTACACTTCGACGCGCACCCGGGCCGGCAGATTGTCGAAGACGATGCCCGTCGTCCGCGGATTCGCCGCGTCGTATTCTTCTCCCGTCGTCGCCTTGCCGTCGTTCGGACGCCACGGGTTCGGGTAGACCATGAAGCGCGCCAGGCTCGCCTGGTTGCCCGGGCCTCCACTGCCGGCGTTGGGGACCACGAGGAGGAACGTCGAGAACCGATCGGTGCGAGCGGTGATGGTGCGGTTGATCGTGTCGATGGAGAGAATCGTCAGTTGCCGGCTGTCCGCGTCGCCTTCCGACGCCGCGCGCATCACGAGGCTCTCCGGTTTCGCGCTCGTGCCGGGGACAAACCCGGAATCGTTGAGGCGCGGGTAGCTGATCGTCACGTAGGCGAACTTGCCGTTCAGAAGCGTTGTCTGGCCGCCTGGCAACGTGATCGAGAGAGCCATGCCGATCGGCGTGTCCTTGCCGATCGCGGCGTCGATCTGGTTCTGCTCCGTCGAACCGATGGCAAAGCCGAATGCCTGTCCCGCTCCGCCGTTCGATTTCTTCGCCGACTGTCCCTTCATTTTTCCGCGCGCCTGCGTCGTGTCATCGGTCGGATTGATGCCGTCCTCGTCGATCGTCACGCTTCCGGACGTATCCTCGCCGTTCGAGACATCCATCCGGTTCTGGCGGTTCGAGTGCATCCTCTGATCCACATACACCGTGTCCGCTCCTACCGCCGTGATCACGTCGGAGTCCGCGTTGCCCGGAGATTTCATTTCGATCAAGTTCGCCACGGAGAGCTGCGTGCTCATCGATCCGTCCTTATTCGTCACGATTGCGCGGATTTCGTAGAAGCTGTCCGCGAAGGTCGAGTCTCCGAGCGCGTCCCAGTGCATCCCGTACACTGTCTTCGACTCGTCGCCGATGTACTGCGGATTCTGCGACTGGCCGGTCGCCGAGACTTTCATCGGCCACCAGATGCCGCCCTGTTCAGGCCGGAACTGGAAGGTGATTGTGTCGACGAGCATTCGGAAGTTGCCCTGGAGCCTCGCCTGGATCTGGACGCCGCCGTTCCGCTCGACGCGCCGCCCCGCGTCGGGGTTGAAGATGATCGCGTAGCTTATGTTCTGTGCCCCGAGCCGCGCGAGCGCTCCGACCGTCACATCGTTCCGGTCTTCGTTGCCGGAGCGATCCTGAGCCCGGACCTTGAAGCGGTAGAACAGTCCGTTCACGAGGATCGTGTCATCGCTGGTCCTGTACGTGTACGAGTCGGCGGTAGTATGCGCGACGATCTTGAAGAGCGTATCCGAAGTCGCACTTTCGCGGCCTTCGTTCCAGTAGATGTTGTACTGTCCGCCGGAGTCCATGTCCGCCGACGGCGACTTGTTCCATGTCAGGCTGATATTCAACGCGTCGTCGGCGACGGCGATCAGTCCGTCCGGCGCGATCGGCGGCGTCGTGTCCGGCGGCGGGGGACGCGTGAAGCTTTCCGATCCCGAGTAGGCGCCCTGGTTTCCGACCGTGTCGACGGCCGCGACCCGCCAGTAGTACGCACCGGAGTCTGAGAAGAGATACGTCGGTGTGAAGATCGTCGCCGATCCCAGGAGTTGGCTCGTCAGCGGCGTGTCGAAGTTCGTCGAGCGCGAGGCCTGGAAACGGTACCGCACCGTCGTTCCGCCGGGGCCGGTGTCCGTCGTGCCCGTGATCGCAAACGAAGGCGCGGTCACTGTCGTGCCGCTTCCGTTCTTCGGCGAGATCAAGGTCGGCACGCCGACAGGCGGCGTGAAGTCGAAGGCGAAGGTGACGGCGGAGCTGAACGAACCGTTCGTCCCCGCGTTCGACCTCGAACGGACGCGGACCGCATACGTCGTCTCGCCGAATCCGGAGACGACGAGCGAATACGATGTCAGGCTTGTCAGGACGAACGTATCGAGCGCCACGACGGAGTTGTTGTCGATGATCTGCATCTGGTATCCGTTCAAGCCTGAGGAGGGCATCGATCCGGTCGCGGTCCACGTGAACGTCACGGTGTTGAGGCGCGTCACCGTGTTGTTCGCCGGAGCGCTGATCGAGGGCGTCGCCGGCAGCGCCGTCTCCACGGTGAAGTGCGCGACGCCGGAGAAGCTCGAGACGTTGCCGAGCGTGTCCTCCGCCGCGACGCGCCAGTACCATGTGCCGGCCGTGAAGCCTCCGACTGTGTCCGCGCTTGCGGTGTCCGCCGTCGTGTCCTGGACCGGGATCGAAGCGAAGAGCGAATCCGTCGAGGCGTGGAGAATATACCTCTTCAGCGGCGCTCCGAGATTCGCGGCGTCCGTCCAGTCGAAAGCGATGCTCGTGTCGGCCTTGAATTGGCCGGAGATGGGCGAGACCGGCTGCGGAACCGAGGGCGGCACGGAGATGATCCGGAACGTGTCCTGCGTCGACGCGGTCGTATTGCCCGCGGTGTCCTCCGCGATGACGCGCCAGAACCATGTGTTCTGCGAGAAGCCTGTGACGACGATCGTCGTCGTCGTTCCTTCGCCTGTCAGGAGAGGCGCGGAGAACGTCCCGGACGTGTCGACCTGGACGGTGTACTTCTTGATGCCGCTCTGCGTGTCGCTGGAGGCCGTGAACCGGAACGCGACGGAGGCGACCGATGTATCCTCGCCGCTCGTCGGGCGGATGAGAGGTGTCGGCGACGAAGGCGCGACGTTGTCCGTGATGATCGCGCGCGACGTCTGGGAGAAGGTCTGGTTCGCCGAGCCGTCGATCGCGATGACGCGCCAGTAGTGCGTGGAGTTGGCCGGCAGAGAGAGAGCCTTCGTATCGGTCGTCGCGCCGACCGATGTGTCATGGAGCATGCTGGCGAAAGTCGAGTCGTCGTCCACCTGGATTTTGTACTGCGCGATGCCCGACGGTGTGTCGGTCGTCAGGTTCCACTTGAACGTCACGACCGATGCATTCGTGTAGAAGTTGTTCTCCGGTGCATCCAGGGCGAACGATGCCGGTGGGATCGTGTCCACGATGATGCCGCCTGTGTCGATCGTGATCGTCCTCCACGCGGTCGTCTCGGCGTTCCCGGCCGTGTCGACGGCGGCGACGCGCCAGAAGTAGGTCGCGCCCGCCAGCGTCGCGCCCGGCTGGAAGGAGGTCGTCTTCTGCGTGGAAGCGAGGACGATCGTCGGCGTCGCCGTGTCGGTCGCGAGCTGGAACGTGAAGGTGTCTCTGTGGACGCCGGTCACGTTCGTCAGCCAGAGGAATGTCGGCCGAGAATCCGTAGTGGTCGTCGCGTCAGGCGGCGAGAAGAGCGCGACGGTGCAGACCGTGTCGGTCGTCAGGACGCGGGTCACGGAGTTTGTCGTGAGGCTCGCGGCGTTCGTCACGACGATGCGCCAGTAGTACGTCCTGTTCGCGGCGAGGGTTCTTGTCGCCGATGTCGCGAGGCCTGTGGCCGAATCGATCGCCGGTGCCGCGAAGGAGGAGGATGTATCGATGATGAGTCGGTATCCCGTCACAGTGGAGAAGGAATCGGAGGATGCGTTCCAGGAGAATGTCACCGTGGTCGAGTTCGTATCGATCATGTCGGCCGGTCCCGTCAGCGTCGGCGCGGTCGGTCCGGCTCCGATGATCGTCAACCTTCGAGAGTCGGTGGAAGCAATGTTTCCGGCCGTGTCTTCCGCGACGCCGCGCCAGTAGTACGTTGCGGAACTCGCCAACGTCAGCGATCCGGCGGGATTCAATCCCACGGCCGAGTCTGTCGTAATCGTCGCGAAGGTCGGATCGGACGCAATCTGCAGGCGATACCTCTTCAGGCCGGAGAAGGTATCGGATGAGGCGGACCAGGAGAACGATACGGAAGACGTGATCGTGTCGTGCTCCGCGGGCGGCTGCTGCGCCGTCGGCTTCGAAGGCGCGATGAGATCGAGCCGGAAGAAGCCGGTATCCGTCGACGTCTTTGCGTTGCCGTTCACGTCGAACGCCTTCACGCGCCAGTAGAAGCTGTCCACTCCGCCTCCGGTCGGCGTGAGGAGCGGCGTGATCGAACGCGCGAGGCCGGTCGAGGTGTCGACCACCAACACCGAGAAGTTCGCAAAGCGCGATACCTGCGCCTTGTAGGCCGCGAGGCCCGAACCAGCATCCGACGATGCGTTCCATCGCAGGTTGACGCTCGTTGTGCCGGTGTCGTGCGGCGTCGGCGGAGCGAGCAATGTGAACGGATTCGGCGGATTGAGGTCGAAGATCGTGAACGCCGCCGGCGCCGCGAAGGCGATCGCCGGACCGCCGAGCTTCAGTGTCGTCGTGCACGATCCGGCCGGTATCTCCGCGTGGACGGTTTCTCCCGATGTCGCCGTGTCGCGATACGAGAGCACCACGAGGAACGAATCCGCGCCGGTGACGCCCAGCGTGCAGCCGAGGAAGTTGATCTTGTACGTCTGGCCGGAGGTGTTGATGAGGCCGGAAATATACTGTTCCGATCCCGAATCGAAGTTCCCGTTCTTGTTCACGTCGCGATAGAGGAGGACGTATTCGAGGCGCGACGCCGCGCCCGCGTTGCCGTTCAAGGTGACCGCGAAGTTCTGGAGCGTGTCGCCGACGGAGCCGACGACCGTCAACGACATGACCCGGTTCAGGTCGACGTTCAAGGGCGAGATCGTCTCCGATAGCGTGTTCGCGTTGACGAGGATCCGGACGACGAGCGAAACGCCCGACTCGGTGAGGAATGTCGCCGGAGCATACGAGGCCGCATTCGGCACGGTTTCCCGCGACGTCGTCTTGACCGAGTTGACCGGGATGAAGGCGCGGACGGTGTCGGATCCGGGCACCGTGTCGCGGATGGAGATGACGACGAGGAAGGAGTCGAGACCGGAGGTACCGAGCGCCCAGGGGGTCGTGAGCCGGTACGTGACGCCCGACTGGTACGCGAGCGTGGCGATCGAAGTGTCGCCCGCTGTCAGAGTGGCGGAGCGGTCGGCGTCGCGATAGAGGAAGACGGTATCGAGCTGCGTCGTGAGTCCAGCGTTGCCGTCGAAGGCGACGGAGAAGACCGTTACGGAATCATTCGCGGCGCCTCCGATCGTCATCGCCATAACCGCGGTGAGATCGACGCCCGAGGGAGCGATGGAAGCGCCGGCCGGCTTCAGCGGGTCGATGAAGAGGTTTGCGAAGGCAGCGGCGACGCTGAAGGTGGCCGGGGAGATCTCGTTCGAGGCCGGCCCGGTCTCGCGCTGCTGCGTCTTCACCATTCCTGCCGGGATCGTCGCGCGCAATGTGTCTCCCGGCGTCGCGGTGTCTCGCAACGTGACGACGATGAGGAACGAATCGAATCCGCTCTGGAAGTCGGGCAGCGAAACAGCAAGCGATGTCGATCCCCATGTCGAGCCGCTCATGAAGGGCAGATAGGCGGCGACGGTATCGACAACGGCATCGAGTGCCTTGTTCTGGTTCCCGTCTTTATACAGCGCGACGGTGTCAATGACAGCGGACGCGCCGGCGTTGCCCGTAAACGAAACGCGGAACTGCGTCAGCGTGTCGCCCGCGGAAGAGCCTCCGACGGTCAGCGCCATGATGACGGTCTGATCGGCGCCGACCGCCGTGATCGAGCCGTTGACGGGAGAGGCTTGCTCGACGGTGACAATCGTCGATGCGACGTAGCTGATGGTGAATGTTCCCGCGGCGAACAGCGGAATGGACGGTGCGGTGTCTCGGGCGCCGGTCTTCACCGTGTTCGCGTTCAGCTTCAGGTTCACGGTGTCGCCGACCGGCGTCGTGTCGCGGAACCGGACGGCGACGATCATGGATTCGCCGTTCGTGAAGACGAAGCCGAGCCCCTGCGGCGCGGCGTACAACTGCGAGGACGTATTCGAGAGTGAGCAGACGAGCGAATCGACGGAGGTATCGAGGGTCGCGTCGCGGTTGACGTCGCGATAGAGGTAGAGGTTCTGGATCTTGTTGGCCGCGCCCGCGGATCCCTGAAGCTCGACGGAGAAGACGTTCAGCGAATCCGTCGTATCGCCCGAGACGGATATCGACGCGATCGATGTGAGATCGACTCCGACCGGGTTGATGTTCGCGCCGGCGGGAAGTGTCGGGTGGAGCCTGACGACGGCGGGCTGCGTGCCGGTGTCGATGACGAAGTAGCGCGTGTCGGAGATTGCGACGTTACCCGCGGAGTCCGCGGCGCGGACACGCCATGTGAAGGTATCGTTGGCATGAAGTGAAGCAGTGATCGATGTGGCGCTCGTCGGCGAATCGAACATCGGGAACGCGAAGTTGCCGACCGTGTCCACCTGGAGCCGGTACCCGGCGAAGCCGGAAACCGTGTCCGTCGACGCCGTCCAGGAGAACGTCACGGAGAGCTCGTTCGTCTCGATGCCGTCGTTCGGCGCCGTGAGCGTCGGCTTGACGGGCGCCTGCGTGTCGATGCGGAAGAAGACGGACGAGCCATTCGTGCTGTTGCCGGCCGAGTCGAATGTGATGACGCGCGCGAAATAAGAGTCGTTTGCCGGCAGCGTCCGGATGAGTGTCGTCTGCGATGCTGCCACGGTCGATTCGTAGAAGGAGGCAACAAACGTTCCGGCAGTGTCCACCTGGAGCTTGTAGGAGGCGACGCCGACGCTGTCGGATGCGCCCGACCACGAGAAGAGGACACTCGGCACGTTCAGGTTCTGGTTCGCCGTCGGTCCCGTCAGTGCCGCGGCCGAGGGAGCGACCGTATCGATCCGGACCGTCCTCGGCCCGGCGATCGTCACGTTCGTTGCCGAGTCCGTTGCGTTTACCTGCCACGAGTACGTGTCGTTAGCCGGCAGTAAGAGCGTGATCGTCGTCGTCTGAATTGTCGTGTCAAGGCCGAAGGCTCCTCCGCCAGTCATCAGGAATCTGTATCCGGCCAGGCCGCTGATGGAATCCGCCGAGGACGACCATGTGAACGTGACCGTCGTGGCGGTCGTGTCGAGGATGGGGCCGGGCGACGTCAACGAGAATGCGGCCGGAGTCGACGTATCGAAGCGGAAGTGACGCATCGCGCCGGTCGTCGCGTTCGATGCCGAGTCGACCGTGATGATCCGCCAGTAATAAGTGTCGTTCTTCGCGGGATACCCGGTGATGAAATACGTGTTCGGCGTCGTTGAATCGACAGGCGGAGTCGCGAACGCATTCGACGTGTCGATCTGGATCCGATAGTGCCGGACGCCGGAGATCGAGTCGCTCGCGCCGGTCCATGTAAGCGTCAGATTGGTGATCGCGTTCGTGTCGTAATTGTCCGGCGGAAGCAGTTGCGTCACCGCCGTCGGTGTCGTCGTGTCGATCCGGAAGAGCCTCGCCGTGGCGGCGGTCGTGTTTCCGGAATTGTCGATCGCGACGACACGCCAATAGTACGAATCGTTCGCCGGCTTCGTGAACGACGCGGTCAGGAGCGGCGTGAAGGAATCGACGAGCGGCGCTGTGAAGGAGGACGAGGTGTCGATCTGGATCCGGTAACCGCTGATGCCGGACGAATCGGACGCAGCCGCCCATGTGAACGTGATCGTCGTGTTGTTCGTATCTTCATTCGCTCCGGGCACGAGGAGTCCCGGCGCCGACGGACCGCCCTGGTCGATCCGGAACGTCGCGGAAGAGGAGGTGGACGCATTCGTCGCGGAATCGTTCGTGACGATCCGCCAGTAGTAGCTGTCGGCCGTCGCGAAGGCGACGCTCTGCGAAGTCGATGTCGTGACGCTGTCGATGACGAGACTGGCGAAGGTGTTGGCTGTGTCCACCTGGAGCCGGTAGTTCTTGACGCCGCTCAGTGTATCCGTGGACGCGCTCCACGAGAAGTTGACGGTCAGCGCCGACGTGTTCAATCCGTTGGACGGCGCCACCGGCGAAGCAACTGAAGGCGGCACGGAATCGATGCGTACGATTCGGGATTCGGAGACGGATGTGTTCTGCGCGGAATCGCGCGCGATGACGCGCCAGTAATACGTGTCGTTCGGCGCGGCGGCGTACTGCATGCTCGTGCCGAGCGCCACCGCGGCCACGAAGATCGGCGAAGAGAAGGCCGGGTTGGTGTCGATCTGGAGCGTGTGATTCTCGAGCCCGGAGATGCTGTCCGAGGACGAGGTCCAGGAGAACGTGATCGTGGAGTTCTTCGTGTCGTGGCCCGTTGTCGGCGCGATCAACGCGGTGACCGCGGGCGTCGTCGTGTCCTCGCGGAAGGAGCGGAACGAGGAAGCCGTCGTGTTCAACGTGTTGTCGATCGCGATGACGCGCCAGAAGTAGCTGTCGTTTGCCGGCACCGACCGCGTCGCGGTCAGCAGCGGCGTGAAGGAGTCGATGAAGGGCGCCATGAAGGCGGACGTCGTATCGATCTGGAGCCGATAACCGTTGATGCCGGAGGAATCGGCGGACGCCGTCCACGTAAAGAGGATGGACGTTACGGAGGTATCAGAACCGGCGGCCGGCAGGACAAGCCCCGGCGCGGACGGTGCTCCGTTGTCCGCCCGGAACGTGTAGGAAGCCGTCACGGACATATTGCCGGCGGAATCCTCCGTGATCACCCTCCAGAAGTAGCTGTCGTTCGTCGCGAGGGTGACGGCCTGGCTGGTGGCTGTCGTGAAGCTGTCGGCGACAAGAACCGAGAATATGTTCTGCGTATCGACCTGGAGACGGTACTTCCGGACACCGGAGATCGAATCGGAAGCCGCGTTCCAGGTGAAGGTGATCGCCATGGCGGAGGTATTCAGGCCGTTGGCGGGGGAGATCTGCGTCACGACGGACGGCGTTGTCGTGTCTATCCGGATGATGTTTGAAGCGGAGGTCGATGTGTTCGTCGCCGTATCGACCGCGATGATCCTCCACCAGTAGGTATCGTTCGCGGCCAGCGTCCGGGATGTCGTTGTGACCGTTCCCGCGACGACTGAATCGACGATCGGCGCGGAGAAGATCGCGTTGGTGTCGATCTGGAGCCGGTATTTCTGGAGACCGGAGATCGAATCGGATGCGGCGTTCCAGGAGAGGTTGATCGTCGTCAGGTTCGTGTCGGAATTCGTCGCGGGCGTTGCGAGAACGACAACGGACGGCGTCGACGTATCGACGCGGAACAACCGGGTGACGGAAGTATCCGCGTTGCCTGCGGAGTCGCGCGCGATCACGCGCCAGTAGTACGTGTCGTTTGGCGCAAACGTCTGAGAGCAACCGACGGAGGTGAAGATCGAGTCGGCCACGATGGACGCGAACGTGCCCGTCGTGGCCAACTGGAACCGATAGTCCGCCAGGTTCAAGTTGTCGACGGATGCGCCCCAGAGGAAGCTGAATGTCGTCACGTTCGTATCGTGCCCGGTTGCGGGCGAGAGAAGCGACGGAGCGGTCGGCGGGGCCGTATCCACGCGGAAGAATTCCGAGGACGTCGCCGCCGTATTCGTGGCGCTGTCGACCGCGAGGATTCTCCAGTAGTACGTGTCGTTTGCCGTGAGTGTTCTCGTGCCCGAGGTGAGCGGCGTGAAGGAGTCGACGAGCGGCGTCGCGAAGGTGTTCGCGGTGTCGACCTGGAGGCGATATCCGAGAAGCCCGGTGAAGGCGTCGGAGCCTCCCGCCCAGGAGAAACTGACCGTGGTGAGACGCGTGTCCGAGTTGGAGAGCGGCGCGAGAAGCGTGACGATTCCGTTCGGACCGGCGGTATCGACGCGGACGCGGCGCGGCGCCGCGGCGTTCGTGTTTCCGGCGTTGTCGACCGCGACGACGCGCCAGAAATACGTGTCGTTCGCCGGAAGCGCCCGTGCGCCGGATGTGAGCGGCGTCTGCGAATCGATGAATGGTGTCGCGAATGAGGAAGTCGTGTCGACCTGGAGCCTGTAGTAGCTGACGCCGGTGACCGCCGTGGACGCGGCCCACGTGAATGTGATGTTCGTATTGTTCGTGTCATGACCCGCGCTCGGCGACATGAGCCCCGGCGCGGAGACGCCCGTCGTATCGATCCTTAATTGCTTGGACGTGGACGCGAAGGTGTTCGTCGCGGCGTCGACCGCGACGATTCGCCAGTAGTAGGTGTCGTTCACTGCGAGAGTCCGCGAGCAGTTGTTCACGGTCGCGGCGACGACGGAATCGACGTAGAGGGACGCAAAGGTGTTCTGCGTGTCGATCTGGAGCCTGTAATGCGAGAGTCCGGAGATGGAGTCGGCGGATGAGTTGAACCAGAACTCGATCGTCGCGACGTTCGTGTCGTAGTTGGCTGTCGGCAGGTTCGTGACGAAGGTTTGCGGCGTCGTCGTGTCGATCCGGAGGATGGAGGAATTGAATGAATTGGTATTGATGTTTCCAGCCGTGTCGACGCCCAGTACACGCCAGTAATACGTGTCGTTGGCGGAGAGCGTCCGGGAACAGGTCGTGACGCTGCCGGCGACGATCGAGTCGACGAGGGGAGAGCCGTAGACGCCCGATGTATCGATCTGGATCCTGTAATGCGAGAGTCCCGAGATCGAATCGGCCGCCGCGTTCCAGGCAAACTGGACGGTGGTGAGGTTCGTGTCCGCCGTGACCGGGGGAACGATGGGGACAACGACGGACGGCAGAGTCGTATCGATCCGGAAGATTCGCGATCCGGAATTGGACGTGTTGCCCGCGGAGTCTTCCGCGACGATTCTCCAGTAGTACGTATCGTTCGCCGCGAAGGTTCGGGAATCGTTCGCGGCGTATGATGTGAACGTGTCGTAGATCGAAGCCGCGAATGTGCCGGACGTGTCCGCCTGGATCCGGTATCTCCGGATGCCCGACTGACTGTCGACCGCCGCGCTCCATGTGAAGGTTATCGTCGTGACGCTCGTATCGTAGTTGGTGGCTGGCAAAGTCGGGACCGCGGCCGCACTGGGCGGCGCCGTGTCGATCCGGAAGATCCGCGTGGCCGACGGCGCCTGGTTCGTCGCGCTGTCGATCGCGACGACGCGCCAATAGTACGTATCGTTCGCGGGGTTGGAGCGGATCAGCGACGTGACCGTCGTGTCCTCCGTGTACAAAGGCGCGGAGAAGACGCCCGACGTATCGATCTGGAACCGGTAATAGACGCCGCCCAGGTTGTCGGATGAGGCTGACCACTGGAAGAAGTTGAAGAGGTTCGACGTGTCGTATCCAGCCGGAGGCGAGTTCAATGTCACGGTCGTCGGCAGCGTCGTGTCGACGCGGAGCGTGCGGGACGTCGAGACGGTCGTATTCAGCGCGTTGTCGATCGCGATAATTCGCCAGAAGTAGCTGTCGTTTGCGGGCAATACCCGCGTGCAGGACGTGACGTTGCCGGTGGCCGAATCGATGAATGGCGTGAAGAAGGAGAGCACCGTGTCGACCTGGAGCTTGTATCCGCTGATGCCGCCCGAGTCCGACGAGGCGTTCCAGGAGAAGATCAGCGTGACGATGTTCGTATCGGTGGTGACCGCGGGAGCGATCAGCGTGAACGCGTTCGGCGGCGTCGTGTCCGCCGTGATTCCCGCCGCGGTCGAATCGGAGTAGAACGACTGGTTCTCCGGTGTGGAAACGTCATATGCCGTGATCCGGTAATACTGGCTCTCGAACGACGCCAGTCCCGAATCGTCGAAGGTCTGCGTGCCGGAACTGACGTCGCCGCGGAGCACCCAGTTGCTCGTCTCCTGCGTCGTCGAACGATAGATCCGGTAACCGCCCAAGCCGATCGCTCCGCCGTTCACCTCTTCCTGGGTCGTGACCGCTCCCCACGTGACCCGGATCTGGTTCTCGCCGAGGCCGACCGCCACGACGGTATCCGGCGCGTCCGGCGCGGTCGTGTCCGCTCCTGACGCGGTGTCCACGCCGCCCAACCTGTACGGGGAGTACGGCACCGAATCCCGGGCCGGTCCCCATATCTTGTTCCTGACGGAGGATGAGTCGCGCGTCCCGAACCAGTTTCGGATGGAGGTGAAGAGGGACCCGGAGGTCGAGTTGTTGAAGATCGCGCTGTCCGGCGTGGAGGGCGGCGTGAGGAGGTTATTCTTCGAGAAGAGGGTCGTGGCCGACGCTCCGTCGATGTAGACCTGGTATCGCGCGTTGTTGATCGCGTCGTTGCTGGTGATCGTCGTCGTCGTGGCGATGTCGAGGTGGAAGCCGTCCTGGGAGTTGGAGTCGGCGCTGTTGTGGACGGCCGTGATGCCGGAGCTGGAGAAGATATAGATGCCGTGCGTGTTCCCGTTGGCCTTGTTGTTCCGGAGCGTATTGTTGTTCGAAGAGGAGATATAGATGCCGTAGTTGGCCGTGTTGACGCTGGCCTCATTCGCCGTAAGCGTGTTGCCGCTGGAGCTTGTCGCGAGAATGATGCCGTGCGAAGCGTTCGACATGGCCGTGTTGGTATCGAGGGTGTTGTTCGTGCTGTTGTTGACCTCGATGCCGTAGGCGCCGTTGCCGTTCGCCGTGTTGCTCGTCAGGCTGTTGCCGGTGACGGCGTTCAGGTAGATGCCGTCGCTCGAATTGGAGCTGGCGTTATTGCTCGTGAGGAAATTGTTGTCGGCGGTCGTCGCCAGGGTGATTCCCTTGCCGGTGTTCGCGCTGGCGAGATTATTCGAGACCGTGTTGTTGCGCGAGGCGTTGAAGATATAGATGCCGTTGAGATTGCTGTTGGAGATGTTATTGGCGATCGTGTTCGTGTCGCTGGTCGCGGTGAGGTAAATACCGTTCTGGCCGTTGTAGGACACGCTATCGCCGAAGAGAAGCGAATTACCGACATTGCGGAGATGGATGCCGTCCCACGCGCCTCTCACTCCGAGATTCCGGATCGTGAGCCCTGACTGCGTGTCCGCGTAGATGCCGAAGAGCCCGACGTCCGATACGGATCCGATAGGATCGATGATCGTCGAGAGCGAGTCCTTGCCGATGACGAAGATGCCGTTCGTGTCGATATGGATCGCGGCCGTCTCGACGAACGGCACGAGCTGGACGATCGAATCGAAGAGACCCGCGTCGATGTAGATCGTGTCGCCCGCCGTCAGGAACGGCGTCACCATCGTGATGTTTCGGCGCGGCGTCTGGATCGTCAAGCCGTTGAAATAGTCCGCTCCGACACTAGAGGTGAACGAGTCGCCGGATGTCGAGTTGTCGTTCACATACCAGACATTTGGTCCGCTCGTGTCGATGCCCGCGTTGACGGTCCAGATGCCCGGGACATCGAGCTGTGTTGCCGGGGCGGAGCCGGTGTTGGCGAGGCCGACGCTGTTGGAGGAAAGAGCGATCTGGAAGGTGTCCGCGAACGAAGCGGTATCTTCGAGAGAAATGGTAAAGACGAAAGAGTCGGACCCGTTGATGACCGCCGAGAAGCTGATCCCGGTGTAGACAGATCCTCCCGCATTGGGCAGGTTGCCGATGAAGGTGTCCTGATTCGGCTCATAGCGGCCGCTTTTGTTGCCGTCACGGTAGAGAGCAATTGTATCGACGTCGGTGCTCGCGATGTTTCCGGTGACGAAGATCGTGGCGCTTGTGAGCGTATCCGGATTCGCGCCGGTAACGGACATCGCCAGAATGGTCGAGTCTGCTCCAAGCGCGGCGCGGTGGATCGGACCGGCGTTCGGTGTGTCGGTCAAGATGATCGATGGCCCCGGCGTCGTCGCCGACGTGATCGAGTCGGAGTAGAAGCTCTGGTTCTCGTACGGCGTATGGTTGTCGAACGACGTCACGCGATAGAAGAAAGTGGCTCCGGAGGCCAATCCGGAATCCTGGAAGCTCTGAACACCCGGAGTCCCGCCGCGAATCACCCAGTTCGTCGAGTCGGCCGCATTCGAACGATAGATGCGGTAACCGCCGAGGTCGAGCCCTGTCTCGATCTCCTCCGACAAGCTCACCGCCGCCCATGTGATCGTCACGCGCGTGGAATCGAGCGCAACCGCCGTCACCGTATCCGGCGCTTTCGGTGCGACCGTGTCCGCAAGCGGAGCGGTATCGACGATGCCAAGGCGGAACGGGAGGTATATCACGGAATCCCGGGAAGCCGGATTGATGCGATTGCGAATTACGCTCGAATCGGTGGTATTCCACCAATTTCGGCTGAATTCGAATCGTCCCAAACCGACGTCGATGAAAACGCAGGACTCGGTAGCCAAACCGCTCGTTGGGCCTTTCCAGACGTTCTTCGAGAACGTGTCGGTCACGGAAGCTCCATCAATGAAGAAACCCCAGGATGCATTGGAGTCAACGGTATTTTGCCTCACAAGGTTGTTGCTCGATGAACTGAGGTAAATTCCGTAATTCGAATTGCCCGAGCTCGTGTTCGAAGTGAGCGTGTTGTTGTTGCTCGATCCGCTGAGCAATATCCCGTAGCTCAAATTGCCCGAACTGGTATTTGAGGTGAGCGTGTTATTGCTCGACGCGCTGAGATAAATCCCGAAGCTCGAATTGCCCGAACTGGTGTTCGAGGTGAGAGTGTTGTTGCTCGATAAGGTGAACATAAATCCGCGTCCCAAATTGCCCGAACTGTTGTTTGAGGTGAGAGTGTTGTTGCTCGACCCGTCAAAGTGAATCCCGAAGCCCAAATTGCCCGAACTGGTGTTGGCAATGAGCGAGTTCGTGTCGCTGTTCGTCAACAAATAAACGCCATACTGACCATGCGAATCCGCCCGAACCCGATCTATCGTCGAGAGATCGACGTTATCCCACCATATTCCGTTGTAGCCGTTGGTAACACGGAAATTCCGGAAAGTCAGATTGGTCCGGCCTGTCGCGTAAATTGTGCGCCCTCCACCCACGCCGGTCGTATCAAACCGGATCACGGTGTTCACCGAATCCATTCCGATCAGGAAGATTCCGTTCACCAATATCGAGATCGTGTCGATCTCGTAGTAGAACCCGCCGTCGACCTTGATCGTGTCGCCGGCCGTCAGGAACGGCTCGACGGCGTTGATCGTCCGGAACGGCGTCTGGATCGTGAGGCCGTTGTAGTAGTCCGCTCCGACCGCGGCAGTGAACGAATCGCCCGTCGTTGAGCTGTCGTTGACATACCAGATGTTTGCGATCGACGTGTCGACGCCCGCGCTCACGCGCCAGATATCCGGCGAGCTCATCGTCTGTGGAGCCGAGCCCGCCAGGGACATCGTGATCTCGCTGGAGGGGATCGAGACCGTGAAAGTGTCGCGGAAGTTCGCGGTATCTTCCAATGCGAACGTCAGGACGAACGAGTCTGCGCCGGACAGGACCGCCGAAAGGGCGGTGGCGCGCCAGGTGACGCCGGAGACGAAGGGCAGATTCGAGATGAATGTGTCCTGGTTCGACTGGTAGAGTCCATCCTTGTTGCCGTCACGATAGAACGCGATCGTGTCGACGTCGGAGTCCGGCATGTTCCCCAGGAGGTTGACGCCGACGGCGTTGATCGTGTCGGGATTCGCGCCGTACACACTGAAAGCGAAAATCGTCGAATCCGGATTGACAGAGATGGCTCGGTGAATCGGCCCCGCGATCGGCATCAACGCCGCCGTAGCCACACTTGCCGTCGCCGTCGTCGCCGACGGCTGGGAATCGGAGTAGAAGCTCTGGTTTTCCGGGACGTGATTGTCGATCGACGTGACGCGGTAGTAAGCGGTCTGGCCTTGCGTGAGGCCGGAATCGGTGAACGAAGGCGTCGCGATTGTTCCACGGAGTATATAGATGCTCGACTCGGGGGAATTCGCGCGCCAGACGCGGTATGTCATGAGGTCGAACGACGTCTCGGTTTCCTCGGACGTCTGGACGGACGTCCACAGGACGAGCACGCGCGTCGAGTCGATCGCGGTCGCGGTGACAGTGTCCGGCCGCGCCGGCGCGACGGTGTCGGCGTAAAGCGTCGTGTCGACGAAGCCGAGGCGGTATCTCACATACGCGATCGAGTCCCGACTCGGCCCCCAGATCCGCGACTTCAGGATCGACGAGTCGACGGTGCCCCACCAGTTCCTCTGCACGTCGATCTGCACTCCCGCTGTCGTGATGCCGCTGTAGGCGAGCGAGTCGGGGAACGTGGGCGATGCGAGGATGTTGTTCTTCCGGATCGTGTCGGAGACGGATGCGCCGTCGATGTAGAACTGGTAATTCGCATTCGAGTCGATCTGGTTCCGCTCGGCGACGACGTTCGAACTGATATCGAGGAAGAGGCCGCGGCCGGTGTTTCCGGAGATGAGATTGCCGAGAATGTTGTTATTCGAGGCGGACAACAGGTAGATGCCGTGCTGCCCGTTGCCCTTCACCGCGTTGTTGATCACCGTGTTGCCGGTCGAGGACGTCAGGTAAACGCCATGCTGAATGCTTCCGACGACGGAATTGCCGGAGAGCGTGTTGTTCGAGGATGAGCTGGAGAGGATGATTCCGTCGACCGAGGAGCCGATGACCGTGTTCGAGGCGACGAAGTTTCCGGAGCTGGTCGTGAGATCGATGCCGTAGACGGACGGAGACGTGACCGTGTTCTGCGTCACGGTGTTGTTTCCCGTGTTGGGGTTCAGCCGGATGCCGGTGTTGTTGGTCGCGAACTTGCCGGCCGTGATCGTGTTGTTCGACGATGCGGTCGTCACCATCACACCGTGCTGGCTGTTGCCGCTCGAGACCGTCGCCGTGACCGTGTTCGTGTCCGAACCCTCCTGCAGGAGGATACCGTGCTCGCCCGAAGAGAGAACGCTGTCGCCTGAGATGACCGAGCTGTCGACGTTGTAGAAGTTGATGCCGTTCCACGCGCCGGTGAAACCGATATTCCGGATCGTGAGGCCCGTCTGCGTATCGGCGTAGAGACCGTAGAGGCCGACCGTGCTGTTCGTGCCGTCGGGATCGATGATCGTCATGGCGGAGTCTCTGCCGATGACGAAGACACCGTCCGTGTCGATCTTGATGACGGCGGATTCGACGCCGAGGACGATGATCGAGTAGGACTCGTACAAACCGGCGTCGATCATGATCGTGTCGCCGGACGTCAGGAACGGCGTCACCTCATGAATGTGCCGCTTCGGCGTCTGCGACGAGAGACCGGACCAGTAGGACGCGCCTTCGCGGGACGTGAAACTGTCGCCGGACGTGGACGTGTCATTGACATACCATTTGTTCGCGCCGTTCGTGTCGATCCCCGCGTTGACAGTCCAATTCCCTGCGAGGTTGATCGGTGTGCCGGGCCCCGTGCCCGCGTTCGAGAGGACGACGCCTCCGGCCGGCAGGCGAACAGTGAAGGTGTCGGTGAAGAAGGACGTGTCTTCGAATGCGAAGGTGAATACGAAAGAGTCCACGCCCGCGATGGTGCAGGAGTTCGACGCGAGGAAATTGCTGCTGCCGCCCGCGGTGAGATTGGCGACGAATGTGTCCTGGTTCGACTCGTAAATTCCGTTCCGGTTACCGTCGCGGTACATCGCAATCGTGTCCACGTCGGAATCGGGGATGTTGGATCCGAGAAGCGCGAGCGTGATCGAGGCGACAGTGTCGGGATTGGCTCCGGAGATCGTGATCGCGAAGATCGTCGAGTCCGTTGGTCCCACAGACGAGCGATGAATTGGCCCCGCGATCGGCATCGCCGCCGCCGCGAGGACGCTCGCCGTTGCCGTCGTCGCCGACGGAATCGAGTCGGAGTAGAAGCTCTGGTTTTCCGTCGGCGTATGATTGTCGACGGAGGTTACGCGGTAGAAGGCAGTCGCACCCTGCGACAATCCGGAGTCGGTGTACATTCCGGACGTCGTCGCGCCGCGGAGGATCCAGTTCGTCGAATCGACGGTGTTGGAACGATACACGCGGTGCGTCGAGAACCCGATCGTCGTCTCGGATTCTTCCGACGTCACGATCGGGTTTGTGAAGTCGATCCGGATCCGTGTCGAGTCTACCGCCGTCGCCGTCACCGTGTCCGGCGCTTTCGGCGCGACGGTGTCGGCGAGCGGTGCGGTGTCGACGAGGCCAAGGCGGAAGGGATAGTAGGTGACGGAGTCGCGCGATCCCGGATTGATGCGACTTCGAAGCACGCCCGAGTCGGCCGTGTCCCACCAGTTCCGCTTGAAGTCGAATTTACCGAGGCCGACATCGATGAAGGCCGCCGAATCGATGGCGGGGCCGGACGGTTGTCCGCGCCAGTTGTTCTTGCTAATTGTATCCGTTACCGACGTGCCGCTGATGTAGAAGCCCCAAGAAGCGTTCGAGTCGACAGTGTTCGATGTCAGTGTGTTGTTCGAGGACGAAGCAATATCGATTCCTCTACTCGAATTTCCGGAGCTCGTGTTCGACGTCAGTGTGTTATTCGAGGATGAAGAAAGGGCGATGCCAGAATTCGAATTCCCAGAGCACGTGTTCGACGTCAGTGTGTTGTTGTTCGAGGAGGAAAAGAGGAGGATGCCGTACCCGGAATTTCCCGAGCTGGTATTCGACGTCAGCGTATTGTTCAATGAGGCATCCAAATAGAAGCCGTCGATCGAGTTCCCCGAGCTGGTGTTCGACGTCAGCGTGTTGTTGCTCGACGAGCTGAAAAGGTAGATGCCGTAGGTCCCGTTCCCCGAACTGGCGTTCAACGTCAGCGTGTTCGTGTCGCTGTTCCCCAGAAGCGCAATCCCGATCTGCCCATTCGTCTCCGAGCGCACCCGCTCGATCGCTGAGAGATCGACATTGTTCCACCAGATACCGCGACGGCCGTTCGTCACGCGGAAGTCGCGGAGCACCAGATTTGTTTGTCCCGTGGCGTAGATCGCTCGTCCGCCTCCAGTGCCGGTCGTATCAAACCGAATCACCGTATTCACCGAATCCATTCCGATCAGAAACACCCCGTTCTGATTGATCGTGATCGTGTCGTTCTCATAGTAGAACCCACCGTCGACTTTGATTGTGTCGCCGGCGGTGAGGAACGGCTCGACCTGATTGATTGTTCGGAACGGCGTCTGGATCGTGAGGCCGTTGTAATAGTCCGCGCCGACGGCGGACGTGAACGAGTCGCCGGTGGTCGCAGAGTCGTTCACATACCAGATATTCGCGATCGAGGTGTCGATGCCGGCGTTGACCGTCCAATTCCCAGCAAGGTTGATCGGCGATCCAGGACCCGAGCCTGCGTTCGAAAGCACAACGCCTCCCGCCGGCAGCCGGACAGTGAAGGTATCGGTGAAGAAGGACGTATCCTCGAAGGCAAAGACGAAGACGAACGAGTCGACGCCCGCGATCGTGCAGGAATTCGTCGCGAGGAAATTGCCGCTGCCCGCCGCCGTCAGATTCGCGACGAAGGTGTCCTGCGCCGATTCGAAGAGGCCGTTTCGGTTGCCGTCGCGGTAGAGTGCGACCGTGTCGACATCGGAGTCGGGGATGTTCGAGCCCAGTAAGGAGAGCGTGATGCTGGCGACCGTGTCCGGATTCGCTCCATAGATCGTGATTGCGAAGATCGTCGAGTCGGTGCCGGTTGAGGCGCGGTGAATCGGCCCCGGTTGCGGCATCAACGCCGCCGCGAGGATTGAAGCTGTCGGCGTCGTCGCCGACGGGGTCGAATCGGAGTAGAAGCTCTGGTTCTCGTAAGGCGTATGATTGTCGACCGAAGTGACGCGGTAGAAGAAGCTGGAGCCCTGGGAGAGCCCGGAGTCCGTGAAAGTTCCGGAGACAGAGCCGCCGCGATAATTCCAGGTCGCGGAGTCGGCAGTTGTGGCTCGATAGACGCGGTAAAGCAGGAAATTGACCGACGTCTCCGTCTCTTCGGTAGTCAGGATCGGATCGGTCCAATCGATCCGGATCCGTGTGGAGTCGGTCGCCGTCGCCGTCACTGTATCCGGCGCCTTCGGCGCGACCGTGTCCGCGAGTGCCGCCGTGTCGACGATCCCGATCCGGAACGGCGTGAATGTATTGTTAGTATCGCCGATCTTAGCCGCTATGACGGTCGTGTCCGCCGAACCCCACCAGTTCCGCGTGATCGTGTCGCTTGTCGTCGCGAGGTTCAGGAGGTTGTAAATGCTGTTGCCTCGGATGTTGTTCTTCGTGATGGTGTTGCCGGTCGCGCTCGAAACGATCTGCACCCCCGTTTCGTTGCCCACGATCTCGTTCTGATGGATGCGATTCGCGTTGGCGCCGGCATCGAGCCGGACGCCGGCGCTCGAGTTGGATGCCAGGAGGTTGTTGATCACGAAATTGGCGTCGGATGTGACGAGTTGCACTCCATGACTTGTATTGAGGATCGACGTATTGCCGGTAATGAAGTGGCCGTTCGTGCTCTGGACTGTGATTCCGGATTGACCGTTTAACTGAGAGGCGTTTCCGGTGATGGTGTTGCCTGTGCCGCCTGAGATGACGATGATTCCATGGAGCGAATTTGAGGCGGTAGAATTGCCGGAGACCGTGTTATTGCTCGAAGCGTCGATCTCGATGCCGCTGCTGGAGTTCAGATTGGCGATATTGCTCCTGATGATGCCGTTGTCTGATCCGGCCCGGAGCCATATGCCGCGCGAACCCGTGGAACTGGCGCTGTCGCCTTCAATCAGGGATGAGTCGATATTATAGAGGTTGATGCCATTGCTGGCGCCGGTGACCGCCAGGTTTCTGATGGTCAGACCGATCACGGTATCCGCATAGATGCCGTTGAGGTTTGTCGTCGCTACCGATCCTAAGGGATCGATGATCGTAGAGAGCGAATCCTTGCCGACGACAAAGACGTAGTCCGTATCGATATGGATGGCGGCGGTCTCGCTCGGCGCGATCGTCACGATCGAATCGAAGAGACCGGCATCAATGAAGATCGTATCGCCGGGCGTGAGGAACGGCGTCACCATCGTGATGTTCCGCTTCGGTGTCTGGATCGTGAGGCCATTGTAATAGTCCGCTCCGACGGCGGACGTGAAGCTGTCGCCCGTCGTAGCGTTGTCGTTCACATACCAGATGTTGGCGATCGATGTATCGACGCCGGCCGAGACCGTCCAGATTCCAGCCATATTCAGAGGCGCGGCTGGGACGGGACCGGCGTTGACGAGGCTGAATCCTCCTGCGGGAATCGTGACTGTGAACGTATCGGCGAAGCTGGCCGTGTCCTCGAAAGCGACGACGATGAGGAAGGAGTCGCTCCCGTTGAGCGAGATCCCGCCAGCCGGATCGTACCACGTGTCGACGATGGCGACCGAAACATACTGGATCAGGGTGTCCTGGTTCGACTCGAACTGCGCGTTCTTATTGCCGTCGCGGTAGAAGATCACCGAGTCCACGTCAGTGATCGCCGTCGCGCCGATCAATCGGACGGAGACGAACGTAATCGTGTCCACGGGCGCGCCGGTGATCGATAGCGCCGCTACGGCGGAGTCGGTTCCGAAAGTTGCCTGACGATGTATCGGTCCTGGGTTCTGGCTGCCCGGCGAGAGAATCACGCCGCCATTCGCTGTCGTCGCCGATGGCTGCGAGTCGGAGTAGAAGCTCTGGTTCTCGGGAATGTGCGTATCGAATGTTGTCACGCGATAGAAGAATGTCTGGCCGGGGGTGAGTCCGGAATCGATGTACGATTGTCCTCCGCCGCTCGTGGCGCCGCGGAGGAAGTAGAAGTTCGAATCCGCCGCCAGCGCCCTGTAGACCCGATAACCTCCGCCGTCGATCGAGGTCTCGGACTCTTCCGAAAGCGTCACGTTTGTCCACGTGATCGTGACCTTCGTCGAATCGGTCGCAATCGCGACAACCGTGTCCGGCGCCTTCGGCGCGATCGTGTCGGCGCCGATGTTCGTGTCGGGCGCGGAGAGAAGGAACGGAATGTGCGTGATGCCGGTGATGCCCGAGCCGAAGAACCGGTTCTTGATCTGCGCCGAGTCGGTCGTGCTCCACCAGTTCCGGATGTACCGCATCGGGTTGCCGATGTTTGTGAAGACCGCGGAATCCGGATTCTGCGCCGCGAACGTGAAGATATTCTTCTCGAATGTGTCGCGCAGCGTGCCGCCCGCGGCAAAGAAGATTGCGTAGCTCGCGTTGGAGTCGAAATGGTTCTGCGCGAAGAGGTTGTCGCTCGCACCGTTGCCGATGTTCACGCCGTACCGACCGTTGTTCCCCAACAAATTCCCGAAAACGCGGTTGGAAGAATTCGAACTGTTCAGGTTAATTCCGTCGATGCCGTTCAAGGTGACAATATTCCTGCTGATCTCGAACGCCCCGACTCCCGCTTGAAGCGTGATGCCATGCGACGCGCCCTGGGTCACGACGTTGTTCGTGAGAGTGGCGCCATCGCCGGAGACGACGAGGATCTGGTCCGACCCCATGCCCCGGATCGTGTTCCGGCGGATGGTGGCGAAGAAGCTGGCGTCGACGTAGATTCCTGTGGAGTTTCCGTTCGTGATCAGATTGTCCGTGATAACGACATTATCCGATCCGTTCTGGAGGCTGACGCCCGAGTTGGAATGCGAATCCATCGTTACTTGCGAGATCGTCGCCGTGTCCGCGTTTTCGAGCGTGAAGGCGTTGCGGGAACGGTAGACCCGGAGGTTGCGGATCGTTACGTTGACGGAGTTCAAGACCTGGATCGACCGGGCATTGGCCGCGCCAAGATCGTTGAAGTCGATGATCGACGTCTGCGAATCGATGCCGATCAGCGCGATTCCCGCTCCGTTGAGCGTGACCGTGTCGTTTTCCTGATACGTTCCCGAGTCTACGTAGATCGTGTCTCCCGCCGTCAGGAACGGCTCCACCTGGTTGATGAAACGCTTCGGCGAATTGATCCCGAGGCCGTTGTTCAATGTATCTCCGATTGCGGATGTGAACGAATCGCCGACCGTCGAGCCGTCGTTGACATACCAGATGTTCGCGCCGTTCGTGTCGATGATGGTGATGAATCCCGAGTTGGTGAACGTCAACGAAGGTCCGGTCTCCTCGTCGAACGTCTTGATCGTGTAGGCCGTGATCTTCGCCTGGAACGTGTCGAGATTCGCGGCGCCCGCTCCGATGTCCCCGATCACAACGAAGGATTCGCCGGATCCACCGAGAGTCACGGAGATCGCCGAGGCTCGCCAGGTTGCGCGGGTCTGGGCCACGGACGAGATGCTCGCGACGATCGTGTCGATGCCGGTGTCGAATCGGTTGTTCTGGTTCGCGTCACGGGCGAGCTGGACGAATTGCAGTTTGTTTGTGTCCACATTGCCCGCGCTCGAGATCTCGAACTGCGTGATCGTGTCCCCGAGGGTCGTATCGCCGAAGATCGAGAGCGCCATGATGGTGACCATCGGCTCCCCGCGCGCGGCATTATCGAACGACGTCGTGTCGTGCGTCACGATGGAGACCGTGTCCACCAACCCCTCGCCCGGGAAAAAGTGCGTGAAGTGGTTGACGCGGATCGAGAAGCTGTCGGGCGTCCGGATGTAGACGTCGTTCGTGATGCCGGAATCCGGATCTCTCACATCATACCACTTGGAGTCCACCGGATTCAGCCAGAAGAATGCCGTCCGGTTCGGGTTCAAGGCCGTGCCGCTCGTGAAGTACCGCAGAACCGGCGATTCGCCCAACTGAGTCCAGTACGCGTTGTTCCGTTTTATGCCCTGCGAGTCGTACTGCGTCACATCGAATCGCGCGCCGTCGCCGTAAATTCGGCCGCGGATCCGCGATGTGTCGGACGTCGCCATCTCCGCGTTGTTGATTCTGCGGGCCCGCACCGCGCCACCTGTGTCCGCGGCGAAGGGAACAAGGATGATCCAGGTGTCGTTGCCGCCCGCGTCCGTAAAGGTGAGCTGCAGGGTATCCGCATTGCCCTGTCCGAACTCAAAGCCCGTCTCCTGGTCAACCACGCCCCTGGCAGTCGTGTCGTACTGCCCGGTGATTCCGGCCGGGGTCGCGCTATCGACGACGACGTGATTCAGGATGGCCGAAGGCTGCGAGTCGGAGAAGAACGAATAGTTCACGTATGTCGCGTTGTCACCGGAGGAGACGCGGTAAAACTTTGTGTCCCCAGGCGCGACGTTCGAGTCGATATACATCTGGTTCGTCGTTCCGACCGTTCCCCGCAGGAACCAGTTGTTCGAATCGATGGCGTTGGAAGAATAGATTCGGTACGAGCTGACGTTGAAACCCACGCCGCTCGGATCTTCTTCCGTCGTCGAGATCGCCCACGTGATCCGGTTCTCGCCCGCGCCTAGCGCCTGGGCTGCGACGGTGTCTGGCGCCTTCGGAGCGACCGTGTCGGCGCCGGAGGCCGAATCGGCGACATCAAGGCGGTACGGAATATAGATGATCGAGTCCCGCGCGGAGCCTCCGATCTTGGCCTTGACAGCCACAGAATCAATCGTCCCCCACCAGTTCCTTGTGGCGGTGAGGTTGCCGGAGAACGTGTTCCTGAAGCCGGAATCGGGACGAGTGGGGCTGGGCAGGATGTTATTTCGCGTAAACGTATCGAGCGTCCCGTCCGTGAAGGTGATCTGCCATTGAGCGTTCGAATCGAGCCGGTTCTGGATGAAGACCGAGCGTTTGACGCCGCCGATGTTGATGCCGTCAGAGCTGTTGTTACGGATGTCGTTGTTCCGGATATATCCGTCCGTATGGTTCTGGAACGAACCGAAGAAATCGATGCCGCTCCCGTTGTTATTCTCGATCGTATTGCCGCTCATGTGAATCGTGTCGCAACCGCCGGTGCCGGATGCGGCATCGTCGATCTGGAATCCGGACTGGGAATTGTTTCGGGAGACGTTGTTGTCGAGGACTAATGAATCGCAGTTGGCGAAGATTCCGAAGCCGGGAGAACTGACCTGGGTGTTGAATACCAGGTTTCCGACCAACGTGTTCCGGTGCGAGTTCGACCCGATGCGGAATCCGACGCCGTAGGAACCACGCGCCACGCAATTCGAGATGAAATTATCCGTGCTGTTGTTGAAGATGTGGAACCCGTGGTTCCCTGTAAGGGGCGCTGTCGTATCGGCCCAGACCCGGAGGATCGTCGCGCCGACGGCGCTGTTCAAGTAAATGCCGTATTGCCCGCCTTCCACCTTCAGATCCCGGATCGTCACGTTCGCGGCGCCCAGGATGCTGATCGACGAGTCCAGGCTCGGCGCGACGAACCGGACGATCGTTGACGCCGAATCCTTACCGATGAGCCTTACTCCCATCTGGGAAATGCAGAACGAATCGTTCTCCTGATACGTTCCTGAGTCCACGTACACCGTGTCGCCCGCCGTGAGGAACGCTTCGATCTGGTTCAGATACCTCTTCGGTTTCGTCGGCAATGTTCCGCTGTTGGCCGTATCGCCGAATGCGGTCGCGTAGACGTCGCCCGTCGTGTCATTGTCATTCACATACCAGTTGTTCGGTCCGGTCGTGTCGATCCCCGGTGTTGCGGACGCGATCGAATCGGAGAAGAAGGAGGTATTTTCGAACGGCGTCGATCCATCGAACGCCGTCACGCGGTAGTAGTAGGTCGTGTCCGCTACGAGACCCGTGTCGATGTAGGTATCCGTCGAACTGGAGAGCTGCGCGCGCTGGACCCAGAGAGAGGTGTCGAAGATCTGGGACCGGAAGAGCCTGTATCCCGAGAGATTAACGGAGAACGGCGAGGAATCCTCGTCCTGCGTTACCCTTGCCCACTTGATGAGGAGCGTCGCCGAATCGAGGATCGATGCCGTTACGGTATCCGGCGCGCGCGGAGCGATTGTATCGGAGCCGAGAACGGTGTCGGGGCGGGAGAGGAGATAGGGAATATACGTGATTCCCGTGACGCCGGATCCGAAGAACCGGTTCCGGATCACGACGGAATCGGTTGACGACCACCAGTTTCTCGAGAGTTTCATCGGATTACCGATGTTTGTGAAGATCGCCGAATCGGGGAATTGCGACGAGAACGTGAAGACGTTCTTCTCGAACGTGTCGCGGCTTGTGCCGCCGGCCGCGAAAAAGAGCGCATAGGTGCCGTTGGAATCGAAGTGGTTCTGAGCGAAGTAGTTGTCGTTCGAAGCGCTTCCGATGTTGACTCCATACTGGCCGTTGTTGCCGAAGAGGTTCGAGAAGACGAAGTTGAAGTTGTTTGAAGTCGAGAGGTTCAGGCCGCTGAGCGTATTCAGCGTGATGACGTTGCTCTCGATGTAACTGGACCCGACGCCCGACTGGAACGTGATGCCGTGCGACGCGTTCCGCGTGACGACGTTGTTGACGATGGTGTTGCCGGTGCCGGTGACGAAGAAGATGGCGTCGGAGGCCATGCCCGTCACGGTGTTCCTGCGGATCGTCACGTTGTTAGTGCCGTCGACGTGGATGCCGACGGAGTTTCCGTTCGTGATGCGGTTATCCTGGAGAATCGCGGCGTCGGAAGTGTTCAGGACAATGATCCCGGAGGATGCGTGCGAATCGACGGCGACGAAGGAGACGAGCGTGGAGTCGGAATTGTTCAGAGCGACACCGAGGCCGGATCGATAGACCTTGAAGTTCCTAGCGATCGAGCCGATGGAGTTGTTGAAGTAGACCGCCCGCGCATTCGCCGGCGTTACGTCGTTGAAGTCGATGATCGTCGATAGCGAGTCGACGCCGATCATCCAGATGCTGTTCGTCGCGTAGGTGATCGTGTCGCCCTCCGTGAACGTGCCCGAGTCGATGAGAATTGTGTCGCCGGGCGTCAATTGCTCGTCGAAGTACGTCAGGAACCTCTTGGGCGAATTGGCGCCGAGCCCGTTGTTGGCCGAATCGCCGACGGCCGACGTGAAGGAGTCGCCGACCGTGGAGAGGTCGTTTACATACCAGATATTCGGGCCGCTGGCGTCGATGACGCGGACGTAACCCTGGTTGATCTTATCGACGAGCGGCCCGGTATCCTCGTCCGTGGTCTTGATCGTGAAGGCCGCGATCTTGGCCTGGAAGGTATCGAGGTTCTGGGCGGTGGCGCCGATGTCGAGCGCCACGACGAATGAATCGCCGGTCCCGGCGATCGCATAGTTTATTCCGGCCTGCCGCCACGTCGCGAACGACGATATGACGTTGGGGAGGTTTGTGACCACCGTATCGATTCCCGTATCGAACCGGTTGTTCTGATTTGCGTCACGCGCAAGGCGGACGTTCGACACCTTGTTGGAATCGACGTTGCCCGTGTTCGTGATCTCGAACAGCGTAAGCGTGTCGCCGTTCGTCGTGTCTCCGAAGATCGATAGCGCGAGCACCGTCACGTTCAATTCGTTGCGGCCGTGATTCCGGATCGTCGTCGTGTCTGCCGGCAGGATCGAGACCGTATCCACCAATCCTTCGCCCGGGAAGAAGTGCGTGAAGTGGTCGATCCGGATCGAGAAGCTTTCCGGCGTCCGGAGATACACGTCATTCGTCATGCCGGAGTCGACGTCGGCGACGTCATACCACTTGCTATCCGCGGGATTCAACCAGAAGAAGGCCGTCCGGTTGGGATTCAGGTTCGTCCCGGCCGTGAAATACCGCAGGACGGGCGATTCGCCTGCCTGGTTCCAGTAGGCGGCTGTCAGCCTCTGGCCCTGTGAATCGTAGACCGTGACGTCGAAGCGGGCGCCGTTGCCGTAGGCGAAGCCGCGGATCCGCTTCGTGTCCGACGCCGCAATCTCGGCGTCATTAACACGACGCGCGCGGAACGAGCCGCCCGTGTCGCCGTCCCTGAACGGGATTTTCACGTTCCAGGTATCGCCGCCCGCAGGTCCGGTGAACGTCATGTTCAGCGTGTCCGCGTTTCCTTGTCCGAAGACGATGCCGGTGTCGGAGCCGATCGCGCCCGTTGCCGTCGTGTCGTACTGTCCGGTTGCGCCCGGGGGTGGCGAGGAATCAGTCGGGAGGGAGTAATTGACGCCGAGGGGCTTGGAGTCGGAGAAGAACGATTCGTTCGGATACGGCGTCGCGTTATCCGAGGAAGTGATCCGGTAGTACTTCGTGTCACCGTTATTAACGCCCGAGTCGATGAACGTCTGCGAACCCGATCCCTGCTGCGCGCGCAGGATCCAGTTGTTCGAGTCCGGCGCCGTCGCGCGGTAGATTCGGAAAGTGGAGACGTTGAACGCGACGCCGGATTGCTCCTCGTCGAGAGTCGGCAGCGCCCATTGCACCCGGACCTGTCCCGCTCCGAGCGACGTCGCGACAACCGTGTCCGGAGCCTTCGGCGCGACGGAGTCCCCGCCGACCGTGGAGTCGGTCCGCCGGAGAAGGAAGGGAATATGCTGGAAGTTCGATCCGCCGACGAAGAACTTGCCCCTCACCGCGGCTGAGTCCGTCACGCTCCAGAAGTTGCGGGTGAAGTCCAGCAGAGTGCCGCCGGTGTAGTAGACGCCGGACTCCGGGTTCGCCGATCCGAAAACGAACGTGTTCTTGTGGAACGTGTCGGAGTTGAACGCTCCGGCCTGGAAGTTGATCGCGTAGTTGCCGTTGGAGTCGAAGACGTTCTGGGCGAAGTAATTGTCGTTGGCTCCGTTGCCGAGGTCGACGCCGAAGCTGTTGCTGTTCTTGATCGAATTGCCGACGATTCGGAGCCCGGTGATGCTTGATGCGATATCGATTCCCTTCGAGCCGTTGTTCTCGATCCTGTTACCGGCGAGCGTGTGCGATCCGCCGGAGGTCGCGACCTGAACGCCGTGGAAGCTGTTGTTGGAGATGATGGAGTTCGCTATGGAATTGCCGGACGATGCGTCCACATAGAAGCCGTTGGTCACATTTAGCTTGGTCGTCACGCCGGTCCAAGTATTGTTGTTGGACGCGCTGGCAAGGTCGATGCCGGCCGAGCTGTTGGCGACGGCTTCGAGATTCGAGAAGATGTTGGAGCTTGATGCGACGAGACTAAGTCCCGCGCCGGTGTTTGAGCTCGCGACGATATTCGAGACCGTGTTGTTATTCGATCCCGACAGGAGGGAAATGCCCACGTTGCCGTTCACGCAGGAGCTGTCGCGGGTCAACCGCGAGTTCGACACATTATATAGATAGATCCCCTTGTTCGCGCCCGTGACGCCGATGTCCTGGATCGTGATGTTCGATCGCGTGTCGGAGTAGATCCCGTACAAGCCGGCCTGACCCGGCGACCCCGGGGGGTCGATGATCGTGGACGTGGAATCCTTGCCGATAATCCAGACGGTGTCCTGGTTGATATTGAAGGACGCCGTCTCGTTGCCGTTCACCGTGATGAACCCGTTGTACGTTCCCGCGTCAATGTAAACCGTGTCGCCGACGGTCAGGAATTGGACGACCGCGTGGATGTTCCGCTTCGGCTTCGAGATTTCCACGCCGCTGTTGGCATCGCTGCCGAGCGCCGTCGCATACACGTCGCCGGTCGTGTCGAGGTCGTTCACATACCACTTGTTCGGCCCCGAGGTGTCGATAGACGGCGTGCCGCCGATGATCGAGTCCGAATAGAAGGACTGGTTCTCCACGCTCGAACCGTCGAAAGCGGTCACGCGATAGAAATAGTTCGTATCCGTGATGAGCCCGACGTCGATGTAAGTGTCGACGGTCGCGCCGACCTGCGCGATCTGGATCCAGAGCGCCGTGTCCGAAGTTCGGGACCGGTAGACGCGGTAACCGGAGAGATTCACCGCGAACGCAGTCGTCTCCTCGTTCACCGTGACGGACGCCCAGGAGATCCGGAGCTTCGTCGAGTCGACGATCACGACAGAGACAGTGTCCGGCGCGCGCGGCGCAACCGAGTCGGCGCCCGTCGCGGTATCGACGATGCCGAGCCGGAAGGGGATGTACGTCAAGGCCGTCGCTCCAGCGCCGAAGATCTTGTTCCGCAGGAGTGTCGAATCGGTTGTACTCCACCAGTTACGCGTGAAGAGGAGCGGATTGCCGTTCGGATTGTTGACGCCTGACTCGATGTTGGCGCCGAAGACGAAGTTGTTCTGGACGAACGTGTCGCGCGACGTTCCGCCGACGAGGAAGTTGACGGCATACAGCGAGTTCGAGTCGATGTGATTCTGCGCGAAGTAGTTGTCATTCGCGCCTCCCGAGATCTTGATGCCGTTCAGCACATTGCCTGAGACGAGATTTCCGACAATACGATTGTTGCTCGAGCCAACCGAGATGCCATCCCCGCCATTGCTGATGCTTCGGCTACCAGTCAGGGACGTATTTGCGCCGGTGATCAGGATTCCATCCACCGCGTTCGCCTCGATGAGAAGGTTCGAAAGCACGTTGCCCACGCTCGCTCCGGACACTTCCACGCCATAGCCGCTGTTTATTATGTGGAGGTTTGTGACCGTGTTGCTATCCGCGTTCGAGAAAAAATAGAGGGCGGTCTGCGCGGGGTTGCATGTTTGGAATGTGATATTTTCGATGAGGGAAAGGTCCGATCCCTGGAGATGAATTCCCCTGCGCCCTCGCGTGATCTGGAATTTGCGAAATGTATGATTCGTCCCTCCGTTCACGTAAATCATCCGGTCCGCACCAAAGCTCGAATCGCTGAAGTCGATGATCGTCGAGAGCGAATCGACGCCGATGAGGGCCACGCCACCGACGGAAATCACGATCGATTCCGCCTCGTAGAAGATACCGGAGTCGATGTAGACCGTATCCCCCGGCGTCAGGAACGGATCGACCTGGTTGATGAATCGCTTCGGGGAGTTGGCCCCGAGCCCGTTGTTCGTCGTGTCGCCGATCACGGACGTGAAGGAGTCTCCGAAGGTCGTCGCCTCGTTCACATACCAGATGTTCGGCCCGCTCGTGTCGATGACGCGAATGTAGCCATTATTCACGCGATCGAACAACGGGCCGGTATCCTCGTCAGTCGTCTTGATCGTGAAGGCCTTGATTCTCGCCTGGAATGTGTCGCTCCCGGTCGCGTTGTTCGTGATATCCAGTACGACGATGAAGGATTCGCCGAGGTCCGAGAGCGGGTAGGTTATCGCCGCATCGCGCCATGTCGTATTGGTTCCTACGACGTTGGCCAGGTTGGCGATGAACGTGTCGACGCCCTGTTCGAAACGTTGGTTGTTGTTGGCATCCTTGAAGAGGCGGACACTCGCGACCTTCGTCGAGTCCATCGCGCCCGCGTTGTTGATCTCGAACTGCGTGAGTGTGTCTCCGCCCGCGGCCGTATCGGCCAGGATGTACCCCGCCCAGACCGTGACATTAGCTTCTCCCCGCGCGTGGTTTCGGATTGTCGTCGTGTCCGCGGGTACGACGGTCACCGTATCGACCAATCCTTCGCCCGGGAAGAAGTGCGTGAAGTGGTCGATCCGGATCGAGAAGCTCTCGGGAGTCCGGAGGTACGAGTCCTTCGTCATTCCTGAATCGGGATGCGCGACGTCGTACCACTTGCTGTCCAACGTATTGAGCCAGTAGAAGGCGGTGCGGTTTGGGTTCAAAGCTGTTCCCGCGGTGAAGTAGCGAAGCACGGGAGATTCGCCCGCCTGGTTCCAGTAGGCCTCGGTCAGCTTGACGCCTGCGGAGTCATACACCGTGACATCGAACTTTGCATTGACGCCGTAAGCGTATCCGCGGATTCGCGACGTGTCCGATGTCGCCATCGTCGCGTTGTTGATCCCGCGCGAACGCATCGATCCTCCCGTGTCGCCATCCTTGAACGGCACCTTCACGATCCACGTGTCGTTGCCGCTGCCGTTTGTGAACGTGAGCTGCAGCGTGTCGGCATTACCCTGCCCGAAGCTGAATCCGGTATCGGACCCGACCGCGCCATTCGCCGTCGTCTCGTACTGCCCCGTCACGCCCGGCGGCGGCTCGCTCTCGGTTGCGATCGAGTAATTTACAGCGCTCGGGGTCGAATCGGAGAAGAAGGAGAAGTTCTTGTATGCGGCATTATCGCCGGCTGCGACGCGGTAGAACTTGGTTTCGCCCGCGGCGACGCCGGAATCGGCGAATTCCTGCGGGCCGCCCGCTCCGGCAACACCGACGAGATTCCAGCTGTCTGATGCGGGAGAGGGCGCGCGGAAGATATGATACGTGCTGACATTGAAGCCGACGCCGCTCGGCTCTTCATCGATCGTCGGCAGTGCCCAGCGGACTCGGACTTGCCCGGCCCCGATGCCCTCCGCCGTCACCGTGTCGGGCGCCCTCGGCGCGATCGTGTCGGCGCCCGGGGCCGTATCGACCTGGCCGGAGAGCCGGTACGGAATGTACGTCAGATTCGTTGCGCCTGATCCGAAGATCTTGTTCCGGATCTGAGTGGAATCGACGGCGCTCCACCAGTTCCGGGTGAAGAGGAACGGACTTGCGACGGAGGTGTTGACTCCGGAGTCGGGACTCTGGGGCGGCGTGATGATGTTGTTTCTGACAAACGTATCAGCCAGAGGCGCCGGGCCGGACGTGTTGAGCCGGATCGCATACTGTGCGTTCGAGTCGAACGTGTTCTGCGCAAAGTAATTGAGATCGGCGCCGTTTTCGACGAGCACGCCATTGCTGCTGTTGTTGCGCGAGACGTTTCGAATGACCGTGTTGTTGTCGGCGGCGGAGAAATAGAAGCCTTCGATGTTGTTCTCGGCGGTATTTCCAGCGATCGCGTTGGCGTTGCAGTTGATGTAGAAGCCGGCGCCCAGGTTATTTCTGGAGATATTGTCGAGAATCCTGTTGCCGCCCGCGACCGTAAACCGGAAACCGTCATTGCCGTTGTTCTCCGACCTGTTCGACTGGATGAGGCAATTTGTCGAGCTGTCGAAGAAGAAGGTGAATCCCGGATTGTTTCTGATCAGGTTCCCCAGGAATTCGTTCTGGTCAGAGTTGTGGATCGAGACGCCGCGGAAGCCCGTGAAGCTGAACTCCGAGTTGCGGATCACATTGAGGTTCGAGTTGTTGTCGAAATAGAGGCCGTAGTTTCCGGCGAACTTGGCCGCGACGTTTTCGATGCGGCAACTGTCGGAGTTGAAGATCCGGATTCCGTCCCAGCCCTTTTCGACTCTCAGGTCCTTGACCACCACGTTCTGACGGCTGTCGATGATGAATGCGGCTCCGACGGAGCCGTTCGTGTCAGGCGCCAGGATGGTCGTCGCGACGGAGTCCTTCCCGAGGATCCAGACGCTGTCGGTCTTGATCGAGATCGTATCGTAATACGTGCCGGCGTCGATCCTCAGCGTGTCGCCGATGGTCAGCTTCTCGATCGTCGTGCGGTTGAGGCGCTTCGGAACATTCGGCGACAGGCCCGAGTAATAGAACTCGCCCTTGTCCGAGGTGAAAACATCTCCGGCCGGCGACGTGTCGTTGACGAACCAGGTGTTCGGCCCGGAAGTATCGACGATCGTCAGGATGGTCGAGGTGATCAGCGGCGCAAATGGGGACGATTCCGCGTTATAGAATCGAGCGCCATTCGGAGGAATAACCGCCTGAAACGTGTCGCTAAAGTTTGCGGTGTCGCCGATTTCGATCGCGATGAGAAGAATGGTGCCGGAAAATGCCGCTGGAATCGCCAGGCTGGATGATTCCCAGCCGTTGCCCTGTGGAACGAGAGTGCCCGCAAGCTGGTCGGAGCCGTCGAAGACGGAATCAAGCCCGGCATCCACGTAGACGCGGACCGCCTTGACGTTTCCGGGAACGAAGGCGCCGGCGGTCTGGACGCGGAGAAACTGGAGCGTGTCAGGTCCGTCGGTGTCGCCGACGACATGGAGCGTCGCGATGATCTGCGCCGTGTCGCCGCGCGCGACGCTGAAGTTTCCACGGTGACCGCGGAACGACGTCTGCGACGGAGGACGCGGGGTGCGGATGGTGTAGCCGAAGAAGTTGGAGGCGACATTGCCTCCCAGCGCATAGATGGTATCGCCAGGGCTGGGATACGCGAGAGATCCGCCCGTGCCGATGGGATTCGGCGTGATGGCTTTGTCCACCCAGGTGTCGCCGGTAATGGAATACGCCCAGAAGTTCGTCGAGGCCCATCCGCGCAGCGCATAGAGCGTGTCGCCCGGCCCGGCATGAATGAGAGCTCCGCCGCCTGAAACCGCCAGGGGAGTCGGAGTCTTTGTTTCCCACATGTTGCTCACGATGTTGTAGGACCAGAAGCTGCCGGAGGAATTTCCTCGCAGCGCATACAACGTGTCGCCGATACCGCCGTACGCCAGGGCGCCGCCGGCGCCGACGGTGGCAGGAGCGGGCGCCCGCATTTTCCATGTGTCGCCGCTGATGGAGTAGGCCCAGAAATCGGTGAAGTTGTTGCCTCGGAAAGCGTAAATCGTGTCGCCGGTACCGGGATAGGCCATGGCGCCGCCGCTGTTCACCACGTTGGGTGTTGGAGTCCGTATTTTCCACGTGTCGCCGCTGATGGAGTAAGCCCAGAAATCGGTGAAATTGTTGCCCCGCAACGCGTATATGGTATCGCCAGCGCCGGGATAGACGAGGCAGGCGCCATCGTTCACCGAATTGGGCGCGCTCGCTTTGGAATTCCAATTGTTGTTCGAAATGGAATACGCCCAGAACATATTGGTGATGCCGCCGCGGAAGGCGTAGATGGTGTCGCCCGTTCCCGGATAGACGAGCGCGCCGCCCGCGTCCACGGTGGCTGTCGTGTTCGCCAGGGACGACCATGAATTCGCCGCGCCCCACGACGGCGCGGCCAGCGCGAAGATGCAGAGGAGAACGGACGCAGCCAGGGAGGACGAAATCCACCGCTCCTGCGCTCCTGACCGTGCCACATTCGGCGCTCCCCCAAGCGTCGGCATGCGCGGCACGATTGCCCCAACTCTCAAACGTCCCTGTCTGATCTCGCCTCTCTCCTCATGTCTGTTTTTGGAGCCCCATCAACCCCGATAGGACATACTGGAAGGAAGTATAAATTTTCGAAGGTTTGAAAGCTACGGAAAAGCCCGAAGAAGTCGGTATAAATTTTTACACGTAAAATGAGGCTATTGAGCGGGAAAGGACGATCCGGTCCGCTTTCTAATTGAAGAGGTTCAGGATCCCCAGGTCGGATTTCACGGTCGGATTCTCGATCCGTCCCGAAATCGTGCCGCTCGTGCGGATGATGCCGCCGTCACCGGAGACGGCGAAGAACTTACCGAGCTGCAGGCGGGTCAGGACGTTACCGACGAGACCAGCCTGCATGCCGCAAGCGAAGTTATAAGCGCATTCACCTTCCAGGCTCGTGTAACCCCTTAACTCGATCGTGAACGAGGAGCCCATCATCCGGAAATGATCGGGCTCCGCGGTCTTCACCACTCCCTTCTCGATCGAGAAGCTCCCCTTGGCCGACTCATACGTGCTTTTCGTGAAGAAATCGAGCCGCAGGGCCCGGGAGATCGCGTCGAGCGCGGCGAGCTTCTCGAAACGGGCTTTCCGGATGACGAACGAACCGGAGCCGTTGACCGACTGCTTCAGGCCGAACCTGCCGGAGGCCGACATGGAGCCGTCGACGAGGCCGGAATAGCCGCTGGACTGGAAGCCCGAGAGCTTCAGGACTTCGTCGAGGCGGACGCCCGCGACGGCGCCGCGCGCTTCGAAGGCGACGGGAGACTCGGCGAGCAGGATCTTCATGGATCCCTCGGATGTTCGTCCTCCGGCCCACCCCGCGTTCAGGTTGGAGAGCGTCACGACATCATTATCGCTGTCATACTTGTAGCTCCCGGACATGTCCGAAAACGGCATTCCAAATCCTTCCGCGCTGCCGTCGAGGAAAGTTCCGTCGAGCTTCAGGCGGTTGTTCGCGAAGTGGATCGACGCGGTCATCGTGGCGCGGCCCTTGAAGTCGAGCCCTTTCCAGCCGTCCGACTTCGGGATCGTCCCGAAAAGCTCCGCGATGTCCGCGTCCTTCATCGCCAGCTTCATGTGCATGCCGTACGGTTTCGCGAGATCGATCTCCCCCTCGATCCTCACATCCGTCGCGCCGATCCTGCCCTTCAAGCCTTCCGCCTTCGCTTTTCCTTCACCGAACTTCAGAGCGCCCTCGATGCCCGAAATGCCGCTTTTCAGGCCGGGAAGCTGTCCTACGCCGTTTTTCAGGACGATGGCTCCGGTCCACCTCGCGTTCTCAAGCGGGCCGTCGATCGTCACCTCGTCGATCTGAACTTCGCCGCCGAGAGCCGCGCCTTTCGGCAGGGGCTTCACGTCGTCCGGCAGGAGATTCAGCAGATCGTCCAGCCTCGCATTCCGCGAGGTCACGCGCACATGCCGGAAGATGGGGTTGTCGAATCGGTCCACGCCGCCCGTCACTTCCACGGTCGATGGATTTCTCTCCGGAGCGCCTTCGGTCGCGCTCGTCGTCTTGAACGACAAGCCGTGCGTCATGAACGAATCGGGCGTGAACGAGGCATCGCCTCTGACATCCGAAAGCGTCGCGGCGAGAAACGGAGTCTTGACCGTGGTGCCGGTCAGCTTCACGCTGCCCGTCACCCGCGGCGAAGTCCGCAATCCCTCGACGCGCACGTCGATCGCTTCCGCGGATCCGTTCGTGACGAATCCCTCCGGAGCGAACTTCGCGAAGTGCTCCAGCTTCGCCTTGCCGATCCTGACGTCCAGCGCGAACCGGCCGGTGTCGGCGCGCGGAATCACGCCGTTGAACGACGCGGGAGCGCCGAGGTACGTCGCCGCCAGGTTTTTCGCCACGACCCGGTCCGCATGGAGCTCGATGGAACCGGCCAAACCTCTGATCGCGAGATCGTCCCGGCCCGTGATGTCCGTTCCCCTGAACGTCATGGTGCCTTCGGCGGACGGAACATTCCTGCGCATCGAAACAACCAGTTCGGCGTCGACCGGGCCCGCGAGCGCGACGTCGGGGTAAACGGTCGCGACGGCGGGTGTCAGGATGGCCGCGTTGGCGCCGGAGAGGGCGATGGAAAATTTCGATTCGACCGGAGTATGGTAGCCCACGATGCGGACAGAACCTTCGCCCGAACGCGCGGTCAGGCCGGGAGTGCGGAACGTCACGGAGTCGAACTTCACGGGCCCCTCGATCTCCGTCAGCGAGGAGCCCATGTAGTCCATGGCCGCGTGTCGCAGCGTGATGCCGCCCTCCACGATCGGAGCCTTCAGGAATCCGTCGATCGCAACGGTCCCGTCGACGATGCCGCCCCGCAGCTTCGCTCCGGAGAATTCCAGAGGCATCCGGGAGGCCTCTGAAAGCGCATTCATGTCAGCGTTCTGGAGCTCCAGCCTGACGCGCATCCTCGTTTCGCCGGTGAGGCCGCGGATCTCCCCGCTGGCGATCGCCGAACCCGATCCGATCTCCGCGACGACCCGTTCCAGCGTCAGCGCATCCAGCCGGGCGGACGCTCCCGTTCCGAACGAGACGCCGCCGCCGGTCAGGCGGACGCGCGCGCTTCTCTCCGAAGCATCCGATCCGTCCCCCGCCGGTTCCGCCGCGGAAGTTGTGTCGGACTTGTCGCGCGTGGAGATTTCCATGTTGTTGCCGAGGAATTGAACGCGGCCCGAGATTCTCCGCGGAGTCAGGTGCAGGTCGGTCGCGACCTTGCCGTCCAGCCTGATATCGGTTGGGAGAATTCCGGGGACGGAAGCGACGGTGAAACCGGGACTCGTCAGAGTGAGATCGTAGGAGGATGCGGTGTCGCGGCGACTCGTCTTCATGACACCGGAGATCATGAGAGGATCTCCGAGATACTGGATCGCAAGGCTGTCCAGGGTGAGGGATGAACCCGCAAGCCCGATGCGGCCGCGGATCTCGTTCAATTCGGCGTTGTCGGGCAGCGGGCTTTTTTCCGTCGCCGAGAGCGCGGACGGGATCCGGATCGACATGCCGCGCGCCGTGACGGAAATTTCCGTGGCGCCGTCGCGGGAATTGATGAGCGCATGACCTGCGGATCCGCCCCTCGGCTTGAATCGCGCCGCGTCGCCGGTGGCGGAAGCGGGGAGCATGGCCAGCAGCGCCTCGATCTCTCCTTCCCATTCCACTTTTCCCCTGGCGGACCCGCCTGTCCCGGAAAGCTGGGCTCCGATGCGGAGCGGGTGTGCGCGCGCTGTGCCGCGAGGACCGATCTTCATATTCGTCACGTCCGCCGACCAAGAGGACGTGGCCAGATCGTACCGGCCGGCGACGGCCTGGACCGAGAAATCCTCCATCCGGACCGCGCCCTGTCCGGGCAGGGCCACGGACAGCGTTTTGCCGTTCAGCGAACCCTCGACCGTGATGAGACCATGGCCGGAAAATGCCGGATGAGTGGAATTGACCCCGGTTTCCACGCCGATCCTCGCGGACGGGTTCGTATCCGACGGAGTCCAGGCCGCGGTCAGGCGGCCGTTGATTCCGGTATAGCGCGCCGCGATCCGGCTCGAACGTTCCCGTTGATCCAGGATGCTCGCCACCGCCGCCGGGAAGTTTTCGAATTCCACATCCAGCTCGGCCCGGTCGATGCCGCTCCGGAACATCGCCCCGATCCTGCACGGCTCCGTGTTGAACTTATCGATGACACATTCGCCGGAATTCTTCTCCGGGCTCCAGTTCGCCTTCTGAGCTCCGATGCGCCACGCGTCAAAGCAGTTTCCGGGAGCCGCGACCACGAGCGTCAGGTTGGAGGCGGAGAGATAAGGAGGGGGACCCGCGGGGCCCGGACGCGCCGAGAGCTCGCTCGCCAGCCGGAAAAAATTCCACGCGGCGTGATCGTCCGAATCGTATCCGGAATCGCGATTCAGATGAACCTCCGCATCGAGCACGCGGATGTGGGCGACATGGAAATTTCCCTGGATCAATTCCCACCAGCTTGGCCGGACGCGGATCGTTCGCGCGGTGAACATCGCCCGGGCCGTGTCGATGCCGGCCCCGCCTGGCGCAGGCGAACCCGGCCGTGTCCCGCTCGTGTCGAAGATAAGAACGTCGGTCATGACCAATCCGTGGATCGCCGACACCTCGATCGAGCCTGCGCGGACGGGTCTTCCCAGCGCGGCGGACGCCGCCGCTTCGACCTGGTCGACACGAACGGCGCGCTCTATGAGCATCCGCACTGCTCCGCCGGCCCCGAGTATCAGGACAGCCGAGAAAGCAAGAATCACGAGCGCGCGTCGTCGGGCGGGAGGGAGAGAGGCGATGCGCGCGCCCGGAGCAGGCGTCTCCTGCGCGGGACTGGACTTTTCCTCGGGCTCCGTTGCATTCATCGTATTAACCGCGTACTCTTTCTCGTTCTCACGTATGGGGTCCCGATCGTTCGCGCATATCTCCGATTTAGACGAAGCCCGTCAGGACGGGTTTCGTCCCGAATCATGGCCGGAAGCCGCGACACGGGGCGTGATCCCGGTCATCGTCGGACCCACGGCATCGGGAAAAACCGATTTGCTTGTATCGTTGGCCGCTCCGTCCATCCATGGACTCTCGCGACACTCCCCCCATCCGTGGGGGTCGTCGGAGAGACTCGCCATCGGCCAAGGCCGCGCTGCTGCTCAGCTTGAGATTATATCGGCAGACGCTTTCACGGTATACAGGGGAATGGACATCGGCACCGCAAAGCCGTCGGCTGAAATCCGGGAGCAACTGCCGCATCACCTCGTCGATATCCTCGACCCGGTGGAAAGCTATTCCGCGGGCCGGTTCGCCGCCGACGCCGAGACGGCCCTGGCTGACATCCTCTCCCGCCATCGCCTGCCGGTCATCTGCGGCGGAAGCGGACTCTACATCTCAGCGCTCGTGGAAGGGCTTCATGACCTCCCGACCGCCACGCCATCGTCACGGGACAAGGTTTCGGATCGGGAAGAGCTCTTGGAGTCGATCCGCGAGCGGGATCCGGCGGCCGCGGATGAACTTCGCGACGCGCCCAGCCACAGGCTGGTTCGCACACTGGAAGTTCTGGCCGGATCGGGGAGGACGCTTGCCGAGCTCCGGAGCGGCCAACGCCACAAATCCCGGTTTTCATTCGCATTGCACACGATCTCGCTCGACAGGAGCGAGCTTTATCGCCGGATCAACGCGCGCGTCGAGCGGATGTTTGCCGGAGGCCTCGTGGAGGAAGTCGAGGCGCTGCGAGCGCGGGGCGTTCGCCCGGATATGGTCTCGCAAAAAGCGATCGGATACAGGGAAGTTCACGAATTTCTCGAGGGTGTGATCGATCGCCCGGAGATGGTGCGTCTCGTTCAGCGCAACACGAGGCGTTACGCCAAGCGGCAGGAAACATGGATCCGGAACAAATTTCCTCACGCGATCCGCGTGGGCCATGAGCTATCCTTGTACAAATGAACACGACGATCGAAAAAGGAAAACTTCTTATCGCGCACCCCTTTCTCCTGGATCCCAATTTCATCCAGACGGTGGTGCTCGTGATCGAATACGAGGATGAAGGAGCATTCGGGCTCGTCATGAACCGCCCGCTCGAGCTCACCGTCGATAAGCTCTCCGATTCGCTCGGCATATCCTGGGGCGGATCGGATCCCGCGCCGAACGTCTGCCTCGGGGGACCCGTGGAGACGCAGACGGTCTGGGTGGTGCATGACGGAGGCCGGGGCATCGGCGTCGCGTCGGAGGTCGTCAGTCATGTCGCGTTCTCGTCGTCCGCGCCGGCCATCCGGTCCATGCTGATGGAACCCGCCGGCCGGTTCCGCATCTGCCTCGGTTATTCCGGCTGGGGCCCCGGACAGCTGGAGAAGGAGATGGAAGGCGGTTACTGGCTCCTCGCCGACGCCACTCCGGAGCTTGTCTTCGACATCGATCCTGCGGCGATGTGGCTGAAAGCGATGCAGACGACAGAGGAATAGGGGACATTCTCCAACATTCCAACATTGAAAATGCAGGGAGTTACGAGAAATGGGTGTCCTTACTCACGCAAGTACCAGTAATCTGAATGTTGGAATGTTGGAGAATGTCCCCCTATAAGTTCATCCTTTTGAAGAAACGTTCCGGGATGGCGCGGATGATGAACATGATCGGCCGCCAGAACCAGGGCAGGTAGACGATATTCTTCCGGGCACATATGGCGTCATGGATGCCGCGACCGACCCTGGACGGAGATGCATAAAGGGGACCCTGCCGGAGGTGCGCGGTCATGGGCGTGGAGACGAAGCCGGGCTTGGCGGTGATGACGGAAACGTGCTTATCCGCGAGCCTGTTGCGAAGACCCTGAAGGAAGATGCCGAGGCCGCCTTTCGCGGCGCCATAGACGTAGTTCTTCTTTCGGCCCCGGTCGCCCGCGACGGAAGTGATGACCGCGATGACGCTTCCCGGTCGCGATTCGAGCAGATTGGCCAGGTGAGTCAGAAGCGATACGGGTCCTACGAAGTTGGTGTCGAGTTCCTGCCGTGCGAGCGTCGCGTCTCCTTCGCATCGAGCCTGATCCGACAATGTTCCGTGCGCGATGATCGCGACCTGGATCCCGCCCAGCGCCGAGTCGGCTTCCTGCACCAGCGCGAGGTGCTGGTCGAACGCGTTGAGATCACTGAGGCGCGTGACGACACGCGAAGCGCCGCGCACCCGGAGATCGGCCGCCGCCGCTTCCAGCTTCTCCGCGTGGCGCGCCACCAGGAAAAACTCGGCTTCTTCGGCCGCAAAACACCGCGCCGCCCCCTGCGCGATCGCCGACGTGGCTCCGAATATCGCGATCTTATTCACGAAATCTCCTCACCCTTCACAATTCATCCCTCATCTTTTCCACATACCCTTCGCCAGAAGCCGGACGAAAAGGCCGGATCGATCTGCCGCGCGAATTCCTTCCAGCGAGGAAAGGACGCGCGGAACGTCTCCGGAGACATGCGCGCGTCCTTCGCGGGGTAGATCGCGCCTCCCGAATCCCGGACGATTCCGTCGATGCGGTCGAGGAGCGCGAAAGTCTCCCGCCGATCGGCGGGGAAGTCGAGCGCGAACGTGATGCCCTTTCGAGGAAACGACAGGATGCCGGGCGACCGCCGGTCTCCGAATGTCTTCACGACCGCGAGGCTGCAGAACACCCGATCGGAACAACCCTTGATATAACCCAGGATCCGGCGGGCCGAGGAGCGGTTCTCGTCCTGTGGGATGACGCACTGGTGCTGAAGGAATCCTCGGGTACCGTAGAGCCTGTTCCAGGATCCGACGGCGTCGAGGGGGAAGAAGAAGGGATCGACGCCGACGCGCTTCCTGGAGAGTCGGCTTGTCTGCCGGTGAAAATAGGCGAAATTGAAGGCGCGCATTTTCCATGAGTTCATCAGGAAATCGGGAATGACATCCGGTACTTCGAATAAGGAATCAGCTATCGCGGCAGGAGCGCTTACAGGAATACCGGGCTCGCCGTCCGCGTGATCGCCACGGAGGAACAGACCGCGGCAGGGGCGGCCCGGAAGGCAGTCCATCCATGCGACGGTATATTCGTAGGTTTGCTCCGACGCGACCGCCAGGTCCCAGAAGGAATCGAAGTCTTCGAAGCGGACGCTTTCCACCTCGATGACGGAACTTGCGATCGGTTTCAGGATGATTTCCGCCCGGAGTATGACGCCGGTCAGGCCGAGACCCCCGATCGTCGCGGCGAAGAGCTCCGGATTCGATTCCGCAGAACAGGCCAGGATTTCGCCTGAGGATCGGCGCAGGGCCAGGCTCTTCACATGACAGCCGAATGTTCCCGCCTGATGGTGATTCTTGCCGTGAACGTCGTTGGCGATGGCTCCGCCGACCGTGACGAATTTCGTGCCCGGAACGACGGGAGGAAAATATCCCCTCGGAGAAAAGACGCGGATGATCTCCGCAAGAGTGACTCCGGATTCGCATGTGAGGATTCCCGTGGAGGGATTGAAATCCAGGAGCCTGTCCAGCGGCGTCGTTTCGAGAAGCACGCCGTCGTCGTTGAGACAGCAGTCGCCGTAGCTCCGGCCGAGCCCTCTCGGCAGAACTTTCTTCTCCGTCGCGGGCCAGGAATCCTTCGACCAGTTCAGAGGGATGACTTCCTGGCGCGCGGAGGGGTAACGGCCCCATGATTCGTGAGAAGTCAGGCGCATCCTCGAAGTATCCGCTTCTCCACAGCTTTATGTCAACGACGCCCGTTTATGATACACTCGCCCGCTTATGCGCTTCGTTTTCAGAGCTTTACGCCATGCGAATTACCGGATGTATCTGGCGGGCCAGGCCGTCTCGCACGTCGGATCGTGGATGCAGTCGGTCGCCCTGGGATGGCTCGTTTACCGGCTCACCGGCTCCGCGTCCATGCTCGGTCTCGTCGCTCTCGCGCAACAGGGGACGGGCTTTCTCGTGGGGCCGTTCGCGGGAGCATTGTGCGACCGGCACGACAAGCGCATCCTCATCATCGTCACGCAGATTTCCGTGATGCTTCTCGCCGGAATTCTTTCCGCCCTGACCATTTCCGGCATGGTCATGCCCTGGCATGTCGTGGCGATCGCGATCCTCTCCGGTCTGGCGTGGGCCGTCGATATTCCGGCCCGCCAGTCGCTCTTCATCTCCATGGTGGGTCGGGACGATCTGCCGAACGCGATCGCCTTGAATTCCGCGATCGTCAACGGCGCCCGCGTCCTGGGTCCGGCCATGGCCGGCGTCATGATCTCCGCCGTCGGAGAAGGCTGGTGCTTCGCCTTCAACGCGATTTCTTTCCTGCCGATCATCGCCGGTTTCGCGTCGATGAAACTTCCGGGGGAGTTGAAAGTCGAATCGGGAAGTTCGCTTGTCGCGGAGGTGCGCGAAGGCATTCATTTCGCCCGGACCCATCCTTCCGTCGCGTCGCTCCTGCTGCTGCACATCGTCTGCGCTTTCTTCGGCAATCCCTACGTCATCCTCCTTCCCGCCCACGTCAGCCGCGTCCTCGGGGGAGGTCCAGACACTCTCGGTTACCTGATGGCGTCCACGGGCGTGGGAGCTTTCTGCGGCGCGCTCCTCGTGGCGTCGCGCCGCTCGGGATCCGACTTCCGGTCGTGGCCGGTGTACGGCGGAGTCCTGTTCGGAATCTCGCTGGCTGTGTTCGCTTTCATGAGAGCGATCCCTCCCGCCGCGATGCTCCTCTTCTTCGCCGGCTTCGGATGTCTCATTCAATCGTCCTCCACCAACACGCTCCTCCAATCTTTGACACCGGACAGGCTGCGCGGTCGCGTCATGGCGCTCTATTCCTCCACGTTCATGGGCGCGCTGCCCATGGGAGGTTTTCTCGCGGGCATCATCGCCGACCGGTACGGGGAGCCTGTTTTTCTCCTGGCGGGAGGGCTTATCATCGTGGCCGGGAGCCTTGTCATGATGCGATGCAGGATCATGGGCGAACCGAAACCTGTATCCGAGACGGCCGCCGCATGACGAATATCGTGTCCGGGAGACCCGATGCCCGGCTCCGCATTCTCCATGTCGTCACGATGCTGGAGATGGGCGGCGCGCAATGGAACACGATTTTATCCGCTGAAGAGGCGAGGCGTCGCGGTCATGAATCCTGGGTCGCCGCGGCGCCCGGCGCGTTGGAGAAAGAAGCCGCTGACCGGCTCGGCCGCGGTTACATCCCGGTTCGCTCTCTCGTGCGTGAAATCGCCCCCGTTCGGGACGCGGAAGCGCTTTCGACGTTGCGCGAGATCATCAGAAGGCTCCGACCCGACATCGTCCACACGCATTCTTCGAAAGCGGGAATCCTCGGCCGCGAAGCGGCGCGCGCCGAGCATGTGCCGGCCGTCGTGCATACCGCGCATGGGTGGGCGTTTCACGACCACCAGCCTCCTGTCGTCCGCGCGATCTACCAGGCGGTGGAACGTCGCGCGGCGCGCCTGACGGACAGGATCGTGGTTGTCGCGGATGCGAACCGCGAGAAGGCGCTTTCCGCTGGCATCGGTCGACCGGAGCAATACGTCACGATCCGATCGGGTATTTCCGTGGATACCGCGCTGTTAATGCAGCGCGGGGAGACGCGCCGGGAACTGGATATTCCGCCCGAAGCGCCGCTCATGATCGCCGTCGGAAATTTCAAGCCGCAGAAGGCTCCGATCGATCTGTCGCGAACCGCCGCGCGCGTCCTCGCCGCGAATCCGGATGCGCATTTCATCGTGGCAGGAGATGGTCCGTTGCGCGCGAAGGTCGAGGCGCTCCTGGCCCCTTGGTCTTCCAGGGTTCGCCTCCTGGGGTGGAGATCCGATGCGACGCGGCTGCTCGCGGCCTCGGACCTTCTACTTCATACGGCGCTCTTCGAGGGTCTGCCCCGCGTGATCCTGGAGGCGGCGGCGCTGGGAGTGTCCTGCGTTTCGACGAACGTCGACGGCATACCGGAAGCGGTTCGCGACGGCGACACGGGCATGCTTTTCCCGCCCGGAGCCGTGGAGAACATGGCCGATGCCGCGGGTGAACTTCTCCGCGATCGCGATCGACGCGCGGCTATGGGCGACAGGGCCCGCGTCGCGTTCCGGGATGAGTTCACGCTGGAGGAAATGTTTCGCAGGCTGGAACACCTCTACCAGGAACTCGCCGCGGAAAAACAGCTTGCTCGATTGGCAGGATCCGGATCATGAAAAGCGCGCGTATCGTTCCCTCATTATTTGGATCTGCGCTGGTGCTGGGGTGGACGGTCTCGGCCGGCGGTATCGATCCCCGAGGCCGGATGGTGACGCTCGGTCTTGTCACACTGGCAGCATTGGCTTCGCTCCGAAGCGGGGATGTCATCCCGCTCCGCCTTCCACTTTTCCTCCCCGTCTTCGCGGCGCTTGCGTCCCTCTCGACCGCCCTCATTCCGGGACTCGGTTTCGAGGAACTTTTTCAGCTCTTCTTCTGCGCGGTAGCCGCCAACATCCTTTTCCCGGCCGACGACGATCATCATTTCGCGATGTCGCTTGTCTTCGCCTCGCTCGCGCTCGCGGCTTCCATTCATGTCGAGGCTCTCGGGAATTACATGGTCCTCGGCCGGGCCGGGCTCGGTCTCGGCGCCGCCGGATTCCTTGCGGGCGCCGGCGTATCGTCGGTCGCGCTTGCGGCTTCGCTGCCGGCGCTCTGGGAATTGCGAACCCGATTCGCGCGGCCGCTCTTCGCGATCCTTTCGCTTGCGATCGTTTCCGCCATCGTGCTGACGGAGTCGAGAACGGGGCTCGTGGCCGCTGCCCTCGGCATGGCCTGGCCGTTCCTGAGGATGCCGTCGCAGTCGCGCCGCCTTGTTCTCCTCGCCGGCGCCGTCGTCCTGGCGGTCGCGACCGTCCTGTTTCTCCCCAAGTTCATAGACAGGCTGGATCCGGCCTACCTGACGAACGCTCAGCGCCTCTCGATGTGGCGCGGCGTGGGTCGCGCGTTCCTCGACAGGCCGCTCCTCGGTTTCGGCCCCTGGTCTTTTCCCGTGCTCGGTCAGTCCTTTCTCTCCTGGCCGAAATGGGAACTGCATCCGCACAGCCTCATCCTCCGCGTGGCCTTTGAAAGCGGTATCATCGGTCTTCTGGCATGGGCCTCGTTCCTGGCCGCGGCTGTTCACGGAGCCGTGCGTTCCGCGCGCGCGGCGTGGGCGCCCGGCGTCATGCTCGCGATCCTCGGCGGCTCTCTGACGGACGACATGTTCTGGATCCCCATGCTCGCGTTCGTCTTCTTCGCCGCGGCCGCGACGATGGTCGCCGCGTCCCGTTATCGACTGTCCGCGCGCGAGGCGTCCTCTCTTCTCATCGTCTCCGGTTTCGCCGCCGCGCTGCTTCCCGTCCTGCACGACATCCAGCCCGGGTTGCCGCTCGCGCCTCTATCGCAGCAGTTGGATGCGTGCGTCGAGAAGAATGTTCCGGCGAACTACCGCGGAGCGGAACACGATCCGTTCGCCCTCAGGATCTCGGGATACGCGCTCCTGGCGCGCGGCGACACTCCCGGCGCCGTCGCGTCGTTCCTTCGCGCCGCCGCGCTCGATCCGCGCCTCATTCTCGGGCCGCACACCCTCGATCTCGCGTGGACATATCGATCCAACGGGCGGCAGGAGGAATCCAGGAGGATGATCGAGACAACACGCGAGCTCGCGCCGGTTCTAGCGGCGTGGTTTCTCCGCGAGTCCCGGCCCGTGGAGCCTTCCTTCATCGATCGGCATTACGGCATCGAGTTTCCCGATCCCTTCGCCATCGCGCCGTCGATGGTCCCGGCCGACGGAGACGTGCTGAGCTGGAGGCATTATCGCTACCTGGGAGCACGCGCGCTCCTGGAGGACGACCGGCCGCGCGCGCGTCGCCTGCTCGAAAAAGCGCACCTCCTGGCGCTACAGCAATACGGCACGGACGCGGTGCTGTGCCGGCTTTACGCGGAAGCGGCTCCTGAATTCGCCGCGGAGCTTCAAAAGCGCGCCGAAGCGCGACGTGATCCCGCCCTGCCGTACCGCGTCTTCGCGCCCCTCATGTACCGCCACAGGATCTTCTCGACCGGCGACAACTCTTCCTGGTGGAGAAGAGCGCCGTGAGGGTCCTGAGTCTTCTCTCCGGCGCGGACCTTGGCGGCGCGGAGATCCACGTGGAGCACATCGTGAAGTCCGTGCCCGCTCAGCACCTCGTCGTGGTTCTCGCGGACGGGCCGATGGTGGAACGTTACACCGACGCCGGGGCGGACATTGAGATCCTTCCGACGCCGGGAAAAATTCCGCTGCAGTCCGTTCCGGAACTGGAGCGGATCGTGGCGCGGTTCGAGCCGGACATTCTGCATTCGCATCAGACGAAGGCGACGCTCCTGGCCGCCATGCTCGCCACGCCCTGCCGGCGGATCATCACGATTCACGGAAGCCACCGGCAATTTGCCATGACGAGCTCCGTGCCGGCGGCGTGGTACAAGTGGGCGGACATGTGGTCGGCGCGCAAGGCGGAGGCCGTCATAGCGGTGTGCGAAGCGGACAGGCGCGAGCTGATCGCGTCCGGTTTTTCGGCGCAGAGGACCGTGACGATTCCCAACGGCGTTCCTGATCCGGGATTCGTCGATCCTCCGGACCACGATGGAGCGGTCGAAATCCTGTGGGCCGGGCGATTCTCGCCGGAAAAATCGCCCGGCACGATGCTCGATATCGCCCGGATGGTGCACTCCCATCCGAATCTCCTGCGGATCCGCATGATCGGCGACGGTCCCTGCCGGCCCGCGCTTGTCGGCGCCACGATTCCGAAATTCCTGCTGGAGCCTCCCGTGAAGTCGCTCCGGGAGGCGCTCGCTTCCGCCGCCATCGTTCTTAATACCTCCGTGTCCGAAGGAGCATCGCTTGTGCTGCTGGAAGCCCTGGCCGCGGGCCGCGCGATCGTCGCGACCTCGGCCGGCGGGAATCCGGAAGTGATCGGCGGCGCCGGGCTCATCGTGCCCGTGGAACTTCCCGATGCGGACCGGGCCGCGCACTTCGCTTCCGCGGTGAAGCGGTACCTGGAAGATCCCGTGTTCCGTGCCGAGACCGGGCTCCGCGCGCGCGCGCGCTACCGGGAAAGATTCCGGCTGGAGACCATGGCGGATGCGCTGTTGAAACTGTACGGCATGAGAAAAGGATGAAGTACTTCATCCTTCCTCCGTCATCCCTGTAAGCTCATCCCATGCAATGCGATCTTGTCATCATCAACCACGGTTCCTGCCGCGAAGCGCTGACCGCGATCCGGTCGGCTCGGCATCACCTCGGTCCGGCGCTCGCGGACATCTGCGTCGTGGAGAATGGAACAGGGGAGGCGGATCAGTTTCGCACTCATCGGGATGCGGGGCGAAGGATCAACCTGATCGAATATCGCGAGAACCGTGGTTTCGCCTCGGGCGTGAACGCGGGAGTCGGCTGGTCGCTGGAGCGGTCGCGTCACCGGAGACCGGTACTTGTCATGAATCCCGACGCCTACCTCGTCGACGGAAGATGGGCGTCGTTCGTGACCTGGGTCGTCGGCAATGTCGGCATCGCGGCTCCGCGCGTGCTGACGCCGGGCGGAGATGTCCAGGCATCCGTGTACGGAGAACCCGCGGAACACGGACCGTGGATGGAGGCGCTCGGCATTCAGCGCTGGGTGAAGTCGCTCGGCATTTCCCGCACGATGCCGGATCATCGGACCGATGTCGTCGCCGTTCAGGGCTCGTGCTTCATGATCTCGCCTCGCGCCTGGAAAGAAGTGGGACCCTTTGATGAGCGGTTTTTCCTGTATCACGAGGAGGTCGACTGGTGTCTCCGGGCGCGAGCACGCGGCTTCGTCAACATCTACGATCCGACGGTCTCGATCGTCCACGCGGGCGGCGTGGATGTTCCTCCGGGGCGGGAGGTTCTGTATTACACGGGAGCCGTCACGCTGATCCGCAAGCATTGCGGGGAGGCCGCCGCCGTGAGGCTGGCGGCGCGTTTGAAGGTCGCTTCCCGACTGGGAGCGCTCCTCGCGCGCGATCCGGCGCGCCGCGCGGGATTGCGTGAACTTGGAGCCTGCCTGAGTCGTCCCGATTCGCCACAGCTGGAAATGCGCGCGGAGGACGGGATGCCCTGGAGCCTTCGTGCGCGGGAAACTCCGGAGAAGAATCCATGATCGTTTTTCTCGCCTCGCTCTCGATCATAACCTGGAATATCGCCGGCTATCCCTTCTTCGTGAAAGTGCTTGCCGGCAGGAGGGAGCCCTTTGCTTCGCGCAACATCCTGCCCTCGCCGCGCGTCACCGCGCTCGTCGCCGCGCACAACGAGGAGACTGAGATCGGAGAACGTGTCGCGAATCTTCTGGAGAATGGTTCGGCGCGCCTGCTGGAAGTCATCGTCATCTCCGACGGCTCCACGGACCGCACCGCGGAATGCGCGCGTGACGCGGGAGCCAGGGTCATCGAACTTCCTCGCGGCGGCAAGATCCGCGCGCTTCACGAGGGCGTGAGCGCCGCGGCGGGCGACGTCCTCGTGATCACCGACGCGAACACGCGCTTCGAGACCGGCGCCGTCGACCTCCTCGTAGAGCCGCTCCGCGATCCCGACGTCGGCATCGCCGCGGGAGATCTCCGCTATTCCAATCCGGCGGAAGCGGGTTCGGCGGAAGGGGAGAATCTCTACTGGAAATACGAGACCATGATCAAGACTTATGCGTCGGACAGCGGTCTCCTGCTGATGGGCGCGGGCGGCATCTACGCGGTCAGGAAGGAGGATTGGCCGGCCGCGCTGGAGACCGATCTGGCCGACGATTCCTACGTGCCTCTCTCGCTGCATCGGGCGGGCCGCCGGAACATATTCGTCCGTGACGCGGTGGCGTACGAGCGGGCGGGAACGGCGATGAGGGAGGAATGGCGCCGCCGCGTCCGGATGGTGGCGCAGGATATCCGGGTGGCGAGGAGCCTCACGTTCGGTCTGCCGAATCCGCTCACCTGCTTCGCGCTCGTTTCTCAGAAAGCGATCCGCTGGTTTCTTTTTCCGCTGGGGCTTCTCGCGCTCGTCTCCGCGCGCCCGGCTTCCCGAGTCTTCGAGAAAAGCGCGGCGATGCGTCCGGTCGCGATCGCCTGCCGATCCGCGCTCCCCCTCTCCACGGCGGTCCTCCTGACGGGTTCCATCGCGGCATGGACCGGCCGGAGAATTCCCGTGATCTCCGCGGTCTGCTATCTCGCGGGAGCCACCGCGGCCGCGTTCATCGGCGCCCTTTCCGGCCTGTTCGGCAGATCGCAGGCTTCCTGGGAGAAGGCCGCTTCGACGCGCCGCGCTTGTTCGCCCGAAACCGGCCCCCTGCGTTCCGGCCGATGATGGAACCGGAATCCGATCTTGCGGGCCCGGATGCGGAAACCGGGCGCGACATCATCGTCCTGTTATTCTGCAGCCTCGCGCTTTATGCCGCGACATGCCTGACAGGTCCGGGTTGGGGCACGGAAGCGGCGCTCCAGACGACCTGCATCACGGGCGCCTCCGGAAGCGGCGACATCTTCCCCGCGATCTTCCGCATTCCGGCCCGGCTCTTCGTGTTGGCGATGCCGTTCGGTAATCCCGCCGCGGCCGTTACGATCTTCTGCGTCCTCCTGTCGGTGGCAACGCTTCTCGTCGTCTACCTGACGATCCGTCTCTGCAACATTCCGGGCCGCACGGCGCTCATCGCCCTGGCCGCCCTCGCCCTGTCGCAGGCCTGGTTTTCCCATTCGACCCGTCCCAATGTCTCCGCCATGGCGATGTTGTTTCTCGCGGTGGAGCTCCACTTCCTGGTCCGCTTCCTGCACCTGAAGACAAAGCGAGACGTCCTCATCGCGGCGTGCGGGTCCCTTCTCGCCTTCTCGGTCCAGCCGGTCTCCGTGGCGGCGTCGTTGCTCCCGTTCGCCTGGCTCGGCCTTCGGCTTCGTTTCCGCTCGCCGAAACTGTTCGTTCCGTGGATCCTGTTGATCCTTGCCGTTTCATCCAGCACGTCGGATTTCGGATTTCACGCCTCCTGGATTCTCCTTCTTTCCATCGCATTTCAGTTTCCGTTCGTCAACTGGTTGCTCCTGGCCTGGGGGATGAAGCACCTGAGCCGCCGCTCCCCGCTCATTCTTGAAATTCTCCTGACGATGCTCCTTTCCGCCATGCCCTGGAACGCGCTGTCCTCTCATCCGCTCACGTTCCGCGACCATCTGGACGCGCTCCTTCCCGCTTCACTGGCCGCGACAATCCTGATCGCATACGGCCTCGATCATCTCTACAGGCTGCGCGCGCTTCGCAAGGAACGCGTGCTCTTCATGACGCCCGTCCTCGCGTTCTCGCTCGCCGTCCTGCCGATCGCGACAACGGCGTCCATCGTCTACCTTGCGCATGCGTCCGACATGGAACAACGTCTTGTGACCGCGTCCGGCCCGCGAGCCCGGCTCCTCAGCACCCCCTGGCAGAACGCGCTCTGGTATGCCCTGTGGCCTGTGAAGCGTTACGAGGGCGCCGCGCCCTGCATCGACGACATGGAAAAGTTCCTGCCGCGCGATGCCGTGCTGATCGCCGATCCGGAGATCATGCCCGTCGTCGATTACGCCTCGCGCGTGGAGAAACGACTGCCCGGGATCCGGGCCCTGGCGCTCTCCGAGGAAGACAGGCTGTCCGATTTCGACCGGCTGATCCGTCAATCCGGCGGTCTTCCCATCTTCCTGGCGGGCGTCGATCCCGAATATCATGCTCCGGAGGAACTCGGTCGCCGCGGGGAATTGATTCCGGCGGGACTCTTTCTGGAATGGAAGCGACAAAGATGATTTTACGCTGCGGCGAATACGATTTACGATGAGCCTTCATGCTGACCGCGCCATGACAGTCGCTCGTCCCACGCAGCGGGTCGCCTGACACATGCGGCGCCTGACCATGCTTCTCGTGGACTCGCTGGGCATCATCAGCGCGCTCTTCCTCGCCGCCTCCGTGCGATTCGACGGCGATATTCCGCGCGACGAGCTGCAGCTTATTCTCTACGCGCTGCCCGGTGTCGTCGTCGGAAAGCTCGTCGCGCTTCACCTCTTCAACTGCCACCGATGGTCGTTCCGTTACGCGGGCCCCACGGAACTGCGCTGGCTGCTTTCGGCGATTTCGCTCGGCACGCTCCTCGGGTGGGCCGCGACCTACCTCGCCGGCCCTTCCGGCGCCTCCCGCGGTTCGCTGCTCCTCGAACCCCTCTTCACGCTCTTCATCCTCGGTTCCTATCGCTTCGGCTTTCGCGTGCTGCCCGACCGCATTCTTTTTCCGAAGACGGGCCGGCGCCCCCGGAGCATTTCGGAGTCGGGTCGGAACATCATCATCATCGGCGCGGGCGACGCGGGCGTCATGACGCTGCGGGAGATCCGCAAGCATCCGCAATCGGACATGAATGTCGTCGGATTCATCGACGACAACGCTTCGAAGAAGGGGCTCTGGATCGACGGCGTGCGCGTCATCGGCGGCCGTGAGGAGATTCCGGCGGCGGTGGCCGCGTTGAAAGCGGAGGAGCTCATCATCGCGATTCCTTCCGCGTCGGGGGAGACCGTCCGGGAGATGATCGCCGCCTGCCGCGAGGTGAAGACGAGGTTCCGCGTCGTGCCGGGCCTGTTGTCGATCATCAAGGGCGATGTCGATTTCGAGCGGATCAGGGAATTGAAGCCGGAGGACCTCCTGGGGCGTGAAATGATCGAGATCGATCCCGGCCAGTTTCGGAAGGAGATGTCCGGCAGGAAGGTGCTCGTGACCGGCGCGGGAGGGTCCATCGGTTCGGAGCTCTGCCGGCAGCTTCTCGATGCCGACGCGCGGATCGTGCTCGTCGATCTTTCGGAGACGGCCATCTACATGATCACGCAGGAGCTCGGTGGGCGGGAAGGCGCGTCCGGCCGGATGCGCGCCTACATTGCCGACGTGCGGCGGGCGGACAGGATCCGGGAGATCATGGACCGGGAGAAGCCCGAAATCGTCTTCCATGCCGCCGCGTTCAAGCATGTGCCCTTGATGGAGGAGAACGTCAGCGAGGCCGTTTCCGTCAACATCATCGGAACGAGGAATGTCGCCGAGGCTGCCGCGGCGAGCGGCGTGTCGCGATTCGTTTTCATCTCCACGGACAAGGCGGTGCGCCCAGCCAGCGTGATGGGCGCCACCAAGCGCGCGGCGGAGAAGTGGCTCTTCGCCATGGCGCGTCATCATGGCGGAGGAATGCTCGTTTCCGCCGTGCGCTTTGGCAACGTCTTCGGCTCCAGCGGCTCCGCGCCGCTCCTGTTCCGCCGCCAGATCGAGTCGGGCGGTCCCGTGACCGTGACGCATCCGCATGTCGTCCGGTTCTTCATGACGGTGCAGGAGGCGGTCTTTCTCGTGATCCAGGCTTCGATTCTCGCGAAGCGCCACGAGTTGTTCGTGCTGGAGATGGGGCAGCCGATCCGGATCCTCGACCTGGCGAAGAACATGATCACGCTCGCGGGTCTCCGGCCCGAACTGGATATCCCCATCCATTTCACGGGACTTCGTCCCGGGGAAAAACTCTTCGAGGAAGTCCTGACGGAAGGGGAGAACGTGGCGCCGGCCGGAGTGGAAAAGGTTTTCCGCATCACGCGCGACGAGGATGTGTCCGCGGACTTCACGGCCGAACTGGATTCGCTCGGCGGCAAACTTTTCGACGAGGCCGGTCTGAGGACGGCGTTGAAGAAGCTGGTTCCGGAATACGCTCCGCAATGACCTCCCGTCTGCCGAAATTCCGTTCCACGCGCCCGCGTCCTGATGCGCGGTAGATTGCGGGGCTTCGAGCCCGCGGCCGCTCTTTTGCTGGACGCGATCGTCGTCTATGTCGCCGTGGAGGTCGCCCTCTATCTTCGATTCGGAGCCCTCATTCCCGTCGCCGATTTCGAGGACGCCCGCGTCCTGATGCCGGTCATCGTGCTGTGCCGGCTCGGAGGATTCTACGCGGCCGGGCTCTATCGCCGCTCGTTCGCGTTTCCTCGCGGCTTCGACTACGCCGATCTCGTCCAGGCCTGGGCGGCCGGAACGGTCCTCCTCGCGGCCTCGGTTTTCTTCACGCGGATCCTGGAAACATCCCGGCTCGTTCTTGTTTACGAATCGCTCTGCTTTCTCACCCTGGCCACTTTCTGGAGATTTCTCCAGGGAGAAGCCGCGCGCGTTCTTCGTCCGGTCCGCGCGGCCATCCTCGTGGGAAACAGGATCACGGCGGAGCGGCTGAACATGTTTCTGGAGCAGGAAGGATGGGAATACCGCGTCTCCGCCGTCAACAGCCGTCTCGACGAATCCCGGGACGGGAATGCCGCGGAAGCGGTCTTCGTCGCCGCGGCCGACTTCGAGCCGTCGATCCTCGTGCGGGCGGCGGGGCGGAGCGTCTTTGTCCTGGCGGACGTGGAGGATATTCTCCTGTCCGGTTCGCGGGCGGTCGACCTGGGCGGATGCGTGGCGATGGAAGTGGGCAGCGTGCGCCGGGACCGTCACTACCACTATGCCAAGCGGGCCATCGACATCTCGGTCTCCATCGCATCGCTTCTCGCGCTCTCTCCGCTCATCGTGCTCGTGGCCATGGCCGTGAAACTTTCTTCGCCCGGCCCGGTCTTTTTTCTCCAGGAACGTGCCGGTCATTTCGGACGATCGTTCCGGATCCTGAAGTTCAGGACGATGATCCATGGCGCGCCTGGACCGCGACTGACGGCCGTGGAAGACGGGCGCATCACGCCCATCGGGAAATTTCTCAGGCGCTGGTCGCTCGATGAGCTCCCGCAGCTCGTCAACGTGCTCTTCGGTTCGATGTCGCTTGTGGGACCGCGCCCGGAGCTCCCTGAGCTGGTGGCGACCTATCCGGCCTGGCGCATGCAGGTGCTGGAAGCCACGCCGGGTCTGACCGGCCTTGTGCAGGTGGCGGGCCGTGACGAGCTGACCGACGAGGAAAAAGCCCGGCTCGATCTCTTTTACGCCATGAACAGGTCGCTCGAGATGGACATTTCCATCCTCCTGCGGACATTCCGGGCGGTGATCAAGTACGGCGGGAGGGTGTAAGATTTCCATGTGGCCGCGAGATCGCGGGCGCGTGCGGAAAACGGGGGGCACCATGAGAAGACTGATCGTCCTGACTCTTCTGCTGGCCTGCGGCTGCAGCGCCGTGGACATTAAATATCGTCAGCATCTCCGTCGCCCGGCGACACCCGTCAGGGATGCCGTCGAAGCGCTCTTCCGCGCCTATGAAATGGAGGATATCTTCTCCTTCGAGGAACAGGTCTCCGATGAATTTCGAGGCGCATCCGGCAGCGGCAGCAACAGGGTCTGGTTTTCGCAGGCGGTGAGGGACGATTTCCGCAACATCGACAATCCCTCCTTCGAGGTCTTCGTGGAGTCCGTCCAGTTCTTCGAAGAGAATACGCTCTGCCGCGTGCAGATGCGCTGGTTTCGTCGCGCCTATATTCCGTTCGGCGGCCAGGAGTGGCTGGTGAGGGAGCAGGACTCGGCGCTCATGCTGAAGAAAGAAAGCGGATCATGGAAGCTCTGGGCGATCGAGGGAGATCCGCTCTTCGGCGTTTCCGACGGCTTCGGCATCATCAGGGTCGTGTCCGGCACGGTGCGCGGAGCCTCTCCCGGTCCGGGCACGAAGATAGAAAATGGCCGGCTCGTTCCCTAGGGCCCGTGAAGAAACAACTGTTTCGGCCCCTTAGTACCGTTCTTTCCTGCTGCCGATCCAACCCAGGCGGTGGAAAACCGCGATGAGGATGACGGCCAGCACGATCATCAATCCCAGGACGCCGAAATATCCCCACCGCCAGGCCAGCTCCGGCATGTACTCGAAGTTCATTCCGTAGATGCCGGCGATGAGGGAAAGCGGGAGCACGATGGAGGACATGATCGTGAGGACTCCGGTGATGTCGCTGGTGCGGTGTGTCGTCTCCGCCTGGATGGTGGAGATGATGCCGTCGAGGAGATCGCGTGAGGAGTCGACGGCGGCGCGGACGGCCACGGCGTTTTCGAGCATCTCCTTGTAGAACAGCCGCGACTCCTCGCTGATGAACCGGCTCTTCTTCGTCGCCAGGATCATCAGGACGATATGGAGGCTGGAGACGAGCTTTTTGAGCGTGAGAATATTACGCCCCGCGTTCGATATGTGCTCCGCGAATTTCGTGCGATCGCCATCCAGCACCTGGCCTTCGAGATTGTCGAGGTAGTTGTCGTTGGCGAGATTCAGGTGCGAGTAGTCGTACAGGCATCGCTGCAGGAAGAGGAACGCGATGAAGCCCGGCGTCTTGCCCCAGTGCAGGAAGCATTCGGCGCAGTGCTCGCGCACGTAGTTCACGGTATCCAGCTCCGTCTTGTGATATGTCAGGATGTAATCGATTCCGAGCACGAGAAGGACGCGGACGGAATCGATCGTGTTGAGGCCCAAGCTGGTATCGAGATGGTTCTCCGGATCCTCCACTTCGTAGAGGTAGAAAGCGAGACAGTCGTGCCGCTCGACGATGCGCGGCAGCACTTCAGGCTTGTCGAAATAGCTGATGAGCTTCAGGTCGATTTCAACCAGCCTGAGGATGTCGTTGAGGGCGCTGATATCCGGGCCCTGGATGTCGATCCAGGAGAAGGCCTCGACATTCTCGATCTCGCCCTTCAGGTCGTCGATGTTGAACGCGTAGACCTTCTTGGTCTCCCGCTCGAAATTGACTGCGAATATGAGGTTTTCACCCTTGCGGACCGGCTCGATCTTGCCCCCGTTCATGGGTCCTGATGCACCGGAGGGGGTCGTCTACAGGTGTCGACATGCGAGGCCATGCCCGCCAAGGTAGCGAAGGACATGCCGTGGGACAAGAATAAAACGCGGCATGACGCTCGTCCCCCTTGACCTTCATGACCGGATTCCCGGATGATATTTCCATGTCCGGTCTGACACGCGCCTGCGTACTCTGTAGCTCGACCACCGTAAAACGCATGACCGACTGCTTCGACGACACGGGCAGGAAAATCTGCGAGCTCTGGTACTGTTCTTCCTGCCGCAAGTTCTATCCCGATCATGTGCTCATCGATCCGGATGCCGGTGAGAAATCGGGCGCGGATCGCCGGCAGCACGAGCGCTTCAACGTCAACTTCGTCATGGAAGTGCTGATGTCGGATGCCGCCAGGCACGGCCCGCTCATCGCCACGGTCATCAACGCCTCGGGCGGCGGTGTCTGCTTTCTGTACCCCGATCCGATTCCGGAAGGCGCCTCGGGCAGGTTCCGAATTTCGTTGCCGAGCGCGCCCGAATCCTTCGAGGCGCGCGGACGAGTCGTCCGCTGCATCAGGACGCCGGATGACGCCTGGGGTGTTGCCGTGGAATTTACGGAAGTGGACTCGGATTACCGGCTCACGCTGGAACGCTACGTCAGCGTCAGCACGACAAGCGGGGTGGATTCATCCGGGAGCGCCGGGAGGCCTCCCATGGCGGTTAAGAAGACGGGATTGCTCGGGAGAATATTTTCCTAGTAGCTGGTCGTCCTGAACACGGGTTGAAACAGTTTCTTCTGCTTCGCGCAGGCGGATTCCAGGAGGCAATGCGGGCAATCCGGTTCCTCCGCCTCGGGGCACCGGGAGCGGGCCTGGAAGAAGAGCAGGTCCAGCGCGGCGTGTGAGGCGCCCGATATCCGCGAAAGTTCCTCCATGGCGCGAAACGTCGCGGTCCTCACCGCATCTTCCTCCTCCGCCGCAAGCTCCCGCCGCGCGTTCAACCTGTCCCGCAGATCCCTGTCCAGCGGGAGCACGATGCCGGTTCGGAGCGAAGTTCTCTGGATGTGGTAATCGACGACCGGCGCCCATCCGCTCAGCTCGGCCTCGCCGCGCGCCCGGAGGAATTTCTCCGGGCGGTTCACGAGCGTCATGGCCAGGAGCATCGATTTTTTCCGGAACTTGTCGCCGGAATAGCCGGGGACGTCATCGAGGATGTCCAGCAGCTTTTCGAGCGGACGGTCGCATGCGAGCGCTTCATCGAGGAGCGCTCGCGGGCCGGTCCGGGCGCTGTATTCGCGGAATCGCCGCGAGAACTCGCGATGCGTATCCAGCATGGGCAGGGGACACCTGCCGTCGTCGTCGAGAAATTCCGTCAGATCGTCCCTTTCCTCCAGGAGCGCTTTCGTCGCCGATCTCCAGACGAAGTCGGAGCCCTTCAGCCGGATTCCGTCGACCACGCCGAACATCGAGCCCGCCCAAGCGCCGTCATCGAGATTCCAGAATCCATACTGATGCATCACAACGGCGAAGAAATATTCGAGAGCCCGGGGGTGATCGACGGGCGGATAGAAGTGTTCCGGCGCCGTGAAAGTGAACGCCTTGTGGCCGCCTCCGCCGATGATCCTGGCGAGGGCGGCGATGCGGTTGAAATCGGGAACGACCGGTTCCGTCGATGTCGCCGAAGCGCCGGATGCATCGGGAGAGATATGGAGCCTATCGGAGGAATAGAGCCCCTGCAGGCCGAGATCGGTCGAGGCGGCGTGGCGTGCCACGAGGCCGTACAAGAGGGCGTTTTCGATGGGCCGGCCCATAGAGAGCGATCCGATGACGGCTCCCGCCAGCGCGTCTTCCGCTCCCGTGATATCCACGGGCTCGAAGGCCAGGCGCAGCACCCGCGTCGGCCCGCCGCTCACAAAGGCCACGCCGGCCGCTCCCATCGAGACGATGCTCCATCGGACATTCTCCTCCAGCCACGCGAAGACGTCGGCGGAATCCGCCATTACGCAGGCGTCGGCGAGCGAAAGGAAGGCGACGTCGCAGTTGCGGAGAATGTCGATGCAGTACCCGCGTTCGCGATGCGCGACGCCCGGAGCAAGCGTGACGGCGACGAGCGGAATTTCCGTCGATGCCCGGATCCACATGAGGTGGGCGAGCTGATGGGAAGGATGCCCGAGAAGCGGAACGATGACGGCCTTCGCGCGCGACCATTCGGAGGGGATTTCCGCCGGAGCGATCAGGGTTTCCAGTCCGGCCGATTCCGTGGAGGAGTCCAGATGGCCGCTGGCATCGTAAAGGAAATCGCGCCGGCCCGGCCTGCCGGCGACGATGAGCAGCCTCGACGTGTCGACCCGGCAGGCGAGGGCCGCGAGATCGTTCGGAGCGAAGCTTTCGGGCCAGCGGCCCAGGATCGCCGCTTCCGCGCCGGCCAGCTCCGCGCCCATCGCGGCAAACAGCGCGTTCCCGCCCGTCATAGTCTCCGTGCGATCGCCCTTTCGGATGAAGTCCAGCGAGGGAGATCCGAGGACGACGACTTCAGGGACGGGATAACGCGGATGAACGAACGCGGTTCCGCGATCCGCGTGGCCGGACTTTTCCCGGTTCAACGGAGGACGTCACAACCCATGAAGGCGCGCAGGACATTCGGAATCCGGACCGCTCCATCCGGTTGAAGATAATTCTCGAGAATCGCCGCCCACGTCCTCCCGACGGCAAGTCCGCTCCCGTTCAACGTATGCACAAGCTCGGGCCTGGCCCCCGGCTCGCGCTTGAACCGGATGCTCATCCGCCGCGCCTGGTAATCGGTGAAGTTGGAACAGGAACTTACTTCGACGTATCGGCCCGCGGTTTTTTCCAGTCCGCTGGGATCCATTTCCGGAGCCCCCGGCATCCAGACTTCGAGGTCGTACGTCTTCGATGAAGCGAAACCGAGATCGTCCGCGGCTAGAAGGACGCGCCGGTACGGGAGCTCAAGGGCTTCCAGGATCCGCTCCGCGTCGCGCGTCAGGGTTTCATGTTCCGCCGGCGAATCTTCCGGGCGGACGAATTTCACGATCTCGACCTTGTGGAACTGGTGCACGCGAATGACGCCTCGCGTGTCTTTTCCCGCCGCGCCCGCTTCGCGGCGGAAGCAGGGCGTGCAGGCCACATACTTCACCGGCAGCGCGGGGAGGATTTCGTCGCGATGGAGATTGGTGACCGGAACTTCCGCGGTGGGTATGAGCGCGAGCCCGTCCCGCTCGCACGAAAAGGATTCCTCGATGAATTTCGGATACTGACCGGTGCCCGTCATGGATTCCCTGTTCACGAGAAGCGGCGGCAGGATTTCCGTATAGCCGGAGCCGATATGCATGGAGAGCATCAGGTCCATGAGCGCGCGCTCCAGTTTCGCGCCGCTCCCCTTCAGGACATAGAAGCGAGCGCCCGACAGTTTCGCGCCGCGGTCGAAGTCGCAGAGCCCGAGCCGGATCGCGATATCCCAGTGATGCTCCGTGCCCGGCCTGGGTTCGCCGAGCGTCTTCTCGACGAGGTTGCCCGCGTCAGGAATGGCCGGATCCGGCTCGTTGGGAATGTCCAGGAGCAACTGCTCGATGAGGACGTCGGCCTCCCCGGCCTCCTTGTCGCAGGTCGCGATGCCCGCGGCCATCGCGGCGACCGATTTCATCAGCTCATCGGCCGGAAGCCCCTGCGATTTCAACTTCCCGATCTCCTTCGAGGCGGCGTTCTTCTTCGCCTTCATTTCGTCGCCCGCCGTCAACGCCGCGCGACGTCTCACGTCCAGTCCGATGATTCTGTCGAGAATCGACATGTCCCCGACGCGCCGGGAGAGCGCGGTACGGACGGCGTCGGGGGTGGAACGGAGCTTTTTAATGTCGATCATGGATGGATTTAACCACGAAGGCACAAAGACACGAAGAGGAAAAAGATATATTTATCCTTGCTTCGTGTCTTTGTGACTTCGTGGTTGACTCCGGCTTATATTTCCCCGACCAGAGAGCTGTTCTTCTTCTCCTCGGCGCGGCGTTTCTGGGCCAGGTGGCGATTGATGGCGTTCAGGTAGGCGTTCGCCGAAGCCTCGATGATGTCGGTTGATGCTCCGCGGCCCGTCACTTTCGATCCCTCGACGTTGACGACGACGGAAACTTCGCCCATGGCGTCCTGGCCGCGCGTGATCGCCTTGATCGCGTAGTCCTGCAGCTCGCACTTGATGCGCGTGATCTTGTTGATCGCCTGGTAGGTCGCATCGACGGGGCCGTCGCCCGTGGAGGCGTCCCGGACAACGCCATCGTCCGTCTTCAGCTGGATGGTCGCCGTGGCGATCGTCTTGTTGCCGGCTGTGACCTGGAGATATTCGAGCGCGTAAGCATCGCCGGCCGTGAATACTTCGTCCTCCACGATCGCTTCGAGATCTTCGTCGAAGATCTCCTTCTTCTTGTCCGCAAGCACCTTGAAGCGCTCGAACGCCTGGTCGATTTCCGACTCGCCGAGCGCGAAGCCCAGTTCCGCGAGGCGGGACTTGAAGGCGTGCCGGCCGGAATGCTTTCCCAGGACAAGGCTCGTCTTGGAGACGCCCACCTGTTCGGGACGCATGATTTCGTATGTTTCCGAATGCTTCAGCATTCCGTCCTGGTGGATGCCGGCCTCGTGGGCGAAGGCATTGGTGCCGACGATGGCCTTGTTCGGCTGGACGACCATGCCGGTCAGGGTGGAGACGAGACGCGACGAGCGATAGATCTCGCGCGTGTTGATGTTCGTCTTGATCCCGAAGTAGTCCTGCCGGACGTCGAGCGCCATGACGACCTCCTCGAGGGAAGTGTTGCCGGCGCGCTCGCCGATGCCGTTGATCGTGCACTCGATCTGCCGGGCGCCGTTCCGGACGGCGGCCAGGGAATTGGCGACGGCCAGGCCCAGGTCGTCGTGGCAGTGCGCCGACAGGACGCACCGGTCGATGTTCGGGACTCTCTCCCGGAGCGTCGCGAAGATTTTCCCGTAGATCTCCGGTGTCTGGTATCCGACGGTGTCCGGAATATTGATGGTCGTCGCGCCCGCCTCGATCGCGGCCTGGACGATTTCGCACAGGAACTCCACCTCGCTCCGCCCCGCGTCCTCCGCGCTCCATTCGACATCGTCGGTGAAGCTCTTCGCGAAGGAGACCGCCTTGACGGCCATCGCGAGGACTTCGGCGGGTTTCTTCCTGAGCTTGACTTCCATGTGAAGCGGAGACGTGGCGATGAAGGTGTGGATTCTTTTCCGGGCCGCGGGTTCGATCGCGGTGCCCGCCGCCTCGATATCTTTTTCGGATGCGCGCGCCAATCCACAGATGACCGGGCCGTTCCCGGACGATGCGACGCCGCCGATCTCCTTCGCGATCTCGTGCACCGATTCCCAGTCCCCCGGGGAGCAGATCGGAAAGCCCGCTTCGATGACATCGACCTTCAGCCGGGCGAGTTGCCTCCCGACCTCGAGCTTTTCCTTCAGGTTCATCGAGGCGCCCGGACACTGCTCGCCGTCGCGGAGCGTCGTGTCGAATATGATGACGTGGTTCATGATCCGGGTATTATAAGGAACTTTAACGGAAGTCCAAAGGCAAAAGGCATTCAGAAATACCCGGCAGGTGGGAGAAGGATTGGTAACATGAGTCAGGTCAGCGCATCCAAGTCGGCTTGGGAAGATAATATAAGGAGCTCCGCGGACTACGTCCGGACTAAGGCATCCGTGAAGCCCGACATAGGCATGATTCTCGGGTCGGGGCTGGGGAGCCTCGGTAACGAGGTCGAGGGTGTGAAGATTCCTTACGGCGAGATCCCGAATTTCCCCGTTTCGACCGTGGAGGGACACGCGGGAGAATTCTGCATCGGCAAGCTCGCGGGCCGGAACGTGGCCGTCATGTCGGGGCGATTCCATTTCTATGAGGGATATTCGCAGCAGCAGATCACGTTTCCCGTGCGGGTCATGAAGGAGCTCGGTTGTTCTTCTCTCATCGTGACGAACGCGGCCGGCGGGATCAACACGAACTTCGATGTCGGCGACCTCATGCTCATTTCCGATCACATCAATTTTCACGGAGCCAATCCTCTCTTCGGACCTAACGTCGCCTCCCATGGCCCGCGTTTCTCCGATATGTCCACCGCCTACGATGCCGACTATCGCGCCATGGCCCGGAGTGTCGCGAAGGATCTGGGAATCACGTTGCGCGAGGGAGTGTATGTCGCGTCGACGGGGCCGAGTTATGAAACGGCGGCGGAGATCCGGATGTACAGGATCTGGGGCGGCGATGCCGCCGGGATGTCCACGGTTCCTGAAGTGATCGTCGCGCGTCATGCGGGCATCCGCGTCCTCGGAATCACCTGCATCACCAACATGGCGGCCGGTATTCTGCCGCAGCCGCTGTCGCATGAGGAAGTGATCGAGACGACGAACCGCGTGAAACAGTCCTTCCGGAAGTTCGTCCTGGGCGTCCTGGAGAGGATGTGATGCTCGTTCCGTACGAGATCATCAGGAAGAAGCGGGACGGAGGAAAACTGACGGCGGAAGAGATCGACTTCATGATCCAGAAGTTCACCCGCGGGGAGCTTCCGGAATATCAAATGGCCGCATTCCTGATGGCGGTCTTCTTCCGAAAGCTCGACGACCAGGAAACCGCGTGGCTGACGCAATCGATGCAGGCATCGGGCAAGTCGATGGATCTTTCGTCCGTGCCCGGTCCGACCGTGGACAAGCACTCGACCGGCGGCGTCGGTGACAAGGTGTCGCTGCCGCTGGCGCCCCTGGTGGCCGCCGCGGGCGGCTTTGTCCCGATGATGTCCGGCCGCGGACTCGGGCATACCGGCGGCACGCTCGATAAGCTGGAATCGATCCCGGGATTTCGCGTCGGCCTGTCGGACGAGGAATTCGTTCGCGCGGTCAGGACCGTCGGATGCGCGATCATAGGCCAGACCGCCGACGTGGCTCCGGCGGACAAGAAGATCTACGCCATGCGCGACGTCACCGCGACCGTGGACACGATGGACCTGATCGCCGCATCGATTCTCTCCAAAAAGCTCGCCGCGGGACCGCAGGCGCTTCTTTTGGACGTCAAGACCGGATCCGGAGCCTTCATGCAGAAGCTGGAGGAATCCCGCGCCCTGGCGAAACTGATGGTCGCCATCTGCCGGAATTCCGGCCGCAAGGCGGAAGCCCTCATCACGAACATGGACCAGCCGCTCGGCGTTACAGCGGGTAACGCGAACGAGGTGGAGGAATCCATCGCGATCCTGCAGGGGAAGGGCCCGTCCGATCTTCGGGAAATCACGGTCGAGTTCGGAGCCCGGATGCTGGCGATCACCGGCATCGCCAAGGACATCGCATCCGGTCGCGCCGAAATCGAGAAGAGAATCGCCGACGGCAGCGGCCTCGAGAAGTTCAGGAAGATGATCGAAGCGCAGGGCGGCGACCCCCGCGTCGTGGATGATGTTTCGCGGCTGCCGAAAGCGAAGAAGAGGGGTGAGTTGACCGCCTCCGACTCGGGAATACTGGAGTCGATCGACACGTACGCGGCCGGGATGGCCGTTGTCGTACTCGGAGCGGGCCGGCAGAGGTCCGACGACAAGATCGATCACGCCGTTGGTGTGGAGTTCCTGAAAAAGCCCGGCGAGACAGTCGCCACCGGGGATGTGATCGTTGTCTACCACTATAACGACGAGGCGCTGTACCACGAATCATTGAAGCGGATGAAAGCCGCCATCCGGATCGGCTCCGGCCCCGCGAGAACCATGCCGCTGGTCATCGAATGCGTTTCGTGATGTCCTTAAATCACCACGAAATACACGAAACACACGAAAAAAATAAAGGAGCATGTGATCAACAGGATTCCAAGCGAATAAATGGCCATTTCGGATGCAATCCCCAAAAAAATGTCGTGTTTCATGTACCTTCAGGTGTCCGTTTTTCAAATCGCAATAGATTCCCTCGCTCGGAAACCATTTTTCGTGTGTTTCGTGTATTTCGTGGTTTAGTGTTTTCAGGCGCATGAACCTCGAAAAGCTCTGGATCATAAGCGCGCCGGATCCTGAAACCGTCCTCCGCATTTCCTCCGCCCTTAACATTTCCGAAGCCGTCGCCAAGCTCATCGTGGCCCGCGGTTATTCGACGCCCGAGGAAGCGCTGGAATTCATCAACGCCGATTTCGATCTCCTGGAGAATCCATTCAAGATCTGCGACATGGAGAAAGCCGTCGTCCGGCTCCGGATGGCCGTCGACCGGAAGGAGAAGGTCTTTGTGGCGGGCGACCGCGACACCGACGGTGTCACGTCCACGACGCTTCTGGTGAACCTTCTCCATTTTATCGGGATCAAAGCCGGGTGGAAGGTTCCGACTCCCGCCGACGGCTACGGACTCTCGCTTCCCGCGGTCGATGCCGCGGTCGCTTTCGGCTCGTCGCTCATCGTGACCGTCGATTGCGGGATCCGCGATTTCGCCGGGATCGATTACGCGCGCGAGAAGGGGATCGACGTGGTCGTCATCGATCATCACGAGGCCGCCGCGACGCTTCCCGCGGCGTGGGCCATCGTCGATCCGAAGCGCGGGGACTGCGCGTATCCCTTCAAGGGGCTCTCCGCCTGCGGCGTCGCCTTCAAGTTCGCGCAGGCGTACCTGATGGCGGAAGACAAGGAGTTTTTCGGAAAGAAGATGGTCGTCTTCGACACGGAGACGACGGGGATGCGTCCCGACAAGGACGAGATCATCGAGATCGCCGCGATCAAGTCCAGGAACGGCGTGGAGATCTCCCGGTTCGAATCGTTCATCAAGCCGGAGCATCCCGTTCCGAAATCGCTGACGGAAATCCACGGCATCAGCGACCGGATGCTCGCCTCGGCGCCGCCCGCCGCGGACGTGATCGCGAAGTTCCTGGACTTCGCCGGCGATGCGACGCTCGTGGCGCACAAGGCCTCCTTTGACACGAATTTCCTTAAGGAGACCGCGAAGCGCTGTCTCGGGCGCAAGGTCAATAATCCCGTCATCGATACATTGACCGAGGCGCGCTCGCAGTTTCCGGGCACGGACCACAGTCTCGGAGCGCTCTCCACGCGCTTCAACTTCAAGCACGATGTGAAGCACCGCGCGATGGCCGATGTCGCCGCCACTTTCCTGCTCTACAAGAAGATCGTCGGCGTGCGCAATGCGAGGCTCCAGTCGTTCCTGAAAAACCAGCTCGATCTCGTCGCGCTCTCGACGCTCGCGGATGTCGTGCCGCTCCAGCATGAAAACAGGGTTCTCGTGAAGCGCGGCCTGGAAGCGCTCCGCAGATCCACCCGTCCCGGCATCGCCGCCCTGAGAGACGCTCTCGTGCGGGGCGAGACTCTCTCCGCCAAGGATGTCGCCTGGTCGATCGTGCCGGTCGTCAATTCCGCCGGGCGCATGGGCCGCGCCGACGTCGCCGCACGGCTCCTCATGGCCGCCTCCGCCGAGGAAGCGGCGCCGCTCGTCGCCGAGCTTTCCGCGATGAACGTGGAACGGAAGCAGCGGGTGAAGACGAACATGGAGGCTGTCGTCGCCATGCTGGAGGAAACCTTCGATCCCGACGTGGACGTCCTCGCGCTGGCGCTTGTGAAAAATCTGGAGCATGGCGTCACGGGTATTCTCGCCAATCGCATCGTCAATGATGTCGGGCGCCCGACGGTCATCCTCATCGATGACGAATCCGGAGTCTGCGCCGGCACGACGCGATCGATCGAAGGGTTCGACATCACGGCCGCCCTGGAAAAAATCGCGCACCTGACGGAGCGATTCGGCGGGCATGCGGGAGCGGCCGGACTGGCGGTCAGGACGGATAAGATCCCCGAGTTCAAGGAGGCCCTCTCCGAGATCATCCGGCGCGAGGTGTCTCCGGAGCTTTTGAAGCCGCGCCTGAGGATCGACGCGGAGATCCGACCCGAGGATGTCGGCGGGAAAATTCTGGATGAGCTCGCCATGCTGGAGCCGACCGGGCACGGCAATGAGGCGCCCATCTTCTGCGTGCGGGGCGTGGAAGTGACCGAGGCGAGACGGATGGGCGATTCCAGCCAGCACTTGAAATTGATTCTTCGCGGAAGCGGAGGAAGCGACGCGGCGTCCATCGAAGCCGTCGCGTGGAACGTTCACAAGGACCGCCTGCCGTCCGTCGGAGACCGGCTTGATGTCGCCTTTGGCGTCGAGAGGAACGAATGGCGCGGGCGGGTGCGGGTGCAATGTCTCATCGAGGATTACAGAACCGCGGTCATGTTATAGTCGGGAGGATTATCATGGGAGCAGGAAAGTCGCATCATGTTGTGATCGATGAAGTCGAGGAGGACATCTATGTTCTTCTTTTCGACGACGGTATGAAACTCCACCTGAAGGAAAACATGCTTCCTCCGGGAGTCAGGGAGGGAACGGTTTTGAAGGTGACCCTGGAGATCGACGAAGTCGAGCAGAAACGGCGCATTGCCGAGATCGCGGACATCCAGCAGAGGCTGCTGAAAAGGACACGCGGGGAGTGAATTGATGGCCCGTGGCCGGGCTCGGGTGAACGTTTTCTTCCGGAACACAGGGTGATTAAAATCACGTTACATTGATTTCTTGGCTCTTCTATACTCTACCGTGATGCGACACTCGCGCGCGACTGAAACAGGTTCAAAACGGATACGCGGATCGGGAGCTGTTATTGTTCAAGCCGCGCTTCTTTTTCTCATGGGATCGATGGCGTCCGCCGCCGTGTCCGTTTCAAGCGTCGATTCGCAAAGCACGCCCGTTCGCCGGCTGTATCTCGCGATCGGCGCGACGCCGATCACGGTCAGGCTGAACGGCACTGATCTTCAGCTTGTCACGCATGCATCGGTCGTCAAGAGCGGCAAACCGCGTCCGCTCGTCGTGGCGGCGATTGGTCCCGCGCAGGGTTCGATCGGACGGGAACTGATCCTGTCCGTGAATGATGGAGCGTCGATCGAGACCGGGCTCCAGGTTCGGCTTCATCGATCCCCGACCTCCTACTACAACGTGGCGACATCAAGATTCTCGATCGGTGTGATCTTGCCGCCCGGCCCGGCATTTTCGCGGAAGGACATTTCCGTATCGGATCTCCTTCGCATCACGGGAACGAGGTTCCAGCCCGTGATGATGGAGCTCAAGGATCCGCTTCGCGTCACGGGCCAGAGATGGGCACCCGTGGACATGGTCTTATCGGATTCCCTGCGCATTGCCGGATTGAAGTTCGTGCCGCGCGAAATGGCGCTGACGGAACCGCTCGCGATCGTCGGACGGAGGTTCATGCAGGTCGAGATGCGGATCGACTCCGCGCTGCGTGTTGCCGGAGCGGGATTTGCACCGTTGAATCTGACCATGGACGCTCCGCTCAGAATCGTTGGAACGCGATTTACGCCGCGGAGCATGATCCTGGAAACGCCGTTGGCGATCACGGGAACACGGTTCACGCCGGTCGTCATGTCGATCCTCGATTCGCTCCGGGTTGAGGGGCAGGCATTTGCCCGTAGGGATATCGTCCTCGGTTCGCCGCTTCGGATCGAGGGCGCGAGGACGGCGATCGATTTCCGGATCGTGGACGGATTGAAGATCACGGGAACGGCGTTTCCTCCCCGGGAACTCGCCCTCCCGGAGGGACTGAAGATCACAGGCACGGCTTTTGAACGCGTCGATGTGAAGATCGAAGGTGGGCTCAGGATTACAGGCACGGGACAGTGAAGAATATCGAGTCCATAGGACTCAAAGGAGGAAGTAGATGAAAGCAGTGTGGAGAATGGAGAGAGCCGCGATCCTTGTCGCGGCGTTGTTCCTGGCGGTGACTCCGTTGATGGCGGGTTCGGATGAGCCCGAACCGGCGAGTTCGTATGACTACCATTGGAAGATCACGCTCCCGATCGAAGCCACCAGGGTGCCGGACAATTACAAATACATCGGGGCGCAGGTGAATATCATGAACAGCACGGGCCAGATCGTCGGTTGGGGTTATCGATACGCGTCGCTTGTCAACGGCGCCTACAACGGGCCGCTGGAGTATTACATCAAGGCCGAGCCGGGCCGGAATCCGGCGGATGGCGTCAAGGTTCAGTGCAGCATGCTGGTATGGAGCGGAAGCGTCTCGCCGGCCGGCAACAACGCCACCGTCGCCATGTTTAATCTTCCGGCCGCCTCGGGAACGACACCCGTGTATCAGGTGGAGGCTCCGATCACGCAATAGAGGTCAGTTTCGATCCGTGAACCGTCCAACTGCGGGAGTCCGGTGCGGGAATGCCCTGCCTATCCAGGAGCGGCAAGGATCCGCCGTTTCACGTGGCGCCGATGTCATCTCCCTGATACGGTACGGTTCTCATGGGGCATTTCACAAGGAGGGCAGTTCGGACGTTCACGGCAGGCGTTCTCTTTCTCGTCGCCTTCGGCGGCAACATCACCAGCGCTGAAAAGAGAGCCAAGGTCGTACCGGATTCTCCAACCGCGAACGATGCGCATCGCGCGAACGCCATCGAGATGGAGAGATCATCCCCGGAATCGGGATCCGATGGTGTCGCGCGGCAGGATGGTCGTAATTTCACGACGGTCATGACCATGAATCCCGACGATTGGGATGAAGACCGCATCAGTATTTTCTTCATGTGGGAGGAAGACGACCGGCTCCACATGCTCTATGTAGGCGGCCGGTCCGCAAACGGCGTGGGATACGCGTCGAGCAGCGATGGTCTGGAATGGTCCCGGTCCCGTTCTCCCGTCCTCGATCCCCCCGAGGGTCCTCAAGGGGTCAGTTACCCTGTCGTCATGCCGCAGGTGAAGCTCTGCCTTGCTTACGGCGATGGAGGGCGCCCGCGCACTCGCGGCCTGTACGCCTGGAGATCGTCCGCTCCGGGACACTATTCGCTGGCCGATGAGCTTGAACCGATGCGGATGGTCGACCAGGGGCCGCGACAGACAAGTCTCTATCCCGGGGACGTAAGGTTGATCGATGACAAGTGGGTTCTCATCAGCCATGGTGCCGTTAATGGCACGAGCCATATTTTCCGATCCGAAAGCGCGGACGGAATTCGCTGGGGCAAGGCGATCGAGATCCTGGCTCCGGCCCCGGGTTTCGACGCCGGAAATGTGTCCGAGCCTTCGGTTTATCGCGATGCGAAGAGCGGAAACTGGTACATGTGGTACATCGCCAATCCGAGCCGGACGGTTCCCGGCACGATCATCGGGCGGGCCATGAGCCGGGATGGCAGGAAGTGGAGCGAACGTCGCCTGTTCCTCCGGCCCGAGGATGTTGACGCCGAAGCGCACTACATCTCCAAGGCATTTCAAATCGACACGCCGTCCGGTTCATTTCTCTATTTCACGGTGACGGATCGAGACGGCGGATGTCGCCTTGTTCGCTATAACGTTTCCGATCCCCACCTGGCTTCTCCTTCGAGCTCGTCCGAAAACTACTGACGGGCGCTTACATCCACTCGTTCTTCTTGACGACCGGCAGCTGCAGGGCGCGCTCGCGGTCAAGATCGAGATTGCCGATGTGGACGGCCATCGGAGCCTGCACCCACTTGTAGATCGCGTTGCCGAACATCTTCACGAATCGCTTCACCCACGCGTCGAGCTGCTCCGCGTCATGCTCGGGGAAGATCGCTTTCAGCGCGGTGAGCATCTCGGGCGGAGCGTATTTCTCGGAGGCGTGCAGATAGAAGCATGCGTCGAGAACCGTGTACGGCATCAGCTCGTCCTCGCCGGACTGGTTCGGAGCCAGCTCCGGGCCGGGCCTGGATTTCATCGTGAGCGCGATGCCTTCGTGGCGGGTCTTCTTTTCGAGATACTCCAAAAGGTGGATGACGAGCGTCTTCGGAATGTTCGAGAGGACGGAGAAGCCGCCCTCGAGGTCTCCGCCGATCGTCGTGTACCCGACGGCTTTCTCCGTCATGTTGCCGGTGTGCAGCCAGAGCGCGGACTCCGCGTTGGCCCAGTTCCACATCCGCGCGGCGCGGATGCGCGCCTGGATATTCTGCAGCGTCAGGCCGTCCGGTTCGCGGCCCGCGGGAAGCATCGCCTTCACGGCGACCAGTTCCCGCTCGTAGGCGTCCTTGATTGGAACGATCTTCAACGGGATGTCCAGGTCGCGGCAGATGGCTTTCGCGGCCGATAACGTGGCCTCGCTCGTGTGCTGGGACGGCATCGTGAAGGCGTGCAGGATGTTTTTTCCATGGTCGGCCCGGGACGTGACGTAGCGGTGGGCGACGAGGAGCGCGAGAAGGCTGTCGCGGCCGCCGGAGATGGAGAGCCCGATCTTTTTAAAGCAGCCGTTCTTCTCGAAGTAATCGCCGATCCCGAGGGTCAGGGCGGAGAGAACTTCCTCGCAGAAGAGTTCGTTCGTCGGAGCGGTAGCGGAAGACGAGGGGATGAAGAAGCTTTTTTCAGGAGGCGCCATGAAGGAGAGCGACGTCCGCGCCGCCGCGGCTCCCTCTGGCGCGCCTTCGATGCTCTCCAGGTCGCGCCGGTCGTGGATCGTGGGGCTTTTCACGTCGATGATCCGCGGAGCCAGTTCCGAGGAGCGCCGCGTTTCCCAGTCGTAACGGGAGGTCGAATTTTCGGCGCGGAGCCGCAATGTCCGGTCGAGGTCGAGGACGGTGTCCCAGACGCCTTCGACGAAGCGCGGCGCGGCGAGAAACAGCCGGCCGTTCTGCCAGATCATGCCTCCGCCGTCGAAGACGAGGTTGTCGTTGCCGCCCACGGCGTTGGCGTAGAGGAGCGCGCACTGCGCATCGGCGGAACGCGTGCCGAGCAGTTCGCGGCGCGTGTCGTGAACTCCGAGCCGATACGGCGACGCGGAAAGATTCACGATGAGCTCCGCGCCGGCCGCGGCTCGCCGGATGAGCGGACCGTCGGGCGACCAGAGATCCTCGCAGACTTCGAAGGCGACGATCCCGAAATCGAATCGGAAGATGTAATCGCCGATGGGGATTCCACGACCGGCAGGGCCCGCGACCTCGGCGAAATATCCCGGTCCTCCCTTCGTGAAGGTTCGCTCCTCGTAGAAGACGTTGTAGTTGGCGAGTTTTTCCTTGGGGATGAAGGCGAGAATCTCTCCGCCGTGAACCACCGCCGCGCAGTTGAAGCGATGTCCTCCCAGGTCGGCCGTCACGCCGATGGCGAAGACCGTCCGGATTCCGCTCGTTTCCCGCGCGAACCGGGCGAGCTCCTCCTGCTGCGCCTCGATGAACCGCGACCACTGCGTCAGATCCTCCGGCGGATATCCTCCGATCAACTGCTCCTGGAACGCGCAGATCGTGACCCCACGACCTCCGGCTTCGCGCGCCAGGACGATCGCCTTGTCCGTGTTCGTGCGGACGGCTCCGACCGTGGTGTTGACGGATGCAATGGCTGCGGAAATGAGGCGCATATCCTCCATCTTAGTTGACTTATGGGCTTAATTCACGGTATATTGAATCTTGCAGGACAGGAGGAGCGCAACCATGGATGGATTGCATAACGCAGCGGGGGCGATACGAGCTTTCAACCAAGGGCTCGATGTCACGGCCAACAATCTCGCCAATGTTAATACGACCGGGTTCCGTTCCAGTTCAACGAATTTTGCGACCGGACCCGGGGGGAGGGGAGTCGAGGTAGGCTCAATCGCCGAAACGACTTCACCCGGGCCGGTTGTTTTTACCGGCCAATCGCTCGACATTTCCATCAACGGGGACGGATACTTTTCCGTGCGACAGAACGGAGGACGGCTCGCGTTCACGCGCGACGGTTCGTTCTCCATCGACGGCCAGGGAAGAATCGTCACGCAGAACGGGGACCTGCTGGAACCGCAGATCACGGTTCCTCCGGACGCGACGGGGCTTTCCATCGGCAGGGATGGGACCGTGAGCGCGCAGCGGGCGGATGGAACTCAGACCACGCTCGGGCAGATTCAGCCGGTTCGCTTTTCCAATCCCGCGGGCCTCGCGAATGTCGGAGACAATCTCTCCGTGCCCACGGCGGCTTCCGGTCCGGGCATACGTGGGAATGGAGAGATTCAGCAGGGAACAATGGAAGGTTCCAACGTCGATATCGCGGAACAGATGATCAATCTGATCCGGGACGAACGCGCGGTGCAGGTGAACGCGGCGGTATTCCGAACTGAAGACGAAATCCTGGGAACGGTTTTGGATCTGAAGCGGTAACAGCAAGTCCAAAACTCCTATATCCCAAAAAAACCATCCTGAATCGGCGTCAAATAGTTTCTGTGTTTCGTTGGGGTTGGGATCTGGGGATGGGGGATTTTGATTCCCCGTTATGAATTATTTTGACCGCGACGCGATCCGCTTTGATCGTTTGCCGGTATTAATAATGTCCAACTTTCATATATTCAAGCGGGCATGTAGTTTGCTGAATCAGATGCCGGCGTGATGTGTTGTCTCGAAGCGTGAATATGAGTCGAATCGCTGCGGCAGGAATCATGGTTTTGGCCGTAGCTCTCGTGCCGGCGTGGTCGCAGGAGACAACCGTGACCGCGATCACATCCCCCGATTCCACAGCGTCCATGCTTGCTTCCGGAGCGCCGGTCATCGCGGTATCCGTTCCTGTGGTTGCCTCGGCATCGCCTTGGGCGCCGGACACCGGAGACACCGCGTGGATTCTCATCAGCTCCGCCCTCGTTCTCATGATGACGATCCCAGGACTCGCGCTTTTTTATTCCGGGCTCGTCCGGACGAAGAATGTTCTCGGCACGATGATGCAGAGCATGGCGATGGTCGCGCTCGTCACGCTCCATTGGTACGTCATGGGATACAGCCTCGCGTTTCACTCCGGCGGCCTGACGGGCGGATTAGACTGGGCGTTTCTCCGCGGAGTGACCGCCGGCGAACCCAATGCGTTCTATGCCGCCACGATCCCGCACCAGCTCTTCATGGTCTATCAGCTCATGTTCGCCATTATTACTCCGGCGCTCATCACCGGAGCATTCGCCGAACGAATGAAGTTCAGCTCGATGGTCGTCTTTCTCTTGGCGTGGCTCACGTTCATCTATTGCCCGCTCGCCCACTGGGTCTGGGGCGAAGGCGGATTCATGAACGGGCTCTGGAACGAAAATGCGCCGATCAAGGCGATCGACTTCGCCGGCGGAACCGTCGTCCATATCAGCTCCGGTTATTCCGCTCTCGTCTGCGCGCTTGTTCTGGGAAAGCGGCATGGATATCCGAAGGAGCCGATGCAGCCGCACAATCTCACGTACAGCTTCATCGGAGCGGGGCTTCTCTGGGTGGGCTGGTTCGGTTTCAACGCGGGATCGGCTGTCTCCAGCGGAACGCTCGCCGTCAGCGCATTCGTCGCGACGCATTTCGCGACCGCGGCGGCGGCGACCTCGTGGAGCATCGCGGAGTGGATTCACCGGGGCAAGCCGAGCGCGCTTGGAGCGGTCTCCGGTGCAGTAGCCGGCCTCGTCGCCGTGACGCCGGCCTCCGGCTTCATCACGCCCACGTCGGCGATCCTCATGGGCCTGGCCTCCGGCGTTGTCTGCTTCGGCTCCGTCACGATCATGAAGAACAAGTTCGGCTATGACGATTCGCTCGACGCCTTCGGCGTGCACGGCGTCGGAGGAACGCTCGGCGCGATCTTGACGGGCGTCTTCGCTTCCAGCGCGGTCAATCCCGCCCTGAAGGACGGTGTCGGGACGATGGGGCACCAGGTCGCGGCTGTGATTGTGACGATCGTTTTCGCGGGCGCCGGAACATGGATTCTTCTCCGGATTGTGGATAAGATTCTCGGGCTTCGCGTTTCGAAGCAGGACGAGGTCGAGGGGTTGGACCTCACGCAGCACGGCGAAGTCGGATACAAGTTCTGAGTGAAGAAATGAGGAAGGAACAAAGATGAATCTCATCATTGCCATCGTCCGCCCCGCGGCGGTCGAATCGGTCAAGACCGCTTTGTCGGAATTGGACCTGCCCGGGTTCACGGTTTCGGAAGTGCATGGCCACGGGAGGCAGAAGGGGCACACGGAGGTATACCGTGGAGCGGAGTATACCATCGATCTGCTGCCGAAAGCCGAGATCAAGCTGGCGGTGCCGAAGGCTTCGACCGACAAAGTCATCGCCGCCATCGTCTCCGCGGCCCGATCCGGAAAGATCGGCGATGGAAAGATTTTCGTGACGCCACTTTTGCAGGCTGTCCGGATCAGGACAGGCGAGCAGGGACCGGACGCGCTTTAATCTGTAAGTAGCACTATCGGCCTGAGGGGCCGCCCCGCGCGAGCGGGGCGGCATCAGAGCAACCTCCGAATCGTACTTTTCTGACCTTTCCAGCATCCTATTTGACCAGCAAAAGAGTTCCCCACAAAGATAACTTCGTGCATTTCAGCATGGCATCACCCTTGCTGTCCTCAGGGGGGTATACCGTGCCCCCGATTCCATTTCAGGGCGGCTGGCCCGGAAAAAAAGAGGAGGATAAGCAATGAAGCAAATCGTCACGATTCTCTGTGCCATGACGTTGCTGCTCTGCGCAGCACCGTTGACTCGAGCGGAAGACAACAAGACCGCCTACCCGGCCGCCGAGGGCGCGCCTGTCACCGGGGAAGCCGCGGCTGCACCCGCGGAAGCGGCACCTGCCGAAGCGGCCGCTCCGGTTCTTCCGCCGTATATGACCGCCACGAGCCCTGATCCGACGAAGCCGCTCTGGCCGGACGCGGGAGGCGGAGCCGCCGGCTATTGGACGACGCCATCCGCCGGACCCGTCGGCGACGGCGATCCGTCCGCGATGACGCCGGCCGGCCTCTACGACCGCATCGCGCATAACCTCTTCTCGATCAATATGGTGTGGGTCCTCGTGACGGGTTTTCTCGTCATGTTCATGCAGACGGGATTCGCGATGGTCGAGACCGGTCTCTGCCGCGCGAAAAATTCGGCGCACACGATGACGATGAACTTTCTCATCTATCCGCTCGGCTGCATCGCGTTCTGGGCATATGGATTTGCGATCGGCTGGGGCAACTGGTGGAACGGTCCCGTGCCTCCGGGCTGGTACTCGACTCTCGGGCCGGGTACATCCATTCTTAATTCCGGCTGGGGCTTGGCGCTCGATACCGCGACGGGTCTCTACAAGTATGGACTCATCGGACTGAAGGGATTCTTCCTCTGCGGCATGGATGACGTTTCTGTCATGGCGCTCTTCTTCTTCATGATGGTCTTCATGGACACGACCGCCACGATTCCGACCGGAGTGATGGCGGAACGGTGGGCCACGAAGAATTTTCTCCTCTACGGCCTCTGGGTCGCGCTTCCGTACTGTCTTTACGCGAACTGGGTATGGGGCGGCGGATTCCTCGCTCAGGCCGGTCTGAATTGGCAACTGGGCCACGGAGCCGTGGACTTCGCGGGTTCGGGCGTGGTGCATTCGATGGGAGGAATTATAGGCCTGGCCGGCGGTATTGTTCTGGGACCCCGGATCGGCAAATACATCCAGGGCAAACCCCAGGCTATTCCCGGCCATCACATTCCGATGGTCATCGCGGGAACATTCATTCTCGCGTTCGGCTGGTTCGGATTCAACCCGGGCTCCACTCTTTCGGGAACGGATCTGCGGATCAGCGTCGTGGTCGTCAACACGATGCTTGCGGGAGTCGCCGGAGCATTGACGTCCATGCTCACGATGATGCTGAAGGGTTTGAAGCCTGATCCGTCCATGATGTGCAACGGCATGCTGGCAGGCCTCGTCGCCATTACGGCTCCATGCGCCTTCGTCGACAGCTGGGCGGCCGTCTTAATCGGCGGCATAGCGGGTGTTGTGGTCGTCTTCAGCGTCTTCTTCTGGGACCGCATCGGCATCGACGATCCTGTCGGCGCCATTTCCGTGCACGGCGTCAACGGCATCTGGGGCGTCATTTCGGTCGGCATCTTCGCCAACGGCAAATACGGCGCCGGTTGGAACGGAGTTGTTCGCGAGGATATGGTCGCCAAGTACGGTTCGGACGGCGTCCGGGGTCTCATGTATGGAGACGCCTCGCAACTGGGAGCGCAGATTCTCTCGGCCGTTGTCGTCGCGGTCTTCGGTTTCGTGATGGCCTATGTCTGGTTCAAGTTCTCGAACCTCATCACGCCGATCCGCGTTTCCAAGGAAACCGAGATCCAAGGGCTCGACAATCCCGAGATGGGAGCCGTCGGCTATCCGGATTTCATCATCAAATAATATCCGCCGCGTCCCGGTTAAAGTCCGGGACGCGGCGAGAAAAATGACGCAATCGAATGAACCCCGCGAAGCAGGGGAGCTTTTTGAAGGAGGAAAACAATGAACCTGATCATAGCGATCGTCCGGCCCTCGGCCGTGGAAGCGATCAAGAACGCGCTCGCTGAACTCAATCTCCCGGGATTCACCGTCTCGGAAGTGCACGGACACGGGCGCCAGAAGGGACACACGGAGGTTTACCGGGGCGCGGAGTACACGGTGGATCTCCTGCCGAAGGCGGAGATCAAGGTCGCGGTGCCGGCTTCACAGACGGACAAGGTGATCGAGGCGATCTCCAGCGCCGCCCGCAGCGGCAAGATCGGCGACGGCAAGATCTTTGTCACGACGCTCTCGCAGGCGGTCCGGATCCGCACCGGCGAACGGGGACCCGACGCGCTGTAAGAAACTCGCAACGAACTTCGATCCGGCCAGCGGGGGCCGCCTCGCGAAAGCGGGGCGGCGGCCGGATTAGTTTTGCGACCGGAATTACGCAAGTCCGGAAATCCTTGATCCTAAACCAGCTTCTCGTAAATCTCTATATAGCGGCTACAGAAGCTCCCCAATCAAAAAACTGAAACCACGAACCACACGAAAAACACAAAAATTCTGGGAAGATGTAAAACGAAAGCGAGAAGAGAGAAAGGAAGACCCTCCGCGACCGGTGACTCTTTATTTCCCGGCGAAAGGCATTAATCGTGTTTTTCGTGTGGTTCGAGTGGTTCGTGGTTAATGATTTTTCAGTTGGGATACTTCTGTCCTCACGACTTCGCCTGGTGCACCACGCGCTGGGGGAGCGGGATCTCGATGCCTTCCTTCTCGAAGGCCTTCTTGATCCGGAGCCTCAGCTCGCGCGCGATATCCCATTGCTTGAGGGGCGCCGTCTTCAGCATGACGCGGAAATGGACGGCGGAATCGCCGAAGGATTCGATCCCGATGAATTCAGGATCATCCAGGATGTCCGACGCGAAGGTCGACGTCTTTCTCATCTCCACGGCGGTCTCGTGTATCACCCTCTTCACATGCTCCGGATCCGCCGTGTAGCTGACCCCGACATCCATGACCGCGCGCGACCAGTTGTGCGTCAGGTTGGAGGCCGACGAGATTTCTCCGTTCGGGATGATATGGACGGTGCCGTCCCATTCCCGGAGCCGTGTCGTGCGGAGCCCGATCTGCTCGACATGCCCGGTCATGGCTCCGATCCTGACCACGTCGCCTACGGAATACTGGCCTTCGAGGATGATGAAGAAGCCGTTCAGGAAATCCTTGATGAGCGATTGCGCGGCGAAGCCGAGCGCGATGCCGGCGATGCCCGCGCCGGCCAGGAGCGGCGTGGCGTCGAATTCGATGACGCGGAGAAAGAGGACGATTCCGCAGATCGCGAGGATGAAATCTCCGACGCGGTGGAAGACGTGTATGAGCGTCCGGATCCGCTGCTCCCGCTCGTAGGCGGTCTCGCGCGAACTGATCCCGCCGGCGCGCGACATGATGACGGAGACGATGGAGCGGTAGATGAGCCGGATTACGAGGAGCGTGAGCGCGATGATTCCGAGGCGAAAGAGTCGTGTCACGATCATGCGCCCCCCGAGGAAGACGACCTGCGTGATCCATTGCCTGGGGATTTCCCAGATCGTGATGATGGCATACGCGGTTCCGATCGCGAGCGCGAAGGCGTACAGCCAGCGGAGCCGGCTGCGGGATGTGTAGCGGCTGAGCCAGAGCGTCACGAAGAGCAGGAGGGCGGTTTCGGTGTTCTTCCGGAAGAGAGCCGCCGCCAGGCCGAGGTAACCGAGCGCGGCTGACAGGGCCGTGGAGACGATGACGAGCGCGGCGACGGAGAGGAGGAGGTCGCGCAGCGTGTTGCGCGACGATTCCGAAACCTGCGGGAAGAACCACTCCAGGAGAATCGGCCGGCGGCGATGGAGGCGCACGAGGAGATACAGGGCCAGCGCGAGAGCCAGGGCGATGCCCAGGCGCAGGCCGAGCCGTTCCGTGGTCGGCGCGAGGAGCATGTTGAACCGCGCATGCGCCAGGACCGTCGAAAGCTCCGTCGCGTGCGCCCGCCACGCTGTCGCTTCCGCGGAGGCCATCCGCTCGCGTTCGGCCAGCGTCGCCGCGCGCGCGCCGAGCATGTCGGAATCCTCGCTGATGGCGGTGGCGAGACGTTCCAGCGCCGCCCGATTCTCCGACATTCCCGCCGAGTGTCAACGCAAAGTAGAAAGTTCCGCTTTTCTGCAAGGTAGAAAGGTCCGCCT
>CAZCME010000021.1:0-82573 GCA_964499705.1 uncultured bacterium | reverse complement strand
TGTCATGATCGGACCGTATTATCGCGTCTCCATCGATGTGCGCAATCTCCTTACCCGCCACGCTCACGCTCCTGGGGCCCGACCGTGTTCTCTCCGTCACCGGCCCGAAGGCGCAGCTCCGCGAGCGGCTTCTCGCTCTCGAGCAGGCCGACGTCATCGCGGAGGAATACCAGAAGCGGCATGAACAGGCGCGGAACTGGATGGTGCTCGTCCTCTTCCTCGGCATCGTCGGCACGATCCTGATCTCCAACTCGGGCGGTTACTCCCCGCGTCAGGGCACGTCGACCGGCTTTCTCGCCTGCCTCGCCGCCGCCTTCGTCCTGATGATCGGATTCGCCGTCGCCGCCGCGCGGTGGTCGCGCCAGAACATCGAGAACGGCCGCTACTACCTCGCTTACGCCGTCCTCAATACGCTCGGCGTCGACATCGACGACGCCCGACCCATCGCGCTCACGGTGAATTTCACGGAGACGAATTCGTCCGCGTTCCGCATCCAGAAGGGCGTGGCTCTTCCGCCGAACGCGCGCGGAGCAAAGCGCAGCATGGATGTCTTTCTCCAGCCCTGGTTCTCGGTGGCGGGCGAGCTGAAGGACGACACCAAGTTCAGAATCCAGACGACGCGCATCCTGAAGTCGGTCACGATCAAGGGCTGGAACGGCCGTGGTAAATACAAGGTCAAGACGAAGGAGAAGACGCTCGACCGCGTCTCCATAAAGCTGAAGTTCCCGACCGCGCTTCCCCGCCTTGAAGAGAGTCTTGCGCGGGCCGGATGGAAGCAGGACGGTCCCCTTTACACGCACGTGGAACACGAGGGCCACGTGATCCGCGCATCACTGGCCGGATCGAGCACCTCCGTCGCGCTCATCTTCAAGCGGAAGAAGACGCAGTATGCCCTGGACGGCAAGGTCGAACCGCCCGGCGATCGGGAGATTCTCCAGCTCCTCGTCGAACTGCACGCCACGCTGAAGGCCGCCTGACATGAAATGCGCCGAAACGGCGGGATTCCTGATCCGGTCCGCGTGTTCGCACGCCGCATCGGGCGAATGCATGAAGTGTCGCAAACCGATCTGCTCCGATCATCAGCGACTGCTCGAAGCCCAGCTCGTCTGCATCGCCTGCTACAAGGAGGCAATGGCGCTTCCCGATCGCGACGGGGAGAATGCCCGCGTCAACAGCCGCCGATCGAATTACGATTATTACGATCCTTACTTATATCATCAATATTACTATTCGTCGTACGATCCGTACTACGACTCTTCCTTCACGCCTTCCGACCGGTCCGCCTTCGACCGCCGCGACGATCCGGGCGCACCCGGCCGCACGGGCGTCCCGGGCGAAGGAGACGATCCTACCGACTTCGACGGATCCTGAATCCCGAACTCCCGCGCCCACGCACGGTTTTCCGCGAGATACTGGTCGCACCGGCCGCAGATCGCTAACCGATTCCGGAGAAATGACGACCTCGTCGCGTCGTATTTCTTCCCGAGAAAGATATCGCGGATCGAATCCTTCCTGACGTTCCCGAGAGGCTCAATGTTGTTGTGCGTCATGCAACAGAGATATACGTCGCCTCGGGCTCCGACGAAGGTATGCAGCCACGGGATGAAACAGACATGATCCCGGTAGAATCCCGCCGCGTATTCACCTCGCGCCGACGCATCCGAATCGCCCCCGAAAATGTCCCAGCTCTCCCGGTTCGTCCGGAATCCCAGCTCCCGCCTCAACAGCCGGACGACGGGGCGGATCGACCTGTTGTATTCCGTCACCTGGGCCGGGGACAGGCGGAGCGGTTCGCGCCCTTCCGAGAGCGCCGCTCCGGGTTCCGCATACGCCGATTTCGCGTCCACGGGCATGAGGATGACGTCTTCCGCTCCGAGCCTGTGGCCCAGGCGAATCATGTCCGGCACCTTGCGGTAATTCTTCGCCTGGACGACGACGTTGACGCGAAGACGCAGCCGACGCCTCGCCTTCCCGTTCATCCGGAGGATTTCCTCCGCGAGCGCGACATTGTCGCGGAAGGCGCCTCGACGACCGCGGATCGCATCGTGGATCCTGGAGTTCGGTCCGTCGAAGGAAAGAGAGAGCGATCGAACGCGCAGGCGGAAGAGTTCGTCGAGGTCCGCGCTCGTCATGAGCGATCCGTTCGTCGTCATCGCCACCCGGATTCCGAGCCCGGCGGCGTGCGCGACCAACTCGAGCCAGTCCCGCCGCGCCGTCGGTTCGCCTCCCGAGAAATGCACCTTCCCGCAGCCCATGTCGGCGAGGTCCGTAATGACATCCCGCCACTCGCCGGTCGACAATTCTCCCTGCCCCTTGCTCTTCCAGTAGGAACACATCACGCAGCGATAATTGCAGACATAGGTGATCTTCAATTTTGCGGACTCGATCCGCGGCGCAAGCTTTGACGACCCGGCGGGCATGCGCGGAAGTATAGGGCCGCTTTATGAAATCCTAAATCCCAAAACCCAACTTGTTTTCCCTCTCAGGATATCTCTGCCTAAATCCCCGAAGGTGATCATGTAGACGAGCGATTCCATATCCCACCGGCCTCATTCTCGGCCGCCATCCATGGCGGCCTCCGAGGCACGGCGCGCGCCCGCCATCCTGGCTCCTGCGCGCGCCTCAATCCGGCCGGTGGGACATGAAATCGCTCTCTTGCTCGATAGAATCCCCAAAATATTCGCGCACGTCGGACGCCGGTTATTTTTTGATGGCGTGTTTCCGACGGAATTATGCTGCTGGTTTGAGGTGAATGCGAAGCCGTGTCCAATCAAACACGGATCGCTGCAGCATTTGAAACATTCTCAGGAGTGTTTCTCTCGCATGCTGTACGTATCGCCCCACGGCGTTGAACAGGATGAATCGCAGTCGCTTCGGACGCGCATGCTCGTATTCTTTCGGCAGCGCCAGATGCCGCAACGCGGAAATGACATTATAGAGGATCGTGTTTGCTCGAAACCATGCCGCGTTCGCTCCGAATTTCTGTGACGGGATAACTCCTCCCGCAAGTTCACTGACGACGACGTGATGAACATGCTCGATCGTGCCCGCCTTCAATCGATGCCAGCGGATCAGTTCCAAGGGTGGTTCCGTCCGATTCGTCACGATCGCGAAATGCTTCCGGTCGCTTCCGTCCGCGAAAAAGTATCCCTGCTTCTTTATGAGACGAATCGCGATGTATCTCCGTTGCGGCACATCCTTCTTTCCCTGATAGCCTCCATCGTCAGGTACATACGCCACATCGGCGCATTGACGGACCGTTTCGCCTTGATCCTCGTCCAGAACCCACGCCTCCTCCGGAACCTTCATCGCTTCCGCGTGCAGAGATGCCGTCATATCCGCGCTGATGGCGTATCGAATGCCTTTCTCATCAGCTTAGTCCATCAGATCGTTTTCATGTCCCGCGCTGTCCATCCTGAGATTGATTTCCGTAACGAATGTTGGGAGGTTCGCGAGCGCCTTCTTCAGGACGCGAAGATTCCCGCAACCGGCGGGAATGTTTCCGTCCCTGTATTCATCCGCCAGGATCAGCTCCTGCTCGGCCCAGAACGCGACCACCGGCTGATACCCTCGCGTGCCTTCATACGTTGTCCGCGCATCCCGCTTGTCGCATTCCACAATGACCGCATCCATATCGATGGTGGCGATCGGTTGAGTGTTTCTCGATTGAACGTGATCCACAATGATCCGGTTCACTTCGGCCAGACCGGAAAGGAAGGTGCTTTCTTCCGGGATCGAACAGCGCTCGCTCTTCCAGATGGTTGGGGCTCCCTCGCGATGAAATTTATCGAAGAAGTCTCGCGCCGTTTGAGCTGACGGCGGAACAAAGCCGATCAACTGCGAGAGCGCCAGATCTTTCCTGAAATGTTCCAGATCATCGCACCGTTCTCCGCCGGAAGCCCAGAGGGCGAACATCCCTTCAAGCATCTGTGAGGGGGATAACCCGATGTTCTTCTTCTTTCGCTGCAACAATTCGTCGGCCGCTTCAGAACCGCCCGTCGCTCGAAACATCTCGATGACCAGGGGGATTCCGGCATGTCCCGTGATCAAGGCATCGTCGAGTTCAGTATCCAGTTCGAAATTCAAGCGGTGAGGGTTCTTTGTCATGTCAACTCCTGAGTGGGCTCTTTCACCCACCGGGTGAAAGGTCATCTCAGCTTGTACCACCCCTTGTAGAAGTTTAAAAGGGTTCTTTCGTGTGTTTCGTGTGTTTCGTGGTTTAATCTTCGGGGATCAAGGTCTCTGAATATAGGTTTGAAACCAATTCGGCATGAATTACGATGGGAGCAGGTGAACTCGAGTCACCGTTTTCAAGGTGCCGACTTCGCATTTTGTTCGGATTTGGGATTTGGGATTTGGGATTTGGGATTTGGAATTTAATCCAAAAGGGTGACCGCTATGAGCACGCTCGAAAATCCGATGTCGAAGGATCCACTGGAGCCTCAGTCGCCTCCGATGATGAGCGGATTCCGGCTCGCCGCGCTCATCGCGTTCGCGTTCTGCATCATCTTCCTGGTCGGGTATTACGCCGGAGGCGGAGGCGCCCCCGATTCCTCCGGGCCGCCGAATGCGCCCTCTCCCCCGCCAGCCGCCACCGCCGAAGCGGAATCCGGAGCGGATCCCGAGCCGCAGGAAATCCTGACGCCCTTTCTGGAAGCGGCCAAGAGCGGCAACCTGGCCGTGCTCTCCGCCATGCTGAAGGATGGAGCCGACAAGGAGGAGCGGAGCAATATCGGGAGGACCGCTCTGATGCTGGCGAGCCGGTACGGACAGGTCGAAGCGCTGAAGCTGTTGCTCGATGCCGGGTCGGAGATCGAGGCGAAGGATCCGGACGGGCGGACGTCGCTCATGATCGCGGCTCGGAAAGACCAGCCGAAGACGCTGGCCGCGCTCATCGAACGCAATGCGAACATCGAGGCCGTGGACAAGGATCAGCGGACCGCGGTCGCCATCTCCGCCCGCCACTCGGTGGTGGCGACGCTGACGGTGCTCCTGGACAAGGGCGCGCGTATCGATCCGCGCGACCTCGACCAGCGCACTCCTCTCCTGGCCTCGGCGCGTCACGGTCAGTCCGCCGCGGTCCGGGAACTGCTGAGCCGAGGCGCGGACAAGGAAGCGCGCGACAAGGACGGCAGGACGCCCTTGATTCTCGCGGCCAAGAGCGGCGATGTCGAGACGCTGCGCGCGCTTCTGGACGGCGGCGCCAATATCAACGCGACCGACAACAGCGGCAAGAACGCCCTGAAGCGGGCGCAGAAGGATGGCCAGCAGGCGGCCGCTTCGTTTCTCTCCTCGCGCGGAGCCCGTTGATCCGGACTTGGATTCGGCCGAACTCGTCACCGCACGCCGGATGAAGATCTCCTTCATCACATCCGCCTGGCCTCCCGATCCGGGCGGCCTGGCGCGAAGCGCGAATCGCATCGTTCGAGGATTGAAAAGCGCGGGTCACGCGATCGAAGTCCATGCCTGCGGAGGCGGCGCGCGTCCGCCCGCGTCGACGTCGGGCATATTTCGTCATGCCGATCCGGCGCGCCATCGGGACGCCCTTCATGAAGCGCACGACATGATTCTCGCGGAGTGCGCGCGATTCCAACCCGATATCGTGTACGGGCATTTCCTCTTTCCCGCCGGATTCCTCGCCGTTCACATCGCGCGCATGCTCGGCGTGCCCTCGTTCGTCGCGGCGCGCGGCAACGACCTCGACCGCTTCGTCTTCCACGCGGAGAAGTTCGGTTACATCCGACATGCGCTGGATCAGGCGACGGTCGTTACGGCCGTCACGCGGGCGCTGGTTCGACAGGTCCGCGCCATTTCCGATCGCGACGCGGAACATGTTCCCAACGGGATCGACGCGAACGCCATCGCGTTCCGCAACAAGGCGCTTGCGGATCCTCCCACGATCGGATTCTCCGGAGAATTGAGGCGTAAGAAAGGCATCGATCTTCTCCTGGAGGGCTTTCGCCGATTCCAGGCGCGGACGAACGCGCGACTCCTCATCATAGGAGATGTCCGCGAATCGGAGCGTCCGACCTATGAAACCTTTCTTCGCGAATCACCGCGGACGGCGGTCGCAATCGTCAAGACCGGTTATCTCGACAATGCCGCGCGCGTTCTGGAATATCAGTCGGAGTGCGACCTGATGGTCTATCCCGCGCGGCAGGACGGCATGCCCAACTCCATTCTCGAGGCGATGGCCCAGGGCATTCCCGTTCTCGCGACGCGCGTGGGCGGGGTGACCGAGCTCCTGGACGACGAGACCGGATTCCTCATCGATCCGAATGAAGCCGATCGACTCGATGAACACATCGACCGCGCACTGGCATCCCCGGGACGGCTGGCCGAAATCGCGATCCGCGCGCGCGCAAGAGTCGAGCGGGAATTCAGCTCCGAAGCCGAGATCTCCCGGATCTCCTCTCTCCTGCATCGTGCCGTCTCGAATACTTCCCTTTTCCACACCCCTCCCCGCGCAAGCGGTTGACAGAGATCACACCCGCCATTATTCTGATCCGATGCAAACCAATAAGGATGCATCAAAACTCAATCAGGCGGACGGCGGGGCGGCGGGCAGTGTTTCCGAGGAGCAGGAAGAGATCCGCGAGTGGCTCTATTCGCTCGATTACGTCCTCCAGTCCAAGGGACCTGAACGCGTGGGAGCACTCCTGCGGGAACTCCAGGTTCGCGCGCAGGAGGGCGGAGTCAAGATCCCCTTCACCGCCAACACTCCCTACATCAATACAATTCCCCCGAGCCAGCAGCCTCCCTATCCAGGATCCCGCGAGATCGAGCGCCGGATCAAGTCGATCGTCCGTTGGAACGCGATGGCCATGGTCATCCGCGCCAACCGTCTCTCGAACGGCATCGGCGGCCACATTTCCACGTTCGCATCCGCCGCCACCCTCTATGAAGTCGGCTTCAATCACTTCTTCCGCGGCAAGGGCGACAACCACGAAGGCGACCTGATTTATTTCCAGGGCCACGCCTCGCCCGGCATGTATTCACGCGCGTTTCTCGAGGGGCGCCTGTCCATACAACAGCTCGAGAATTTCCGCCGCGAGCTCCAGCCGGGCGGCGGACTCTGCTCGTATCCCCATCCCTGGCTCATGCCGAACTTCTGGGAATTCCCGACGGTCTCGATGGGACTCGGTCCGATCATGTCGATCTACCAGGCGCGCTTCAATCGCTACCTCGAGGATCGCGGCCTGAAGGACACGAGCCAATCGAAGGTCTGGGCCTTCCTCGGAGACGGCGAAACCGACGAGCCGGAAACGCTCGGCGCCATCACGCTCGCTTCGCGCGAAAAACTCGACAACCTCATCTTCGTCATCAACTGCAATCTCCAGCGGCTCGACGGGCCCGTCCGCGGCAACGGCAAGATCATCCAGGAACTCGAAGCCGCGTTCCGCGGCGCCGGATGGAACTGCATCAAGGTGATCTGGGGCTCCGAATGGGACGCCCTTCTCGCCCGCGACACGGACGGGCTCCTTGTCAAGCGCATGGAAGAGGTCGTCGACGGGCAGTACCAGAAGTACACCGTCTCCTCGGGCAAGTACATCCGCGAGCATTTCTTCGGCACCGACCCGAGGCTTTTGAAGATGGTGGAGCATCTCTCCGACGAGCAGATCCGCCGGTTGAACCGGGGAGGCCACGATCCGGCGAAGGTGTATGCCGCGTACAAGGCGGCGATCGATCACAAGGGCTCGCCGACCGTCATTCTCGCGAAGACGATCAAGGGTTACGGCCTCGGTGAAAGCGGCGAAGGCAAGAACATCACGCACCAGCAGAAGAAACTGAACGAGGACGAGCTCCGCGAGTTCCGAACCCGCTTCGGCATCCCGATCTCCGACGAAGAAGTCTCCAAAGCTCCGTTCTATCTCCCCGCGCCCGATTCACCGGAGATGAAGTACCTGCACGAGCGACGGCGCGCCCTGCACGGTTACGTTCCGTCGCGCATGCAGCGCGATTCGGTTTTCGTTCCGCCCGCGGAGGACACGTTCGACGAATTCCTGAAGGGCACGGACGGGCGGGAAGTCTCCACGACGATGGTCTTTGTCCGGATCCTCTCGAAACTTCTGCGGGACAAGGAAATCGGAAAGCTCGTCGTCCCGATCGTTCCCGACGAGGCGCGCACCTTCGGCATGGAGGCGCTCTTCCGTCAGTGCGGTATCTACTCCCACGTCGGCCAGCTCTACGAGCCCGTCGATTCCGACAATCTGCTCTATTACAAGGAAGCCAAGGACGGGCAGATCCTCGAAGAGGGCATCAACGAAGCGGGATCGCTCTCCTCCTTCATCGCGGCCGGATGCGCTCACGCGAATCACGGCGTGAACACGATCCCCTTCTTCATCTACTACTCCATGTTCGGATTCCAGCGCGTCGGAGACCTCATCTGGGCCGCCGGCGACCTGCGAAGCCGCGGATTCCTGCTGGGCGGAACGGCGGGCCGCACTACGCTGGCGGGCGAAGGGCTCCAGCACCAGGACGGCCACACGCACGTCGCAGCCATGACCGTGCCGAACGTCGTCGCGTACGATCCCGCCTACGCGTACGAACTGGCCGTCATCATCAAGGACGGCATCCGCCGCATGTATGAGAACCGGGAGGATGTCTTCTATTACCTCACCGTGATGAACGAGAATTACGCGATGCCCCCGATGCCGGAAGTCGACGGCATCCGCGAGGGAATCCTGAAGGGCATGTACAAGTTTCGAGCTTCCTCCATGGCGAACGCGAAGCACCGGGCGCAACTCTTCGGAAGCGGAGCGATCCTGAACGAGGTGTTGAAGGCGCAGCAGATTCTGGAGGAGAAGTACGGCGTTGCGGCGGACGTCTGGAGCATCACCTCCTACAAGGAGCTGCGCCGCGACGGGCTCGAAAGCGAGCGCTGGAACATGCTCCACCCCGGAGAACCAGCCCGCGTGCCCTATATCACCCGCATGCTCAAGGATGAACCGGGCGTCATGGTGGCCGCGTCGGATTACATGAAGCTCCTTCCGGATTCGATCTCCCGCTGGTTCCCCAGGCCTCTCATGGCCCTGGGAACGGACGGATTCGGGCGGAGCGAATCCCGCGAAGCGTTGCGGGAATTTTTCGAAGTCGATGCCCGATTCGTCACGCTCGCCACACTCACCGCGCTGGAAGCGGAAAAGAAGATCAAGTCGTCCGTAATATCTCAGGCCATCAAGGATTTGAACATTGATCCCGACAAGTCCGATCCTGTAACCTCCTGATCTGACATGAGCCAGACATTCAAGCTGCCCTTCCTGGGAGAAAACATCACGAGCGCCGGCGTCGTGAAGGTCCTCGTGCACGTGGGGGACGTCGTGACGGCGGAGCAGCCGGTTCTCGAAGTGGAGACGGACAAGGCCGCGATCGAAGTGCCGAGCAGTATCGGCGGCAAGGTGACGAAGATCCACGTCAAGGAAGGCGAGAAAGTGGCCGTGGGCGGAATCGTCTTCGAAGTGGAGCAGACCGGCGCGGAGGGCGATTCGACGCGGAGCGCGGATTCAGCCGCCTCTGCTTCCACGGCGGCTCAATCCTCAGCACCGTCTGTCCAGGCCGCCTCCCCTGCTCCGCCATCCGCGCCGACTCCCGCGCCCGCGATTTCGCAGAAGCAGGCGCCTGCTTCGCAGCCCGCGCCGGTCCCCGCAATTCCTTCTCCACCGGCCGCATCCGGTCCCAGGCAGCCGGAAGGCCTTCGGGAGACCGCTCCCGCGTCGCCTTCCGTCCGCAGGCTTGCGCGCGAAATCGGCGTCGACATCATGCAGGTTCCCGGCTCGGGTACCGGCGGCCGGATCACAGAAGAAGACGTGAAGACCTTCGCCCGCCGCGTGAACACCGACGTCGGCGGTTTCGTGACGATGACTTCTTCCGCGCCCGGGGCTCCGGTTCCCCTGCCCGATTTTTCCAAGTGGGGCACGGTCGATCGCAAGGCGATGTCCTCGGTCCGGAGAAAAACCGCCGAGCACATGACGAACGCCTGGTCGACGATTCCCCACGTCACGCAGTTCGACAAGGCCGACATGACGGAGCTGGAGCAACTGCGCCAGAGATTCGGCAAGAAGGCGGAAGCCTCGGGCGGCAAGCTGACCGTGACGGCCATCATCATCAAGGTCATCTCCTCCGCGCTGAAGGTATTCCCCCAGTTCAACGCTTCGGTCGACATGGCGACCTCCGAGATCGTCTACAAGAAGTTCTACCATATCGGCGTCGCCGTCGACACCGACCGGGGCCTTCTCGTCCCGGTAATCCGCGACGTCGACAAGAAGAACATCCTGGAGATCTCCGCCGAATTGAACGCCGTCGCCGAGAAGGCGCGGAACAAGAAGACCACTCTGGAGGAAATGCAGGGCGGCACATTCACGATCACGAATCTCGGGGGCATTGGAGGGACGAACTTCACGCCGATCGTCAATTCTCCGGAGGTCGCCATCCTGGGCGTGGCGCGATCCAGCATCGAGCCTGTCTACCTGAACGGCAAGTTCGAACCGCGGATGATGCTCCCCCTCGCCCTGTCGTACGACCACCGGTTGATCGACGGCGCCGACGGCGCGCGCTTCCTCCGCTGGGTCGTCGACGCGCTGCAGCAGCCTTTCCTGATGTCGCTGGAAGGTTAATATGATCGCCATAACCACGAAGACACGAAGACTCGAAGAAAATAATTCGTGTTTTTCTTTGTGTCTTTGTGTCTTCGTGGTTAATCCATGACGGACGCGGGCCAGAAATCCGTCATTGTCATTGGCGCCGGTCCCGGCGGGTATGCGGCGGCCTTCGCGGCGGCCGACCAGGGCATGAACGTCACCCTGATCGACAGCGAAAAGAATCCTGGCGGCGTCTGTCTCTTCCGCGGATGCATCCCTTCCAAGTCGCTCCTGCACGTCGCCAAGCTCCTGAACGAAACGAAGCACGCCGCGAACTGGGGCATCGAGTACAAGCAGCCGACGATCCACATCGACAAGCTCCGTTCCTGGAAGGATTCGGTCGTGGAGAAGATGACCGGCGGGCTCGGCGTTCTCTCCAGGAGCCGCAACATCAATTACATCCAGGGCATGGCATCGTTCCTGGACTCCGGCCTCCTGCAGGTGCAGCGGACGGAAGGCGGCGGAATCGAGAAGATCGCGTTCGATCACGTCATCCTCGCGACCGGTTCGCGCCCGTCGACGCTCCCGAACATGCCGGACTCCCCGCGCATTCTCAATTCGACGACCGCGCTCGAACTGCAGGATATACCCGCGTCCATGCTGGTCATCGGCGGCGGATACATCGGGCTGGAGCTCGGGACGGTTTACGCCGCGCTCGGGACGAAAGTCACGGTCGTGGAGATGGCTCCGGCGTTATTGCCCGGTGCCGACCAGGACCTCGTCTCCATCCTTCACCGCAAGATGGAAAAGACGCTTCACGCGATTCTGCTGGGTACGACGGTCGCTTCGCTGAAAGAGGAGAAGAACGGACTGCGCGTCCGATTCGAAGGGCCGAACCTGACGGAACCGGAACAGGTCTTCGAGAAGGTGCTCGTATCCGTCGGGCGTAAGCCAAATTCCAGCGGACTCGGCCTCGAATCCGCCGGAATCGGCGTCGATCCCCGCGGATTCGTGATCGTCGATCCCGCCCGTCGGACGTCGAATCCGAAGGTGTACGCCATCGGCGACGTGGCCGGAAATCCGATGCTCGCGCACAAGGCCTCGCACGAGGCGCGCGTCGCGGTCGAATCGATCGCGGGCCATAATGTCGCCTTCGAACCACGCGCCATTCCCGCGGTCGTCTTCACCGATCCCGAGATCGCCTGGTGCGGCATCACGGAACTGGAAGCCAGGCAGCAGCAGCGGGCCGTGAAAGTCGCCCGTTTCCCCTGGGGCGCCTCCGGCCGCGCCACCACGATGGACGCTCCCGAAGGAGTCACCAAGCTGATCGTCGACCAGGAAACGGAGCGTGTGCTGGGAGTCGGCATCTGCGGATCCGGCGCGGGCGAACTCATCGCCGAAGGCGTCCTCGCGGTCGAAATGGGCGCGAATGTCTCCGACATGAAGATGAGCATTCATCCGCATCCGACGCTTTCGGAGACGATCATGGAATCCGCGGAAGTCTTCTTCGGCCAGTCCACGCATATCTATCGCCCGAAAAAGTAGAGCAAATACCGAATAGATCACCGCGCTCCGGGTCTGGTATCCTCGAAAGAAAGCTCCTATGCTTATCGAAATGGGTTGCTGATCCGGGTGGAATGATTCGCGCCGGAGAAGACCTTGAGCGCGGATCCGAGAATCAGGTCGATCTCACCAGCCCGTATTCATTAATTCTTAAACTGCACGCGAATGTACGGGTATTATTGTGGAAATGAGCCGAGGCGCGAAATGCTTCCTGATCTATGGACTTTGATCGGAAAGATGTTGCACAGGACTTATGAATGATCGCACCCTGGCAGGCATGAAAATCTTGAGGCGAGTTCGCGGCATCGTTGCCTTGACCTGTCTCTGCGTAATCTTCTCCACGGAAGCCTGCGCCAAGCAGACTCCGCCCTCACCGCCGCCGCCTGCGGAAATCCGAATCGAACCCGCTTCGACAATACCCCGCTCCCCCATTGGCACAGGCCTCGACGGTCTTATTTCCTATTCCACGGAGTTCCCGTTCAACGACATCTTCAAGACGTCGAGCCCATGGATGTCCGGCACCGCCGACGTATGGGACGACGGCCGTCCGCTCGATCTCGACGAGCACGGTTGGGTACGATCGCTCCGCCGCGGACAGCGCGCCATCACGGTCATGATGTTCGGGTCGCAGATGTGGGTCCCGGACGCGTCCGGCAGTGGCGTGTATCGCGTTCCGGCCGGCCGCTTCACCGTGACGTACGAAGGTGAAGGCACGATCGAATACGACGTAGCGCGCGTCGTCGAGCACGGCCCGGGACGCGACGTCATCGAGCTAACGGTGACGGATACGAACGCCGGACTCGCCCTCTATCTTACCGCTGTAAATCCCAGGAATCATATCCGGAATATCCGCGTGCTCATGCCGAACGCGAAGCCCGATGAGATTTTCAACCCTGCGTTCATCGAGAGCCTCCGTGGCTATCGCCTGATCCGTTTCCTCGGCTGGACGTTCGGCCCGACGGCCGAGGATGCGGCGCATACGCCGCACGTCTGGAGCCAGAGGCCGCTCATGACCGACGCCCGCTGGGAGAGTTCGAGGAGCGGACCGCCGATCGAGATCATGGCGGATCTCGTCAACCGCCTGGACGTGGACGCCTGGTTCAACATCCCGCACGAAGCCGAGGATGAATTTGTGCGAAGTTTCGCCGAGCTTCTGAAGAACAAGCTCGAACCCGACCGTAAAGTCTATATTGAACATTCGAACGAAGTCTGGAACCCGATGTTCCCTGAACATGCGTATGCGGAGCGGCGCGGCCTCGAGCTGGGTCTTGCCGAGGATGCGTACAACGCCGGCAACCGGTATCACGCGCGGCGAACACGCGAAATCGGGGCGATCTTCCGCGAGGTCCTGGGCCGGGATCGAGTTGTCGTCCTTCTCGCCGGGCAGGCGGATTATCCTCCGATCGCCGATGAGATGCTCGCCTGGAACGGAACCGCCGCGGACGTTGACGCACTCGCCACCGCCCCGTACTTCGGGTACGAGTTGGGCCTTCCCGATTCCGCCGCCGTGGTCGGGCGCATGACACTCGACCAGCTCTTCCGTGAACTCGAGACGAAGACGCTTCCGCAGACGATCGCCTGCATCGCCGAGCATGCGGAGATCGCGCGCCGACACAGCCTGCCGCTCATCACATATGAAGCCGGCCAGCACCTCTGCAATCTCGGCGAGCCGAAGGATGCCAGGGTGGAAGCCCTTTTCGACGCGGCCAACCGCGATCCGCGCATGGGCAGGCTGTACACGACGCTGATCTCGGAATGGAGCCGGCTCTCCGGAGGCGGACTCTTCACCCACCTCATGCACTGCGGCCAGCCCGGCAGCGGCGGCCGGTGGGGCCTGATCGAGTACCAGGGCCAGCCGCGGGCTGAGGCACCGAAATACGACGCGGTCCTGCAATGGATCGAAGGGAAATAGCGGGAGACAACGCCGTGAAAATCGCCCGATACCGTCTCGGTTCCGCGATGCACTACGGCGTAGTGGAGGAGAACTCCATAAGACGACTTCTCGGATCGCCCACGCATCTTCTCACATATGATGGAACCGTCGACGCTCTTTCAGAAGTGACACTCCTGCCGCCGATCGTTCCACCCAACATCATCGGAATCGGCCTCAATTACAGAAAACACGCTGATGAAAAGGGATGGGAGTATCCGACGGAGCCCGTGATATTTTTAATGGCGACGTCCTCCCTCAATGGTCCCGGCGAATTCATCGTGTTGCCGCAAGAGGCGCCGGATGAGGTCGATTACGAGGCCGAGCTCGCGGTCGTGATCGGGCGTGAAGCGCGCAGCGTCTCTCCTGCGGAAGCTTTGGATCATGTGCTCGGTTATGCCTGCGGCAACGATGTCAGCGCCCGAGACTGCCAGTTTCGGCGCGACAAGCAGTGGGCCAGGGGGAAATCCTTCGATACATTCACGTGTCTTGGTCCCTGGATCGAAACCGATCTGGATCCTTCCCGATTATCGATCAGGCTCGATCTGAACGGAGAAACAATGCAGGATTCCACGACGGAGGACATGATCTTCCCTGTCGCCGATCTCATCAGCTTCATCTCGCGTAGTATGACGCTCCTGCCCGGCACCGTCATCATGACCGGCACTCCCCATGGTGTCGGCTTCGCCCGGAATCCTCAGCGGTTTCTCAAATCTGGAGACCTCATCGAGGTGATCATCGAGGGAATCGGAACACTCCGCAACACAGTGGGGACATTCTCCTGACCCCCAGGAAGGAGGAAGTGCCGCGAGAGTCCAGGGACGGACGGAGTGGCCTACATTCCCACATTGTGAATATGAGGTTACAACGCGCGCATCAAAGTTGCTTATTTACAATATCTCCAACAATTTCGCCTTTGGCGTGATGAATACATCTGTCATCAAAAGCGAAATGCCTACGGAAGAATCGTGACAAGCGCAAAGAAGAAAATTCGGATCATACTTAACGAGATATTCGAGGTACCTATGGAGATTCTCCAGGGAAAAAAGACTTTCTTCCAGAAAATGGACTTGGACAGCCTCGATATAGCGGATCTGATCGTAGAGATAGAAAAGCGGACGGGAAAACAGGTGGAATACGATGAGTTGATGAAATTGGCACGCATGGAGATTTGTACAAATTCGTCGGCGCATCTGGTGATGGGTCGACATGATCCAAGAGCGAAAAAGTGTTTTTGTGTCCATGGATAGAAGCATGTGATCCGACCACGCCGTCATGCGACCCCGTCTGGCAAGGACCCGTTCCTTCGAAGAGTATCAATCTCGCGTGTCTGAATCGAATCGATCCGGCCCTCGAAATCGATTGACGCTGATTGCGTTTGTGATCGGAGCCGCATTGATTTTCGCGTTTTTTGTATTCCACGCCACGATGACCAAGCGTTGGAAATTGGGGGAGCTTGCGGCGATCGTTCCTGCGGGGGCTTGCGGTTATGCGGAAGTTGAGTGTATGGACTATGACGATGCCGCCGCTCGGCTTCTTTCTCTTGCTTTCGGTTGGGCGGCGGCCCATCAATTGGGAGATTTGCAAGGTATCAACGTGAAGGACATCGAGTTCAGGGCCGCCATTGCGATTTATCGCGCCGAGGACTTCCAAGCGGGTTTGCCTTCTTATGTAGCGGTGGTCGAATGGAAGGACACTGATTCGGCGCAAGGCCTCGACGAGGATTGGATTCGCGCCATGGGATTTCGCTCGGGAAACGGATCGGGAGATTATTTCGGGTGGACCATGCTGGAATGCGATGACTCGATTCCAATCTTTCTTGCGCGACGTGATCAAGCGCGGATCTTTTCGAATAGCGAAGCGAGGTTGAAGCTCGCGGTGTTGCTCGCCGCAGGCGAAACCAACATTTCCCTCTCGAATGACTCGTGTTCTTGTCCAGCGGCGAGTGGTTAGGCCTTTCCACCGACATGGAGGGCGCCCAGAAATTCGGCGACGTTTCCGTCGCGGCGTCCGAGCGGCCGCATGTCATAGAGATATCCGGGCGCTTGAGCAATCTGGTTGCGCCCGACGACGGTGCTGTTGAGGAGGCTAAAATTGAATTTAATTGGACGGGTTACATGGAGGGAACCCATCTCGTTTTCAAAGGAATGATCGCTCCTGATCTTCGACCGCTTCTGAACGCTTTTATTATGCTCTGGCTTAGGGATATCTCCGATACTGATGTATCAAAGACAAGCTGGGTGGAAGAGATGTTTCCCGAGCCCGTATCGGTCTGCCAATCCAAAGTAAGCCAGGTGGACGCCGACTTCAGCAGGATCAACGAGGCGCTTTCGATGTATTTTTCAGAACATGCGGGAAAATTCCCTGCAAGCATGAATCCGGCCGACGTAACGCGGATCTTGGAAACGACGGAGCCGAAAAACGTTTGGCTGAATCCATGGGGAGAACCCTACCTCTATGTCGGCAATGGGCAATCGTATATTTTCTATACAAGGATTAATAAGGGACAAGGTTGCAAGAGCTCCAATCAGGCATGGCGGTTCTATTCCTCAACGGCAGGCATGGTTAGTTTCAGCCCCGAAGATCCAAGTATGGCCCACAGGGGCTACTGAGTAAATCGGTGGGGAAGAAGTTGTCGATAGGAACCGTTCAAGTCGATTGTCTGTCGCTCGCGGAAATCGTCCACTGAAAAGGGAACTTCTTCATGAACATGGAGAAGATGGTGATCGTCATCAGCGTGAATACGCGGTCCGGATCCATCGGTATTACGGATCCCGTATGGATGAAGATCGGGATGATATTGTCGTTTTTCATGAGCATGCGAGCGGTGGCGTGAATCGATCAATATTCGATGAATTCCTTGGGGTACATGGAGAGGTCGAGACATTCCTTTTCGGGGACGGGATGAATGCCCCACTGTTGCATCGCGAGAGCTCCGAAGATCATGTCGAGAGGCCGATTGTTGTCGGCCTGCCCCAGATTTTCGATGACGTAAGCTTGCAGGTCAACGGTCTTCCCCTCGATTTCCGCGCCCAGGAGATCACAGATATCCTCAAGGTTTCGGTGTTCGCCCTCAAGGCCGACGAAGCGCGCGACAGGGAGCCGTCGAAGAGGCAATCCGTCCACGGTATGACGAGTGACGTAGCTATTTCGTGAACCGGTATCGAAGAGCGCCCAGAGCGATCGGGTGTCCACTTTAACTTCCGAATAAACGCGTCCCATGCGAGAAGTATAGCTTGCGATCCGGCCATGGGCAAGGCGGCGGCATTAGTGACTCCCGCGAAACATCCCCCATTTCTGGGATCGAATGTCCCCTCTATCCCCTCGGATGATATTTCTTGTGCACGGCGCGCAAGCGCTCGCCGGAGACATGCGTATAGACCTGCGTCGTGGAAATGTCGGAGTGGCCGAGCATTTCCTGGACGCTTCTCAGGTCGACATCGGCCTCGACCAGGTGTGTCGCGAAGGCGTGCCTGAGGGTATGAGGGGAAATGCGGGCTCCGGATTTGCGGGCTGAGGCCTTCACCAACAACCACACCGCCTGCCGCGACAGGCCAGTTCCCCGAACATTCAGGAAGAGATTTCCCGTGTCGAGTCTGCGGCCGAGAAGCGATGCTCTCTCTTCGGCGAGATACCTGCCGATCCAACGGATCGAGGACCGTCCGAGCGGAACGATCCGTTCTTTGCTGCCTTTCCCCTTCACACGGAGGACGCCGTCGTCGAAGGAGAGGTCTCCCAGCTTGACGGCGATGACCTCGGAGACACGCAGGCCGGACCCGTACAAAAGTTCGAGGATCGACCGGTCGCGGATCCCGCCGCGCCGGGTGATGTCGACGGATTCGATGATCTTCGCCGTCAGATCGCGGCCGAGCAATTTCGGCAGCGCGCGGCGCGGGCGGGGACCTTCGACGTCCTCCGTCGGATCGCTCGTCATCCCCTTTTCCGCGGTCGTGAATTTATAGAAAGTTCGCAGGGCCGACAGGGCGCGGGCCGCGGACCTGGTCGAGATCATCTCGTCGGAAAGCCCGCCGATATGCTCCTGGACGTCCCTGCGCGTCACATCCGCCGCCGACCGGCGGCGACGACTGATGAAGAAGACGACCGCGCGATTGAGATCGTGCAGATATCCTTCGACGGTATTGCGGGAGAGATTGCGCTCGACCGCGAGATGATCCCTGAAGGCGGACAGCTCGCGCGTCCACGCGATCGGAAGAGGAGCCGACTCCGATTCTCCCGGCTTCATCTCAGGAACGGATTATACTTTCGTTCCGTGCCGACCGTCGTCCTCGGTCCATGCCCGGGATAGACGATCGTCTCGTCGGGAAGCGTCAGCAGTTCGCGCCGGATCGACGCGATGAGAAGATCATGGGACGCGCCGGGAAAATCGGTGCGGCCGATGGAGCCGGAGAAGAGCGCATCTCCGGAGATGACGAACTTTTCCGCGGGAGCGAGCGACTTCCAGGCGAGATGCCCGGGCGAGTGGCCCGGCGTGTTGCACGCCTGGAGCTCGATGCCGCCCGCGCGGTACCTGTCGCCGGCGCGCGCCACCTTCTCGGCGGGCCGGCGGCGGATATCCACTCCGTAGGCCGCGGACAGATTGACGCGCGGATCTTCGAGGCCGGTCGCCTCCCCGGCCGGCGCCACGACCGGAGCTCCGGTAGCGTCGCGCAATTCGTCCGCCCCGAGAATATGATCCAGGTGCGTGTGCGTCAGCAGAATCGCGGCGACCTTGCGGCCTGCCACCAGGGGAAGAATCAGGTCGGCGGGCGCTCCTGGATCGAAGACAACACAGCCCGATTCATCGCCGACCACGTACGTATTCTCGTCGAATTCTCCCCAGGCGAGATCGCGAACAACCGCGAACACTCCGCCCGAAGCTCCATCCTTTCGAATCATCAGCTTTCCTCTCGATATCCGCTGCAACAGCAAACATAGCACGGGGACAAACCAGGGAGAAGCGAGAGGAGCCAACCCGCCACATGACGAAGGAGGAATCCCTCCTTCGGATCCGTGATCGGCCTGTGCACGCTCTTGAAGGAAACATCCCTCCATCCCGCGTCCCTGAGCATCCGGCGAAACCGTCCCGGATAATGCGGATGATAATTGATGGCGAGCGTGTTGCGGTACTTGAGATACTTATACAGCACGACCGGGCTCCTGAAATTCCGGAAGTCCACAACGAGCGACTTCGCGGCGGCGCGAAATTCGCGGAGCCAGGGCGAAACATCATCGTGATTGTGAATGACGTTCACCGCCACGAGAATATCGACGCGACCTCTCCGGAACGGAAGACTTGTCGCGGAACCCAGGACAAGCCTGGCCGAAGGCGCGCGCAACCGCGCTTCACGCAGCATCTCCATGGAGTAATCGAGCCCGATCATTCCCTCCGGCAGATTGGCGAGCGTCCGCCCGTTTCCGCATCCCACCTCGAGCATGACGGACCTGCCTGCGCAAAGTTGCGCAAGTTTCTTCACGAGCGCGGCCGCCGCCCGCCGGCTCTCCTCCTCGATCGTCCATTGCTGGCCGTAAAAGGGCGCGATGCGATTAAAAAACGTCGGGCTGGGCTGCATGCATCAAGGTTACCGAGGAAAACGCCGATTGACCATACCATGAGCAAAGTCATGGAACGCCTCGCCGCATTGAACCGCCCCGGCCTCAGCGCTTCGAACGTGGACGGCAGCCAGCTCCTCGGACCGGCCACGAAAAGAAATTGGACAGACTCCGCGTTATTCCTTAATCTCAATCGCGACGAGAAGAGGATGTCGCCGGCTCCCCTGTCCGCGGTGAATTCCATACCGCGGGCCAGCCAACCGGCGACGACGATTCCCCGATTGATCGTCTGGACGAAGGACCGAAGACCGAAGAGCGAGGAGTTCCGTGGGAATCAAGAAAATCGAGGCTATCGTAAAGCCGTTTCAGCTTGAAGCCGTCAAGGCGGCGCTCGGAGAAAAGGGCTTTGACGGCCTGACTGTCTCCGAAGTCAAGGGCTTCGGCCGCCAGAAAGGCCATACGGAGCTCTACCGCGGCGCCGAATACGTCGTCGATTTCCTCCCCAAAGCCAAGATCGAACTGGTTGTGACCGACGAACGGCTCGACGACGCCATCCAGGCGATCGCGGAATCCGCGTGGACGGGCAAGATCGGAGACGGGAAGATATTCGTCACGTCGCTCGAACAGGCGATCCGGATCCGGACCGGCGAGCGCGGCCCCGACGCTGTCTAGCAAGAACAGGATGATCGGAGAAGGATGAAACGAATCATCCTTCATGATTCACCCTTCATCCATCGCGCCTGATGGAGACTTTCCTCGACTTGAAGATGCCTCTCGACCAGAGGCTGAAGCTCTACTCCCGCTCCTTCGGCAGCGGCGAGGACCTCGTCACGATCGTCGCGGGAATCCACGGCGACGAGCTCGACGGCCTCTACATCTGCTACAGGCTCATGCAGCAACTGACGGCCCTGACGCCCAATCGCTTCGGCGGCATCGTGAAGCTCATCCCCGCCGCCAATCCGATGGGGCTCGACGTCTCCACCCGCGCCTGGCCCGCGTCGAAGATCGACATCAACCGCTCCTTCCCCGGCCGTCCTGACGGCCGCCCCACGGACCGCATCGCGCACGCGATCTTCACCGAGGCGAAGAAGTCGCGCCACTGCATCGATATTCATTCCTCCAATATATTCCTCCAGGAGATCCCGCAGGTGCGGCTGGGGGAGGAATATTCGGCGGCATCCGCGCCCATGGCGGGAGCGCTCGGCGTGGAAGTCGTCTGGGTGCATCCTTCGCCGACGGTCATCGAGGCGACGCTGGCGTGGAACCTTTCATCGATCGGCATTCCCACCTACGTCATCGAAACCGGCATCGGGCTCCGTATCATGCAACAGGACTGCCGCCGTATCATCCGCGGCATCATGTCGTTTCTGCACACCACGGGCGTCCTGACGGGTCCTCCCGCCGAACCGCTCACGGCGCCGCGCCTCGCGGACAGCGGCAACGTGGAATACGTCAACGCGGAGATGTCCGGGATCTTCATCCCGGATATCGCGATCGGCAGTGACGTCCTGACGGGTACCGTCATCGGCCAGATTCTCGATCCCGTGACCGGCCGCTATCGCACGATCACCGCTCCTGTCACGGGCTACCTCTTCACGCTCCGCGCCCACCCGATCGTCTACGTCGGTTCTCTTGTCGCTCGCATCATCCGATGCGAGCCGGGCGGAGGCGTCCGGAGGCTCCTCATCGAGGACGCCGCGGAGACGGCGGCGTGAGAAGCTCCATTTTCACCCTCGACATGCCGCTCGACGAGGAGATCGTCTTTCACAAGTGGGAGTTCTCGCCTACGGAGCACCAGTTGCCGGTCGTCACCGCGGAGGAAGCCGGACCGCGCGTCACGCTCATCACCGGAATCCACGGCGACGAGGTGAACGGCCCGTACATCGCCTGGAAGCTGATACGCCGATTCACCGAACATCCCGAGGATATCGTGAACGGCCTCGTGCGGATCATCCCCGCGGCCAATCCCTTCGGGCTCCACCTTTCCTCGCACGCCTGGCCGTTCGACCAGATGGACATCAACAGCATGTTCCCCGGATATCTCGCGGGAGAGACCACGCAGCGGATCGCGGCCCACCTCTTCCATGAAGTGTCTTCCAGCGATTTCTGCATCAACATTCATTCCGGAACGCACAACCTCTTCGAGCTGCCGCAGGTGAGACTGTACGAGTCGTGCCACAACCACGAGTCGGCCGCGCGCAACTTCGGCCTCCCGCTCGTGTGGCTCCGGAAAGCCACGCACCCGCTCGACAAGACGCTCTTCGCCTCCCAGGTCGGCCGCGCGGGCATCGCAACGTTCACGATTCATGCCGGCCAGGCCCAGCGCGTCGACGTGTTCGCGGCGGAGGACACGTACAGCGGCATCCTGCGGTTTCTCGCCGGCATCGGCGTCATCCGCGCGGTCGCCCCCGATCCGACGAGCATGCCGTCGCTCGTCGTGACATCCGAGCAGATCATCGACGTCGTCTCCCCGGACGCGGGACTCTTCATGACGGAGCAGGAAACCGGGATCAACATCCGGAAGGGCGACGTTGTCGGCTCGCTCGTCGACCCTTGCGTCGGTGGTCCGCCGGTCATTGTGAAATCGCCCGTCGACGGGCTACTTATCACATTGAAAGTTCATCCGGTAACTTACGAAGGCGACCTCCTGGCGAGGATCGCAACAAGGCAATGAGGCATACGGAATCATGGCACAGCAAAGGAGCGTTATGACCACTCAACAAAGCGTCAAAGGACTATCCGTAGCCGGCAAGATCGCCGTCGGAGCCATGTTCCTCGTGCTCGTGACGGTAGGCGTCACGGGAACCGTGGCTGTCCGGAACCAGACGGAAGCGATGGTGAAATCGGAGCAGGCCTCCGCCGACCTCCTGGCTTCCGCCGTCGCCATTTCCGCGGCCAACGACATCGCGCGCTCGGATGTCGCCAACCTGAACCAGACCGTTCGCCGGATCCGGGAGGCCAATCGCCAGCTCATGTGGATCGCCATCTACGACGCGGACGGAAAACTCCTGGCGGCGAATCCGGAGGAGAGTCCGAAACAGACGTCGGGTTCCGCCATGGTGGAGCGCCACATCCCGCCCCGCGGCATCCGCTTCGGCGACATCAAGATGGTCTTCGACCGCGGTTCGATCGAGGCTGCGAAGAAGGAGATCATCCAGACTACCTTCGCCCTGACCGCCGGCCTGCTCGTGATCGTCATGCTCGGCGCCCTCGTCTGGGCCCATTTCTTCGCGCGCCCCATCGTGTCCCTCGCCGATGCGGCGGACCGCGTATCCTCCGGCGACCTGAACACCGCGGTCGACGCCTCGCGCGGCGACGAGCTCGGAAGGCTCGCGGCGCGCTTCAACGAGATGGTCGTCAACCTCAGGAAGTCCCGCGCGGAGCTCGAGAAAACGCTGAACGAACTCTCCACGCTCTACAACGTCTCCCGCATCGTCAACACGACGACGGCCCGCGACGAGATCCTGCGCCTGAACATCGAGACGCTCGTGACCGGCTTTGGATTCTCGCGCGTCGTCATTCTCCTGGAACTCGATCACATCTGGCGCGTCGCGGCATCGCATGGAGCCACGATGGAGGATGGGGCGGCCGCCGATCCCGGCGGAGCGGGGCTCGATGCCTGCCTGCAGGAAGATCATCCGGTGCCGATCGAAGCCGATCGCCTGCCGGCCACATGGGGATTTCTCGGATTGAAACGCGGATCCGTTCACGCGGTCGCCCTGAAATCCGGTTCGCACCTCGTCGGTATTCTGATCGCGGGACGTTCCGACTCTGAAAAATCCAGCGAGGCGGACGGCCCGATCCTCGGCGTCATCGCCTCGCAGATCGCTCCGCCGATACTCATCAGCCTGATGGTGGAGAGGGAATCCAGCAAGGAAGCCGATCCGTTCGGCGAAGTCCAGAAGACGATCGATTCGCTCCTGGCCAGAGTCCGCTCCTTCGGCGTAAGCCTGACGCTTCTCACTTTCGATATTCCGTCCTCCGTTCTGACATCGGGCAGCCGCGAGGTCGACAAGGCGATACGCGACCTGTCGAACACGATCCGGAAGGAGATACCCGACGCGGAAGCGTTGATCCGATACGGCGCCGGAAGCATCATCGCGGTCGTCCCGGGCATGTCGCGTTCCGATGCACGGGCGATCCTGATGAACTTCGAGCTGCCCGGCATGGACGACCTCGTCTGCGGATGCGTGTCCTTCCCGGAAGACGGCGCCACATCGCTCGATCTGCTGATGTCGCTGGAATCGGCGCGGCGCGCGTAGAACCCGGGGGGCGAGACAGCTCATGACATCCAGATTTCCCCTGGACTTGCTGAAGCCCGGCATGATCCTGAAGGCTGCCGTGATGTACGAAGGCGGCCTGCTCCTGTCCAAGGGAACCTCCATCAGCGATCGGCACATCAAGCAGATGCGCGCGTGGGGCGTGAAGGAATTCGAGGTCGATGGAACGTTCCCCGACTTCGAAAGCCTCCTCGCCACGGCCCTGGAAGCTCCCACCGACATCGTCGATCTGAAGGCGGTGGGCCTCGAACCTCCGGAACCCGAGGCGCCGAAGATCCCCGCGTACGAGCCGAAGGGTTACGAGCTCGACGACGGCGCCACGTTCATCATCGATGAGACCATCACGTACACGAGCCAGCCGATCGCGTTCAACAAGAACGTGCTGGTGCAGGGCGGGATTGCCGGAAAAGTCGAATTGCATTCGACGGGCGACATCAGCGTCACCGGAGAAGTGCGCGGAGGTGCCCGGCTGATCGCGGGCGGCAAGGTGACGGTCCGCGGCGCGATCGAGGGAACGATCGTCGATCCCGTCGTCGTGAAGGCGGCGCAGGCGGAACTGCAGGTCGCGCGCTTCGCCTCCATCAACGTCGCGGGCGACGTGAAGGCGAAATCGCTCTACCGATGCGGCACGCACGCAGGGGCATCTGTGATCGTCTCGCATCCGGAGCAGGGCATCATCGCGGGAGAAACAGAGGCGAACGCGAACATCATCGCGGAGTCCGCCGGAGGCGACGGCGGAGATTTCGCCGTGCTGCGCATTTCCAACACGCGGCAGAAGCAGCTCTTCCTGGCGGTCTCGAAGATCGAAAAGGCCATCGGGGAAAAGACGGGGGAAATCGCGCGGCTGGAGAAGGTGATCGAGGTGATCAGGCTCCTGGGTGAAAAAGTCGTCCAGCTTCCGCAGGAAAAAAAGCAGGAGATGGCCGCCCAGTCGAAGCGCTACATGGAATTGAAGTCGGAAGTGGCGGAGCACCTGGCCACGAAGGAGCGGATCGCGCGGGAACTGGAGGAGGACAAGGAGTCGTTCGAAGACTGCCCGATCCGGATCACTCACATCTTCCCGGGCGTGGAGATCGTCCTTGGGAGCTCATCCCTGAAGGTGAACAACCGCGTCAACACGACGGGCTATTACCAGAAGCACGGCCGCATTCTTGCCCAGTCGCTCTAGATCAATCTTTACCGGGAAACGTCTCCTCGAGAATCCTGATGGCTTCGTCGAGATATTCCTGCCGGACAACGCGATCCTGGGGCGAATGATAGAAGGGACTGGGGCGCCGTTCGAGCCAGGCGGCATGATATCCGCGCCGCTCGAAGGACTCATGGTCGCTTAACCCGCTCCGATCCGGCATGTAGAGCGCGTTCTTATTGATCCGACGCGCCGCCAGAAGCATCCGCTCCACCTGGCCGTTGATGGTCAAGCTGCGGACTCTCAGGTCTTTTCCCATGCCGATCATGTCGACGATCGTGACATCCTCGATCATCCCCGCCGGCAGACGCGCGGCAAGGTGGCGCGATCCATAATGGTGATCCTGGAATCGCATGGTCTGCATCTCCTCCGCGCCGAAAAATACGAAGGCAAGGGGCTCGCCCGAACGGGCGCGGCGTCGAGCGAACTCCAGGATGACGGCACATCCCGATGCATTGTCATCGGCGCCCGGCGACCGCTTTTTGGTATCGTAGTGCGCCCCGATGAGCCGCCGCGGCGAGGCCCCCATGGTGCCGATGACGTTTCTGGAAACTCCGCGGCCCGGCACCGGGAACGTGTCGATCTCGACTGTGTATCCGGCGGCGGCCAGTTGATCCGCCAGCCATGTTGCCGCGAGCTGCTCCGAATCCGATCCCGCGGGTCGAGGGCCGATGGCGAGCGAAAGATGATGGACCGTTTCCATGGGGGAACCGAGCAACAGGAGAGCGAGAAGGCAGTGCGGCAATTCAAGCCATCCCGTATTTCGCCATTTTCTCCACGAGCGTCGTCCGCTTGATGCCCAGGCGGAGCGCGGCCTTCGCCTTCACACCCTGCTCCAGTTCCAACGCGGTCCTGATCGCGGCCTGCTCGACCGACGCCACATGTTCCGGCAATGAAAATTGCCCGAGCCGGAGCGCTTCGAACTCGTCACGCGGACGCGACGGGATCGCATCGAGATGGGACTCCGTCAATTCCTCGCCCTGCGTCAAGGCCAGCGCGCGGGAGACGACATTCTCGAGCTCGCGCACATTTCCAGGCCAGGAATAACCCGTATAGGCTTCCAACACAGACGGAGCGGCGCGCCGGACCGTTGAACCCAGCCTGGATGCATACTTGGATATGAAATATTCCACCAGCTCCGGAATATCCGTTTTCCTTTCCCTGAGCGCCGGCACCCGGATCGGCACGACGTTCAAGCGATAGAAGAGATCCTCACGGAAGCGATTCGCCGCGACATCCGCGCCGAGGTCGCGGTGCGTCGCGCAGATCACCCGGACGTTCACGTCGATCTCCTCGTTGCTCCCGACACGCCTGAACTTCCGTTCCTGGAGGAAACGGAGCAGTTTCGCCTGCGTGGTCGGCGAGAGGTCGCCGATTTCATCCAGGAAGATCGTTCCTCCATCGGCGAGTTCCAGCAGGCCGGTGCGTTCCTTCAAGGCGCCGGTGAAGGCGCCCTTGTCGTGGCCGAAGAGTTCCGCTTCGACCAGCGTGTCGGGAATCGAGGGCAGGTGGAGCGTGACGAGCCGTTTCGCGGCGCGCGCGGAGCGCCTATGGATTTCCCGCGCGACAAGCTCCTTGCCCGAACCGCTTTCACCTCGAATCAAAACGCTCGCGTCGCCCACCGCCACGCGGTCAATGAGGACATTCACGTCCCGTAAACCCGTGTCGATTCCGATCATCCGGTCCACGGGAAGCTCGCGCGAAAGAGCCTCTATTTCCTTCTTGAGCTCGATCTTCTCCAGAGCGCCGCGAATCACGCACTCCGCGATGTCGGCGGTGAACGGCTTCTGGAGAAAATCGACGGCTCCTTCCTTCATGGCGTCGACCGCCATTTCCACCGTGGGAAACGCCGTCATGAGCACGACCTGGGTCGCGCGGTGCTTCGCCCTGGCAAGCTTAAGAATCTCGATCCCGCTCCTGCCAGGAAGTCTCACATCCGTGATCACGAGGTGAAACCGTTCTTTCTCGATCCGGACGGCGGCCTCGTCGCCGCGGGCGACGGCGGACACGTCATGCCCCAGTCCCGCGCAGACTTCCTTCATGAAAGCGCGCACAGTGGGATCGTCCTCGACGATGAGTGTTTTCAGACCGGCCATATCGTCTCCATGCTAATACCGAAGAGGCTCCGCGGATACAGGTTCATAGTCGCGCGGCTTGATCTCCTCAGGCACGGTGCGAGCCGGCTTCAAGTCCCCGCTCGTGACGCGCCGCCGGAGAAATTCCTCCACGACGGCTTCCATGTCGCTCTCCCGCATTTCCATCGCTCCGATCAGGCACTTCACTCGCGTGTCCGCCATCAATCGGCGCGTCTCGGCATCGACATTTTTCGTCGGAGGCCTGCTCAGGTAGCGTGACAACGCCAGAGCCATGGATTCCCGTATGACGTGAGGGTCCACGCCCATCGATTCCGCCAACGCCTTCCCTTCCACGCTCCGCGCGATGATATCCGCAGCTGTCCTGTAATCCCCCCGGCTGGCGATTCCGCTGACAATCGCCACCATGTCCGTGTCGCCGGGTCTTCGCGATCCGGCGATCGTTCGCGCGTGTCTGCCTCGACCGCCACTCGCGGTCGATTCCGTGACGCTTCCGGGCGGCAGAGTTCGTATTTCCATTCCCGGCCGCGAATCCGGCCCGGCTTCACTCCAGCCCGAATTCCCGTCGGGTCCTGTGACGAGAAGAGAATCGCCGAACGATGCACGAATCGGATCGTTCTCAAACTCGTCATTCTCGATCTCCTTCGCCTCATCGGCTTCGCCTCCAGGCACCCGTTCCCCGACTTGTTCGCCCCCAGCGGGTGTAAAATCGGCTGTGTCGAAGAGAAGGATTCCCGTCAGCAGAATCGCGACGAGCGCGAAGAAAATGGCGTATCTGCGAAATTGATCCGTCACGGTTTCATCGCCTTTCCGGCCCGGCGCCGGGAGAACTTGACCCGCGCATGCCAGGGGGCGTATATTCTCGCATATGGCGGGAGTGACGCAACTGTTAGAAAAGCTGGGGCTCGTCTCCACCGACGGGATGTCTCCGTCGGATTCTCCGGCGACCGCTCCTCAAGGCGAATCAGATTCCCCGGAAAGCCTCCTGCCCGATCGACCGATTCCGGCGCCGGAGATCCTGCCGCCATCCCCGGACAGTTCCGATCTCACGGTCGATGTCGAGCGCATCTACGAAAAGGCCGGGATCAAGGCGCCCGCGCACGGATTCACCGTCTTGAAGTTGATCGAGATGATGAACGCCGAGGAATTTCGCGGCATGGACGGAGGAACGCTGGCGAAATTCTTCGCGGGCATCCTGAAAGGTCTGCCCGGAGGCCCTGTACCCTTCGCCGACATCATCCGTGACGCGCGGGATCGGGACAAGGCCCTGGACGAATACGACGCCGCCTATTCCAGGAAGGTCGCGGAAGAGGAAATCGCGCTCCGGGAAGAAAATATGAAGCTCATGGCGGAGATCGAGGACCTGAAGAAGAAAACCCAGGAACAAATCGACGGCAACCAGCAGCGCATCGCGGAAACGAAAGCCCAGCTCGCCGCGTGGCGACGAAAAAAAGAAACCGAGGAATCCAGGCTCTACAACGCGCTGGCTCCCTTCATCACTTCAGAAAATCCGATATCGCTCTCCCGGCCGTCTTCCTGACGCGCTTCCATGGCTGAAGAACGCATAACGACGGAGGAGGCTCTTTCTTCCGTTTCCGACGTCGGGCATTCCATTCTCAAGGATCTCCTCTTCAACCAGTATCAGATGATTCTCGCCGGCGGCGCGGCCGCCGCGTCTCTCCTGACCCTCAATCCCCTCCCGATTCTCATCTGGCTCGGCGGCGAATGCATTCTCATCCCGCTCCTCGACACGCCCATTTTCCGCAGGATGGTCAACCTCAAAAAGGCCGGCCAGCTGAGGCAACGTGCGGCGGAAGCGCGGGAACGGATGGTTCAATCGCTCGATCCGATGCGGTCCAAGCGTTACCAGGAACTGAAAGATCTCTGCCGGCAGATCGAGAGCAATTACTCGACGCTGTCGGGGATCTCCAAGGTCTATCTCTCGGAACAGAGCTCCAAGATGGATGCCATCCTGAACGGATGCCTCCAGCGGCTGGTCGCGCTTTTTCGGTATGAGAAATTTCTGGAGCAGCGCGATTCGCGTTCCATCCGGAATGCGATCGAACGGCTGGAGCGGGAGCTGACGTCACCCGGGATCAAGGGGCGCGCGCGGGAAGCGCTGGAGAAGAACCTGTCCCTCAAGAAGCGACTGCTTGATTCCCAGAACGAACTGGAATCGACACAGATCGCGCTCGCGGCCGAGCTTGATTCGCTCGCTTCACTCCTGGAACTGCTCCATCAGAAATCCATCGCACTGCGGGATCCGCAGGCGATCTCGCAGGAGCTTGACGCGATCGTGAAGCAGGTGGAACATACGGAGGCTTCGATCAAGGAGATGGAATCGTATTTTTCCGACGACTCGCTTGGGCTTGACTCTTCTCTGTCGGTGACGGCTTAGTAGTTCTCAGATCTTCGTTTGGGGCTCTTGTTCTCTCGTTACCACGGATGATTCCCTGCCGACCTCCATTTTAAGGCTGATGCAATAATAAACGGCACTGTTTTGGTGCTGTTATTGTGGAATACTTTTATCTTTTGTTTGTACAGGGCTTGACTATAATCCCCACTTGTCGATATTAATTCGGCATAGTTGCTGTTCGCACACGAACGGCGCGGCCCCGCAGAGCGGGGGGGAAATACAAAGGCAAAGGATCTACACGAGGTGAGATATGAGAATGTATAAACGGCATGGTTATCTGGCAGCGATCGCGATGGTAGCGGCGCTCGTAGGGGTCGCGGTGGCGACCGTCGTGAACAACAGCACGGAAGGCGCGCATGAATTGACGCTGAACAGCTCGACGAATTCGCTCGACACCGGCGTCGGCTTGTTCACTCTCAATAATTCCGACAGCTCGGTTCGCAACGGCATCTTCTTTGCCAACGGCCGTCTTGCGGACACATGGCTCGCCTTTCCCGGCACGATCGACGGTCGCGGCGGCACGGGCAAGCTTCTCACGGGTAAGGCGGCATCTACTCTCAACAGCGCCAGCTCGTTCTATGTCCAGATGAGCGATACGGCTCGCACCTCCGTGTCGACGACCTTCACCGATTCGGCCACATCAAGCGGTTCCTGGTCCGGCACGCTCACCAGCAACTCCGGCACCTGCACATCGAAGTTCGGCTACGGCGGGGGAAGATTCTCCTCGACGGCCGTCGAATTCGGCGATTCCACGCGCACCACCGCTGGCGGAACGGTTAATTCCCAGTATCCGATGTCGAATATCATGTCAGCAGGCGATTCCGTAACGCGAACCGCCGCCGTGACGGAAACCCGTATTGCGGTCGTCGTCCGGTCCGGAATCGACTCCAACACGAACGACACCATGCGCATCATCGTCATCAGCCCCGCCGGCAAGATCGTCGGCGATTCTCAGATGACACGGAACCAGATCTCCGGAGTGGCCTGCCTCGACTCCACTTGGCTCTCCCCGATGGTCCGATTCGAGACTGGCATTAACAAGGTCGTCATCATTTACTGGGATGCGGCCCAGGCGAAGTATGGATTCATCACCGGCCAGATCAACGCCGGAAGCGCCGACAACGCCGTTACAGGCGGGGCCGGAACCTTCACCTACGTGCTTCACAACAATGCTCCGCTCGTAGGCCAATTGAGCCGCTTCGATATCACGCTCCAGCCGTCCACACCGACCGTCACCACAGTTCAGCTCCTCGATCCCGCCGGAGACGGCGCGGTCAAGTCTGACAATTACGCCAATGTCGATTCGAACACATCCGGATTCGACACGCGGCTCGCGAACACCGTCATCGCCATCAATCTCTTCGACGCCGGCGGCAACCCGATCACGCAGATCAGCGGCGCACGGTTCCTTCTCGTCATCAAGTACAACTTCGGCGGTCTTTCTTCCGCCCAGGCATCCAACATCCGCCTGCTGCATCGCGATGCGGCGACGAACACCTGGGAAGCAGTTTCGGCCTCCACGCCGGACTCCGCCAGCGGAACGCTCGTTGCCTACATTGATGAGTTCTCCGAATACGCCATGGGAACGGTCAACGCCACTTCCACGCCCTCGGCCGTTGACAATGACAACTGCGTCATTAACAACGCGGTCGGCGGAACGGGTCTTGCCGGCATCATGCCGTCGCTGCGAGGCGTGCGCGACACGATCCTCTCCACGGCGATCGGCCGCCTCATGACCTCCGGTTACTACACAGGCTTCTTCATCACCATGATCGTCGCCGGCTTCGGTCTCATGACCGTCGCACGTCGCCGCGCATAAGTTTTTCGACTTCAAGCCGCCTCTCCTTCGGGAGGGGCGGTTTTTTTTTACCCTCTGCTCAGGCTAATATCTCTTTGCAGGCCCGGCGAAACAGAGCGAGCCGCTCCGGCGTGCCGATGTCATAAAGCCTGCTCCGCGTATCAAAGCCGAACAGTTTCTCCTCCCGGAGCTCGGGGAAAAGCTCCGTCTCGAAAGAATATTTCCGGCCCACCGGAATCCGCCCCAGGATGGTTCTCTCCAACAGATACGTTCCCGCATTCAGATAGGAGAAAGAACCGGCGTGCGATTTCTCGCGGAATCCGACAATCCGGCTTCCTTCATCGAGTTGAACGAACCCGCCGTCGCTGGTCGGTTCCGCGGATACAAGCGCAATGGACGCGGCCGCACCCCTGGCCAGGTGCGAGTCATGCATCTCCGAACAGGAGAAGGGACAGAAGGAATCCCCGTTGACCACAAAGAATCGATCGGACGATATCAGTCCTTCGGCATTCTTGACGGCGCCGGCTGTCCCCAGGGGCGCCTCCTCGCGCGACACCATGATCGTCACACCCTTCGGCCGGTTCCGGGCAAAGTGCTCTTCCACCGCATCCGCGCCAAAACCCGCGCAGAAAATGAACCTGCGGAACCCTTGAGCCGCGAGATACCCCACTAGAATTTCCAGGAAGGGCCGCTCGTCGATATCAGCCATCACTTTCTGACGTCCCTGCATGACGGACTGGAGCCGTGTGCCCAGTCCCCCGCAGAGGATGAGGCAGGGGGACATTCTCCAACATTCCAACATTCAGGATGCTCGACTTAGAGAAAGAGTAACGAAAAATTGCCGGCGTTGCAATCGCAAGTCATGCATTCTGAATGTTGGAATGTTGGAGAATGTCCCCCATGGCATCGGGCTGGTAAACGATGATCTGGCTGCCGGAGGTCTCGAACGAAAATGGCACGCAGAGAAACTTCGACAGGCGCTGCCTGATCGCGGCATGATCCGCGGGCCTGGCAAACAGGAGCATGAAGCCGCCGCCGCCGGCGCCCAGGAGCTTGCCGCCGATGGCGCCCGCGGCACGAGCCTCGTTGTAAACCTCGTCGATCGCAGGAGTGGACACTTTCGACGAGAGCGTGCGTTTCAGCGTCCACGCCTCGTGCAGCATCTCGCCGAAGGACTCGACGGCTCCGGACACGAGCATGTCGATTCCCTTGCCGACCATGTCGTACATCCGCATGAGCTCATTTTCCTTCCTGCCCGTGTTCTCGATCTGTTCTCCCGCGATGTCGGACGCCAGGCGCGTGAATCCGGTGAAGAAGAGGAGCAGGTGATCGTTGAACTCGCGCACGCGGGCGGGCGGAAGAATCACCGGCGATACGGTGAAGGAATCGTCGGAATGAAAATCGATCCGGTTCAAGCCGCCATGCGCGGAGATCACCTGGTCCTGGCAGCCGACGTTTTCTCTCAGGATATTCTGCTCGATGTGGATGGCTTCCGTCGAAAGCTGATTCTTGGAGGACATGCGGTTCTGCATCGCATGCAGGGCATGAATGAGGCCGACGGCGAATGTCGAGCTGGATCCCAGCCCCGTCCGCGCCGGAAGATCGGCCCCGTGCCGGATTTCGACGCCATCCCGTATCCCGAGATACTTCAGTGCCTCCCGGACGACAGGATGCTGGATCTCGTCGGGCGTCTTCACAAGCTCGATCTTCGAATACACGATGCGGCTGCTGTATTCGAAGAACGGCGGCAGATACCGGCACGTGATGTAGCAGTACTTGTCGATGGATGTCGAGAGAACGGCTCCGGGATTCCTCCGGAACCAGACGGGATAGTCGGTGCCGCCGCCGAAGAAGGAGACGCGGAACGGTGTCCGGCTGGTGATCATACGTTGGAGTGGAACCCGCTCTTGAGGATCGTGTAGCCCGTCATGAGCTGGCGGATGCCCCGCTCCAATGTCCAGTCGGGCCTGTAGCCGGTCGCCAGGATGCGCTGATTCGAGACGATATAATCCCTCTTGTCGACATCCTCTCCGACGGCCGCCTCGAACCAGGTGAAGCCCGGGATCACCTTCTTGATTTCCTCGCAGAGCTCGATCTTCGACAGGTTCGCTTCCTCCAGCCCGACATTGTACGGCTTCCCCTTCATGGTTTCGAAATGCTCCATGCCGTGCATGAAGACCTTGCAGACGTCGTTGACGTGGATGTAATTCCTCTTGAAATGCCCCTCGAAGATGACAAGCGCGCGATCGAAGAGCGCCCGCCAGACGAAATCATTCACCAGCAGATCCAGTCTCATCCTCGGAGAAACGCCGAAGACCGTCGCGAGCCGGAAGGTGATCGAGTTCTCCCGTTCCAGTACCGCGGCCTCGGCTTCGACCTTCGTCGTGCCGTAGAGGCTGATCGGCCGGAGCGGCGTATCCTCCGTGCAGAACTTCCCCTTCTCCCCTATCCCGTATCCGCTGTTAGTCACGGGAAAGAGGATGCGCTGGGAGGGCGAGAGGATCCTGCAGAGCATCCGCACGGCGTCCCGGTTGATGGACTCCGCGCCGATCCGGTCGCGATCGCAGAGAGGCGCGCCGACGAGGCACGCAAGCGGAATGACGGCATCCGCGTCCTTCGCGATCGAACGGACCACCGACTCGTCGCGGCAGTCCCCGCGGACGACGCGGAAATCCTCGAAGCCGCAGCAATCGAGAAGGCTGGTCTGACGATAGAGGAAATTGTCCAGAACCGTGACGCGTCGGCCCGATTCCAGCAACACCCGCGCCAGCACCGATCCGATGTATCCTGCTCCGCCCGTGATGATAATGTGTTCCTTCATGTCTCTCCTCTGTTTCCCCTGAACCAGGCCGCCGTTTCACGAAGCGCCTCATCGAACAGCGTGAAGCGAAAGCTTCCGAAGACACGGCCGAAGATTTCGCTTTTCATCACCTTTCGTTTCATCCCCGACGGCTTCGAGGCGTCGAAGTTGATCCGCCCTTCAAATCCAACGGCCCGCGCCACCGCCTGCGCCAGCTCCCGGATCGTGATGCCCTCGTCTGCGGCGACGGCAACATGATCCGTGATGTCCCGCCGCAACAGCTCCACAACCGCGCGCGCCACATCATCCACGTAGACGAACTGCCTGACGGCTGATCCATCGCCCCAGACGTCCAGCGAGCCGCGCGATTCCAGAGCGAGCACGCACTTATGCACGAGCGCTCCGACCACATGGCCGTCGTCGAGGCCGAAGTTGTCATGCGGCCCGAACATCGTGACGGGCGTGAATGTCGACCAGGCCAGGCCGTCCTGCCGGGCCACGAGGCGCGCGTGAACATCGAGCGCGCGCTTGGCATAACCATATCCGAGATTGCCGTCGTAAGGAATTCCCTCATGCAGATCCTTCTCGGTCGTTGCCCGGTCGTCAAAGTAGGGAAACGAACAGGTCGAGAGCGGCGCGATAAGCCTCCTGACCCGCGATTCGCGAGCGGCGGAGAGAACATTGGTATTGATGAGCGCGTTGTCCGTCCAGAATTCGACATTGTGCGCGGCGTTCTCCCTGACGCCGCCGACACGCGCGGCGAGATGAAGAACGGCGTCCGGCCGGTGTTTTTCGATGATCGCGCGCGCGGCGGAAGGTTCGCGAAGATCGCCGTCCTTTCGTGAAAGATATATCGCGTCGGGAAGGTGTTTCCGAAGAGCCTGGCCCAGCATGCCGCTGCCGCCGGTAACGAGAATCCTATCGAGCATCGGTCATGGTTCGATACGGTCCGGCAACGCGTGAACTCACAACGCCTTCAGGATCACCGAGGAGATGAAATCGACCGCTTCGAGCGGGAGAGACGGATGATTCGGCAGGAAGAAGCCGCAATGATGGATCCGGTCCGCCATCGGGAAGCTGGCCCGGCCGTAGCGCTTGTACCAGAACGGATGCAGGCCCAGGTTTCCCGCGGAGAAGATCCTCGTCTCGATGCCGTTCTCGACGAGCGCCGAGACGATTCTTCGCCGCTGTTCCACGTCCTTCGCAAGCGCGCCGCAATGGATCGTGCAGACGCGCGACCCGGCGGGCGCCTTCTGGAACGTCAGATGGGGCGAGAGGTGGCTGAGATACCGGAGATGGTTCTCCTCGCGCCGGGCGAGGATCCAGTCGAGCTTGTCGATCTGGCTCATCCCGAGAAACGCGTTCAGGTCGGTCGAGCGAAGATTGAAGCCCGGCTCATAGAAGACGAAGGGCGCGTGGAAGTCATCGATTCCATGCTCGCGCACCAGCGCGTCGTGGGATGCCCGATCGAGATCCTTGCTCCAGCCGTGGCTCCGCAACATCAGCAGCAGGTCGCGGAACCGGTCGTCATTCGTGGAAACCATGCCGCCTTCGATCGTGGACATCTGGTGGCCGAAATAGAAGGAGAAGCTCGACATGTCGCCGAACGTGCCGCAATACCGGTCGCGGTAACGCGCGCCGATCGCGGCGCAGGTGTCCTCCATCAGGATGAAACCGTATTTCTCCCGCAGAGCCATCATCTCGTCCATCTTCGCGGGGACCCCGAGCACCTGGACGAGCGCCACCGCGGATGGCTGATGCTTCTTCAGGAGCTCCTCGAGATGGGAGAGATCCAGCGCGAACGTTTCGGGATCCGCCTCGCACATCACGGGCTCGAAGTCGAACTGGATGGCCGGAGCGATCGTCGTGACCCAGCCGACGCTCGGCACAATCACCTTTTTGTTCCTGAGACGCCCGGAAACTTTCAGCGCGTAATACATCAGGAGATTCGCGGACGAGCCGGAGTTGTTGAAGATGGAATATTTCATGCCGAGCCATTTCGACCATTTCTCCTCGAAGCGCGGAGTCAACGGCCCCTTGGTCATGCGGGGGTGCGTCTTCAACCAGTCCGCAAGCCGGTCCACTTCGTCATTGTCGATCGTATCCTCGGCGAGAAAATACCGGATCGGAGCGGGCGGTTGCGCCATCAGAACGGGCCCTTGAATTTCGTCGTGAGAGCCGGGACTCCGCCCGGCCCGGCTTCGCGCGAAGGCATCGGCCTGCCCAGCATTTCGCAGACGGCTTCCGCGATCTTCAGAGCATTCGGGTAGAACTCCTCCTCCAGCGGCTTGGACACGGGACACGTGACGGGCTTGTTGCCCAGCCTGCGGACCGGTCCCTTCAAGTCGCCGAACGCCTGTTCCGCGCAGATCGCCGCGATCTCCGCGCTGACACCGCACGTTACCCAGCTCGTGTCCACAATCAGCGCGCGTCCCGTCTTCCGGACCGAAGCGAGAATCGTCTCCGTGTCGAGCGGCGCGAGGCAGACGGGATCGACAATCTCGACATCGATCCCGTGCTCCATGAGGTATGTCGCTGCCAGGAGGCTCTCGGCGACCATGTACGAATTCGCGACGATCGTGATGTCCGATCCGGCGCGCCGGATCGCGGCGGGTCCCAGGGGCATCGCGACCGGCCCGTCATCCACTTCGCCGTCGATGTAGTACAGCAGACGATGCTCGATCATGAGAACCGGATTCGGATCCAGGATCGCGCCGAGAAGAAGCCCCTTCGCGTCACGCGGCGTCGTCGGCATCACGATCTTGATGCCGGGCACGTGCATGAAGAGCGACTGCAGGCTCTGCGAGTGCTGCGCCCCCTGTCCCCAGCTCCGCCCGATCACCGCGCGCACCACCAGCGGCACGCTGCTCTGCTCGCCGAACATGTAATGCCACTTCGCGGCGAGATTGCAGATCTGGTCCATCGCGAGGTAGAGAAAGTCCGTGCGGATATGGATGTGGACGGGCTTCAAGCCCGCCAGGGCCGCGCCGATCGCCACTCCCGTCATCGCCCCCTCGGCGATGGGAGTATCGAAGACGCGGTGAGGGCCGTATTTCTGGAGAAGGCCCTGCGTGCTGCCGAAGACCGCCTTGTGGTCGTCGACTCCGATCCCCATCACGAAGACATTGGGATCCTGTTCCATCGCCTGATCGAGCGCCATCTGGAGCGCCCTGCCATAGTTGACGATCATGCGAAGACTCCGCGATACAACGCATCCGTGGCGGGGAACGCGCTCGCTTCGGCGAACGCCACGGCATCCTCGATCTCGGCGGCGATCGTCCGCTCCCATTCGGAGAAATCATCGTCTTTCACTCCGTAACGCTTCCGGAGCAGGTTACGGGCGCGGTCCAGAGGATCGTTGGCCGCCGCGTCCACGAGTTCCTTCTCGTCGCGGTAGGCCTCGGAGTGATCCGCGTTGGGCCCGACATGTTCCTTCCATCGGTAGGTCATGTATTCCAGCAGCACGGGCGGGCCTCCCGCGAGGCTCCGGGAAATCGCCGCGCGCATCGTCTCGTGCACGGTGAAGACGTCGTTGCCGTCATGGCGCTCGCCGGGCACGCCGAGCGGCTCGCCATACCTGTACAATTCGGTGCGCGCATGGCGATCGGCAACGCGGGAGTGGATGGCATACGCGTTATTTTCGCAGACGAAGATGACGGGCAGATTCTTCAGGGCCGCGAAGTTCAGGCTCTCGTAGAAGACGCCCTCATCGATGCCGCCGTCGCCAAAGAAGGCGCATGTCACCCAACGCCGCCCGCAATATTGCGATGCGAGGGCATCACCCGTCGCCACGGGGATGGTGCTGCCGACGACCGCGGAGCAGCCGATCAGCCCCTTGTCGGGCGCCATGAGATGCATCGAGCCGCCCTTGCCTTTCGCGCATCCCGTTTCCTTGGCGTAGAGCTCGGCGAACATCCCCCGGAGCGTCCCGCCGCGCGCCATGTAGATGCCGTGGCTGCGGTATGTTCCGTAGATGCGGTTGGACGGTCCCAGCGCAAGACACACCCCCGCCGACACGGCCTCCTGCCCGATCGAGAGATGCACGGGGCTCTGGATCTTGTCCGACGGATAGAGCTCCGTGACCTTCTGCTCCGCCAGGCGAATGCGGAGCATGGATTTATAGAGTTCGATGCTGGTGTTATGATCAGGAAGAATGGACGGAGCCTCCGCAGATAAATAATGATGAAGGATGAAGTACATCATTCTTCATGCTTTTCACATACCGTAGCTTTTCAGGGTGAATCTGTCAAAAAATACCTTCCTGCCGCCTTCCCTATTCCTCGTTCTTTTGTGAAGATGAGCCTTGTCGATGAACAAGCGTACTCGCATCATTATCCTCCTGGCGTGCATTTCCCTGATCGTACTCGGCGTCGCAGTCCTCATGCGCCGCTCCACGCTCCCGGATCCCCGGCCGCTCGTTCCCATTCACGCCGATCTCTATATCGAGCTCGCCTCCCTCGAACAACTCGGGCCAGCCATCGAGCGCCTCTCTTCCGAAGCGGGCGTTCCTCTCTCGCTTCCTTACCTTGCTCATGTTCTTTCCCCGGATCTGCTGCGCCCCATGAAATTTCCCGGGTCCACGGGATTCGATGCGACGCGGCCCCTCGGCATCGTCGCCAGCTTTCCACCAGGTTCCCTGCCCCTTGTCGTCGGATTCTTTCCCGTGCGCGACCGGAGCGCTCTCACGGAGGAACTGGGGTTGCCGTCCGGCTCGCTGGGACTTCGCGCCGTCGCCATCAAGGGCATGTATGTCGCCTACGAGCGCGGGTATCTGCTCGTCAGTCTCGACGCGCGGACCATCGAAGATCTCTTCGTTCTCCGTGAGAAGGGTGTCGATCTGCCCGCGCGCGATCCCGGCACTTTGGCCACCGCCTACGCACTCCCGCACCTGCTCTACCTGGCGCGCTCGCTCCTCTCGTATGCGCCGGAAGACGCGGCCGCAGCCGGCCGGATTCCACCGCTCCTGCTGGGAAAAGCGCTGGATGTCATCCGATCCATCCGGATGGAGGTTCGCGATGACGCCGGACTTTCCGTCACGACTCACATCGAGCTGCCGGGAGACAATCCGCTCCTGAAAGCCCTGTCCCCGGCGGGTGGCCATCCGCCGCTTCTTGACCTTCTTCCCGCCGCGGCCTTCATCGGAGGACTCCGCGTCGAACCCGGTCCCGCGCAGCGGTTGAAGGAGGAGGTGCTGGAGATCCTGCGGCCGCTCGTCACCGACTCCGCCACGCTCCATGCGATCCGTGCTCGTGTGCAGCATGTGAGCGGCGAATACGCCGGAGCGGTTCTCCGCTGGGATCATTTCTCCGCCGATGCCTCGAACGCCGTCTGGATGGAGGCCATTCCGCCCGGGCGCGAGGAGGAATTCGATGCGCACACGGAACGCGTACATCATGCCGCCACCGGATTGTGGCAGACTCTCCTGCAGGACTCCGGCGATTCGAGAATCACGATGAACGGAGAAGACCTGGCGCCGGAAACGTACCGCGGAGTCGTCGTGAACGGAGTGCGCATTCGAACGAAGCTGCCGATCGAGCCGCCGCTCTTCGCCGATGCGAATTTCCGGAGACATCTCGGCAAGCTGACGAACCGCGCCAGCACGTACCGATATGGCCGCGTTACGGTGCCCCCGGACAGTCGCGCCTTCATGATCACAACGACAGGGCTCGATCCCTCCGTCATGAAATCGCAGATCGATTTGCTCCTCGCGCCGCGCGATTCGCCGTCGCGAATGGAACGGCGGGCCGCGAACGACACCGCGATTCTCCGCGCTGTCCGTGCGCTCCCCCAGGATGTCGCAGGCTATTGCCTCATCGATCCGTTTCTTCTTGCCGGACGCGACAGCACGGCGGCCCATTACTTCGGCTTGTCCGTTCGCGGCGTCGAGGCGGGTATCGAAATCGACCTGGTCCTGCCCCGGGAACACCTGCGGGGCATCGCGCTCAAGTTCCTGTCGCACACAGGGCCGCGTCCGGCAGCGCCGAAGATCTGAAATGCACATGAGAGCGCCCGTCATATCGCTGAAGGATGCTGTCGTGAAGCGCGGCAACTTCAAGCTGGGGCCCTGTTCCGTTTCCGTCGGGCCCGGCCTGTCCGTCATCTGGGGACCTTCCGGTTCCGGAAAATCCACGCTCCTTGGACTCATCGCGGGCCTGTTCCCCGCCACGGAAGGCACGGTGAGCTATGGTGAAATCGAGATTGCGCGCGTCTCCGACTCACGCCGGGCTCTCCTGCGACGCACGCTCGTGGCCGTCGGATCCCAGCAACCGGTCTTTCTCCCCGGCATGACGCTGACGGAAAATATCGCTCTCGCGCTGCGCGTGCGCGGCGTCGCCACGGAAAATCCGGAGGACTGGCTGATGAAGACCGGCCTCGGGCTCATGACATCCCGATTCCCGGAGCGCCTCTCCGGAGGCGAGCTTGCGCGCGCGGAAACGGCGCGCGCCCTCGCGGGCACGAGGATGGTGGTCTGCCTCGACGAGCCGACCGCGATGCTGGACGACATGAACGCGGCGCGCATCATCCAGATGATCACCGACGCGATGCGGACCCGCTTCCTCGTCTGCGCCACGCATGACCCGCGCCTCAAGGAGCGCGCGACGACCGTCTGGACCCTGAACGAGGGGCGCCTCGTTGAGTAACCGCCGGACCTGGCTGGGGCTCGTACCCTTCGTCGCCGCTTTTCTGCTGGCCGTAAGCGCCCAGGGAGCGCTCATGGCCAGACATATTGCTGCTCAATATATCAGGGGTGGGATGCCTGACGATGCGCTCATCGTCTCCCCCGCCGCCCTCGCCCTGGGCCCCGTCGCCTTCGGCGGAACTTCGCTTCCCGACGGACTCCCCGAGGAAATCGCCGCGCGCGCCGACGTACGCGCGATCGCCGAGGAAGTGACGCTCGGCCTGCCCGCCCGCGTGGAAGGCTCTGTCTTCGGCCACGGCTACGGGTCCGACGTCGCCGTGATCGGCCTCGATTCCGCCAGCCTCGCCTGGCTCGCGCCCGACGTCGCGCCGGCCGGCTGGATCGACGCCCAGCCGCTTCCCGTCCTCGCGCCCCAGGCCATCCTCGACGCCTATAACTCCTCCTTCGCCCCTTCCAACAATCTCCCCATGCTGACCCGCTCCGCATTTCTCGGCCGCGCGTTCCGCCTGGAGATCGGCGTCTCCTCGCTCCGGATCGTGGAGACCTCGCGATACAGCGTTCCGGCGGAGCTCCGGGGTTTCTCCGTCCGGAGCGACGTCCTCGGCGTCATCGTCCCGCTGGATTTTGTCCGACGCATGAACGCGACGACCGGCCGGCCCGGACCCACGAGGCTCATCGTCTTTCCGAAGGATCCGGCCTCCGCTGAAAAACTCGCGGACGAGCTGAAGGCGAAGGGACTGTCCGTCTCCGCGCCCTGGGAAAGGCTCCGCAATCTCCGGCTCCTCGATCTCACCATGGTCATCGTGCTCGCCACCGCCCTCGCGATCCTCGCCTTCTTCTCCGCCGTCACGGCCGTCTTCATGGCCGCAGCCATCATCCTGGAGCGGCGCGACGAAGCGGAGCTCTACCATCGCCTCGGACTTTCCCGCCTCGACATCGTCGCGATCTTCGTGAGGCGCATCGCGGGCGCCGGCGCGCCGGCCGCGCTGGCGGGAGCGGCCATGGCGGTCGTGCTCTTTCCGCTCGGAGCGAAGTATGCGGCCGCGTATCTTCCCGCCTTGTCTGCCACGACTCCCGGTCGATCGCTCCTTCTCGTCGCCCTCTTTTCCGCTATCGCGCCGATCGTAAGCGTCTCGCTCGGGGCCTTCCTGGGCGGCGGGCTTGTCATTCCTTCCTGGAGCAAACGATAGCCGTCACCGCTGCGAATGCGCGAGCCAGGCGACGGACAGGAAGAGCAGAACGGATCCCACCGCCGCCGTCGAGGCGGGCTGCTCGCCGAAGAGAAAATACGCGCCTATCATCGAGAGCGGAACGACGACGAGTGAAAGGGGCGAGCCGAGGCGCGTCGGGAGATGGCGATAGGCCAGCGTGAGTCCGGCCTGGCCGACGGTTGCGAGCATGCCGACGGAGAGCAATCCCGGGATCATGGACCATTCCAGTCCGAGCCGCGGGCTCTCCATCATCGCGCCGGGCAGGGCCACGAGGCAACTGATGGCGAAAAAGGAGGACAGGATCGCGGCGAGCGTTTCGCCCTGCGATCGCAGCGCGCGGACCGAATGGATCGCGACACCGGCCAGGATGCCGGAGAACATGCCGTAGAGCTCGTAGCGGCCCGTGCCCGGGCGGTACCCGACCATGACCGCAATGCCGATCCACGAGAGGGCGATGGCGATCCAGCCGGAGAAGGTGACGCGCTCGCGGAGATGGATCGCGGAGAAGATCGACGCGAAGACGGGATAGGTGTAGCAGAGCGCCGTGGCGGTGCCGAGATCGAGATGCGAAACGGCGATGAAGAAGAGGAGGAGCGAGACGGATCCGGACAGACCCCGGATCCAGAGCCAGAGCGCATTGCCGCCGCGCAGAGAGGTGCGCGTGAAAAGCGCGACGGGGATCACAAGCGCGAGACCAACCAGGCCGCGCCAGAGCATGGCGGTGCTGGGGCCGAACACCCCGCGCGAGCCGCGCAGCGCGAGCCCCATGCAGGAGAAACCGGCGACGGAGACGGCCATCGCGGCGAATCCGGAGATCATCGCTCGTCTCTTCTTCTCTCTGTCCTCCCCCGTTTTTTCCGTCATCGCATTTACCTTTCCGGCCGAAGACTATAACATCTGCCCCTTGATTCAGGATTTTCATTCGCACTTCAATCACCAGGTGAGACAAAACCATGCTGCCGAGGAAAAAAAAGTTAGCCCTGCTCCTCCTTCTGACGATGGCCGTCTCCGCCTGGGCAGGCTGGATCTGGCTCACCACCGAGAATTCCACGGCGGAACAGGAGGAGACTCTCGAAAAGATCAAGCTGCTCGGTTCGCTCCGGGCGGACTGGTATCTGGCGCGCGGGACGATGACGGAGACGGAAGCCGCGAAGGAGATGCGGTCCGGGTCCGGCGGCCGGCAGGCTGTCCATCTCCTCTTCCTCGGCGTCGATCGTCGCAAATCGGAGCAAGGCAGGGCGGACGCGATTCACCTCCTGAGATTCGAACCCGGGCAGATCACGCTTCTCTCGATCCCGCGCGATTCGCTCTTTTCCTTCCGCGGCGACACCATCGCCGACAAGCTGAATCACACCTACGCGGCCGGCGGAGCGGCCTCCACGATCCGCGCGATCGAGACGCTTCTGAAGATCAGGATGGACGGCTACCTGGAGGTCGATCTCCAGACCTTCCTGCACGTCGCGCAGATCGCCAAGACGCTCACCCTGAACGGCCGCTTGATCGGCGCGGAGCAGATCTTCGAGCACATCGACGGATTGCTCTCCTGGCTGAGGAATCGATCTTTTCCCGGGGGCGATATCCGGCGCATCGCGAGGCAGCACCTCTTCATCGGAAAATCTCTGGATGGAATCCTGACGCTCTATCAGAAGCATCCGAGTGTCTTCAACGGGGTCGTGAACGGCGCGTTGAAGCTGCTGCCGGGCTCCATCAGTTCGCGCCAGGTGATGGTGCTCTGCCAGATCTATTCCGAAGCGGAGGGCGGTGATACGGCTTCCATGGCGGCGGGAGGCGCGTGGAATTTCGCGAAGCATCCGGCAGTCCGGAACTTGGAGCGCTACATTCTCCCCGGCCAGACGCTCCTCATCGACATCCAATCCGGCCGCGTCGTGCCTCCCCCGATCGACACGCACCACGTTACGCGCGGCGACACGCGGACCCTGGAAAAGACCGATCCGGATACGCGAACCTGGTATGTCTGGCGCGGAAGCGCCGCGCTGAAGGATTCCCATGTGGAGCCGGCGGCCACGAGATCCGGGGATGGAGGACGCGCCGCGGGGGCGGAGCGATCCGCGTTCATGGAGGAGACGGGCGTCATCTCCTTTTATCGCGTGGAGACCGGGAGCAGTCTCGACCAGATGCTCGCCGACTGGCGAAAAAGGAAGCTGCGGAAGAACTACGAGGACAAGGACGAGCTGCTCAGGTAGGCGATGATGAATCAGGCGGGATGAAGCGCTTCATCCTTCCTGCTTGCCCAGAGCGCCACTTCGCCGCGCGCGAGGATGAGAATGCCGTGGTGTTCCACCAGCCATGACCCGCCGCGATGGGGGCCGTCCACATGAGAGAGGACTCCCGCGGACGGAGCTTCAATGGCGCAGGGGCCGGCCCAGAGTTCGAGCGTGAATTCCTTGCGGGCGATGATGGGATTGCGGCCGGGGCGGCGCGAAGGAGTATGGAGTATGGCAGGTTCGCTGTTGATGGACCGCCGGGCGTCATCGATGTGCGTTTCCCGAGGCCGTCCCCAATCATAGATGCGGTAGGTCACGTCAAGCGGCTCCTGGATCTCGTAGACGATGCTTCCTGCCGTCAACGCATGAACGCGGCCTGACGGCATCTCCAGAACCTGGCCGGCGGAGACGGATGTGTATTCCAGGCGCGATGCAGGATCAGGACCGTCGAGGGGCTCCTTCATCCCCGTGATAATGCGTCCATCATCCGGCGGCTGGAGAATGTACCAGGCTTCGCGCTTGGAACCTCCCGGCCTGTTGGGATGGTTCTGCACGGAGAGATGTTCGCGGGCATCGATCCACTTCAGGATGATCCTTGGTGTGACCGTGCCGTCATGGATCCAGGCTTCGCCGATGGAACGTCCCGTGCAGTCCGCGCCGCAGAGGTCATGCAGGCAATTTCCGCCCCAGGGGCGTTCCACGGGGCGAGGAATCAGCTTTGAAGCGCACATGGACCGGAGGAAGAAAGGCACCCATGGAGAATCACAGCATGGGCATAGACGAGGTTGAACACACAAGAATCGTAAATGTAAAATCGCGCGGCGTAAATCGCAATTCTCCGCATGATGCAGGCAGGATGATTCACGTTGGGATTTCTGATTTAGGATTCAGGATTCAGGGTCTGGCAAGGATTTCCCCAGCCCCCCTCCTGTATCCTTTTGACCGCTCCCCGTTCATTTTTGAGCCCGACGACCCTGTGACATCGCCCCAAGTGTTGTCGCTCCAACACGGCATGCTCATTGCTGTTCTTGGACCTGCAACCGGGCACTAAGACGTTTCGTCCACAGCCATGCCTCACGGGCGTTGCATGCCCCTGTGTTTGCGCCTAAAGTCTCGGACTTCAATCGGCGCGCGGAACGATCGCGGAGCCGGGCGGCCGAGGCCGGTATACCAATCAACGGGAGGGCGACATATGACGCCGAAGGATGTAACGAAGCTCATCAAAGACAAATCGATCCAGTCGATCGATTTCAAGTTCATGGATTTTCCGGGATTGTGGCAGCACTTCTCGATCCCGGTCTCGGAATATGAAGAGTCGCTCTTCGAAGAGGGACTCGGCTTCGATGGCTCCTCCATCCGCGGCTGGAAGAAGATCAACGAATCGGACATGCTCGTCATGCCCGATCCCGCGACCGCCTTCATCGATCCGTTCTACTCCTGGCCCACGCTCTCGCTCATCTGCAACATCGCGTCGCCGCAGACCAAGGAGCGATACGAGCGCGATCCGCGGTCGATCGCTCAGAAGGCGGAGCAATATCTGATCAACTCCGGCATCGGCGACCAGTGCTTCATCGGACCCGAAGCGGAATTTTTCATCTTCGACGAAATCCGTTTCGACCAGAACCAGCACGAAGGGTATTACCACATCGACTCCATCGAGGGCCGCTGGAATTCCGGCCGCGACGAGCACCCGAATCTCGGCTACAAGCCGCGCTACAAGGAAGGCTATTTCCCCGTCGCTCCGCTCGACAAGCAGCAGGACATCCGCGACGAGATGGTCAGGGAGATGCAGCTCTGCGGGATCCAGGTGGAACGGCAGCATCACGAAGTCGCGACGGCAGGGCAGGCGGAGATCGACATCCGGTTCAACACGCTGTTGAAGATGGGCGATCAGCTGACGCTCTTCAAATACATCATCCGCAATGTGGCGAACAGGAACGGAAAGACCGTCACGTTCATGCCGAAACCTCTCTTCCAGGACAACGGTTCGGGCATGCACACGCACGTTTCCATCTGGAAGGGCGGAAAGAATCTCTTCGCGGGTAATGGCTACGCCGGACTCTCGGAGACCGCGCTCTTCTTCATCGGCGGCATCCTGAAGCATGCGAAGGCCTTGACCGGCATCACGAATCCGACAACGAACTCTTACAAGAGGCTCGTGCCCGGCTACGAAGCGCCCGTCAATCTCGCCTACAGCCAGTCGAACCGCTCCGCGGCGATTCGCATCCCGATGTATTCCTCGAACCCGAAAGCCAAGAGAATCGAATTCCGCTGCCCGGATCCGTCCTGCAACGGGTATCTCGCCTTCGCGGCGATCATGATGGCCGGTCTCGACGGCATCGAGAATCGCTTGAACCCCGGTTCACCGCTGGACAAGAACATCTACGACCTCTCCCCCGAGGAGAAGAAGGGCGTTCCGTCAACCCCCGGGTCGCTCGGTGAAGCGCTCGACGAGCTGGAGAAGGACCACAAGTTCCTGACAAAGGGCGATGTCTTCACCGACGACGTGATCCAGACCTGGATCGACTACAAGCGAGAAAACGAAGTGGATGCGTTGAGGGTCCGACCGCACCCCTACGAGTTCGCCCTGTACTACGACATCTAGTCCGCGCCGTTTGCCGGACCTCGCGGTCGCAAGACCGCTCGCCGGCGCCGCCCCGCTCGGGGTGGCGCCGGTTTTTTTATGCCCATTTTGCATTCGCCCCTTGACATCCCGCCCGGCCGAAGCCCATAATACTTATCGCTAATGCGTATTATCTAAGCTAATACATATGCATTAGCGAATTCGACGGGAGGCGGGAAAAGCGACGGTGTGGGCCGGGATTCACCAGATGTCCAACTCAATTCCCGGGAGGAAATACCATGATCCGCACCGCGTTTCGCGCGGCGCTCGCGCCGCTTCTTTTCACGACCGTCTCCTTCGCCGTCCTGGCTCCGTCCGCATCAGCCGCGCTGGACGACCAGGAAAGCGTTCCGATGAGCCTGACCGTATCCGGCTCCGCCAGCCTTTCCATCCAGCCGAAGAATGTCGGGAACAACGGAGCCACATCTTCGCTCACGTTCAGCCTGCCCGCCTCCGGGGAGACGCTCTCGCTCTCCAGTCAATACGTGGAGGTCGCCTTCAACACGAATTTCGACAATTGGAACATCAAGACGTACACGTCGAGCGGAAGGACGACCGACGGCAATTTCTGGGGCGCCCTCATCGGTCCCGACACCGCGTATAAGATGTATCTCCGCTGGAAAGTCGCCGACGCCCTCGGCACCCCCGCTCTTTCATCGGGCAACTGGAACTCGTGGACGCTGTACAAGGATCCCGCCGATCCGGACTGGGACTACAATTCGACCTACCTGAACATCGCCAATGGCGGAGCATGGGAGGGAGGCTGGTCGCAATTGGCCGACGGCAGCGCCTGTTCCTCTCCAATCCACCTGTATGTCGCGGGATCGACAACCGGCCTGGTTCCCGGCACCTATCAGAACCAGATGTATCTCGACTTCATCCACCTCTGACCGTGGTCTCGCCGTTTCCCGTTGAAACGGACGAACCGGATTTCGCCTGTCGGGGCGGGCCATCGGGCCCGTCCCGAATCGACTGGTCGCGTCCGCCTCGTTTGTCCTTCATGGTTTTCCTCGCCGGCTCGCTCATTCTCATGATCGCGGCCGCGCATCCGGTCCGCGCCGCATTGGAAGTGAGCCCGGTCGTCGTCGAAGCGATCGTCCCGGCAGACAGTTCCATGTCGGGCGCCTGGTCGCTCAAAAACACGTCGGATCATGCTCTCACCGTCACCGCGACCGCGATCTCCTACGTCGATTATGCGCGAGGCGATCGCTCCGCTCCTGCTCCCCCATGGCTCCGGATTCGCCCGACCCGGATCGATCTCCCCGCAGGCGCGGAATCCGCGGTGTCGTGGACCATTCACTTGCCCTTGCATGCGCGCGGCGAATCGCTCGCGCTCGTCTTCTTCGAGGAAAAGAAACTCTCCCGAGGCAATCCCATGATCGGCCGCATCGGAACGGCGCTTTACGCGCTCGCCGCCGGATCCGCTTTGCCCTCCGCCGCCATCCGGGACGTGCGCGTCGGAGAAGACGGAAAGGGCGGCGAATTCCTGATGCTGGAAATCGTCAACACGGGCAATGTTCACTTTCGTCCCGCGGGAACGTTCGAGGTCGGCACAGACAGTTCGCCGGCGCCGCGCGACTCCGAGCCGCGCGCGGTCGCCGTACTGGTAGGGGGCGGAGCGGCGCTGCCCGGCAGCAGCACGATCTTCCGCACGACGGCTTTCCCACCCCTCGCGGACGGCCGCCATGCGATCCACTGGAAACTCTCCACCGGCACTATCGACCGGCAAGCCGGCCCGGTCCTCCACGGGGATACCGTCATCGAGGTTCGTCGGACGAAACAAGAGAGTGGCCTGGATGACTCCCGCGGGTCCCGGTGACGTGCGCGTTCTGCCGGCCGCTCACCGCCAGGATCGGCCTCCTTCTCTTCGCACACTTCTGCACTTCGCCCGTTTCTTCGCTCACCATCGATCAGTCCCTCCATGTCCCGATGACGCTGGTCGTATCCGATCCCCATCACCGATCCCGAACGATCTCCGAATCCACCGATGGGAACACGTACACAAGGCGCCAGATTTTCCATTTCGGATCGGATGACACGGTCACTCTTCCCGACAACACCGAACTCCATCTCCCCGCCTCGGCGCTTGCCCCCGGTGAAACCGTGATCATTCGAATCTCAGTTTTCTCCGCCGCGCCGCCGGATGCGCCTCCGCCGCCCAGTTCTCCGCTCACCGAGCCCGGCGTGCCTCTCTATCGACGCATGATCCGGGAAGATGGCCGCACGGAATTCGCCGACACGATCGAGATCGCCATCCCCTTTACGCGGTCGAACCTCACCGTACCGGAGTCGACGCTGGCGCTGTACTTCTACGATCCCCTCGCCCCCGGCTGGCTCCGGATCCCGACAAGTTTCGTCGATGCGGAGCGGCAGCTTGTCCGGGCCCGGCTCCGGCACTTCACGAACTTCGCCGTCTTCGGCCTCCAGGCCGCCGGTTCGCTCTCGGGAACCATCGTCTATCCCAATCCCTTTGTCCCGTATGACGGCAGCGATGCCAACGGTAAACCCTATGATCCCGGCGATCCCCTGTCCGGCATCCTCTTTCAGAACGTCACCGCTTCGGCGGACATCGAGATCTATACAATCTCCGGACGGCTCGCCGCCACCCTGCATTCCTCCAGCACGAACGGCACAATCCAGTGGAACGCGAAAAGCGATGACGGGAGGGAACTGGCGTCCGGGATTTATTTCGCCGTGATCCACTCTCGAACAGGAGAAAAGACAACGCGCAAGATCATGATCGCGCGTTGAAAACCGCGTGTGAACTTTGGTACCGATCATTGTGTCGCCTCGTTCCCCCTGCTAGAATTCGGATATGCGAAAGTCCAAGGACAATGTTCTGACACTTCTTCAGGAACATAAGGCGGAGTTGAGCGGACTGTGCGAGCGCAGCACGTTCGTGCCGGGCTCCGTTCTCTTCCGCGAAGGCGAGGAAGGCGACAGCGCCTTCGTCATCGAGAAGGGCGAGATCGTCGTATCGCGCGTCATCGACGGCCGGGAGAAGGCAATCGGCGTCGCGGGCGCGGGCGATATCGTGGGCGAGATCGCCCTCTTTTCCGGAAACCCCCGCACCGCCACCGCCGTCACCAACAAGGAACTGAAGGCGATCGTCCTGACCCGCGACGGGATCAACAGGATGAAGACGAAGAGCCCTCAGACGGCCATTGCCCTGTACGAGCGGATTCTCCAGATCGTCACCGGCCGCCTCCGGGGCGCCATCGACCATTACGAGGTCATCTATCACCTCCTGACCTGAAGGTCAGGATTCGCCGTAGTGATCCAGGAATATTTTCTCGATCCGTTCGAGATCGTTCTCCAGGATCGCGAAGTGCGCGCTCTCGCCGAAGGTATTCAATATGACAAGCGCGTTCAGGCTGGCGTCGCGAATATGAATGGACTTCAATCGCCTGCAGAAATCCACATCCACCTTCTGGATCTCATCCAGGATAACGACCAGTTTCGAGAGCGACTGATCGGAGGACAGCCCGTGTTTCTGGCGGAAATACTGGGCGACGAGGTACATCGAGATCAGGCGAAATGTCGTTTCCTCCGCGGACGCGAACGGCAGGTGCGAATCGACCATCGGCCGGAGCTTGTTCATGACCGGGCAGCCCGAGGTCACCATGAAGATTCCCATGAGGGCGCTGATCCCCTTCTGCAGCGTCGTCTTGCGGTGATACGACCTTTCGGTGGTGATGACTTCGACATCGGCTTCGTCGTGGGAGATCGAGTCCTTGAAGAATTCGATGAGATCCACGAGGTTGAGAGCGATGGGGCAATGCGGATGCGCCGCCGGATCGAGCGGACAATTCCGGCACTGGCAGAAGGAGAGCTCCGTCCACGCCGGCGGAGTCCCGGTCCGGCCGGACTGGAAATCGAGCGTGGCCTCATCGAGCGAAACAGAGAATACCTTCTCCTCGCCCGATTTCAGCCGGAACCGGTAATCGATCGTTTTCATGGATATAGTCTAGCCGAATTCATTCAGCCGATGGTGGGAATTGAACCCACGACCTGCCGCTTACAAGGCGGCTGCTCTGGCCTCTGAGCTACATCGGCGAAGTTGCGATTCTATCGCACTCCAACCCCGGTTGTCTCGCCTGGCGTTTCTTCCAGGTGATCGAAACTCGCCGTCTATGAACATGAGGGAAGCCGCCGAGAAGACATTCGTGGGGCCGATCATTCTTGGTGCCGCCGCCGCAGGCGGCCTCTTCCTGGAACGCCGCGCGGCTGGCGCTCCCCAGGCCTATGTGTTCGGCGTGCTGTTCCTGGCTCTTGTCATCCTCGTGATGGCCGGTTGGACCTCTCATCTCGGAGACGTGATCCGCCATCCTGAAATTGGATAGCGGCCTTCACCCATCCAGGATCACGGCCTTCAGCGCCGCCTCATCTCGCCGCGACCCAATTCCCGTGAAACGATCCACTCCCAACCGAACGCGCCGGCGCGCGTGGTGACGATGAGCGGCATTCCCTTCGCAGCCCGATCGTACAGGCCGGCATCGACCGTCAGTTCCATCCGCTCCTTCCCCGGGATCCAGGAGCGTACACCGACATAATACGTCCAGCTGTTCTTGTGGCGCACCTTGCGCTTGTCGAGAATCTCCGCGTCGTGCCGGTCGAGCGGCGTCGAATCAGCGGCTCCGTTGTAACCGACCACGCCCGCGGAGCCCGACAGGGTCATGGCCGGCAGGAGAATGAGCGAGGCGACGAGGAAATGGCGTAAGGATGTCGAATGACCCTTCAAGAGGAGAACAAGAAAGGGCTGGAGGGCGAACCAGGCCATGATACCGAGCAGCAGGCCCAGGACCCAGGGTTCATCTTCGATGGGACGATAGCTCGACCTGACATAGGCGAGCCCGAGTATGGCGCCGAAGAAGAACATGCCCGAGCAGACGGAAGCGGTGATGCCGCCTTTCCATTTCGACGGAGCGGCACCTGTGGCCGGTAACGGCGCCATGTCTCTCAGCACATCCCGGATCACGGATAATCGCGATTCGATCAGATCGGGCGCGAAGTCTTCATCGCGAGGCTGCTCCACCACGAATCGAATCTCCTCCCTGGAATAATGGATCGAGGTCAAGCCACCATCGATGAGTTTCCTCATGGCATCCCGGCGGCCGGGGGATGACAGGAGCCGCAGGAGCGTCTGCTCGTCTTCATCGGATTCGATGTAGAGAAACCGGTCAAAGGCCGGATCGCCCGTATCGAATTCGCGGTTGAGACCGATCCATTTTCCGAAGGCGTCGCGCCAGTTTTCCCGCCGCACGATCAGTTCCCCGGCCGGGACATCTCCGGTGGAAAGGATCAGCTTGTGCGGTGTGTTCTTCCCGCCGTGCTGGAACCGAACGCGAAACGTGATCCCCCCGCGCTCGATCGTGACTCCCCCGTCGACAGGAGAAAGCCCCCAGTGCTTCGCAAGCTTTTCGATTCCCTTATGCGGAGACAAGCCGATCAACATGCGAACGGCGGCATTCTTTTCTCGCACGAAGAATATCAGCGCGATGAGGAAAGAGGTCGCGACGATGAAGATGATGAAGGGCGCCGGGCTCATGCCGGATCTCGTCTCCCCCGGTTCACATCAATCGCTACTGCGCGCTCTCGATGATCTCGACTGTCTTGATCGCGTCGCCCTTGAACCTGGGATTCGACTGGGGATCGCGCTTCTTCAAGCGGTCCACCGATTCCATGCCGCTCTTGATCTCGCCGAAATTCGTGTATTTGCCGTCGAGGGAAGCGACGGGAGCGAAGCAGATGAAGAACTGGGAACCGGCGGAATTCGGATCGGCGGTCCGCGCCATGGAAACCGAGCCGCGCACGTGCGGGATGTCGGAGAACTCGGCCGGTATCGTGTAACCCGGTCCACCGCTCCCGGATCCCGTCGGATCTCCGCCCTGCGCCATGAAGTCCTCGAGCACCCGGTGAAAAGTCACGCCATTGTAATAGCCCTTCTTTGCCAGGGAAACGAAATTCGCGACATGGTTCGGCGCGATGTTGGGATAGAAGAGGATCTCGAACGTGTCGCCTTTTTCGAGCGTCACGAGCGCGGTATAGACCTGGTCGGCCTTCAGGACTCCTTTGAAACGATCGATGACGATCTGGTCGATATCGGCCGGCGTGATATGCCGGGGAGTGGGATTTGCGGGCATGGCGGGACGAGCCTCCTGGGGTGGATTCTGCGGCTTGTCCTGTCCGCAGGCCGCGGCGATGCAGAGCAGCGGTATGATGCATGATCGGATGAATTTCATGGCGGCAGCTTACCATGACAGGCAGCCAAATCGAACCAAATACTTTGGTAATCCTGAGTCCAGAATCCGAAATGATTCTTCTCTTCTTCCTTTCCCCTTGCCCCCGCGCCCGCTTCTGCCTACATTCTCCTATCATGATGAAGAAAGGGCGCACTCTCGCGGAACTTCCGCTCGGAGAGAAGATCGAGGTGGACTACACGGTCGAGGATCGCCATATCCGCCTCTTCGCGGAAGCGACCGGCGACGCGAATCCGCTCCACGTGGACGACGAATACGCCGCGCAATCTCCGTTCAAGAAGCGCATCGCGCATGGCGTTCTCCTGTCCGGTATCGTCTCCGGCGTCCTCGGCATGCACTTCCCCGGCCTCGGGACGATCGCGCGGGAGATGTATTCCAAGTACATGAAGCCCATCTTCATAGGCGACACGGTCAAGGTCGTGGCGGAAGTGACGGACCGGAACGAGAAGATCAATCTCTGCACGATCAGCTTCAAGGTGACGAATCAAAGCGGCCAGGTCGTCGGCCGCGGCCACGCCGTGGTGATTCCTCCGGTCTGATCGACCGGAGATATCCGAACTGTATCGATCCCCGCCGCCGCGATAGGCTCACGTCCTGAAGAAAATGCTCTCCCGCTTTCCAGGCGCGCCCGTTCGAGAATTTCTCGCGCTCCGCCGTTCCATGATCGCGCTTCTGTCCATGGCGATCTTCGTCGGCATGGGCGAGAAGATGGCGGAGCGGTTTCTTCCCATTTATCTCCTCGCTCTCGGCGGCGGCATCTTCGCGGTCGGATTGCTGAACGGTCTCGATAATCTCCTCTCCGCAATTTACTCCTGGGTGGGTGGGCTTCTTTCGGACCGGCTCGGGCCCCGGAAGGCGCTGCTCCTTTTCAACGTCATGGCGGCGATCGGATTTCTGATCGTCATCGTCGTACCGCGCTGGGAAGCGGTCATCCTCGGCGCCTTCTTTTTCCTCTCGTGGACCTCGCTCTCGCTGCCGGCCACGATGAGCATGATCGCGAAACACCTGCCCCGGGCGAAACGAACCATGGGAGTCTCCATGCATTCGCTCGTCCGGCGGATTCCCATGGCGCTGGGGCCGCTCGTCGGAGGCTTCTTCATCGTTTCCCATGGCGAAACGACGGGCGTGCGGATGGCCTTCGTCGCGGCCCTTGCCATGGCCGTCATCTCCATCTTCATCCAGAGAAAGTTCATCCCCGGGGAGAAACATGTGATCCTGGCGACGCCTCGGTTCCACGAGATCTGGCAAGCCATGAATCCGAATCTGAAGCATCTGCTCGTCTCGGACATCCTCATCCGCTTTTGCGAGCAGATCCCGTATGCCTTCGTCGTCATCTGGTGCATGAAGACGATCAGCCGTCCTGTCAGCGCGATTGAATTCGGTTTTCTCACGGCGATCGAGATGGCCACGGCCGTCCTGATCTATATCCCGGTCGCGGCCGCGGCGGATCGAGCGGAAAAGAAGCCGTTCGTTCTCATGACATTCGTGAACTTCACGCTCTTTCCGCTGATTCTTCTCTTCAGCCATGACATGTCCCGGCTGATCGTCGCGTTCATCGTCCGGGGCTTGAAGGAATTCGGCGAAGCCCCGCGGAAGGCCCTCATCATGGATCTGGCGCCGCGCGGACGCGAAGCATCCGCTTTCGGGCTGTATTATCTCATCCGAGACTGCATCGTCTCGGTCGCTGCGTTCGGCGGAGCGTGGTTGTGGACGATGGGACCGGCCGTGAATTTCATCTCGGCGGCTTTGTGCGGAATTGCAGGGACCGCATGGTTCGCCTGGAAGGGGAAGAATTCTGTCGTCGCTCAGGGCTCGTGCAATGATAGTGATTGAGCCTCGCATATATAAGTAACAACTCCGATTGCCCGTAGTCGTGCTCGTCGCCGTTTCCGTCGTTGTTGACGTTGCCGTAGTCGTTGACGTCGCCGTCGCCGTCGTCGAAATAACTATACTGACATCTTAACCAACATTGAAACAATGCGATGCAACAGGACTTTACCTGTATCAAAGGTGGACTCATCAATGAGCTGGAGGACTTTCGACGCGTCGAAAATCGCACCGCATTCATGCGCAGAACCGCGCGCGATGTCGTAATAGCGTGCACGGTCTGCAACGCTTTTCTTGCCATATCCTTCAGCGATGTTCAAAGGAATTGAAAGTGACGCCCTTTTGAGTTGATCGGCGAGGGAGCCGTAACCTCGCGGAAACTGGTCGATCAACCTGGCGGCAATCGCAAGGAACTCTATTGCGGCTTGATAGGCATCAAGATCTTCGTGATGAAGTTTCATTTTCATACAATAGTTCTCCGTCCGGCAGTATCCGACGGCGACAGCGACGTCAACGACTACGGCGACGCCAATCCATGCAACGCCACGCGGGCAAAGTCTTCGATATCCGCATCATTGCCGCCGTTTATACCGCGATTTCGATACCGCAGCAGGCCGCTTCCGGGAAAATTCGCGTTGTAGGTTTTAAGCCAGGAGACGGCGCAGAACTTTCCAACGCGGGCCAGGACCACGGTCACGTCGCTGATATTCGCCGCGTGGCAACCGTCTGTCGCCGCATACTGCATTCCCCAGGCGCGCCCCTCATCGGTGATCTCGGGCGCCTCCGGCACGTCGCCGCCGGCGTGTGCATTAAAGCCGCAGGCATACTTCGGCCCGCCGTATGCGCCGACCCATGACTTCTCCCCGTTCGAAAAGCCGCGCACCGCAAAAGGCATATCTCCGGCCCATGCCACGCGGCCTCCGGCATCCATGAATTGGCGCACAGTACAGTCCGGCCATGACGAATCGAAGATGGTGTCCGGGAAACTATCCACCGCCATCGCACAGACCGAACCGGGGGCGCCGGCGCGGGTTTTCGCTTTCATCCAGCCGGCCAGACAGTCCGCGTCGACAATGGTGAATCCTTTTTTCTCAAACTGCTCGGCGATCCGCGCAGCGGCGGAATTCCAACCGGGGGTATATCGGGAATCGAAATAGACAACGCGACCGGTTTGCGGCGGCTCCGGCAAAACCGGTGGTTCGATCGGCACCAGGGAGAATCCATCCAGCTCCGCGGTGATACTCTCATTTCCCGGATCAAGTCGGATGCACGCGATCTCACCCTGCTCGTACAATCGCACTCGATGCTCGCGCCATTGACCATCGTGGATCAAGGGAAAGTGGGTCGATGCGGCCTCCTCAAAGTGAGGATTCGTCAAGGTCTGCCAGAATATCTGGCCATCTCCGCTGCCGGTCGCTTTCATGCGGAATAGGGCTTCGACCGGACCACGTATTCGAATACCCGGACCTCGAAGATAGGGATCACGGCCGGTAATTCTCATGATCAGCCGCTTTTCTTCCACGCGAAGTTGAACCTGGTGCAACGCAAGCCACTGGTCCGGCGCCCATGAGATATTCTCACGAGGCTCGTCCGTCTCGCTCTCCTGCCGCGATTCAGAATCCGGCTCCGGTTGTTGAGGCGCTGATTCAGCCGCCTTCTGTTTCTTCGCGTCAGCCGGTATCAACGGCGCCACCCGCTTCAAGCTCACGCGGCGTATGCATGCCGGTTGGAGCGTCTTGATCATGATCCAGAAGTCCGCTCCATTCCACGCTTTCCCCCGCATTTCCGCGCCGTCGAACCGAAGCGTCATCCGGCGCCACTCTCCACTATCGTTGCAGCTGACACCTCCGGCGTACTTATTTTCTCCCGATGTCGTGAACCCTGCGGAAATATTTTCCCCGGGAGTTTTTCCACGATCGAGATATTCGACCTCCAGGTTCATCGAACTCGCCTGCGCGGCAAATGCCGGATCGACAGCAAAATGGACGCTGCGGAATTTGACGTCCAGTTCCCCTTCCAGACCGGTCTTATCCGTCTTGCGATTGCCCACCGGAGAGACGAGAACGCCGTTTTCGATGGTGTACGGGTCGCGATTGAGCGGCCAGATTCCTGCCTGATCATCCGGAGTCCACCATGCTTCCTGCAGCTCGAGCCGGGTGTGGATCACGCGCGAAAGATCCAACCAGCCCGGAATTTCAGCGAGCGCAAGTCGCGCGAGCGCGAGAAGTTCGCGCGTCGAGGCCGTGGGCGGGAGCGTGATCTGCTCCTGATATATCTTCCCGAGTATTCCGTCGGGACGGCGCTCCGCAATCTCTCCGCTGATCCGGTATCCTCGCGATTCGAGCGATTCGATGAGCTCGGGGCGGCTGATCGCGGGAATTTCCCTTTCACTCAGCTTGCCTCCCCCTTCGGCGATCTGTTCGACGCGCATGACATTGAGAAGATCCCGGACCACGACGCGCACGAAGGGATCATTGTTCATGTCATTCTGTTTCATGGTGTACTCCGTCATGGGGTAACCAAGCACCAGCGATTCGAAAAGTTCTTCAGGTCCCGAGCCCGCCAGCAGTGTGCTGGTGACGCTCCTGGATTCGCCGTTCAGATAAAAAGGAGTCCATGATCCCATCAGGAGACCATCGAGCACGCTACCTCGGGTGGACGCCAGATGACCTTGCACCATTACAGGCGACTCGGAAGGAAAGGGGCCGAAGAACTCCCCGCGAACCTCGACCGGATCGTTCAACCCGGGCACATCGCCCCGGGGTTGAACGCCTCGCATGAGAAACAGCCAGAGTTTTCTCGCGTGGAGCTCACGCATGGAACTCGAAACTTCATTCGCGTTCACATCCCGGAGAGCCGAGGAATCGAATACGTTGCGGTCATCGCTCGGATGCAGGCGCAGTTGACCGATCGTGTCGGCGCTGACGATCCATGGTTTTCCGTCCATGCGGAACTGATCGAGCGCCATCAGCCCGCCCGCCGCGGGAGGCATGGGCGCGGGATCTTGATCCGCCGCGAAGAACCGTGGGAGCGTTGTCTTCACAACTTCTCGTAAGCCGTATGCCGATCGCGGCGGCGGGCGAGCTCGCTGGAGTATTTCACACCGAGGGTCTTCGCGTTCTCGCGCGCCCATTCCAGGAGCCTCGTCGATCCGGCGGGCGGAGAATCGGTATGCAGCAGATCAGCCATCAACCCTTCGATCTCCTCGTTCGTGATCGTCACGTCTTCGACGTAACGACCGACGATGCGGCCGGCGAGGTATCCGAACTTCGGCGGAGCCGGCAGCGTGAGGCGACGGAATCCGATGGCCTCGCCGATGCCGCGAACGAGATCGCGGTAGGTGAAGGTGTCCGGCCCGACGGTGTCGATGATTCGACAGCCCTCAGCTCTGCCCTCCCGTACCCCAAGTCGAGCGAAGTCGTCCACGTGGATCGGCTGGAGGCGGTAGTGACCGCGGCCGAAGAGCGCGAAGACGGGGAAGCGGCGCAGCATCCACGCGATGTTGTTGACGAGGATGTCCTCATGCCCGAAGAGAACGGCGGGGCGCAGGATCGAATACGGGATGCCGCTTCCCTGGAGATCTCTCTCGAGCTCCGCCTTTCCCCGGAAATATTCATAGGGCGAATCGAGCGAAGGATTCGTGATGCTGACATGGATGATCCGCCTGACACCCGCGCGTTGCGCGGCATCGAACAGCTTCCGGCTGTTTTCCACGGCAAGAGCATGCTGGAACGAGACGCCGGCGCCGGAATAATTGAACCTGACCCAGTAGGTATTGTAGAGAACGTCCGTTCCCCGGAGCGACTCGGTCAGCGCCGCAGGGGAATCGAAATCCATCCCGCGGATTTCGATCCGGTCCCCGAACGGGTGCTCGCGGGCTCCGGAATTGGTGATGGTCCGGACGCGATATCCCTCCTGGAGAAGGCCCGCCGCGATGTATTTCCCCGAATAGCCGAAGGCGCCGGTGACCGTGTGAAGTTCCGGCGTCACGCTCACGCCTTCCGCTTCATTCCGATCCGGCCGGTCAGATACTGCCATGCGGTGCCGTACCAGTCCGCCGGGGATCGACCGGAGGCAATCTCCCCCGCCGCGTTCATCGCCATCTCCATGGAGTCATGGATGTCCGTGTTCAGGAACAATCCCTGCCGGCCGAGGGAGTAAAAGTTGGAGGTCGTCGCGAGCTGATCGATGACGCTCTCCAGGTTCTTCTCGAAGTTGACGCGGTACATGGGGTAGGCGTCTCTCAACCGCGAGACATAGCATCCCGAAACCGCGGCGCGGTCGATCATCTCGATGCGGTCGATATCCTGGAGCGCTTTCTCCTTCAGTTCCTCGTCGGGCGCATTCCACCTCTCGTCGTCGTAGTCGCAGCTGTATTCGAAGCAGAGCACGGTCTTGCCGGGCGGGATCATCTGGGCGCCCATGTTCTTCTGCTCGGTGAAACGGTTGCAGTTGAACTCGGGATCAAGCATGTAGACCCAGTCGTACGGGGTCACGCGCTCGCGGTCGATCACCATGTTGATGAGAATGAGTCCGCGATATTTCAGCGCGAATCCGCCGTGCAGGGCCATGGACGAGCCCGCGTTCCGGAACGCGTTCGCGACATGCGACAGCGGCACGGTCGAAACGACAAGATCGGCGGGAAGAGATTCGCTCTTCCCGCCCGCGCGCACCGTGATCCGCTCCACCCGCCGGTTCGCTTCCTCGCAGGATTCCAGCTCCGCCCCCAGCAGAAATCGCACGCCCCTTTCCTCCATCCTCTTCTGCATGTTGTCGAAGATGACGCCGATCCCGTCCTCGGGATAGACATACTCCTCCCAATAACGCTTATGCTCCTCGCCGCGGCCACCCATGAGCTTTCTCGCGATGTCCCGCAGCCGTATCTCCTTGATCTTCTGCTCGGCCAGGAGATAAGACAGCGCGCGCGCAGGCGTGCCCCAGACTTTCTCCGTGTAGGCGCCGCACGAGAAACGGTACAGCGGCCCGCCGAAACGCCGGAGCCCCCAGGATTCGAAGTCCGTGTCGGTTCTCCCGGAAAAGCCGGTTCGAAGGCGAATCCGTGCCTGAACGAGTCCGAGGAACATGCCCACCGTGAGGGCCAGGGGCAGGTTCCTGGTCACTTCCATGATCTCGAGCGGATAACGGAATAATTTCCCCTTCACAAGAATACGCTCGTTGCGGCGCTTCGTATGGAGCGCACCGCTGTAATGATCGTAGAGGATCTTGTTCACGTCGGGATTGCGGAGATGGAAAGCGTGAGGTCCGAAATCCATCTTGTATTTTCCGTTATCGATGGGACGCGAGGCGGCCGCTCCGCCCACGAATTCATGCCGATCGATGACGGTGACTTCATGACCCGTCTCGGAGAGCTTCAAGGCGGCCGTGATGCCGGCCGGACCCGCGCCGAGAACGACGACGCGTTTCACAATTTTCCGGATGAAGTCATGCTTTCATACTTCATGCGTTTCAAATGTGTTCGCGATACCACGCGATCGTTCTCCGCAATCCCTCATCCATCGAGATCGCGGGCTCGTACCCGAGGATCGAACGGGCGCTGTCGATGGACGGAACGCGGATCTCGACGTCGGCGGCCAGCGCCGGGACGCTGACGATGGGCGAGGACGACGATGACATGGACACGATCTTCTCGGCCAGTCCGTACGTCGTGAACGTGGACCGGGGATTGCCGATGTTGAAAGCTTTGCCCCGGGCCCCTTCCGCAAACAGCGCCCTGATCGTGCCTTCCGCCATATCGTCGATGTAGCACCATGAACGGATCTGCGTGCCGTCACCGTTGATCCGAAGAGGCTCGCCCTTGATCGCGGCGATGACGAATTTCCGGACGGCTCCTTCGCCCACCTGGCGGGGACCGTAGATGTTGAACGGACGGATTGTGACGACGTCGAGTTCGTAATCGAGGCCGTACGAGTGGGCCCAGTGCTCGGCCGCCAGCTTGGAAACCGCATAGGCCCATCGGAAGACTCCGACCGGCCCCTGCGTCGTCATGCTCTGTTCGTTCCCCCGGTAGACATACGGGCCGTAGACTTCGCTCGTCGAGAAGCAGATCACGCGCCTGGGTTTAAGTTCGCGCGCGACATCCATGAGGATCCTCGTGCCCAGGAGATTCACTTCCATGGTTTCGGTCGGGCGGAGCGCGACGGAATCGACGCCGGCGATGGCCGCCAGGTGCAGGACAAAATCGCAATCCCGCATGGCTTTCATGATGACGTCCCTGTCGAGAATGCTCCCCTCGGTCAATTGAACTGCGGGTCCGGTCAGATTGGCGTATTTGCCCGCGTTCCGCCTCTTGTTATCGAGCAGAACGATCTTCGCCGCGCCTCCGGCCAGCAGCTGTTCCGCGACCGCCGTGCCGATGAAACCCGTCCCGCCCGTGATCAGCACGCTCGAACCCTGGATGCCCTGGATCGCCATGCGGAGACTCTACAGGAACTTCCGGCGGCAGGCATTAACTTCATGAAATTCGAAGGAGGGCGAATAAATCCGTGGCGACGGGCGTCTCAGGAGTGCAGGAAATACCAAGGAGGACGATATGGAACGCGCGACAGCATTCATGTGGACGATCATCGCGGCGGGCACCGCCCTGGCGATGCCCGACATCAGCTTCAGAAAACCGGAGAAGCCCATTCCGATCGAGGAGGCGGGAAACGTGCCGGACGCATCGGACAGCGCCCGCGCCTTCATCACGGCGCATGCGGAACTCGCGCAGGGGCGCGTCGCGCGGCAGGGCCCTGCCACTCTTCCGATGCGCCTCACGATCAAGGCGCCCGAGGGCGTCCTTCTTAATCGGCCGCCGACGGACTTTGTCGCGGTCTTCGATCGATCCGGATCCATGGCCGGAGAAGACCGGATCGGTTTCGCGCGCCAGGGTCTATGCGAAGCGGCGGAGCTCTTGAAACCGGGCGACCGCCTCGCCATCGTGACGTTCTCGGACAACGTGAGCGTCGCTCGAAATCTCGCGGCCGTAACCGACAGCGGACAGGAGATCGCCGCGCTGGCGCGGCAAATCACGGCGGATGGCCAGACGTTTCTCTCGGGAGCCCTGTACCTGGCGGCGAAAATTCTGCGGGAGCAGAACGTGCCGGGGCGCGGCAGGCAGATCCTCCTGTTGTCCGACGGCAAAGCCAATGTCGGCCTGGAGGGCGATGAACTCGCGAGGCTGGGAGAATCGCTGGGGCAGGAAGGGATCATCATCACGGCCATGGGCGTCGGCGTGGACTATGACGCGTCCACATTCATCCGGCTCGGCGAAGGATCCGGGGGCGGGTATGCGTACGTGACCCAGGGCGAGCGGATTCCCGCGGCCATCCGCGGGGAGATGAGTCGCGGCGACAACCGCTTCATCGACAACATGCGCATCTGCCTGGATCTGCCTCCCGGCGTCGAATTCGCCACCGCCTACAAGTACCAGGCCCGCGGACGAGGGCGCCGCGTCGAAATCCTCGCGCCGACCCTGTCCGCAGGCGAGGAGAAATCGATCATGGTCGACTTCACGGTGAATCCGAATCTCTTCGCCGCCGGCAAGGGCGATCTGCAACGGATCGCGCGGATCCGGATCGAGTTCGATCGACCGGCATCCACGGAAGAGGGGACGTCTGTCGTTCGTCGCGAAGTACTGACGATGTCGCTGGGGATCCTCTTGACGAGCGACGGACGCCTGGCGGAAGCATCGCAGAAAATCGACATCATGGCCGAACGTGAAGCGCTGCGGGCGGACCTGGCCTGGGCCGCGACGTCCCCTGATGTGGTCGCCGGCCGCTATGACGACGCCGCCGCGAAGTTGCGGGAAGAAGCAAGGACATTGCAGGAAAAAAATCGGATCTATAATTCGCCGTCCGTCGCCAGCCGCATCACAGCCATGCTCCAGACAGCCCTCGAAATCGAGACACGCAATTTCTTCGGAGGATCGGCGGTCGGAGTGGGAACGATGGGCCAGAACCAGGCAGCCCTGTCTGGCGGAATCTACTGAAATGGAGGAGGAACGATGAATACCTTATCGACGGCCGTACTGTCCAGGAAAAGACTGGTGCTCCTGTTTCTCATCGGGATCATGGCGGGTTTCGCGGAATCCGCGTATTACCTGCCCGACGGGATCGACGCATCCGGAAGCTATATCGCGCGCATCCTCTTCGCGTCCATTCTCGGCGCGGGCCTCGCGCTCGACGCCGGAGTGCCGGTGGCCCGGCTCTCCTACGCGCTCATCTGGTGCTGCGCGGGCGCCTTCGGCGACGTGCTCTTCTCGCCGTCCTCCGCGCTCATCGGCCGCATCTGCCTCGGCGCGGGCCTGGGCGGCGCCGTGGCCGCTCCGGGACCTCTGCACCCCGTGCCGTGGGTCGGCGCCGCGCGAGGCGCCCTGGGTTCCTGCGTCGCGGGTCTGGCGATCCACGTCGCTGCCCGCCATGGGGCTCCGGAATTTCTCCTCTCGGGAATCGAGGCCATCATCATCGGGCAATTCCTCGCGCATGGCCGCGCGCAGCGCATGCTCTCCGCCCTATCGGGCGACCTCGACACGATCCGATCCCGGGGATCGGCGGAACAGAGGAATCGCGCGGAGGGAATCATCAATCTCGCCATCCAGGCCGCCGAGGAGATCGACTCATCCGAAGAATCGAGCGGCGAGGATCGCTCCGAATCCCGGGCCGAGGTGACGAGGATCGCGCGGCGCGCGCTCGGGCTCCTCAGGCGCCTCGCCGTCATCAGCACGGTCGGCGCGGATCTGCGGGAGCACCTGGCTTCGTGCATCACGAGGGATGAAGAACACCTGGAGCGGATCTACCGGACGGAGCTGACAAGGACACTGGGGACGATGACCGGAGCGATCTGACGGCTCAGGTCGCGGCGAAGTAACGCTTGTGCATTCTCAGCAGGAGCCGCGCATCGATCACCGCGGTGGATGCAAGAACGAGAAATTGAAGACCGCAGACAATGGCTTCGATCCGGAAGATCTCCTTCTGGCTGCCCGCTGTAAAAAGGGCCGGCGTCAGGATCACCGACGCGAGGAAGAGCAGCCATCGGACCCATGCTCGCCTTCCCTGTTCCAATCGGCGAGCGCGATCGGTCAGATCCAGCAGCGCCATGCACAGGACGATGTCGGCGGCCGACCAGAGGATCGCGTTCCACCGTGTCCACTCGAGCGCGCGCCCGGGTGTGTAGAAATCCGCGACCGCGACCATGAATTCCATCATGATATCTTCCGCAGGAAGACGAGCCGCCCTCGATAGACGCACCAGGCACAGGCAGCTTCCAGTGCGACCCAGAAGGCGCCGCAGATCCGGATATAGAAGAGAAGCAGATGCTCGGCGCGCATGCTCGCGAGCGGTGACATCTCCGCGGAACGCATTGAGTCCACCGCGGCATGGTACGCCGTAAATCCCAGGAACAGGATCACGCTTGCTCCCACGAGTAGAATCGTACCACGATCCGACCGATCGATCGATCCTTCCAGTCCGCGAACGGTCCGCGCAAGGTAGACGAGGATCGCGGTCTCGAGGACAACCCAGAGCGTGCAGAGCCCGTTCCAGATCATCATCGAGAGGATGCGATTCTCCGGAGTCGGGTCACCGGATCCGTAAATCCAGTGCTGTCGCGCGGCCAGCGCCGCCCATCCCGCCATCGCGGCCGAGAAAATAATGAGCGATGAAACGGAGACGATCTTCGCCGGGCGAGGGCCGCGCACATGGCGCGATGACCATTCCAGCATCAGGACGAGAATCGTCTCGGCGAGAAGCCACCACGCGGCCATGACCGCGGAGAAGAGCGAGGGAGTCACTCTGAGGATCTCCGAGAACGGCCCATCAACGCACGCGGAGGAATTTCCCTTTCTTGCCGATCTTCAACACGGCGGGGGAAACGGAAATCTCCGCGATGTCCGCCACCTTGCGCCAGTCGTCGCCATCGGCCACGCGCACCCCGCCCTGGCCGATGAGACGGCGCGCCTCGCTTTTCGAAGCGGCCATGCCGGCTCGCGTCAACAGCGCGGAAAGATCCTCCCCGGCGCCGCGCGCGATCTCGGGCATCTCCTCCGGAGCCTCCTTCCGGCGGAAGATCGCCTCGAACCGGGAGACCGCCTCGCATCCCGCGGCATCTCCATGCAGCATCATCACGACTTCCTTCGCCAGCCGCACCTTCGCGTCCCGCGGATTGCCTCCCGACATCCGGAGCGACTCGATCTCCTCCTCGGACATCGTCGTCAGGAGAAGCATGTATCGCCAGATGAGGTCGTCCGGTATCGACATGATCTTGCCGAAGATCTGGTCGGACGGTTCCAGCAGACCGATCGCGTTGCCGTAGGACTTCGACATCTTCCGGACGCCGTCGAGGCCCTCGATGAGCGGAAGCATCATGATCACCTGCGGAGGCTGGTCGTAACGTTCCTGGAGAAAGCGGCCCATCAGGAGGTTGAATCTCTGGTCGCCGCCGCCCAGTTCCACATCGGAGCGAAGTTCGACGGAATCGTACCCCTGCATGAGCGGATACAGGAATTCCGTGATCGTGATATCCACGCCCGCCTTGAACCTCGTCTTGAAATCATCGCGCTCCAGCATCCGCGCCACGGTCCTCTGCCCCGCCAGCTTCAGCATTCCGGCCGCGCCCAGGGGTTCGAGCCATGACGAATTGAAGACGACCTCCGTCTTCGCGGGATCGAGTATCTTGAAAACCTGGTCCTTGTACGTCTGCGCATTCCGCGCGATCTGCTCGCGGGACAAGGCAGGTCGTGTCTCGTTCCGGCCGCTCGGATCTCCGATCATCGCCGTGAAATCGCCGATGAGAAAATGCACGATGTGCCCGAGGTCCTGGAACTGGCGCAACTTTCTCAACAGGACGGCATGACCCAGGTGCAGGTCGGGCGCCGTCGGATCGAAACCGGCCTTCACCCGGAGCGGGCGTTTCTCCGCCAGCTTTCCGTCGAGATCTCCGATCAGATCTTCGACTCCGCGCATCAATATTGTTCTGGCATCCATGATCAAGAGATTTTAGAGCCAAACTCGATGGGTGGCTATCAGGTTTCGAATGAAAGTCGGATGACTGCTGTCGCAAGGCGGCGTATAATATCCGGTTCATGGGTATGCTCATCGAATTGAAGGGGATCCACAAGGGATACGGATCGCGCGTCATCCTGGACGAGGCGAGCGCGATCTTTTCCGAGGGTCAGAAGATCGCCGTGATCGGCCGCAACGGAGCGGGAAAATCCACGCTCTGCAGGATTCTCACCGGCGAGGAGGAAGCCGAGGCCGGCTCTGTCTGGCGCGCCTCGGGCCTGCGGCTTTCCTACCTGCAGCAGCACGATCCCTACAGCCTGGAGGAATCCGTCCTCGAATTTCTGGTGCGCTTCACAGGTCACGCCGACTGGCAATGCGCCAAGGTCGCCGCCCGGTTCCAGCTCCAGGGCGCCCTCCTCTCCGCGCCCATCGGCGCGCTCTCCGGCGGCTTCCGGACGCGCGTCAAGCTCGCGTCCATGCTTCTCTCCGATCCGAACTTCATCCTTCTCGACGAGCCGACGAACTATCTCGACCTCAAAACGCTCATCCTTCTTGAAAGATTTCTTCTCGACTACGACGGAGGATTTCTCGTCGTCTCCCATGACCGCGAATTCCTGAAGCGGACATGCGACTGCACGCTCGAAGTCGACCAGGGCGGGCTCACGATGTATCCCGGCACCGTCGATGAATTCCTGCTCTTCAAGGAGGAACAGCGCGAGCAGGCCGAGGCGTTCAACCGGAACGTCGAGATCAAGCAGAAGCAGCTCCAGAGGTTCGTCGACCGCTTCAAGGCCAAGGCGTCGAAGGCGACCCAGGCCCGATCCAAGTTGAAACAGCTCCAGAGACTGAAGACCATCGACGTCGATCACCCGATGAAGAACGTGCGCATCAGGATTCCGAATGTCCCGAAGAGGCAAGGCATCGCGATGCGTTGCGAGGGGCTGGAGATCGGTTATCCGGACAAGATGGTGGCCGGCGATATCCGCGTGGAAGTGCCCCAGGGGGCGCACGTCGCGGTTCTGGGGGACAACGGCCAGGGCAAGACCACGTTTCTCCGGACACTCGCCGGCGACCTCCAGGCGCGCGCCGGCAAGTTCCGCTGGGGACACGCGCTCTCGGTCGGCTACTACGCCCAGCATGTCTATTCCGGTCTCGATCCGTCCCAGACCGTGAAATTCTACCTCCAGAAGCAGGCGGCCAAGGACGTGCTCGACCAGGAGATCCTGGACCTGGCGGGAAGCTTTCTCTTCCAGGGCGCCGACGTCGACAAGAAGGTCGGAGTCCTTTCAGGCGGCGAACGAGCGCGCCTCGTGCTGGCGGGTCTTCTCCTCGCCCGCAACACGGTTCTCCTCCTCGATGAACCCAGCAACCATCTCGATTTCGAGACGGTCGAAGCGCTCGGCGCCGCGCTCCAGAAATATTCCGGCACGCTCTTCTTCGTCAGCCACGACCGGACATTCGTTCATCTCGTCGCGACGGAAATACTCGAGGTCGGCGGCAGCAAGGTCGTCCGCTATCCCGGAACCTATGACGAATATGTGTATCATCTGACGGTGCAGCTCGGAGCCGAATTGCACGACGACGACGACGGGGATGCGGCGCCGCCGGAAGAAACAGGACGAGCAGCCTATGAGTTGAAGAAGAAGCGGGAGACGGAGGAGCGGCGCCGCGCACGGCGCGCTCGCGAACTCGAGGATCGCATCGCTAAATTGCGGCGCGAACGGGATGAAATCATGCGCCTGTTGGATGCCGAAGCGCCTCCCGACATGGCGGACCTGACGCGGAAGTTCGACGCGATCGAGCAGGAACTGACGGCCGCCGAGGCGGACGAGGCGGCACTGCGGGAGACCAGCGAAGCCGCCGAAGCGCGGTAGAACTCCGCTTCATCCCTCCCGGTCAACCGTGATATATTTTTCATGATGACACGCATCGTAACCGAATTCGGAACACCCATCCGCGAGCTGGCCGGGGCCCTGAAAGAAGGCGGAGTGATCGGGCTCGCGACCGACACCACGTATGCGCTGGTGTCGTCCCTGAACTCGCGCGACGGCGTCGAGCATCTGCGGGAGATGCGGCATCTTCCTCCGTCGAAACCGTTGGCGCTCCTGTTACCCGATCTCGCGGAGATCTCCCGCTATGCCTACGTCGACCGGATCGCGTATCGCATCATGAAACGCTGCACGCCGGGATGCTACACCTTCATCCTGCGCGCCACGAAGGAAGTCCCGCGGATGACGCTGACGAAGCAGCGCACGGTCGGCATCCGCGTCTGCGGAAAAAAGATCATCAACGCACTCTGCATGGCGCTGGAAGCCCCTTTGATCTCGGCATCCGCGGTCACGGATGAAGACGGCTATGCCGAAACCGCGGAGGATGTTGCCCGGCATTATCCCGATCTGGCCTGCGTTATCGACTCCGGAATCGTCCAGACGGAAGCATCCACGATCCTCGACCTGACGGGAGTCCAGCCCGTGGTGTTGCGGTCGGGCAGCGGCGCGGTCGAAGAAGCCCTCGCGACGTTCTAGAGAACTTTCACCTTCCGGTGAAATGTCCGCAGGCTCATTCCCAGCGACTCCGCGGCCTTCTTCTTGTTTCCACCGCTGCGCTGCAGAGCGATGCGGATCACTTCCTTCTCGATCGCATCCATGGTCATTCCCTCGGGAAATGTGAACGCTCCCGCGGATGACGGGCCGGCGGTGGCGCTGATCGCGGGAGGCAAATCGGTAAGCTGAAGCTCATCCGTTTCCGTCGTGATCACGAGGTTCTCGATCATGTTGCGAAGCTCGCGGACGTTGCCGGGCCAGTTGTAACCGGCGACGGCCCGCATCGCGTCCGGGGAGATCGTCTTCACCTTGCGGCCGTGACGTCGGTTGAATTCGTCGAGATAATGCCGGACCAGGATGGGGATATCCTCCGCATGGTCCGCCAGGCGCGGCACGTCGATAGAAAGCACGTTCAGGCGAAAGAAGAGATCCTCGCGGAAGACGCGCTGGCCGATCATCGCCTTCAGGTCGCGGTTCGTCGCCGCCAGGACGCGCACGTCGATGTCGATCTTGCGGGACCCGCCCACGCGGAAGAACGACCGCGTCTCCAGGACGCGAAGCAGTTTCACCTGCGTCTGAAGCGGCATCTCCCCTATTTCGTCCAGGAGGAGCGTCCCGCCGTCCGCGAGCTGGAAATAGCCCTTGCGGTCGCTGACCGCGCCCGTGAAGGATCCGCGCTCGTGACCGAAGAGCTCGGACTCGATGAGGGATTCCGACAGGGCGCCGCAATTGAAGGCGAGAAACGGCTTGCCGCGGCGAGGCGAGTTGTTGTGGATCGCGTGCGCGACCAGTTCCTTGCCGGTGCCGCTGTCGCCCGTGATGAGAACGGTGGCGGATGTCGGAGCGATCTGGCGGATCTTTGTGAAGATCGCCTGCATCGCGGGCGAGTCGCCGATGATCGATTCGAATCCATAGCGGTGATTGATCGCCAGGAGCGCGGCGTTGTCCTTCGCCAGGACCTGCTTCTCCAGGGCCTTCCTCGCGACCTCGCGCAGTTCCTTGATGTTGACCGGCTTGTTCAGATACTGGTAGGCGCCGTTCTTCATCGCTTCCACGGCGGACTCGACGGAACCGTAGCCGGTCAGGATGATCACCTCGGTGGAGGATTCGCGGCCGCGCGCGGCTTCCAGGATCGCCATGCCGTCCACCTCCGGCATCACGAGGTCGGAGACCACGAGATCGTACGTGGACCGCTCCAGGCTCTCGCGGCCTTCCCGGCCCGAGCGCGCCGAGGCGACCTTGTGCCCGTCTCGCTCCAGCGCCTCGACGATCACCTCGCGCGAGGCGGCGTCGTCATCGACGACGAGAATCTCAGCCATCGGTCTTCGCCTCATTTCGCGTCAACGGCAACCGGATGCGAAACTGGGTGCCGCGCCCGGGTTCGCTCTCGCACTTGATGTCGCCGTCATGTGCCGTGACGATTCGCGAGACAACGGAAAGGCCGATCCCCGTGCCGCCTTCTCTTGTCGTGTAGAAATGCTCGAATATCCTCTGGATCCGGTCCGGCGGAATCCCTTTTCCCGTGTCGATGATATCGACGACGGCGGCCGGCCCGCCGTTCCATTCACCCGATGACAACCGCAGCATCAGCGTTCCCGACCCTTCCATGGCCTGAAGTCCGTTGATCGCCAGGTTCATGATCGCCTGCCTCACGGCTTCACCGTCCACCTCCGCCATGATGTTCTCCTGCAGATAAGGCAGGACCGCGACGCCCTGCGCGTCCGCCTGGGGCGTGATAAACGTGACGACTTCCTGCAGCAGGGACGCCAGATCGACGCGCGTGAATTTCAGATCGGCTCCGCGAACGAAGGTCAGAAAATCGGAGAGGATCTTGTCGAGCCGACCGACCTCCCCGAGGAGCCTCCTGACGCGGCGCGTATGCGGTCCCTCGCCTTCCTCCTCGCGCTCCATGTCCTCCTCCATGAGCTGCAGGTTCGCGCGGATGGCGTTCAGAGGATTGCGGAGCTCATGCACGAGACCCGACGCGAGAGATCCGAGGAAGGCGAGCTTCTCGGACGAAGGAGCTTCGGATGACAGACCGACGGACATGTCATTATTATGGGGTCATTCTCCCACTTTGCAACCCCGCCCGAGGAGAAGACAGGTATTCGCCCAGTTCGCGCGCGGCCACCCGGTGTCCTTCCAGATTGAGATGGGAATCGAGGGGCATGAGGTACAGGTTGGTATCCTGCGATTCCCGGCGAAACACCGGAGAAAGATCCAGGAACGGGATCTTTCTCTCGCGACATGCCTCCTGCAACGCGCTGTTGACCCTGTATCCGGATCCTTCTCCGTGTGTCTCGCCGTAGGATGGAAAATAGACGAAGACCAGCGCGATTCCGTTCCGATCGCACTCCTGGATGAATCGATCCAGAAGCGTCACATACAACTTCATCAATTCCTCGATCTCATCGGTCCATGGTTCCGAGAGAACCTCCATGTCGCGCGTCTTGAATTGTTCCCTGTACAAGCGAAGGTTGGTAGCGGTGTCCCCGGCGCCCGCGAACGCATAACGGGATAAACCGTCCGAAGGCGACACATTCTCTTCCCGACGCCGATCCATCGCGCGGGAGAACAGCGCCTCTCCCAGCGCGGACCTGGTGACCAGAAACTTCTGGACGCGCTGGACCAGGCCGGGCCGCTGGACTTTCAACGTATAGCGAAGCAGCTCATCGAGCGGCCGCCCGCGCAGGTCGGTGATGTCATTGCAGAAGAACTGGAGGATGACGGTGTCGGGATCGAGCGGGAGCGCGATCTCCCGCAGGAGCGCCAGTTCCTTGTCGATGGAACCTCCGCCCCACGCGGCATTGACCACTTCCACATCCCGCCCGGTCCTATGCCCGAGATTTTTCTGCAGAACGACCTCCCAGGTCGCCTCATCATCGACGAAATATCCATCCGTGAAGGAGTCTCCTATGGCGACGATTCTCTCCGTTTCCGCATCCTTCGGCACGACGATCTCCGGGCCGCGGAGCCCCAGCGAATTCGTGCGGATCGTGTAGGGAATCGGCCCCCAATCCATCGCCAACCGGGCGTTTTCGGGATAGACGCCGCGATCCGCCGGATAGAGGGGCGCATAGCGGCCCGTGGGATAACCGGCCATCCGCAGAACGATTTCCGCAACGGCTAGAAAGCAGATCGGCACGAACAAGGAGACCGCCAGCCGCCGGGAGCGCAACGTCATCGTCACCTGCTGGATTCCGTATCCCGCGTCATCGTGCTTCCGGATCGTTCGACGCGCGTCCAGAAGTAAGGCCAGTCGATGAACGTGTCGACTCGGTTGTCTCCGTCGAAAAGATTCCTCTCCAGATGCCCGGTCAACGCCGGCGAGAAGGCGTACATCGTCACAGCCCACGCGGCGTTCCCGTCGAATTGACGCAGCGACGTGTCGGACCACTGGGGATGAATGTCGGAGCCAGCCTGGTCCGGCGCGACGCCGAGGCAGACGCGGACCGGGCAATCGCGATGCAGTGTCATCATCGCCGTGCCCTCCTCGGGAACGGGAAGAATGACCTTGCGCGAAAGTGGATCGAGCACGGCATGAGGATAATAGAGCAGCGCTTGCGTATGAATGATGACATCGCGCCCGCGATCGAAACGGAAGGGGCCCGACCGGGAAATGAATTCATGATACCGGACCTTCTCCGGATAGATCCGCCACCAGTACATCCAGCCCATCCCTGTCGAAAGAAGAAGCACGATCAGCAGGATGAATCCGGGCCAGTGCCGGCGCGAGGAGCGATCGAGGAGAATCATGGGAGCGACCATCGCCAGAAGTGGGGCCAGCCACAGGACCATCCGGGGCGCCGCGCGACCGGTCACGAGTTCGAAGAACAGAAGCGTCGCGGGCGCGCCGAGCGCGGCGGCCAGAAGAATCAGATCGGATCGGTTCCGCCGCGAGCAAGCTCTCCACACTGCCAAGAGGAGACAGACCAGCCAGACGGTTCCGACGGGATAGAAAAGATTCGATTCTCCGATCGCGGAGCCCGCGAGGTTCAGGAGCCGGTCGGACAAGGGCGCGCTGCCGGTACCGTACAGGGAGCCCGGCGGAAGTGTTTCCAGGCCGTATTCAAAACAGAACCGTTCGAAATCCCGTTCCAGAAAAGTCGCGCACCGCACCTGCGCGTACGACCAGAGCGCCGCGGGAAGAACGCCCAGCAGGAGGAGCCGAAGATCGTGGCGCGCGGGACGGCCGTCGAGCTTCGATGCGGCCAGCCAGACCGCCGCCGCCCCGATTCCCGAAGCGGCCAGCGGCGAAAATAAAATGAGACTTAGGCAGACGAAAATATCGGCGGATGACGTGGGCCCGTCGGACTTCACGAGACGCTGAAGACGGCGTGCCCAGAGGAGTAGAAAGACGACGAGGAGCATATGTTCCTTGATGGAGAAGACGTAGTAACCGAAGTAAGGATTCGCCGCCAGAAGCGCCGCCGCGGCCAGCCCCGTGGTCTTCCTTCCCGACCATCGCGATGCGATGATCCAGATTTCATGGAACGCGATGAAAGCCGCGCCCAGGTTGACGAGCCGGAGAACATATTCGGAAGAAGGAAGGCCCAGGAATCCGTGCACGAAGCGGATGAGGAGCATGTGCGGAAGGGAGATGGGAACCGGCAATCCATGCGCGAACCAGCGCGTCAGGAATTCCAGGTCGAGCGGCCGGGAGACCGCCGCCAGGAATCTCCAGGCCTCGTCGTACCAGATCGTAATCCCCTGGATCGGGATCCAGGCCAGTACGGAGTAGAGGAAGCAGATGAGGTAGAACGCCGGTTCGCGGCGGGGCGTATAGCGGTCATCGACACCGTCGGCCTGATCGGAAAAGGAATTCACGCGATCCGGTTAGCGGGCGGAGCGCGGCCGATCGGGCCGCTGATAATGTTTCGGCAGCACGTACACCTGCGCGGGGCGGGGTGGAATGGAAGCAAAGCGCTCCAGATCCACGGCACGGCCGAAAGTCTCGAGATAGAGGATCCGCGGCTTCATCGTGTTGTCCTCCAGGAGAAAAGTCGGCGTATCCGGAAGGAGGTGAAGAAAGCCGAACTGCGACGCATATTCGCGGTCGAAGATGATGACCGTGGCCGTATCGAGACCGGGATAGAAGCCGATATGCGGCGGAAGGCCGCGCAAGTGCCACGTCAGGAGGTTATCGTCCTCGCTGAACATGGTGGGAGAAGGAGCCCGCCGGTAAGCCTCCTTCATCACGCGTTCCGCATCTGACTTCATCACGATGGACTCCGCCAGGATCTCCGCCCTCAGCCCGATCGCCAGGAGGACGAGCGCGATGGCCGCGAGCTTCTGCGAAAAGGATCCACGGGCGCGGTCCGCGAGAAAAGATCCCACCAGGGCGCACCCGAGCACGATTCCGGGCTGGAGCATGCGTCCCCACCTTTTGCCCGAAAAAAGAACCTGGTCGCCGATCGTCCCGGCGAGAAATATAAAGAGCGCGCAGAGGCCGACTCCCAGCGCAACGTACTTGCGGCGCAGAGCCGCGGCAAGAAGCGCGATGAAAAAGAGGATATAGTAGGGAAGCGATTCCACCTTTCTGAGATAGTCGAACATGAACTCGATCCGGTTCAACCTCGGGACCATGCGCGCGATCCCTTCCATGTTGATATATTGCGCGAGATATCCATGCGGATAGTAGGTGCTTCCCATGCTCCGGTGCGCCCACCCGAGAATCGAATAGAGACCTTCCATGACGACCAGGGGAAGCGCCAGGAAGGAGCAGAGAATGAGAATGCGCCGCGCGTCGCGACGCGCCGCAAATTCCGCCGCGATGAAGAAGAGCGCGGGAAATGTCATGCGCGGCTGAAGTCCATAGGCAAGGCCGAAAATGAATCCGGACGCCGCCAGGCGCTTTATGGAATTCCCCCGGTCGGCGAGGTAGACGACGAGCGCCGCGCACATGAGGCAGATGGCGCTGGCCTCAGGGGCGAGCATGCGCGAAAAGAAGACATGCGAAGGAGAAGTAGCCAGAAGGAGCGCGGCCAGTTCCGGAGCGAGGGAATCCGGAGCATCCGCCATGCCGCGCGCGAGGAGCGCCACGAACGCGACGGTCAGCACGCCGCACAGGGCGCTGAAATAGAGCACGCTTGTCGTATCGGGCATGAGGGCGAGGAGAATCATGTGGAACGGCCTGACCGTGCCTTCGAACGGGCCTCCTTCGCCCGGCACCCTCCGGACCGCCATGTCCACGGAACGCGCGAGCTTGTCCGCTTCGAGCGCGAATGCCGCCTCATCGCTCATGAAAAAACCCTGGTCCGCCAGTCCATGAAATCTGACAAGAGCGGCCATGCAGAGGATCAGGGAAAGGATCGCGATTCGAGGACGGGACATGCGAAGCGGGAGTATAACGCGGGAAAGACAATTTCTGTCAAGTTTCGTCCCGGGTAATGGCTCAGGAATCCGGCGGCAGGACACCGGCCGGCGAGGGTGATGGTTCGCGGTAGATTCGGAACTCGGGCGCGTCCACGAGGAGCCGATCGGGATCTTCCACGAGCATCTCGAGTTCGCGACTCGTTCCTCTTTCTCCCTTCATGACAACGACGATCCCCTGCCCTGTGCGGTGATCATCGAAGTAAGGCAGGAGTGGCGCCATCCGCGCTCTATGATCGGTCCAGGATACTTCAACCGATGGGCGGGCGGGAACGCTGAGATAAACTCCGGGCCGGTTGTAATACACCAGCATTCGTTCACCCGGCCGCCAGAAATGCCTCACTTCACGGGTCGCGGATTCCGCGAACGCCGCCTTGACGGGCGCGCCGCGCAAACCCTTGTATGGCCCTTCCGTCACTTCCGTCGTCTGCATCATCCATGGCCCGTCGAAATAGGTCGCGCGGACATGCACGCGCACCAGCGCCAGCGAAATCAGGATCATCGCGATCGTCATGGCCGCGTTTCCGGTTCTTCCTCCCGCGGCCCGCGCATGCGAAATGAGAAGAGGTGTCGCGAGGACCGCGGTAAAAATACCCAGCCCCGCGCTTCGCCATCCTCCATCGCTGGCCATGGCCGTCGTCATTCCGGCCAGCATCGATGGCAGCCATGCTCCGAGGAAAATGCAACGGGATTCCCGCAAGGTTGTCAGGATCGGAAAGAGGAGGCCGGATAAAATCCCAAGGTAGATGAAGATATCCATGCCGAGATCGTGCTGAGCGGTGTACAGATGCAAGGACCTCCGCGCGGACCAGAACCATGCCGGAACTGCGAGGAAAAGGAGCGCGATGCCGGTGAGCCGATCCATGCGACGCCTTAGGGCGAAGGCGAGCAGCCCGACGATGGCGGCCGGAAACAACGGCCCGGCCTGGCCGATCATGTCCACGATCATGATTCCCAGCTTGCCTGCGTCGCGCTGCCGCGTGAACATGCCTTCAAATTCCATCGCTCGCCTGATTCCCAGCATCATGCCCGAATGAAAGCAGATGAGAAATGCCGCGACGATGAGTCCGACACCCGCGCCATAAGATAATGCAGTGCGAGCGGAGCCGGTCGCGGGTTTCGGGAAAGTGAAGGCGGCCATGACGGCGCCGTGAATCACTACGGGAATTAGAAGAGCGGGATACGCGACGACCGCGAGCCCATGAACCGCGCCGGCCAGGGGGAATTTCAACCGGGAACCGGAGTTCAGGATTCCATCCAGGCTGATGATCGTACCCAGCGCGAAGAGAAGGCTGCCGAGAGTGTTGTAGCTGCACGCCGGAATCGAATGAGGGATGAAGAGAAAGACCCATGTCGCGGCGATGGAGGCATGGAGCACGGGCTGACGCGGAGCAGACACATAAGTGAATCGAAATGCCGTCGCGGCCACCACGCACTGAAGACCGAAAAAGATGCAGCGGAGAAAATAGACGATTCCATCGGTCGATCCGTTTAGCCGGAGATAACACCAGTAAAATGGCGCAGTGAACAAGGCGGCGGATTGCCGCAGATTGATCTCATCCACATAGGGAATATCCCCCAGGGCGAAGCGCTGAGCGAGGACGGCGTAATAGGCTTCATCCGTGAAATCGAGGCCGAAACGGAGTCGGAAGAAGATCGTGGCGGCGATCAATCCCAAAAAGGCCAGGGGTAAGATGGAGACGGGATCCTTGACGAGATCTGGAGTGGAGTGCCGAGGAATCACGCGGGAAGTATATGCTCGTTCGCGCGGGGTTCATACCATGTCTGGAGCCCGAAATACTCTCATTCTCTCACGCATTCATAACATGCTTCTGACACATTACTCACGCTCAAGGCGGGAGAATCGGTCTATCGTGGTCGCTGATTCCATGCTAAGGTCTAAGGGCACAGGTCGCGGGGCGGGCGGAACAAATCATGCGGTCCAGGCCGCGAACCGGGAGATACCTCGCATCATGGCAAAGAAGCGCGAAAAACGAAAATTATGGGCCGGAGTGGACATCGGCGGCACGAAAATACAGGTGTCCCTCTTCGACGATGACTTGAAGAGAGTCGGCATGGGACGCTGCAAGACCCGCGGCCTGGCCGGATTCCCGCAGGTGTTTCAGCGCATCATCGCTCTGATCGTCGAAGTCCTGGACGAGAAGGATATTCCCCGCTCGGCCCTGGCAGGCATCGGAGCAGGGTGCCCGGGACCGCTCGATCTTGACCGCGGCATCATTCGGGAAGCCCCCAACCTGGGATGGAAAAACATCCGCATCAAGGCTCTGTTCGAGAAGGAATTCAAGCGGCCCGCGTTCATCCTGAACGACGTCGATGCCGGCGTCTTCGGCGAGTATCGATTCGGCGCGGCGCGCGGCGCGCATTGCGCGGTCGGAATCTTCCCAGGGACGGGAGTCGGCGGAGGATGCGTCTACGAGGGAAAGATCCTGCGCGGCCGCACCGGTTCGTGCATGGAGATCGGGCATATTCCGCTCCTGCCGGGCGGTCCCCGCTCCGGCGCCGGGCTCCACGGAACGCTCGAGTCCCTGACGGGACGCCTCGCGGTGGCTTCCACCGCGGCGGCGGCGGCGTTCCGGGGAGATGCTCCGCGCCTGCATGATGACGTGGGTTTCGACGTCGGAAAAATCCGGAGCAAGGCGATCGCCGAGGCGATCCGCAAGGGCGACAAGGAAGTCGAGGAGATCGTCCGCGAAGCGGCGCGCTGGCTCGGCGCAGGCATTTCCGTCGCCGTGCACATGCTGGCGCCGGACATCGTCGTCCTCGGCGGCGGTTTCGTCGGAGCGATGCCCGGCATCTGGATCGAGGAGTCGCGCCGCGCCGCGGAGGAACGGCTCCTCCCCTCCTTCCGCAAGATCTTCAAGATCCGCATCGCCGAGCTGGGCGACGACGCCACGGCGGCAGGCGCCGCCGCGTGGGCGCGGCTGATGGTCGAGAAATAATTCCGCGTGTCTTCTTCCGCTCCGCCGCCGTCGCCTCCACCCGTCACGACAGTCGCGCCGCGGATTGTCGGCATCATCGATATCGGCGCCAGCATGATCCGGCTGATGATCACGGAGCTGCACGAGAGCGGCGAATTCCGGATTCTTGAATCGCTGCACCAGACCATCGCGCTCGGCCGCGACACGTTCACGAGCGGCGCCATCAGCCGCGGTGCGACCGAGGAGTGCGTCGATGCGATCCGGAGGTACACGAAGCTGCTGGCCGAGTACCAGATCACGGATCCGGCGCGCATCCGCGCGGTCGCGACGTCGGCGGTGAGGGAAGCCGCGAACCGCGAAGCGTTCCTCGACCGGATCTATGTCGCGACCGGGATCGTCGTGCAGGTGCTGGAGGAACCCGCGGTCATCCGTCTCACCTACACCGCCATCATGCCGTGTCTCCAGGCGCATCCCGATCTCATGAAGGGCGACACGATCGTCGTGGAGGTAGGAGCCGGCAGCACGGAGCTGATGCTCTTCCGGGACGGCGTCATAGCCTTCGCCGACACGTACAGGCTCGGCGCGATCCGGATGCGCGAGATGCTGGGGGAGCGCGAGGGTCCGGGAGAACGCCTTAAGGGGCTCATCGAAACGCATGTCCAGCGTCCTGTGCAGCAGCTCCGCAAGACCGTCCCGGTCGAGACGGAGCCGAGGCTCATGGCCCTGGGCGGCGACATGCGCTTTGCCGCGACCCAGTTGAAGGGCACGCGGGATTCCGCCGACCTGACGCGCGTCAAGGTCAGCGCGCTCTCGGGGCTCGCGGAAACCCTGCTGGCGCTCCGCGTCGACGACGTCGTGAAACAGTTCAAGATCACCTACACCGAAGCCGAGACCCTCGGCCCCACGCTTCAGACTTATCTCCACCTCGCGCGCGCCTTCCGCGTGAAGGAGATCCACGTGCCGGAGGTTTCGCTTCGCGACGGCATCGCCCGGGAAATGTCGAGGGCGAACCGCCCGGCGGCCGAATTCCTCGACCAGATCGTGAAGTCGGCGTACGAACTGGGCCGCAAATACCAGTTCGACGAAGCGCACGGGCGACACGTCGCGGAGCTCGCGGAACAGCTCTTCGAGGCGCTCGGCCCGGAGCATCGCCTGGGGCCCCAGCATCTGCTTCTTCTCCGCATCGCCGGCCTGCTGCACGAGATCGGCCTCTTCGTCTCCACCCGCAGCCATCACAAGCACTCGATGTATCTCATCCTCAACAGCGAGCTCTTCGGGCTGGACCGGGCCAGCGTGGAGCTGATCGCGCTGACGGCGCGCTATCACCGCCGCGCCGGGCCGAGGCCGATTCATGAAATCTACGCGACGCTTCCCCACGAATCGCGCATCGTCGTCTCCAAGCTCGCGGCGATTCTCCGCGTCGCCGATGCCCTTGACCGCGCCCACAACCAGCGCATCGCCGGGATCCGCTGCGCGGTCAGCGACCGAAATTTCGTCATCACCGTCCCCGGGGTCCGGGATCTCACGCTCGAACAGCTGGCCTTGAAGCAGAAGGGATCGATGTTCGAAGGCGTCTACGGCTTGACTCCCGTCCTGCGGCGCGGCGCGGCATGAGCGAAGAGCCGTCGCGTTTCCTGAATCGCGAGCTCTCCTGGCTCCAGTTCAACCAGCGGGTTCTCGATGAAGCCGCGAACATCGCCGTTCCGCTCCTGGAGCGCCTGAGGTTCCTCGGAATCGTCTTCTCCAATCTCGATGAATTTTTCATGGTCCGTGTCGGCGGGTTGAAGATGCTCCAGGCGCAAGGCAAGCGTTCTCGCGATCCGTCCGGCCTCACGCCCGTGCAGCAGCTCGAACAGATCGGCAAGACCGCGCGGCGCATGACAGAAGACGCCTTCCGGCTCCTGTCGGACACGCTGGAACCCGCGCTGAAGGAGGCAGGCATCAGCCGCCTTCGGTACGCGGATCTGAACGCGCGCCAGGAGGAGCATGTCGGCGCGCTCTTCCACGATGAAATCTTTTCCGTGCTCTCGCCCATGGCCCTGGATGAAGGCACCGATGCGCCGCTTCTCGTGAACCGCGCCCTCTATCTCGCGGTCAGGCTCGAACGGGTCGTGAACGAGACGAAATCCGAGCGCCTCGTCGTGATGCTGATCGGGCGCCAGGAGGGCCGGCTCATCTTCGTTCCGTCGGAGGGTCGGCACGATTTCATTCTCCTGGAGGAAATCGTCCGGGCGAAGGTCGGTCTCTTTTTTCCGGACGAGACGGTCCTGGAGGCCGTGCCCTTCCGCATCACGCGGAACGCGGACATCACGGTCGACGAGGATTTCTCGGAGAATCTTCTTTCCGGGATCGAGGAGGTTCTCGAGGCGCGGAAGCGGAGCGATGCCGTCCGGCTGGAGATCGATCACGCCGCTTCCCGGAACCTTCTGACGCTCCTGCAGAAGATCACGACCCTGGGCGACGGCGACACGTACCGGATCTCGGGACCGCTCGATCTGACGGTCCTGTTCCCCCTCGCGAATCTCCCCGGCCTCGACCGGCTCCGCCACAATCCCTGGCCCCCGCAGACGCCCCCGATCTGCGCCTCCGCGGAAAGCTTCTTTCCCGTGATCGCCTCCGCCCCGATCCTCCTGTCGCATCCCTTCGAGAGTTTCGAACCGGTGGAGCGTTTCATCGCGGAAGCCGCGGAGGATCCGGACGTCATGGCGATCAAGCAGATTCTTTACCGCACCACGCGCCAGAGCTCGATCGTCGATTCGCTCCGCCACGCCGCGCGGAACGGAAAATACGTCACGGTCATCGTGGAGCTGAAGGCGCGGTTCGACGAGCAAAGGAACATCCGCTGGGCGCGCGAGCTGGAAAACGCGGGCGTGCAGGTCATCTATGGCATCCGGGGCCTGAAGACGCACGCGAAGGCCTGCCTCGTGATCCGGCGCGAACCGCACGGCATTCAGCGGTATGTGCACCTCGGCACCGGAAACTACAACGAGACCACGGCGCAGTACTACACCGATGTGGGGCTTTTATCCGCGGACGAATCGCTCTGCGCGGAGGTCGCCATGTTCTTCAACATGGTGACGGGCAATTCCCAGCCGGCGCCGCTCCGGAAGATCGCCGCCGCGCCGCTCGGTCTTCGCTCGCGGCTCCTCGAACTGATCGACGCGGAAACGGAGCGCCGGAAGCAGGGGCAGAAAGGACGGATCCAGGCCAAGATCAATTCCCTGTCGGACCCGGAGATCATCGAGGCTCTCTACCGCGCCTCGCAGGCCGGCGTGAAGATCCACCTCCTCGTGAGAGGAATCTGCTGCCTGCGGCCCGGCGTGCCGGGATTATCCGAGAACATTTCCGTCACAAGCATCGTGGACCGCTTTCTCGAACACAGCCGAATCATATTTTTTCACCACGGCGGCGACGAGCTCGTCTTTCTCTCGAGCGCCGACTGGATGAACCGGAGCTTCGACCGGAGAATCGAGTTGCTGGCACCGGTCGAACATCCCGCCTGCAAAAAGAAACTGCTCGAAATATTGGAGGCCTGCTTCCAGGACGGAGTCAAAGCCCGCGCGCTCCTACCCGACGGAACCTACCAGCCGGTCCAGGGAACGGGCAAGCGCCGGGATTTCCGGGCGCAGGAAAAACTCTGGCTCGCCACCACGGAGAAGACGCGCGAAGCGGAGGAGCAGGACCGGGCCGTCTTCGAACCGCATCGACCGCCGAAGGATTGACCGGAGTCCACAACCAGAATGACTGGAGATCCTTCTTGTCCTATATTTCACCATGTGCTTGGATTATGGAAACTCCCCTCAGTCATGAACGACTACGGCGATTTCATCCGGTAGACATGGATTCGCGGCGCTCCGCCTGACCATCCTCGCGGCGCTTATAACCGCTCTATGGTCGATCGGGCAGATCTTTCGCGATCAGTATTGGATTACGGGACTCTGTTTCTACATCCCTACTCCGCTCCTTTTGCTCCTGGTGTTTTTCGTCGCACTGGTCGAGTTCATCATGCGGCGGCGGCGCAAGGCGCTGGGCTTGTTCCTGCTCGCGTGGTTACCGATGACCGTTCTTATCGGAAGAGAAAATCGCTGGGAGTTGCGCGCTCCTCTTTCCACATACGGTCATCTGAGAGTGGTGCAGTGGAATGTGTATTGGGGAAAGCTGGGATGGGAGAAAATCGTTTCGGAGCTGCAGAAGGAGCAGGCCGATATCCACATCCTCAACGAAGTGCCGAAGGATTTCGATGCCACGACGTATGCCGGGCAACTCGGACCTGATTTCAGCGCAACTCACCTTGGAACCATGGCCGCGGCGGTTCGAGGTAGAATTGTCGCCGGGGAATGGGTCATCAACAGGGTCGAGTTGAAAATATGCCAGCTCGATTGTCTCGTGCGCGGCGACACGCTCCGCATCTTCATCGCCGACGCGCCCGCGAGCCTTTGGATCCATCGGCATCCCCAGCTTCTGGAGTGTATGGAAGCGATCAGATCGCGTTCGCCCGATCTGGTGCTCGGAGATTTCAACGCACCGCGACTCTCGGTCGCTTTCCAATCCCTGCCGCCCGGATATTCGCACGCCTACGACGTCGCCGGCTCAGGATGGTCATACACATGGCCTTCTCCGTTCCCGATTTTCGCGCTGGATCAGTGCCTTGTCGGGCCGCGCATCGCACCTCTCGAATATTTCATCATCTCCACATCTATGAGCGATCATCGCCGGCAGGTATTGGAATTCGATAGAACAGAC
>CAZCME010000020.1:0-84214 GCA_964499705.1 uncultured bacterium | reverse complement strand
TGTCATGGCCGTCGTTCCACTCGAATTTCACGGCATAATTCCCCATCAGGGACACCGATGCCGGCTTCACCGCGGGATTGACCGCGGCCGGATCAAGCGTCCTCTCCCCCGTCCATTCGTTCACGCAGGCCGCGCACGGACAAGCGGCGCGGAGATCGCGATACAACGCCGTGGTCACGACGCCATCGTCCCACGTGATCTCCAATTCCCGGTCCTCCACATTCTTCAGCTTCGAGGGTGCCGGATCGACCATGAGAACAACTTACCATCGTCCGCATGAAAATTCAACGATCGAGCCCGACGAATCCGCGCCGGCGCCAGAACTTCCACATCAAATATATTAACAGGATGAACAGGATAGGCAGGATCAATTCAGGGTGGCTTGAAGGTAATTATGTCCTGTAATCGGACAGTGGTTTTCATTCCTCTCACATCTTGCCCATCCTGCCCATCCTGTTAAATTTCCTGCCATCGGATGGGGATGTTCTGCGCCGGCGTCTCATCTCTTTCCAATGCCATGGGATTCCTGCTAGACTGTTCGACCCCGTGCCGGAAGATCGGCACTTCAATTTGGAGGCATCACATGGCTAAGACCGGATCTTTCATCGACGGCGAATGGATCAATCCGAAATCGGATCGACTCACCCGCAACATCAATCCCGCGGATACGAACGACGTTCTCGCGGAATTCCCATCCGCGGGCGCGGAGGACACGCAGCGCGCGATCGCCGCGGCGGAACACGCCTTCCCGGCGTGGAAGAAGACGCCCGGTCCGGAGCGCGGCCGGATTCTCTGGCGCGCGGTGGAACTCTGCCGGAAACGCGCGGAGGAGATCGCGAAGACGATGACGCGCGAGGAAGGAAAGATCCTGAAGGAGGCGCGCGGCGAAACGACGAAGGGCATCAATGTCATGGAGTACTACGCCGGCGAGGGATTCCGCATCTCCGGCGAGACGCTGCCGGCGGAGAGTCGCGACTGTTTCACATACACGATTCGCCGACCCCTGGGAGTCGTCGGCCTCATCGCGCCCTGGAATTTTCCGTGGGCCATTCCATGCTGGAAGATCGCGCCCGCGCTCGTCGCCGGCAACACCGTCGTCTTCAAGCCCGCGGAACTGACTCCCGCGACCGCGACGATTCTCGTGGAGATCCTCGAGGAAGCGGGACTCCCGAAGGGCGTGCTGAACATGGTCGTCGGTCCGGGTTCGAAAGTCGGAGATGTCATCGTCAAGCACCCGGCGGTGCGTGCCGTCTCCTTCACCGGTTCCAATTCCGTCGGCATGAACCTGTATGAGCAGGCGGCGCGGCTCGGGAAGAAGGTAACGTGCGAGATGGGCGGCAAGAACGCCGTCATCGTGATGGACGACGCCGATCTTTCGAAAGCCGAAGCCGCGATCCATGGCGGCGCCTTCGGCTCCACCGGCCAGCGCTGCACCGCGACCTCGCGCGTCATCGCTCATCCGAAGATCAAGAGCGAACTCATGGACCGCATCGTCGAAAAAGCCCGCAGGATCAAGGTCGGGCCGGGTCTCGATGAAGCCAACGACATGGGCCCGGCCGTCGACGAGAAACAGTTCAAGACGGATCTCGAATACATCGAGGTCGCGAAGAAGGACGGAGCGCGCCTCGTCCTCGGAGGCGACCGCGTGCAGGAACTGCCGAACGGATATTTCGTCCAGCCAACGATCTTCGACAACGTCACGCCCGAGATGCGGATCTTCAAGGAGGAAGTCTTCGGACCGGTCCTGGCGATCTCCACGGCGGCCAACTTCGAGGAGGCCGTCCGGATGGCCAACGCCATCGAGTTCGGGCTCTCAGGCTCGATCTTCACCCAGGACATCGACAAGGTCATGCGGTATGCGGAGGAGATCGAGGCGGGGATGGTGCACGTGAACGAGCCGACGATCGGAGGCGAGGCTCAGCTGCCCTTCGGCGGAATGAAATCCACGGGAGTCGGTGAACGGGAGATGTCGACGACCGGGCTCAATTTCTTCACGGAGTTGAAGACCGTCTTCATCAACTATTCCGGATCCGGCGAGAGATCGATGATCAGGTAGGAAAGATGAAGGATGAAGGATGAAGTACTTCAACTCCTCCAGACTTCATTGATATAATTCACATCGTCCTTCGTGAGCGGTTTGCCTTCGGCGGAGAGGTTCATCTCCACCTGAGCCGAGTTCCGAAAGCCCGGGATGACGCACGCCACGCAGGGCTGGGCGAAGAGATACTGCAGCGCGGCGCGGGATAGATCCTCCGTCCGCGCGCCGAAGCGGGCTTTCATTTTTTCGATCTTCGGCTCGATCTTCGCCAGCTCTTCCATGCTGAATGATTGAGACGATGCGCGGTGGTCTCCGGGCTCGAACTTCGGAGGATTCTTCGGGGAGTATTTTCCCAGCATGAGCCCCTTCTTCAGGGGGCCGAAGGCGACGAAGGAGATCTTTCGCTCATCCATCAGTTTCCGGACAGGATGGCCTTCGGCGATGTAGTGATTGTCATGCATGTTCGCCCAGCTCTGCAGGACCTGCGGCTGGATCCTGGGAACGAGCCGCAGGAAATCCTCGTTCGAATACGCGGAGAGCCCGATGACGCGGATCTTTCCTTCGTCCTTGAGGCGATAGGCCATCTCGACCGCGTCATCGAGATACCGGTCGTTCTCGCCGAAATTCCCGTGATGGAAATAGTACACGTCGATGAAGTCGCGCTTGAGATTCACAAGCGACTGCTCGCATTGATGCCGGATATGAAGCGGCTCATATGCGTGGCCCGCCGTTCCCGGAAAGTGACCGACCTTGGTCGCGACGACGACGTTTCCGGAATCGGAGCCGAGCCCTTTCGCCAGCATGCGTTCCGCGCGTCCGTTGCCGTACACGTCCGCATTATCGAAGTGATTGACGCCGCGGTCCAGGGCGAGCCGGATGGCGCGGATGCACTCCGCTTCGTCCACGTTCGCCCAGCCGTTGGGCTGGCCGTCGGCCCAGTTGAGTCCCCCGAGCGTCCAGCATCCGAGGCTCAGCTCCGACACCTTCACTCCCGTCGTTCCCAGCTCGCGATAATTCATGGCAGGCTCCTCTTCACTCCACTTCGAATTTCTTCGCGCCGGGAATCATGGAGAGCGTATCGACGATATCGTCGATATCGGCCGCTTCCGGCAGCTTCACAAGCGCCTCGATCTCGATCTGGTTCTCCTCCAGGTTCTTGTTCACGTTCATGGACTTGATATCGATCTTCTTCATCGTAAGAATATCCTCGAATTCCTGGACGATATGAGGACGATCGAGGGCGTCGAGGTGAATGGTGCGGGTCGCCCTGCCATGGATGAATTTCTTCTCGACGTAATCAAGAACGACGAGCGTCGTCAATTGCAGTCCGGTCGCGGCGACGGCGGCCAGGAAGTGTCCCGCGCCGACGGCGATGCCGACGATCGCGATGGTCCACAGGGACGTCGCGGTCGTGAGACCCTTGATGCTCGTGCCATAGCGCATGATGGCGCCGGCGCCGAGAAAACCGATTCCCGAGATGACCTGCGCCGCCAGGCGGGCCGGATCGCCATTGGGAGCCAGGGTACGATAATCCATCGCGAGGCGTATGGAGACGCACATCGCCAGGGCCGAGCCGATGCAGAGGATGATGTGCGTCCTGAGTCCCGCGGGCTGCCGGTGAAATTCGCGCTCGATGCCTACGACCGCCCCGAGAAAAGCCGCCACGATGAGACGCGTGATGATGTCGGCTTCACTCAGGTTGGCGAGAATCGAAAGATCGGTTGTATCCATGGAGAAATTCATATTAAAGGATGGAGGATGAATTATGAAGGATGAAGTGCCACATCCGTCATCTTTCTCTCTCCGCCACGACTTCCAGCGTCGCTCCGCCGTCCGGAAGCAGCGTCCGCAGGAGCGCGAGCGGAGCGAGGATCGGCAATGAGAGAAGCGAGGCCAGGAAGGAGAAATCGCGGGCGCCGTTTCCTTTCCAGGCCATGTAGAAGGCGTTTCTGCGGGGCAGGAGCCGGTTCCACCACGTGCCGAGCCAGCCGGCCGGATCGTATTCCCAGGATCGTTCGAACCAGAAGACCGGTTTCAGGCCGACGCGTCTCAACAGTTCCGACAACGAGATGCGATCGAACTGCCATCGATGACGCGGCAGATCGAGATGGAACCACATCGCGCCCGCCTTCGACTGCGCGGATCCGAAATGGGGCACGGAGACGAATATTTTTCCGCCGGGCTTCAGAGCGGACACCGCGTCCTTCAGGACGGCGCACGGATCGTCGAGATGCTCCAGGGAATGCCAGAACATGATGAGATCAAACGGCTGCTCCGCCACGACGCGGTTCCACTCGCGCGTCAGATTTTCCGATTCGCGGACCAGGTTCGGATCGAATCCCCACGCGTCATATCCTCCCTGCTCCTTCAGATACAACGCGCACTCGCCCGAACCGCATCCATAGTCGAGGATCTTCCCCTGCCGCAAGGCCCGACGCATCTTCCCGAGGCGCAACGCGAGGAACGGCGCGAAACGCTTCAACCGGTCCACTCCGAAATATTCCGGCTGATACTCCGGCGCGCCTCCCCTCATGAAGTGAACTCCGCATGCCTCGCAGCGATGCAGGGAATAGACGGGGCCGGCAGGATCGAACGGATCGGACGCAACCAGGCAAGCCTGTTCCAGGACCGGCGCACCGACGGGCTCATTCCCACCCGCACGATCGCACATCGGACATAGGGGGACATTCTCCAACATTCCAACATTGGGCATGAACGAGTTGCGCGAAGAGTCCTTATCAGGGACCGAAGTCGAATCGTGTAAGTCCTTCATTCTGAACGTTGGAATGTTGGAGAATGTCCCCCTATTTTCTGCAGGCGCACGGGTTCTCCCGCGCCCGATCGGCAGTAGATCTTCAGGGCCTCCGTCATGGCGGAAGCGGCGCGGAGCGTGGAATAGACGGGGACGCTGTGATTCAGGGCGGCCCGGTCGATGCGGCGCGCGTCGTTGGCGGCCTTCCGGGAATCGCGCGTGTTGATGACGAGGCTGATGTCGCCGCGGAGAATCCGGTCGATGATCTCGCTCGATCCCTCGTGGATCTTGCCGATGGCCCCGACCGGCACGCCCTGGCCGCTCATGAACTTCGACGTCCCCGGAGTTCCAAACAGATCGAACCCGAGCGACGAAAGATCGCGCGCGAGCGCGACGGCCGGTTCCTTGTCGCGGTCGGTGATCGTCAGCAGGACGCCGCCGCGTTTCGGAAGGCGATTTCCCGCGGCCAGCTGCGCCTTCAGGTAGGCTTCCGCGAAGGTGAGCCCGATCCCCATCACTTCGCCCGTCGATTTCATCTCCGGAGACAGGACCGGATCGACATTCTCGAAGCGGTTGAACGGCAGGACGACTTCCTTGATGTAGAAATATCCCCGGGGATCGCCGTCGGTGATCTTCAGGTCCGCCAGCGTCCGCCCCATCATGACGCGGGCCGCGGCGCCGGCCCACTTCACGCCCGTCGCCTTCTCCAGGAACGGAACCGTCCTCGACGCGCGGGGATTCACTTCAATCACGTAGATCTCGCCGCCTTTGACCGCGAACTGGACATTGATGAGGCCGCAGACTTCCAACTCTTTCGCGAACTTCCGCGTCGCATCCTTCATTCTCTCTACGATGTCCGGGGAAAACGTATAGGCCGGGAACGAGCCGGCCGAATCGCCGGAATGAATGCCCGCGGGCTCGACGTGTTCCATCACTCCCGCGATCGCCGTCGCGCGGCCGTCCGAGAGCGCGTCGACGTCGGCTTCCAGCGCTTGATCGAGATACTGGTCGATGAGGAGCGGCCTGCCGTCGGAAGCATCGAGCGCCTCCTGCGCCAGGAGCCGAAGCTCGGATTCGGAATAGGCCACCTGCATCGCGCGGCCTCCGAGGACGTACGACGGGCGGACGAGAATGGGATAGCCGATCTTCCCGGCGACGCGGAGCGCATCCTCGATGCCTCGGACCGTGGCGTTGGCGGGCTGCTTCAAGCCGAGCTTATGCACAAGCGTCGCAAAGAGTTCGCGATCCTCCGCGCGGTCGATCGACGCGACGCTCGTGCCGAGAATCCTGATCCCGCCCGCCTCGATGCCGTGCGCGATCGACAACGGAGTCTGCCCGCCGATCGAGACGATCGCTCCGACGGCATTCGTCGCCTTGCCGATGTCGAGGACATCCTCCACGACGACCGGCTCGAAGAAGAGCTTGTCGGATGTGTCGTAGTCGGTGGAGACGGTCTCCGGATTGGAATTCACCATGACGACTTCGTATCCATCCTCCCGCAACGCATATGCCGCGTGGCAGCAACAGCAATCGAACTCGATCCCCTGCCCGATCCGGTTCGGTCCGCTCCCGAGAATCATGACGGCCTCCCGGCCCGACGGAACCGCTTCGGTTTCATCGCCGAACGTCCCGTAGAAATACGGCGTGACCGCTTCGAATTCTCCGGCACACGTATCGACGCACTTGTAGACCCGCTCGATGCCGGCGGCCGTTCGGCGATTCCTGGTGGAGCCCGCCGCGCTGTCCGGTCCGGACAGGAAATCCAGTTGCGCATCGGAATAGCCTAGCCTCTTGGCTTCGGCGAGCCGGGTATCGTCGAGACCTTCCCGGGCGACGACCGCCTCGAAATCGACGAGGCGCTCGATCTGGCAGATGAACCAGATATCGATGCCGGATAACGTCGCGATCTCCTCGGCGGCGACGCCCAGCATCAACGCGTATTTGATATTGAAGAGCCGGTCGCAGTTCGGCATCTTGATCTTGTAGAGCACTTCCTGCGTGAATTCCCGACGGACGGGATCATCTCCGTCCTTCTTCACCATGACTCTCGTGACTGCATCGAGCCCCTTGCCGTCCGCCGCCAGCCCGTTCCGGCCGATCTCCAGGCCCCGCAGAGCCTTCTGAAGGCTCTCGGGAAAATTCCGCCCGATCGCCATGACTTCTCCGACAGACTTCATGGAAGTCGTCAGCGTCTGATCGGCTTCCTTGAATTTCTCGAACGCAAAGCGCGGGATCTTCGTGACGACGTAATCCAGGGCGGGCTCGAACGCGGCCTTCGTCCTTCCCGTGATGTCGTTGTCGATCTCGTCGAGAAGATACCCCGCGGCCAGGAGCGCCGCGATCTTCGCGATGGGAAAACCCGTCGCCTTCGACGCCAGCGCCGACGAGCGCGAGACGCGGGGATTCATCTCGATCGCGACGATCCGGCCGGTCCCGGGCTGAAGCGCGAACTGGACATTGGAGCCGCCCGTCTCCACGCCCACGCCCCGCATGATCGCGAACGACGCGTCGCGCATCTTCTGATACAGGTGGTCCGACAGGGTCATGGCGGGCGCGACGGTCACGGAATCGCCGGTGTGGACTCCCATCGGATCGACATTCTCGATGACGCAGATGACGACGCACCGGTCGGCGGCGTCGCGCATCACTTCGAGCTCATACTCCAGCCAGCCCAGGAGACATTCCTCCACGAGCACTTCGCCGACGGGGGACGCGAGGAGCCCGATGCCGAGCATCGACCGGAGCTCGTCCTCCGAGCGCGCGATGCCCGATCCGGTTCCGCCCAGGGTGAAGGCCGGTCTCAGCACGACGGGATACGAAAGATCCGCCGAGATCCGGAGACCATCCTCGATGGTTCGGGCCACGACGGCGCGCGGAACCTCGACTCCCGCTTCCGAACAGACCACGCGGAACGCCTCGCGGTCCTCGCCCTTCCTGATCGCCTCGAATCCGGCGCCGATGAGCTTCACGCCGTGCCGGTCCAGGACGCCGGCTTCATGAAGCCCTTTCGCGAGATTGAGAGCCGTCTGCCCGCCCATCGTGGAGATGATCGCGTCCGGTTTCTCGATCGCGATGATCTTCTCGACCGATTCCACCGTGAGCGGCTCGATGTAGGTCGCGTCGGCCATCTCGGGATCGGTCATGATCGTCGCCGGGTTGGAGTTGACGAGAATGACGCGGTAACCCTCGCGCTTCAATGCCTTCGCCGCCTGTGTGCCGGAATAATCGAACTCGCAGGCCTGCCCGATGATGATGGGTCCGGCTCCGATGAGAAGAATGGACGAGATGTCGGTGCGCCTAGGCATGCTTTCCCACCATCTCCAGAAACCTTTCGAACCTCTCCGCTGACTCCAGCGGTCCCGGCCGCGCCTCCGGGTGATACTGCACCGAGAACGCCTGCCGGCCGACCAGTTCGATTCCTTCGTTGGTTCCGTCGTACAGGTTCGTCTCCGTCGCGATCGTGCCTTCCGGCAGGGAATCAACATCGACGGCGAAGCCGTGGTTCTGGCTTGTGATGACGATTGCATTCGTCCGGAGATCCAGTACCGGATGATTTCCTCCACGGTGGCCGAAGGGAAGCTTGTATGTCTTGCCTCCCGCCGCCAGCCCGAGCAATTGATGACCGAGGCAGATTCCGAAGATCGGAACTTTGCCGATCAGCGCGCGAACTTCCGTTACGATTCCGGGCAGCGCGGCGGGATCGCCGGGGCCATTGGAGAGGAGCACTCCCGCGGGCATTGACGCAAGGAGATCCTGCGCTTTCGAATCGGACGGGAAAATCGTGACGCGGCAATCGCGTCGAACCAGCGAGTCGACGATGCCCTGCTTCACGCCGCAATCGAGGAGCGCGATCGGAATTTTTCCGCCGGGATGGACGACTCGAATCGCCCGGTCGTGTTCAAGTTCCCTGACGAGATCGGCTCCGGCCATGGCGGAAGCCCCGCGCGCCCGATTCACGAGCGCGGCGGGATCGTTCGAAACGGAACTGATGACCGCGCGCATTGCTCCCCGCGTCCGGACGCGACGCACGATCGCGCGCGTGTCGACACCGGTCATGCCGACGACGTTGTGCCGCCGGAGATATTCGTCGAGAGTGAGACCGCCTCGTCCATGGGACGTCACGCGCGAACTGTCCGCCACGATGAATCCCGCAACATGCACGCCGCCCGACTCCGCCGCGTCCTCCGTGAAGCTGTAGTTCCCCATGGGTGGAAACGCCATGCAGATGATCTGGCGCTTGTAGGAGGGGTCGGTCAGGATTTCCTGGTAGCCGGCGTGGGACGTGTTGAAGACCAGCTCGCCCTCCGTCTCGCCGACGCATCCCAGGGTGAGGCCACGGAAGAGGCTTCCGTCTTCGAGCGCGAGAAAAGCGCTTGAGTTAAGCTGTGGGGATGGCCCGACCATAAGTCGGGGTGGAATGATGCCGTCTCCGGAGCGAAATGTCCCGCACAATATCAAACCGTTATCCACAGCAGGTTTCAAACCTGCGCAAAGCCTCCTACTGGCCGAGTTTCAGCTCCAGAAAAGACTCAACATTTCTCGGGAAACCTCGATTAAATCACCATGCGAACTTCCCGATCGATCATGGCCCTCGGCACGATCTTCACTCTCTACGCGACCCACAACGCCTTCACCGCGACTCTGGTCGCGAAACCGTTCACCGATGCCGTGTCAGCGAGCACTCTTTCTTCCGTTCAGCAGAACACGATCATACCCGCGGGCACCGAAATTCCGGTCACGTTCACATCCGAAGTCACAAGCGTCAAGTCCCGCACGGGCGACATCGTGACGGCCAAAGTCGCCCGCGACATCTGGATCGGAGGAAAAATCGCGATCCCCTCAGGAACGCCGATCTCCGGCCAGATCACTTCGACGACTACGGGCCCTTGCGATACCGGCCTGCCCCATCTGACCGTGGACTTCAACCGACTCTCCGGAAAGGCCGCGTCCCTGTCTCTCGTGAGCCCTGCTCTCAAGGAACGAAGCCCAGCGTCCAACGCCCGGATCATGACAGGCAGCATCCTTCTTGGAGCGATACTCGGCCACCAGGGCAACCAGCGCCGCGCGGAAATCGGAGCCCTTCTCGGCGGCCTCGCCGGAGCCGCCGACGCAACGCGGGTCGTTCCCGAGATCAAGATCCGGTCAGGTGAATCCGGCATGATGAAGCTCGCCGTAGCCTTGGACATTGGGAATTCCTGAATCCCCTTCCCGCCCTCACCGGCCGCTCCTCCATGGCCCGCGACAGGTTTTCCGTTTCTTCGTCGCGCGCATGCTCGGGATGATACAGGTGGTAAATGACGGCCCGACCGCGCAGATCGATCCGGTCGACGCCGTGGCGATAGAGGCGCCGAACCAGGTCGCGATCCTCATGACCCCATCCTTCGAACTCCTCGTCGAATCCGTTTACGGCGTGCAGATCGGCCGCGAAGAAGACCATGTGGCAACCCCGGACGCCTTTCAGGTTGCTGTGCCGGTTAAGAGGGAACGGAAAGCGGAGCGCATTCGTCTTGTTGGAGAGATGCGCGCGATGACGGAAGATCCATCCGGGGGCGAAAATCTCCCCGACATTCAAGGACCTTACGGACATGGCCGCATCGAGAATTACGCGGTGGCCCTGAAGGTAGGCGCCGGACTTTGCGTCGCCGCAGGCTTGTGCGGCGGTCTCGCGGATGTCCGCGACGTACCGCGGCGATGGAATGCAGTCGCCGTCCAGGAACGCGACCAGGTCTCCGCCGGCGATCGCCAGCGCGCGATTCCGGCTCGCCGCCAGCCGAAATCCTTCATCCGCCTGCCAGGAATGAATGATATTCAGCTTCCTGCGAAACGCTTCGACGACTTCTTCCGTTCCGGGACCGGATCCGTCATCCGCGATGATGCATTCGAAGCTCCGGTCCGTCTGCGCTTCGAGCCCCCGGAGAACGAGCTCGAGATAACGGGGCGAGTTGTAGGTGGAGACGATTACGGAGAGCGAAAACACCTCAGCTCTTCCCCACGAGATAGTCTCCCATCGCCAGATGCTGAAGTCCCGAACCCAGGAACATCGCAATCGCTTCTTCCGGACGGCAGATCATCGGTTCGCCGCGCCGGTTCAGCGAGGTATTGATGAGAGCGGGAACGCCGGTCATTTCGTGGAAACGGTTGATGACCTGGAAATAGCGCGGATTCGCGGCGCGATCGATCACCTGCGGCCGGATCGTGCCGTCGATGTGCACCGCCTCGGCGATCTTGTTGCGGCTCGCCGCGCAGGCGTTGAAGGCCAGGATCATATAGGGCGATGGATGCCGCGACCCGAGCACTTCTTCCGCGTGATCGGGATGCACGGACGGGCAGAAGGGACGCCACTTCTCCCGGAACTTGATCTGCACGTTGATTTCGTCGGCCATCCCCTTGTATGACGGGTTCGCGAGAATCGACCGGTTACCCAGCGACCGCGGACCGAATTCCATTCGTCCCTGGAACCAGGCGACGACCTGGCCGTTCGCCAGCATCTCGGCGACACAGTTTTCGATCGCGTCGCTCCGGGCATGAGGAAGGCCGGAATGGCGCAGAGCGAGCTCGATTTCTTCATTCGTGAATTCAGGCCCGAGGTAAAGATGACGCATCGGCTCGATCCGATCCCCCTCCCGCCAGGCCGCGAACGTCGCGGCCCCGAGAGAAGTTCCGGCATCGTTGGCCACGGGCTGGACGAAGATCTCCGAGACAAGGGGATGGTTCAGGAGCACCTGGTTCATCTTCACATTGAGAGCGCAACCGCCCGCGACGCAGAGCCTTCCTCCGCATTGCTTCAGGACATCGGAGAGATGATGCTCCAGGAGATGCACGACCACTTCTTCGAGCTGCTTCTGCACCGCGGCCGCAATGTGGATGTACGGCTCCAGCATGTCGTCACCCCGCCGCGGAGGCCCCAGTTTCTCCAGAAGCCTCCTGTCGCAGTTCAATGACTTCGCTTCGCCTCCAGCCGTCGATGCGCGTCTCCACCAGGGCGCCCAGAAATAGCCGTCCTCCACGCGGTAGGATCCTCCGCCCCACGTCAGCGCGAAGCTCATGTCCACCTTCGAAGGATCGCCGTACGGCGCCATGCCCATCACCTTGAACTCGCCGTCGTTCGGGAGAAAGCCGAGGAATTCCGTGATGCCCGCGAAGTAATTTCCCAGAGAGTCCGGCTCGACGAAGGTCGCGATCTCGCGGATCGATCCGTCCGCTCTCCCCTCGGCGATCAAGGTCGTCGTGTATTCGCCCGCACCGTCCAGGGACAGGATCGCGGCGGAATCCCAGCCCGAGAGGTGGAAAGCGCTGGAGGCATGCGCGAGATGGTGATCGATCTCCTCCACACGAACGCGGCGCGAATCGATCCCGATTTCCCGCAGCGTCCGCTCCAGGTAGGCGCGCTTCTTCGCAATCTTCCGGTTGTGCTCCGTGAAGGCCCGGACCGCGCGGACGGGATTATGAGACCGGACGCGCGCCGCGTAGCGGGACCGCTGGCGTTCCTGCGTCGCCGCCGAGAAAGGAAACGCGACGATCTGAACATCGTCCGGCGTGAGGCCGGCCTGCTTGAGGCAGAACCGCGCCGCCTGCGACGCGGGAATTCCATGCGCGTGCTTGACGCGGCGGAAGCGTTCCTCCTCGGCCGCCGCGACGAGCCTGCCATCAACGAGAAGCGCCGCGGACGGATCGTGGCCGAACGCGCCGCCCAGTCCCAGCACGATCATGGCCGCGACTCGCCCCGGGAACCACCGAGCGCCAAGCCCGCCAGGAACCAGTTCTGCAGGACAGGCAGCGTCATGAAGAATGTTTTGTCCCCGAAGGCTCCGATCATGATCGCCAGCATATTCGAAGCCGCGACAAGAGCAAACGTATCGCGATGAATCCGCGCGCGACGGAGCAGCAGATAAAAGAGCGAACCGTATACCGCCCACAGGAGAAGAAACCCGAACATTCCACCGGCGTGCAGCATCATCAGGTATCCGCTGTGCGGATTGGTCTGGTTGTCGAGATAGCTCCTGTATTTCTCCCCGACGCGCGAAGGGTCCGCTCTGAAGCGATTGAATCCGTAACCGAAGATCGGCTGTTCCCCAAATTCCTCGATCACCTGCGCCCAGATCGCGAACCGCTGCTGGATCGAATGCTGCTTCTCGATATCCAGAAGCTGCCATCGCTGCGCCTTCCATGCGCCGAAGAAGAGGACGAGCAGCAGGAGCAGCGCGACGACGCGGCGGGGAATGCGTTTCTCGCGGGGAAAAAACGCGAGGAAGAGCGCGGAACCCGCGAGCCAGGCGATGATGACGCCGCGGGTGTTCACGAGAAAAAGCGCGACGGCCAGGAGCATCCAGAGCGCGATCTCGGAGATGCGGATCCTGTGGCGGCACATCGCCAGCCAGGATGGCGCGGCCAGCATGATAGCGAAGGCGTACGGAGCCGAATGAAAACCATAGTGGCCCTCGATCGCGGGATCGGTGGTCGCGTAGAAATACAGGAAGACAAGCGCGGCTCCGCAGAAACCGTACAGCAGGACGCGCGCCGAAAGCTCGCGGCTCCGTTCCGTCACAAGCGAGGCCGTGGCCGGAAGAACGAGGATCGTCCATGTTTCACGGATCGCCTGGACGAACCCGGTCCATCCGTTCTGCGCCGCGTCCAGCACCGCCAACGCCGCGATGAAGCAGAGCGAAATAATCCAGAGGAGACGGGTAACGTCAGTGCTCTCGCACCGGAATTCCCCGGTCTCCCGCAACCTTTCGCCCATCCCCGGAGATCGACACACCTGGGCGATCGCCAGGAGAATCATGACGCCGGCGCCGATCGAGGCGCCCGCGAGCGAAACGACCAGGAGAAATGCGAAGAGTGGCAGAATATATTTCCCGGGATTCTTCATGAAAATGGGGGTGATTCTGTCATTTCATGCGGATTGTGTAAATCGCGGTCCGGCGGAGATCACGGCCGCGTCGCGAGCCAGTGCAGGGAGTTCGTAAGGCTGTTACCTCCATCGAACACCGGGAGGCCGGCGACTTCCTTCCAGATGCTATCCGGATCGGTCACGCCGGCTCCGAGGAGAAGAAATCCTCTCCACTCCGGCGGAGCCGTGCGGGCGATCTCCAGGATTTTCCCGCGACGCGCCGCGATCCAGGCCGGATCGAGATACAATTCCGACGCGGGCGTGATGGGGAGCATCTGGATGCCGTAGACGAACTCCGGTTGCGCTCCGAAGAAAGTCGTCGCGTCCACCTTCGTGGACCAGAGGATCCCGACGACGCCGAATCCGCGGAAGGGCTCGCCGTAGATTTCGCTTTCGGGCATGACGAAATAATATTCTCGCGCGGATACCGCTTCGACGGCGGCGGCCAGCCGACCGATATTCTCCAGGTCAATGTGCTTCAGCGCTGCACCGGCGAGCTGGCAGGCATACCATGCGTTGACCGCCTCGGAGACGGATTCCTGGTTGCGATTGTCGCCGAAGGAAAAAAGGCCGGCCGCCCAGGAGTGACCCTCAAACCAATCCATGTGGCGGAAAGAGGGAAAATGCCCGTCGGCGGCGCTGGGATTGGTGATGTCACGCGCCAGCGAGAGGATCGACTCGCGGTGAGCGGCACCCCAAACCGGATCGAGGTCCGCGAGAACCGCCGCCGCATGAAGAATATAGCCGTAATGAAAATGATGATCGTTGTAATATCCCGCTCCGAAATCGGCGTGCCTGTCCAGGATGCCTCGATTCGAAGCGACCCCTCCCCATGTGCGATCGTAGACAAGAGGCGCGGGGCCGGTCGCATCGAGCCACGATTCCACATGCGGAAGTAATGATTTCGCGAGGTCGCGAATCACATTCTCATCGCCGAGTTCCCGCGCGATCGTGATGAGCCGTGCCGTGCGCGCCAGTTCCTTGCCGCCGAAGTAGGCATTCTCGTTCGCGGCGCCCGAATAGGTTGTCGCGGCCGCATCTTTCGCGAGCGCGCTGCGGATCTCGGCCACGCGTTCCGGTTTCACGGGCCGGGATGATGCCCAGCCGATCGGCTTGAGGGAATAATGCATATGCCATGTATCGCCTTCAACAGCGGTCATCGTCCCTCGGATCGTCCGCGGCGAAGTGACGGGCAGAAGCCGGTCATGGATCCGCGATAGATGATGAGGAAGCGCCATCATCATGAGCGGGCCATCGCCCTCCTTCTTCCATGCGAACTGGACAAAGGCCGTCTCCCCGTCGATCGCGGCTTCCATCGTCCCCCCCACCGGGATCGCCGACGCATGCGCATCCAGGTGTTCGAGCGCGGCGGTGTCGACGGCAAGAGCGACGCGGATGAAACCCGTCACCGGCGCGGCGGAAACCAGAACGCCCGCCTCTTCCTTCCATGTTGTTCCTGGAGGGCCGTAGATCGCCCACGCCTGGCCGTTGTTGAATCGAAGCAGAGCCCGGCCGGCCGGCGCAACGGGCGCATCGCAAGAGATCAGGACTCTGCCGCGACCGGGCGAGATTTCCGCCACGGCCCGGTCCATGCGCATCGAGATGAAAGGCGCGCCGCGCACGAGCGGAGCGGACATGAGCGAACGGTCCCCGTCACGCCATTCCAGCGTGACGGCGAAATCGTCGAAGGAACGGATGTTCCATGACTGCGCGCCACGGCCCCTGATCTCGAGGTCCTCATCCGCGGACGAGACGACGGCGCGTTCTCCGGTGGAGAGCTTCGGAGCGCTGATGATCAGCCGATCCTTCCGGACGCGGACCACATACGGGAGAAGATTGACGGGTTGATCGCCCGCATCGACGGCGAGATTTCCCCAGAAGGAGTTCGTCGGTTTCGGGCCGGAAAATCCACGCCATTGCGAGGGAGGAGAAAGAGCATGATCGACGGGAGTGAACGTGGGGGCTTCGCTGGAGAGCGGCCGATTCCGATCGAGCCGCCAGGCGTTCACGGACAGCGCGGCGCCCGACCAGGGCTGCAACTGAAGCCAGGAAGGATCCTCAGAGCGTGAAGAGGAAACGGAATCCTGGTCGACCGACGCGCCACCCGATCCGGGATCGCTCTTCCGCGACTCGTCACCTGCCAAAGCCGCGACGACGCCGAGAAGAACGACGATTCCCAGGAGGGCCAATTGCAGGCGGCGGGTCGACATGGGACAAGTATGAGCCACGGAGGCGGAGAGACACAGAGATTTTTCAAGATTATGCTATGATGCACATCCCATGATTTCATGGAAATCCAGGTTGCTCCGCATTTTTTTCAGCGTCGCCTTCACGCTCCTCTTGCTGGAAGCAATGCTGCGGTATTTCTATCTCCTCCCGGTGACGGCCAAAGGCGCCTATCTCTGCCGGCACCGGTATGCCGACCACATGCACTATCCCTACGGCGTGGGCAGAATGCGGACGGGGGAATTCAACGTCGTTCTGACGATGAACAACATCGGGATGCGCGACGACGATGTCGGCCCGAAAATGCCGGGCCGGAAAAGGCTCCTCGTCATCGGCGATTCCTTCATGGAAGGATGGGGATGCGAGCGCGGGGAGATCTTCACGGATCGATTGGAAGAGGAGTTGAAGGCGCTGGGAAAGGATGTGGAGGTCGTCGCCGCGGGAGTCGCGTCCTGGTCGACGCTGGCCGAGGCGGCGTGGCTCCGGCATGAAGGATTCGCCCTTCAGCCCGACGCGGTTCTTCTTTCCTTTGACGCGACCGATTGCGCAGGCGATTCCTTTTACGCGCACCGCCTGGAACGGGACGAGAAAGGCCGGCCGGATCATATCCGACCCGGTCGGCGCCGATTCGACTTTCCCGCGCTGATCCACGAGTATCTGGCGGCGCATTCGTACATGTATCGCTATCTAGACCGGGCGCTGACGAAGAAATTTCCCGTGACGGAATGGGATTACGGTTTCTGGGCGGAGACCGACGACGTCTGGGCTCCGATGCGAAGCGATTCAGAAATTCCCGATGCCTTGTATGAGTCCTACTGGACGCGCACGCGCGAGGCGCTCGTGACGATGAAGGAACTCTGCGACGAGAAAATGATTCCGTTTCTCCTGATGCAGCATCCGGCCGGCGTGGAGACGGATTCGTCGTGCTGGGAAACGGGCCGCGGCACGGCCAAGTTCGGACCGGGGCTGATCGCTCCTCGGCGCTTCGAATATATGCAGCGGATGACCGACCAGGATTCCGTTCCGTATTTCAGTCTCCTCGATACTTTCCAGCGCGCCGAAAAACCGGCGAGGCTCTTCTTTCCCTACGATGGTCATTGGTCGAAGGAAGGGCATGCTCTGGCGGCGGAGGCTATGGCGGCGGAGATAGTCCGGCGAGGGATGATTTAGAGCTACAGGCCTTATTCCTATTGAATTATAGCTTGCCAGCAAGCTATAATTCAGGCATGGAGACCCAATTGCATTTGGCTCGGAAGGAACTCGCCAGCAGAGGCGGTAACGCGCGCTCAAAGTCGCTCTCGAAAGAAGACCGTGCTCGGATTGCACGGATGGGAGGGCTAGCGGGAGGGCGAGGCCGCCGAAAGGAAGACCGGATTCCCGATGAACTTCGGGAGAAGATCTGGGAACTCATAGCGAAAAATACACCTGGCGCGCTCTGGCGTCATTCGCACGAAGCGCTTCATCCCCGCACTCGAAGCATGGCGAAACTCACGCTCCGCGATTTGGCTGAAAACGGGACGCTGCAGGCATACAAAACCGCGCACGAACTCATCGCATGCCTTTAGACGACATTCAAAGGCGCATTTGCGAAATCGTAGCCACAGTGCAAAAAGAAATTCCCGGTGGATATCTCGCTGGTGGCGGCACGCTCCAGGAAGTCCTGAATGGAGACCGCTTTTCGACAGACATTGACAGGTTTCACGAGTCCGAACTTGAGATCAAGTCAGCGTTCAAACGCGACAATGCGGCACTGGAAAGTAGCGGCCTCCACGTGCAGATTATCGAAGAATATTCTTCCTTCATTCGAGCGAATGTGAGCGATGATTCGGGAGGAATCACTGTGGTCGATTGGGCGATGGACTCCGCATTTCGTTTCTTTCCTTTGGAGGATTCTGTGCACCTGGGACGCATCTTGTCTCCCTTCGATCTCGCGACAAACAAAACTCTGGCCATGGTGGGAAGGTTGAAGATTGCCGACTGGCTCGACATGATGCTCTGCCACGACCGGCTCCAGCCGCTCGGGCTCCTTGCTTTCGCCGCCTGCGGCAAAGATCCCGGGTTCTCGCCGAGCCTCATCGTCGAACTCGGGGCCCGATGCACGCGCTACGCCGCCGAGGAACTGGCCATGATCCGGTTTCGATCCAAACCACCGTCACTCGCGGCGCTCCATAGGAAATGGCACAGGATGATCGACGAAGCGCGCGCCTTCCTCGAAATTCTTCCGCCGTCGGAAGCTGGACAGGGCGTAATGATGAATGATGCTCCCTTTCTCGGCTCGATCGACGAATGCCGCGCGGCGCTCGACGACGGAAAAATCGTCTTCAGGCCGGGCCGACTGGAGTCGGTCATCGGGATTCCGAAACCGGCACTCGTATATCCGGGCCCGCCGGAGTTCAGCCCGTCATTCGAGGAAGAGAACAGCGAAGCGGAAGTGCTCCGCAGGCTTCGATTAATCTCATGAACGCTTCGCGATCTTCTTCTCCAGGAAGGCAATGTCGATGAGATCCGTCGACCGATTCGGATTCTTTTCGAGCGCATATCGCTTCAGGGCGATGAGATCTTCCGGCGATGCGACCCGGATCGGAACACCGTCGAAATCCGCCGGCAACGAATTCTTGAGAAGCTGTTCATAGGGCACGGTCGGCGCGAGCCAGACGTCGAACCGGGCCTGCGTCACATCGTGGATGAAAATGAGCGCCTTGCGATCCAGGGTGCATTGAAAAGCGGTGGCCATCCCGGGAAATAGTTTCACTTCCGTCAGATTTCCATCCTTGTCTCTCTGCGCCGTGGAGACAGCCTTGAAACCAAGGTCGTAGAGAACAGCGAGGATGGTTTTCACGTCCTTGAACGCGATGTCGAGATCTTCAGTCAGACGATTCGACCCATGCAACCTGAGGGCAACTCCTCCGATAACGACAACGGGTGAAGCCGGAATCAGTTCGGTGAGACGCCTCAATATTTCCTTGAAAAGCTCTTCAGATCGCCTCGCGAGCTCGCTGGTCATTCTTCCTCGTATGTGATCTTGAAGGGTTTATGAAGAAGCATCATGCCCAAGACCATGGCATCGCGGATCGATAGCGGCGGAGTCTTGATGTCATTGAACCAGTCGTCGAGTTTGGTGCGCTCGACTTCCTCGACCTCCGGCCAGACAAACTCAGGCTTTTCCATGATCAAATCATATCAAAATTCCGCTGATGGAATCATTCTAGTTTTCAGCTCGCCTCCGCCGAAGCGGAGACCACGTAACTCAACGGCGCGGATCTTCCACCTGGAACCCATGGAAGTCTCTTTATTGAGATTCGCTTCCGCATCGTCAATCAGGATCATGAGGTCGCGGAATGGCCGTGCCCGGCTTTTCCTGTTCGGAACAAGCGGGGCAGAGATAGTCCCTGCTTTCCGGACGAAAGACGGCGCCGCCTCTCGGAGGAACGATGCTCCCGCAACCCCCGCAACGGACTGTAAGGTATAGGTGGATCTTCCCGATGCGGGATAAAAGCCGCCCCAGGGATGCGCATGCCCTCAAGCGCTCTTGCGCCGTAAGCCGGCTCCAGCGTGACAATTCTTCCGCGGTGTACAGGCTCATCGCTTCAGGCTCTCCAGCACGGAGATATCCTGAATATCCTTTTCGCGCCCGGCCGCTCGCTTCATCACGATAAGGTCATCGATCGACATGGTTGGCAGACTGCACTCCAAACCGCCCATCTCGACCTTCCTCAATTTCGCCTCCTGAAACGGCAAGCATGATTGCTCGAACAAGAGGTCAACAACTCGCTCGGGGAACAGAGGATTAAGAAAGGTGGCGACGAGCATTCCTTTTTGTTCGAAGAGCGCCGCCCTGACGGCGGGATCCACCAGGCTTTCCTCTTTCACAGGCTGTGAGAGAACGAATCCCAGCTCCCGGAGGACGCTCATTGTCTTCAACGCGTTTTCCCGTTCCCAATCGATGTAGCAATCCAAGTCCATGGTGACGCGCGGATTTCCATGAAATACGGTGGCGATTCCGCCGGCAATCAGATAATCGCATTGAGCGTTGTTGAGGCAGGAACAAACCTGTTCGAACCAGTCCAGAGCATTATCGGGCACCATCGGCATAGTGATGGAAGTATACCGGCATTGCGCGCTCCAGGTGAATGACGGAATAGGCGCGGGAGGTTGATTTGGAGGACACTTCGACCGCCGTACAAAAAAAGCCGTCCCCGCCGAAGCGGGGACGGCTCTGGATAGATTGCTAGTTCAGATCAGAAGGATCCGACGAGCGAGACCGCGATCACATCGTTGTCAATTTCGCGACCCGCCGTGCTGAGATAATTGATGACGCTTTCTTCGTTCACGTCGTATTCCGCCTTGAAAAGGACATTGTCTGCCAACTTGTACGAACCGGCGACCGCGAGGGTGCTGTAATCCGAAGCGTTGTCGCTGTTGCCTGCGCCGCGCGTCTGATCGATTTCCATGCGGTTGTAACGCACTCCGACGCCGAACTTGGATGTCCAGTCGTACCATCCTTCGACGTAATATCCGCGCGCGCTGATGTCGGAGAGAGGAAGAACTCCTATCGCATTCTGCTGTTGTTCCTTGACGTATGCATATTCGCCCTTGATGGTGAACGCGCCCCAGACATAGGAAGCGTCGGCGGCGACGACATTACGCGTCGGATTGATCTTATCCGCTGTAGCACCGGCGGCCAGGGGGCCCGCCCATATCGTTCGCGAACCGGAAGCTCCGAGTTCAAGTCCTTCGATGGGTGTCACGCCGATACGTCCGGAAATCGCCTTATCGTTGTTATTGTCGGCAACGACGCCCACGGCGCCCGCGATCGCGGGAATTCTCGGATTCGTGCCGATGCTCGCTCCGCCTAGGTTGTCGTTGTTCGTCACGGCCACGATGTAGGAAACAGGGCTCATGGAACCGGAGACCGCGATACCGTCCTGCGAACCGACAGTAATGGACGAGATCAGCGACATGTTGATGAACTTGTTCAGATTCGATTCGGAAACGCGCTGCTCGATGCCGACCGGAGAACCAAACCGGCCCACCGTCAGCTTATGGCCCCAGGGAAGCAGATTGGTGAAATCGATTTGCGCGAAGTCAATTGTGGCCGCCGCTCCATTGGCATAGTTCCACGATGCATAGCCCGTGATATCATCCGTGAATTTCGCGTTGATATCGATATTCACATCGTTGAGGGCGAATTGATCGTTGCCGTTCCAGGCGCCATTTGTCGCCGCGGACGCCTGCGCCCTTGGAGGAAACGCGCCGGCTGCGACTCCGTAAAAGGAATTGAGATGCGGATTCTCCGCCGCCCAATAGCCGACATCAATATAGCCGGAGATGGTCACTCCAGCTGCTGAAGACGACGTTGCCATCATGGAGACAGCAATGGCCGCCAGTGCCAGTTTCTTCATCTTGTCATTCTCCTTCTGAGATATTTATGCTGCCTACGCAAGAGCAATATAAATGCCAATTGAAAACATGGCACTTGAAGCATGCAGGATACTTGCTTCGATCACATCTGATCGAGACATGGTGAATAATGTCTGCCATCCAATTTCGCATGGAAATTAAAAGGGCCGCCGCTTTTCAGCGGCGGCCCAGTCCCGTACTAAGTTAAGATTAGAAGGAGCCGACCAGCGAGAAGGAAATCGCGTCGTTATCAGCCTCACGACCCGCCGTTCCCTGGTAGTTCAAAACGCTCTCTTCGTTCACGTCGTACTCAGCCCGAGCGGAAACGTTGTCCGCGAGCTTGTACGCCGCGGCAACCGACAACGTGCTGTAATCGTACGCAGAGCCCGTCGTCGTGGCCGTAACAACCGGCCCGTTCTGTTCGACTTCCATGCGGCCGTAACGAACGCCAAGACCGAACTTCGAGGTCCAGTCGTACCAGCCCTCGATCGAATATCCGCGAACATTCAGATCCGCGAAAGCAGCGACTCCGATGAGATTCTGCGGCTGTTCCTTGACTGCGGCATACTCGCCCTTGATGGAGAAAGCTCCCCAAGCGTAGGAAGCGTCCGCCGCGACAATGTTGCGCGTCGGATTCTTCTTGTCCACAACCGCGCCCGCGGCCGCAACACCGGCATAAACGGAGCGTGAAGCGGAAACGCCGAGCTCGAGACCTTCAATCGGCACAACACCGATGCGGCCCGAAATCGCCTTGTCATTGTTATTGTCAGCAACGGTACCAACGGCGCCGTTGTTGTTGCCCGGACGCAGAGCGGCAGGTGTGTAGCCGGCAACGTTCGGAAGCGCGCCCATGACTTGGGCTCCGCCAAAATTATCATTGTTCGTGACGGCAACCGCGTAGTTGACCGGGCTGAACGAGCCGTAGATCGCGACTCCGTCCTGCGACCCGACCGTGATCGGGGAGAGGAGCGAGAGGTTCACGAACTTGCTCTGATTCGCCTCGGAAACCCGCTGCTCGATGCCGATGACGGACGGAATGCGTCCGGCGCGGACATTCAGATCAAACGGACCGGGGTTGGCGATATCGAGGTACGCGTAATCAATCGCACCTGCTCCACCGGTGACGAAGTCGACCGAGGCAAAAGCCGAGATGTCGTTTGTGAGCTGGCTGGAGATATCGAGGTTGACTTCATTGAGCGCGAACTGATCGTTGCCGTTCCACGAGCCATTGGTAGCCGTAGCTGCCTGAAGACGGGGCGAAGCGGTGATGCTGTTCTTGGGATTTTCCGCCGCCCAATAACCGACATCGATGTAACCGCTGATCGTGACGCCCGCAGCCGAAGCCGGAAGGGCGATTGCGCACGCCAGCGCTGTAATCGCAAATTTCTTCATTTGTATAATTCCTCCATGGTCTCTTTAGAGACCGAAGTTTCAATTTTGTATTCTCCCGCCGGTGTTGCTGCCGGGACCAATGATTCGCTCCGGCTTTCGCCAGAACCGGGTTCACCAGAGACCCGCACTCCTTTTCAGTCCCCGCTCCGTCGCATTCGCCCCGTGTGAGAAACTTGCGTCTCTCCCCGTTCACCTCCTAGAGCCTCAAATTTGGGCGCGACCCGCGGTTCTTTAGATCTGTCTTTTTCGCGAACATCGCGAGAGAGACAGACGGCACATCGACACCTCGACCGTGAAAGGCCGGGATGTAGCGTGGTTTTATATCGTCAATAATGCTCCGAGTCAATGGCTTTTTCACAACTTTTTTTCGATTTTTCCACCCTCAATTCACTGGATTTAGCTCCATTTTCAACCTGCGCAAACTTCACTTTTCAAACATGAACAAAGGTTGTTCGGTGTAAAAAGACACTCAGGTCGTTCCGACTCGGAGCCGGACCTTCTCGAAATTTCGAACGCTTTTCCGCAGAATCAGGGCATCTATAAGCCCTCGGCTTGAGCGGGACGCGGCTCGCCGCGGTCCCACAGGACACTCAGTTGAAGCGCTATGGCGTCGAAGGGTTCCGCGCGGACCTCGGCATCGCCTTCGTGGGTGCCGACGAGGAGCCAGTGTCGGCCTTCGAGCCGGTAAACTTCGAGCGTCTCTTCAATCGGATCGACAAGCCAGGCATGGCGGACTTCGTGCTCGGCATAGATGGGCAATTTGCGGATACGATCGACGCGGCACGTCGATTCGGACAGGACTTCACAAATCCAGTCGGGGGAGAGCGTCACGAAAGGCTCGGCCGGATAGACCGGAAGACGTTCTCGCCGCCATCCCGCCAGGTCCGGAACAAGAACATGCTCCCCCAGATGCAGCTCCGGTTCGTCGATGATCCACCATCCGCCCGGACCGCCGCGGCCCATTCGAAACGGAGGGCCCAATTCCATCCCCATTCCTGATGCGCTGATCGCATGCGGTCCGGCCGGACGCGGAGAAACGATCAGCTCTCCTCCGATGATCTCCGCGATCTTGGTGTCCGGCACGCGCTTCAGATCCTCATAAGTCGCATCATATCTGTTGGCGGGCAAGCTCACATCATCATCCTACCCCCCTGAATCACCCTGCGTCAATTCACCGCGACGTGGATTTACTTGCTTAGCGGTAAGCGTGCATATAAAATTCATTTATGGATTCGATCAAAGAAATAGCTCGCGCATTGGGAAGCCGAGGCGGTCGAGAGCGGGCGGCTCGGCTTTCACCTGAACGGCGGCACGAGATTGCGGCCATGGGGGGGAAGGCCGCGGCGATCAAGCGAATGTCAGCGGATTACCGGCGCATGATGGCGGAAGATGCGGCTGGGCCTCGGTGGGATATCGAGGCGGCGGATGAGCGGATCATGGAAAATGCCCGCCGTCTTGATGTGATCCTGTCGCTCGCCCCGTATCGGATTCCATAATTCCAACCGGCGTCGTCGCTCGAGCGCCAACACCCGAAATCATCGCGCGCGTCGCTACGGTTCTCGAAAAAAACGACATCACGCCTGTGCTGATCGGCGGTATGGCGCTCGTCATCTATGGTTCCACTCGAATGACGCGCGACTGCGATTTTGCAGCTCCTAAAACTGACGATACGCTTCGCCGCTGCGTTCATATCATGATCGATGAAGGATTTGCCGTCATTTTCGGATGGGACAGCGTGAACTACATGCCCACGAAACTCGATTCTGACAAGGTCAATTCCGGATCATGGGCAGTCATCGACAGGCCGGAATCCATCTGGTTCTGGCACATGACGAAGAATGTTCGCGTTGATCTCGTCTTCGATCTTCCCGTATCCATCAGCGATGTTATGGGTCGCGCCATAGCGAAAAACATCCATGGCAACCGTGTCTTCATCGCCTCACCCGAAGATCTCGAAAAGATGAAAGTCACCGCGTTCACGGCGCGGCCTTCGAGAACTGCCGACAAACACGACCTGGATTTCCTGCGCAATCTCATCGAACAATCCAAAAATCCTCCCGAGAACTGAAAACGGGCGGGAGCGAGGCCTGCCTGCCCCTACGTTCGCCCCAGCTTCCCGTAGTGCCGCGCGAAGAAATCCTTCGACGCTTCTTTCAACGGCCTCCACCAGGATTCGTATTTCTGATACCAGGCGACGGTCTCGACGAGACCTTTCGCCAGCGTCTCGACCGGGCCATAGCCCAAGTCATGAAGCTTCGCTCCATCAACGGCGTAGCGCCGATCGTGTCCCGGACGGTCCTTCACTTTTTCGATCCGCGATTCGTCGAGTCCCATCATCTTGAGAATCTCCCGGATGACTTCGATGTTCTGCCGCTCGTTCTCTCCCGGAACATTGTAGGCCTCGCCTGGTTTCCCGTTTTCCAGGACGCATAGGATCGCGCGGGCGTGGTCATTAACATGGAGCCAGTCGCGAACCTGGGTGCCGTCTCCGTACATCGGGATCTTCCGGCCTTCCAGGAGCTCCGTCACGGCAAAGGGAATGAGTTTTTCAGGAAACTGGTTCGGACCGTACGTATTGGCGCCGCGCGTGGAGACCACATCCAGTCCATGCGTCGTGTGATAGGAGAACGCCATCAGTTCGCCGCCGGCCTTCGCCGCCGAGTAGGGGCTGGAAGGGGAGAAGCGATCTCCTTCGCTGAACGCGCCGGAGTCGATGGAGCCGTAAACCTCGTCGGTGGAGACCTGGAGAAGTCTCACGGCGCGGCCGGACGCCTTGATCACTTCGCAGAGAACGTGAACGCCGATGACATTGGTCCGCAGAAATGCGTCGGCCGAATCGATCGACCGGTCGACGTGCGTCTCCGCCGCGAGATTGATGACGGCGTCCGCTTCCGCCACGAGCGGATCGACAACTCCCGCGTCCGCGATATCGCCCTGGACGAATCTGTATTTCGAAGTGTTGACGCCGCTTAGATTGGCGGGATTTCCCGCGTAGGTCAGCTTGTCGAGATTCGTAACGTCATGTCCGATCGCCAGAGCCTGCCGGACAACGTGCGAACCGATGAAGCCGCAGCCGCCGGTGATGAGAAGTTTCACTTTCGGTTCCAGATCGCCTGCGTCGCGAACCGGAGCGACGGGAATGTCCCGGCGTCCGTCCACGTGCCTTCGAAGAGATCGTGCTCCAGCCGGTCCCGCGTCAGGTAACCGTTGTTCACGTCCGTGATCTCCAACTCGCCCCGCCGGGACGGCTTCAACTCCCGCACGATCTCGAAGACATCGGACGGATACATGTAGATTCCCGTCACAGCCAGGTTTCCCATCTTCTCCTTCGGCTTCTCGACGATTCTCGTGATTTTTCCCTTCTCCACGACCGCCACACCGAATCGTTCCGGATGATCGACGCTTTTAAGGAGGATTCGCGCACGCTCCGGATTCGCCGAGAACTTGTCGACGTAGGGCTTGATCGACCGGTCGACGATGTTGTCTCCCAGCATCACGACGAAGGGGTCTCCGTAAATGAAATGTTCCGCCAGCCTCAGGGCGCCCGCGATGCCGTCCGCCTTGGCCTGGTGCGCGTAGTAGAGGATCTTCAGGCCGAACTCGCTGCCGTCGCCCAGGAGCCGGACGAAGTCGCCGACCGATTCTCCTCCGAGGACAATGAGCAGTTCCGTGATGCCGGCGTCCACGAGCGTCCTGATGGGGTGGAAGATCATGGGCTGGTCGCCGACGGGAAGGAGATGCTTGTTGGTGACCCTCGTGAGCGGATGCAGGCGCGTGCCCATGCCTCCGGCGAGAATTACGCCTTTCCTGACGCCGCCCGTGTCGTTTAGTTTCATGTCATCCCTCATTTCCTTCCATGGTGATCCCGTATTTTTTCATGCGGATATAGAGCGAACTGCGGGACGAAAATCCCAGCACCCGCGCCGCGCGCGCTATATTGCCCTTCGCCTCACGAACCACCCTGCGGATGTTCTCGGCCTCGCTTTCCGCGTGCGACATGGTCAGAGCCGGCACGGTGCCGTTTCTTCCCGGAGCGGTCGCCCAGCGGATATCGGCGACACGGAGAGAAACGACCTTCTCGCGAGGAGCCGTGACCAGGGCCCGCTCCAGGACATTTTTCAGCTCCCGCACATTTCCCGGCCAAGGATGCTCCTTCAGCAGTTCCAGCGCGCGTCGATCGAGCCCGCTCACGCGGATATTGTGGAGCTTCGAGAGTTCCGCCAGGAATTTTCCCGCGTAACCCTGGATCAGCTTCGGCATTTCCCGGAGCGGCGGCAGGGTCACGGAGACGACGTCGATGCGCCGGAGGAGATCCTCGCGGAATCGACCGGCGCGGGATTCCACCTCCAGGTTCCGATTCGTCGCGAAGAGAAATCGCAGCGGCGGCAGGGGGAATTCGGTATCGGCGCCGAGCGGCTTGATCGTCCGGTTCGACCGTTGAGCAACCCGCAAAAGCATCCGCTGCATGTTCGGCGAAATTTCGCCGATCTCATCGAGGAAAACGGTCTTGCCGGCGGCGGCCATGAGGATGCCCTTCCGGTCCGAAGTCGCGCCCGTGAACGAGCCGCGCTTATGCCCGAAAAGCTCCGACCCGAGCAATTCCTCCGGAAGCGCCGCGCAGTTGACCTCCACAAGCGCGCGGCGTCGCGACCGATCCGCGATGGCGCGGGCGAGCTGGCCCTTGCCGGTGCCGGTCTCGCCGAGGATGAGAATGGAGACATCCGTTTCGGCCGCGCGCAGCAGGCGGGCGCGCTCATCGGGATCCAGCAGCGAGAACGGGTCGATCGACTCTCCGGCGAGATCCTGGATCGGGATGAGCATGCGCTATTTGAACTCGGCGACGTATCCGCGTCAAGACGTCCGTCGACGGGGGGCGACGAGCATCACTCATCGAGCCGGCGGCGAAGCTCCATCATTCTCGCGAACACGGCATGCAGACGCTCCGCGACACCGAACGTCTCCAGCATTTCCTGCTTCTCCTGCGGAGGAATCTGGAGAATATGGGCGATCGTGTCGGCGAAGAGCCCGTTGCCATGGATTTCCGCGAGCCGCTCCTTCAACCCCTCCGGCGCCTGGCTGGGGACGCGATCCATGATGTCGTCGAGGAGCTCCATGACCCGGTTGCGATCGAAGACCGCGTTCGACTCCGCGGGCCGGACGACCTTCACGACGACCTGCCGGTACGGCTTCGTGCGGATCTCGTCGACGAGTTCAACCCGGTCGACTCCCTGCACGAGGATATTGAAGCGTCCGTCATTCATCTTCTCCTGCGCTTCCACGCGCGCGAGGCAGGCGATGCTGAAAACATCGGGCGCCTGATGATAGTGCGGCTCCCAGCCGGGCTTCAGAAGAGCCAGCACGATATGCCTGTCGAACTCATCGATCTCCGCGATCATCTCCCTGTAGCGCGGCTCGAAGATGTGGAGCGGAAGATAGCAGGAGGGAAAGAGAACGACGTTGGGGAGTGGGAAGAGGGGGAAGAGATGGGACAAGGTCAGGAAAAGGATGAAGAAAACCACATCCGATTGTTCTCTTCATCCTTCATATTTAATCCTTCATCCCTATCATGAGGCGGCGGCCGGATTCGAACCGGCGCATAAAGGTTTTGCAGACCTCTCCCTTACCGCTTGGGTACGCCGCCAAAGGTGCAAGTATGAATCATGCAGCAGGAAGTATGAAGAAGAAAGAGCCTTTCCTAGAAGTTCCCCATCCGATGGCGGGAAATTTAACAGGATGGGCAGGATGGGCAGGATTTGAGAGGAATGAAGACCGCTTCCCGATAACTGGACAAAATTGCCTTCTATTCCCAACCTGAATCGATCCTGCCTATCCTGTTCATCCTGTTAATATTTTTGATGGGGAAGTTCTGAGCCTTTCCTTCATTCCTCATGGCTGCTCCTTCATCCCTGTCCTTTTCCCATCTCCGCGCTGATGGCGATGATGCCGTCGAGGGTCAGCGAGGCGTCGAAGGCATGGAAGCGGGATTCGAGATCGGGGCGGACGGAGTTCATGAGGCCGCCGGTCGCGACCACGCGGCGCGTTCCCAGTTCCTTGTCGATGCGGTTCAGAAGTCCTTCCACCATCGCGGTGTGCCCGAGGACGATGCCGGACTGCAGCGCTTCTTTCGTGGTTCTGCCCACGACGGTCGCGGGCGGCTCGATCTCGATGCGCGGCAATTTGGCGGTCCTCCGGGCGAGCGACTCGGCGAGGAGCCTGACGCCGGGGGCGATCACGCCGCCGAGGTAGGCGCCGTCGTGATCGACGACGTCGAAGGTCGTCGCGGTTCCCATGTCGACGATGACGAGCGGGCCTCCATAACGGCGGAAGCCCATCCAGGAATTGACGATGCGGTCGACGCCGGCTTCCTCCGGACGCGCGATCCGGATCTCGATACCGGGAATCCGCGCGGGTTCCAGGACGATCGTCCTCGACTCCATCCTGCACTCCGCCAGTTCCGTCCACACCGCGGTCAACTGGGGAACGACCGAGGAGACGACGACGGCGTCGAAGGAGAGATCCTCGATGTGGGGAAGTAGAATACTGTACAGGAAATCCGGCGTGACGTGATCGTCGGAGGGAAGACGGATCGTTTTCAGGTGAACCTGGTCGGTCGCGGTGGAGGATCCCGCGTACACACCGATCGCGGTCTCCGTGTTGCCGATGTCGACCGCGAGCCGGTGGGAACCGGGCCGAAAGCCGGCCATTTCGGAGCGCGACGCTTCGCCGAAGGAGTTTATTTCGGTTCTTCTTCCGGAAGCGCGGACATTCCGGCGGCCTCCCGCAACGTCTGTCCCGTGGCGCGGTTGTAGGCCGTGCAGATGCGAGCGATCGATTCGCGATCGACCTCCCGGATGAAGTCGAAGAACATGACGATCCCGACTCCGTTCTGAAACGCGTCGAGCCGCGCGATGGTCGCGGTCGCGTTTGTCGACGCGAGATCGCGGAAGCGAAACGTGATGAGAAGACGCGATCCGACGCCGAAGATTTTCAGCGCCTCGTCCATGTCGACGATCGGAAAGGCGACCTTCACGGCGCGGGGGGTCAGGTCGACCAGCAGCCCGCTCCGCTCGATGGCGTCTCCGAACTGCTTCACGATCCGCACCTGGATCCAGTCCGACAGATCGGAGCTGGTCTCCACGTATCGCGGATCCCGTCGCGCTCCATTCTCGTCTGTGTCTGCCATCCTGAAAATGATGGCCGATAAAGGTCGGAAGTGTCAATAGATACAGTCGATTCCCCACGCGGCGCACTTCATCCTTCATACTTCCTCCTTCATCCCCTATCCTTTTCCCATGCCCAGGACGACGGATGAAGTGGAATTCAAGCTCGACAAGGTCGGCGCGATCGAGCGGATCCGCGAGGATATCCAGGCCGTCCTGTCGCACGATCCGGCGGCGCGGTCGTGGCTCGAGGTCTTCTTCTGCTACCCCGGCCTGCACGCGCTCTGGTTCCACCGGCTGGCGTTCGCGCTCTGGTGGCGGCAGTTCATTCTCCTCGGGCGCATCGTCTCGCACTTCGCGCGGTTCCTGACGGGCGTGGAAATCCACCCGGGCGCGCGAATCGGGCGGCGGGTCTTCATCGATCACGGAATGGGCGTCGTCATCGGAGAAACCGCTGTCATTGAAGATGACGTTATTATATACAAGGGCGTCCTCCTGGGAGGCACGACCGTCGAACGGACGGTGCGGCACCCGTGGATCCAGCCGCGCGTCGTGATCGGATCCAACGCGTGCATTCTCGGGCCGATCATCGTCGGCGCCGAAGCGAAGATCGGATCGGGTTCGATCGTCATTCGCGATGTGCCGGAGGGCGCGACCGTCGTCGGCGTTCCGGGACGAGCGGTCAAGCGCAAAGGGCACGACGGCGTGCTCGCGCATGCGGATCTGCCGGACCCGATCGCACGCGCGCTGACGGCGGTGGCGGACAAGCTGAACCAGTCCGAGCGCCGCATCGCGCTCCTGGAAGCCGCGACGCCGCAGTGCAAGGTGGGCGGCCCGGAGGAACGGAAGAGCGTCGATCTGAATCTCTCCCTCTTCGATGAGGAAGGATTCGAGGACGGAGAGGGAATATGAGCGAAAACCACGGTCATCATCACAGTTATTCGGAAGTCTGGAGACGATTCGAGGAACAGCCCCTGACGCACAGCATGGCTCACTACCTGCTGGCGATATCGGAGCTTCGCGAGGAGCACGGCTACGCGCGCGCGACCGACGTCGCGAAGAAGCTCGGCGTCACGAAGGGCTCCGCATCCATTGCGCTGAAGGCGATCCGCGAGAAGGGCTTCATCACCGAGGACGAGAACCGGATGCTCTTCTTCACGCCGCGAGGCATGAGCGCCGTGGACAACATCGCGGGATCGCGGTCCGCGTTCCTGAAATTCTTCCACGATATTCTCGCAGTGGAGGAACAAGCCGCGCTTGAGGATTCCTGCAAGCTGGAGCATCTCGTCAGCCACATCACGACCGACCGGCTCATCCGCTTCCTGGAGTTTGTCGCGGCGGATGACAGGGCCCAGGACCTGGTGGCGGGCTTCAAGAAGAGCATCGAGCCGAAGGCGGTTGCGTCGCGCGCCAAGCATGGCGCGGAAAAGCGGCCGGCGCCGAAGAGAAAGTCCCGGAAGTCATAATTGCATCCGACCGGATGCGGCACGCCATATTGACACGGTAAATTCCATGGGAACGCGATTTCGCATGGCATAATTCTTGAAGCACTGATTGTCATGAATCCTCAGAACTGGACAGAGAAGGTGGAAACCGTCGTGCAGGGCGCCTTCGATCGCGCGCTGCGGGCGGGTCACCAGGAGATCGAGCCGGCGCACCTGATGAGCTCGCTCATGGAGACCGAAGGCTCCGTCGCTCCGCGTATCCTGGAATCCGCGGGCGCCGACACCGGGAAGATCCAGGCTTCTCTCGCCGGCGCGCTCGCGAATATTCCACGGGTCGAGGGCTCGGGCCTTCGCAATCCCTCGCTCTCCCGCCGGAGCGCGGTGGTCATGCAGGCCGCGGACTCCGAAAGAAAAAGTTTCGGCGACGATTACCTGAGCGTCGAGCACCTTTTACTGGCGCTTCATGCGGAATCCGGAATTCCGCTCGACGCGCTCCGGGGCGCCGTGCGGAAAATCCGCGGAGCGCGGAAGGTCGACACGAAGAATCCCGAAACGCGATACGAAGCGCTCGAAAAATACGGCCGCGATCTCGTCCTCCTGGCTAGAGACGGCAAGCTCGATCCCGTCATCGGGCGCGAAGCCGAGCAGAGGCGCGTCATCCGGATTCTTTCGCGGCGGACGAAGAACAATCCCGTCCTCGTCGGCGCGGCGGGCGTCGGCAAGACGGCGGTTGTCGAAGGAATCGCGCAGAGAATCTTTCGGGGCGATGTGCCCGAAGGATTGAAGGAGAAGACGATCTTCGCGCTCGACATGGGAGCGCTGATCGCCGGCGCGAAATACCGCGGCGAGTTCGAGGAGCGCCTTAAAGCGGTTCTCGACGAGATCAAGCGATCGGAGGGCAGGATTCTCCTGTTCATCGACGAGCTCCATCTCATCGTCGGAGCCGGCAAGACCGAGGGAGCGATGGACGCGGGCAACCTCCTCAAGCCCATGCTGGCGCGCGGGGAACTGCACTGCATCGGCGCCACGACCTACGACGAATACCGGAAGAATATCGAGAAGGATCCCGCCCTGGAGCGCCGTTTCCAGCCCGTGCCGGTCGACGCTCCGGGCATCGAGGAAACAGTGAGCATTCTCCGGGGCCTGAAGGAACGCTTCGAGGTTCATCACGGCGTGAAGATCCTCGATGCCGCGCTCATCGCCGCCGCGAAATATTCCGATCGCTATATCGCCGATCGATTTCTACCGGACAAGGCCATCGACCTCGTCGATGAAGCGGGGGCCGCCGTGCGGACGGAGATCGACAGCCTGCCCGCGGAGCTCGACGATCTCGACCGGAGGATCATGCAGCTCGAAATCGAGGAGACGGCGATCGCGGCGGAGAAGGACAAGGCCGCGGCGGAGCGACTCACGGCGTTGCGAAGCGAGCTGGCGAAGCTGAAGGAGGAGGCATGCGGCCTGCGCGCCCAATGGGAATCGGAGAAGAAGGGCATCACTCGGCTCCGGACGTTGAAGGAGCAGCTCGAAAAGGCGCGGCACGAGATGGAGGCCGCCGAGCGCGCGTACGATCTGCAGAAGGCCGCGGAACTGAAGCACGGCACGATCCCGAAGCTGGAGAAGGAGATCGAGCATGTCTCCGCGGCGAGCGAGAGGAAGACGACGCTCGTCACGGAAGCCGTGACGGCGGAAGAGATCGCCGAAGTCGTCGCGCGGTGGACGGGGATTCCGGTGGAGAAACTCCTGGAGTCCGATCGCGAGAAACTGTTGCGTCTGGAGGAGACGCTGCATCAACGGATCGTCGGCCAGGACGAGGCCGTGACGCGCGTTTCGGACGCGATCATCCGGTCGCGGTCGGGATTGAAGGATCTGCGGCGGCCCGCCGGCGTCTTTCTCTTCCTCGGGCCGACCGGAGTCGGAAAGACCGAGCTGGCGAAGACCCTGGCGGCGACGCTCTTCGAGAGCGAAGACCGCGTGATCCGGATCGACATGACGGAATACATGGAGAAGCATTCCGTCTCCCGCCTCATCGGCGCGCCTCCCGGATATGTCGGATACGACGAAGGCGGTCAGTTGACGGAAGCCGTGCGACGAAAACCGTATTCCGTTCTTCTCTTCGATGAAATTGAGAAGGCTCACCCAGACGTCTTCAACATCTTTCTCCAAGTCATGGACGACGGCCGGTTGACGGACAACCAGGGACGCACCGTCGACTTCAAAAACACGATCATCATCATGACATCGAACTTCGGCACGGAAATCATCACGGAGCATCTGCGCGAAGAGCGCAGGATCACAGGGGAACTTCAACGGGACATCCTCGCAGAGCTGAAGAAAAAATTCCGTCCCGAATTCCTGAACCGCCTCGACGACATCGTGATCTTCAAGCCTCTCGTGACCGAGGAGGTGAAGAAGATTGTCCGCCTGCTCGCCAACGACCTGGTGAAGCGCGCCATGGAGCGCGACATCGCGGTGGAGATCACGGACCGCGCGGTGGAACACGTCGCGGAGGCGGGGTTCGATCCGGCATTCGGCGCGCGTCCATTGCGGCGCTTCGTGGAACGGGAGATGGAGATGCTCCTGGCGCGGGCGATGGTGAAAGGCGACGTGAAGCCGGGAGCCAAGGTTACGATCGATTTTGACAAGGGGACATTCTCCAACATTCCAACATTGACAATAAAAGAGTTGTAAATCTTGTTTTCTAACTCCTGCTTCCCCAATGTTGGAATGTTGGAGAATGTCCCCTATCTGTAACTCCTGCAGCCCCAATGTGGCAATGTGGGAGAATGTCCCCTATCATCCTTCCATGAAAATCTCGTTTCCTCCGGATGCACGCGCCTCGCGGTCGGTGGCTCGGAAAATCAACGAAGCCGGGGGAGAGGCCTACCTCATCGGGGGATGCGTCCGGGATCTCTGCCTCGGTCGCGCGCCGAAGGATTATGATGTGGCCACGTCGCTGCCGCCGGAAGCCATCCTCACGATCTTCCCGGGCGCCAACGAGACGGGAAAATCGTTCGGCGTGATGCGGGTTCGGTCGCACGGATCCGAGATCGAGGTCGCCACGTTCCGCAGGGACGGACCGTATTCCGACGGGAGGCGGCCGGACTTCGTGGAGTTCACCTCCCTGAAGGAAGACATACTCCGCCGGGACTTCACCGTGAACGCGCTCGCGGCGGACGTGGAGACGGGCGAGGTGATCGATCACTCGGGCGGCCTTGACGATCTCGCGAAGAAGATCATCCGCGCCGTGGGCAAACCCGAGGCGCGATTCGAGGAGGACCGGCTGCGGCTCATCCGCGCCGTGCGTTTCGCGCACGTCCTGGGATTCACCATCGAACCCGGGACCTGGAATGCGCTGCGCGCGCTCGCGAAGAAAATCAGCAGCGTCGCCATGGAACGCGTCGCGGACGAACTGACGAAGATCCTCTGCTGCGTGCCTTCCGGAGCGGGCATTCGACTGCTGGATGAAAGCGGATTGCTGGAGGTAATCCTGCCGGAGGTGACGCGCATGAAGAACGTCGCGCAGCCGGAGCAATTCCATCCGGAGGGAGATGTCTTCATCCACACATGCCTCGTGATGGACCAGCTGAAACCGGATCCTTCTCCGGCCGTGGCCTGGGCGGCACTTCTGCATGACGTCGGCAAACCGGACACGTTCATGGTGACCGATCGGATCCGATTCCACGGTCATGCGGAACTGGGAGCGCGGATGTGCCGGAAAATCGGCCGCCGATTCCGATTATCGAACGCGGTGATCGACCGGATGCACGACGTCATCCTGGAGCACCAGAAGTTCGGCGACATCGACAAGATGCGGCCGGGGCGATTGAAGCGCTGGGCGGCGATGCCGCATTTCGAGGAGCTGCTGGAGGTGCATCGCGCCGACTGCGCCGGGTCGCACGCGGACATGTCCGCGTATGAAACAGCGTGCGCCGCTCTCGACGAAATCAGGCGGCTCGCGGCGATGCCGGCGAAGATCGTGAACGGCGAGCTGCTGATCGAGCTCGGCCTGGAGGCCGGTCCCTCATTCCGGGAGATCATCGAGGAAGCGTACGAAGCTCAACTCGAGGGCCGGATCAACACGCGCGACGACGGAATCGCCTGGGTGCGGATCCGATCCATCGTCCCATGACGTTCATCGCTCTGCTTGTCATGGCCGCGATCGTCCTCATGGGACTGGCGCTCTACTTTTCAGGGCAGAGCGCGGTCACGGCCGCGAAACAGCTCGATGCCAAGGGTGATCGGGCAGGAAGCATCGCGCTCCTCGCGCGGGAAATCCATGATCATCCGGAGAACGTCGCCGCGCGGCGGTTGCTGGCCGATCTGCTGGAACGGGACGGACGGCACGAGGAAGCGCTGGAGCACGCGACCGAGATCCTTTTCTCGCTGACGCCGTCGGAGCTCGATGAAGGCGCGAGGGAGTTCGATCCGCACGACATCGTCAACGCGGGGCTGCAGTGCGCGCGAATCGCCTCCCACCTGAACAAGATGCAGGAAGCCTTCCTGGCGCTGGAACGCTGCCGCGCCGCCGCGACGAAGCTGGACCGTGTGAGCCGCGCGGCATTTCTGCGTGTTCACTCGCAGGCCGCGGAATCCTGCGGCGACTCCAGCACCGCGATCGAGCTGTACCGGGAGCTGGAATCGATCATGCCGCTCGACGCGACCGAGCACCTTCTCTTCGGCAAGCTCCTGACGCGCATGCAGCAATGGGAGGAGAGCATCGCGCACCTGAAGATCGCGCGCGAGGCGACGCATAACGATCCGGCCGTCGCGCGGCTCCTGGCTCAGGCTCATACCAACGCGGGCGATCATCACGAAGCATGGGCGATCTACAAGCCGCTCTTCGCGGAGCGACCGAATTTCGACAGGATCATCCTCGTGAAGGAATACGTCACGACGCTGGACCAGGTCGGCAACATCGCGGGCGCGATCGACGTGATCGAGCAAGTGATCCGGTATCCGGAAGCCGGCCCGGAACTGCAGGCGGAACTCATCTGCATGATCGGCGACATGCTGGAGAAATCGGAGAAGCCGGAGGAAGCGCGTCGCGAGTGGCGGCGTGCGCTCGTGCATCTGCCCAATTACGCGCCCGCCTGCAGGAGGCTCGGCATCCGCCCGAAACCGACAAACACGGCGGAGCTGATCCAGTATGTCAGGGGACTCTCCGAGGAAAATTTCAGCAAATTGTTCGAGAAGATTCTCGTCGATTGGGGATATACTATCGAGCGCGTCATCGCATTCGACCGCGATTCGATGGACCTGGCCGTGAAGCGGCCGGAGGAATCGAAGATGCTCCGCAAGCTGGTGCGCATCAAGCGGTGGGAGAATCAAGTCGGGAAATTCCCCTTGGAGGATCTGAGAATCGACGTCGTGGAACAGCGGTATGACGGAGGAGTCTACATCGTGGTATCACAATTCAGCGCGGAAGCCATGATCGACGCGCGGCGCGCGGGCAATATCGAGCTCTTCGCGGGCGCGGAACTGGTCGACCTCGTCGCCCGGATCGAGCTGCCGCATGATTAACACGCTTCTCGCCAAGATTTTCGGCACCAAGCACGAGCGCGACGTAAAGCGCATGAGCCCGGTCGTTTCCGCGATCAACTCCTTCGAAGATGCGATGGCGGCCCGGACCGGCGAGGAACTCGCCTCCCTGACACCGGCGTTCCGCGCGAGAATCGAGAACGGCGAAACGCTCGAATCCCTCCTTCCCGAAGCGTTCGCGGCCGTTCGGGAAGCGTCCCGCCGCTCGATCGGGCTGCGACACTTCGACGTCCAGATGATGGGCGGCGTCGTCCTGCATGAAGGGCGGATCGCGGAGATGAAGACGGGCGAAGGCAAGACGCTTGTCGCGACATTGCCCGTCTACCTGAACGCGCTCGAAGGCCGCGGCGTCCACGTCGTCACGGTCAACGATTACCTTGCGCGCCGCGACGCGGAGTGGATGCGGCCCGTGTACGAATCCCTGGGCCTGACAGTCGGATCCATACAGCACGACATGCATCCGCAGGAACGCCAGGATGCCTACGCGCGCGACATCACCTACGGCACCAACAACGAGTTCGGCTTCGATTATCTCCGCGACAACATGGTTCCGGACATCTCGATGAAGGTCCAGCGCGGCCACAACTTCGCGATCGTCGACGAGGTCGACTCCATTCTCATCGACGAAGCGCGGACTCCGCTCATCATCAGCGGCGCCGCGGAGGAATCGACGCAGCTCTATTACGAGATGAACAAGCTCGTGCCCCGGCTCCGCAAGGACGAGGACTACGAAGTCGACGAGAAGGACAAGACCGTGACGCTGACGGAAGCGGGCGTGGAGCGGTGTGAGAATCTGCTCGGAGCGGGCAACCTCTACGAACCCGAGAACATGCACCTGGTGCATCACATCACGCAGGCGATCCGGGCTCACGAGCTGTATCACGTCGACGTCGACTACGTCGTCAAGGAAGGCGAGGTCGTCATCGTGGACGAGTTCACGGGGCGGCTGATGTCCGGGAGACGGTGGTCGGACGGGCTGCACCAGGCCGTGGAGGCCAAGGAACGGATGGCGATCAAGCGGGAGAACCAGACGCTCGCGACGATCACATTCCAGAACTACTTCAAGATGTACGACAAGCTGGCCGGCATGACAGGGACGGCGGACACAGAGGCGACGGAGTTCATGCAGATCTACGAGCTCGACGTCGTGGTGCTTCCGACAAACGTCCCGATGATCCGCGAGGATCATCCCGATGTCGTCTACAAGACCGAGCGAGAGAAGTTCGATTCGGTGATCGAGGAGATCGCGGACTGCTTCGAGCGGGGACAGCCTGTCCTCGTCGGCACGATCTCCATCGAGAAATCCGAGCAGCTGTCACAGCTCATGACGCGGAAGGGAATTCCGCACCAGGTCCTGAACGCGAAGCAGCACGAGCGCGAAGCGGAGATCGTGGCGCAGGCGGGGCGGCTGAAGACGGTCACGATCGCGACGAACATGGCGGGCCGCGGCACCGACATCGTCCTGGGCGGCAACGCGAAGGCGCTCGCGACGATGCGGACGCCGAAGAACCAGCCGGAGAAATACGAGGAGGAACTTCCGAAGGCGCTCACGGAATGCGCGAAGGAGAGGCAGGAAGTGCTCGCGGTGGGCGGGCTGCATATCCTCGGCACGGAGCGGCACGAGTCGCGGCGCATCGACAACCAGCTGCGCGGACGTTCCGGCCGCCAGGGCGATCCCGGCTCCTCGCGCTTCTTCATCTCGCTCCAGGACGAGCTGATGCGCCTCTTCGGAAGCGACCGCGTCGCGAAGATGATGGACGTGATGAAGTGGGAGGACGGCGAGCCGATCATCCACCCGTGGGTGACGAAGGCGATCGCCCGCGCGCAGACGCGCGTGGAGATGATGAACTTCGACCGCCGGAAGCGCCTGCTGGATTACGACAGCGTGATGAACACGCAGCGGCAGATCGTGTATGAAGTGCGCGACATGGCGCTCCTGAACCAGGACGTCGACACGTACATTCTCGAAGCGGCGGCGGAAGTGCTGGACGCGGCGATCGAGGCGGACTGCCCGCAGAGAGTTCCGGCGGCGGAGTGGGACACGAAGCATCTCGCGGAGTTCATGCGGAGGCTCTTCGCGGTCCAGATGCCGGACGCCGTCATGTCCGGGACCGGCATGACGCGCGAGGCGCTCTCGGAGATGCTGCACGCGGAAGTGAAGGGATCGTTCGAGGCGAAGATGAAAGTGTTTCCCGACGACGTCTTCATGAGCATGTGCCGGCAGATCATCCTGATGCAGGTCGACGCGAAGTGGAAGGATCACCTCCATTCGATGGATTCGCTCCGCGAGGGCATCGGCTGGCGCGGCGTCGGCGGATCGGATCCGCTGGTGGAATACAAGAACGAGGGCTTCGTCCTGTTCCAGCAGATGATGGACACGCTGCGCGAGGAGATGCTGGCCTTCATCTGGCACGTGAATCCGATGCCCGCCGAGAGGCGGCCGGCGCGGCGCGTCGTGGAGGCGAAGGCAAGCCCGGCGCGCGGCGGAGACGAAGAGGAGAAGGGCGTTCCGAGCGTGAAGAAGGTCGGGCGAAACGATCCCTGCCCGTGCGGCAGCGGCAAGAAATACAAGAAGTGCTGCGGCGCCTGAACCGGAACATTCACGGATAATGAGTGAGTGTCCCGCATCATGAAGCAGGAAATCCGGCATACGATCAGACAGGCTCTTGCCGGCGTTGATCGCGAAGCGGAATCCCGCGCCATCCGCGCAACGATCCGGGCGACGATTCCGGCGGAGGGGGGAGTGCTGGCGTACGAACCCCTGAAGGACGAGCCGGATATTTCACCGATCATCGAGGAATTGCGCATCGCGGGGCGACTGGTCCTTGTCGCGGGCGATCGTAACCAGCCGCGGCTCGAACCGGACAACCTTCCGGTCGTCCTGGCGCTGGTGCCGGGACGCGCTTTCGACCGGTCGGGAAACAGGATCGGGCGTGGCGGAGGAACATTCGACCGGATACTGGCGACGCTCACATGCCGCAAGATCGGAGTCTGCTTCGCGTGCCAGATTGTTGAAAGAGTGCCCGCGGAACCGCACGACATCCGGATGGACGAGGTTGTGAGCGGCTGAAATCCGGCATATCCTTGTCGCCCATGTCCGAGCCCGGATCCGAGCCGAAACAACCGCAGGAACGCGCCGCCGATTTCGTCCGCGAGATCGTCGCGGAGGATCTGCGATCGAACAAGTGGGGCGGCAGGGTGATCACGCGTTTTCCCCCGGAACCGAACGGATATCTCCATATCGGCCACGCCAAAGCCATCACCATCGACTTCGGAATCGCCCGGGAATTCAGCGGCGAATGCCACATGCGGTTCGACGATACGAATCCGGTGAAAGAGGAACGCGAGTATATCGACGCGATCCTCGATGACGTTAAATGGCTTGGATGGGACTGGGGCGCGCACCTCTATTACGCCTCGGACTACTTCGAGACGATGATCGAATACGCGGAACGGCTCATCGGCACCGGCAAGGCGTATGTCTGCGATCTCTCGGCGGAGCAAATCGCCCGATACCGGGGGACGCTGACGGAGGCGGGGCAGGAGAGCCCATGGCGGGGGCGCTCACCGTCGGAGAACCTGGATCTCTTCCGCCGGATGCGCGCCGGAGAATTTCCCGACGGCGCGAGAACGCTCCGGGCGAAGATCGACATGGCTCACCCGAACCTCGTCATGCGCGATCCCGTCATGTACAGGATCCTGCACGCGCCGCATCCCCACGCCGGGGATAAATGGTGCATCTACCCGATGTACGACTGGGCGCACGGACTGGAGGATTCGATCGAGGGCGTGACGCATTCGATCTGCACTCTGGAATTCGAGATCCATCGCCCGCTGTACGACTGGTTTCTCAGGGAGCTCGGCATTCACCATCCCCAGCAGATCGAGTTCGCGCGCCTGAACATCACGCACACCGTGATGAGCAAGAGGAAGCTGCTTGAGCTCGTGCGGGACAAGCTCGTGAAGGGCTGGGACGATCCCAGGATGCCGACAATCCGCGGGCTGCGACGGCGCGGCTATACGCCGGAAGCGATCCGGGATTTCTGCGACCGCATCGGGGTCGCCAAGCGCGACAGCGTCGTGGATATCCAGTTCCTCGAACACTGCGTCCGCGAAAATCTCAACAAGCGCGCGCCGCGCGCCATGGCCGTCCTCGATCCCTTGAAGCTCGTCATCACCGACTATCCCGAGGGGCAGACGGAGGAGTTCACATCGGAAAATCATCCGGAGGATCCCTCCGCGGGAACAAGACCGATCCCCTTTTCGCGGGAACTCTGGATCGAGCGGGACGATTTCAGGGAGAACCCGCCGAAGAAATTCTTCCGGCTGTTTCCGGGCTCCGAGGTGCGCCTGAAGCATGCGTACATCATCCGGTGCGAAGACGTCGTGAAGGATTCTTCGGGCCGCGTCATCGAACTGCGCTGTTCGTACGATCCGGCGACACGCGGCGGCGAAGCTCCGGCAGGAAAGAAGATCCAGGGCACGCTGCACTGGATTTCCGCGCCTCACGCCGTCCCGGCGGAATTCAGGATCTACGGACCGCTCTTTGCGGTACCGGACCCCGACAAATCCGAGGACTACCGCGCCGTCATTGACCCGGCCTCGCTTGTCGTCATGAACGGTTTCGTCGAACCTTCGCTTTCAAGCAGGGAAGCCGGCGCCCGGTTTCAATTCCTGCGGACGGGCTATTTCTGTTCCGATCCCGATTCCACCGCCGGAAAGCCTGTATTCAACCGCATCGTGACCCTGAAGGATTCCTGGGCGAAGATCGAAAAGGCGGTCCGGCAAAACTGAGAGGCTGCGGCCTCTCGAATCAGTCCCTGCCGCGAAGCTTGGAGAGAAGATGCAGGATTTCCATGTAGAGCCAGATCAGGGTGACCATCAGGCCGAAGGCGCCGTACCACTCCATGTACTTCGGAGCGTTATTCTCCGCGCCTTGCTCGATGAAGTCGAAGTCCATCACAAGATTCAGCGCGGCGATGACGACGACGACGAGTGAAAATCCGATACCGATCGCCCCGCTCTGATGAATATAGGGAATCGACATTCCGAAGAACGAAAGAATCATGGAGGTCATGTAGACGAGGAAAATCCCTCCCGTGGCGGCGACGAGCCCGAGCTTGAAATTCTCCGTGGCGCGGATCCACCCTGAAGTGTAGGCGGCCAGAAGCGCGAAGAGTACGCCGAACGTCAGCATGACGGCCTGGATGACGATCCCGGCGTAAGCAGCCTCGAAGACGGCGGATATTCCTCCGAGAACGCATCCTTCCGCGAGGGCGTACAGCGGCGCAGTCACGGGAGCCCATGTCTTTTTAAAGATCGTCACCAGGGCGAGAATCAAGCCGCCGATGGCGCCGGCCATGAGGAGAAGCGTCGATGCTCCGCCGCCGCCGTGATAGAAGAGCCACCACGTCGGAGTCGCCGTCGCGAGGATGCAGAAGAGCAGGATGAACGACTTGTTCACCGTTCCCTGCAGCGTCATCGTCTCGTCGACGCGGGAAGGCGAGAGCGCCCTGAAAACATCCGCGTTCAACGCGGGATTGCCGGATCTGATCATGTTCCTATTTTACTCGATCTCCTCGGTCACGGCCAACACTTCATCCAGCGTCGTCTCGTGAGCGCGCACGGCGCGGAGCCCGTCGGATCGGATCGTCTGGAATCCCCGGGCGATCGCCGCGCGGCGAATTTCTGCGGCGGGCCTGCGTTCGGTGATGAGATCCTGGAGCTCCGCGTCGGGAATCATGAGCTCCGCGATCGCCGACCGACCCCTGTATCCTGTACCGAAACAGTGCGCGCAACCGATGCCGCGCATGAGCATCGCGCCTTCTTCATCCGTGAAGCCGACCTCGCGCAATCGCTCCGGCTTGACGCGCGCGGGTGTGAGGCAGTTCCGGCAGAGATTCCTGACGAGCCTCTGGCCCAGGACGCCGCGCAGAGACGAGGCGATGAGATAGGGCTCGATTTCCATGTCCAGGAGGCGCGCCACGGCGGTGGAGGCGTCGTTCGTGTGTACCGTGGCGATGACAAGGTGCCCGGTCAGGGCGGCGCGAACCGCGATCTGCGCCGTCTCCGGATCGCGGATCTCGCCGACGAAGATGACATCGGGATCCTGCCGGAGGACCGATCTCAAGGCGCTGGCGAACGTGAGCCCGATACGCGGATGGACCTGGATCTGCGTGATTCCGTCCACCTGGTATTCGACGGGATCCTCGACGGTCGTGATGTTGACGAGCCGGGAGCCGAGGGATTCGAGCGCGCCGTAGAGCGTCGTCGTCTTGCCGCTGCCGGTCGGACCGGAGACGAGGAAAATTCCGTGCGGCGCTCTCAGCAGTTTCCGGATGGAACGCAGGAGATCCGGGCCGAAACCGAGGATCTCCAGGCTCATCGTCGCCGCGGATCGATCGAGGATCCGTATGACCGCCTTCTCCGCGACGATCGTCGGCATGATCGAGACGCGGAAATCGATGGCGCGATGCTCGATCGTCAGGTGGAAGTGCCCGTCCTGCGGAAGCCTCCGCTCCGCGATGTTCAGCGACGACATGACCTTGATGCGCGAGAGGACGGCCGGAGCGATATTCCAAGCGATGCGATTCGCCTCGTGCAGCACGCCGTCGATCCGGTAACGGACACGGAGCGATTGCGCCATGGGCTCGATGTGGATGTCGGACGCCCGATCCATGAGCGCCTGGAGGATGAGGAGGTGGACGGCGCGCACCGCGTCCGACTCTTCCTTGGCGATCTGATCCAGCGACTCGATCTCGAGCCCCAGCCTCCTCGCCAGGTCCGCGCCCGGCTCCGATACTTCCGACAGGAGCCTGGAGACGAGATTGCGGCGATAATGATCGTGATACTCTCCGAGCTTCCGGAGGATCGCGCCGCCCTTGCCGAGGATCGTGTTGATCTGGAGCCCGGTCACATGCTCGAATTCCTCGATCGCCTCGATGTCGAAGGGATTCTCCATCGCCACGGTGAGCTGATGATTTTCCCTGCCGATCGCGATCGCGATCCTTCGGATCGCCACATCCTCCGGAAGCAGGAGGACGATATCCGGTTCGGGGGAGTAGGCGGCGATATCGACGACATCGATCTCATGAACGGCGGCGAGCGCTTCCGCGACGTCCTCTTCCAAAACGAGACCCATCTGAACGATCACCCGCCGGAGACGCTGCGATGTCTCCGCCGCAAGATTCATCGCCTGCTCGAGGTCCTCGTGATCGAGTTTTCCCGTCGCGACGAGACGCTCCACGATTTCCTGGTCGGTATTCACCCGCCCTGAAGATACCACGTGAGCAACCGATAGCCACGTGGAAATGGCCTCGTGGAATTCCGGGATGGGGGCGTTATCATGGCTTCGTGGCCATCATGGGAATCGAATGCGCGCGCTCGATCTACCGCGGCGTGCGCGTCGCGGGAAAGGAGACCGTCGTGGGCTCGGCCCGGTCGCTGCCGGCGCTTCTCGAACAGTTGAAGGCCGCGCCGGGAGACGACATCAGGCTTGCCTTGTCCGGGATGAAGGAAGCCCGCAGCGACATCATCGACAATACTTCCGCGACGAATTCATCCTCGCCACTCGACGGGCTCGATCTCCAGCGCCCCGCGCGCGAGCTGATCTGGGATCAGATTCCACTGGGGCCCACGCGGAGGCTTCTTTTCCTGGCACCGCTTTCGGCGATCAACGACGAATGGACACGACTTGGCATCCCTGCCGACTTCCCCTTCACCATCACGGCTGTCGGGCTCGAAACAGCGGCGCTCGTCGCGGCAGCCGCGGATCTGCCGGGCGCGTCCCCCGTCATCTGGGCGGACGAATCCGCGACGTGGCTGATCGAACGATCCGATCCGCAGGGCAGGGCGATTAATCTCCGGCCCGCAAGAAGCCAGGTTCCCGCGAACGTCCGCATCCTCGTCGGGCCTCTCGCGCGAGCACGGATCTCGTGGGCGAAGGATGCGGATGCGGGACTCGCGGGCGGGCTCGATCCGGATTATTTCGTGGCCTGGGGCGCAACGCGGTGGGGCAGCCGCGCCTTTCCGTGGGCGCCCAACCTGGAACCGTACGAGCGCCGGCAGATCCGGACGAAAAAGCGCCGCGGGCAACGTCAGCGGAGACTCGCCTGGATCTCCGCGGCCGCGCTCTTCCTGGCTTCACTCGCCCTGCCATTCCCGGCGCGCTGGAACCAGACACGGGTGGATTCCCTCCGCGACGAAGCTCAGAAGAGAACTCTCGCCGCCGAAGCGTCGATCCTGGAAGCCGGCGCGCTTGGTGAGCGGCTTGCTCCATCGGGCCGAGATCTCGCGGAGCAGGTCGCGATGGTTCTTCTTACGGCGGACACCATGGTGGAGACGATCCAGGTCGACCAGATCGAGGCGGAGATCATCCGACTGCCGTTCAAGACGCTCCATCTCGCGCGGCATGACGACAGGGAGACCGGAGTGATCCGGGTCTCGGGCTACGGAACGGAGCGCGAACAGGTGATGATGGCGCAGAGGAATCTCCTGCGGCTGGGATTGAACGCGCGCATCCGGGAGATCAGCTCGATCCTCGGCAACGAGAAGGACGTGGCATTCGCGATGGAAATCCGGACCGGCGGAAATCCCTGATGGAAAATCGCGAACCCTATCTCGCGCTCCTTCTGTCCTTCCTCTGCATCGTCCTTTCGAGCGTCAGCGCACGCCTGGACAATTCGCATGCCGCTGCGGAGGAAGTGCTCGCCTCCGAACAGCTCCACACCGCGCAAAACCGCGAAGCCCTGCTTGCTCGCATCCGGCAACGCGTGGAGGAATTGAAGCGCACGGGGGAGCCCCCCGGGAAGGATGCCGGCCCGGATCGCGCTCACCCCAGGATCGTGAAAGTCCAGGCAGCCGCGACGCGCTGGAGCATGGAAGTCGAGGGGACTCCCGGGGAGATCGCCTCCGTCCTCGGCGGGAATCTCCGAAGCGCGCGCATTTCAAAAGGAGGAGAGCGGGGCAGTCTTCACGCGGCACTGGTGTTCGACTCGCTGCCTCTCCATCCGTCATTCTTCTCGATGGAGCGAATCGAGAGTTGGCTGGAGGAACAGGATCGCCGGAATTCCAAGACCACGCCGTGAGCCGGCTATTTTCTCCACACTTCCTCGCGCGACAACCTGCGGATTCGCGGTTCCATTCCTCGAATGGATTTCGATTCCTGGCTCGTGCCGGAAATTTCCGTGAGCTTCACGCTGTGACCTGCGACCGTGCCAGTGAACGAACCGGGCCCCTGCAGAACGACGCTGCTTTCGGAGGCGATCACGCCGGTCCACTCCCATGTCGCATCATCGTGAGGTTCGCAGGTGATCGTCCCGCTCACCACGAGAAGCGGTTCTCCTTCTTCCGCCGTTCCTGAAAAATCTCCGGTCAGGACGACGTCGCCATCGACGATCAATGTGCCCTGCAGAATCGTGATCCCCTGCAGGCGGACGGACTTGCCCGATTCGGGCCTCAAGACAATCGTGGACTGGACGATTTCGGGACCGTACGTATCGGCGGTGATTTCGTCGTCCGCATTTTCCTCGTAAAACGCGGCGCGCACGAGACTCGTGTCTCCATACCTCTTCTCATGACCCGCGAAGACCTTACCGTCGATGACGGCCCCGTCGCCGATCTCCGCCGCCTCATCGGCGAATACCGCGAATCGATTCACGGCCGTCACGATCCATGTCTCCCTGAGCGCGAAGTTGTCCGCATCGGCATCGAATCCCAGCAGGCAGGGTTCTTCATCGTTCCAGGCCGATTCCAGGCCTTCGGCCTCCAGTTCATGCCACGGGTTTGCGAGAAGGCGCGCACGCGCCTGTTCGAGGAGCGAGTCGGCGCGAACCAGTTCGCCCCGGATCCGCTCCGCTTCTCCCACCTGGCGCGACGCATTCTGGAAAGCGAGAACGACGGCTCCCATGATCATCGCCAGGACGAGGAGAAATCCCATGACGAAAGGGAGAGCGAAACCGCGCTCGAGGCAGCGCAGATCCGGCGGGTTCAAGAATTTCCTCAAGGATCGAGCCGCAGCGACATTCCCTGCTCGATCATGCCGAGCCCGCGGAACTGCCCGGTGACGCACAGGTAGCGACAACCCGGAGGATCATCCTTCCAGGCCAGGACCGCGCCGCCCGTCACAATGGGCAGAGACGTCGTCCCGCCGCCGACCTCCCGCAGCGCCGACCGGCCCTGGATGGTCCACGCGATGGTGTCGCCGCCGTCCGCGTTCACGAACGCGACCTTCGTCGGGCCGATTTCCGAGACGCGATTCCGCATCCGCGCATCGCGGGCGAGCGTTTCCAGGAAGAAGAGGTTCTGCGCGGCGGCGACCGTCGTGTCCTTCACGTAGAAACTGTCGATGAGAATTTCGTAAAGCGATCGGATCGTGAAGGAGAGCAGGATGCCCACAAGCGCCGCGGTCACGAGGAGTTCGACGACCGTGAAACCCGGTTCCGCTTTTCCGAGCGGAATGCCGCGACGCGTCATCTCAGCGACCTGAGAAATTCGAGCAACTCCACTTCATTGTCTCCGCGAAAAACCCGGACGCGGACACGCACGAGTTCCGATTGATCGTCCGACACGACCGCGAGACTTTCCACGTCCACATATTCCACCTCGACCTTCCGCTTGAGATGCGCCGTTCCCGGAAGGTCATGGCCGATCGGATCTTTCGGCGGCTTTTCCTCCAGGCCGTCATAGTCCGTGGGAGCGGAGTACGAAGATCGCGGCGTACCCGGCACAGGCGGCGGCGAAACAGTATCGCCCGGCGATCGGCGCAGCATCGCGGCGATCTCTTCCCGAATTTCCTCCGCGAGCATCCTGGTCTGGACGCGTTCCGCAAGCGTGGCGGAATTTCGGACCGCGCGCCACACCGGAGGCAGGAGGTTCGCCAGAGCGATGCTCCAGATAAGAAGCGCAAGGAGAAACTCGATAAGGGTCACGCCCTGACGCGGACGATCCGTGCCAATTCGAGGGATTCGGATCCTTCGGCTCTGTCCCCGTTTCACGGCGAAAGTCTACCGGCGGGCCGGGCTGGGGGCCATAGGAATGCCGGAAGCCGAAAATTCCGATTTTCAATTCCCGGAGCCGTCTGTTATCCTCTCTCGCCGCGCCCCTCGCGCACGAGGGACGTGTCGCATGAGTCCACGGACAGGCGCGCCTGGCATGGACGAAGCGACCCCGCATGGGGGAAACCAGGAGCACAAAGCGCGTAAGCGCTTGCCGAGGAGAGTTCATAATGCAGATCAAGCCGGAAGAGATTTCACGGGCCATCAAAGACGAGATCGCGGGATTGTCGACTCAGGCATCCGTTCGGAACGTGGGAACGATCATTCAGGTCGGCGACGGCATCGCCCGGATCTGGGGCCTCTCCGACGCGCTCTCCAACGAGCTCCTCGAATTCCCGCACGGCGTCTTCGGCATGGCGATGAACCTCGAAGAGGAGACCGTCGGCGCGGTCGTCCTGGGCGACTACAAGCTCCTGAAGGAAGGAGACACCGTCCGATCCACGGGGCGCGTCGTCGACATTCCGGCGGGCGAGGCGATGCTGGGGCGCGTCGTCAATCCGCTCGGCCAGCCGCTCGACGGCAAGGGCCCGATCAAGACGACGGTGCGCCAGCCCGTGGAGATCAAGGCGCCGGGCGTCATCGCGCGGCAGCCGGTGAAGGAGCCGTTGCAGACCGGGATCAAGGCGATCGACTCCATGATCCCGATCGGACGAGGGCAGCGCGAGCTGATCATCGGAGACCGGCAGACAGGAAAGACCGCCGTCATCATCGACACGATCATCAACCAGAAGGGCGGCGACATGATCTGCATCTACGTCGCCATCGGCCAGAAGATGTCGACGGTCGCGCAGGTCGTGAAGATCCTCGAAGACGCCGGCGCGATGGAATATTCGATCGTCGTCTCGTCGTCCGCCTCCGATCCGGCTCCGCTGCAATTCCTGGCTCCCTACTCCGGCGTGGCCATCGGCGAATATTTCCGCGACAAGGGCGGCCACGTGCTCTGCGCCTACGACGACCTGTCCAAGCACGCGCAGGCCTACCGCCAGCTTTCGCTCCTGCTGCGCCGTCCGCCGGGACGCGAGGCCTTTCCGGGCGACGTCTTCTATCTCCACTCGCGCCTCCTGGAGCGAGCCTGCAAGTTCTCCAAGGCGCTCGGCGGCGGTTCGCTTACGGCGCTTCCGGTCATCGAAACGCAGGCCGGCGACGTCTCCGCCTACATCCCGACGAACGTCATCTCCATCACCGACGGACAGATCTACCTCGAGTCCGGGCTCTTCTATTCCGGCGTCCGGCCGGCCGTGAACGTCGGACTTTCGGTCTCGCGCGTCGGAGGATCCGCTCAGAACGCGGCCATGAAGAAAGTCGCGGGGCGGCTCCGGCTGGACCTCGCCCAGTACCGCGAGCTCGCCGCGTTCTCGCAGTTCGCCGGCGACCTCGACAAATCGACGCTCGCGCAGCTGAACCGCGGTGCGCATCTCGTGGAAATATTGAAGCAGGGGCAATTCGTCCCGATGCCGGCCGAGCGGCAGGTCGTCATCATCTTCGCGGGCACGAACGGTTATCTCGACGACGTGCCGCTCCCGAAGTGCGCGAAGTTCGAGACGGATCTCATCCAGTTTCTCGAGGACCGATATCCGAAGATCCTCGAAACGCTCGGGAAGGAAAAAAAGCTCGACGACGCGCTCGCGGAGCAATTGAAATCCGCGATCGACGAATTCAAGAAATCTCGTAGCTGACATGAAGTGCATTAACCACGAAGACACGAAGACGCGAAGGAAAATCAATTTTTTTAACAAGTCTTCGTGCCTTAGTGTCTTCGTGGTTAGAAAGAGTAACGCATGGCATCACTGAGGGAAATGCGGAAACGGATCGGATCCGTCCGGTCCATCAGCAAGATCACCAAGGCCATGAAGATGGTCGCGGCGGCGCGCCTGCGGAAAGCGCAGGAGGCGATCCTCGCGGCCCGGCCGTATGCCCGGCGGCTCGAAGAAGTCCTTGCGGACATCGCGTCGCGCCACGACGTCTCGGACACTCCTCTCCTGCGGCCTTCCGGCGGAGAGAAGATCCTGCTGGTCGTCATCACGGCGGACAAGGGGCTCTGCGGATCGTTCAACACGAACATCCTGCGTCAGCTGACACGGTTTCTGAGGGAACGACCCGGAAAAAACATCGAGATCATCACCGTCGGCCGGAAGGCGCGCGATTTCTGCGCGCGCCGTTCGCTGCCGCTCCGCCAGTCCTACGTCGACATCTTCCGCGAATTAAAGATGGCTCACGCCACCGACCTGCGCGATCTCGTGGTGGATGCGTTTCTCGCGGGGGAGGCCGGGGAAGTCTGGCTCATCTACAACGAATTCAAATCCGCCATGGCGCAGCAGATCGTAACGAAACAGCTCCTTCCGGTGCAGGAATCGTCGGTGGCGAAAAAGAAGGCGCAGGTCGATTTCGAGTATGAACCGAATGTGCAGGAGGTCTTCTCCGCGCTTCTGCCGACGTATTTCGCCATCGAGCTCTGGACGGCATTTCTCGAGTCGTTCTCCGCGGAGATGGGCGCGCGCATGACATCGATGGAGTCGGCGACGAAGAACGCGACGGACATGATCGGTCGATTGACGCTCGTGTCGAACCGCCTGCGGCAGGCGGGAATCACGAGGGAGATCGCGGAGATCGTGGGCGGAGCGGAAGCTTTAAAGTGAAATCAAACGGCAGATGGCAACAGGCAAAAATCAAAAGCAGTCGGGAGAATTGTGATGAATAAAGGTCGAGTGGCGCAGATTATCGGGGCGGTGTTGGATGTGGAGTTTCCGGAGAAGCTGCCGGAGATCTATTCGGCGGTGGAACTGCGCGAGGGCGACCGCGTTCTCGTGATGGAAGTCCAGCAGCACCTCGGCGACAACCGCGTGCGCTGCATCGCGCTCGACTCGACCGACGGATTGCGGCGCGGCATGGAAGTGATCGACACCGGAGCTCCGATCACGGTGCCCGCGGGCACGGCCGTCCTGGGCCGGCTCGTGAAAGTCCTCGGGCAGCCGATCGACGAGAAAGGCCCGATCAAGTCCGATCACACGCTCCCGATCCACCGCGAGCCGCCGGCCTACGACACGCTCGAGACCAAGCCGCTGATGTTCGAGACCGGCCTGAAGGTCATCGATCTTCTCGCTCCGTACATGAAGGGCGGAAAGACCGGGCTCTTCGGAGGCGCCGGCGTCGGCAAGACTGTTCTCATCATGGAGCTCATCAACAACATCGCGAAGGAGCACGGCGGATATTCCGTCTTCGCGGGCGTCGGGGAGCGGACGCGCGAAGGAAACGACCTGTACCTGGAAATGTCGGAGTCGGGCGTGCTGGACAAGACGTGTCTCGTGTTCGGGCAGATGAACGAGCCGCCGGGAGCGCGCTTTCGCGTGGCCCTGACGGGACTCACGATGGCGGAGGAATTCCGCGATGCCGAAGGGCAGGACGTGCTTCTCTTCATCGACAACATCTTCCGATTCGTCCAGGCCGGCTCCGAAGTCTCGGCGCTGCTCGGGCGCATGCCCTCGGCCGTGGGATATCAGCCCACGCTCGGAACCGACGTCGGTGAACTTCAGGAGAGAATCACGTCCACGAAGCGCGGATCGATCACGTCCGTCCAGGCAATCTATGTTCCCGCCGACGACCTGACGGACCCGGCTCCGGCCACGACCTTCGCCCACCTCGACGCCACGACCGTTCTGTCGCGGCAGATCGCGGAGCTCGGCATCTACCCGGCCGTCGATCCGCTCGATTCCACATCGCGCATTCTCGACCCGCACATCGTGGGCGAGCGGCACTACGCTGTCGCGCGAAAAGTACAGGGGCTCCTGCAGCGCTACAAGGATCTCCAGGACATCATCGCCATCCTCGGCATGGACGAGCTATCCGACGACGACAAGCTGACCGTCGCGCGCGCACGGAAGATTCAACGCTTCCTCTCGCAGCCGTTCCGCGTCGCGGAACAGTTCACGGGGCGCCCCGGCAAATATGTTTCGCTGGAGGACACGATCCGCGGATTCGAGGAACTGGCTGACGGAAAGCACGACGACATACCGGAGCAGTGCTTCTACATGGTGGGCGGCATCGAGGAAGTTCTCGAAAACGCGAAACAGCTGGCGGCGGCATAGGCGCATGAGCGAAGCGACTCACGCGGAGACGCCTAGCGGCTCGATCCATTACGAGATCGTGACGCCGACCGGGCGCATCGGGACCGGCGAATGCACCATGGTCGTGGCTCCGGCGATCCACGGCGAGGTCGGCATCCTGCGCAACCACACTCCTTATCTCGCCGCTCTTGCGACGGGAGTTCTCCGCGTGAAACAAGGAGAACAGGCCGAGACGACATTCGTGTCGAACGGTTTCATCGAGGTGCTCGACAACAAGGTCATCATTCTCGCGGAGACTGCGGAGAAATCCGGGGATATAGACGTGCCCCGGGCGCGGGAAGCCATGGAACGCGCGAGGAAGCGATTGGAAACGGGACACGGCGTGGCGACGGAACGCGAGCCGGTGGACAGGATGAGAGCGCGACGTTCCCTGGATCGAGCGCGGGCAAGAATTAAGGCGTCCGGCAAAGGGATGGCGTGATAGAATAGCGGATCATGTTTCGGTCCGTCCTCATACCTTTCCTCGCCTTCTCGGTCATCTCAACGGCACTTTTATCAACGCCCGCGCACGCCGGCCGCGGCGAGCACATCGAGCAAGCCATCTTCAGCCTCTACAGTTCCGGCGCGTTCAAGGCGCGGCACGGGAACTGGTTCGGAGCCGCGATCGACTACGAGCGCGCCTACCGGCTGAACCAGACATCACCGGAAATTCTCGTGCGCCTCGCGGAAGCCTACTACCGCACGGGTCGCCCTCAGGAAGCTGAAAAATTCGCCAACCGAGCGCTGGATGAGGATTCCTCGGCGTACGACGCGTACATCATTCTCGCGGAACTGGCGATGGGGCGGGGAGACCTGGCGGCCGCGGACGGATACCTCCTGAAAAGGCTGGAGGGCAAACCCGACGACCTCGAGTCCCGGCTGCGGCTCGGGCTCATCCGCGAGAACCTCAACGACATGGAAGGAGTCGTCCGGGCTTTCACAGGGTATCCGGGTCGGAGACCGGGAGCCGCCGCCGCGAATTTTCACCGTGGAGTCGCCCTGGTGCGCCTCAAGCGCATTTCCGAGGCGCGCGACGCCTTCCGGGCCGCGCTCAGGGAAAATCCCGGCTACATCGAAGCGGCGGAGAACGTCGCGATCCTCTCGGAAGATCTCGACGAGGATTCGGCCGCGATCGAAGCCTGGGAACTGGTCATGAAGATGAACCCCGAGCGCGACGACGCTCTCCGGAAGAAGATCGCGCTCCTCGTGGAATATGACCGCCTCTACGAGGCGCAGGATGATCTCGAACGCCTGCTCGACATCACATCCGACAAATCAGGCGCGATCCGGAAACTCCTGGCGCAGATCGCGGTCCGGAACAACGACCTCGCGACGGCCGCTCGAGCCATGGTGCCGCTCGCCGAAAAAGCGGGAACGGAGACGGGATATCTCGAACTGGCGCTCGTGGCGGCCCAGGCGAAAACGGAAACGGAGATCCTCGTCGCGTCCCTGGAAAACGCCTATCACATCGGCGAGCGATCCGCGATCGGCCTGACGCTCGTGAAGACCTACCTGATTCTCGGCGAGGATTCGGAGGCCGCGGAAATTTCCCAGGTGATGATCGATCGCTCCCCCGGCGACACATCGACGATCTGGAACATCGCCATCCTTCACCACGCCACGAAGCGGGAGACGCACGCGATAGAGCTCCTGCTGAAGCTGATAGAAATCGAACCGACCAACGCGTCGGCGCTCAACTACGTCGGATATTCGTGGGCGGAGATGGGCATCGAGCTGGATCGAGCCGAAGATTTCGTCCGCCGCGCCCTGCGGAAGGAGCCGGACAATCCTCAGTATCTCGATTCACTCGGGTGGATCTACTTCAAGCGCCGCCAGTTCGAGGAGGCGCGGCTGCAGCTCGAAAGAGCTTCGAGCCTTATGGATACGGAGCCCACGATCCTGGAGCATCTGGGGGATGTCTGCATGGAGCTCGGGCGGCGGCAGGAAGCTCTGGGGTATTACAGGTCGTCGCTGGCGACGGGGCAATCGGAGAATGAGGTTGCTTTGAAGGAGAAGATCCTGCGGTTGGGGGAGTAAACCCGATTTCACATTTCACATTTCACATTTCACATTCCTGATTTTAAGCCAGGAATGTGAAATGTGAAATCGCTTCTTTTATTTCCCGTCCAGCTTGTCCGTTTCCGTGTTCAGCATCGAAAGAAAAGAATTCTTGGCGGGCTGATCGGCGGCGGGGGATGCCGGCGTAATCTTGTTGTCGATGACAGTCTTCAAGCGGTTGATCTGCTCCGGCTTCAAGGTGTCGAAAAGAACCCAGTGATCCAACTCGTATACTTTCATGTCTCTACCTCCTTGTGTCTTTCAGCCATTCCCTGGCTAAAAGTGTTATCGACGAAGCGTGGAATAACTTTAGGGTCTTTCAAAAATATTTTATTGTGTGCAAAACTGTTCAAACATTCAGTGGCATTCCGGCGCCGGTTTACGGAAAAGGACGACGCGGTTGGAATTCGTGCCGCCCTCGTTGTTGCCGACTCCCCAGCAATTGGCGGTTTTCGTGAATTTCTGCTTATTGACAAGAACGAGAACCGGTTCCAGACCCGCCAAAACACCCACGGGAATCATGACCTCATCCAGGTTCAGGCTCGCCTTCCGCACTTCGCCCACCTCGAATGCAATGTACCCACCGGGCTTCAGGACCCGCTTCAGCTCCTTCAGGCTCGCGAGCATCACTCCCGACCATGCGGACACGGCGGAACTGGACGTGATCGGGACGGCATCGGCCTCGATGCCGCAGAACCAGCAGCGGAGCCAGTTATCCCGGGCGTAGTCGACTATGGAGAGAAAAGGCGGCGACGTCACGACGAGGGCGACGGAATTGGATCTCAGGCCGGGAGTCTGTTCCGCGAGCGACGTGAGAAACTTCGCCTTTTTCCGCGCCGTGGAGAGCGCCTTCATCGTCCCGACATCGCAGTCCGACATGAGTGTACGTGATTTCTTGAGGATGATCGTCCTGACGTCCCGGCGAGGAGGCGACTGATTCCGCTGCGCGTTTATCTCGGCCTGTTTCTTCGCCGTGACGGCCTGGTTCGGAGGCAGAGTATAGACGGAAAAGAATCCGGGAGAGTGACCGCTCAGGCGGTTCACCGCGACCATCCGGATCCAGCGATCGACATGATCGATCGTCTCCGTTCGAACCCGGCGCGCGAAATATTTCTTGAGCGCGCAGATCTCCCGGAGCGTTTCCGGATGATAGAAGACGAGCAGTTCCTCCGGGAATTCGTCGTGATCCGCGAGATCGATCTCCGCCATTCTTTTTTCGAGCCGCGCGACGTCGGGAGGATGAAGTCGCGGCCGGGACAGGATTTTCGAAAGCGGATTGATGTCATTCCCGGCGACGTGGCGGCCCAGGAGCGCCGCTTCGAGGATGGTCGTTCCTCTTCCCATGAAGGGGTCGTAGACAAGTTCCCCGGGCTGCGTGAGCCGCTCGATGAAGAAGCGCGGAAGCTGCGGCTTGAAACAGGCGCGGTAGGAAATCTCGTGCAGCGAATGAGCGGCCCGCTGCTTCGCGGTCCAGAACTCGTTCGTGAAAGAAGGGGTGACCGGCGCATCCTCGATCGCCAGGTCCTTCACGGCCGTCGTTCTCCCGTGAAATCGAAATCCCGCGAGGTCGTTCAAAAGATCGGAAGGTGATCCCAGGTATTTCGCCTGCGGTTCCGTCTCGAACAAGGTGGGCTGCATGTGTTAAGAGTAGGGCCATTGTGCGTTGAATGCAAATCAGCAAATCTCCCATTCAGGGAGCAAGGCTTATGAAGCCGGATCCTCCCTTTTCCGAAATCGCAAAGGCAGGGGATACGCCCCGGCCGACCTTGATCCTCAATTTCTTCCCTCCCCGCGGGAGGACGATCTCGACGGGAAGCGGACCTTGCGGCGCCTGCTCGATCCTCGACTTCAACTCCATAAGGTCCTTCTCCGAGGCGCCCTCCGGCAATTCATATCGCGCCGTCCACTTCACGCGGTCCGCGGCCTGCGCGTCATCGACAAGAATCCTGCCGCCCGCATCATACTTGCCGCGGACGAAGAGGAGAGCATTGGGCAGCAGAAGGGGGGATACCTTTTCGAAGATCGACGAGAAGACCACGAGATCGCTCCTGCCTTCGAGCGTTTCCAGGACAACGCGGGCCATCGGACGGCCGCGCTTGTCGATGACGCGTTCCACGGTCCTCAACCTGCCGACGAGCCATCCCGGTTTTCCCTCGGCGGGCGGCGGAGGATGAAGAAGACAGGCGAGGGGAAATGACTTCAGGATCGGATGCTCGCCGAGATAGAAGCCGACATGTTCCATTTCCCGTTCCGCGAGGTCGTCGAATTCGTCCACCGCATCGAGTTCCGGTTCCGTGGGAGCGAGATCGCCGTCGCTGAAGAGGCTGATCTGGGCGGAATCCGCCTGGCGGCGGCGCGATACTCCGAGATCCATCATCATGGTGAGACCATTCATCATCGACCTTCGGTTTGGGCCCAACCCGTCCATCGCTCCGACGCAGATGAGCGCCTCAACGGCGCGGCGATTGACACGCTTCGTATCGACGCGTTGCAGGAATTCCCAGAGCGACTTGAAATCGCCGGCGCGGCGCGCTTCCACGATCGCCTCGCATGCCATGACGCCGACATTTTTAACGGCGGCGAGCCCGAAGCTGACCTTTTTGACTTCGGCAGGTCGGCCGCTCCGTCCATCCATGGACTCTCGCGGCACTTCCCCCATCCGTGGGGGTCGGCCGCTCCGTCCATCCATGGACTCTCGCGGCACTTCCCCCATCCGTGGAGGTCGAAACATGACACCCGACCTGTTCACATGAGGAGCGCCGATCTCGATGCCCATCCGCCGGCATTCCTCGATGTAGACGCCGAGCTTCTCGCGATGATCCAGTTCGTGCGAGAGGAGCGAGGACATGAATTCCTCCGGGTGATGGCGCTTCAACCATGCCGTCTCATACGCGAGGGCCGCATAGGCGACCGCATGGCTCTTGTTGAATCCATACCCGGCAAACCGCTCCATCTTGTCCCACAATGAACCGGCAAGTTCGTCGTCCAATCCGTTCTTCTTCGCGCCGGACAGGAATTTCACGCGCTCGCGCGCCATCTTCTCCGGGAGCTTCTTGCCCATCGCCTTGCGGAGATTATCGGCGTCCGCGAGCGAATATCCGCCAAGGCGGTGCGCGATTTCCATCACCTGTTCCTGGTAGAGAATGATCCCGTAGGTATCGCGGAGAATCTCCTTCAGGAGCGGGTGCTCGTCATCGTCGTCGGAAGGCGCCCCCGCTTTCCTCGTGGAATTCTTCCGCATCGCGAATTCGTCGGCCAGGCTCATCGGGCCGGGTCGATAGAGCGCGATGAGCGCGGCGAGATCCTCGAAGGACGCCGGCCGGATCTTCATCATCAGCTCGCGAATGCCGCCGGAGTCGAGCTGGAAGACGCCGAGCCCGTGGCCCATCGCCAGCATGGCGTAGACGTCGGGATCATCGAAGGATCGAGCGGCCGGATCGTCCTCCGCCAGGCCCGCGAGCGCGCGCGCCTCCGCGATGAGCGTCAGCGTCTTGAGGCCCAGGAGATCCATCTTCAGAAGCCCGAGGGACTCGATCGCGTTCATGTCGTACTGCGTGATGATGTGCTCGTCGGGATCGCGATAGAGCGGAACGACTTCCGTCATGGGCACGTTGGAAATGACGACGCCGGCCGCATGGCGGGACGCGTGGCGCGCAAGACCCTCCAGGCGGAGCGCGATCTCGAAGAGCTTCGCATGGGGTCCGGCCGCGGCCTCCTTCAGATCCGCGACCTTCTCGATCGATTCCTTGAGGGAGATCTTCAGCTGATCCGGAACGAGGCGCGCGAGCCGCTCCGTCTCGGAGATCGTAAGATCATGCACGCGGGCCACGTCCCTCAATACAGCCTTGGCTCCGAATGTGCCGAATGTGATGATCTGGGCGACGCGGTCGTCTCCGTACTGCTGTCGAACATACTGGATGACCTCCTCGCGCCGGCTCTGGCAGATGTCCACATCGATATCGGGAAGCGAAGCGCGCTCCGGATTGAGAAATCTCTCGAAGATAAGTCCGTACCTGATCGGATCGATCTGAGTGATTTCGAGGGACCAGGCGACGAGCGAACCGGCGGCGGAACCCCGACCTGGTCCCACGGGGATGCCGCGCCGCCGGGCCTCCGCGATGAAATCGGCGACGATGAGAAAATACCCGGAGAATCCCTTCTGCGTGATGACCTTCAGCTCCCGCTCGAGGCGTTCCTGATAGCGCGCCTCGTCGATGCCGCGCTTCTTCAGGCCCTCATGCGCCCTCTTCGTGAGATAATCCTCCTCGGAGCCCTCGCCGATCGGAACCGGGAACGCGGGAAGATGATGCTTGCCGAAGACGAGATGCAGCTCCGCGCGATCGGCGATCTCCACAGTCCTCGCCAGCGTACCGGGGTCGAACGAGAACCTCTGGAGCATTTCCTGCGGGGACTTGAGATAGAACTGATCCGAGCCGTATTTCTTCCGGTTCTCATCGCGGATGAGGCTGCGAGTTCCAATGCAGAGGAGCGCGTCATGCGCCTCGGCGTCGCGCTGGACGAGATAGTGGACATCGTTCGTCGCGACCGTCGGGATGCCGTCGGCCTGCGCCCGTCGCAGCAGGAATGCCATCAGCTCGCGCTGAGCGAGGATCCCGTGATCCTGGAGCTCCACGAAGAAGTTGTCGCGGCCGAAGATCTCGCGGTATTTCCGGAGCACCAGTTCCGCGCGTTTTTCGTCGCCGGAGAGGAATCGCTTCGAGACCTCGCTGGAGAGGCAGCCCGAGAGGGCGCAGATGCCCTCCGAGTGCGCGTCCAGCGCCTCGTCATCGACGCGCGGATTGTAGTAGAAACCGTCCTTGAATCCGATCGAAGAGAGCTTGACGAGATTCCTGTAGCCGTCGGCGTTCATCGCCAGGAGCGTCAGGTGAAATCCGCGCTCGTACTTGTCGGGACGCGGCGACTTGTCCGCGAGCGATTCCGGCGCGACGTAGACCTCGCACCCGATGATGGGCTTCACATCCGCCGCGTAGGCCGCGCGGTAAAACTCGATGGCGCCGAAGAGATTGCCGTGGTCGGTCAGGCCGATGGCGCGCATGCCCATCTCCTTCGCCGCCGCCGCGAGCCTGTCGAAACGGTTCATGGCGTCGAGGAGACTGTAATGCGAATGAACATGAAGATGAACGAAGTCGGTCCTCATGCGGCAAGTATGAAGGATGAAGTATGAAGGATGAAGTACTTCCTGCTCCCGCCTATCCCGCGAACGGATCCGCCTTGTATTCGATGGCGTCGAGGACGAGCCCGTGCGCCGGCATCGTCCGGCCGGCATCCTCGCGATTGAGCCCCTTCAGGATTTCCTTCGCCCACTCCACCTTTTCCGCGCCGCGGCCGATCTCCACGAGCGTGCCGACCATGTTCCTGACCTGGTGATGCAGGAAGGAGCGACCTTCGAACGTGAAGAGGATGGGATCGATATGCGGCGACACGGATGCCACGCGCGATGCGGGCACGCGTTCGACCTTGATTCTGTCGATGGATCGGACGGAATTTTCCGCCTGGCAGCGCGCGGCTCGGAACGCGTCGAAATCATGCTTGCCGATCCAATGCTGAGCGGCTTCGTTCATCGCGGCGACATCGAGGTGCCAGGGAGTATGGGCCATGGTCCGGCGATCGAGGACCGGCTGATGCGATCCGTCGCAGAGGAGATAGCGATAGCGCTTCTTCCTCGCGTCGCGGCGGGCGTGAAAACCGGGCGCCACCTCCGCCGATGAACGAACGCTGACATCCTTTGGGAGTTTCGTGTTCAGCGCCTCGCGCACCTTGTCGGCCGGGACACCGTGCCTGATGTCGAAATGAGCGACCTGGCCGAAGGCATGCACTCCTGAATCGGTCCGGCCGGCTCCCACGATGCGCGTGGTTTCATGGAAGACTTCCTTGATGGACGATTCGATGACAACCTGGACGGATCGGCCGTTCGTCTGCGCCTGCCAGCCGACGAAGTCCGTGCCGTCGTACTCGAGAAGAAGCGCGATACGGCGGGTCATTCCGAGATCTCTTGTTTCAGAATCGGTAATGCGCTCCGACCGTAAAAGCGTCGCTCGAACCAGTCCTGGCTTCGACATGGAGCGACCAGTCCACGCTCGGTTCGTAACCGAGACCGAGCTGGATCCCGATCGCCCCCTTGGTCTCCAGGGACGGAAAGACGGCCTCGTTATTGGAGCTCAGCTTGATGTCTTCGTAGTGCAATCCGATGTACGGATAAAATTCGTGCAGGTGCCATTCCACGGAGGATGCGATCTGCCACTGCGAGATCGTGATTTCTGCGATGCCGTAATTCCGGGTCGGCCTTGAAAAATATTGAGCGTCGCCCAGAATCCGCCAGTCGCGGAAGCTGTCCCACATGATGCCTCGAACACCGATACCCCAGTCCAGTTTCGCGCCCAGATCCTGCGCCGTGCCCGACCGGAAGCTCTCATCGGAAGTCCCCAGCCGCAGAACCAGTTCTCCTCCCTGGGTGAAGCCGTACACGGCCTCGGCGAGCACCAGGCGCGAACGGAGATCTCCCGCCACGGAAGAATTATTCTTGCCGTTCATCTCCAGTTCCTCGAAAGAGACAAGTCCGCCCACCCGCCATTGATGCTCGGCCGCGATCGGTCTGCCGATCGGGACGGCATGAGCGGCCGGCGCCATCAACAGGATAATAAGCAGGATAATCTTCTTCATCATAATTCCTCCGCAAACTTCAGGCTTCTAACACCTATCGGATTTAATGGGGACATTCTCCAACATTCCAACATTCAAAATATTGCTGTTGCCAGAATTTCGGCTGATCATCGAGGGCCAGACGCCGCAAGTCATTTATTCTGAATGTTGGAATGTTGGAGAATGTCCCCTGTTGCTATCGCATCGAAGACCCGCGCGACGGAGATCGCCGGCATGCAGCGGAAATCCGAACAGGTCCGGCTGAAGCAGGGGCGGCAAAGCAGTTCCGGTTCCAGGACGACATGGCCGGCTCCGTAGGGGCCGTTTCTCGCGGCGTGCGTCGGCCCGAGAAGCGCCACGGTGGGGCAGCCCACGGCGGCGGCGAGATGAAGCGGGCCGGTTTCGCCGGAAACCAGCAGGCGGCAGCGCTGAAATATGGCCGCGAGCTCCGCAAATGTCGTGGCGGGAGCGACCCTGGCGGGCGAGAGATTTGCGATGGTTTGCGCGGCTTTCTCCTCTCCCGGACCCCAGACGATACCGACGGAAATTCCCAGGACAGCGTCGATCTCGCGCGCGAGCGCGGCGAAGTTTTCGAGCGGCCACAACTTCGTCCACCAGCCGCCGCCGATGTTGAAGATGATGGGATTCTGGATAAGGAGCGGCCAGTCGGGAAGAAGAGGGACGGGAATATCGTAGCGGACCTCGCGCGTTTCGGAAGGATAAGACGCCGCCAGCAGGTCCAGGTTCTGATCGATGATGTGCGCCGACGGAGGAGCGATCTTCTCCGTGTAGAACCAGGTCGCGGGAAATTCACGGGCGTGCCCGAAGGCTCGGCCGATGACTTTCGGAGCCGCGGCACGGGCGAGAAGCGCGGACTTGATGAGGCCCTGTGTATCGATGGCGAGATCGTATTGATCTCTCACGGCAAGAGCCGCTTTCAGAAGACCGCGCGCGCCTCGTTCCACGGGGACGAATTTCCTGACGGCCTTATGACCCTCCAGGAACCGGATGATGCTCTTCCCCGCCGCCCAGTCGATCTCGGCGTCCGGCGCGCGCCGCCGCAGTTCATTCAGCAGGGGCAGAGTATGGAGCGCGTCGCCCAGGGCGCCGATGCGGACGATGAGAATCCGATCAGACATGCGTCGCGATCCGTTCCAGGACATCCCCGATCGTCACATTCCTCATGCACCGATGATCGATCGGGCAGGTGCGGAGCAGGCAGGGCGCGCATTCCGCTTCGCCGACGATCACATCCGCGCCGTCGGGCGCCGTGCGTTCCGGCTCCGTGGGCCCGAAGATGACGACCGTTCTCCGACCCAGGGCGCGCGCGGCATGCGCCATTCCCGAATCATTCGAGACGACAACGGAGGCATGCGCGATGATGTCGAGCGCTTCCTTCAGGCTCGTCCTGCCGATCAGGTTCTCCACGCCCGCGCGGGGCGCGCCGCGAAAACCGGACTCTCCCTTTGTGCCGAGAACGACGACGCGCTTCCCGGCTTCCGCGAGAGCGGAAGCCAGCTCCGCGAATCCCGGCCAGCACTTGGCGGAACCGTACATGGCGCCCGGACAGAGCGCGATGTAGGGATACGCGAACGGAGAAGGGGCTCGGGGAGGCAGCACAGGCTCACGGGGGACGGGTTTATAGCCCGCGGAGAAGACGAGCTGGAGATATTCGTCGATCTGGTGCACCGGTTTCCGGGGCGAGGGCGCCACGCGCGTCAGGAACCGGCTCCGGAAATGCCGCGCCTCACCGATGCGCTCGGGTATCCCGGACCGCCACGCGTGGAACGCGGAGGAAAAAGAATGCGTCAACAGAATGATCCGATCGGCATCGATGGACTTGAGGACGGCGACATCGCCGCCGCGCGGCAGGACTTTTACGGAGCCGGCGGGGAAGAGATCCGCGACCGAAGGGCGCGCCGCGATGACGACGGAATCCCGCGCGGAGACCGACTCGATGGCCGGAAGCGCCATCACGGCGTCACCCAGCCAGTTGGGCACGCGAATGATCGTCCTCATCGTCGTTCCGTCTCCCGGGATTGCCGCAAACGGCGGCGTTCTTCGAGGCGTCGATCGTCGAGTCCGAAGAAAGCCCAGTTCCGCTCCGCCGCTCCGCGATTGGCGAGAATGACCGCGCGGGCCTTGTCGCCTTCCTCCGCGCGATACCCCGGATCGGACAACAATCGCCGCATTTTATCTTCGAGCGCGCGGCCATCCTGAACCTGTTCGCCGCCGTTCCCCAGAAGCATCGCGCAGGGTTCGCGGAAATTTTCGATGTGCGGACCCCAGAGAACGGGCACTCCGTGAATCGCGGCCTCGATCGGATTGTGTCCGCCGATCGGCGCGAGAGATCCTCCGATGAACGCCGCATCCGCCAGGGCATACATTCCGGCCAGTTCGCCGTGCGTATCGAGAACGAGAATATCTTCCCTGCCCCATCCCTCGCTCCGTAAAGATCCTTCACAACGCGTGGCGATCGCCAGCGCGCGCTCGATATGACGAGGCGCGAGAATCGCCCTCAATCCCGGAAATTCCCGCTGCAGTTTGCGATAGACTCCGATGCAGATCTCCTCCTCGCCCGGATGCGTGCTTCCGAAGACGACGAACCGGCCCGACGGAGGATCCGCGGGCGGCGGCGCGGGAGTCCTGTCGTACTTGATATTGCCGACCGGGGCCACGCACGGCGCGCCGAGAAAGCGATATCGGTCCGCGTCCACTTCCGAGCGCGCGGCGACCGCGGTGACCATGGCGAGCACGGGCCGGAAGAACGCGGCGAACCGCTCGTAGCGCGGCCACGCCCTGTCCGAAATGCGCCCGTTCGAGATGAAGATCGGAATATCGCGGCGATGGAGTTCAGCAATGAGATTCGGCCATATTTCCGTTTCCATGATGAAGAATTCCGTAAGGTCGCCCGCGGCATCGAGATGCTTCTTCACGCAGGAGAGGAAATCGTACGGGAGGTATCTCACCAGCGTCTGCGGATAGAGCTTTTCAGCGCGGGCATGGCCGGTCTCCGTCACGGTGGAGAGGATGACGGTCGAAGCGGGGCGACCGCGGCGAATGAGATCCATCAGGGGTTGCGCGGCTTCCACTTCGCCGACGGAGCAGGCATGCACCCAGACGCTCGGGCCCTTCACCGGAGCAAGTTGACCTCCCAGGCGCTCTCGTATGCTCGACCGGTATCTTCCTTTCATGACACGCGCGAGGTAGAACGGCGATGCCGCCAGCATGTACAGAAAAAGCCCGATGGAATAGAGCATCAGAAGTCGGGACCTCTTCCGTAGATCTCCTCGCCTTCCACGACCATCCGCTTCATCTCCTCCTCGATCTTCCTCCGCGTGGCTTCCACATCGCCCGTCGGCAGGACGGGATTGCCGAAGAGAAGCGTGCAGCGCGAGAAGGGCTTGGGCAATTCGAAATTGTCCCAGGATCGGAACTTCCATCGCCGCTCGGCGGCCGTCAGAAACGGAATCGCGGGGCGGCCCGTCCGCTCGACGAGTATCGCCGCTCCGGGTTTCACGACATACTTCGGCCCGCGTGCTCCGTCAGGCGTAATGCCCACGACGCATCCCTTCCGGATATCGGCTTCCATCTCCTTCAGAGCCTCGTTCGCCCCCGCCCTGGCCGAACCCCGGATCGCGCGATGACCGAACATCCCCTGGATCCGCGCGATGATCTCCCCGTCGTAGTGGCGCGAAACGACGACGACGGTATCGTAATCGCGGAAGATCGGCGACGTGCAACCGCCGATCAGGCGATTATGCCAGAAGGGCAGGAGCAGACCTCCTTCCCGGATATGCGACTCGAAGATCTCGCGGTGGTGATAGGACCAGCGCCAGGTCGCGGAGAGGAATTTGAGGAATCCTCCGCCGAGCAGGGAGACCCATGACGCATTGAGGCGCATGCGAGGATGGTACCCGGAATCGCGTCCAAGAGAAACCGTTGGTGCGATGAAGCGCTATCCTCGATAATCCGGCCATGTCGGAACACCGTCATGCACCCCGCGAGCAGGAGCCGCAGGCGCCCGAGGTGAGGCGCGCCCGGGCGAAGCGGGCGGGAGGGGACACGCGAGGCGCGCTGCGCGTCATCGACGCGCACCTGGCGAACCATCCTGATGACGCGCAGGCCCTGTTTGAAAAGTCGCGGATCCTCTATGAGCTGGGCGACAGGCCGGCGTCGCTGGACGCGAAATTGAAGGCGCTCGCCTTGAAGCATGCGGCGACCGACGCGGCGGCGATCGCGGACATGCTGATGGAAGACGGGCTCTTCACGGAAGCCGAGACACTACTGCGGGCCCGGCTCGACCGGGACGACAAGCAGTTCACGACGCGCTTCATGCTCGCGAAGCTTCTCCTCTTCTCGAATCGCTTTCTCGAGGCCGGTGACGAGATCGCGAAGCTCTACAAGCTGTCGCAGAAGACTCCGATCGTCCGCGCGGACTACCTCGCCGCGCTCCGTTTCGCCCTCCTCGGCGACGGCGCCGGCGTGGCGGCGATCCTCGACCGGTTGCGGACGAACGGCGCGCAGGAATCGCGCCTCGCGTTCTTCGAAGCGCTGAACGATTTCCTGGCGAGCGGCGATCCGGATCTCTTCGCGTCGCGCCTGGCGACGCTCCGGCATGCCGCGCGCTCGAATCCCCTGTACTTCAACCTCTTCCGGATGATCACGCCGGACCTGTTTCTCGGCGCGGAGAACAAGCTGCGGCGCGAATTCCACCGCGTCCTCGGCGACCGCCTGCACGGCCCGAAGCTTTCAGGCGCGGATTTCGACGCGGAGGAATTGACGGTCGTCCGGGATGTCTTCCGGCGGTACGCCGCGGTGAAATTTTCCGCGATCGACGAGCAGAACGCCGGATATTCGGGTGACCGGGTCTGGCGCGCGTATACGGAGATGAAGGGATGGAGGGAGAATTCGTGCCTGTTGAAGCTCGGTCCCAAGTTCCGGATCGCGATCGAGAAGGAGAAGATGGAGTCGTTCGTCTTCGGCAAGCTCCACCCGAACTTCCATCCGCAGATCCTGGGATTCTCGCACGGCCGCCGCGTCGCCGCGCTCCGCCTTTCGTGGGCTTCCATCAGCGACGACGTCCCGCATTCGCTCCGCAAGCTCTATCTCGATCCCCGCTATGACATGCCTTCGATGGCGAGCGCGCTGGAGCAGCTCATCAAGGTCGTCCTTGCCGGGTGGTATGTCCGCAATGCCCGCAAGCGTGTCGCGCGGGTCTTTCATCCGCTGCATGCCGCCGCCGCGACGATGGCGGATTACCTGAAGGGAAGATCCAACGGGGAAGATTCCGAATCCGGAGTCATTTCGCTGCCGACGCTGGCGATCGAGGTCCCGGATCCGGCGGCTACATTTCATCGACTTGTCGCGGAGAAAGGCGCGATGAAAGCGGAGGTTCCCTACGGGCTCCACCACGGCGATCTCAATTCCCGAAATATCCTCCTGGATGAACAAGCCAACATCTGCCTCATCGATTTCTACAAATCCGGGCCCGGCCTCATCCTCCACGATCTCGCCCGACTGGAAGTGGATTTCCGGTATGAAGCGCTGGAGATCCCGGAGACGTATCTCGATGAAGTCCGATGGATGGACACGCGCCTGGCGCGCGCGACGACCTTGAAGGAAATCTCCGCGCTCGACGTCCGCCGGTCCATGGAAAAGCGGGCGGGAACGGCCTACGCGATCCGGAAAACCGGCCGCGAGCTCTTCGACATCTCCGAACCGGAGTTCATGATCCTGTATGCCCTGGCTCTTGCGACGGCGCTGGCGCGGCTCCTGAAGTACGGCCATCTGCTCCCCCACGTAACCGACCTGCTGCTCGCGGAACTGGCGGACCTGGGGGAAATGCTGGGGGAGTGCTGATCGCCCGTACTACTCGTTGAGCGTCGGAATGATCTTCCTGATCTCGTCCCAGAATTCGCTGCGGTGGATCGGCTTTTCCAGGTAGACCGTGTTCCTGACGGGCAGGCCGACGCGCTTGCGGATCGTTTCATCTTTCGGGACGTCGCCCCGGGGAAGGACGACGAGGAGGGGGTGGCCTTCGTCGGGGAGGTAAGGCTTCGCCGCCATAAAAGCGTCGACGGACTTGAATTCGACGGCGACGATCGTATGGGAATCGGCGTTGCCGAGCTGAACGAGATCGGACGTCTTCGTGACGGAGAAGAGACCGCCTTCGAAGATGTGCTGGAGCGGACTGACGGGCAGCTCGGTTTCCTCGTAGAGAATCACTTCGCCCTTGTCCTCGCCCTGGCGCGCTTCCGGGAGCGGAATCGAGCAGGACGAACCGATGAAGCTGAGGAGATCGCTCACTTCCGAATAGGCCTGGTCGGCGAATCCGGGTTTCAACGCCTTCCAGAATTTCAGGTTCTGCGTGAATTGCGGATCCGGATAATGAACGACGGCTTCGCCGGACGAGCCGACCGGCAGCATGCTGCTCACCCACTGCGCGGCCCAGACGACCTCGGCCAGCGCGCGCGTCTTCTCGTTGCGGATGAAGCGCATCTTTTCCGGCTCCTCGTGGCAGCCGACGACCTCGACCAGTTGTTCCGGGAATCGCCAGCGTTCGAGAATGTTACGGCCGATGCCCTGATGATCGATGCCCAGAATTTTCCGTTCCGCTTCCACGAGCGAGACGCGGTACTTGTCGGCGACCGCGACGGCGCGGGCGAATTCCGCCGTGAAATGCTCGTCCAGGACGATCCTGCCGAGATCGATCAGGAGACCCGCGATGAAGGCATCGTCGGAATCGACGTCCGGCGCTTCTTCCGCGAGCATGCGGGCGATGACGGCGGTGACGAGCGACTTCTTCCAGAAATCGGCGCGGTCGAAACCGACGTTCTTCTGCTCCTGCGAAAACATGTTGATGACGGAGAGCCCCAGAACGATGGCGCGCACCTCGCGAAAACCGATCCGGGCGACGGCGTCGATGACGCGCCCGATCTTCCGGGACGACGCGTAGAAGGCCGAATTCGCGCGCATCAGGACGATGGCGGTCACCTGCGGATCGCTCTCGATCACCTGCTCGAGATCGCGCGCGCCGCTCTCGTCGTTCCCCGTCAGCTTCATGATCCGCTCCACGACAAACGGAACGGCGGAGAGCGACTGGACGCGGCCGAGACGGGCGAGCACATCCTCGCCGGACGGACTCTCGGGGATGTCGATGTCCTCGCCAAGGGAGGATCGTTGCCGGGGGAGAAGATAGCTGTTGATGCGGTCGATGAGCATCGCCATCGTGAGAGGCCTGACGATGACGGAGTCCACGCCGGTGCGGATCGCGGAGACGACGTTGTCGCGCGTGGCGACCTGGGGATGCCAGAGGACCGCCATCCGATCGCGCGGAAAAGTGCGACGGAGAGCGATGATGAGATCGAGCGAGTTGCGATTCATGCCGATCCGTTCGTCCACGAGCACGACCCGCGGCATGAGCTGGTGAACAAGCTTGAAGCTGTTCAAGGGAGTGTCCGGCGTGACCGCGACGATTCCGGCTTTTTCGAGCCGGTATTTAAGCAGGAGCCCGAGGCGGGCATCGGAACCCACGTAGCAGAAGTGATAGTTTTCGCCGCCGTTCATCGATGCAGGAGCATAGCTTCATCACGAGTCGATGAGAAGGGGTCAAAAAAGGCGTTGGCTTCGAATTCCGGCCGCCGGATAATATGTGACCAATGTCCATCCGCGAGCTCTTCGCCACGCACAACCGGAAAAAGATCACGCTCCTCCAGGAGTGCCTTCCCACGGCGAAATGGAATGCCTTCTGCGCGCTGCCGGCCCTGCTTCATTACGATATCCCCTCGCTGACCGGGCGCACGACGGACGAAACGCCGCTGCATGGATTCATGCGGCCGAATTTCCTTCCGGAAGTCATGCCGGCGGCGGCGGCCTTCTTCCCGGAACTCAGGAAGAATCCTCCGCAACCCCGCCGCGGCGCCTTCCTCGGGCTCTTTGCGATGGGATCGGTGGGAAGCTCCTGCTTCACATCGGCCTCCGACATCGATTTCTGGCTGGTGCATCCGGCGGACGCGGTCTCGGCCGAAAATCGGAAGAAGCTCTTCACGAGAATGCATGCGATCGAAGAGTGGGCGATGAAGGCGGCGGAGCTGGAGATTCATTTCTACATCCATGACCTCGGCGAGATCCAGAAGGCGACCTTCGCGTACGACGAGGAGAGCGCGGGGGAATTCGGCGCGTTGTTGAAGGATGAGTTTCTCCGGACATTCGTCCACGTCGCCGGGCTCGAACCTCTCTCGTGGGGAGGCTCCCCCGCGCTCTCCATTGATTTCGGCGCGATCCCGCGGTTGACGACGGAGCAGTACCTTGCGGCCTGTCTCGCCCAGCTCGACAAGGCCCTGGAGAAGCCCTTCAAGTCCGCGCTGAAGGTCGCGCTGCTCCGGCGGCTGGCGGCTCGCCCGAACGACAAGCTGCCCGCCGAAGTCTACGCGGCGCGCATCGAGCGGGTTGCTTCTCCGGACTCTTACATGCTGCTGCTGGAATATCTATGGGACTACTTCAAGTCGATCCAGGCGGAGGACGATCATACGTTTCTGAAGTCGGTGCTGTATCTGAAGATGGTGGCGGAGGAGACATCGCCGGACCGGCTCCGGAAAAACAGGGAGAGGCTGCTCTCGGCGAAATTCCAGGAGATCGGCAAGCCGGTCGACATCGACAGGCTTGATGCTTACTTCGAGTGGCCGATCGACACGCGCATCCAGTTTTCGAACCGGATCGCGAAATACCTGCAGACATCCCTGAAGGAGATCAGCGGCTACGGCGGACTGAACCTGAATCCCGCGAAGATCCGGGCGCTGACGCGGAAGATTTTGCTCCGGGCGGGAACAGGCGCCGTCATCGAGTCCCTGACATTCTCGGACGTGCCGTCGCGCGGCGAACCGACGTTGTCGATCATCCGGGACCCCACCTCACAGGAGTGGATGCTCTCCCTGGACCGATTTTCCGGAAAGCCTGACTTCTCCTCCATTGCGGCGATCAAGCGAGCTCCTTCCGTGCCGCCTCTGCTGGCGTTCGCGCTCAAGAACAGCCTCCTCGTCGCGGGCAAAACGGAGATCCGCGGCTGGCCGATCGATCTTTTTCCCAGAAAGATTCCGGAAATCCGGGAGGCGCTCGGTCGGCTTCTCGATCACCACGCATCGTCCGACGCGCTCGACGGCGATTCGGCGCCGGATCGGCACCTCATCATCATGGAGCAGGCGCAGGGAAAAGATTACTCGACCCGCCTCGTGACCGTGATGACGCGAACGACATGGGGAGTCGTGGAGTATCGAGTCTTCACGGGCGAGATGGCATTCTCATCCGCGATCGCCTGCATACTCGGCATGCCGGAACCGAAGTCGGGCAGCGAGTTCTTCTTCGACGTCGCGACGGCTCCGGACAAGGCGGAAGCCCAGGGCATCCTGGCCGAAGCGTTCGCGGGACGCGACGAACACTTTCTCATCCTGAAAGATTACCTGCGTTACACCGTCATCCGGGACCGTTCCGCGTTCGAGACATCGTCCACGGAGGAATTGCTGATCGAAGCGGGCCGGCGAGGCGGACTTTTTCGATTCGCGCGGCTGCCGGACGACGCCGGAGGGCGGCTCATCTCGGAAATTCTCGCTCTCATCCGGACGGGAGCCATCTCGATCTTCACAATCCCCTTCGCGCACGAAATCGGATTTCTCCTCGTGGACGAGAAGGGCGGTTGCGACGCATGGGCCACGACCGCGAAAGAGGCGCCGTTCTGCCTCGCCGCGAGCACCCATTACCTGTCCGGACTTTCGCGCGGGCGACCGGTGGTGTGCTGGAAGATCCTGCCGGCACGAAGACCGGGAGAGGATAGTCTCATCGAGCCGACGACGGCCGCGGCCGAAGGCGTGGACATGTCCACGGAGCTCTCCTTCCGCCTGGGCGAGTCCGAAAGCGTCGATGTGACGTTCGGCGCGCGCGTCATGGAGAATCAGCCCATGGAAGTCGCGTGTGCGCTCGTCGCCCGGATCATCGTCGGCGCACGGCACCATCAGAAATACTTCCCGCCCTTCCTGACGAACCTCGTCCATCCTCCGTCCGTGGCATCGGGACTTTCCATTCCGGAAGCATCGAGACGGAAACGTGAAATCGAGGATCGAATCATGTCCGCGCTGGCCACCATGAATCCGTAAAACAGTTGCATCATCTACCCAGGATGATATTCACTCCGGCAAAGATCAGGTCCAACTTGTTTTTCGAGATGCTGCCGATCAAGCGCGCGGGGCGGAAGCGCTACGCTTCTTCCTCCGACATCTCGCTCCGGGATCCCCGCATCGAGGTACTTCGCCTCTCCAGTTTTCCGGCCGCCGCCCTTGCCTTGCATTCCGCCAGTACTTCCGCGACGACCGCCTTGACCTCCGGGGAGAAATCACCGCGGCCGGCGATCCACTCCAGGTAGCCCCGATCCGTCTCCGCGATGACCCGCAGCGGCTCGCCCGCATGCTTCTGGCCGAAGTTCAGGACCGGCTCGCCGTTCTTGCGGATGAGCTTGGCGTCGCGGTCGATGGCATCAGGATGACGGGGCTTGTTGCAGACCTTGTTCAGCTCGTCGGGGTCGGTCGGGAGATCGGGATAGCGGTCGAACTGGGCGCGCATGATCCGGAGCGAAGCCTGCGTATCCGCGAGCGCGGAGTGGGCATTCTCCAGGGGCTTTTCACAGTAGAAGAGATGCGCCGCGGAAAGATCTCGCCGCTCGCGCTGATGATAAATCGTCATGGCATCGAAGGCGCGGCGTCCTTCGCGGTCGAACGGGACGCCCACGCGTTGAAATTCGGCGACGAGGAGATCGAGATCGAACCGGACGACATTGAAGCCCGCGATATCGGAATCGCCCATGAACGCCGCGACGCGCTCGGCGATTTCCTGGAAGGACGGCGCGGTGGCGACATCCTGATCGGATATGCCGTGCACCCGTGTCGTCTCGATCGGAATCGGAATGCCGGGATTGACGAGACTGTGGAAAGTGGATTCGATGCCGTTGGGCTCGATCCGTATCAGGGCGATCTCCACGATCCTGTCCGTCTTCGCGTTCGTCCCCGTCGTCTCCAGGTCGAAGAAGACGACCGCCCTATCTTGTTCGATCCACCGCGTCATTCGGCAACCTCTCCTCATAGTATGCCTTCACCGCGGCATAGGGATCAACCGTGGACTTCATGAGAGAATCGACCTCCTCGATTCGAAAGCTGAAATCGTTCACGGTCTTGACTCCATGCGCCCCCGCGATGATCGCATCCGCGTCCTCGCCCCGGATATAGTTGACCGGATCGAGGAACGATTCGCCGAAGGATGCGATCGCGTCGCGGACGCTGGAAGGACCTCCGAGCGGAAGCATCAGGTAGATGCCCGGCGGAATTCCCCACGAGGCGAGCGTCTGGTCGAAATCGCGATCCGCATCGGCGAGGTCCTTCGGCGCCACGTTGAAGAGTCCTCCAACGCCGACAGTCGAGTTCACGAGAAGCCGCGCGACGCTTTTTCCAGCGTCGCGCGGGCGTCCCTGGAGAAGAGCGCTGGCGAAGCGAAGCGGCTCGGAGAGATTCCGGAATACATTCTTGACGCCGGATCGAACGGGCTTCGGGATGACAAAGCGATACGCCGTCGCGACAGGCTTCAGGAGAACGAAGAGCGCGACGCCGTTGACCTTGAAGATGACGCGATTGACCCCGGAGAGCGGATCAGGAAGCGGAGCATGGCGGGCCGGGCGCACATCGGCGAAGGGATCTTCGGAATAATCCACTTCGGAGTCGGACGGGATAAATCCGTCGATCCCGGTATCCGGATCCGGCGCGGTGGACGGATATTCCCCGGCGGTTGTATCGAGCGACGCTTCGTATGCCTGGGCGCGGGCGGCAGGGGCGAAAGCGATGACCGCCGCGAGAATCGGCAGGACAAGGCAACGCATGCGGCAAGTCAATGCGAACTGCCGGCGGTATTCTCCTTCACGAGATTCCGCGTTTTTTCTCCCAGGATCTTCATCAGCTCCGCCAGCGGCTTGTTCTTCAGAACCGCGTCGAACTGCGCGCGGTAGTTGCTGACGATGCTATAGCCGTCGATCTCCATGTCGTAGATGCTCCATTTCTTATCGCGCGTATTGACGAGGAGATAGACGACAGGGAGCGTCTCCGGCTTATTCTCGCGGCGGACCATCGCCACCGTCGCGACGCGCGCATACCGGCCGCGGATCAGCTCGTCGGTGACATCGACGCGCTCGAGATTCTGGAACGTGTTCTTCGGCAGGAGCGTCGACCGGAAGAGCTGGCGAAGAAAATCCCGGAACACCCCGGTCAGGGCCTTCACTTCCGCCTCCGAATATTTCCGGGCATGCACGCCGAGTGTCCGCATGGTCAATTCGCGGTAATCGAAGAGCGGCTCCATCTGCTCGACGAAGACCGTGCGCATCTTGTCCACGCTGGCGGCGCCCGATCCGCCGGATTCCCGGGCGCGCTGGACCGCGCGGCGGGCGTTCGACGCGATCAGGTCGCGCGGTTCACCGGCCCAGGCAGGTATTGCGACGACCAGCGCGAGGACGATCGCCCGAAACGGAATTCGAGAAGACACGGCATGCTCCTTGCCCAATAGAGGCTCTCTACGATAAGCGCGCGGACGGCGCCGGTCAAGGCGCGGACCGGGAAATCGTGATCCGCAATCCCATTGTAATGCCTCCGGCGCTTCGATATTCTGCCGGGGGCCAAAAATATGTCGCGAAAAGAAAACAGCGCGATGAGCGAACCGTTTCGAGGCGGGCGGAGAAACGGGGAGTTCGGAGCGTGATCACCATCTCCATGACCAGGAAGGCTTCTTCGGACGGCGCCTGGTGCCGCGGAATCGTCGGGGATGTCTCCCGCACCTTCGCCATCGGCATCGAGCGGATGCCGGAACCATGGAATGACCATGTCGGCGTGCCCTATCTCCTCTGCCGCATCCCGGACACGATCGAGGACGACCGGAACATACCCTTCCAGCAGAAGCAGGAATTGCTGGAATCCTACCACCGCCTTCTCTCGCGTTCGACTCGCGGGGCGAACGCCTGCGAGGAATTCGTGGAACGGGCCTCGGCATGGCGCGGTCATGACGCGTGCTGGGAACTCGTCATGAACACGCCGCGCGTCTTTCGCGTCTTCGAAACGTTTCCGCCGGAAATCCACGAAAGCGTGGAGAGGCATCTCCGGGAGATGGTCGCCGGCATGCGGGAGTTCATCCTTCGGTACGAGAACCGGATCCGGATCGCCACGCTTCCCGAATTCAGCCGCTACTGTTATTACGTCGCCGGCACCGTGGGCATGATGCTGACCGGAATTTTCTCGCTATGGCACCGCTTCGACGACGACACGCGGCTGCTCCTCGAATCGCGCGCCGTGGACTTCGGAGAATCGCTCCAGGCGGTCAATATCCTGAAAGACGTCTTCATCGACTTCGAGAACGAGGACAACATCTACATTCCCTCCTCCGTGCTGGAAAAGCACGGGACGTCCCATGCGCGCATGTTCGAAGACAGGCAGGCCGCGACGAAGGCCATGGACGAATTGATCGAGCATGCCGTCGCGAAACTGGAATCGGCCCGGCAATATATCGAATCGTTGCCGGTGGAAGCCACCGCCGCCCGGGATTTCTGCATCGTTCCCTACCTGCTGGCCGTCCGGACCGTGAATGCCCTGAACAGGAACCGCGACCGGCTGATGACGCCGAGCCCCGTCAAGATCTCACGGGTCGAAGTCCTCGCGATTCTCACGCACGTGCCGGAATGCATCCGCAACAACGATTACCTTCGCTTCATCTCCCGGCGCGCGCTCACGGAGCCCCGCTTCAAATGCGCTTGAACTAGAAGACGAAAATCCATGGCGCACACAGGAACGTTCGAATATCGCGGTCTCAAGAAATCGATCGCTCCCGCACGCGGCAAGCTCGGCATCCTCCTTCCCGGCCTCGGCGCCGTCAGCTCCACGTTCATCGCCGGAGTTTTCCTCGCGCGACGCGGGCTGGGCCGGCCCTTCGGATCCGTGACGCAGATGGCACGGATCCGGCTTGGCAAGAGAAACGAAGCCCGGTATCCCTTCATCCGCGAATTCGTTCCCCTGGCCGGGCTCGACGACCTCGTCTTCGGCGGATGGGATATTTTCGACTCGGATTGCTATCGCGAGGCTCTGGAGTGCGGAGTCCTGACGCGCGAGCAGCTCGATCCGATCCGGGACGAGCTGGCGGCAATCCGCCCGTGGCCCGCCGTATTCGACCCGGCATTCGTCCGGAAGATCTCCGGCCCCAACGTCAAGAAGACCTCGAACAAGATGGACGCGGCCGAACAACTGATGCGGGACATCGAGAACTTCCGGGCGGCCAGCGGCGCGGAGCGGCTGGTCATGTGCTGGTGCGGATCGACGGAAGTGTACCAGGAAGGCACCAGTCCCAAGTCTTACGAGACGATCGAAGGTTTTGAGAAGGCGCTGCGGGAGAACCTGCCGGAAATTCCGCCTTCGACGATCTATGCCTACGCCGCCATCAAGCTCGGCATCCCCTTCGCCAACGGAGCGCCGAACCTCTCGTGCGAGATCCCGGCGCTCGTGGAACTGGCACGCCAGACCGGAGCTCCCATTGCGGGCAAGGACTTCAAGACCGGACAGACGCTCATGAAAACGATCGTCGCTCCTGGCCTGAAGGCCCGCATGCTCGGTCTCGCCGGCTGGTTCTCCTCCAACATCCTCGGCAACCGCGACGGCGAAGTCCTCGACGATCCCGGATCGTTCCGGTCGAAGGAAGTCTCCAAGAGCTCCGTCCTCGACAGCATCCTCCAGGCGGACCTGTATCCGGAGCTGTACGGCCATTACTACCACAAGGTGCGGATCGAGTATTATCCTCCGCGCGGCGACGCGAAGGAGGGCTGGGACAATATCGACATCGTCGGCTGGCTCGGCGCGCCCATGCAGTTGAAGCTCAATTTCCTCTGCCGCGACTCGATCCTGGCCGCACCGGTCGTCCTGGACCTCGTCCTCTTCCTCGATCTCGCGCGGAGGGCGGGCATGTCCGGCATCCAGGAATGGCTGTCGTTCTACTTCAAGTCGCCGATGCACCGCCCCGATCTTCCTCCCATCAACGATCTCTTCCAGCAGGATCAGAAGATGCAGAACACGCTGCGGATCATCATGGGCGAGGAAGTCATCGATCATTCGGGGCTCGATTACTACGAAGAAGCCCGTCCGGGCGTAGATCCCGCTCCGAAGTCGAATTCCTGAATGGGCGTTCCCCTGAAGCAGGCGGCGGCCGTCGCGTCCTATGTGCTGGGAAAGAAGCTGCGGCGCATCGAGCGTTTTCCGCTGGTCATGATGCTGGAACCGCTCTTCGCGTGCAACCTGGAATGCGCGGGATGCGGCAAGATCCAGTTCCCGGAGGATATTCTCCGGAAGAGAATTCCGGTGGCGGACTGCCTCGCGGCCGCGGAAGAGTGCGGCGCGCCGGTCGTCTCCATCGCGGGCGGAGAACCGCTCATGCACCCGGAGATCGACAAGATCGCCGCGGGCCTCGTGGCGCAGCGGAGATACGTCTATCTCTGCACCAACGCCGTGCCGCTGAAATCGCGCCTCGATCTCTTCACACCCTCGGAGTATTTCACGTTCAGCATTCACCTCGACGGCCTGGAGGCGACTCACGACCGGAAAGTCTGCCGCGAAGGAGTCTTCGCGATCGCGATCGAGGCGATCAAGGAAGCCAAGCGCCGCGGATTCCGCGTCTCGACAAACACCACGGTTTTCCGTGAGGAAGATCCGGAAGAACTGCGGGCGATGTTCGACATGCTGGCGGATCTCGGCGTCGACGGCATGACCATTTCTCCGGGTTACGCGTACGAAAAAGCGCCGGACCAGGAAAATTTCCTGCGGCGCGAAGAGACCCGCGCGCTCTTCCGGGAAATTCTCCACGAGTCCTGGCGCCACGACTGGAACTTCAACCATTCGCCGCTGTATCTCGATTTCCTGGTCGGCGAGCGGGACTACCAATGCACGCCGTGGTCGAACCCGACCCGGAACGTCTTCGGATGGCAGAAGCCCTGCTATCTCATGTCGGACGGGTACGCGGCGACATTCCGGGAGCTGATGGAAGAGACGGAATGGGACCGCTACGGAACCGGGCGGGATCCTCGCTGCGCCCAGTGCATGGCGCATTGCGGCTACGAGGGCACGGCCGTGGAAGACGCCCTGGGAAGCCTCCGTTCGGGCATGCGCGTCCTGGGATCGCTCCTTCGCACGGCCGGCTGAGACGAACACGATGAGCGGACTCGTGCTGGCTCCGCTCAGGGCGGAGCACGCGATCGCGCGGCGGGCCTTTCGGAAACAGGACGGCATTCGCGTGCGGCGGATAGGGATGGGCGTGGCGGCGGCAGACGGCGCATGTCGGGCCATCGGTGAAGCGCGACCCGACTGGTGCCTCCTGGTGGGATTCTGCGGCGGGCTCAGTCCGGACCTTGCGACCGGAACAGTCGTCGCGCTTTCACCGGTCGTCGCCCAGGCGGAGGATTCGGTCTCCTTCGTTCCTGATGAAGCCTTGATGATGCGCGCGCGGGCGCTCGGAGCGAGAACCGCGCGGGCCGTGACAGTCGAACACCTGGTCGCGGATCCTCGCGAGAAGAAGGATTTGCGGAGGAGATTCAGCGCGGACGCGCTCGACATGGAGTCCGCATCCGTGGCGCATGTGGCGGCAGCATCCCGGATTCCCTTCCTGGCGCTGAGATGCGTCCTGGACGACGCCATGAGAGATTTCTCGCCGCTGGAGGATTTGATCGGCCGCGGCGAACCGTCCGCGCGCGATGTGGCCGTGGCGATGCTGCGGAAACCGGGGACCTTCTTCCCCTTGCTTCAACTCACCCGGGATTATTTTCTGGCGGCGCGCGCCCTGAAAAACTTGCTGGTTCGTTGGGCCGATAATAGGACTACATTACCTTAATTCTGCCGTAAATCGATCCTGCCCATCCTGTTCATCCTGTCAGAATTTGCATATGGGGAACTTCTGTTTCCTTCATAAAGCGGAGATCGAAACCATGTCCCGAGCGGGCAAGATCGCACTGGCGAACAAATCGGTTCGACGCAGGAAGTCGAGATCGATCTAGGGTAAACCGCCTTCGCTCTTCAGTGTTCGCCTCAGTTCCTCGCGGATTTTTTCCGAGCCATCGAGTTCACCGTGATAAGGCTCGCGGATTTTTCCGCTCGAGAGGAAAAAACCGAAGAGGCGCGCCGCCTCCTGAGCCGCTGACGCGTGCCGCGATGGAGGCAGAGGATGCAACAGGATAATCAATGTCCCTTCTCCGTCGAGCCGGGTTGCCGTGTCGGCGTTGATGACTTTAAATTCCACTTCTTTCGGCCAGAATCCCGGCTTCCATGCAGTGAGCTTTCCCAGGGGCATAAGATATATTCCCGCGCCGCCCTGCGAGTCGGAAGCGGCGAACCGCCGGCCGTCACCGTGGGAAATCATGCGAAGCGCGAACTCGCCGCTCGATGTGGGAATATTCTTCGAGGCAATGAAAGCGTTCTGAACGACCGAGCTATCCTTGTCGTTGACGAGAAGGACGCGGCCGTTCGACCTGACACGATTCGAGGAATAGCTGTTGCCGCCCGCCTCCGCGACGGAAGCCGCCAGGAAAACAAGAACGATACACATCAGTCTCCGAAAATATACGGATCGAATCATGAGGACAGCCTCCGCTGTTGAAAGGTGATGGACGATCATACTCGGTTCTTGAACCACTCCACGGCGTCCGCCAACGCGGCTCGGGCCGGGCGCGGGTCGTAGCCCAGTTCCTGCCGGGCGCGGTCCGACGAGAAATACATCCGCTTCCTCGCCATGCAGAGTTCATCACGGGTAAACCAGGGGGCGTTGCCGGTCACGCGGGCTGCTCCTTCAATAATCGCGGCGATCGGGATCAAAGGAGCCATGGGAAGGCGCAGGAGCGGAGGAGTGACGGCGGCAAGTTCGGCGACGTCCGTAAGGATCGACCGCAATTCCCTGTTCTCGCCGCCCAGGATGTAGCGGCGACCGATCACGCCGCGTTCGAAGGCGAGACAGTGTCCCTCCGCGACATCGTCGACGTGGACGATATTGAGACCGGTCTCGATGTACGCGGGCATTCTTCCGGCGGCGGCGTCGCGGATCATTTTCCCGGTGGGTGTGGGCTTGATGTCGCGGGGACCCACGGGCGCGGCGGGATTCACGATGATCGCCGGAAGTGCCCGATCCGCGGCCATCCTGCTCACTTCCTTTTCCGCGAGGAATTTCGACCTTTTATACGCGCCGATCATGGATTCGAGCGTGGACGGGGTGTCTTCGTCGGCCGGACTTCCATCCACGGTCGCACCAAGCGTCGCCACGCTCGACGTGTAGACGATGCGTTCCACTCCCTCCTCCAGGGCGGCGCGCATGATCGCCCGTGTACCGTCCACATTGGTCTCGTAAATCTCATTCGGATCTTTCGCCCAGAATCGATAATCGGCCGCGACGTGAAAGACCGTGTCGCATCCTCGCAACGCGCTCGACAGGGATTCCGGATCGCGCAGATCGCCGACCGCGATTTCGACCTGAAGATCTTCCAGATTCTCCCGCGGCGATGTCGATCTCAAAAGGACCCTTACATCGTGCCCTCGTGCCAACAGGCATCTTGCGACCGCGGAGCCGATGAATCCCGTCGCCCCGGTGACGAGAATCCGCCGGGCGTTCATGACGAGGGTGAACGCGCCGGTTGACCGCGCCACTCATCGTAAGCCGACGCCGTGCGCGCGCAGCCGATGCTGCATCCCGGGTTGCAGGACTTGCCGGTGTCGAATTGAGCTCTCAAGTCATCCGGCGTGTACGACATCAGATTCTTCGCGAAGGCCTCGCGGGTCTGGCTGCACCAGTGCACGAGGCCGAATTCATCGACATAGAGATAGCGCGAACCGGCGCGGCAATGGAACGGCGCCGCGCCCTCGTTGATAAGATGCTCCCGATAATCTCCCGACTCGGTTCCGGCTCCGCCCAGATCGCGCTTCACTTTCCTATATGCGGATAATTCCTCCGGCGTCAGCCGGATCCGGCCGTCCACGTCGTGAATCAGGAGTACACGCGGCGAGAAATTCCGCTCGCGCGCGTACCGGATCACCTCTCCCGCTTCCTCGGGAGTCGTGCTGCCGATGACGGCGGACAGGACCACCTTGAACCGCGCATGCCGCGCCAGGAGCTCCAGCTGCGGCCTGAGAGGATCGAGCACCTTGACGGTCGTCCGGTTGGGCTTCACGCCATCGATGCTCAACTGGAGATCCGTCAACCCGGACTCGTTCCAGGATTCGATCGATTCCCGCGTGAGACGGTACCCGTTCGTGATCATCTGGCGTCGGCGGAATCCCATCTCGCGCATTGCGCCAACCAGCCGATCGATTTCAGGATGAAGCGTCGGCTCCCCGCCCGTCAGGCAGACGACCCAGGAACGGAGCTGACGCAGCTTGGCAAGACGTTCCTCCAGGAGAGCGTAGGGAACGGGTTCCGAGGTCCTGTCGAATTCAAAACAGTAGGAACAGGAGAGATTGCACTTGCGAATGACAACGAGCTGGGAAAGAAACGGACCGAACCGGATCCAGTCCAGCCACGATATCCGCCCGCTCGTCGCCGATTTTCCCGTCATCGCGTCATCCTCTTCCGAAGAGATTAGTCTTCCCGGGAACGACGCGCCATACGTATGTCATCGAATCATTGACGAGGAAGGGAAACCTCCTAGAGTTGATCTCCTATGCGGGAAAATTCCGATCGTCCGATTCCCTCCTCGGATCCGGACGGATTCATCGTCCGGATTCTCACTTCGACGGCCGTCCTGTCCGGACGTCATCCGCGGACCGTCCTTGTCCTCGGTCTGCTGCTGGCGATCCTGTCGGTCTCCTTCGCCATGCATCGCCTGGGAATCACCACGGATACTTCCGACATGCTCTCCCGCGAGCTCGAATATCGCCGCGTGTATGAGGACTACAAGCAGGCGTTTCCCGGGAACAGGGGAAAACTGGTCTCTGTCATCGACGCGCCGACTCCGGAGATGGCGGAGGATGCCGCGGACAGGCTGGCGGTCGTTCTGCGATCGGAGGCGCTCTTCGAGAAAGTCGAGCGGCCCGGGGCGGATACATTTTTCATAGCCCATGCATTCCTGTTTCTGGATGAAGCGGATCTTTCGGATCTCTCGAACCGGCTTCTTCAAATGGAGCCGCTGCTCCGGAAAATGATCGCGGGGCCCGACCTTCCCGGATTCTTCCAGCCCGTGGGGGAGGCGATCGAGGGCAGCGCGACGGGCGATGCCGTGCGCCTCACGGGAGCGGACAATCATTCCGCGGAACTGGAACCTCTGTTTCGCGCCCTCGACGGAGTCTTCTCGGCGCGTCTGGAGAATCGGCCGTACCAACTCTCCTGGCGAAATCTCATGGATGACACATCGCGCGATACCATGACGAGCCAGGAAGGAGCGGATCGCGGTCGCGCGCTTGTAACCTGCCAGACTAATGCGCAGGGCGACGGGTATGGAAGAGCGGAGGAGGCGATGGAAAAGATCCGCGAAGCGGCGCGCGTGCTCGCGATCGATGCTCCCCACGGGCTAAACCTTCGCCTGACCGGCGAGGTCGCGCTCGAACACGAGGAACTCAAGAGCGCGGCGGAAAGCGCCCTGCAATCCGGATGGCTCTCCTTCCTGCTCGTCTCGATCATTCTCTTCTGGGCGCTCAATTCCCGGAGCATGGTGATCGCCTCGATCGTGACGCTGGCCGTCGGACTGGCCTGGACGATCGGTTTCGTCGGCGCCGCCGTCGGGCATCTGAATCTCATCTCCGCCGCCTTCGCCGCGATTTACATCGGGCTCGGGATCGATTACACCGTCCACTTCTGTCTGCGGTACGGCGATCAGATCAAGAGGGACGGCTTGACGCATATCGCGTCATTGCGCAGCACGGCGTCCGAAATGGCGGGACCGCTCGCGCTCTGCGCCACCACGACAGCCGTCGGCTTCTATTCCTTCATTCCGACCGATTACAAGGGCGTCTCGGAGCTGGGGCTCATCGGCGGCACGAGCATGTTCATCAGCCTCCTGGCGACCTTCACAATTCTCCCTGCGCTTCTTTCGATGATGCCTCTTTCTCCGCCCTCCGTTCTTCCTGTTCCGGGCGGTCCTCCCGAGCCGGCCGCGCCGGCACGCGCAATCACCGGACCCCTGAGGCTCCTGCCGGCCGCGACCGTCCTCCTCGCCGTGATCGCGCTTGTTCTTCTTCCTCAAGTCACGTTCGATTACAATCCGATGAATCTCCGCGATCCGCACTCCGAATCCGTCGCGACCTACCACGATCTTGCGGCGCATTCCCGGAGCGCCAGCTCGATCGTCCTCCTGGCCCGCAACGCCGACGCGGCGGAGGCCGAGGCCGTTCGGCTGAAGCCTCTGGAGACCGTGCATGGCGTCGTATCCATCAACAGCTTCGTGCCGAAGAAACAGGATGAAAAGCTCGCGATCATCACGGAGCTGCGCGAACTCCTGCAGCCGGAATTCTGGACGGTGACTCCGTCGCGGCGCGTCGATCCAGAGGAGGAATATTCGTCGCTGGAGGACTTCGCGGAGAAAGTGACGCGCCGGGCATCAGCGGACACGCATGCCCGCGCCCTGAACGCAACCCTGAAGCGATACACGGACGCGCTGCGCGCGCTGCCACCGGATAAACGAAGCGAAGAATTCGGCGCGCTCTCGCTCTCCCTCTTCTCGTCTCTCGAACCGATGCTCGCCAAGCTCCAGCTCGCTCTCTCGACCGGCGACATCGTCACGGAAGCGGGCATCCCCGAGGAGATCCGCGCTCAATGGATCGCGGGCGACGGCCGATACCGCGTCGAGATTCTTCCGGAGGAAGACCTGACGCAGAACGGTCCGCTCCTGAAGTTCGTCTCGGAAGTGCGGAGCATCGTGCCGGGAGCGACGGGATCACCCGTCATCTTTGTCGAAGCCAGCCGCGCCGTGATCCGCGCCTTCCGACAGGCGCTCCTGACCGCCCTGGCCGGAATGATGATCCTGCTCTTCTTCCTCTTCCGCCGCGCTCGGATCGTCCTCTTCGTCATGCTGCCGCTCATCCTGGGCGGACTCTTCACCTGCGCCTTCTCCGTCCTCTTCCGGGTGCCGTTCAATTTCGCCAATATCATCGTGCTCCCGCTTCTCGTCGGCGCCGCGGGCGACAACGGCATTCACGTGATGGATCGCCACCTGCGGCACGGCACCGCCGGGACGGGGGAACTGCTGAAGTCCACGACGAGCCGGGCGATCATCTTCAGCGCCCTGACAACGGCCGGAAGCATGGGCAACATGATGCTCTCGTCGCACGCGGGCATGGCGAGCATGGGGAGCATGCTGACGGCGGGCCTCATCATCAATGTCGTCTGCACGCTCCTCATCCTTCCGACCTTCCTGGCGCGCTGGAACGTGCGCGGCGCGTGACGGACAATCCCGGCGCGGGCAGGAACCGATCGCGCGCGATCCAGATCGTCCTCCTGGCGGTCGGCGCGCTCGTCTTCGCGGAAATGATCCGCACCGCGGATCACGCCCGCATCGCGGCCGGTCTCGCGGGGATCGGACTATTTTTCCTTCCCATCGTCCTCGCGGAATTTCTCTTCGATCTTCTCTGCACTTTTGGATGGCTCGTCACGCTGCCGCGTGCCTGCCGCCCTCGAGGAATGCGCCTCTTCGCGATCCGGATGGCCGGGACATCGATCAACCAGGTGACACCGTCCTTGACGCTCGGCGGGGAACCCGTGAAGGCGATGCTCCTCGCACCGGAAGTTCCGCTCAGCACGGGCCTTGCCTCCGTGATCGCCGCGCAGGGGAGCTTCATGATCGGGCAGGCGATCATGATTTGCGCAGGACTCCTCATGATGTTGCGGCTGATCGATCTTCCCGATTTCGCGGCACCGCTCGCGGCGATCTCGTTCGTGGTCCTGACGAGCGGGCTTTTCTATTTCGTCCGACTTCAGAAGAAGGGACTGGCTCCGCTCCTGACCGCGCTGGCCGGTATTCCGCTTCTTCGAAGCATCAAGCTGGCCTCTCTCATCACGGGCGCGGAGAAACTCGATATCTGTATGAGCGAATTGTACGGCCGGAGGCCCGGCGACTTCATCCTCTCCATCGGCTTCCATGTCGCGGCGCGGATCGTCAGCGTTTTCCAGACACTTCTCATTCTGCACGCTCTCGGAATTTCCGCGGGCGTCACGGCCTGCATCATGATCCAGGCCGCGTCGATCCTCCTGGATCTTCCCTCCGTCATCATCCCCGGCCGCCTCGGGCTCCATGAAGGCGGGCGCATGTTCATCTTCCACGCTCTCGGATTCGGAACCGGCATCGGCCTGTCGTACGCCCTGGCGCAGCGCTTGGTTCAGATCCTCATGATCGCGGTCGGCCTTCTCCTCTTCGCGCGGTTCCAGATCCAACCCGCGCCGTTGCGGCGCGCAGACTGTGAATCGTCGCCGTGATCGCTCCCCAG
>CAZCME010000019.1:0-86224 GCA_964499705.1 uncultured bacterium | reverse complement strand
AGACTTCCCCGCCTCTCTCCCTGAAAATGTGATTTTTCACGGTAAAAAATGAGACCGAATTACCCTTGCAATTCATTAGCTTTCAAACTGACATAAAAATATACTTGTCTCACGGAGTTCTGGCGCTGGATTTGAGTCATAAGAAACGGATTTGTAGGCATGCAGGTTACTTCTGCGCGCTCTTTTTCATCCTCTTCGCACCTCCGCCCGCATCCGCCGCCGTCATATGGGAAACCGGAGCCGCTATCTCCCCTGCGCGCGATGGCGGAGCCTTCGCCGTCTTCGACGATTCGATCTACATCGTGGGCGCCCGAACCTCGACCGACGACTCGCGAACGTTCACGAGATACGGACTCTCGACAGCTCAGGCTCTTCAGAACATTCCGATCCCCCGCGTCGGGACAGCAGGCGCCTGGTACGGCGACACCTTCTTCGTCTCGGGGGGCGAGACTTTTTCAAGCTCGACCGTCGGATATGTCAGCGCCTGGTATCGCCTCACGGATTCCTGGTATACGCTCCCGCCGCTCCTGACGCCCAGGAACAACCACGGCATGGCCGTTCTCGGTGACACGCTCTACGTCATCGGCGGATACGACGCATCTTTCACGGCCTGCGACAGCGTCGAGGTCTTCCGGCTGGGAACGGATTCGCAATGGAGAGTCGGTCCCGCGCTTCCCTATCCGTTGACGCAATTCGGCGTCGCGGTCGTGGCCGGGAAGATCTATGTCGGCGGTGGAGCGGACGCGGCTGGAAATGAAACGCGCTCGTTGCGCAGCTTCAATCCTGCGACCGGCGCCTGGACATTGAAAACGAACATGACGACCTTCCGGCAGGGCTTACTGTTCATCACGAGCGGCGACTCGATCTACACGATCGGCGGTTCGAGGCTCGGCACGGAAACCAGCACGGTCACGATCTTCAATGTCATCAGCAACACCTGGACTCCCGAGTTTTCGCTGCCGACCGCGCGGATGTTTCCGGTGGGAGGACGAATCGGCGACAGCCTCGTCGTGATCGGCGGAGGGGACGGCGTGGGAGCGCAGACCTCGAGGTATCTCCTCTGGAACGCCGTCCAGCAGGAGACGCCGGATACGACCGGTCAGAATGTCTGGTATGTCAACGATACTTCCACCGCCGGAGACTCCTACACGAGCGCCCCGGGCGCCGACACGAATGTCGGTTACTTCCGCTCGTCCCCCTTCAGGACGCTCAATTTCCTCGAAGGAAAACTCTCCGCGGGCGACACGATCTTCGTCGACTCCGGAATCTTCATCGAGAACGACACGTTCCGGATCGACACAAGCGGAATCTTCCTCGTGGGAGTCGATTCCCGATCGACGAGGATCCAGTTCGATCAGAGCGGCGGAGGCCCGGCGCGGGCCATCTACGCGCAGAACGTCGCGGGATTGACGCTCCGCGATTTCAGCGTCGGCAACGGATTCCGAGGCCTCTGGTTCGAGAACGTCGATGCTTCGACGGTCAGGAACGTGCGCGCCGACACGAACGCCGACCACGGCATCGGCTTGACGACAAACTCCGACGCGAATCTCTTCCTGAACGTCGCCTCGTCCGGCAACGGCGCCAACGGCGTCATCATCAACGCTTCCTCGAACAATACTTTCAATGGAGGATCCATCACCGGCAACACCGCCTTCGGCGTCCAGCTCGCCGCGTCCGGATCCAACAACTTCGCGAATCTCCGTCTCCACGCCAACTCGGGCGCCGCCTTCGTGATGTCGACTTCCACGTCTAATGTCTTCACGGGAAACACCGTCGAGGACAACTTCAACACGGCCTTCTCGGTCTCGTCGACGTCGGACAACAACTCGTTCCGTTCCAACATCATCCGGAGGAATTACGGCGAAGGATTCTACGTGGGCTCCTCGAGCGGAAACTATTTCGCGCAGAACCAGGTCGACTCGAACGATGGCTGGGCCGTCAACATCGACATCGGATCGACGTCGGACACATTCGAAAAGAACATCATCCTCCCGCCGTCATACCGCCCGGATTCCGGCGTCTACCATGCCGGCGTCGCCCGTATCGCCGCGACGCGCAACTGGTGGGGAACGACGGACTCCTCGATCATCCGCGGCCGGATCACGCCGCCGGCGGCGCGCGACTCGATCGTCTACACGCCGTACCGACTGGGCGTCGTCGACACGGTATCGGGCGGCGATACGGTAGCACCGAAGGCGCCAGACACGGTCACGGCAAGCGGCGCCTCCGCGACGACGGTCCAGGTCGCGTGGTCGAACGTCAGCGCATCCGAGGAGCCGGAAGCTTCCGTCTCGCTCCAGGGATTCGCGATCTATCGTTCGAATGCCGCGGACTCGACATTCTGGGAACTTCGGGGTCGAACCGGAAACACGAACAGCTATACGGATTCCAGCCTGACGGCGGGCGTCACGCATTTCTATCGTGTCGCGGCCTTCGACGCGACCGTCACCGAAAATCAGTCCTTCTACTCCGACTCGATCCCGTCCGCCGCGGCGGGAGGCTTGACGGCCGACACGTCCGCGCCACCGGGTGTCACCGGCCAGTATGATACGCTCGTTCTGAACATCCTCGACTCGAACAACTCCGTCCACTTCGGCCAGTCGAGCGCGGATACGCTCTCGCTCACCGTCTGTGCTCCGGACTTTCGCGAAACCTGGCTCGTAAAGATTCCGTTCTCGGATACCGGCAACATCGTCCGGGTTCGCCGCGTCACGGACGCGACATTCGGCGCCTCCGACACGTCGCGGATCCGGGGTTATTCCTACGGCGCTCCGTGGCGCCTCGAGGTGACCGTCTTCGATTCGACCGGCGCGAAACGGCCAGACACCTACTGGAATTTCGGCGAGTCGCCGACGCTCACGTTCGAATTCAAGAACACGGGACTGAATCCGAATCGGACGGGACTCTTCTGGCTGAACACGGGCGACAGCGACTGGTACGATGTCACGCAATCGGACTCCGGAATGTCGGCCGCATCCTACATCCGAACGGCGGATTCCTTCTCCATCGCGATCAACCACTTCTCGCACTTTTTCCCCGGCGAGGGCCAGGTCGACACGGTCACCGTCGTCATCGCGGACACGATTCCGTCGGTTACTGTCGGGCAAGGAGTCCCAAGCGTGACCGTCATGGCGCTCTACATCCTGGCCGACACGGCTGCGGGCGGCGACACTCTCACGCGCTTCACCCTGGCAAGCGACGGCAATCTTGATACGAACGACATCCTCGCCGTCCGGCTGGCCCGCGACGCCAACGCCAACCTGCGGTTCGACCTGGGCGTGGACACGTTTGTGTCACTACTCTACGGCGACACACTCGATCCGCGCCGATGGGACACCTTCGCGGCGGCGATTCCGATCGGCGCCAATGGCGACACATTCCTCATCGCCGTGGACTTCGCTCCGAACGCGACGAACAAGGACACGTTCCAGGCGCGCATCCCCGCCTTCGTCATCGATTCCTTCGACGAGGAGACTGGCCCGACATCCGCGCGGCAGAACGCGGGCGTCATCACGGTCATCGACACGGCGATTCCGAACGTCTGGTACGTCAATGACACGTCGACGTCCGGAGATTCGTTCACATCCGCGGTCGGGTTATCCGGGAATTACGGATTGTCCGGTTCCAGTCCGAAACGTTATCTGAACGACGTCGAGCCGTTCCTGACAGCGGGTGACACGGTGTATGTCGACGGAGGTTTCTTCTACGAGTCGGACACCTTCTCGATCGATACGGACGGGATCTTCGTCATCGGCATGGATTCCGCCTCCACCGTCATCCGGTTCGACCTGAACACCGCTGCCGCCGCGCGGACGATCTATTGCACGGGCATCAGCTCCATCACGATACGTGATCTCGAGATCAGCAACAGCCGGAATGGCCTGCTTCTCCGGAACGTCGATTCGGCGACGATCGAGCGGATCCGGATCGACACGTCCAGTTCCGTGGGTATGGAGTTCAGCACGGGCTCGGACAACAACACGGTCCGCTACATCCTCATCTACGCGCCTGGAAACAACGGCTTGAGCGTCACCGGAGACAGCAGCCTCTTCGAGGAGATCGTCATCAACAACGCCACCACGCACGGAGTCCTGCTCCAGGGCGGTTCGAACGACAACGTTTTCCGGCGCGTTTTCGTCTCGCAGTCCGCCAACAACGGATTCTTCATCTCCGGCCCCGGCAATCGCTTCATCGGCAACACGGCCGCGAACGCCGGTATCTACGGCTTCAACATCACGACCTCTAACAACTACTTCGCTCAGAACACGATCTACGGTAGCGGCGACTACGCCATCCGGCTCGGTTCGGGCGGCGCGGATACATTCGAGAAGAACAATATCCTTCCCAGTGCCACGCCGGAGTCGGGCGTCTGGAACCAGGCGGGCTCGCCGTTCCAGTTCACCCGCAACTGGTGGGGAACGACGGACAGCGCCGTCATCGCTGCGCGGATCAACTCGGCTGTCGATGGAGTACCCTTCGCCCCCTTCCGCCTCGATATCGTCGACACTTCCATCGGCGCCGACACCGTCGCGCCGAAAGCCCCGGACACCGTCGCCGCAAAGGCGTTTTCGCCGACCGGAGTTCGCGTGACCTGGAAGAGCGTGACGCTTTCGGAAGAACCGGAATCCGCGACCGCCGTCGCCGGCTTCCGCGTCTACAGGTCCAACGCGATCGATTCGAACTACTGGATGCTCCGCGGCGCAACCGGCGTCGCGGACAACTTCATCGATTCCGGAGTCGGGCCCAACGAGACGCACTACTACCGCGTCTCGACGCTGGACGGCGCGACATTCGTCAACGCGAGCTTCTTCTCCGATTCGATCATGAGCGCAACGACACCTTTTTCCCATGCCGGTGCCAACGCCTGGTTCGTGAACGATTCTTCCCTCGCGGGCGACACCTTCACGGGCGCCATCGGCGATTCGTGGAACCACGGGCAACACCCGTCGTATCCGAAAAGCTCATTGAATGAAATCGAAGGGCTTCTCTCTGAAGGAGACACCGTCTACATCGACTCGGGAACCTGCCAACTGACGGACACGGTTTCCATCGACACAAACGGGATCCTCCTTCTCGGAGTCGATTCGACAAGCACCGTCCTGCAATTCGATTCGACGGCAGCATCGGCCTTGCGCGCCCTGTACGCATCGAACAGAAACGGACTCGTCTTCCGCGATTTTCGCGTGACGGGAGGTCGCATGGGCATCTGGTTGAGCGCGACGGATTCCTCTTTGTTCGAAAGGATTCGCTCCAACGCACACGGCCTCTACGGCTTCTACATCGATAACAGCTCCGGAGACGGAAGCGACTCGAATGCGTTCCTCCAGAATCTCGCGACAGGAAATTCGACGGGATGGCTCTTGAATGCGTCCCAGCGCAATATCCTGGCCGGCAACAAATCCGCCGGGAACGCCGGCGGCGGCTTCGACGTCAATTCGTCCAGTCACCGAAACACTTTTATCGAAAATATTTCGACCGGCAACGGAAGCTCCGGTTTCGCGATCACCGCATCGAACAACGAGGCCTTGCTCCAAAACAGTTCGTTCTTGAATTCTGGCGGCGGCTTCGCGTTTTCATCATCATTCCATGATACGATCATTTCCAATACGGCCTCGGGAAATTCCGGTATCGGGTTCTCCTTCTCCACTTCGAGCAACAATCGCGTGTACCAGAATACAGTCGATTCCAGCGCCAATTGGGCGTTTTCACTGAGCGGAACCTCCAACAGCGATACGTTTCATAAGAACGTCATCATCCCGTCCATCTACTCCTCCTACGCCGATTCCGGCGTCTATTGCATTACCACGTCGAATGCGCGCTTCGATTTCTCGCGCAACTGGTGGAGCACGTCAGACTCCGCGACGATTCGCAACCGCATCTGGCCCGCCAATACGCGGGATTCGGTCCTGTACCACCCCTTCCGCCTCGGCATCGTCGACACCGCGCCGCTCGCGGACACGGTCGCGCCGCGCGCGCCGGACAGCGTCTCCGCGCACACATGCGACCCGAACACGATCCGCGTCACGTGGGACGCCGTCGTCGCCTCGGAGGAAACCGAATCTTCCGTCGATCTCTCCGGGTACAGGATCTACCGCGCTCCGACGAGCGACACATCGTCATGGGTCCTTCGGGGCACGGTCTCCGCGGCGACGCTTCTTTACGATGACTCCAACGTCCCTAACAACTCGGCCTTCTTCTATCGCGTCGCTTCCTTCGACAATCACTCTCCGTGCGAAAACCAATCCTTCTACTCCGATTCGATCCCGTCCGACACGACGACCACGGACACGATGGGGCCGAACGTCTGGTATTTGAACGACGGCTCCACATCCGGCGACTCGTTCACCACAGTGGCCGGCGACACGACGCTCTCGGGTCTCGCGCGCGACTGCCCGAAATTGTACTGGAACCAGATCGAGCCTTTCCTCACCCAAGGGGACTCGGTCTTCATCGACGCCGGCACGTATTTCGAACCGGACACGTTCCGGATCGACACAATCAACATCTCGGTCATCGGCGTCGATTCGAACTCGACGACCATCGACTTCGACGACACATCTGTTCTCGGAAGCCGCGGTCTCTACTTCAACTCCGTCTTCGGATGCACGCTCCAGAACCTGGCCGTCCGCGACGCGGCGCGCGGTGTGTGGCTCCTTAACACCACCAACTGCAACATCGACGGCGTCCGGCTCTCGAACTGCGGATCGATCGGCGCCTCCGTGACGCTCATGATCTCCGGCGGGGCCTCCAATAACACCGTGAACAACTGCGAGATCACATCGAACGTCGGCATCGGGCTCGATATCGGAAACGCGAACAACAACACGGTCCGGAATTCGATCTCTTCCCGGAACACGAATCACGGATTCAGCCAGGGGACTTCCACCGGTAACACCTGGATCAACAACAAAAGCCTCTTCAATCAGCAGTGCGGATTCAACTTCTCCAACAACTCCGACAACAACTTTATCTATCGCAACCTCGCGGGCAATAATCAAGCCCACGGCTTCAATATCACAAACACGTCGACCGGCAATATACTCGACGCCAACGTCGCCGACTCGAACGTCCAGTACGCCTTCGCGCTCGGGTCGCTCTGCAACAACGACGCGTTCCGCAAGAATATCATCGTCACGTCGCCCCAAAATCCCGACTCCGGCGTCTACAATCCGACGGCGAACACCTTCGACTTCACGCGAAACTGGTGGGGAACGACGGATTCCTCTCTCATCCGGAAGAAGCTCGGCGGAACCGGACAAGACAAGATCCTCTACGTTCCCTTCCGGCTCGGCACGGTGGATTCCGCCGGAGTCGACACCGTCGCGCCAAAGGCGCCCGATTCCGTCTCCGCGAAGCCATCGTCACCGAACACGGCGCGGATCTTCTGGAACGCGGTCACGACCTCCGAAGAATCCGAGGCGCTCGGGCCGTCTCTCTCCGCGTATCGCGTCTATCGCTCGAACATGCTCGACTCCACATTCTGGGTCTATCGCGGTCAAATCACCGTGGGCACGACCGTCTTTACCGATTCAGGACTCGCGCCACAGGAAACGGCGTTCTACCGCATCTCGTCGGTCGACGGCCAGTCGATCGAGAACCAGTCGTTCTTTTCGGACTCGGCGCCCTTCGTCGTAACGCCGGTCGCGCACACGGGCGCCAACTTCTGGTTCGTGAACGACACCGATCTCTCCGGCGACAGCTACACGGGCGCCATGGGCGACTCCTACAACTACGGCCAGTCGCTCGCGTTCCCCAAGCGCTCACTGAACGACCTCGAGGGTCTCGTCTCGGAGGGCGACACGATCCTCATCGACTCCGGGATCTACTACGCAACCGACACGATCACGTTCGAAACGAACGCGTTCTGGCTCCTAGGCGTCGATTCGGCGAGCACGGTCATCGATTTCAACGACACGACGGTTCCCTCGAACCGATTTCTCCACTGCTCCGGCGTCAACGGGATCACGATCCGGGATCTGCGCGTGCGCGCGGGCGTCGTCGGAATCACGTGGACCAATGTGGACTCCAGTTCGCTCCTGCGGGTAGCGACGGTCGCCAACAAGGATAACGGCTTCTCGCTACGAGTCGGCTCCGATTTCAACACCGTCACGAACTGCCTCGGCGAAGCCGCAACCAATGGCAACGGTTTCTCCATCGATGGCTCTTCCGGCAACCAGATCTCGGGCTCCACGATGCGAAACAACTGGCTCTCCGGCTTCATTCTCGGATCGCTCGGATTCGGCGCCGAGAATGTCCTGTCCGACAACATCGCGATCGGTAACGGCTCGACGGGCTTCTTTTTCAACAACGCGAGCGCGTCGCGCATGGTCAGGAACAGTGTGACGAGCAACGGGACGATCGGCTTCCGCCTGCTTTCGTCGAGCAACAACATCTTCGAGCAGAACACGAGCGACTCGAACGCGACATGGGCCGTCAGCATCGAAGGCTCCTCGACGACCGACACCTTCCACAAGAACAACTTTGCCGGTTCGATCGCGAACCCGGACTCCGTCCTCTTCAGCAGTCCGGCCAACCCGCAGGATCTGCGCAGGAACTGGTGGGGCACGTCCGACTCCGGGTCGCTCCGGGCGAAAATCTGGCCGGCCGCCAGACGCGACTCCATCGCGTATCACCCCTTCCGCCTCGGCATCGTCGACACCGCGCTGTTCGCCGACACCGTCGCGCCGCGTGCGCCAGACACCGTCGCGACGTTCACGCTCGGATCCAGTTCGATCCGGATCACGTGGGCGACGGTCACATCGAGCGAAGAGACCGAATCCTCCGTCGCGCTTGCCGGATACCGCGTCTACCGGTCGAACATGGCCGACTCGACCGGATGGATCCTCCGAGGCGGCACACCCGGCGTGCAGATGCTGGACGATACCGGCCTCTCCCCGAACCAGACCTTCTTCTATCGCGTCACGACGTTCGATAACATCGCTCCGTTCGAAAACCAGTCCTTCTACTCCGACTCGATCGTGTCTGGAACTTCGCTTCAGGATACGCTCGGCCCGAACGCCTGGTACGTCAACGACACCTCGACGTCGGGCGACTCGTTCACCTCGGCGGTCGGTAACTCGGCGAACTCCGGACAGCTCCCGTCGCAACCAAAGCGCACCCTTAACGACATCGAGCCCTTTCTCACGACCGGCGATACGGTCTATATCGACGGAGGATTCTACTACGAGCCCGACACGTTCCGGATCGACACCAGCTCGATCTGGATCATCGGGATGGATTCGATCACGACAGTCATTTCCTTCAACAACACGACGGCCTCCGCCTATCGCGGAATCTTCACCGCCAATGTCTCCCGCCTGACCTTCCGGGATCTCCGCATCACGAGCGGTTACAACGGCATCTTCTTCAACGGCGGAGTGGAATCCGCGACGATAGAGCGCGTCCGATCTGACAATCACGGTCTCGACGGGTTCCTCATCAGCGGCGGCCTCGACAACACGATCCGCAACACCATGAGCGATCTGAACGCGTCGTATGGATATTATCTCTCCGGCATTGTCCAGCAGAGCTTCCTCGGCAATATCTCCAGGCAGAACGGATACCGCGGCATCGCGACGGAACTCGGCGCCGATACCTGCACCTTCGCGGACAACCGGAGCGAAGGCAACACCGACGACGGATTCCTCGTCGATGGCGCGCGAGGCTGCCTCTTTATCCGCAATCGATCGTACAACAACGCCAACTACGGCTTCGAACTCTCCAACGCCACGGATAATCTTTTCACCCAGAACACGATCGACTCCAACGGGGTCTGGGGGATCCTCCTGGGCGGCACGACGGCGCGCGACACATTTCAAAAGAACAACTTCGTCTCCGGCATCGTCCAGCCGGAGTCGTTCGTCGTGAATTTCACCACACGGAGCTTCGACTTCCAGCGCAACTGGTGGGGCACGACCGATTCGAGCGTCATCCGAAACAGGATCGAGCCCGCAGCGAGAGATTCGATCACGTATCATTCCTTCAGGCTCGGAGCGGTTGACACAAATCCGACTGTCGACTCGGTCGCGCCGAACGCGCCAGATACGGTTGCCGCGCGCGCGCTGTCGCCGACGCAGATCCGCGTGACATGGAAGACGTCCGCGGGTTCAGAATCGCCCGAAACGGCGACGATCGTCTCGACATACTACGTCTACCGCTCCAACACCCCGGACTCGACATTCTGGGAACGACGCGGGGCGATGAATGGCGACGCATATATCGATTCCGGCATCGCGCCGCTCGACACGTGGTACTACCGTGTTACAGCCACAGATGGATCAGGCACCTTCGACAACCAGAGCTTCTTCTCCGACTCGATCCCCGGCGACCGGACTCCGGCTTCGCATGCCGGGGCAAACGTCTGGTATGTGAACGACACATCGACGGCGGGCGATTCATTCACCTCGGCGGTCGGCGACACGTGGAATCATGGGCAGGCGTTGGATCGCCCCAAGCGTGGGCTTAACGAACTCGAGGGGCTCCTGACCGAAGGCGACACGGTCTACATCGATTCAGGCGTCTACTACCCGACCGACACGATCACGGTCGAGACGAACTCGATCTGGCTGATCGGCGCGGATTCACGGTCAACGATCATCACTTTCGACAACACCACAACGGCGGGCATGCGGGCTATTTACGCGACGAACCTGACGAACCTTACTTTCAAGGATTTCACGGTGAGAACCGGTCGTTACGGAATTCTCTGGAACAACGTGGATCTTTCCCGGTGCGAACGAGTCCTGTCGGATTCGCACAGCTTCGTCGGCTTCGGTCTGGAATCGGGCAGCGACACGAACCAGCTTGTCGACAACACCACGTCGGGGAATGGCCAGGTCGGCTTCAATCTCGACGCCTCCTCGAACAACACGTTGAGCACGAATGTCTCGTCAGGAAATAACAACCTCGGCATCCAGCTCACCAACAACTCGAACGGAAACATGCTGATATCGAACCGCTCTTTCGGCAACACCTGGTACGGCATCCAGCTTAATGCCACTTCAAACAACAACACCCTGGCCTCGAACTCCTCCTCGGGGAACGGGAATTTGGGCATCGTCATCGCCAATTCCTCGGGAAATATCCTGACTTCGAACACCTCTTCCGCGAACAGCAGTAACGGCATTCACCTGAGCGGCTCTTCGAGCAACACGCTGACCGGTAACATTTCTTCGGGCAATGGCGGCATCGGCGTGAATCTGAGCGGTTCTTCAGGCAACACCGTCAGTCAGAACACGGTCGACTCCAACGCTTCCTGGGGCATCGTCATCGATGGAAGTTCCACGGCCGACACCTTTCGGAAGAATTACTGGCGCGGTCAGCCGTCCGGGCCCGCCGCAGATTCCGCGGTGCGCATCGATGCAATCGGAACATTCGATATGACGCGAAACTGGTGGAACACATCGGATTCCGGCGTCATCCGACTGCGGATATACCCTCCGTCGCGCGATTCGGCACTCTATCACCCCTTCCGCCTTGGTATCGTCGACACATCACTTCTCGCTGATACGGTCGCGCCGCGCGCGCCGGACACCGTCGCAGCGCTCGGCCAAACCGCGACGACGATCCAGGTCACCTGGTCCGCGGTGACGAGTTCCGAAGAATCCGAAACCGCGGTCGGGCTCGCCGGGTATCGCGTCTACCGGTCCACGTCGCCCGACTCGACGGCCTGGGAGCTGCGGGGCACGACCGCTTCGACGACGCTCACGGACTCCGGGCTCTCACAGGGTCTGACGCGCTATTACCGGGTCACGGCCTTCGACAACATCGCGCCGTTCGAGAACCAGAGCTTCTACTCCGACTCGATCGCGGCCGGGACAACGACGATCGACACGCTCTTCCCGAACGTCTGGTACGTGAACGACACGTCCACGTCGGGCGACTCGTTCACGTCCGCCATCGGCAATTCCGCGAACACCGGCCTCTCGATCGCCTTCCCCAAACGAACGTTGAACGACATCGAGCCGTTCCTCACGGAGGGTGACACGATCTACATCGACGGCGGGTTCTACTACGAGCCCGACACGTTCCGTATCGACACGAACTCGATATGGGTCCTCGGCATGGACTCGACTTCCACCGAGATCAAATTCAACAGCATCACCGTCGGACAGTATCGATGCGTCTTTGCCGACACGCAGACGAACCTTACAATCCGCGATCTCCGGATCCGATCAGGATATGTCGGAATTGACTGGTGCAACGTCGATTCGTCGGTGATCGAACGCGTTCGAACCGACGCACACGGATCGGACGGTATCTACATCCACTCCAACTCGAGCTGGAACACCTTCGCGAGCAATCGCTCCGAAAGCAACGCGGGTAGTGGTTTCTGGATCGTCACTTCGGACACAAACGCCATCACCGAAAACCTCTGCGTCGCCAACGCCCAGGGCGGCATCGTCTTTGCAGGATCCCGTGGCAACACGCTCATCGCCAATCGCGCGATCCTCAACATCGGCTCTGGTTTCCATCAGAACGCGTCCGGCGCCATCAATTGCGAAAATAATTTCTTCCGTGGAAACCTCGCCGACCGGAACTCGGGGCACGGCTTCAACCTTGATCCTGCCTACAGTAGTATTTTCGACGGCGACACCGCCGTCCAGAACGGACAGAACGGGTTCCGATTGAACTTCGCCTCTAACAACAGAATCACCGGGATCGTCTCCCGAGATAACCTCGGCCACGGTATCGAGCACTCGAGCAGCGCCGACAACTACGTCGCGACTTCGACGTTCGACTCCAACACGGGCTACGCCGTGAACCTCGTCTCGGCATCTTCCGAAACATACGTCAAGAACATGATCGCCTCCTCCCCCGCGTATCCGGACTCGGGCGTCCGGAACGCCACCGGCAATCGCTTCGACTTCACCCGGAACCGCTGGATCTGGAACGGCCTCGGTGTCGACGACAGCGGCGTCATCCGGAACATGATCTGGGGCTCAACTCGCGACTCCGTGACATACATCCCCTTCCGCCTCGGCACGATCGACACCGCGCTCCTCGCCGACACCGTCGCGCCCCGCGCGCCGGACACCGTTACCGTCGCGGCGTTCGGCGTGAATTTTCTGCGCGTCACGTGGTCGACCGTCTCGGCCTCGGAAGAGGCCGAGACCTCCGTCGGGCTCAACGGATACAAGGTCTACCGTTCCGCGACGCGCGACACGACGTTCTGGCTTCTCCGAGGCGCGATCCCGTCCGGCACGAACACGTATGACGACTCGGGTCTCGGCGCAAGCACCGCATTTTTCTACCGCGTCACCGCATTCGACAACCACGCGCCGTTCGAGAACCAGAGCTTCTTCTCCGACTCTATTCCGGCCGACACGACGTCGCTCGATACCTCGGGCCCGAATGTCTGGTATGTCAACGACACCTCGACCGCCGGCGACTCTTTCACCGCCGCGATCGGCTCGTCGTCGAACTCCGGCCTCTCGATTTCGTCGCCGAAACGGACGCTGAATGACGTCGAACCGTTCCTCACGATGGGCGACACGGTGTATGTCGACTCAGGCGTCTACTACGAAGCGGACACGTTCCGCATCGAAGCGAATTCCGTCTGGATCATCGGCGCGGATTCCTTGAATACGATCATCGATTTCGTCGATTCATCCTTCACGGCGTTCCGGATGATTTACGCCATCAATAAATCCGGGATCACGCTGCGCGACCTGCAGGTCACGCATGGTTATCGCGGTGTGTGGTGGTTGAACGTCGATACCTCCACGATTCAAAGGGTCAAGGCTTCCACGAACAACGAGAACGCGGTCTACCTCGATGCCGGATCTGAATCGAACACGCTCACCGGGAATCACGCCACGAGCGGTTCAAGCTCCGGGGCCAAGGGATTCGTCGTAGCGGCCAACTTCAACACGTTGTCGAACAACCTCGCCGACCTGAACAAAGGCGCCGGCTTCCGCTATGACGGAAGCTTCGGCATGCTGCTCGATAACCGGAGCGAATCGAATACTCAGCAAGGATACTACTTCAACGCCGCCCGCAGGAACGAGATCGCCGGCAACATCGCGACCGGGAATGCCCAGGAGAACTATGTCTTCAACAACAGCAGCGACACGAACCGGATCCACGGCAACATCGCCCGCAACAACGGGCTCTCAGGATTCCAGATTTTCAATTCCTCCTTCAATGTCCTCTCTCAGAACACAATCGATTCGCCCGGAACATGGGCATTCGAGGTCATCGGCATCTCATCGATCACCACGGGCGATTCGTTCAACAAGAATATCGTCATTCCGTCACCCTACCGGCCCGACTCCGGCGTCTACAACTCGATCGGCAACAGGTTCGATTTCCAAAGAAACTGGTGGGGCACGACGGACAGTGCCGCGATCCGGAGGAAGCTGGGAGGCACGAAGCCGGATTCCATTTCGTATGTCCCCTTCCGCCTCGGCCTCGTCGATACGGCTCCACTCGCGGATACCGTCGCGCCGCGCGCGCCGGACACCGTCGCCGTTCTTGGAGTAGGCCCTGCGATCATCCGCGTCACATGGTCCTCCGTCTCCGCTTCCGAGGAATCCGAGACCACCATCGACCTCTCCGGCTACCGCGTCTATCGAGCTCCGAATCGCGACACCTCCTCCTGGCTCCTCCGCGGCGCGGTCGGCACGGGCACGACGACCTACGACGACTCCGGCCTCTCGGCCCAGCAGGGCTTCTACTACCGCGTCACGGCCTTCGACAATCACGCGCCCTACGAAAACCAGAGCTTCTTCTCCGACTCGATTCCTTCCGACAGCACGACGCCCGACTCCTCGGGACCAAACGTCTGGTACGTGAACGACACATCCACAACCGGCGACTCATACACCAGCGCCATCGGAAACGACGCCAACCACGGCCTGTTGCGCTCTGCTCCGAAGCGAACGATCACCTCGGTCATGAACCAGCTGACGATCGGCGACACGGTCTATATCGACGCCGGCACTTATGCGGAAACAGTCGTCATCGATACGAACCACATCCATCTCCGCGGAGTCGACTCCAACCTCACCGTCATCGATCCTCCGGGACCGGCGGCGACAGGAGGGCTCTACGCCGTCTTTGCCGATTCCCAGGTCGGGCTCGATATCCGCGACCTGGGACTGACCGGGGCATTCAACGGCGTCCGTTGGATCAACGTGGACAGCTCCTGGATACGCATGGACTCGGTGACGGCGTGCGGCGACAAGGGAATTTATCTTTCGGACGGTTGCGACACGAACCTTCTTAATCTCAATATTGCCAGCTCGAACCTGGTGAACGGGATCTATCTTGGAGCCGGAGTCGACAATATTCTGAACGCGAACACGGTCCGGCAGAACACCAACGACGGCATCGTCGCCTTTGTCGGAGCGGACCGCACCATCATCACATCCAACGTGGTCGCCGGCAATCTCTGGAGCGGCATCGCACTGTACGGCATCGGAAACGTCGCCCGCCAGAATCTCGTCTCGAACAATCTGGCGCACGGAGTCTACCTCAACACCGCGACGAACAACCTCGTCGTGTCCAACCTCGTCGATTCGAATCGCCAGTACCAGGTCTTCATCACCGGACCAACCTCCGGCGATACCGTCCAGAAGAACAACATGCGCACCTCCCCCGCCTTCCCCGAATCCGGTGTCTTCAACGGTTCCACTGTCGCCGGAGTCATGTTCTCCTTCATCAGGAACGCGTGGAACACGCAGGACTCGGGAAACGTGCGGAACATGATCTGGGGCTCGGCGCGCGATTCCGTCGTTTATCTCCCCTTCCGGTTCGGCATCGTCGATACCACGATCAACGGCGACTCGGTCGCGCCACGCGCGCCGGACACGGTCGCCGTCGCGGCGTTCGGACCGAATACGCTCCGTGTCACATGGAGCTCCGTCACGACCTCGGAAGAACCGGAATCATCGGTCAATCTGACTTTCTACCGGATCTATCGCGCTCCAAATCGCGACACGACCTTATGGCTGCTTCGCGGCGCCGTCGGCGCAGGCGCTCTCTCCTACGATGACTCCGGGATAGGAATGCTGACCGGTTACTACTATCGCGTGACGGCGGCGGACAATTCCGGCATCCAGAACCAGTCCTTCTTCTCCGACTCGATCCCCTCCGACACGACGACGCTCGATACGACCGTGCCGAATATCTGGTATGTGAACGACACGGCGACGACAGGAGACGGTTTTACGAGCGCGACCGGCAGTTCCTCCAACAACGGCCTCGCGCCCTCCTCGCCGCTGCGGACGCTCAATGACGTCGAGCCCTTTCTCACGGAGGGAGACACGATCCTCCTGGACGCGGGCGATTACTACGAGCCCGATACTTTCCGGATCGACACAAATTGCATCTGGATTGTCGGCCGAGGCGCGGATTCGACGATCATCAGCTTCGGCGACAATACAGTCTCCGGCCAGAAAGCGATTTTCGCCGTCAACAGGTCATACCTGACATTCAAGGATTTCCGTGTCACCGCCGGCCGATATGGAATCAGCTGGGCCAACGTCGATTCTTCTCAGCTGAACTCCATCCAGGTCGATGGCGCAGGCCTTTACGGATTCTGGCTGACGAACGGTTCGAACAACAATGCGCTTTCCGCATGCACTTCCGCCTTGAACGGAAACGCGGGAATGGTGATTCAGAGTTCCAATGGCAACACCATCTTCCTCTCCGCCTTTGTCCAGAACGGCAACGCCGGCCTGTACTTCACCGGCTCCAGCGGTTGCACCGTGGCCGGCATAGCGACGTGCACGAATGCGGGCGCGGGACTGGAGCTGAACAACTCGACCGGCAATGCGATCACGGGCAGCCTTTCCTACGGCAACAGCTCGCACGGTTTCCTCATCGGTTCCAGCTCGAACGGCAACACCTTCGACTCCGATACGTCCTCTCAAAACGGCGGCGCGGGCTTCGAACTGGCCTCGTCGAACAACAACATCCTCGTCCGGAATTATGCGCAGAGGCAGGGGCACGGGTACGAACTGACGACGGGGTCGAACGGAAACCGGCTCTCGCATAACATCGCCTCCAACAACTCGATCTCCGGTTTCCATCTCTCGAGCGACTCCAACAACACGCTCACGCAGAACCAGTGCGACTCCAATGCCTGGGCCTTCCGGTTCATCGGCTCGAGCGCCAACGACACGGTGACGAAGAACAATATCCATCCTCCCGCCGCGCTGCCGGACTCCGGCGTCATCAACCTCACGGCGAACAGCGTTCGCATGACGAGGAACTGGTGGAGCACGCGCGATACCGGCGCGATCGGCGCGAGGATCTGGGGATCGGGACGAGCCTTCGTGCAGCATACGCCTTTCCGATTCGGTCCCGCGGACACCGCCATCGCATCCGACTCCGTCGCGCCCCGCGCGCCCGACACCGTGACCGCCGCGGGAGTCGGCCCGAGCACGATCCGCGTCATGTGGGGAACGGTGACGGCCAGCGAGGAAGCGGAGGGAACGACCAACCTCGCGGGCTATCGCGTGTACCACTCTCCGACGGCCGACACGCCGCTCTGGACGCTTCTCGGGCAGACGGCGTCGCCCACATTCGATGACACCACGCTTGCCGCAAGCCAGACGCGCCACTACCGCGTCACCTCCTTCGATTCGTCCGCGATCGAGAATCAATCGTATCTCTCCGATTCGATCGCGATCGCGATGACGACGGGCGATACGTCGGGGCCGAATGTCTGGTATGTCAACGACACGTCGATCTCCGGAGATTCCTGGACGACCGCCACCGGAAACGATTTCTACTTCGGACTCACTCCCGCGACGCCGAAGCGGACGATCGCCGCCGTCATGAACCAGCTATCGACGGGCGACACGGTCTATATCGACGCGGGACTCTATACTGAGACGATCGTCATCGACACGAACAGCATCTGGCTCATCGGCAAGGACTCGCTCGTAACCGTGATCGATCCGCCAGGCTCCAACATCGGCATCTACGCGGATACTCAAACCTCAATCTCGATCCAATTTCTCGGCGTTCGCGGAGCGACTACCGGTATCCAGTTCCGAAATATTTCCACCTTCACACTGCAGAGCGACAGCGTTTCCTACAATTCCTCCAATGGCATCGACGTGACCGACAGTTCTACGGGAGGCCTGATTACCGGCTGCTATACGCGAAATAACACGCTCACCGGGATCAGAATCGGCGTCGGCAATTCGCATCTTGTCTTTTCGAACACGGCGCAGTCCAACTCCACCGGAATCTCCGCGTTGACATCCGCCGACTCGATCACGATCAGGCAGAACCAGCTCCTCGGAAACAGCGCCGGATTGAGCATCGCCGCCAACCGGAGCAGCATTCTCGAGAGCAACGCCTTCGCTCAGGTCAACTCAACGGGCATCTCGGCCAATGGCGCGCGTTCGCTGGTCATCCGAAACAACTCCTGCGATTCCACAGGAAGCAACAACATGGATCTGATCGGTTGCACGGACGTCGTCATCTTCGGCAATACCTTCAACTTCGCCAATACACACGGTCTCGATGTTCGCGGCGCGGCGGAATCGATCCTGATCCGCGGGAATCAGTTCCGGTCGAATCGACGAGCAGGACTGAAGCTGAGTGCCGGCAATTCGATCACTGTCGAGCAGAACGATTTCCAGGGCAACGACACGGGTGTCCTGGTTCGCTCGAGCGTCGGTTCCATGCTCCTGATCTCCAAGAACAATTTTCATTTCGATACGCACCAATTCGAGAACGAAACCGGCGGTGCTCGAAACGTCGTTCGCAACTGGTGGGGCACGATCGACTCCGCCGCAATTCGCGGCTCCTTCTATGGCGCAGGCGCCGAGTCGATCACGTTCCTGCCGTATCGCCTTGGTATCGTGGATACAGCCGCTTCCGCGGACACGACCGCGCCGGATGGCCCGGATACCGTCGCGGCATTTGGATTCACGGAGTCGTCAATTCTCATCACATGGTCGGCGGTCACGTCGATCGAGGAATCCAACGGCGGAGCCATCGGTCTTTCCGGATATCGCGCCTATTCTTCCAGGATCCGGGATACCTCTCTCTGGATTCTCCGCGGCGCCGTCGGACCTGCGACGCTCGCATTCGTCGACTCGGGCCTCGGTATTTTTGAGACGTATTTCTATCGCGTCACGGCATTCGACGCGGCGGCGCGTGAAAACCAATCCTTCTTCTCCGACTCCATTTCGGCCGCTCAGACTCCCGACTCCACTCCGCCATCCGTTCCCGTTCTCATGGCGCCATCCTCGCTTCTCGATACAAACCTTCTCCCGATACCTTTCTCATGGTCCTCATCGTCGGATTCGAGCGGCATCCAGGGATATCGACTTCAGGTTGATACTTCCGGAGCGTTCGCTTCTCCCTTCGTCGACTCCTTCATTCTCTTCACGAACGCATCGCTCACACTCACCGCCAATGATTCGTATTTCTGGCGTATCATCGCGGTCGACAGTGCAAACAACACGGCGATCTCGGCGAATCGATTCTTCCGGGTCGACACGACACTTCCGGCGGCCTCTCTGCAGGTATCGCCTGCCGACGGCGCCAACACATCCGCCATCGCCATAGCCTTCACATGGACGGCTTCCGCGGATTCCATCTCCGGCCTCCTCGGCTACAAGCTCCAGATAGACTCGACCGGTCTCTTCTCTTCGCTCGTCGTCGACAGCTTCACGACCGCCACGACACTCGCGGAAACGCTTCCTCCCGGCGACACGTACTACTGGCGCGTGCTCGCGATCGATTCGGCACAGAATGTCAACACGTTCGGCACGAGATCCTTCCGGATCGATACGGCCTCCGCGGTCGCGCCTGCGAATATCGCCGTTCATCCATCCCTGCCCGCGGGCGCGAATATCAATCCCGTCGGCGTCGATCTCACGGCGCTCATCTCCGTCTCCGTCGTGGGCGATACCGCCGACATGCTCCAGATGTTCACGGTGGATCTCGAGGGAAATGCCGGTGCGATGAACCGGACGGAATCCGTCTTCCTTTATCGCGACGCGAACCGGAACGCCACGCTCGATACTTCCGTCGATACCGTTCTCGCGTCTTATCCGTTCATTACAGGGCAGACTTACCGGTTCGGGCTTGGCTGGATGATCGGCTCCGGCGATTCCTTCATCGTCGCGGCTCGATTCCGCGACACGACACCGGTCGGTGAAACCGTGCGAGCGTCCGTCCCTGCGCTCGGTATTAAGACCGGAAATCGCGACACGTCACCGTCGGTTTCGATCTCGGCGCCGGGTCTCTTCACGATCAGCTACGTCGCCTCGACCATCGTCTCCGTGGATCAGGCGACTCCGGCCAACGGCTCGATCACCGCCGTCGACACCGACCGGACCGTTGTCATGGCGCTCTCCATCGGCGGAGCAGCGACCGGCGACACGTTGACGCAGTTCCATGTCCGCCTCGCCGGAAATGCCGGAGCCGCATCCGTCGTCGATTCCATTGCGCTCTACAAGGACGGCAACGAGAACGGAACCTACGAGGCGGGGCTCGACACGATCGCGGCGCTTTTGCCGCTCGTGTCCGGCACGACCTTCGGCTCGTCTTCCCTTTCCGCGACACTTCCGGACTTCAAGAGCGGATTCGATTCGTTCCTCGTTCTCGTCACGCTCCGCGACACAGCCACCCCGGGGGATACGCTCCGCGCGACGATCCCCTCCGGCATGGTGAAGACTCAGCTGCGCGAAACCGCTCCCGCCGCCGACGCGTCCTCGCCCGCGACGTTCACCGTAGCGGCCGCCTTCACGACCCTCGCCGTCGATCCGTTGAAACCCGCGGGAGCGTCCATCTCACCGTCAGGCACGGACCTGACCGCGGTCATGGCGATGACGATCGCGGGCGCGTCGAACGATTCGCTCACCGTTCTCTCCGTCGCGTTCAATGGTAACGCGGGCCAGGCCGCTCAACTCGACACCGTCTTCCTCTATCGCGACGCCGATCGCTCCGCGACGCTCACCGCGGGCGATACCGCTCTCGCCACGCTCACGCTTTCCGCATCGGCATGGCGGCTTACGTCTCCCTGGGCGCTCGGTTCGACCGGGCTCGATTCCTTCCTGATCGTGGTCTCGATCCGCGACACGGTCCCGGGTTCCGATACGCTCCGCGCGTACATCCCCGCGAACGCCGTCAAGACGACGAATCGCGAGACCGTTCCGAGCTCGGCCACCTACGCGCCGGCGACATTCCTCACGGAGTCCGGCGTCTCGACGATCGTCCGGATCCTTGTGAACGCAAACACTCTGTCGGAGACCATCTCGCCCCTGAACGTCGACCTCTCGCGCGTCATGTCCTTGACGATCGCCGGAGGAGCAGGCGACACGCTCCAGAATTTCGGCGTCACCCTGAACGGAAACGCCGGCGCGGCGTCGCGCCTGGAATACATTCTTCTCTATCGCGACCTCAATAAGAACGGCAACTTCGATTCGGGCGCGGAGCAGTACATCTCCGGCCTCATCAACACATCGGGACAGACATACAAGATCAACTTCCTCGGATGCACGCTCGGAGTGACCGGCGCCGATTCCTTCCTCGTCGTTCTCTCATACCGCGACACCGCAACGTCGGGGGAAACGGTTCACGCGAAAATTCCCGCCGGATCCTGCACTACTTCGCTGAAGACGGGCGGCCCGGCCATCGCCTTCGCGGCGCCGGCGGCGTTCACGATCTTCGACCTGAATCCGCCCAATCCCTTCACGCTTCTCTCGCCTGCCGCGAATCACGACACCTCGACGACGGCCGTCAATCTCCGCTGGAACGCCAGCTCCGACGGCGGTTCGGGTCTCTCGGCGTATAAAGCCCAGGTCTCCCGCTTCGCGAACTTCTCCACGCTCGTCGCCGATACCTCGACGGGTCTGTCGCGTTCACTGACGCCGCTTCTCTCTCCCGCCTCCGGAGGCGTCGACAGCTTCTACTGGCGGATCCAGGCGTACGACGCCAACGGAAATTCGAAGGCCTCCACCGATACCGGATTCTTCAGGCTCGATCTCATCGCGCCTTCGAAGCCCGCCTCTTCCCAACCGCCGGCGAATCACGACACGATCGCGACCGCGGTTGGCTTCGCCTGGTCCGCCGCAACCGACACATTCTCCGGCCTGAAACAGTACCGGCTCCAGTTCGCATCCGACGCCGCCTTCGCCTCGATCACGATCGATTCCACGGTCGGCCTGAATCTCGCCGCGAGCCGGACGCTCGCGGCAAGCGCGACGTATTACTGGCGCGTCCTCGCGGAGGACACCGCCGGCAACACGGCGGCCTCGGATTCGAAGCGGCTCACGATTATCGGTGCCGGTCCGACCGCACCGACACTCCTCGCGCCGGAAGACAGGGTCGAGACGCGTTCCACAACGTTCACATTCTCATGGAGCGCGTCCACCGATTCCTTCTCGACGATTGCCGGCTATCGGCTCCAGATTGACACATCCTCGTCCTTCACCTCACCCGCGATCGATTCCGCCAACGGACTGGCGACGTCGACCACCAGGACTCTCAACGCGAACGCAACGTACTACTGGCGAATTCTTGTCACCAACGCCGCGAGCCTCACGACGAACTCGTCGTCGCGCATTCTCTCCACCGACACGATCTGCACCGTCGCGCTCTTCTCGCCCCCCGACGCCACAACAACATCCGACTCCCGTCCCGTCTTCCTCTGGCTCTCGAACATGACCGGCGTCCACAAGGATACATTCACGTTCCAGCTCGCGACGGACACAATCGTACCCACGATTGTCCTCGCATCGACGCAGAAGGCCACGTCCTTCCAGCCTGGCGCAACACTGGCCGGTAATACGTATTATTGGCGCGTGATCGCCGCCGATACCGCCGGCAATTCGGACACATCGAACTGGCGAAGCGTCACCATCGATACGGGAGGAGTCATCGTCGACACGAGCCCGCCTTCTTCCTTCTCGCTCATGGAACCCGGAAATAATTCCTACACCAACGTGGCGTCCGTAACGTTCCAGTGGGCGCTCACGACGGACACGCCGTCCGGAGTATCGCAGTACCGGATCCAGGTCGATGACGACTCCGCGTTCGCCAGCATGCTCCACGACACGACCGTCGCGTCTTCCATCGATACAAAGTCGCTGCCACTCCCGGCCAACGCCGTTCTGTACTGGAGAGTCATCGCGATCGACGGATCGTCGAACCAGACTCTGTCGCAGACGACACGCGCCGTCATCACGGACACGGTGCCGCCGGCGGCGCCCTCGCCGCTCATCAGGCCCACAAGCGGCGAGGACACGTCGGTCGGAACGGTCGCGTTCCGGTTCACGGCCAGTTCCGACTCCGGAACGGGCGCGTCCGTCAGCGGCCTCCGGCGCTATATTGTCCAGGTCGATACATCGGGAACATTCTCGTCGCCTGTTCTCACGGGCGAGGGAACATCCGCGACGATCGTCGTGGCCGGCTTCAGCCAGAACACGTGGTACTGGCGCGTCGTCGCGGAGGATACCGCCGGCAACACGACCGCTTCGGTATTCGATACTTTCCAAATCATCTCCGTGCCGCCGTCCGTGCCCGTCCCGGTCAGTCCGATCTCAGGTCAATTCGTCGGCGATACGACGATCAGCTTCGACTGGACCGACGCCGCGAACCTCGGCGCGCCGCTCAAGCGCTATATTCTCCATGCGTCCGCGGATTCCACATTCGCGACGATCCCGATCTCGACCGCGACGGCCGACACGACAAGCGCTTCCAGCGGCGCAGGTTTTTCTGCGGGTACCTGGTACTGGCGTGTCGCCGCCGAGGATACGCTCGGCAATGTCTCCAGTTTCTCCGGCGTCGCCAACTTCACGCTCGAAACCTCTCCGCCACCGAAGCCGTCCTTCACGGCGCCGGTGGCCAACCTGATCGCGCGGCCGGGGCCGACGACATTCTCGTGGGTCGCATCCGGTTCGCTCCCTGCCTCCGGACTAAACGGCTACAATCTCCGCATCTCGACACTTTTGGACTCGACCGTTGCCGACACCAGTTTCATCACCAGCGCGACGTCGTATTCGGCCAGCATCAATAACTTCGCAGAGACCACCTATATCACGCGCGTGCGGGCGAGATCGAACGCGGGAACTTTCGGATCATGGAGCGATACGATCGCCATCCGCTTCGACTCCACGCCGCCACCCGCGCCAGCCATCCTCGCTCCGCGAAACGGAACGAGCACGACCGTGACGACGCCCAGCTTCCGCGTCGCAGCCGTCGCCGATACCGGCCCGGACACGACCGTCCGCTACGTCTTTCAGGCTTCCCGCGTCGAGAGTTTCTCCGTCATGGTCACGACGCAGATATCGAGCGCGACCATCAGCGGGACCATCGCGATCTTCTCGCCGACATATGTCTTCGACGACTCCGGGGTTTTCCACTGGCGCGCCGCCGCGATCGACACTGCGAACAATCAGAGCTCCTGGTCCGCGGCGGACAGCTTCCAGAGGCCCGCGCCCGCCGAAACAACCGCGCCCCTGCCCGTCGCCGATCTCATGGCGTCGCCCGACAACGCAGGAGGAATCACTCTCACCTGGTCGAAATCGCCTTCCTTCGATATCGACTCCGGCGGCCAGTACAACATCTACTGGAATGAAGGTCGAAGCACGTCGTCGCCTGACACGCTCTTCAAGATCGTCCCGCACACCGGAGCGGATTCGTATTCGAATTCAACATCGACGGACACGATTCTTCAGAGCGGAACATGGTATCGCTTCAGAGTCAAAGCTCAGGACAATTCCGGAAACGAAGACCTATCAAACGTCAGCGTCGGCGCCCAGACCCGTTCCTCCGCCCCCACGATGGCGTACGCCGTCATCTTCAATCCCGACGCGGGAAGGAAAGTCGAGCGCAACGGTGGAATCCAGATCATGGCCCGACTCGTCGGCGACGACTTCCGGAAGCATGTCGACACGCTCACGTTCCAGTTCCGTCCGGAATCCGGAACGATCTGGTGGAACATGAGGCCGACGTCGGGAGGCCCGTCGCAGAATCCGATGTTCATCGGAGACGAATCGAAGACCCTCTACGGCATCCATTGGGATTCGCTCTCGGACACGACGATCAACGACGGCTTCTACGAGATTCGCGCCATCACGACGGAGCGCGACGGCGACAGCTCCACGGCGCTTTCCGTCGCCAACCTCATCGAGATGGAATCGTCGGGAAGCTCCGATTCGGAGCTAACGACCGGAGAGGGTGCCGACACCGCCGCCGCCGAACGACGGATCGATTCACGCCGCGAAAATCGCGTCGACCTCACCAACGGCCGCGATACGACCGGCAACGTCGTCTTCCCGAAAGACTCGTTGAACGAAACCGCCGATACATCCCACGCCCGCATCCTCATCCAGGGCGCCGCGGCGCGGAAGAGCAACACGGGATCGGGAACGGCATTCTCACTGGCGATCGGTTCCGGCAGCCAGGACCAGATCGACGCCGCGATCGGCCGCGACTCCGCCGTCGGATTCGCTCTTGTCGTGTCGCTCCCGGGCGGCCAGACAACTCTTCGCAACGGCCAGTTCGCGCAGGTCACCATCAGCTATCCGAAGTTGAACGAGTCCGGTTACATCCCCGGCACGCTGGTCAAGCCGGAGAGTCTCGTCCTGCGCGCCGCCTCCGCCGGCGATATCGACAGCCGTCCGTTGACGATCCTTTCTGTCGATACTGTTAATAGGATGATCACCGCAAGGACCGACCGCTTCTCGACATTCCTCCTCGTCGCCCCCAATCCCGGCAGCGGCGGCCCCGGGAACCAGTCGAGCCTAGCCCGGTTCATGGTCTATCCGAATCCATTCCGGCCGAACGACCGGAGCGAGGCGACCGGCCGCGAGTATGATCCCGCCGAACCTCGCGTCACGGGAATCGTCTTCGACAATCTCCCGGCGCGGGTGCGCATCGAGGTGTACACGCTTCGAGGGGAAAGAATTTTCGACAGGACTACCGCCGTCAACGACGGCTTTGTGACATGGAACGTCCGGAACAGCGGCAGCGGAGAGAAAGTCGCCTCGGGATATTACATCTACGTGGTGACGGATCTTGCAACGGGACAGAGAGTGTCGGGCAAGATCGCGGTGATACGATGAGAAATCCCAAATCCCCAATCCCCAATCCCAAAAAACACCGTCGGCATTTAAGTCTCGGGTTGTTATTGGGATTTGGGATTTTGTTGTTGGGATTTTCGCCGAAGGCGGCGGCCTCCCAGGACAACGCCGGATCCAGCGCGGGTATCTCACTCAGATTTTCGCCCTCCGCGCGCGCGGCCGCGATGGGCGATGCCTATACCGCCGAAGCGCGGGGAATCGCGGCGACACATTACAATCCTGCGGGACTGGGATGGACCGATCAGCGTGAAATCGGATTTTTGTATCAGGACATCGTCCTCGACGTGAGTGAGGGTACGCTCGGTATCGCGTGGCCCACATCCGATCACTCCGCGTGGTCGCTGCTCGTCAACTACACCGACTTCGGCTCCACGCAGCGCACGGTCGTATCCGCGGGCGCGGGCGCCAACCAGGGAACATTCACGGGGCATGATTACACGGTCTCCACGGCATATGGAGCGAGACTGGCCAGCTGGGGATACGGCGCGACGGCGAAAGTCTATTCCTCCACCATCGATGACGCCGATGCGGCCGCGTTCGCTGTGGATCTCGGATTGAGATGGAAGGCGGACAACTCTCCTCTGTCGCTGGGCTTATCCGTCCGCAACATCGGCACGGAGTTGAATTACGACGTCGCAACGGAACGGTTGCCGATCGTCTTCCGAGCAGGCGCCGCCTATGAAGGATGGTGGTGGGGAAAACAGAATGCCGAGCGCGCTCCGTTCATCATCACGACGGACATCGAGAAGATCGCCAATGAAAACTGGAGCGGGCACATCGGAGCGGAGGCGACGCTTGCGGAAATGTTTTCGATGCGCGCCGGATACGACGGATCGATCGAGGTGGATAGTAACGAGCCCGGAACGACGACTGACCGGGGGGCGTCCGGCTTGACGATCGGAGCGGGATTCCGAACCGGCGGGCTGGAACTCGACTACGCCTGGACACCGTTCGGCAAGGTCGGAGACAATCACCGGATTGGTTTACGCTACTCGTTCTGACACCTACACCAGGACATCCGAATCGAACAGAATATGTGATTAATAATACGTAATTATAATCACATTGCATTTCCTTTCCCAATGATCCACATTTACCTCGAAGTAATCAGCAGCTTCAGGGCGGTTTCGAGTTACGACGACGACCGGGCTGAATTGTAAAAAATGACACATTCTGTAGCGTTGAGATATTTGTCACGTTTGTAACAATCCGACTCGTCCGTTCTCAAGCGGGCGGCAGATGTGATCGGAGTCAGCAATAGCTGGACGCATGAGTCTCCCGGGACTCATGGCGAATTTTTCTCTGTGAGGTGCTTCATGACGAAGCTCGGTCGAAGTTCATGGTTCATCATCTCTCTTCTCACGATCGCGATGATCGTCCCGACCTCTCCGACCTTCGCCGCTGGAACGCTCCGCCCATCCGAGCATCCGGCGAAGATCGTCATCGGAGCCGACGACATGAACAGCATCGGCGTCGCGGGTTGTTCGGCCAACCGGTTCGACTTCAATTCATCCGGAAACTGGTTCGCCGTCACTCCCGACGGCAAGCTCCTCGTTGCCGACCGCCAGAACCATCGCGTCGTCGTCTTCAATTCCATCCCGACAACCAACGGCGCCAACGCCGACTACGCCATTGGACAGGATAATCTCGACGACCGTTTTCTGCACCGCGGAAATGTCGATGCCGACAACAATCCCCAGCCCTGCGCGTGGGGGCTCTACGAGCCTATCGCCGTCGCCGTCGGTCCGAACGGTCAGATTGCCATCGGAGACCGCGGCAACATGCGCATCGTCATTTACAACAAACTTCCGACGAAGGAAGAGGTCGCCGCCAAAAAGCCGGCCGACCTGGTTCTCGGTCAGATGGATTTCAAGACGCGCGGCGGCAACAAGACGCGCTGGGGGCTCTCCGACTGCGAGGACGTCGCCTTCCATGGAAACGATCTCGTGGTCTGCGACCGCGAAGCCAATCGCATCATGATCTGGAAGGACATCACGAAGCTCACCAACGGCGCCGCACCGCTCGACGCCGACATCGTCCTGGGACAAAAGGATTGGACGACGATCGATCTTGCCGCGGACCAGGGCGGGCTCCAGGCGCCGCGCGGCATCGCCGTCGGCAACAACGGCGAAGTCATCGTCTGCGGTCATGCCCAGCATCGCGTCTGCATCTGGAAAACTTTCCCGACTTCCTTCACGGAGGGAACTCCCATCCTTCCCGACATGCTCCTCGGTCAGACATCCCTCGCGGGCACGGACGCCTCCGACGGCCCCTCCGGAGTCAACAGTCCGCGCGGCGCCGCCGTCAGTCCGACCGGCCAGCTCGCGATCGGAGACTTCGGGAACAATCGCGTCCTCATCTGGGATAATTTTCCGACGACGAAAGGCCAGGCGGCGGATCGCGTCCTCGGGGACAGCGATCTGAACGGCAACGCCAACACGCCCGCGCACCCATCGACGTACGATAACCGGACGCTGTCAAGCCCGTCCGGTGTCGAATGGGGTGCCAACGGTACACTTCTCGTCTGCAATGCATCCGGCGAATTCATCAAGGTCTTCGATCCCGACTTCTTCGTGGAGCTGCCAAACTACGCCGGACGTCCGGAAATTTCTCCGAAGGCCGCCCTGGTCCCCGCGGGAGCTCCAGTCCAGTTGACGGTCGCGAAGGGAATGCCCCCCTTCACATGGGCCATGATCCCGAACGGCCAGCCCGAGGGATATTGCCCGACCACGTTCGACGCGGCGACGGGCATCGTGACTCCGGGCCTCTGGAGCATCCACCAGTCGGACAACTTCGTGCCGCAGCTCTTCACCGTCAAGGACAGCCGGGGCGACGTCGACACCGCCGAGCTCCGCGTCTTCCCGCCCTTGTCCGCGCGCGTCGATCAGTCGCCGCTCTACCCGGGCCAGTCGAGCTATGTCAATGCGTCCGGAGGAGTGAGTCCGTACTACGGACCGTGGAGCTTCGCGATCGTCGAAAATAATTCCGGAGGAAGCGTCAATCCGAGCGAATACGGCAACAGCGCGTATCAGGAGACATACAAGGCAGGCGACAATCCCGGCAAGGATGTCATCGAAGTGACCGATTCCGCCGGCAACAAGGCCCGCGCGGAAGTCACGGTCGGAACGCCTCCGACGGTCTCCCCCGCCAATCCGACGGTCAACAGGAGCGGCACGATCCAGTTCTCCTTCACCGGCGGTATGTTTCCGCCTGAAGCCTACGGTAGGAGCTGGATGATGGTGGAAAACAACACGGGAGGCTCCATTGGTTTTCAGGACGGCCTCTATACGGCCGGACCAATCGGCGGCAAAGATGTCATCGCTCTACATGAAGTCAACGGCTACCTCGCCAAGGTGACGGTGAACGTCTTCCAGCCGGCGCCTGTCATCACAAGCGCCACCCTGGCCTCCGGCAAGCAGACGGGAGGCAGTCTCTTCACAATCTACGGAAGCAATTTCGATGAGCCGCTGACGGTAACGGTGGGCGGAATCAATGCGACAGTCCAGTCCGTCTTCGAAAAGGCGGAAATTTCCGTTTTTGCGCCCGCATCCCCGGTTGGCGGCAAGCAGGATATCGCCGTCACAACCGGCGGCGGTTCCGCAACGCTCACGGGCGGATATGAATATCTCTTCGAGCCGACCATCGCAAGTATCTGGCCGAACCAGGGCCCCCGGGCCGGAGGCAACCAGGCCACGATCTACGGAACGAATTTCAAAGGCGCGACGGCCGTATACATCGGCTACACGCTCGTCTCCGGATTCACGGTCTTCGAGGACGGCAATTCGGTTTCCTTCACGGTGCCGCCCGGATCCAGCACGACCGCTCAGAACATCAGCGTCACCACCCCGGGCGGCACGGCCGGCAAGTACAGCGCCTACACCTATATCTCTCCACCGTCGATCAGTTACTTCACGCCCTACAGCGCGCCGGTCGGCACCACTGTCGCGATCAGCGGTTCAAGGCTCAGCACGACTTCCGGTGTCACATTCAACGGAATCCGCGCCGACTTCACGGTCATCTCCAATACCAAGGTGAATGCCCGGGTGCCTGCCGGAGCCACCACCGGCCCGGTCGTCGTCACGACCATCGGCGGAACCGCGACGAGAAACTTCACGGTCACGCAGTAACAACGTTACAGGTTTCACGGGGCCGGGAGCGATCCCGGTCCCGAAGTTTCATAGATGAAGGAAGCTCGATCCAAGGAGGATCTCATGAAATCCAGAATCACGGCGGCCGCGATCGCGGTCTTGACTCTTCTCTCGCTTGGATCGAGCCCGACGCGGGCGGCGGGAACGTTCCTGCAATTCGAACATCCCGCGAAGTATGTCGTCGGCGATGACAATTTCGTCAACATCAGTTTCGGCTTCGGCAACGACGCGGCCAAGGCGGCTCCCAACGTACTGACGACCTTCATCGGAGGCCATTGCTTCGTCACGCCCGACAATAAGCTCATCGTCCCCGACCGGGCCAACAACCGCGTCCTCATCTTCAACACGCTCCCGACCGCCAACGGCCCCAACGCCAATATGGTGATCGGCGCTCCGGATCTCTCCACGGGCGGCAACGGAGCCGGCAACAAGACGGACGTCGATAATCCCTTTGACGCCCGAACGACTCCCTCCGGCCAATTCATCGTCGTCGATCGCAATAATAATCGCGTCCTCATCTGGAACACGTTCCCGACCACAGACTACGCGGAAGCTGACGTCGTCCTCGGGCAGAAGAACTTCACCGACGATAACAGCCATGCGGATCGATGGGGCATGGCCAATCCCGAGCAATGCGCCGTCTTCGGCACCAAGCTCGCCGTCGCCGACCGTGAAAATTCCCGCATTCTCATCTGGAACGACATCAGCGCCGGCAATGTCGTGAACGGCCAGGATCCTGACGTCGTCGTCACCGGAACCGGCGACAAACAGATGAAGTTCCCGCGCGGCGTCGCCTTCGGGCTCGCGGGCCAGCTCGTCGTCGGAGGAAAAAATCAGAACCGGGTGCTCATCTTCAACACCACGCCGTCCGCCGACAACGCGGAACCGGACATCGTGATCGGCCAGCCGAATTTCGCGACGACGGTCGACGCCAACGAAGAAGCCAACCGCACGGCCGCCGTGCTCTGCGGCGAAGTGCAGGGCGTTGCCGTCAGCCCCACCGGCAGTCTTGCCGTGGCCGACAACGGTCGCGGCTGCGTCATGATCTGGGACAATTTCCCGACCGCCAGCGGGCAGCCGGCGGACCGGATTCTCGGCGCTTCGTCCTTCACGGGAAAGCTCGATAAACCCGGTCGCACGGAAACTCTGCAGGATGAGCGTTCGCTAGGAGGCCGCGTCGGCGGCATGTCCTGGGGTCCGAACGGCAGCCTCTACGTGCTCCGCCCCGGAGATGCTTTCCGGAATTGCCGGCTCTCCGTCTTCGATCCGGATCACAAGCCGCAAATTTCCGTCTACGAGGGTCCTCTTGCCTTCTCGCGAAAGTCGGCCTCCGTCGAGGCCGGTTCCATCGTTCGGCTCAATGACTTTCTCGATCCCAAAATGGGGATTCCGCCCTTTTCGTTCACCGACTTCGCCGTCTGGAATTCTCAACTGAACGAATGGACTCATCCGTCGAAGCTCGACACGTCGACGCCGGGAATCGGCATCGTGACGGCGGCCGTCGTCAATATTCACAATCCGGCCGACATGACGCCGCAGAGCTTCCTGGTGCAGGATAAAAGCCCGATCATGAGCCCGACGAACCAGTTCGGCCGGGGTGAAGCCGACTCGATCGCGCTTATCGTCTTTCCAAAGATGGATTTGCGCGCCGATCAGCCGGCCGTTTATCCTGGATCGCAGACCTACATCAACGCCTCGGGCGGCGTGGGCACCTATACAGGCCCGTACGTATTTTCTTTCGCCGACAATCGCTCCGGCGGCACGCTCGAGCCGCCGCAGTACGGCGGGTATTATTACCAGTACGTCTATAAGGCAGGCAACACGTCCGGCATCACGGACATCATCGAGGTCGCCGACTCGGAAGGACACACGGCGCGGACCGAAATTCGCGTCTCGGATCCTCCTGTCGTCTCCCCCGCCGATCCGACGGTGGACCGGAACGGCACGATTCAGTTCGACTTCCAGGGAGGAATTTTCCCTCGTGATATTCCGCCTGATCAGGGGGCGCGCAGCTGGATGATGGTCGAGAACGTCTCGGGCGGATCCATCAATTATCAGACGGGTTTCTACCAGGCGGGTCCCAACGGCGGCAAGGACATCATCGCTCTCCATGACGTCAACGGCTACCTCGCCAAGGTGACGGTGACGGTCTTCATGCCCGCGCCGGTCATCTCCGGAGCCTCGAACGCCCAGGGTCAGCAGAGCGGCGGGCAGGTCTTCACGATCACAGGGCAGAACTTCGACCAACCGGTCACGGCGACGGTCGGAGGAATCAACGCGACGGTCCAGTACGTCAACGGCACGGCGACGGAGATCATGGTTCTCGCACCGCCTTCCGATTCTTTCGGTCCAAAGGATATCGTCGTGACCACCGGAGGAGGCTCCGCGACGCTCGCGGGCGGCTTCGAATATCTCCCCGCGCCGACCATCGCCAGCATCTGGCCCGACAAAGGTCCGAAGGCCGGAGGAAATCAGGCGACGATCTATGGCGCCAACTTGAAAGGCGCAACCGCCGTCTATATCGGGTACACGATGGCATCGAACATCTCCGTCTTCGAAGACGGGAACTCGGTCTCCTTCACGGTGCCGCCCGGATACAGCACGACCGCTCAGAACATCAGCGTCACAACCCCGGGCGGCACGGCCGGTAAGTACAGCGCCTACACCTATATCTCTCCACCGTCGATCAGTTACTTCACGCCCTACAGCGCGCCGGTCGGTACCACGATCGCGATCAGCGGGTCAAGGCTCAGCACGACATCCGGAGTCACGTTCAACGGAATCCGCGCCGATTTCACGGTCATCTCCAATTCAAAGGTGAATGCCCGGGTGCCCGCCGGAGCCACCACCGGCCCGGTCGTCGTCACAACAACCGGCGGAACCGCGACGAGGAACTTCACGGTCACGCAGTAATTCACGCAACGCAGGGGCACGGTCATCCGTGCCCCTGCGCTTTTTTTCCGCTCGTCTTGTCATTGCATAATGGAATTCCAGCAGGACCGGACTCGAATCGAGCAGACGGGATTCGCCTGCTTGACCCGTGCATTCCGGAGGATCTAGGATGATCGAAATCCTACGGCGAATCTGGAAAGGTGCGTGCGCTCGACAATATGAAGCATCATCATCCACTTTTTCTCCACACCCACCGCCGAAATCTCTGCGCGCTTGCCGCATCGGCATTCCTCTCGATCGCGCCCGTCCTCGCCGATACCGATTCTTCCAGCAGCGGGACAATCGATAATATTACGATCGAGCTTTCTCCACGTGAGCCGGCGGCCGGCGCGCGCCTGGCGGTTCGCGCCCGGGGCGAGGCAATCAGGAAATTCGTCGAGGCCAGAGGAAGGAGATTGTTCGGCTATTCGGCCGCGCTGAACGCCGAGAGCGGCCCGTACATATTCGCCTTTGCCTACGCCCGCCGCGTGACACACGAAGAAGTGACCTTCGATCTCATGATCCCGTCATCCATCCCTGCCGGTCGCTATCGCGTCACCGTCATGGGAGCAACCGTTCCCTGCGTCATCGCATCATCCTCGGGAATCCCTTCTCCGTCGCAAAAAACGACGATGCGTCGCGAATCCCCCGCCGCTCCCTCCGGCACGGTCACACCGGCATCCTCGATCAAACCGACGCCGCCTGACATTCTACCGGTCGAATCCGGCAAACCGTCCGTCGAACCTGCGAATCCGCCGATCCCTCCCCCGCCATCGCTTCCCGAAAAACTGGATTGCATCCTCGACAAGGAGAACGTCACTCCCGGCGGCTCGATCACGATCGACCTCAAGATTGCCAGCGCGGGAACACCCGGTTCGATTACCGGCCTTGCGGCCACGGACATCCCCAAAGGAACGCTCCGCGTGACCGGGCCTCAGGGTTATTCGCTGCCGGAAGGAGCACGAGTCGATCGAATGGAAGGCGCGCGTTTCAACATCGCGATTCCCGGTTCCGCTCCCGCGGGTTCATACTCCCTGGAGTTCGTCCTTGCCGAAGGAAACAGAACATGGCCGCTTTCGTGCGCGATCAAGGTTGATCCTCCTCTTGAAATTCCGCGGACCTCGCCGGCCACGGCCGAAATCGCAGTTGCGGCTCCGAAGCAGCTCGTGTATTCCGACCTGATGCTGGCGCCTACGGAGACTTGCGCGCCGTGCACGATCACTGTGTCACTCTCCCGGCCGCCCGACGGACCTTTTCTCCATCCCTTCGGCGATCTTCAAGCCGCCTATGCGGATGAATTGAAGTTGATCCTGGAAAACACGAAACTCGTCGTCGAGAAAACCCCGGCGCCGACGATCGGACCTTGGACGATATCGGCCGATGAAGGAAAAGTTCTCACCGCCATCACCGTGCCGGGCGGCACGGCCCCGGATCTCTACACGGTGAAGATTTTCGACAAGACCGCGACGTTTCGCATCACTCCTCCGCCTGAGATTAAACCGCCCGACCCGGCGCCACCCGCATCCGCAACGTCGACACCGGTAACCGCCGCACCGGTGACGACTGAACCGGTCAAGACCGAACCAGTCAAGATCGTGCCGTTGGCTGTCAAATCGCCCAGATTGGTACTGACCACGAATCATCAACTCTCCGCCGATCTCGCCGCGCTCACGATCGAACTGGAAGGAACTTTCGCGGCGAACGATCCGATCACGATCGAATTCCTCGATGCTCCGGAATCTCCCTGGAACTTGTCCGTCGGCCAGAGCTTCACGTACAAGTGGGCGCACGAATCCTTCCCCTTCACATGGTCCCTCTCCGGAAATGTCATTCAGTCACCCTCCGGAGCGACTGTCTATTTTTCCGCCTGGAATGTGACCTATGCCGACGAGGAATCCATGGCGGAATATATTCTGCCGGTGTCCATCATGGTGCGCGACCAGGCGGTGGATTTCGAATTCCTGGTCACGCCGGAAGAAGAACCGTCCTGATGCGCGCCGCTCGCGGACGCGCGTCGTTGACAGCCCGTATTCACGCGGTTACATTCCAATCACGCGATACGAACGCAAGAGCGAAACAGGGAGCGGCATGAAACGACTTCAGGAGCGGTTGAAACGCATTCGAATGTTCGAGGGTTTGAAGCCCTCTCAGCTTCGTATCCTCGCCGGATTTTTCACTCCCGAGCATCACGCTCGCGGCGGAGCGATCTTCGAGGAGGGCCAGACCGGCCACTCTCTCTATCTCATCCTTTCCGGCCATGTCCGCATCGAGCATACCGACAATGCATCCCGCCGACGAAACGTGCTCGCGATCCTCGGGCCGGGCGATTGCTTCGGGGAGATTGCCGTCGTGAGCGAATTCAACCGCACGGCCGCCGCGCGCGCGGTGGACGAGACCAAGCTTCTCGTCATCGATGACGAACGCTTTCTCGAGGTCTTCCGGCAGTACCCGGAGATCGCACGCAATATCCTGAAGGCGATGGCGGTCAAGCTGTACGAGGCCAACCGCATGATCGAGGGACTCATATTCCGGAATCTCGAGGCGCGCCTCGCCGCGAAGATCTTCGACCTCTCGGAAAAGTTCGGCGAGGCCGGGGCCGGAGGCGCCATCCGGATCAACATGCGGCTGACGCAGAGCGACCTTGCGGAGCTGATGGGCACCAATCGCGAGACCATCACGAGGATCATCTCCGTCTTCAGGAAGGAGGGCAGTATCGATTATGCCCATCAATCCCTGATCATCACCGACGCCAAACTTCTTCGGACGTGGATCCAGTAGTCCTGCTGTCCAGATCACTCCGGAAAGAACCTCATGAACATCTGTCCGAACTTCTTTTTCCACAGCGCTCTATCTCACATGATTTGACTGTGAAATTCCCTACATAAGTCTGTCTTTCACATCGTTCAGGATCTATACTATTCTGGATAGATTGCTCATATGTTACTCCTTTATTTCCAAACATATTCGGGCGTGAATTGATCCGCGCGGGCCGCAGCAGGTTTTCAGGGATCTCAGTCCCGTTCCTCAGGGCTGTCCTGTTCCTCGGTTTCGTGGCGTTTCTGTCACTCCCCGCCCATGCCCTTCCGACCATCTACTACGTCAACGACACCTCGACGACCGGCGACTCCTTCACGTCCGCCGCCGGAAGCGACGGCTGGCCCGGTACATCGCCGTCCCAGCCCAAACGCACCATCGCGGCCGCGATGTCGCTCGTCATACCCGGCGACACGATTCTCATCGATGCGGGAATCTTCCAGGAAACCGTCGTCGTTTCCGCTAACGACCTCTATATCGCAGGCAAGGATTCCGTCGCCACTGTCATCGATCCCGGCGACAGCACGACCACCTCGGTCATCGCGCTTCAGATCAACGGCAGATTTCGCGTCACCGTTCGCAATCTCGGCACCCGGAACGGCTACAAGGGAATCCAGCTCCAGAACTCCGATACCTGCGTCATCGAACGAGCCGCCGTCGATCGTGCCGGATTCTTCGGATACGAGTTGACCGGCGGCGGCGCCCATCGTCTCACGCGCAATCTCGCGACGTCCTGCAGTGTCGCGGGCTTCTTCGCCGACTTCGGCTGCGCCGGCACGACGCTCGAGACCAACGTCGCGCTGGCTAACAGCAACGGCTTCGAGATCTGGAACGCTCCCGCAAACACCTGGTTCGACAATAACTCCTCGAACAACGCCTCGACCGGCTTTCAGATCCGCGGCGCTCAGAACGGCACGCTCTCCGGCAATACAGCGCAATCGAACATGGGCAACGGCTTCGTGATGGACAGCGCCTCGAGCGGGATGAACCTGCTCCGCAACCAGGCGCTCTCGAACAGCCAGGGAGGATTCGTCGTCAGGAATTCCAGCAACAACGTCCTTGCCGGCAACAACAGCCTCTCCAACGGCGACGCAGGATTCGAATTCGAGGGCAGCAACAGCCTCCGGATTAGAAACAACCTTGCCCGTAACAACACCGGCGCCGCCTTCTCCGATTCCGGCGGCAACAACAACATCTTCACCCAGAACACGGCCGATTCGAACGGCGGCTGGGCTTTCCGCCTTGAATTCGCGATGCTGGATACATTTCACAAGAACGTCATCTCGCCCCCGATCACGAATATGGATTCCGGAGTACTGAACAACACGCCCCTGGGTTTCGATTTCACACGAAACTGGTGGGGAATCGCCGACACGATCTCCATCAAGTTCAAGATCCGCGGAATGGGATCGGATTCCGTTCGGTATACGCCTTTCCGGCTGGATATCGTCGACACCACGATCAACGCGGATACCGTCGCTCCCCGCGCCCCCGACACAGTGGCCGCCCTCACGATCGACTCCGTCCGAGTACAAATCACCTGGTCGCCGGTCAATACGTCTGAAGAACCGGAAGACGTAACCGGTCCGGTACGCTACCGTGTCTATCGAAGCTCGGTGGCCAGCTCCAGCTTCTGGTCGTACGCCGGCGATGCCGACAGCCGCACGACCTTCGTGGATTCCGGGCTCGCAAGCGGCTCGACATATTATTTCCGCGTTACCACGTCGGACAATTACACGCTCCGGAACCAGAGCTTTCTCTCCGATTCCCTGCCATCCGCCACGACCCCGAATCTCACGATCAGTAGCTCCGATCCCGCCGTCTCCCCCGGACCCATCACGCGAACCGGATCCGAAGTGACCGTCATGGCGATCACGGTCAAGACCGCCAATCCCGATACGCTCACCGCCATCGGCATCCAGCTCCAGGGAAACAACATTCCGCCCTCCGATGTGGACACGATCGCGGTCTATCGCGACGGAAATCGCTCCGCGCGCTACGAACCTTCGCAGGATACGTTCATCGCCATTATCCCTTACGACACGATCGACCGCTGGATGATAACGGGTCTCTCGCTGCCGATCGCGGGACAGGAATCCTTCGTCTATACGATTTCGCTCGAAGATTCCGCCGCCGCCGGCGACACCTTCGACGTCTGGATCGCCATGGGTCAGGTCCAGTTGAGTATCACCGGTGCGGGCCCCGTCGGCCCGCTCCCCTTGATGGGAACCTGGTCCATAAACCTCGTCGACTCCAACCTCCCGAACACCTGGTACATCAACGACACCTCGACGAGTTCCGACTCCTTCACCTCCGCCGTCGGCAACGCGGGGAACACGGGTCTCTCTCCCGCCAGCCCCAAGCGGAAGCTGAACGATCTCGAGGGGCTCCTCACCCAGGGCGACACGATCCTCATCGACGGAGGATTCTATTACGAGCCCGACACATTCATGATCGACACCGACGGCATTTCGCTCGTCGGCATGGACTCGGTCTCCTCCATCGTCGATTTCGTGGACACGTCCTCCGCGAACGCGCGCGCCATCCGCGCCATGAACGTTTCCGGTCTCTCCTTCCGGAACTTCCAGGTGCGGGGCGCGCACAACGGATTACTCTGCATCAACGTGGACAATTCGACCTTCGACCGCGTCAAGAGCGCCTCCAACGGCCAGCGCGGCTTCTCCTTCTCCCTCGGCTCATCCAACAACACGATCAAGAACTGCTTCGCGTTCGCCAACGTCTGGGAAGGATTCGACATCGGCGGATCGCAGGGGAATTCGCTCATCGACAACACGGCGGAGGCCAACATCTCCTTCGGAATCAAGCTCGATGTTTCCGACAACTGCCTCGTCACCCGGAACGTCTCGCGGAACAACAGCCAGACGGGGCTCTACATCTTCACGTCGGATTCCTGCCGGATCCTGAACAACGCGTCGCGCAATAACGCGCAGCAGGGGCTCCGGATCTTCGGATCCTACAATCAAATCTACCAGAACGACCTCGATTCGAACGCGGACTACGCCCTCTTCATCGGAGGATCCTCCGCTGGAAACTTCATCAACAAGAATGCGTTTCGTGCTTCGCCGTCCAAGCCGGATTCGTACGTCTTCCACGGCACGAACAACGCGCAGAACCTCCGCAGGAACTGGTGGAATTCGACCGACTCCGTCGTGATCCGTTCCCGCATCGCCGGATCGGGGCGCGACTCCGTGGAGCATACGCCCTACCGCCTCGCGGTGATCGACACGCGCTCCGGTTTCGACACGATGGCGCCCGGCCTCCCGGTCGGGGTCACGGTCGACACGTCCGTCCCGCTCCAGATCACGCTCTCCTGGAATCCACCCGCAAGCGACGAGGAGGGCGGTTCCGTCACAGGGATCGCCGGCTACCAGGTCTATCGCCTTGTCAACGTCACGGAAACGTCGGACTGGAAGCCTCTCCAGGTCCGCGAATCTCCGGACACCTCCTACGTCGACACCGCCGTTTCTCCCGGCAACGTCTACTACTACCGGATCACATCCCACGATCACACGAACGATCCGCCTGCGCCGAACGAATGTTACTTCGGCGCGACTTTCGCCGCCTCGCCGCAGGATCTGCCGCCCCAGACGTACTATGTCCATGATGCGCTCGGGTTCGACACCAATCCGGGATCGAGCGCCTCGCCGTTCAAGACGATCCAGAAGGGGCTCGATCTCGCGCGGATGATCGACACGCTCGTCGTTCGCCCCGGCACGTACACACCCGCCGCGACGACGACGATCACGAACGAATCCGTCATCGTCGAAACGTCCGCCATCATCCAGCTCGGCAACGACATCGACCTCGTCGTGACCTCCCCCGCGCGCGTCTACCTCCGCCCCGACGTCCGGATCTCCGTTACCGAAGCCGAGGCCCCGACCGGCACGGGCACGAACGCCTCGCGCGCCGAGGTGATCGTCTCCGGCGGCTTGTTCGAAGCGAAAGGATCGATCGACTCGCCCGTCGTCTTCACATCGACCGTGAGCGGGTGGAACGGCATCGAACTCGAGTCCGCGACTCTTATCTTCGACCGGGTCAATATCGAGCGCGCCTTCCACGCCATCGAATTGAAACCCTCGACGCTCGCGGAGTCCTTCGTCCTCCGGAACTCGCGCATCGATTCCGGCTCCGACTACCCCATCCGCGTCACGAACATCAATCTCTTCGGCGACACCCGCTCGGACGTCTCGGGACTCCTGCTGAACGCCAACACGCCCGATCGGATTCTCTTCGAACTGACGACGACCCTCGCGGAAACCGTCGCGATCTCAGGAAGCGAGTTCTCCCCGCCGATCGCCGACTTCTTCGCGACGATCACCATTCCTTCCGGAAAGTTCCTGAACGTCGAAACGGGCGCGCGGCTCTTCCTGAACAACAACGTGGACATCGTCGTCTCGGCCGGAGGGCGGGCGCGCTTCGAGCCGGCCACGATGGTCGAGATCAAGGAAGCCGAATCGCCGACCGGCGACGGAATGAACGCCGTCCGATGCGACATCCATGTAGACGGCGGACGCCTGGAGGCGGCAGGCACTTCCGATTCGCCTGTCATCATCACGTCCACGGTATTCGGCTGGAACGGCATCGAGCTCGATTCCGGCGGGAGCCTCGACCTCCGCTTCGTCCGGATCGACTCGGCCTATAACGGCGTCGAGGTTCCGCCCGCGGCCGTTCCCGACTCGATCGTTATCATCGACTGCCTGATCGAGAGCGGCGCGAGCCGCGGCATCTTCCTGAACGGCATACCGGCCGCGATCCAGATCGAGAACAACACGATCCGGAAATACGCCTCGTACCCGATCGAGGTCTCGCGGCTCGGTTCTCTCGCGCAATTCGGCGGCAACGTCGGCGAATCGAACGCCATCAACCGGATCTTGCTCGGCGCCGCCTCCACGCTCTCCACTCCAACCACGCTCTCGCCTGCGCTCTTCTCCCCGAACGCCTATGAGTTCAACGCGACCCAGACGATCGGTTCCGGCGGCTTACTGACTGTCGATACGGGAGCCTTCATCGGGATCAATAACGACGCCGACATCATCACGCTCGCCGGATCGACAACCCGGATCCGGCCCGGCGCGACGATCAGCATCCAGGAAGCCGAGGCGCCCGCCGGCAACGGAGTGAACGCGGTCCGCGCGGAGATCCATCTCCAGGGAGGCACGTTCGAGGCGAAGGGAGCGGCGGGAAATCCGGTCATCTTCACGTCGACAACGAACGGTTGGAACGGCATCGAGGTCGAGACGATGACGCTCCACCTGGACAACGTCCGGATCGAGCGCGCGTACCATGCGATCGAGTTCAAGCCCTCGACGCTCGTCGATTCGCTCATCCTCTCCAATTCGCGGATCGAGTCCTCCAGCAACTACCCGATCCGTGTCACCAACATCAACACGCTCGGCGAATCGCGCTCGGACGTCTTCAACAACACGCTCGTCGCCAACAGCCCGAACCGCCCCGAGATCGAGGGCAACGGAACGCTTGCCGAATCGGTCACTCTCTCGGAAAGCTCGATCGCTCCGCCGACAATCGAGTTCTTCGTCTCCCCGACCGTCGGAAGCGGGCGGCTCCTTCTCGTCGAGACCGGCATGCGATGCCTCTTCACCACCGACATCGATCTCGTCGTGAATACCGGCGGGCATGTCATCATGCGGGCGGGTTCGGCGATCGAGGTGACGGAGGCCGAGGCTCCTACCGGCGACGGAATCAACGCCTCGCGGTGCGAGGTCCACGTCAACGGCGGACGGCTCGAGGCCTTTGGTTCGCCATCGCAACCCGTCGAATTCACATCGACGCAGTACGGCTGGAACGGCATCGAGGTCGAGACAGGCTCGATTCTTCTCCTCGATTACGCCCGGATCGACTCGGCTTACAATGGCATCGAAGTCGCAGCGACGGACGTGCCGGAATCGATCGTCGTGACGAATTCGCTCATTGAGAGCGGAGCGAACCGCGGACTGGCCTTGCGGGAGGAACCGCGCTTCACGCAGATTCAGAACACGACATTCCGGAAATACGCCTCTCAGCCGATCGAGATCGCTGACCTCGATGTGCTCGCTTTCTTCTCGGGACTTCTCGGTGAGACGAATTCGATCAACCGCATCCTTCTCACGGCCGCATCGACGCTCTCGACAGCTGTCACGCTTTCTCCAACCCTCTTCTCCGGCCACGGGTACGAATTCGACCAGACGCAGACGATCGGATCGGGCGGCGTCCTGACGATCGACACAGGCGGCTACATCGGGCTCGGCAACGACGTCGACCTCGTGACTCAGCCCGGCTCGATCACGCGCGCCAGGCCCGGCGTCACGATCATGATCCAGGAGGCGGAAGCGCCGACGGGCGCCGGGACGAACGCGTCTCGCGCGGAAGTCCAGATCCTGGGCGGAACGTTCGAGGCGAAGGGCTCGCCGGGCAACAGCGTCGTCCTCACTTCGACCGTCAACGGCTGGAACGGCGTCGAGATCGAGACCGCGTCGATCTACCTCGACAACGTACGAATCGAGCGCGCCTGGCACGCGCTCGAGTTTGCCCCCGGCCGGCTCGCGGATTCGCTCACGATCCTCAACTCCCGCATCGATTCCGGCGGCAACTATCCCGTCGTTATCAACAACATCAATGTCCTCGGCGACACCCGCGCGAACGTCTCCGGCCTTCTCTTGAACGCAAACAATCCCGACCGGATCGCCATCCAGACGATCGGAACGCTCGCGGAAAACATCGAGATTCCGTCCAACGCGGTCTCTCCCCCCATCCTGGAGATGATCTCGCCACTGACTGTGGGATCCGGGCACATCCTCACGGTCGATACCGGCATCCGGATCTGGCTTGATGGGGACGCCGATCTCACCATCAACGCCGGCGCTCAGGCGTTCTTCCACGCGGGTTCGGTCGTGGATATCCGGGAAGCCGAAGCACCGACCGGCGCCGGAACGAACGCGTCCCGCGTGGATGTGATCGTCGCCGGCGGAAAACTCACGACGATCGGCACGCTCGATTCGCCGGTTATCTTCACCAGTACGATTTCCGGCTGGAACGGCATCGAGGTGGAATCCGGTTCGCAGGTGCTCCTCTTCGGAGCCCGCATCGATTCCGCGGCCCTGGCCGTCGAAGTTCCCGCCGGTCACATTCCCGACTCCGTCCAGCTCTTCCAGACGAAGATCTCGGGCGGCTCCGGCGACGGCATCCACTTCAACGAGACGCCGCGCAACTTCCGCGTCTCCCATTCGATCATCTCCGGTCAGGGCGGAGACGGCATCGACTTCGTCTCGAGCGCCGCGCCATCCGACACAGGACTTGTGCGCGGGAGCGACATCGTCGGCAACACGGGCAACGGCATCAACATTCCCAGCCAGGCGATCGCGAACGTCATCTATCGGAACAACATCCTCGGCAACGCCGGCCAGAATCTCTCCCTTGGCGCCGCCGGCATCGTGCTCGGCCGCAACTACTATGGGTCCACCTCGGACTCCGCCGGTCTTCTCAATATCGCGGGGACGAATCCCGTCTATAAACCTTTTCGCCTCTCCCTCGGCGACACGGCGGCCGGCGCCGACCTCGTCTCGCCCGGCGTTCCGTCGATTACCTCGTTCGATTCGTCCGTCCCGGGCCAGATCCGGATCGCGTGGACCCCAGTGACCCTTGATGAGGATGGTGGGCTTCTCGCAACCGTGAACGGTTACAGGATCTATCGCGCGAACAGCCCGTCGATTCTCGACTGGGAACCCGCGCTCATCGGAGTGGCCGGGCCTTCCGATTCCACCTTCATCGACGGCTCGGCTGCCGCCGGTCCTTACTGGTACCGCGTCGCTTCCTTCGATTCTCATCTCACGAACGGAACGAGTTTCACCAATATCTCCTTCTACTCCGAATCCGCCGCCGCCCAGGGTGTCGCTCCGTCGTCATGGTATGTGAACGACACCTCGACGACCGGCGACAGCTTCACCTCGAATGTCGGCAACGACGGAGCTGGCGGCTCGGCTGCGGCGCCTTTCCGCACGATCCGCCGTGCGCTCCAGTCCGCAAAGCAGGGCGAGACGATCTTCGTCGACGCCGGCATCTACTTCGAAACCGTCGTCATCGACACGCACGGCCTGACGCTCGCCGGGAAAGATTCCGCCGCCACAATCATCGACGCCGGCGACAGCGCGGCGGGCACTCCCCGCTACGGCATCTCGGCGACGAATCGACAGAACATCCGCATCCGCGACCTGCGCGTCCGCACGGCATTCATCGGTATATCCTGCACTAGCGTCATCGGCGCGGCGATCGACAATGTGACGCTCTACGGCAACAACGACGCGGGGCTCGTCCTCCTCCTCGGTTCGCAAAACGTCGTCTCGAACAGCCTGAGCCGGCACGCGAACGGAGACGGGTTCCGCGTCCAGGATTCGAACCGCGACACGTTCCTCGGAAACAAGTCGATCTCGAACGGCAACGGCTTCAACCTCTCGAACTCCGACACCGAACGGGTCGAGTCCTGCATCGCCGACGACAATACCGCGACGGGATTCCAGAATCTAAGCGTGCGAGGCTCCGTCTTCGCGAACAACCGCGCCTCGGGCAACGCCTCGTACGGATTCACGCTTGAGGACACAAGCATAGGAAACACCGTGACGGGAACGATCGTCGACTTCAGCAACAATTCCGGATTCCTCATCCTGAACTCCCTCGGCAATATGCTCACAGCCGACACGGCGTCAAACTCATCCAACTACGGCTTCGTTATTGACGGAGCCACCGCGAACACACTCACCGCATGCCATGCGAACCAAAACGGCGTGAGCGGATACATACTCATGACGTTCTCGACCGCGAACGTCTTCTCCGCCTGCCGCGCGCTCGAAAACAACGGCCCGGGCTTCGCCGTCCAGTCGTCGAGCAACAACACCTTCACGGGAATCTATTCCGACTCCAACTCGCCCGGCGCCGGAATGCTCCTGCAGTCTTCCAGCGGCAGCATCCTCCAGCACAGCTGGCTGCGGTGGAACACGAGCCACAACCTCCATCTCGACAGCGCGACGGGAAACACGATCCGGATGAACTACTTCGGCGGCCCGGTCTCCTCCGCCGAGGTCTTCATCGAAAACGGATCGGCCGCCAACATGTTCGTGAAGAACAACCTCACCGGCGAGACGCCACTCGCCGGCGACTCGATCGTCATCAACAACACCTTCAATGTCGTGGATCTCTCGAGGAACTGGTGGGGCACCGCCGACTCGAATGCGATCCGCGACGTCCGCCACGGCTCCGGAAAAGATTCCATCCTCTATTCTCCCTTCCGCCTCGGGAAGAACAACATCGGCGCCGGCGACGACACCATCGCGCCGGCGTTGCCGTCGAACGTTCAACTCGACACGACCGTCGGCGGCCAGATCCGTCTCTTCTGGACGCCGCCGACGCAGGACGAAGAACAAATCGCACTGACCGGACTCGCCGGTTACCAGGTCTACCGCATCGCCAATGCCCTCGACACGCCGAACTGGAAGCAGTACCAGTTGATCGAGACGCCAGACACGCAATATCTCGATACGGACATCATTGCCGGCACGCTCTACGCCTATCGCGTCACCTCTCACGAGCATGTGAACGCGCAGCCGAACGAATGTTTCTTCGGCGCGGCCATCGCAGTCGTCGCCGATTCCGGCGGTGCCGGAGGACCGGCGGCGGGACCAAATCTGTACGTCAACGACGGAGACACCACCGGTGGCATCTACACCACGGCCCCGGGCAGTGATACCGCAGGCACCGGCTCGTCTGAAGCTCCTTTCCGCTCCATCACCCGCGCACTCCAGGTCGCCCGGTCCGGAGACACGATCTACGTCGACGCCGGAATTTATTCCGAGACCGTCGTCATCGACACTAACAACATCCGGATCATCGGCAAGGACTCCATCTCGACAATCATCGATCCGCCCGGCGTTCCATCGGAAACAGGACTGTACGGCGTCTTCGCCGACACGCAGGTCGAGCTCACGATCATGAATCTCGCCGTGACGGGCGCCTACGAGGGCATCCATCTCTCCGACGTCGATCGCTCGACGATCCTTCGGGACAGCCTCTGTTCCAACGGCCGTAACGGCATCACGCTGACGGGCGGTTCCGATACGAACACGATCTCGAGCAGCGTGTTTCTTTCGAACGGCAACGACGGAATCTCCATCTCGTTCGGTTCCCAGAACGTGGTTTCCGGCAACACGCTCCGCTTCAACACGGACGACGGCATCAATCTCTTCGACAACTCCAGCGCCAACAGCCTCAGCGGAAACACGATCTTCGCGTCCGGAGATGACGGCATCGCGCTCCTCGCGAGCCCCCGGAATACGCTCATAGCGAACACCATCGACACCTGCGCCGATGACGCCATCGATCTGACAAGCGCGTCGGACTCCAACACATTGAGCTCCAACACTTGCCGCCAGAGCGGCAATGTCAGCATCTTCCTTTCCGCCAGCTCCGGCAACACCGTCCAGGGCAATATATCCACGACGAGCATCGACGACGCCATCCAGATGTTCGGCGGATCGAACAACAATCTTGTGGTGAACAATTATTTCGTGTCCACGTTCGACGCCGGCGTCTCGATCAGCAGTTCCAGCGGTAATCTCGTTTACCAGAACGATATCTTGAACAACGACACCGGAGTCCGCATCACGGGCTCATCCGCGAACAACGTCGCGCGGCGCAACAACATCTTCGGCAACCGCGTGAACAACATCTACAACGGGAGCGGCAACGTCCAGACGCTCACCCGCAACTGGTTCGGATCGACGGATACGTCCGTGATCGGTTCGAAGATCAGCGACACGGCCAACTCCTGGCGCCCCTACAGGCTCGGTCCCGTCGACACGGCGGCAGGAGCCGACACCATCGCCCCGCGCGCGCCCGACACCGTAGCCGCGACCGCATTGTCGCCATCGTCCATCCGGGTCACGTGGAGGGCAGTGACGTCTTCCGAGGATCCGGAGGTTGCGCTCAATCTTGCGGGGTATCGAATCTACGAATCTTCAATCGCCGATACGAGCCAATGGAACATTCTCGGCCAGGTCGGCCCTGGTTCGACAAGCTACGACGACACCGACCTGAACGCGGGTGAGACGGTCTATTTCCGCGTGACGGCGTTCGACAATCACGTACCGAATGAGAATCAATCCTTCTTCTCCGACTCGATCGCCTTGGCTCAGACTCCCGGCGGCATCGACACAACCGGTCCCAATACGTGGTATATCAACGATACATCGATATCCGGCGACAGCTTCACCTCCGCCGCCGGAAACAGCGCGAACACCGGCCTCTCGCCGTCCTCACCGAAGCGGTTCTTCAACGACGTGGAAGCGTTTCTTACAACGGGAGACACCGTCGTCATGGATGCCGGCGTCTACGTGGAGCCGGATACCGTCACCATCGGCGTTAATGCGATCAGCATCCTCGGCAAGGATTCTTCTTCCACGATCCTCGACTTCAACAACACGAGCGCCTTGAGCGCCTTGACGGTTCATGTGAGGAACGTCGTCGGCGTGAACCTCCGGAACTTCCAGGTCACGCGCGGGAGATACGGCATCCTCATGACCGGCGCCGTCGCGACGCGGATCGAAGACGTCGCTTCGGACTCGAACGGCTTCATCGGCATGCTCATCGAGTCCGGCTCGTCTCAGACCCTGATCCGGTCCAGCCGCGTGCGGGGCACGCCGGGCATGGGAATCAGGGCGAACAACGCGAGCCAGGTTTCCGTGGAGAACAGCCTCCTTCGGAACAACTCCAACTACGCCATCTATCTACTGGCGTCGTCGAACTGCACCGCGCAGGCCAGTCTCGTCTCCAACAACGGCAACTACGGGATCTACGCCGACAATTCGCCGCAGGTGCTCGTCAAAAACAACACCGTCTCGAATAATCAGAATTACGGCATCTACCTCTCCAACGCGGACTCGTCCCGCGTCTCGGGAAACGCCTCGGCTTCCAATTCGAACTACGGCCTGTATCTTTCCAACACGGATCTCACCATGGTCGACGGCAACACGGTCACCGGAAACCAGAACTACGGCATCTATCTCTCCAATTCCGACACGGCTCGCGTGACCGGCAACGTCAGTTCCTCGAATACCAATTACGGCCTGTATCTTTCCAACACGGACACTTCCCTGATCGACGGCAATACGATTTCCGGAAACGGACTGGGAGGATTCATCACTTCGAACATTTCTTATTGCACGATCTCCGGAAACAACTCCAACAACAACAACAGCTACGGCATCTACCTGTCGGGAACCAATATTTCCGCGACGGGAAACACGGCGGACAGCAACATCGGCGACGGATTCTACCTCATCAGTTCGCGTCAGGTCGTCAGCGGAAACACCAGCACCAGGAATGGCAATAACGGTTTCGCGCTGACTTCACTCGATACGAGCATCATCGAGAATAATGTCGCCGCCGGCAATCTGCAGAACGGATTTTGGGTCCAGAGCAGCAACGCCAACCAGTTGCGCGGCAACTATATTCATGACAACGCGCTGCTCGGAATTCTCTTCTCCGGCACGTTCCGGAACATCGTCACGCAGAATCGCGTCGATTCGAACGGGACATGGGCGATCGAGATTCAGAGCCCGACCGCCGACACGTTTACAAAGAACAGCCTGTCAGGCGCACCGGCCCGGCCGGATTCGATCCTCCTGACCGCCGAGCCGCAGTCAAGAAACTTCCAGCGCAACTGGTGGGGCACGTCCGACACGATTGTCATCAAGGCGAGGATAGCCGGCAGCGCCCGCGACTCCGCCATCTACTCGCCCTTCCGCCTCGGTCCCGTCGACACGGCGCCGAACGCGGATACAGTCGCTCCCCGGGCGCCGGCCACGGTCAACGCCGCGACGCTCGATACCAACAGGATCACCGTCTCATGGTCGGCGGTCACTTCCAACGAAGAACCGCACGCTACGGTCGGCCTTGCCGGCTATCGCATCCACCGCGCTCGCACAGCGGACACGAATCTCTGGACTGTCATCGGAGCCGCCGGATCCGGAGCGACTTCTTTCATCGACTCGGGCCTCGTCACGGGCACGTTCTACTATTATCGCGTCTCCTCGATCGACGCCGCTCCTTTCCCGAATCAGTCGTTCTACTCCGATTCCATCGCCTCCGCCGCCCCGCAGGCGGGCATCACGCCGCCGGTCACGGTGACCGTTTCCTCCACGTCGCCGACGAGCGGTTCCATCGTCCCCGTCGGGCAGGATCGCACGACCGTTCTCGCGCTCACGGTCCGCGGCAACGTTTCCGGAGACACCCTCACGCAATTCTTCGTCATGCTCCAGGGCGCGGCGGGCTCGGCCGCCTCGATCGACACGGTCGGCCTCTATCGCGACGGAAATGAAAACGGCTCCTTCCAGGCCGGCCTCGACACGCTTGCGGCCGTCCTCCCGGCCGACTCGTCCGGTCTCTTCGGATCGTCCTCGCTCAACCTGCTCCTGCCGAATTTCAAATCCGGCGCAGATTCCTTCCTTGTCCTCGTGACGCTCCGCGATACCGCGACGAGCGGCGACACGCTCCGCGCCCTCATTCCGCCGACCGCTATCCGCACGCTCCTGCGCGATTCCGGCCCGCCGGCTCCCCAGTTCTCGCCCGCCACGTTCACCGTCACCAATGCCGTGACAACGCTCATTGTCGATCCTCTGCGCCCGACCGGAGGATCCATCTCGCCGGTCAATCTCGACCTGACGGGCGTCATGGCGATGACGATCGGCGGCGACCCGAACGACACGATCACAAGCTTCTCCGTCGCATTCGAAGGCCCCGGCGGCACGCCGGCGCAGCTCGACACGGTGTACCTGTACCAGGATGGCGACCAGGACGCGATCTTCACGGACGGCATCGACGGTATGATCACGGAGCTACAGCCCTCCGCCGGCACCGGCTACACGCTGCCCTTCGAATATTCGCTCGGTCCGTCCGGTCAGGATTCGTTCCTCATCGTCGTTTCGATCCGAGACACATCTCCCGGCGGCGATACGCTCCGCGCGTTCATCCCACCCTCATCGATCAAGGTCGCGACGCGCGACACCACACCGCCGTCCGCATTCTACGCTCCGTCGGCGTTCATCATCGAGAGCGGCCTCTCGCCGGCGGTCCGGATCAATGTCAATCCAACGACGTTCTCCGAAACCATCTCGCCGTTGAACCTCGACCTCAATCGTGTCATGTCATTCTCGGTCACCGGAGCACCGGGCGACACGCTCCAGAAATTCACCGTGAAATTGAACGGCGGAGCAGGTGCCTCGTCGCGGCTCGAGTACGTCATTCTCTACCGCGACCTCAACCAGAACGGCGATTTCGATTCCGGCGCGGAACAATTCGTCACGCCGCTCATCAGCGCGGCCGGCCAGACCTGGACGCTGAACTTCATCAATCATCCGCTCGGCGCCGCGGGCGCGGACAGCTTCCTTCTCGTCCTCGCCTACCGCGACTCGGCGCCCTCCGGCGAAACGGTCCATGCGGAGCTTCCGGTGAACGGCATCAAGACTTCTCTCAAGGATACAGGCCCGGCGATCGCGCTGCTGGCGCCCGCCGCCTTCACCATCTACGACCTCAATCCCCCGGCACCCTTCAACCTTCTCTCGCCGGCCTGGGGTCATGACACCAGCGTCGCGGCGATCAACTTCCAGTGGACCGCCAGTTCCGACGCGGGATCCGGCCTCTCCGCATACAAGCTCCAGTTATCGCGTCTCGCCGACTTCTCGGTATTGTTGATAGATACCTCCACCGGGCTCTCGCGCTCCTTCACGCCCGCGCTCACGCCGGCGGGCGGAGGCACGGACGAATTCTACTGGCGCGTCGCCGCCTTCGATGCGATCGGCAACAGCACGTTCTCCGACGAGGAGAATTTCGTACGGCTCGACCTCATTCCGCCGTCGAAGCCGGCGCTCGTTCAACCCGCGGCAAACGCCGTCGTCACGACTGGCGACAATCTCTTCGAGTGGACCGCTTCCACCGACACGTTATCCGGCCTGGCTGGTTACAGGATCCAGTTCGCGCTCGATCCGCTCTTCTCCAACCTCGCCGTCGATTCCGACATTGGCGCGTCCACGACCGACTTCCGGACGCTCGCCACCGACGCCGTCTACTATTGGCGCGTCCTCGCCAGCGACGTCGCCGGCGCGACGATCGCCTCCGATTCGAGGATTCTCACGATCGCCGGTTCCGGTCCGTCGGCGCCCGTTCTCCTCGCGCCTGCGGCCGCCCATGAGACCAACGCGGCCAGCATCGCTTTCTCCTGGAACGGTTCGACCGATTCCTTCTCCACCATCACGGAGTACAGGCTCCAGGTGGACCAGTGGGGCGACTTCTTCGCTCCCCTCGTCGATTCCTCCGTGGGCCTGGCGCTTTCCGGAAGCGCGACGCTGGACGCGAACGCCGGATACTACTGGCGCGTCGTCGCCGTGAACGCCGCCAGCCTGTCGACTCCCTCGGACTCCCGGTTCATCTCCGTCGATACGGAGAACATCGTCTGGCTCTTCTCGCCGCCCGACGGCGTCACGACCACGGACTCCCGGCCCGTCTTCGTCTGGACATCCAACGCGGCGGTCCCGACCCGCGATACGTTCACGTTCCAGCTCGCGACGGAGACATCCGGCCCGACCTACGTCATCAACGCGCCGCAGAACACGCTCTCGCATCGGCCCGCGACTCCGCTCGCGGGAGGCCAGTACTACTGGCGCGTCGGATCCATCGACGCGGCCACGAACGCCTTCACCACGGAATGGCAGACGATCACGATCGATACGGGCGGCGGCGCGGGCGACACGATACCGCCGGCCGCGTTCTCGCTCACGTCTCCAGTGCATAACACCTTCACGAATGTCGAGACGATCACGTTCCGGTGGGCTCTCTCGTCGGACACGCAGTCCGGGATCGCCGCGTATCAGTTCCAGATCGATGACGATCCCGGTTTCGGCAGCGCCCTCTATGATTCCACGGTCGGTCCGCTCGCTGATTCCTTCGACGCGATCCTTCCCGCGGACATTCCGCATTTCTGGCGCGTCATCGCTGTCGACGCCGCATCGAACATTCGCCTTTCGCTGACGACGCGCACCGTCACGGTCGACACCGAAGCGCCCACGACACCGGATCCGCTCATCCGGCCCTTCTCCGGTGAAGACACCTCCACGGCCGCTGTCATCTTCCGCTTCACAGCGGCCGCCGACGGACTCTCAGGCGTGCGCCGCTACCGCGTCCAGGCCGACACGAATGGATCCTTCGCCGCTCCGCCCAAGGACGCGTACGGTTTCGGCACGGTCATCACAGTTTCCGGATTCTCTCAAGGGACGTGGTATTGGCGCGTTATCGCGGAGGACACCGCAGGAAACACCGCGACGTCCGCCGTCGACACATTCCGGATTCTGTCCACGCCGCTCGGAGTTCCCGCGACAGCCTCGCCCATAAACGGTCAGTATGTTTCCGACACCACCTTGAACTTCGACTGGTCCGATGTCGCCGCCGGCGCGGTTCCTCTCCGCCGCTACCTCTTCCGCGCTTCGACGGACTCCACCTTCGCCACGACGATCTTCAGCTCGCAGACCTCCGACACAACAAGCTCGATCCAGGTCGCTGGATTCACAGCCGGAACGTGGTACTGGCGCGTCGCCTCGGAAGACACGCTCGGTAACACCTCCAACTTCTCGGGCGTCGCCAACTTCCGCGTCGAAACATCCGTCCCACCGGCGCCGTCCATCACGACGCCAGCGAATAACACGATCACGCGCGTGACTCCGCTGACGATCACCTGGTCAGACACTGGCTCCATGCCCGCGTCCGGTCTCGGCAGCTATCACTTCCAGATCATCGATCTCAACTCCGTTCTCTACCTCGACACGACCATCACCACGAGCGCCACGACGCAATCGCTCTCTGTCTCCGGATTCGCCGAAACGACATACTCCGCCCGGGTCCGCGCGCGCTCCAACGCGGGGACGTACAGCTCCTGGAGCCAGGTGATCGCCTTCGCATTCGACTTCACGCCGCCCAACGGCGTGCCGACGCTCGTCTCCCCGCTGGACGGCGAGAACACGACCGTGACCGCGCCGAGCTTCAAGATCACGTCCGTCTCCGACACAGGGCCGGCCGGCGCGACTTGCCGGTATCGTTTCCAGGCGTCCCGCTCCGAGAGCTTCACCGTCATTCTCTCGAGCCAGCTCCTCGGCTCATCGATCGTCTTTACTCCGACGTATCTCTTCAGCGAAACGGGAACTTTCTACTGGCGCATTGCCGCAGTGGACCTGGTCGGCAACCAGGGTGCGTTCTCCACGGCCGAAAGCTTCGCGCGTCCCGCGCCGACCGACGCGATCCGCCCGATTCCTCCGTCGGACCTGCGCGCCGTCGCGGATAATTCCCTCGGGATCACGCTCACCTGGACCGGTTCTCCCTCGCAGGATCTCGATGTCGGCGGCCAGTACAACATCTACTGGAACGAGGGCCGTGACAGCGCCGGGGCCGACACGCTCTTCAAGATCGTCGACCACGTCGGCGGCGACACCTACACCTACTCTACGCTCGACGACACCACCCTCGTCAACGGCACCTTCTATCGCTTCAAGGTGCGCACGCAGGACGGCATGGGCAACGAGGACAATAACGATGCGACCGTCGGAGCCACGGCGCGGTCCAGCTCCGCGACGATGGGCTACGCCGTCATCTTCAATCCGGAGGCGGGACGGCGCGTGCAGAGAACGGGCGGAGTGCAGATCCAGGCCCGGCTGGAAGGCGCTTTCAGGAACCTGGCGGAGACGATCACGTTCCAGTTCCGGCCCGAAGGCGGAGGCATCTGGTGGCCGATGAAGGCGGCATCGAACGCCGCGTCGAGAAATCCCGACAGGATCGGCGACGAATCGAAGACGGTGTACGGCATGCACTGGGATGCGATCGGCGATACGACATCGGCGGACAGCATCTACGATATCCGCGCCCTCATCACGGATCGATCCGGAAACACGAGCGCGCTCCTGACGCCCGTCAACCTGATCGAGCTGAAAGCGAACGCTTCCGACGCCGATCAGGCGTCGAACTCCGATACCAGCTCCGCCAATTTGCAGCGCAACATGGATTCCCGGCGCCGGAACGACCTCGACCTCCAGCTTGGCGACGATACGCGCGCGGGCATCGGCCTGCCGAAGGATTCCCTGAATCCCACGAGCGACACGGCGCAGGGACGATGCAGCGCGACTATTCGCGCCGCGCGACGCTCCAACACGGGATCCGGAACGGCCTTCAGGGGGCTCGCGGTAGGCTCCACCGAGCAGGACGAGATCGACGCCGCCATCGGGCGCGATACGGCGATCGGCGTCGCTCTCTCGATATCCCTGCCCGGAGGCCAGACCACGCTCCTTAACGGCAAGTCGGCGACCATCACGCTCAGTTACCCCAGGCTGAACGATTCCGGATTCATTCCGGGAACGAGCCTGCGGCCGGAAAGCCTCGTCGTGCGGGCCGCCTCGGCCGGCGACAACGACAGCCGCCAGTTGACGATCATCGCGATCGACACGGTGAATCGCACGATCACTGCGACCACGACGCGCTTCTCGACGTTTCTCCTGGTCGCACCCGCGGCCGGCAGCGGCGGTCCCGGCAACCAGGCGAACCTGTCGCGGTTCATGGTCTACCCGAATCCCTTCCGCCCCAACGCCGGCAAGACGTCCACGGGCGCGGAATACGATGCCGCGAATCCGAGAACCACCGGCATCGTCTTCGATAATCTCCCGGCCCGCGTGCGCATCGAAGTCTACACGCTCCGCGGTGAACGCATCTTCGACCGCACGACCGCCGTCAACGATGGATACGTGACGTGGAATGTCCGGAACAGCGGGAGCGGCGAGAAAGTCGCATCCGGGTACTACATCTACGTCGTGACCGATCTGGCATCGGGCTCCAGGGTGACAGGAAAGCTGGCGGTGATACGATGAGGAGAGGGCTTGTTTTAACCACAAAGACACAAAGACACAAAGTCACGATATTTCGCTTCAACGGCAACCCAAGTGAAGCATCATTTCTGTCCTGGAATTTCATGAATTGTTTTTATTTATTCTTCGTGTCTTTGTGTCTTTGTGGTTCCCTGGCCTTGCCATCCCAATCAGCGCAGGACAACGCCGGTTCCAACGCCGCACTCTCTCTTCGCTTTTCACCCTCGGCCCGCGCCGCTGCGATGGGCGACGCATACACCGCGCACGCGACCGGCATCGCCGCCGCGCACTACAATCCCGCGGGGCTTGGCTGGACGACGGAACGTGAACTCGGATTCATGTATCAGGACATCGTGCTCGATGTCGGCGAAGGTTCGCTCGGCATCGCCTGGCCGCTGACCGATCATTCGGCGTGGTCCGTCCTCGTCAACTACACCGACTTCGGAACGACGCAGCGCACCGTGGTCTCCGCCGGTGCCGGAGCGAACCAGGGCACTTTCACGGGCCATGACTTCACGGTCAGCGCCGCGTACGGAGCGAAGCTCGCCAACTGGGGCTACGGCGCCACCGCGAAAGTCTACTCCTCCACGATCGATGACGCCGATGCCGCCGCCTTCGCGGTCGATCTCGGTCTCCGCTGGAAAGCCGGCGATTCTCCGTTCTCCATCGGAGCCAGCGTCCGGAACGTCGGCACGGAAGTGAAATACGATGTCGCGACCGAACGCCTCCCGATCATATTCCGTGTCGGAGCCGCCTATGAAGGCTGGTGGTGGGGACGCCGCGAAGCGGCCCGGGCGCCCTTTCTTCTGACGGCCGACTTCGAAAAGATCGCCGATGAAAACTGGAGCGCGCATGTCGGAGCCGAAGCCACGCTCGCGGAAATGTTCTCCGTCCGTGTCGGCTACGACGGATCCGTCGAGATCGACAATAACGATCCGGGCACCACGACCGACCGCGGCACGTCAGGAATGACGCTCGGAGCGGGCTTCCAGTCCAACGGTTTGGAAGTTGACTACACCTGGACTCCCTTCGGAAAGATCGGCGACAATCATCGCCTGGGCCTCAGCTATCGTTTTTAGGCGGAAGGCCGCCGCACTCTATTCTTCCGCGATTTATCCACTCTTCACCGTTGCAAAGTCGCTACGTGTCCCGGAATCCAATCGGCTTCAAATCGTGATCAATCAGGAGGAGCGAACCACGAATGGACACGAATAGACACGAATGGATTGTTTGAAATTATTAAGACGATTACGACCGTTCACAATTCAATTATTAAATAATATATTCGTGTCTATTTGTGTTCCTTCGTGGTTCGGAGGGCGCACTATGGCGGGGCGGGCCGCCTGAGTCGTTACCTTAAATCCTAATAAGGCTCCACATTCCTCGGCTCCAGAGTGACCGGTTCGTATCTCTTCGGAGCATATCGTCCCGCGGGAGTATCAGACTTCACCGGTGAAGGCGGCGCTGCGGCGGGGCTATTGGATGGTGTCGCTACCGCTCCGGCGGATGATGAAGGGGCGGTTGCGGGGGGCGAAGGGGCTGAAGCGGCCGATGAAGAATTGCTGGAAGAGCTTGAGGGCGGCGTCGGAGTCGGCGGCCAGGAGAGGGCAGTCGCGGATGAGGACGACGTCTCCGATCCGCTGGCCGCTTCCGGGACAGTCCAGTTCGACGTGGAGGCCGTGCTGGGCTCATAAGGAGCTATCGGCGCGAAAGATCCCGGCTTCGCCGGACCATTGGATGATGGGTCAATGGCAAGGGCCGCCGAACGTCCCATGGTGTCGATGGCTGCCGCGCCAGGATCGCCCGCTGTCTGCTGCGCTTCCGCTTCGACCTCTTGAGCCCACCGCTGGATTTCGTCGAGCGAATTTCGCGGCGCGAGTTGTTCCTCCGGCAAGGCATCCTGGAGCATGTCCGCCGCGAGGGGCGACTTCAATCCGGCCTTCAGGCGCGCTTCCTTATCCTGGGTATAGAGATAGACCGCGACGCCGATGGACAGAACGATGACGAATCCCGCCGAAAGACGCAGACGCGTGATCTTGACCTCCATGTCGTCCGAGGAACGCGGCAGATCGACAACATGATCCCCGGCATCTTCATCCTCATCACGATATTCACCGTACTCGGGGTATTTGGGCGGGAAGATCGCGGTTCGAAGACGCAGCAATAACTTGTTCACGTTCAGCGCCCCCCATCCTGACCGGGGGGCGCTGTGGATCCGAGCGGAGTGCAGTACGCGAGCGTAGAGATCAGCCTTTGAACATCGCGTATCGGCGGGCAACCTCGCTCCAGTTCACGACGTTCCACCACGCCGCAATGTAATCGGGACGGCGATTCTGATATTTCAGATAGTAGGCATGTTCCCAGACATCCAATCCCATCACGGGCTTGTTCCCTTCCATGAGCGGATTATCCTGGTTGGGAGTCGAGGTGATGGCGAGCTTTCTGCCCTTGTCGACGATCAGCCAGGCCCAGCCGCTGCCGAACCGGCCGACTCCCGCTTTTCCGAAATCTTCCTTGAATTTCGCGACACTGCCGAACGTTTTCACGATCTCCGCTCCCAGCTCGCCTCCCGGCTCCCCTCCCGCGTTCGGGCCCATGATCTGCCAGAACATCGAGTGGTTCAAATGACCGCCGCCGTTATTGCGCACCGCATTCCGGATCGGTTCCGGCACGGAATTGATGTCCGTGACAAGATCCTCGATGGTTTTCTTCTGAAGGTGATCCTGGCCTTCCAGCGCCGCATTCAGATTGTTCACGTAGGCCTGATGATGCTTTCCGTGATGAATGTTCATGGTTTGCGAGTCGATATGAGGTTCCAACGCGGCCGGATCGTAGGGCAGCTTGGGAAGTTCATGTGCCATGGTAATATCCTCCTTTTTATGTGGGGCAACTATGCATTAACAATAATCAGTAACATCTCCGAAGTCAATCCGGGCAGCCGTCTCCGATATCCCGGGCCAGTCCGGAGAGGCTCGGGTCTCGGGCCCCCATGACAATGACAGTGGCGGGTCCGCGCAGAAAATCGGCGGCGAGCGCCACCGCTTCCGCGCGGGAACCGACGGTGAAAGCTCTCGGCCCGCTGATGAGATTGGTTAAATCGGACGAGGAAATGGTTCGATCCGCCGTTCCGCCGGCATCATAGATCGGAAGGAGCACGACGGAGTCCTGGGGCGAAAGAGATCTGGAAAAGATCCCGCCCAGGGCGTCCTTCTGCATGCGAAGAGGCCCGTATCCATGCGGTTGATAAACGGCCATGACAGGATGTTTCCACTCCTTGACAGCCGCCAGCGACGCGGCGATCTTCTCGGGATTATGCGCGAAGTCGTCCACGACTCGGCGCTCGTCCCTGGTGAGAATAATTTCCAACCGGCGGCCCACTCCGGGAAAATCCTCGAGCGCCCTCCTCGCCGTCTCTCGCGGGATACCGAGACCGCAGGCAGCTTCAACGGCCAGCGCCTCGTTGATCCGGTTGAAGGCTCCAGGAATTCCTGTCAGCTTGTCTGAAGGAGAACACCGCGCCACCGCGACCGCGAGGCCCGCCTCTTCGGCCGCCAGATAGGACGCCTGCTCCGACAGGATCATGCTCCGCGATTTCGCCACGAATCGCCTGAAGAGTTCCTCGATTTCCGGCAGCGGCTTGTGATCTTCCGATGCGCTCGTGACGACGGCGATATCCGGAGTGAATCTCTCGATGGATCCGTCCGACTCATCCACCTCCACGATCAAGGGTCCATTTCCCCGGCGCGCCCCGTAAGGCGCCAACTCGCGGACGGAACCGCCCACATACACAACCGGGTCGAGTCCGGCGCGATGGCAGATCCAGGCTGTCATCGCGGTCGTCGTCGTCTTTCCGCTCGAACCGGCGATGAGGACATTCCGCCGTCCCGATGCGGCCAGGTCACGCACGAGCTTTTCGAGGATTTCCGAACGATGCCGGATGCCGGAAACGCCCGCGAGATCGGGATTCGAGCTCTCGATGGCCGTCGACACGACCGCGATCGCTCCGGAGGCATGTCCGCCCTGCTGAGGATGGATCACGACGCCGTGACGAATGAGCTCGGCCCGCCTGGGATCATCGGGATTCCGGTCGAAAGCCCGGTCGGAACCGGAGATCAGGCATTTTTCCCGGGCAGACATCCATGTCATCAGGAGCGCCAGCGGCATCATCCCCGACCCGCCCGCTCCGATGAAATGGTAACGATTCATCCTGCATCCCTCATTCTTCATCCTCTTCCTTTGCTGTTGGATTCGCAACCGCCAGGGTCTAAGATTAGTCGTATGTGGTACGTCGTCAAACAGATTGAGTTCGCCTATGGCCATCGGCTTATGGATTACTCCGGAAAATGTCGATTTCCTCACGGCCATAACGGCCTTGTCGAAGTGGTCTGTTTCGCCCCCAGGCTCGATCATCGCGGCATGGTGGTCGATTTCGGCGACATCATGAGCGTCGTCAAGACTTTCATCGATGAAAATTGGGACCACAAGATGCTTTTCCGGAAAGACGATCCGCTCGTGGAGGAGTTCCAAAAGCGAGGGGAGCCGGTATTCCTCTTCGACGACAATCCCACGGCCGAAACTTTCGCCAAGTACCTGTTCGACATGATGAAAGCGAGAGGACTTCCCGTGGCGGAAGTCCGCTTCCACGAAACTTCGAATTCCGTGGCGATTTACAAGGATGAGAATCCAGCATGATCATCGATACGCTCGATGAGTTGCAGGAAGCCTGCCGGCTCATGCGCGGGGCGAAGCAGCTTGGCGTGGATACGGAAACGAACGGCCTGCACGCCTACAAACCTCGCGTCTGCATCATCCAGGTATCCGATGGTGAGCGGGAATGGCTCATCGATACGCTGGCGTTCCATCCGGCGGGAGCCGCCGCCGCTCAGGAAACTCCGTTATCCTCCCCTGCGGCCCACGAGCTTGATCCACTCCTCGATATTTTATCCGACCCCTCCATCCTCAAGATTCTCCATGGCGCCAGCCACGACATCGCGAGCCTCAAGGAGGATTACGGCAGGGGCATCCATAACCTCTTCGACACCTACATCGCGGCTCAACTGCTGGACTATCCCAAGACGGGTCTTTCGAGCCTCGTGGAGAAACACTTCGGAGTCCTTCTCTCCAAGAAGCTGCAGAAAGCGGACTGGGCGATTCGTCCGCTCTCTGATGTCGCCTGCGAGTATCTGCGGCACGATGTTTCGTTTCTCCTTCGCCTCTGCGAGAAGATCCGCGCGGAGCTGGATGTCGCGGGACTGGCGGAGGAAGCCGAGCTGGAATCGAGACGGCTCGAAGCGACCGCCGCCACGCAGCCGACTTTCGATGGCGACGGATATTGGCGAATGTCCGGAGTGGACGAGCTTTCCGACGAAGGTGTCGCCTTTCTCCAGAAGCTGTATCGCATCCGCGATCACATCTCCTCCATCGAAAACCGCCCTCCCTTCAAGATGATCCCCGATTCGCTCCTGACCTTGATGGCGGCATCCCGAACCCGCGCGGAATTGACGCGGATAGAATTCCTGCGGCGGAAATTCATGAAGACCTACCTTCCGGAAATCATCGAGGCCTTCGAGGAGACTCGTAATGCGCGACGGCCCGTTCGCGTCCGAAAGCACAACCACCGCACCCATCGCAGGGAAGCGCCGGATCGAAATGTGCGGGATCAACTGGAAGAAGCGCTGAAGGCGTGGCGGAAGGAGGAAGCGGCTCGACGTAAAATCTCCACCATGGCGGTGCTTCCCAACCATGTCATGGAGGCCCTGGTATTCAGCCCTCCCCGCACCCTGAGCGATTTCGAAACCATCCCCTGGATCGGCCGGAACCGGATCGCGAAGTATGGAGACCACATCATCGCACTGCTGCAGGCGGCCAGGGAGAAAAAGGCGGCGACGGCCACATGAGTTCCCCCGGAAGAAGAGTGAAAGGGCGGTTTATTCATAGAAATACCAAGGATTCCTTTGACAGTTCAAGGGATTCCCATACCATTCTCGTCTGCGGGTATTTCTGGATACCGCCGACTCTTATGCTTGTGGGTTATGATGACTGAGTTTCGCGTAGACGCACATGACGAAGGGGGGGTCGTTGTCATAGACGTGGAAGGTCGCATTGACGCTTTCCTCGTTACTAAAATTCGCGAAGTCATCAATGACCTGGTCCAGGACGGCAAAGTCCGCCTCATCATCCGCTTCCAGAAGGTCGCCCAGATCAACTCCACCGCTCTCGGAATTCTCATCGGTCGGCTGCGTCGCGTCCGCATGCACAGCGGCGACATCAAGATCGTGGAACTATCTCCGGATATTCGCCGTGTTTTCGATGTCATGGGAGCATCCCGCATCTTCGACATTCATCCCGACGTGGACAGCGCCAGGATCTCCTTCAATGCCAGCGCCGTCGTGACCGATGTGCCCGCGACCGGCCCGGCTGCTTCCACGCCGCCGCCGACCAACCTGGCTTCTTCCGATCGCCGGAACTGAATCGGTAGAAACGCTGCTTCCCGGGATGGACGCCTTGGCCCGCCTGGGAACAATGTCATCGAAGTTTTCCGACATTCAGCTGCGTGGCATCGATCAGCCCTTTTCCAATTTCCACGAACCAAGTCCTCTTGCCTCCCTCATTTCAAATGGCCTCCACCCCTGGCTGGCGGATCCCTGGTTCCTCTTCGCGTTCCTTACCGGACTTGTCCTGGGATCATTCGGGAACGCCTGCATATTCCGCTGGCCGCGCGAAGAAAGTGTCCGAAGCGGCCGGTCGTTCTGCCCTCACTGCCAGAAGACCATTCTATGGTTCGATAATATCCCCCTTCTCTCCTGGTTCCTTCTGATGGGCAAATGCCGTCGATGCCGCGGGCCGATTTCCATCCGATATCCCCTGACGGAACTCCTCTGCGGCATGGCTTTCGCCCTCAGCTATGCGGCATTCCACAATTCGCATATCGTCGCCTCATCCCTTTTCCTCTGGGCTCTCGTCGTCGTTTTCTGGATCGATATCGATCACCGGATCATCCCGAACGAGATCACGATTCCGCTGACAATCTCCGGGATCATCCTCGCCCCCTGGATCCTGCCGTCGGCCAGCGATGTCTTCCTGCAGACGATCGCGTTTTTTGCGGGCGTCGATTCTTTGATTCTACCCCTGCCGGTCCTGTCGATGCTGGGCGCAGCCGTTGGCGGCGGATTTGTGCTGGTGATACGCTGGATCGGGCAGATGATCTACGGCCAGGAAGCCATGGGGCTTGGCGACGTCAAGCTGCTGATGTTCGTCGGAGCATGGCTGGGACCGGCTGGCGCTTTGAAGACTCTCTTCCTTGGGTCCATAATCGGCGGAGTCCTGTCCATCGCCTTGCTCCTCATCCGCAGGGTCGGCCGTCGTTCCTACATTCCCTTCGGGCCGTTCCTGGCCATCGGCGCGGCATTGGCCCTGTTCCGCCTCCCATGACAAATCCCCTCGCGTCTTCCGTCGCGACATCCGGCGAACAGCTTTCGCCCTCGGACTCGATCTACGGAAGTCGCATAGCGAAACTGCGCGCCTCGCTCACCGCGAGCAACTGCGATTCCGCGGTCGTCTCTCACCTTCCCAACATCCGCTACCTGACCGGCTTCACGGGATCCGCCGGATTCTTCTTCCTCGGTCCGGAAACCGAGCACCTCGTCGTCGACTTTCGCTACGTGGAACAGGCCGCGCAGCAATGCCGCTGCAAGATCACGAAGCGCGAGGGCCCCCTGGAAAAACAGCTCGCCGCCTTCCTCCTGGGGGGCCGGCGGTGCGCCGTCGAAGCCAATCACATGACCCTGACGGCGATGGACAAATTCCGGTCCGGCGGAAGCGATGGCACACCCATCGAATGGATACCCCGATCAGGCCTTGTGGAGTCGATCCGTATCGTGAAGGACGAGAGCGAAATCGACCGTCTCCGCGCCGCGGCCGCGCTGCTGGAGGATCTGATGGGCCGCACGCTCGAATTCATCCGCCCGGGCATCACCGAACTCGATGCCGCGCTCCATTTCGAACTGCTCGCCAGGCGCGCCACCGGACGACCGCTGCCCTTCGAACCGATCGTCGCCTCCGGGTCTCGCGGAGCTCTCCCCCATGGCATCGCATCAAAGAAGGTCATCGAAAAAGGCGAGCTTGTCGTCGTCGATATCGGTCTCGATCTCGACGGTTATGTCGCCGACATGACGCGAACGGTGGCGGTCCAATCTGCCGACGACCGGCAAAGGGAAATTCACGAGGCAGTGCATCTGGCCAACAGAACAGCAGCCAAAGGAATTCGCCCGGGCATCTCAGGCCAGGAAGCGCACATGATCGCGCTTGGCGTCCTGGATAGCCGGGAGCTCGGAAAATACTTCGGCCACGGACTGGGCCACGGCATCGGCGTGGAGATCCACGAGGATCCCCGCCTGGCTCCCCTCTCCGAGGAGAAACTTCTTCCGGGGATGGTCTTCACGATCGAGCCCGGCGTCTACATACCCGGCTGGGGCGGCGTCAGGATCGAGGACGCGGGCGTATTGCGCGATGACGGCGTGGATATCTTCAACCGAATGGAGCGATCACTCGTCGTGGTTTGAGTTGTCTTCGAAAATCAATCCATGGAGTTGGAGGCCGCGAAAAAAAGCCCCCGAAGGAGTATCCTTCGAGGGCTTTCTCAAACGTGACGAACTGCATCACGCGAATGGCAGTCAACCATTAACAACTTACATGTTCGTCGCGTCATTTTCAAGTGGTCAATCGCGATTTGCAATAAAAAGCCCTCGAAGGAATGTCCCTCGAGGGCTTTCTCGAACGTGACGAACCGCATCACGCGATTGACAGCCAATCATTAATATCAATATATGATTTTCTTGCAGGATTTTCAAGGTCTGCAAGTTTAATTGTTGGGTGCGGACGAAGGGATTCGAACCCTCACGGAGATTTCTCCCCGAGTGGTTGACTGCCACTCGCGTCTGCCATTTCCGCCACGTCCACACCACTTCCAAACCAGACGGAATAGCACTCCCCCGAAGGGGTGCCTGCAGACTCGCGAATGACCTCCCCAGGCTTGTCGCCCTGGACAGCCTGACCCTATATCAGTTCAACGCCACCCCCTGCGTCCTCGCCCCGGCAGTCACGGCAGCCCCGGCAGACGCCGCGGCTCCGGCGACGGCCGCGGGAGAACCGGCCATCGACGCCAGAGCTTCCTCGCGCCCCTTCATCACGGCGGTCCTGATCTTCGTCTCCAGTTCCACGCGCTTCTCGGTGTTGTTCATCAGCCACTCCCGAGCCTTCTCGCGCCCCTGCCCGATTCCTTCCTCGTTCCAGCGGATCCACGTTCCCTTTGTCTCCAGGACGTTGTGCTGGATCCCGAGATCAACCAGCGAGGCTTCGTTGGAGAATCCATAGCCGTAGATGACGTCGAGAAGCGCTTCCTTGAAGGGCGGCGCGACCTTGTTCTTCACGACCTTCACCTTCACCTTCTTCCCGATGATCTCGCCGTTATTCTTGATCACTTCGCTCCCTCGCACATCGAGCCGGACGGACGAATAGAACTTCAGCGCGCGGCCGCCCGGGGTCGTCTCCGGGTTCCCGAACATCACGCCGATCTTCTCGCGGAGCTGGTTGATGAAGATGCAGATCGACTTCGACCGTGAGACGCTGGCGGTCAGTTTCCGCAGAGCCTGGCTCATCAGGCGCGCCTGCAGTCCCATGTGCGAGTCGCCCATCTCCCCTTCGATCTCGGCCTTCGGCACAAGAGCCGCGACCGAGTCGATGACGAGAATGTCGATCGCACCCGACCGCACGAGCGCGTCCGTGATCTCCAGAGCTTCCTCGCCGGTGCCGGGCTGCGAGACGAGGAGCGAATCGAGCTGCACCCCGAGGCGGGCCGCGTATACGGGATCCAGGGCGTGCTCGGCATCGATGAAGGCCGCCGTGCCGCCCTGCCGCTGAACCGCCGCGATCGCATGCAGGCACATCGTCGTCTTCCCGCCCGACTCCGGCCCGAAGACTTCCACGATCCTTCCGCGCGGCAGTCCTCCCACGCCGAGCGCGATATCCACGGCAAGAATCCCCGTCGTCACCGCCTCGACATCCAGCCGCGCGCCGCGCTCCCCAAGCGACATGATCGCTCCCTTGCCGAAGTCCTTCGTGATCTGTTCGATGGCGGCCTGCAAGGCCTTGTTCTTCCGATCCTCGACTCTTGATTCCTCTTTTGCCACGTTCCTCTTCTCCTTCCGAATTCCCGCTCTGTGCCGAACTCCTGCGCTCCGGCCCGCGAGATCGTATTTGGTATCATCTACATAAGAGCAGAAGTCGTGCCGCACGTTATCTCACGCAATATCAACGAATACACGGAAAATAAAATGTCTAATCCTAGACAGGTGTCTAGGATTAGACACTTTTCTCATCAATGAACAGAAACGGGTCGAGAATGATTTTCCCGCGCCCGAAACATTGCGACTCCGTTGCAGTTCCGATCGGATTTTCTAACAAGTGGAATTTATTACCGTATTAATTTCCGGCCCCCGTTGAAATGAGATGAGCCGAGTGAATAAATTAATGTCAATACGAAGCTTCGATCCGGCTGAGTCCATGCCCCTGGGGAACGTAGAGTCCTCGTGGATTTTCGACTCCTATCCGGAATTCGATATTCGTGTCGTGATGTTGCGGGGGGGAACAAAATGCACAATCGAATTTCACGGCGCGGTTTCACGCTCGTGGAAATGCTCATCGCCGTCGCGATCATCGGCATCCTCGCCGTTCTCTCCATTCCCCGGATCCTCTACGCGCTCGAGACATCGCGCGTCGCCAGGGCCGTCGCGGAAATCCGGGCGTTCCACGAGGAGATCGAAGTCTTTCGAACGACTCACGTAGGAGGAGTGCCGATCGATTGGAGCACGTTTCACAAGGGGTCCGTGCCAAAGGATCCGTGGGGAAACGACTACATCTTCAACAGCTTCAACAGCACAATCGCCATGCCGCTCGTTCCCCTTCCCATCCTGCCGGCGGGAGTCTCCAACGGCCTCAATACCTCCCTGGCGCGGCGGCGAAACGGCTCCCTCGCTCCCATCAACAGCAAATACGATCTCTTCTCCGAAGGCGCCGATGGAGACTGGCTTCAGTTCCTGATCGCGGCGGTATCGCAGGACGACGTGATCATGGCCAACGATGGAGGTTATATCGGGCTGGCCTCGGACTACTGATGGATCGATCGCGCTCCGGCCTGCGCGATGTGCTTTCGTCGCGGCTCGGCAGGAAGATCATCGTGGTCCTGACTCTCGCCGTCACTGTCCCCCTGGCCCTCTTTGCGGCGCCGATGTATTTCCAGACGCGAGCCGTGGCAGTCGAGGAGGCGGACCGCGGTCTGAAGGATTATGCGCGATTCTGCGGCCGGCATATCGTTCAAACTCTCTCCGTGGCGAAAGCCCAGCTCGCGTATTTATCGCGAGGCGGAACCATACCATCGGGTGAGAGCTATTTTCGAAACCACGAATCGATCGATCCGAAAACGGATCATTTTCCACCGTGGCTTACAAAGGAGATCGCCCGTGACATTATGAAAACAGGAAAGGTATACCTTTCACCTCCCTTTCGCCTGCAGGAAATATCCAGCGACGGAGACTTCGCAGTCGGCATGGCGCTCCTCGCTCCGGACGGCCGCATTCTCACCGGTGTCATCGAGCCTGTTCATCTGTGGCGAGGACTGGCTACGACCGCGCGATCCCGGGAAAGCGGATTCTTCATCCTGAATAAGAACGGCATACCGGTCACTGGCGTTGACGGTGAAATGAGCGTTTCATCGAACGCCGCTCCCCTTGTACCACTGGACGCCAATACCAGTCGTCCTACGGGCGCCTCGACGCTGCCCGGCGTCGGCATAGCCCGCTGGGCGCATGAAAGACTCTTCCTCGCAGGCATGTTTCTCTCGGACGAGTGGGGAATTCTGACGTATCGCCGGGAAGCGAGCGTGCTGGATCTTCCGTGGCAACTTTTTTCCTCACTGGCGGTCCTCCTCCTTGTTTCCGCGCTGGCGGTTCTTGTGATCTCGACAAAAACGGCCGGCTACCTCTACTCCCCCATCGCAAGGCTCACCCAGGAAGCCGCCCGGCTGGGGCAGGGCCAGTGGGATGCCGCCGTGCACCTGGAGCGCGATGACGAGCTCGGCACGCTGGCGCATACATTCAACGACATGGCATCAGCCATCCGCGCATCGCACCAGGAGCTGGAGTCATCGCACCGCGAGCTGCAAGACCTGAACCTCACCCTGGAGAAACGCGTGCGCGACAGGACGCAGGCTCTGGAGGAATCCGAGCAGAGGGCCCGGCATGATGCGCTGCACGATCCTCTGACCGGCCTCCCCAACAGGATGCTCCTGGGCGATCGCATCCGCAAAACGATCCAGGAGTGCCAGCGCGAAATATCGCGCCGATTCGCGGTTCTCTTCATCGACCTCGACCGATTCAAGACGATCAACGACACGATGGGTCATCAAGCTGGCGACGAAATGATTCGCGGAATGGCGAAGAGAATTTCGGCGAGCATCCGTCCCGGGGACACCGCGACGCGCGTGAGCGGCGACGAATTCGCGGTTCTTCTGGACGAGGTACGGGACCAGGAGGAAGCGCTGGCTGTCGCAACTCGGCTCCACGAAGCGCTCGCTCCGCCGTTCGATATTCTGGGCACTGCTATCCAGGGTTCCTTCTCCGTCGGGATCGCTCTCGGATCCTGCATGACCACCGACGCGGATTTCATCCTGCGCGAAGCCGACGCCGCGATGTATCAGGCGAAAGCGGCGGGCCGCGGACGCACGTGCGTCTTCGATAAACCCGCGCAGCGCGCCGTGGCGAACAGGATGGAGCTTTTGCACGAGCTGCGCCGCGTCGTCGCCGAGAAACGATTCAAGCTCGTGGAGCCGAAGAAAAGCGAGGCACGGAAGCCGGACGATCGCGGAGAAATTTTTCCAGCGAGCGGAGAACCTTAGTTGCTCCGGCGCCCCTTCTCCTGCGCCGTCGGCGCCGTCGCTTCTTCATAGAGAATACGGGCGATCTGCGCCATCGGGATCTTGGCGGAGCGGTAATTCGAGCCGAGCCTGTCGGCGAATGCGGAAACCAGGATGGTCTGGTCGCCCGGGAGGTAGATGAGCCCGACATCGTGCGCGACGTCGTAGATGAGCCCCGTCTTGTGCGCGATGTCGATCCGCTCCGGCAGATACCGCGGCAGTCGGTCGTCGATCGGAGGATTCAGCATCAGGCTGATCATCTCCTTCGAGGCCGCCGGCGAAACGATCTGGCCCCGGTGAATCGACTCCAGCATCATCCCCATCTCCCTGGGCGTCGTCCAGTTCTCGATCCCCTTCGACCGCAGTTCCAGGGCCATCACCGGCCGGACCATGTTAGTGTTCTTCCAGCCGTACTCCCTGCAGATCTCCGTCACGCGCCGCATCCCCACGAGATCCGTCAGGATGTTCGTCGCGGTGTTGTCGCTGTGCTGGAGCATGAGGTAGCAGAGATCGCGCAGGTTCACCTTCACGCCCGAATGCTCGCCCTTCAGCACGCCCGATCCCCCGATGCGATGCCGTTCCAGATACAGGGGACCTAGCGTCGGCGCGATCTTACCGGCGGCCATTTCCCTGTACAGGCTGATGAGAATGGGGATCTTGACGAGCGAGGCGGATGCGAACCTCGATCCGGCGTTCACTTCGATCGTCTTACCGGTGCTGATGTTCTTCATATAGAGCCCGAACCGCGTCCGGCGCGATTTCGCCAGTACCTTCCGGATCCGCGACTCCGCGATTTCCCATCGGATCTTGCGGGACGGAACTTGCGCGTTCTGCGGCCCCCGGATCGCCAGCGGCATCGCGGCTCTCCAGGAAGGAGGAACGCAGAGATGCGCGAAGTCCTGGTTCAGAAGCGTCGCGCGCGTCGCGGCCGGAGCCGGAATCGAAACGGCCTCCGCACGGTGCGAGGAGGAGGAGAAAGTGGCCGCGAGAAAAGATCCCGTGACCATCAGAAAACTCAACGATGAGAAGAAGACGACTTCGGGCCGACGCATGCGTATTTTATCGGCAGGAGGACCCGATTGTTTTATCGGATTAACCCCGGACATGTTGCACTGAAATTGGACGAACCTGCACTTGGCGACATGCCTCTCAGGAAAAATAACGTGGACCGTGCAGGGGTCGAACCTGCGGCCCGAAGATTAAGAGTCTTCTGCTCTACCAGCTGAGCTAACGGTCCTGGAATCGGGAAGCCATGATCTTAATTCATGCGATCGACTTCATCAAGAGTTATTCGAAATCGCGGCGACCGGATGAACCTGCCGCGATCTTCTCACCGCAGTCGATACAGTCCCATCCCGGGGCCGGCTCCATCCCGCAGAATCACTTCGCAGAGCCTCGAATCCTCCAGCATCTCCCGAAAGACGTCCATATCCCGCGGACAAAGGAGCCCCGGTTTGCCCCCCACGTCCAGAGATCGTCGCAGGAGCACGGGATTGAAGAGAACATGCGTGGCTCCGCGACCTTTCAGGCTCTCCTTCAGCTCGCGTGGATCGTGGCGAGGATGCGCGAGATCCAGCGCCGTTTCGCGACGCCACGAGAGATCGAATTGCACGCGCCGCATCATGGTGAATATACGCGGCTCGCCGACCATGGCCACGACGGCGTCTTCCGGCAGGAGGCGCGACGACTCCCGCTGCAGAACGTATGATTCCATGTTGCGGGCGAGAAATTCTTCCGTCCCCACCCGCCCGGTCTGCAGTTCCAGAAAACCGGTGGACCGTTCCAGAAGAATCACTCCCGACGCCAGCGAAAGCGCGGCGAGGCCAAGCGCGATGGCGCTCGCCACGGATTGCCGTGCGATCCGCGAAACGGAACCGATGGCGACCAAGGGCAGAAGGACAGGGAGAAAAAAGCGGGCGTGATACCCGCCGATGAAGATCCAGAGCAGATATCCGGAAGCTCCGGCGAGAAGCAACGGACGGAGCGACGGAGATTCGCGTCCCGCCAGGGGCGCCAGCATGACGAGGGCCAGCAGCAGTGGCCCCAGGGGGCCGTCGAATTCCGGATGAACCGTGTAGAAGGATTCCAGGAGATGAGTCGCGCATTCCGGCAGGGTCGTCCACACTGCGGCCGGCGATGCCGCCGCCTGAAGCGTGTAATTCGAGCTCCAGGGAACACCCGCGATCACAAGATTGCGCGCAATCCACGGCGCAAGCATGATGCAGGATGTTCCGGCGAAAATAGCGATCGCCTTGAGCGATGAAATATTCTTCCACGCCAGGATGACTCCCCAGGGAAGAAGGATCAACGCCGTTGAAGGCTTGACAGCGAGCGAACAGCCCGCGAGAAATCCGGCCGTCGCGCATCGGGCCGCAAACTTCGGATCACCTTTCTCCATCTCCATGCTCAACCGAATAGAACCGGCCGCGGCGGATATGGCCAGAAGATCGTTCTTGGTGTAGGCCGAGAGCGCCATCAATACCGGAGAGGTGAGCACGGCCGACGCAGTCAACCATCCGCTCCGTCCGCCTCCCGCCCGCCCCGCAAGCCGCCCCAGATTCGCCGCCAGCGCCGCCAGGACGGGTATTCCCAGCAGATTGGCCGCTCGTCCTGTCGCGTCGAGCGCCAGCAAGGGCAGCAGAACCATTTCCGCCTGCTGAAAATAGAGAGTGAGATCCTGGGATGAAATCGAGACCATGCCTCCATGCAGAAGATACTGGCGCGGAATGCCCACGTGATAAATGAGCGCGTCTCCGAGCGTCGGCGGAGCGGCCGTCATGAGTGTCGACGCTGCCAACGCGGCGGCGCAAAGGATCGCGCCCGCGAGTTCGATTTTCCCGCGCGGAATCTTCACCCTATTCCGAATCATCTCCTTCCTGTCTCGCCAGATCTGGAAACACGTCACGCAGGGCAGGATGACCAGCGGAGCCACAACGGGCAGGAAGTCGAGCCAACCGGACATCGCGAGAACCATTGTCCAGGCGGACATAAAGAACAGTCCGAGCAAGAATCTGTTCTCGATGTGCAGCGAACCCGACTTCGACTCCGCCATTCCCCCCACCGCACAGGCAGCCATTGCGTAAATGAGAACGATGGCCGCGGGAAGGAAATTATCGAGAAAGAACGCGGGGATGAACGGGGAGAAAGTGGAAGCCGTCAAGAAATGATGGCCGGTTGCGCTGGAAGCGCCGGATGCGGCATCATCGGCAGGTATTGATATGCATCGAACCTGCTATCTGCGGAGCGCTGCTTCCTTCAACTGTCTTACTTCCGCGCGCAGTCTCGATGGAGAACAATCCTCGCAGGGCAGCTTGCCCGCGATCTTCATGGCCGTCGCTTCCATGCGCTTCAATGTCTGCTTGATCCGCGTCTCGTTCTTGACGCGCGACCTCAGCCGCTCGATGAAGGAATTATCTTCCGTCACCAGTCCTGATGCCGCCTGCTGCAATTCTTCCTTCGTCATGCTTCGATCACCTCAGGTACCCTCCATTGCCGGCGCGAATCGAGCCTCGGTAGAACCAAAACCGGTCGATCCCCGGACGCCTCCGGATCATACAGGATTTTCGGGGCCGCGCGGAGCTTTCCTTCATGCCGAAAAAATAGTTCTTGCGCTCCTTCACACGCCCGGTTCCCCACGACCTCCGGATGGTTCCAAATCCATGCGATCCACTTCAATCCTCTTGTGCAGAACAATGCTCTTTCCAGCCGGCCCCATCGTGAATTCCGCGCGGGCGGCTTCGTTGAAGGGCTGGAGCACGAGTTCCACGGCCCAGACGATGGAGATCAGCTTGCCGGAAAAGGAATACGGAGCGGGCGGCAGCGTGAACGAGAATTCGGCCGCTCCATGCTCCATCAAGGCATCCACCTTCTGCGTCGCGACGATATCCATATCCCTCGTGCCCCGGCCGGTCGTGTGCCAGAAGAGCCTGATCTCCGCCGATGAGGGAGCCTTCTCGCAGAGCCAGGCCGCGCTGCCCTTTATGGTTTCGCCGGGTCGATATTCGGTCCTGCCTTCCCTCAACTTCACTTCACACTGCGCCGCTATTTCCATGACGAAGCCTTCATCTCCGCGGGCAGGACGGGTATCTCATACTCCGATTCGATGTCCGGCCAGTTGCGGATCTCCCCCGCCACCTTCAACCACCACTTGATCGTATTGCTCGGCGCCTTGAAGGTGTGCATCATGTCGGCCGGAATCCTGATCATCGCCCGGCCGGATCCCATCTCCTGCTGCACGGTTTTCTCGACCACCACGAACGAGTGGAAAACATTCTTGTCGGTCACGGTATTTTTACCGCTCTGGTACGTCGCCTCCTCGCGACCTTCGAATGCGATCGTCAGCCTGCTGATGCGCGACACGGAGCCCTTGATCTTCCATTCCAGGTCGAGCGAGCCGCCCAGTCGCAGCACAGGCGCGCTCACCGTCACGACGGGCAGGGGATTGAAGAGCCCCAGAAACGCGTGTGCGACCAGCCCCATGAGAAATAGCCCCACGAGGAGGAAGGGGATCATGAAGATCGCCAGGAACCATGCCATCGCCTCCCCTCTCAGGAACATTTCATAATCCTGGTACAGGAAGACTCCGACGACGCCGTTCCAGAAGAGCATCATGAGGATGAGCGCGACGAGCTTGCCCATGGGCGTGGAATCGGGCTTCAGAACGCGCTCTCCCGGGATGATCGGTTCGATTCCCAGGATCGCTTTGCGCGCGGCTTCGTGGTCCCTCGACTGCTTTGTGATGGCCCAGTACGCGATGCCGGAAATGACGAGACAGAATATTCCTCCGAAGACGGATCCCCACTCGATCGACTTCGCGCGGCCGTCGAGGAGTGGCGCGAGGAGATGGTTGACGAGAAGCAGGAGGCCGACGAAAACGAAAGGAGACAGGAACAGCAGGAGGCACCCGGGCTTCAATTGAGTGGAGGAGGAGAGCGGTTTCGTCATTCCTGCATCATCGTGGAGGCGACGGCCATGCGAAAAGAATACGCCATGCCGTTCCTCTACACAATCTCCGGGCAAACGCATATATTCCGTATATGGGTTCACTCGACGGTATCAAGGTTCTCGATCTCTCCCGCATCCTCGCGGGTCCCTACGCCACGCAGATACTCGCCGATCACGGCGCGGAAGTATGGAAGGTGGAGATGCCGGGCAAGGGCGATGACACGCGGGCGTTTGGCCCCCCCTTCACGAACGGCGAGTCTGCGTATTTCCTCTCCGTCAACCGGAACAAGCGATCCATCACCGTGGACATGAAGAAGCCGGAAGGCCTGGAGATCGTTCGCTCGCTCGCGGACAAGGCGGACGTCCTCATCGAAAACTTCCGCCCCGGAGCGCTCGACAGGCTCGGGCTGGATTACGAATCCGCATCCCGGCGTAATCCTCGTCTCGTGTACTGCTCCATCTCGGGCTTCGGTCAGACCGGCCCGTGGGCCCTGAAACCCGGCTACGATCTCGCCATCCAGGGAATGGGCGGCCTCATGTCCCTGACGGGTGTCACCGATGGTCCTCCCACGAAGGTCGGCACATCCATCGCCGATATCATCTCCGGAATCTACGCCGCGCAGGGAATACTGCTGGCGCTTTACGCGCGGGAGAAAACCGGCAAGGGCCAGCGCGTCGATATCTCCATGCTCGACGGCCAGGTCTCGCTTTTGACATACCAGGCCGGCATCTACTTCGCGACGGGCGAATCTCCGAAGAGGCTCGGCAACCAGCATCCCACGATCTGCCCGTACGAAACGTTCCAGACGGCCGACGGCTATATCAATCTTGCCGTCGGCAACGACAAGCTCTGGAAGGAATTCTGCAATCTGGTCGCTCGCCCCGACCTCGCCGCCGACGATCGATTCGACACCAATCCCAGGCGCGTTCATCACCATGACGCGCTCTTCCCGATCCTCTCGGAAATCTTCCGGCATGACACCACGCGGGAATGGATTAAGAAGCTCGATCAGGCCGGCATTCCCGCCGGCCCGATCTTCGACGTCGGAGATGTCCTCGAACTGGAGCAGACGAAATCCCGCGAGATGGTGGTCCAGGTCGATCATAAGAAAGCCGGCAATATCCGCCTGACCGGCATTCCCATCAAGCTCTCCGACACTCCTCCCGCGATCAAGTCGCCACCTCCGCTGCTGGGCGAACACACCGATGAAATCCTGTCGGAAATCCTGGGCTACGGCCCGGAGAAGATCGAGGCATTGCGAACCGCTAACGCGATATGAGGAAGGAATTTTTTCCCCGTGCATAACTACTTCTCCCCCAAGGGTCACCTCGCCCGCGACGGAGGGCGTTTCCAGTTCCGGAAGGAACAACTCGCTTATGCTCAGTCCGTAGACCAGCTCATCAGGCGCGGTTGCGTCGGGATGATCGAGGGAGGAACCGGCGTCGGCAAGACCCTGGGGTATCTCGTACCGCATATTCTCGAGGCGAAGGAGAGCGGCAAGCGCGTCCTCATAGCGACGCGCACCAAGAATCTTCAGGATCAGATCTTTCTTCATGATCTCCCGCGCCTCGCGAAATCGATGGATTTCACGTTCGCGCTCCTGAAGGGCCGCGAGAATTATCTCTGCCGCGAACGGCTCTCGGACGCGATCGACCGCAACGAGCTCTTCAGCGCCAGCCTCCGGGGCCGGGCGCTCTCCTACCTCGACAAGTTCGACAAGCTCCATAAGACCGGTGAGCTCGAGATCGCGATGGATTTTCTCCGACGATACGGGGAGGACGGCCGCCGGGCGAAGGACGATGTCCGCGCGACGGACGACACCTGCACGTCCGATCATCGCCTCCTCTGCCGCCATTACAAGTCGATCGCAGCCGCGGAGAAAGCCGACGTCATCGTCGCCAATCATCACCTCGCGCTGCTCTGGCCGGAGACCTATCCGGAGATCGACCGCATCGTCATCGACGAAGCGCACGCGCTCGAAGACGCGGCGACGGATGTATACGGCCTCCGATTCGCGTCCGGCTTCCTCGTCTCGAGGCTCTGGCGGCTTCACGCCCGGAGCCGCCGGAACTTCGGCACGCTCGGGCGGTTGACGAAGCGCGACTGGGCGGAGTTCGAGGTCGACGAGGTCGTCGAGCGAATCGAGCAGGTGAGGACGTGGATCTCGCACTTCAACACCGCAGCCCAGACGTTCATGATCCGGTGCGCATCGGGAAGGATCCGGATCGGAGGAGAAATCCTCGCCGGAGCCGACTGGCCCTATCTCTGCGAAACATCCAACGCGCTCGCGGCGACCGTCGCGCAGCTCGCGGCTTCGATGCAGAAGCTCTTCAGGAGCATCGAGAAGATCGACAGGCTGAAGGCGACCGCGGAGCGGCTGCAGAAATCCTCGCTGGCATTCTGCGAGCTTTCCGGGACGATCAGCACGATCTTCAGGAGCGATCCGGCGCCGGCGGACGCGGATGCGGAATCCCAGGTACTCTGGAGCGAATCCTCGCCCAACGGCCATGTGAACTTCCACCTCACTCCGGTCGACCTCGGTCCCATGCTCCGCCGTCATCTCTACAGCAGGTTTCGGAGCGTACTCCTGACGTCGGCCACGCTCCGGGTCGCGGACAAATTCGATTACCTGAACGAACGGCTTGGTCTCAATCCGCCGGACGAGAAGACATCCGTCATTCCGGAAACGGCCGCGGATTCCTCCGCCGCCGATCCTCTGCACCCGGCCCGCATCTTCTCTCCTCTCTCCGTCGGCCATCCGTTCGATTACGAATCGAATGTCCTCCTGTGCCTCCTGCGGGAACCGCGCGAAGCCGGCGCGGAACGTTTCGACGCGGGCCTTCTGGCGCGGCGCATCGAATCGATCGCACGCGCCAGCCGCGGCAGGATGCTCGCGCTCTTCACCAACAAGACGCGCATGCAGGCCGTCTCGCAGCTCCTCGACCTCGACGGGCTCGATGTCATCACGCAATACCAGGATGGTTCCCGCCATGAATTGACCCGGCGGCTCCGGTCGAACCCGAATACCGTCCTGCTGGGCACGAAGTCCTTCTGGGAAGGAGTCGACGTCCCCGGTGAAAATCTCTCCGTGGTCGTCATCGAGAAGCTCCCCTTCGACTGGCCGGGCGACCCGGTTTTCGAGGCGCGGCGCCAGGCGCTGGGGGATCGCGCCTTCATGGGCTACGCGCTCCCGCGGGCCCTCCTGGGCCTACGGCAGGGTTTCGGCAGGTTGATCCGCTCCGAGAAGGACCGCGGCGTCGTCGTCATTCTCGATCCGGGAAAGAAGAGCTATGCCGGAGCCATCCGCTCGACGCTGCCGGAATGCAGGACGATCGAGGGCTCCGAGAGCGACATCATTCCGCGCATCACGGCATTCCTCGATGCGAAGGAACCTGCCGAATCAGTCTTCCTGGGCGCGGTGCGTAAGAGCGCCGGAGATGCTGAAGGAGATGATGGAGCCGCCCAGCAGGATCTCCAGGAGATCGGGCGCATCGCCGGAAATCAGGATAAAGATGACGGCCATGAGGTGCATGACGAGCACGCCGGTGGCGCCTCCCGTCAGGAATCCGAGAAGAGCGCCGACTGACCGGGCGACGAGCTGGCGCACGAGCGACACGGCGCCGGCCGCCCATCCTCCCATCAGGAAAACTTCGAAGCCGAAACGGACCCATCGGGAAACGTCGTCGAGGGACGCGAAGGAGAAATCGCCGGTGATCGGCATGATGGTCAGGAGCGCGGAAGGAGGAGCGAGGATGACGAGCCCGATCTTCCCGCCCATCCGGACGGCGAAGCCGATCTCCTCGATGTCGATGCGGTTCATCGACGAAGATTAGCGGAAGGATCCCGGGCCGCAACGAAAAAGGCGGTCCGGAAGAACATCTCCCTGGACCGCCTTTTGGATGATTAATGAACGATGTATGTATTCGTCAGCGTTGTTCGGCGGAGAAACAGATTCAGTCGGACCTACGATGAGTGCTTGTCAAACAAAAGCGACTATCTCGACTACAGTCCGATGGAGTCTACGATACGGCTTGCGATCTCATCGATCACTTTGTCGTTGATGAGAGTACCCGATTCGAGCTTTCTCTTGGCTTCTTCCACCTTGTCGTGCCTGACTTCCGAGGATTCCTTCGCGGCTTTCGTGACGGCTTCTCGGAGTTGGGCCAGCTTGGCGGCGCCAGAGATTTCAACCCGGTCGGATTTCTTTTCGACGGCATCCGTGCCAGACTCTTTTCGGATCTGGTTCGAGTAAGCAGATTGAATGTTGCTGAGAGTGCCAATCTTATCGATAACCATGACCCGTGAACCTCCTTTTCCCTATTAGATCTTATCGACGTGTGAACGAATAAACTTTAGCATTTTCACGTAAATAAGGAAAAAATTTCTCATTTCTTTTCATTTCTAACCGTTTCACTTGATACACTTTTCGGCCTCACTGCGGAGCATTTCCGCGGCTTCGGCGATTTTAATGCCGTCCGCGCCCAGGTCCGCCGCTTCCTTCGCCAGCCGCATCGACTCCGCCAATAGCCTTTCCCTGATCCCCTCAAGCCGCCCCGTCAGGCCGCTCTTTCCTTCATCAACTTGAGTCTTTACAACGGTCGCCGCGTCATGAACCAGCCGATCATACAGGCCCCGCAGCTCATCATATGGCTCCGCCGATACATACGTCCCCAATACCGCCGCCAAGAGACCCACAACTGGAATGATCGCCAGGAACGCCTGACCGTCTTCCGGCAACGACACGAAGAAAAGCATGATCGCCAAGCCCAGGATGCCGAGGAAAAGTCCTCCGACGGCCGAGATCATGTAGGACGGAGAAGACACCGGCAGAGCGGCGCTCTCCTCATCGGGGCTCTTCGGAGCAGTCTCCTGCATGTTGTCGCTCATGATTCGAGCAGCCTTGTCAGGATCTTATTAACCATGGGAGGATTCGCCTTTCCGCCTGATTTCTTCATGACTGCTCCCACGAGAAATCCGAGCGTGCCTTTCTTGCCGCCTTTGTACTGTTCCACGGGACCGGGGTTATCCGCAAGAACCTGCCTGCAGACTTCCTCGATGGCCGATTCGTCAGTGATCTGGAGAAGGCCTCGCGCCTGCACGATCGCGCGGGGCGAGGTTCCTTCCGTTACCATCTCCGGAAAAATATCCTTCGCGATCTTACCCGAGATCGTGCCCTCGTCGATAAGGATCACCAGCTCCGCGATCGCCTCCGGCGTCACGCGCGAAACCGTCGGATCGTTGTCGGGAAGCTCGCGGAGAAACTCGGAGATGATCCAGTTCGCGATTCCCTTCGGATTTTTTCCATGCCGCTTCACGGCCTGTTCGAAGAAGTCCGCCAGCTTTCGCCCCGCGGTCAATACTCCCGCATCCTTCCCCGACAATCCATACTCCTTCGTAAACCGCGACGCACGCTCGCCCGGAGCCTCCGGAAGCCGCTGCATGACTTCGCGAACGAACGTATCCGCGAGATGAAACGCGACGAGGTCCGGATCGGGGAAATACCGGTAGTCATGCGATTCCTCCTTGCTCCGCATGCCCCGCGAGACGCCTTTATCCACATCCCACAGCCGGGTCTCCTGGTGAATCGCCTCGCCCGAATCGAGCGCCTTCATCTGCCGGTCGATCTCGAAGCGGATCGCCGCCTGGACATGCTTGAAGGAATTGAGATTCTTGACCTCGACCTTCGTGCCCAGCTTCTCCTCGCCGCGCCGCCGCACCGACACGTTGGCGTCGCACCGGAGGCTGCCTTCCTCCATGTTGCAGTCGGAGACTTCGCAATACTCCATTCTCTGCTTCAACTGCGACAGGTATTCATGAGCTTCCTCCGGATCGCGGATGTCGGGCTCGGAGACGATCTCGATGAGCGGCGTGCCCGCGCGGTTCAGATCGACGCGCGTGTAGTGCGACTCGTCGAGCGTCTCCGCCGTATGAAGGAGCTTGCCCGCGTCCTCCTCGAGATGGATCCGCGTGATGCCGATCCGGCGGCCGTTGGCCAGGTCGATGCCTCCTCCGGAAGAGAGCGGCAGATCGAACTGCGAGATCTGGTATCCCTTCGGCAGATCGGGATAGAAATAATTCTTCCGGTCGAACTTCATCCGCTTCGCGATCGTGCCGCCCACGGACAAGGCCGCCAGCGTCGCCAACTCCAGGGCGTGCTTGTTCAATACCGGAAGCGATCCCGGCAATCCCAGGCACGTCGGGCAGATGTGCGTGTTCGGCTCGCCGCCGAAACGGTTCGGACAGGAGCAGAAGATCTTCGTCCTGGTCAAAAGCTGAACATGAACTTCGAGGCCGATGACGGCCTCGTAGTGCGCTTTCTCCACCGTCACAGCGCGAACTCCCCCGGCTGCCGCTCATGCCAGTCGGTCATCCTCTGGTAAGCGTCGGCCGCCCGGAGGATCGTGCCCTCGTCGAAGGGCTTGCCGATGAACTGGAGCCCGATCGGCAGGCCGGCCTTCGGCGAAGGAAGCGACGAACCTTCCGCCGCGGAGAAGCCGCACGGGATGGAGATTCCCGGTAGGCCCGCCAGGTTCGCGGAGATCGTGTAGATATCGGAGAGATACATCGTCAGGGGATCCGCCGACTTTTCGCCGAAGCCGAACGCCACGGCCGGAGACGTCGGCGTCGCGATGATGTCGACGCCCGCGCCCTTGTCCCTATCGAACGCCGCGAGAAAATCTCGCTGGATGAGCGTTCGCACTTCCAGGGCTTTCCTGTAGTAGGCATCGTAGTATCCGGAGGAGAGACAGTACGTTCCCAGCATGATCCGTCGCTTGACTTCCCTCCCGAATCCCTCCGCGCGCGTCTTCTTGTACGTCGGCACAAGCGATCCGTCGGGGACGCGCAAACCGTACCGGATTCCGTCGAAGCGCGCGAGATTGGAGGACGCTTCCGCCGTCGCCACGAGATAATACACCGCGATCGCGTGCTCGGTGTGCGGCAGCGAAATCTCCACGAGGTGCGCGCCGGCTTCCTCCATCGCCGCCAGCGCCTTCCGCACGGCGGCCTCGACCGCCGGCGACAACCCCTTGCCGAAATACTCGCGGGGAATTCCGATCCGGAGTCCCTTCACGTCGCCGGTCAGGTGCGTCGTGAAATCCTCCGCCGCGACGCTCGCGGACGTGGAATCCATCGGATCGTGACCGGCCATGGCCGAGAGCACGATCGCCGCGTCGCGCGCGTCGTGCGTGAAGGGCCCGATCTGATCCAGCGACGACGCGAAGGCGACCAGGCCGTATCGGGAGACGCGTCCATATGTCGGTTTCAGACCTGTCACGCCGCAGAAGGAAGCCGGCTGGCGGATGGAGCCGCCCGTGTCCGATCCCAGCGTCGCCGGCGCCAGGTTCGCCGCGACGGCGGCGGCCGAGCCTCCCGACGAGCCGCCCGGAACGCGCGACAGGTCCCACGGATTGTGGACGGGCTTGAAGGCGGAGTTCTCGTTGGAGCTCCCCATGGCGAATTCATCCATGTTGAGCTTCCCGAGAAAGTTCGCTCCCGCCGCCCGCAGGCGCGCAACGGCCGTCGCGTCGTACGGCGGCCGGTAACCCTCCAGGATGCGCGAGGCGCAGGTCGTCGGAGCATCCTTCGTCGCCAGCAGGTCCTTCAGACCCAGGGGAACGCCGCGAACAGGCGAATCGGCGGAGCCGGACGACATCGGTTCATACACATGCAGGTATGCGCCCACGCGCCCGTCGTGCTGTTCAATGCGCGCCCGGTAGAACGCCGCGGCTTCATCCGCCGTGAACTGCTTCTTCCGGATTCCCTCCGCGATGCCGTGAACCGTGCGCGGGATGGTCATACGATCTTCGGAGCGATGAAGCAGCCTTCTTCCGCCGCCGGAGCCTGGGCAAGAGCCGTGTCCCGATCGACGCATTTCCCCGGTTCGTCCTCCCGCCAGACATCGACGATGTCCAGGACATGCGTCGTCGAGGGCACGTTCGTCGTGTCCAGCTCGCGGATCGAAGCGGCGAACCCGAGAATCTTGGAGAGCTCCGCCGCGAATTGTTCCGCTTCCTCGTCCGTCACCGCCAGGCGAGCCAGCGATGCGATGCGCTTGACTTCATCGAGAGAAACCATGGCGCGATGATACCGGTTGAAGCGGGTCGTGTGTAGTGGGTACTTGGCGGGCGTCGGCGGAAACGACCCTCCGGTCAGGTGACGGGCGTGAAAAATCCGCTCTTGGAATTATCGGACGACGGTTTGACGCATTCCGCGAAGACGTAGATCTTCTGCTCGTCCCACCGGATTTTCCACGGCGGGCGCTTGAAGAGCGATTGCTGGAAGAGCCGCTGCATGTCCTCCGGCGTCCTGTGGACATATTTCCAGTCGAGGATGTGGTCCATCAGAGTCCGGCTCGGATTGTCCGGATGGAAATTCCCGAGGATCACGGTTCCCTTCGGTTTCAAGATGCCGAAGATGAAATTGATGAGCGAGACGACGGTGTTGTCCTCGAAGTAATCGATGAGGCCGATGGAGTAGACGAAATCCTGCGGCGGAAGATTCAACTGGCTCTGGCCCGTCGACAGGTAGATCACGTTCTCGTTGTGAATCTCCATGAGTGTGTCGAGATACTGCTTCTCGCGGCGCATCTCCAGGAAGGAAACCGCCTGGGAATCGAGATCGATGACGGTCGACTTCAGGGGATCGGGTCTCGCCATCTTCTGATACGTGTCGAACAGTTCGTCCGCCGGGCCGCCCGAGAGGCATGTCACCAGCGTCTCCGCGTTCTTCCGTCCCGCGATGATCTTCTTGATTTCCTCCGCAATGAACGCCTTCCGGCTGCGCATGGCAACGCACGCCGGTTCCTGCAGGAAGCATCGATCCAGGGCGATACCGACATTGCTCGATCCGCCGGGCGTGTTGTTGTGAATGTCCGCGATCGCGATGCAATCGCCGGCGTATCCTCGGGGCTTCGTGTACACGCGCTTCATCACGCCGGTCTGCATGACGTACGGAATGAGCGAATTCCGCGCGAACGCGCCGATCTCGTCCTTCACCATCCGGTTCTCGTGGGATTGGGCGCCGACCGTCGCATTCAGCGACGCGGTCAATCGCAACCATGCGTCCTGCACGTTCTTGATGCCGGCATCCGAGAGCCGCTTGTCCTTCAACGCGGAGTCGTTCTCGGCGGCGCGCAGCAGTTCCAGCACGTCCGCCATCTCGGTCTTGATCTTCTTCCAGGCATCCGATCGTTCCGCGTCCACCGCCGTTCGATCGGATCCGCTCTCCGGATTGACCGGATGCTCGGTAAGCGCCGGACGTCCTCGCAGTCGGCTCGAGATGAGCCGCGCCAGGGAGCGAAAGAAGCGGATTCCGAAACCCGGCGTGGATTCGATGCGCTTCTCGATCTCCAGGAACGGCAGCACCCGTACGCTGGCGGGTTCCACGGCCTTGACGGACGCCGCCGCCTTCTTCTGCTCGAGGAAGGACATCTCGCCGACCATCTCTCCCTGCCCCAGCGCCGCGACCTGGCCGTGGCCGGCCGATTCGATGAAGACGGCGAGATAACCCTGGAGCACGATATAGAGCGCGTGGACGTCCTCGCCCTCGGTGATGAGATGCGTGCCGGGCTCCAGAGCGAGCTCGGTCGAATTCGCGAAGAGCCACTGGATATCCTCTTCGGAGAATCCGTCCAGCAGCAGCGCGCCGCGGCTCATGATGCGCGATCTCTCCTAGTAATCGACATGCCCGATGGTAATACCGATCAGGGCGGAATTGCCAGCTTCATCGACACGCACCCGGGCCCGGATGGGGACCGAATCCTCGCGGGCGCGCCTCAGAGCATCGTCGATCTCCGCGTGCCGTTCCTCCGGAACAAAATATTGTTCCAGCCCGTACTCGATCGTGCCTCCGCGGCTGAATCCCGTTATGAACTGCCGGTTCGACGGGATATCGCCGCGATCCTTCACGACAGACGCCGGATGCGTCACTCCATCCGCATCGGTCTCCAGGACGGTGTAGACGCGCCCCGGAACAAACGCCTTGTCCGTTCCGCGCTGACCGATCTCGTAAGACATTCGGACATAATATCCCAGGAACGGATCGTACGGATCGTATTGCTCCGCCACGAGGACGATATCCCGGCCGAAAAACCGGGCGCGGATTTTCTTGTATGGCACGAGCGCGAGGATGAGGATCTGGACGCAGACGGCGGCGATGAAGAGTTTTCTCATCGCGGCGTCCCCTCGCCGTGCTCCATCCGCAAGGCATCCGCCCGGCGGCGTTCGAAGGCGTAGCCGCCCGCCATGACGAAGATGCCGAGAAGAATGAAGACGGCGGACTTCAGTTGAAGCCCCGTGTCATACTCGAAAAACCGCGCGGCGATGACGAGGACGATCAGGAAGAGCCCGAACCAGAAACGGCCGCGGCTTCCCGAATCGAGACCGGTCTTCAGGGCGAAACAGCCGAGGTACGCGGCGGCCAGGTTGCCCGCGATCACGACAAGCGCCTCGTGGAATTGAAGAAGCATCAGCAGCGCACCGGCGCCGGCCAGAGACAGGAGTGGAGTCTGGGTGAAGGAGATCGCGGGATGGAGGCCGCTGTTCTTTCGCTCCCTCAGGAAAATCGCGCCGGTGGCGGAGAGGGAGAAGAGGATCGAGAGAGAGAGGATCCAGGGATACGCGCCGGTCTGCATTGCCGCTTCGCGGGAAAAATCCCGGAAGGAAAGGAGCAGGGCGGCCAGGGAAAGAAGCGCCAGCGACAGGCCCTGCAGCGGACGCGCGAATCGATTCGTCGCGCCGGGCGCATCGAGAATCACGCTCGCCAGTGGCGCGAGGATTCCCGAGCTCGTCAGGGCCGCGGCAACGGCCAGGCTGTTGCCGGACGATCCCATCGCCATGACGATCGTGCGATTCAGGGCGAAAGTTCCGACGAGCCAGAAGATGACAAAGGCGACGGTCGAGCGGATGCGCCAGGAAAACCACGAGGAGGTCACGACGAAGAAGATCGTTACCGCCAGGTACAACCGTATTCCCGCGGGACCCGTCCACGGCTCGTGCGCGAACCACGCCGCGATGCCGAGAGCGGCGATGATGAAATTCGGAACGCTCTCCACGGCGAAAGACATCGCCAGGGCGCCGAAGAAGAGCGCGAGATAAGCGTCCGCTCCTTCGCCGGCGACGTGAAAGATCTGCGCCACGAGCGCGATGTTGGCGAAAAAGATGAGCGTGCCGAGGATGATGAAGGCGTCGCCCATGGGAGCGTGCTTCCTGGACTTCAGTTTCCAGCCGATCGTGTGAGCCCCGAGCATCGCGGACAGGATGACGAGCAACTTCCAGAACTCGTGCATGCCCTCCCAATGATACGCCACGAAGGCGATCATCCCGCAGGCTATGAGAAGAGAACCGATGAGGAAGATGATTCCCGACAGGCGCGCGGCGGAGTCCGCATCGAGGGAATCGAGCGCGTAGAGCTCGCGGATCTTGCGGGACTGATCATCGGTGATGACATGGTGCTTGACGAGCCAGGGAAGCTCGCCGGCGAGCATCCTGCGGAACGAGACGGGGAGTTTACGCATGCCGCATCAGGGAACGACGGTTTCCGTCATGATCCCCCTCGTGTTCACGAGACCCCGCGCGCCCTGCGCCCAGGTGACAGCGGTCTACTTGGCCTGGAGAAAAGCCGATTCGACTCCGGCCGTATCCTTCGCGTCCAGGATGGCCTGGCGAACATGCGAAAACTTGAGGCGCTTGGTGATGTCGGCGATCATCCGGACGTGTTCCTTGACCTGATCTTCCGGGGAAAGGAGGAGCGCGAGGATCCGGACAGGCGTGGAATCCAGGGCGCCGTAGTCGATCGGATCGGCGGAACGGGAGATCGAGAGCGAGAAGTTCTTCAGGCCCTTGACCTTCGCATGCGGAATGGCGACTCCGTGACCCATCCCGGTCGACATGATCTTTTCCCGGTCCATCACCGCTTTGAATATATCTTCGGCGTTCAATTTCAAATGGTTGGCCATCGCGTCAACCGCGGCGCGAATCGCTCTCCCCTTGTCCGCAGGCAGCGAAAGAATCGTCGCCTTGGAAATGAGACTGTTATCGAACACCCGTATCCTCCAGTTGTATTCCCGCGCCCTTCACAAAGACACGCGCGGCTGCCATGACTTCATACTGCCGGACGGGATACGTCAAGGAGTTTTTGGGGAAGACGATCATGGAAGCGGCCGTCAACGCTCGTGACGCCCGGCGGAAAATGCTGCAGAATGCCCCTGTGGACGATCTGAAGCAGCGCGCATCGGAACTGGTACGGGAGGATGAAGCCTTCGCGGAGAAACTGCGCGGGAAGAAGCTGTCGGAGAAAGACATGCGCCGGATTTTGACGGAAGTGGAAACCGCCGCGATCCTGGCCGCGGGCAAAATCAAATCCGGCAAGGGCGCGCTGGAACGCCTCGTGAAGCAGGTGAGGATCCTGAAGAAGAAGGCGCTTCTTTAATTCGACAGGTTGTAGACGCTCGAGCAGTTCGACTTGATGGAACTGGCGACGGTGGAGCCGTAGATGAAGACGGTATTCTCGTCATTCGTCGTGTTCGCGGCGCCGGTGAAGTTGAAAGAACCGACGATGCCGACGGGTGCGCTCGTCGTTCCCGCGTCGATGGCCATCAGCTTTTCGTGGAGCAGTCCCGTATAATTGTCGCGACGGATCGGAATGCCGGCGTTCAGCAGATACTCATCCTTCGAATAGACGCCGTCCGCCTGCCAGCGGTCGAAGACGCCATTGACCGCCACGCCGGCGGTCTTCCGGGCGATCAGCTTGTCCGCGATGGTCTGGTCGGTGAAGGTGAAGATGTCGAACCAGACGCTGTAATTGGCTGTTCCGATCGCCGTGTTCAGCTTCGTCGTGACGCTCGTCTTCGGCGAAAAATAGACGCGGACGTTCACGCCGCTGACATACGTCGAGTCGACGGTGGTCGTCGTCTTGGCGGTTCCGAACTTCTTGGAGACGAACATCTTGTTGAATTCCGTCGTGTAGATGTTCGCAAGCCCCGTCGACGACGTGAAGATGACGATCGCATTCTTGTCGCTTGTCGTCTGGGTCTGAGTGAAGTTATAGCTTCCTGTCAGGACGGCTCCGCCGTCGCGGATGATGAACTTGTTGTGCATCAGTCCGGATCCGCCGCCGCCGGCATTATCCTTCACGACCGAGATGCCCGCGGCGACAAGCTGGTCGCAGGAGGCATTCCAGTTGTCCGTCTCCGTCACCATCCGGACCACTACTCCGCGCCCCTTCGCGGCGAGGATCGCGTCGACGATTCCCTGGTGGCTGATGCTGTAGATGGCGATGTCGAGCTTCGACGTGGCGGCGCTGATGAAGTTGATGACGTTTGCGTCGATGCCGTTGGAATTCGGCGGCGCGTTATAGTACATCGTGGTGCCGGCTCCCACCTGGACGATCAACACGATGACGGC
>CAZCME010000018.1:0-89054 GCA_964499705.1 uncultured bacterium | reverse complement strand
CCGGGGCGGTCCTTTCTACTTTGCAGAAGCGGAACTTACTACTTTGCGCGTACACCGGTGATTTATTTGAGTGCTCGCGGCTTTGACTTCTGGTACCCTATTTCGCATGGATTCCCGTAAATTTCACGCTCCGTCAGGCAGGAGGTAGGCTCGTGGACACTCCCGCGCCATCCATGGCGTCCGCGTCGATTCCTCAAGCCGGTCGGACCCCGGCGGGCGCCATTGTGCACGACGAGAAAATAGCGCTTCCTCCCATCATCCAGGGAGGCATGGGAGCGGGCGTATCCTGGTGGTATCTCGCGAATGCCGTTTCCCGAGCCGGCCAGCTGGGAGTCGTATCCGGCACCGCGCTCGACCTCATCCTCGCCCGGCGCCTTCAGGACGGCGATCCGGAAGGACATTGTCGCAGGGCCATGGAACATTTTCCCTTCCCCGAGATGTCCAGGCGCATCCTGGACAAGTATTTCATTTCCGGCGGCCGAAAGCCGGGACAGCCCTATAAGGGAGTATTGATGCATTCTCTGAAGGCTCCACGGCCGGCGCAGGAGCTCTGCATCGTCTCGAACTTCGTCGAGGTCTTCCTGGCGAAGGAAGGACACGACGGACCGGTCGGCATCAACTACCTCGAAAAGATCCAGCTGCCCCACCTCCCGTCGATGTACGGCGCGATGCTGGCCGGAGTGACGGCGGTTCTCATGGGCGCGGGCATTCCCAAGGATGTGCCGGGCGTTCTCGATGCCTATGTGAATCATCAGCCGGCGGAATACAAATTGAACGTGACCGGAGCCGCCGCGGGCGACGATATGAAGATGCGCTTCGACCCGCGCGAATTCATGGAATGCGAACTGCCGCCGCTTCCGAGACCCTGGTTTCTTCCGATCATCGCCTCGAACACGCTCGCGGTGACCCTGATGAAAAAATCGAACGGCAAGATCCATGGATTCATCATCGAAGGACCGACAGCCGGCGGACACAACGCGCCGCCGCGCGGAAAACTGACACTGACGGACGACGGCCAGCCGATCTACGGGGAGCGCGACGTGGTCGACCTGGAGGAAATCGCGAAGCTGGGCCTGCCGTTCTGGGTGGCGGGCTCCGCGGCCCGCCCGGAAAAGCTCCGGGAAGTCCTCGCGATCGGAGGGACCGGCATCCAGGTCGGGACGGCTTTCGCGTTCTGCGAGGAATCCGGCATGACCGCCGAGTACAAGGATCGGCTCATCCGGAAAGCGATGGAACGGCGAGCCGTCATCTTCACCGACGCGGTCGCGTCGCCGACCGGATTTCCCTTCAAGGTGGCGCTCCTGGAAAACACCATCTCGGAGAAGGAAATCTATCTCCAGAGGAAGCGCGTCTGCGATCTCGGCTACTTGCGAGAGAGCTACAAGAAGGAAGACGGCACGGTGGGATATCGATGCGCTTCCGAGCCCGTCGAACACTATGTCCAGAAGGGCGGAACGGCCGAGGGGACGGAAGGAAAGAAGTGTCTTTGCAATTCCCTCATGGCCAACATCGGGATGCCGCAGGTGACGAAAGACGGCACCGAAGAGCTCCCGCTCATCACATGCGGCGACGACCTTCTGGAACTCGACCGCTTTCTGCCGCCGGGGAAGCCGACCTATGCGGCTGTGGACGTCATCAACCAGCTTCTGGAAGGAATCGAGCATTCCGCGGTGAACCGCCGCCCGGTCGGAGTCACGATCGGGACGTGGGATTCGGAGAATCTATAACGGAAGGATGAGTTCATCCTTCCCGTTTCACCCCGCCTTGGCGATCTTGCCACCCTTGATGCAGCGAGCGCAGACCATGGCGGTCATGATGGTTCCGCCCACCTTGATGCGGACCTTCTGAAGATTGGGGCGCCACTTCCTGTTGGTCTTTCTATTCGAGTGGCTGACATTGTGGCCGGACGCGGACGCTTTCCCGCAGACACGGCAGATCTGACTTGGCATGACCGAAAAACTCCTTTCAAAGTGAGGCGAAGACTTTAACCGCCTCCCGAGTCGCGGTCAAGACCGGATCGCGCGGCTCCATCGGCACGCCATCTGCAGGTATTGATCCTCGGGCAGATTGCCCGGGAGGTATTGAACCATGTCCACGTCCTCAAAGCTATTTCTTCTCTTTACGACTGTTGCCGTTGTTCTGTTCGGAATCACGTACGCACTGTATGCGGTCGATCGACCGGGACTTGTGCAGGAAATGGAGCCCGTCACGTCGCCGCCGGTGAATGTCATGACGCCCGCCGATGAGTATGAGAATGATGAGCTCGATCAAGCCGAAGGCCGGAATGATGCGGAAGCGATCGCCTCGGCGACCAACGCGCCCGGAACCGGGAGCCGGACATCGTCGGAATCGGTTCGCGCGGAGAGATCGCGTGCTTTGCCGGCGACATCCGTCGTGCGGCATGGAACGCGGGTATGGGCGCGCCTGTTGAGTTCGTTGTCTTCAAGCACATCGTTCCTGGGGCAATCGGTTCTCGCGGAAACGACCGAGGACATCTGGTCGGGTGACAGGCTGGTTCTTCCTGCTGGCACCTACGTCAACGGATATGTGACCGCCGTGAAACCCTTCGACCTGCTCTCGCCCGCGCGACTCGACATGGAATTCCACACGATCGGAGGTCGCGACGCACGGCTCGACCTGATCGTTCCGGCGACCGAATTCGAAGCGAAGCAGGCCTATGATTTCGTCATGAGGAATCCCGGTTCGTTGTCGGGCGACATCTACCTGAGCGAAGGGATACCGGTGCTCCTGCGGTTCGAGGGGACCTATCGGATGTCGGGGGAATCCAAAAGCGATCGATAGATCGATTCCAGCTCAGCGATGCGTTTCGTCATGTCGAAATTCGTGCGCGCATGGCGTCGCGCTTCGTCCCCCATGCTGCGGCGGATTTCCGGATCCCGGATCATTTCCAGGATGGCATCTGCGAGCGCTTCTGCATTGCCCGGAGGAACGAGAATTCCGGTTTTCCGATCGATGACCACTTCGGGAATGCCACCGACTCGGGACGCAACCACGGGCAGTCCGCAGCCCATGGCTTCCAGCAGCGCGATGCCGAAGCCTTCCCAGAGAGAAGGCAGGACGAAGAGGTCCAGCGATCGGTACACGCTCCAAACATCCGTTCTCGCCGGAAGCCATTCCACGGACTTTTCCAGGCCTAGGCTCGACGAAAGCCTCTTTAATCGATCGGCGGCCGGTCCGTCACCAACCATGACAAAGCGGGCACCGGCGTGGACCCGGGCTACGGCGGCCGCGGCACGGAGCAGAATCGAGAGACCCTTCTTGGGATCGTCGATTCTCCCCACGAAGCCGATTCGAAACACTTCGGACGGAACGTGCGAAAGTTGATCCTGCGGTGGGAACAGGATGGAATTGGGCAGTATGCGGATGCGGTCGCCAATGACCGGACATCGGGCTTTCAGGCGTTCCTGCACCGACCGCGAAACGGCGATCACGACGTCGCTGCGGGGGATGAGGAGCCGTTCCAGAGAGCGGCTCGAAAAAGGAAGCGATTCGCCCGTGTCATGATCGTGCCAGACGAGTCGAGCATGACGCTTGAAGAGCGCAGCCAGGAAATCGGCCCACGTGAGGTGAGAATGGATGATGTCGAACGATCGCGTCCGGAAAAATCGAGAGGCGCGGAGGAGGAGTGCGGGATCGAGGAGACTCCGGCCGTCGAGAGTTGCGACGGGAATTCCACGCGATTTGAGAATCCCTTCCCAGGGACCTCCGGATTTCAGCGCGAGAACGGAAACGTCGAAACGAGACGCATCCAGCGTGGACACGATTTCCGCCATGACCTTCTCCGCGCCGCCGAAACCGAGTCCGACAATGACATGCAGCACGCGAATTCTTCCGCCGGCGTTTCCGCTCACGGAGGCGACACTTCAGTGGCCTTCCGGTAGGAGCTTGCCGGAGAAATAGCATTCCGGATAAAGCGCCTCCACGCGAGGGGAAGTTTCCATAGGCAGTATTTCAGCGGCGCCAGGAGTTCCGCGGCAAGGCGGGGAGCGCCGTGCCGAATAGTCACGTCCCGGAATTCCCGGCATGCCGACCATAGTTGCCTGTGAGAGGCTCCCGTCTGGCGCATCACAACCAGGGGGAAGTCGGATCCGCGCGGAGGGAAAGAACGGGATAATCTCAGTATGAAATCGTGGTCCGCCGCCAGCGGAAACGACGTGTCGTACAGGCCGACCTTTTCGTATTGCAGGCGCGAGACGAGGAGGGAAGGGTGGATGATGTTGGCTTTCACGAATTGCATCCACGGCGAATACGAAAAGCGATGCATTCTTCGCTCGCCCTCCGCCGACTCCAGATACAGGGCGAAATAGTTGGTCATCTTTTCGTCAAGGAGCGGAGCGATGTTCGCCAGGGCATCCGCGGAAGTGTACACGTCGTCGGCGTTCAGGAGATGAATCCAGTCGCCGGACGCGATCGAAATGCCCTTGTTCATGGCGTCGTAGATGCCGGCGTCCGGTTCGGTTGACCAAAAGGCGATCCGGTCGCTGTAGTCCTGAAGTATCTCCGGCGTGCGATCATGGGATCCGCCATCGAGGACGATATATTCCACGTGGGGATAGGTTTGAGCGAGAACGCTGTTGATGGTCCTCTCCAACGACGCCTCCGCGTTCATGGCGACCGTGATCACGGTGATAAGGGGTTGCCCCGCGGATGGCGCATGGTGTTGCGTTCCAACAAGGCCGCGGCCGCCTGAACGTGCCGTGGAGAATCGGATCCTCTTTCGATATTCCGCCATGGTCGGCGCTCGATTCGATCCGCCGCTCACTTCAATCGTCATGCGATCCTGGCGAACCGGATTTCCCCGCAGATTCTTCTCTTGAGTTGCCTGAGCCATCCGAGTTTTTCCCGGGACATGGACAGGGGCAGCAGGGGAATGTCGAAAGATCGCAACCGGGAGATCTGTTTCTGGAGCGCTTCGGTATAGCGATCGTACAGGGAGTCGCCGAACCGGCCCACGTGGTAACGGATGTAGAGGAGAATGGATTCGTGCGAGACGATACGCAGACCGTGGAAGTGGTAAAAAACAGGGCGCAGACCGGCGCCGATTTTTCCAGAGAAATAGTGGACATTCCAGGGAGCCAATGTCCTGTCCGTCCTCGTGACGACATGGACGGCGTCAGGGTAATCTTCCGGCCAGCCATCCAGGTACATCTGGTCTCCGAATCGGCCGGGGACATCGTATCGCGCGAAACACCATGCCAGGCAGTCGCGCTGCCAGCGATCGAGAATCGAGACGGATGCGGCGTCGCGACCGAAGGTGACGAACTGAACGCAGTATTTTCCGTGAATCGGGGCTGAATCGTACCGGGGATCGGGAGCGTGATGCGTGATGAGGACCGTCTTCTCTTCCGCGTCCATTTCCTTCAGGAGGATTCGCGGATCGTCGAAGAAGTAGAGATCCGCATCCAGATAGGTCACGCGCCGGATATCGGGATCCCGATCGAACACGGCGGTGAATATGAAGGGTGTCAGGGTCCAACAGTATTCGCGCAAGGAACGCTCCTTCTTCACCTCCGAAAGCGCGGCTGTTTCCATCTCTCGAAGCGGAATGAGGGAGACGTTTTCGGGCGCGAGCGTTCTCAGAGCCTCTTCCGTCCTGTCATCCATGCAGAGAATCCAGAGGTGAAAGGATTGCGCATGGCCGGCGAGCGATTCATGGAGAGCCAGCCCGGAGGGGAGAAAATGGCTGTCAAAGAGCGTGCAGAAATGTTCCGTACGATCAGCGGAAGGCATTGATGGCTTCCGCGACGCGCTGAACATCCGATTCGCTCATGTGCGGGTGACAGGGTATGGATAGGCATCGATCCGCGAAATGCTCGGCCCGGCGAAGCCCCTGAGGATCGCGACGAGCCTCGCGGCACGGTGGCTGGCGGTGAATGGGGACGGGGTAATGAGACAGGGCGAGGATATCATGCTCTTCGAGGTGCCGGATAAGCCGGTTTCGCTCATTGCAGAGCAGGACAAACAGGTGATGGACGTGGTTGGAATCGTCGGGGGAAGACTGCAGCAGGGTGACGGCGGGATTCCGGATGGACGCGTGATACAGACGAGCAATACCGCGACGCCGCTCGGTGAAATCCTGCAGATAGCCGAGCCGCACGGAAAGGAGGGCCGCCTGGATTTCATCCAGACGGCTGTTGAGGCCGGGCTCCACGTGGTGATAGCGCTCCGCCTGGCCATAGTTCCTGAGAATCCGGGCCCGTTGGGCGACGGATTCGTCATCCGTGACGAGGGCTCCGGCGTCACCCAGCGCGCCCAGGTTTTTCGTGGGATAAAAGCTGTAGGCTCCCCATTCCCCGTGCCGCCCCGCGGCCCGGCCATTCCATGAAGCCAGATGCGCCTGCGCGCAGTCCTCCAGGATGAGAACACGGGCAGATCGACACAGATCCTGCCAGCGATCCATCTCCCGCATCCGGCCGTACAGATGGACCAGCAGGACCGCTTTCGTCCTGGACGACAGGCAGCGCTCGACACTGTCGGGATCCATGAGGCCCGTCTGAGGATCGATGTCGGCGAGAACGGGCGTCGCCCCCGCGCGCATGACCGCCAGCACCGTGGCGAAAGCGGTCAGGGATGTCGTGACGACTTCATCTCCCGCCCCGATTCCCAGAGCCCGCATGCCGATTTCCAGGGCATCCAGTCCACTCCCAACGCCGACGGCATAGCGAGCGCCGCACGCGTTCGCCCAGGCCGATTCGAACTTGGCCACTTCGCTACCCAGGATGAACCGGCCCCCCCGCAGCACGCGCTCGACGGCCTGCATCTGACGCTGAAACAATTCTTTGGGCTCCGCCTGGAAATCGTTCATGCGGATCATGCGTCGTCCGCTTTCCAATAGTGAGCCCGATTTATCCTGTAATACTCCAGAGTTCTTGCAAGACCTTCGGCGAGAGCGATGCGGGGCTCCCAATCGAGGGTCCGAGCGATCTTTCCGTAGTCGGCGTAATAATCTCCAATATCGATCGTCTTTAAATCGCCGGGAAATTCGACGAATTCACAACGCGCGCCCGGTACCATGCGGACCAGCAATCCGGCAAGATCCGCCAGACTGACGAATTCTCTGCTACCGAGATTGAAGACTGCTCCGTCCGCTTCGGGCTTTACGGCGGCCAGAAGCAGCGCGTCCACGGCATCGGAAACAAAGTTGAAGTCACGCAGCTGCCGGCCGTTTCCGTAAATCACAATCGGCTTCTCGTCGATCAGCCGACGGATCCAGACACCGAGAAACGTCTGTCGGGCATCCTGGACGCGCATGCCGGGTCCATATGTATTCGTCATCCGCAGAGCGCAGGACCGGATGCCATAGGCGTTGTAATAGAGCTTATGGTACATTTCCCCGGCGAGCTTGTTGATGCCGTTCACATCAATGGGCCGGACAGGATGCGACTCGTCTACAGGCAGGTAATCGGGTTTCCCGTAAATCTGGCGCGTGCTCGCGAAGATGATCTTGATGCGCGGATTATACAGGCGACAGGCCTCCAGGATGGACAGCTGTGCCTTGGCGTTAATCTCGAGATCCGTGAAAGGGTCCTTCATCGAATCCAGGTGGCTGGTCTGGCCTGCGAGATTGAATAGAAAATCGCGGTCACGTACCAGATAGGAGAGGGCGTGAGGGTCGCGGACATCCGCGATATTAACCGACAGGCGGTCACGGATATCGCTGATATTGAAGAGGTTTCCGCCGTAGGCAGGAATGAGGCTGTCCACCAGCGTCACGTCCGAGCCCAGCACCAGGAGCTGTCTTGCCAGCGACGAACCGATGAATCCGCAACCGCCGGTAATGAGGACTCTCGCGCCGCGAAGGCCTTCGAATACAGGAGGCGTCATGGACGACCGGAGATCATAGAAACGGCTGCCATTCCGTCCCACGTTTCGGCGCAAGAAAACGGGAAACGGGCGTGCGGGCTTTCTCGATGACGATGGCAAAGGGATAAAAATGAATTCCATCGATCCACTTCTGAAATTCCGAGGGGGCGAATCCCGCGATGATGTCATCGCAGGGAAGATCATTAAGGCATTTCACAAGGCCGTAAGCATAGGCGGCGAAGTCGTTGTTCGTGAAATGGACGTCCTCGCAGAGATACACTCCACCCGGCGCGAGGTGCGGCAGCGTCTCTTCGAGCGTGACGACCTGTTGCTCGGTTTTATGACCTCCGTCATCGATCACGATATCGATCACGGGAACCTGGCCCCTCACTGATTTCCAGAATGCGCGATCCGCCTGATCGCCGATGAAGACGCGCGTGTAATCATTTTCATATACCCTGCAGGACGCCTCAATGTCGACTCCATAGACATGGCAGCGCTCCCCGAAGAAATGGCGCCACATTTCCAGGCTTCCTCCGCTGTAGATTCCGATTTCGAGGATGTGAACATCGCGGCCGACGAACCGATCGAAATGCCGCATGTAGATATCAAAATAGTGAATCCATTTCCAGATTCCGCGACCCTTTTCATGCGCGTTGAAATAGGACTTCAGTGGATTCGATGACGTCGTTGAAGTTTCGTGGTCCGAGCCGGCACAGGCTGGAAGAAACGAGCGATCCGACTGTGACCGTGATAATCCGCGGAACACAAAGGGCAGCTGAATCAGGAGACGGGTATAGGTTGAAGGTGAGCGGCGGAAAACGGCGATCGTGCCCCGCAGGTACGGCAGCAAAAGCCTCGTCTTCCTGACACAGAACCTGATCATTCCGTACGGGACTCCTGTTGTCGTGCACGCCGTCTTGCCGCCATGAGCCTTGCACGTATGGAATAATGGAAGGGGGGGCGCAGTTTGATATGGACGTGCTGCCGCATCGCGGTTGATATTTCATCGGGACCGAACATTTTTTCATAAGCCAGCGCGAGGTCGAGCGCGAATCCGTGCTGGTCATCGAGCATTGCGAACGTCCAGAGCAGAACATGCTCCTCGCGGCTGCTTCCTGCGATGGCATCCAGAGTGCGCAGGTAGCGCGCCTCGCACCATGCCGGCGACTTCTTGAGCATCCGCTGTGCGAAGAACTGCCGGGTCGATATTTCCGGATTCATAACCTGCAGTGTTGTGCTGCGAACGCGCGCCGCTCCGCAGACCTTCAAATCCGATAGCCAGAATCCATGGTCCAGCATATATCGATGCGATTCCATGAACATATCCTCGCCCGAATAAGCCGCAATGAGCCCCGGTTCCATGTCCAGCGCGAGAATTCCTGAACGAACAGGATCGGACAGCGATTGGAACAGGCGGAGGTCGATACCCTGAGTGTCCAGCTTGAGCCAATCGATCCGATCGAGCTGAAGCTGCGCGAGCGCTGCGTCAAGGGTGATGGCCGGCACGCGTACCCTTCCCTCGGTGAGAAACAAATCGTGGATGGAATAGTCGGACAGCGAGGGAAGGTCTGGAGGCAAAGTGCTCGAACAATACGGAGAGGATGTGAGATGAAATTCAACCTCATCGGCGCGCGTGTCGTGAGTGACTGCACGGTTGAACACGACATGGCGGTGGTATCTGCCGCCGCGGGACTGCGACATCTCACGAAGGTCAGGATCAAAAGCGATCAAGGTGGAGTGAGGCGCGAGTGATCTCCAGATACGCGGAGCACCGCCCGCGGCACCGACATCGACGAGTACCGGATTGATATGGGAAGATTTCAGCAGCTTGAACATGGGGCGCCTATCTTCAAGGTCGTGTCCTCAGCTTGAAAAGGAATCCTCTGTATGTCGAAGGGACATTGACCATGACTTGATCATCATACTCCGCGACCAACTCGTACAGTTCGGAAAAATGGGCAAGGAAACCGGCGCGGCTGAAGAACCACGCGGGATAGCTGGCGGAATAGATGGAAGCCGGCACGCGTTGTACAGTGAGGCGATCACGGGGTTCGTCGATAAATGCGGTTCGGTCGATGATGATGAACCGAATTCCGAGCCGCGTGAATTCATCAAGGAAATCATGCGGAGCCTCAAGATATTGAAGGACGTTCGAAAGGAGAGCGACATGCGGATGGCCGTTCCGAATGCACTCCTGGACACTTGAATAAAATCGCAGGCGGTTGTCCTCGAAGTGGCGCTTCCCTTCGTCCACGAACCGGGGTTGCTCCACGACGTTCCATCGTAAATCAGCGACGTCATCCAGAAAGGAGCGATATTGGAAATAATGGCTGCCAAGCGATCCGCCAAAATCGAGAACGTACATTCTTTCTCCTGCCGTAGAAAGTGCCCACAGAATGCCGGCCAGAACCGGCCAGGAATATTGAGGAGTGTCAAAGAGCACCGAGTCTCTTTCTCCAGCAGCGCTCCCGGTCTTGACTTTCAAGAGCGCCTCCCGCACTTTCGACGGTATGGAGCTTGCGTCGAATCCGGTGCAATACTCCATGGCCTCCTTCCAGGTCTCATACCGGCCTGAGAATTCGCTCTTGCCCCGCAACCCATGGTACCATTCCACAGCCGAGGGGGCGATCCGCTTGACGACCTGCTTGAATGGTCGGCCGCTCATGTGCTGGTCGCGTCCCTTCGAATACGAATCATTGATCCATTCCCAGTTTCGCTTCTCCCTGCAGAAGCGCTGATGCAACTTCCCAATCGGCGGGATCGTCGATTTCGACGGCGCATGTCTCAGGCATCAGGTATATCCCGATATTCCCCCCCAGGCGACATCGACTGGAGAGCAGAATTTCTTTTTTTGTGAAATAGAAGGCGCCGTTTTCCATGACCGCACCTGCAAATTGCTGGCGCATAGGACGTCGTCGAGGATCGTAATTCAGCGGCTCCCCGCCTGGTGACCAGTAGAATCTTCGGGTGAGTATTCCCGTCAACATGGTATCGCGGGCTTCCTGTTCGAATTGCTGCATGGCTTCGCGCAGATGCACGCCTGTCAGCAGCGGAGAAGTGGCCTGAATCGTGCATAAAACGTCGCAATTCAGGTGTCCGATCGCGTGCAGCATCACGGATTCGGTTGTCGCCGTGTCAGACGCGAGTTCCGGAGGGCGATCGATGATGAGGATATCCGGAGCAAGACGACGCACCACCGTGGAAATCTCCGCGTCGTCCGTCGAAACGGCGATGCAATCGAAGACGCGCGATTCCATTGCGGCGCGGATGACCCAGGCGCAAAGCGGACGTCCGGCGAGCATGCGGATATTCTTGCGCGGAATGCTTTTTGACCCGCCACGAAGCGGAATCAGGGCGGCATACTTCAAAACCATCGCTCCAGCTTTTCAAGCGCGTACCAGAAGCCTTCGCCGTCATTCTTATGGCCCTGCCAGATTTCGGGAATAAACGAGGCGTTCGGGCAGTGACGGTCTAGAGATTCGGCCAGCATGAAGAAATCCACATTGCCCTCGCCGACTTGAATACCCTCGCCGTCATCGCCTGTCGCATCGGCGATATGCAGATGTGCCGTGTGCCGCGCCAGGGTGTCCGTGAACTCCTTGAATGACCATTTGAAATGGTTGCAGGCGAGCATGGAGTGGGAACAATCGAAGCAGAGACGCATTCCAGTTCGTTCGCAGAACGCGCGGGTGTCGCTTGCCTCCATGAAGAGCGACAGGAAAAGTTGTCCTCCGAAATACCATGGAAAGGGAGGCAGCGTCTGAGCGATGATTTCAACGCCAGCGGTGTCCAGAATTTTCAGCGCCGCCTCAATGCGCGCATACGATTCCTCGCGCTCACCCTTTTCCAGCAGGCGGTCACGCGTGTACCCGCCCAGGGAAACGATGATGAGGGGGCGGGTCGTCGGTGGAAACCATCCCTTCATCGCGCGCGTCAGATCGATGACACGCTGAAGTTCGGCAAGAGAGCGATTTCGGTAGGCGATATCAGGATCGGCGAGATTGAGCAGGTGGTCGCCCGCGAAGAGGTCGGGACTGTGAACGGTGAAGCCGATGTTCTCGAATGGGCGATCAAAAAACATCGCAGGATTGAGATCGATGTCCTTGTAGCTCAAATGGAACTCGAGAAAATCCGGATTGGATTTGGCAAGGAGTGCTCTGTAATCATGGAAACGGACGGGCAAGCCCCATGGCCTGCGAAAGCGGTAATGCCGCGCTCCTGCCACCTCGTGGCCGAGATCGCTCAGGTAAAAGAAATCACCCGGCTGCATCGACCTCCTGGCGGGACGACCGATGAGGTCTTTCTTGCGATTGGGCTGCATGCCACGACCGGGGCTCTTTACCGACAGCATATCAGCCGTGATGATCTCGCCGGGTGAGACGGCGCGCGAAGCGATCACGCTCTTGGCAAGATTGGCGCGATTCATCGTTTCACCCTGGCTCAGGATGCGCGGTCCTGCGTGCCCAAGGGCCGCCTCCGCCTCGCGTATCCTCGCGACCATTTCAGAAAACTCCTCGGGAAGCAGACTGATCTCGTGATCATTGCCTTCGAGCGAACGGTCGATCGTTATGTGTTTTTCAATGATTTTGGCACCGCAGGCGACGGCGGTGACGGCAATATGCCATCCGCGCTCGTGGCCGGAATACCCGACGGGGCACCCGCCGATCTCGCGGAGTCGAGATAGGTAGCGAAGGTTGAGGTCTTTGAGCGGCGGCGGATATGTGGAATTGCAATGCATGAGTGCATACTTCGCGCCTGCGCGGCGCAGGAGTTGCACGGACTCGATGATTTCAGCTTCTGTGGACATTCCCGTCGAACAGATGAGTGGTTTGCCGGTGGCGGCAAGCGCGGCGAGGAGATCGTGATTGGTAAGATCGGCCGATGCCACCTTATAGGCCTGCATTCCGAAATTTTCGAGCAGCGCCAGCGTCGAGAGATCCCACGGGGTGCAGAAGAAAAAGATATTTCGGGATAGGCAATAGCGGAATAATTCCAGCATCTCCTCAGGAGGCAAATTGAACCGGGAAAGCAGATCAAGAGTGTACTGCGTGCCCAGGTCTTCCTGTGATCCGGTTACCGCGTCCACACCGCGATAAAGCGCCGGCATGTCGCGCATCTGAAATTTTACGCAGTCTGCCCCGGCCGTGATGGCTTCATCCACCAGTTGCCGGGCAAGCTCGGGCTTTCCGTTGTGATTGATGCCTATTTCCGCAATCACGAATACCGGCGAGCTATCATCGATGCGATAAGGTCCGATCGTGAACGAATCCCGCTTGTTGCGCGGACGGGCCACAGCCACAAGATGACCATTGTCGTCAACGATCGGAATGAACTGGATTCTTTCCGAAAAAAGCCGGGCTATGCGGTCCGAGCTTTCCCCCTGCCGCGCGGAGCAAAACTCGCTCCGCGCGATGGATAGCGCGGGCTGACTAAGGTCCGCCGATCGGTTTTCGATCAGCCACCGCCGGACATCTCCGTCCGTCAGCACTCCTTCCAGTCGTCGATTGTCATCGACGATCAGAATGAAGCGGCGCTGATTGGCGTCGATCTTCTCGAGCGCCGCGAGAATGGGATCATCCCCATGGACAATCAACTGCTCAATCAGACGGTCGATTATCACGATGTCTTATGCGACACGGGCGGCGACAAAGGCGCCATCAGAACAGCTTTTCATAATTGACTCGTTGAAAAACATCCAGCCAGCCTCCGTCGGTCGCGTTATATATGGTCGTACCCCGCGCGGAGGCCATTTTTTTCAATGCGCGATACTGTTTCCACAATTCCAGCAGATTTCGAAACTGCGGTTCCATTTCGTATGCTCCCCACTCATCGTAGCCGTTGCGGTTCAACGCGTGCTGGCTTTCTTCATAGCAGTGGAGGCTTTCGCCGACATGGGCCAGCCAATCGTGATCAAATCCAAGCAAATAAATGTCACGACATCCAAGATAAACAGCCAGATAGAGCGCTGAAATCGTGACCGAACGCGGTGAAGGAATCGGAGCAGTCAGGTCAATTCCCGGGCTGCGATTGTACGCCACGTCGTTATGATACAGATAGTAGATATTATCATTTGCGGAGCCGGTCGCTTTGGCAACGCGCGCTTTATCGCTCAGTGAGACGAATAAGGAGGCGTCTCCGGTTGCCGATGCCATTTCCGTGAACCATGTGATCATGGCGGCCTCCGTGATGGGCGGATGCCACGGCGGCACGCAGTGGTATTGCGGCTTGAATATTTTATAACAGGGGTGAACGAAAAGATTACTGACACCGATGCATATTTCTCCGGCCAGAAGCTTCAGGTTCTGCCGCTTGAGAGATGATCCGGTCGCTATTACGAAGCAGCGTTGACCCTGATGAAGATTCGAGAAACGAAGGTTGCGCGATAACTCTCCTGAACTTGTTTTGCGCGCGTTTGACAGGCCCAGCCGGATAAGGTTCTCCACGTTGGGCGGCAGGGTCCAGTCCGCGAGCGTTCGGCGCCAGCTCATGCCCGACGCCAACTTCGTAACAGACTTCGTAACCGCGCACTGGCCCGCCAAGCACCTGCCTGGCGGCCGATTTCCATCCATGACAGATAGTTCAACATTGATTTGAAATCTGGCGTCATGGGGCGGGAAGGCCGGCCGAATTGGTACAAGGCCCGGACGTATTCATTACCGTCAACCAGGCCGAAATTGAATCGTGACATGAATGAGGAGAGAGTATCGAGAGTGAAGTGATGGAGGTGGGCATTCTGCAGAAATTGCATCAAGTCGCCGCCATAGGAGCGATGAATAAAGCGGACACCTGGAAGCTCCACATAAATGCACCCGTTCTCGTTTATCAATTCGGCGGCCTTTTGGATGGCGTCGGCAGGATCCGCGAGGTGCTCCAACGTGTGGCGAAACATGATCAGGTCAGCTTTCCCATGCGCACGCAAGGAATCGATACCTCCGTGTTCCAGAACAAGACCGGCCGCCCGGCCTCGATCCAGGTAAGAACCGCCGGTATCGCATCCAAATCCACGCCACGCCGTTTCCTGGAAAGGGATGAGGGTTCCTCCGGCACCGCAACCGATATCGAAGAGGGTTCCACCATCGGGGAAATGGAATTGGACGAATTTCAGCGCTTCCTTCCCTCCCTTGATCTGGTCCTGGAAAAACTCTTCCGAGGAAATGTTATCGCCGCTGTAAATAGCGCGGTAGTCGTCATTGTAAAATAGTTCCAGGCTCTCCTTTGAAAGGCGGGGACTGGTCCAAAGCATGCTGCATTTGCGACAGAGCCATGTCTGAACGGGGAGCGCGTATCGGTCCGTCGTTGCTATGAGCTCACCCGTGGTTTCCCCGCACAGGCACGCTGCCGATTCCATCTGGTAGGCACCCACCGCCAATTTATCGCGAAAGCATGCGAGCGCATTTGCCCGGAATGCCGTCAAGGCTTCGAGCGGTTGTGAAATACTTGATCGCTTAAACATCGGCCAGGGAGAACCGGCGAAGATGCGATAATCGCACGATTCCTGTTCCGAACAGAATCGCCGGATACACGCTCAAAACGACACATTTTGCCGCGAGAGAAAGAAGCGCGTCTGCGAATCCCGCCTGAACGGCAAGAAAATAGAGGATGAAAGCCGTGCCCGCGATGACGGCGAATTGGCTGTATTTGTAGGGGACGGGATAGAGGCGGATGGATATCGCGAACGCGGACGCGTTGAGGACCAGATTGGCGATCAACGGCGAAAGGGCCGCTCCGATGATTCCATACCGGGGTATGAGCCACAGGCTCGATCCGACACTGACCAAAGCGGATAGAATCGTCAAATTCATGATGACGAATGTTTTCTTTTTAAGCATGAGAGGGCCGATAATCAGATGCCAGACGCAGGTGAGAGCCTGTGTCACTGTCAGGATGGGAACGACGATAAAAGCCGGATGAAATTCAGGTTGTGTCACGCCTCGAACCACCTCCTGCGAAAATGCGGAAATGACCAGCGCGACTCCCGTCGTGCCGGCGAAATACAGGAGACCGAATCGCGCGAGCGTCGCCGGGGCACGCTCCGTCCTGGCAGTCTGATAAAACAGCGGCGTGTAGGCCATTCCGACGGCGCCCAGGAGCAGTCCAAGCAGCATGGCGAATTGACTTCCGACATTGAATAGTCCCAATTGCGCCAGATTGACATGGCGTTCCACAATGATGCGGTTGGACCAGTCCATGAACCATCCGGCGCACGCGTAAACCAGCAGGGGCAGGCTGAAGGTCAGACACAATTTCAAGACGCGAGGCTTGAGAACAAGGTTCATGTGACGGCGCATGAACGCGAGCAAGAGGAAGGTGGACAACATGGATCCGGTCAGTTGACCCATAATGAAGCCAAGAACGCCCATGCGCAAGCCGGCGACGAAAAGTAGAGTGAATGCCGTATTGCCGAGAAATGTCGAAAGCGTGAAGAAGCGGTGCAGCACCGGCCTTTGCTGCATCTGGATCAGAGCGAGCGGCAGAGTGGAAAGACTGTTAAAAAGCGCCAGCCACGTGCCGAGTCGCAAATACGGCTCAAACCGTACTCCGTTGTAGATGTGATCCAGCAGGTGAGCGCCCGCAATGTTTGTCAGCAGGATGAACAGACAGGACCATGCCGTGGAAAAAAGAAAAACAGTTCCGACCAGGTCCCTCCGTTCCTGTTCATCCGAACAGTCGCAATAGAACCGCATCATCGCCCCGTTCAGGTTCAATTGAAGAATCAAGCATACGATCATGGCAAAGGTCATGACGCCCGCCATCACGCCGTAATCCTCCGGAGTGAGATAGTGAGTCAGGACCGGCAGGAGGAGAAAATTTCCCGCCTTGATCAATAAGTCTCCCGCGGCATAAATGGCCGCTGCTGTCGGGAGTCTGCTGATTGGACTGGTCATGATGCGTTACGTGGCGCTCGTGGACGCTCGAAAAGGCCGGCGTTATGGATCTCCGCTTCGAGGAACATCCTGGATTACGCTTCTTGCCGTGAGATTAGATTCACAGGAATGCCGCGATCTTAGGGAGATGGTTCAAGGCCCGGCGGCTGCGCTGCACCAGGTTTTTCAGTTCCTTTATCCGCTTCAGGACCGCGGGATCGGCCCGGCGGGAATCGATATGCTCGGACAGTTTAGACAGACTCGTCTCGGCCATTTCCAGGCGCCTCGACAAGCCTTCCCGGACGCGCCGGACAAGGATGCCCTTGACGTCCTGGTTGGCTTCGTAGTGGTCACGTCGGCTGCCGCTGACGGAGACCGAGCGGATGGCGCCCCAGGATTCCAGCGTCCTTAGGTTGATGCTGGCGTTGCCCTTGCTCATCTTCAGCATGGCGGAGATGTCGTCGAGGGAGAGAGGGGAGGCGTGGATGAAGAGGAGGCCGTAGATCTGGCCGACGGAACGGTTGAAGCTGAAGCTCTCGGCAAGCTCACCCGCGAACCTGGAAAAATCGTCGGGCAGGGTCAGGGAATCCATATTATCTCCGTTTAGAATGTTCTAAACGAATAATATACATCGGAATACATCCGCGTCAACGGATTATTCCGCCCCTTTTACCTTTTCGGGGCCGCGCCTCCCGTCCGAGAAGTCCGCGACAACCGCTTGCAGGATGCCAGTTCTCTCGGCATGATATCGAACGCACCCCGGGGAGGCCCTTGATTCGTCGCGTGTTCTCAATGCTTCTGGACATCCTGCTTTCTCTCGCTCTGCTTCCCTATGTAATCCTCTCCATGGCGGCTTCGCTTCTGCTTCGGGGGCGCGCTCGTGGTTTCGTCAAGCTTCGGAACATGGGATCTCCTGAGGCGCTGCGGGTGGTGAGCGTGGACGAGCGGTTTTCGGAGCCGGATTACGCCGATCTCTTCGATCACCAGATCGAGTTTTGCCTCCTCGCCGGCCGCGCCGGAGAAACTGTTCGTATGAAACAACGCACCCTCATACCGCTCCGCGTTCATTCGCTCCTTCCCGCGGCCGGCTCCCTTCTGCTTCTCCAGAGAATGTTCCGCGTCCTGCGCGCGCATGGATGCTCCGTTCTCTTCGCGGACGGCGCCGGGCTGGAGGGAATTCTCGGGTGGGCTCTTTCCGTTGCCGCATTCCGTCCCTTCTGCCTCAGAATTTCATCCGATCTGGATGAATCGTTCCGGATCGCGGGAACGGTCTCGCCCCGCGCCAGGGCGCGGCTGGGCATCGCTCATCTTCTCATGCGCCGCGCGAACCTCGTTCTCGTCACTGTTCCGGGGCTGCGCGAATTCGCCCTGAGAAACGGCGTCGCGGATGCGCGCATCCGCGAATGGGCGGAGCTCGTGGATCCCTCGCTCTTCGACCGGGCGGCGGTTCCTTCGCTGAGGCGCCGACTGGGCAGCGAATCCGTTTTCCAGATTTCTTTCATCGGACGAATCCAGGATGAGAAATGCGTGATGGATCTCGTGGAAATCGCAAGCGGGTGCCGCCGGAGAAATTTCGATGTGCATTTCCATGTCGTGGGCACGGGCACGGATGAAGGTCGCCTGAGGCGGATGATCGAGCAGAACGGGCATCACGCGAGCTTTACTTTTCATGGCTGGAAAGATGCGCGCGACACGGCGCGGCATATGATGGCCAGCGACCTGTTGATCCTGCCGATCGCCGACCGCGCATGCATTGAGGGGGCATTGAGCGGTACGCCGGTCCTGTATTATGGAGATCATCACGGCCATCAATTTCTGGATGATGCTGTCTCGGGATTCCGCGCGCGGCGCGGTAATATCTCCTTCATCATCCAGGTCATCCAAAGGGTGATGGGCGATCCCGGTCTGCGAAAAAGCGTGGGGCAAAAAGCGCGGGAGAGGGCCTTGGAGTTATTTTCGCCTGCCCTCCTCATGAAACGAAGGCGCGATATTCTCGCCGGCGTCTGCGTGCCGGCGACTGCCCCCGATACTCCCGCGAAAAGGGATTTTTCAACAGCCTAACGCGTGACTTTGTAGGGAACGGTAATATTCCTTTCCGGAGCCGATTGACATAGGTCCTTAGCCTTCTTTAATGAGGCAAGCTGTAATGTCTGAAATTATCCGAATGATACCGAAAGCATCGACGATCGCCGGCGATATCCGGTCCATTCTCGATCATCTCAAGGACGTGCCGCAGGAAGAACGTTCTCTCATCGCCAACGCGGGGTTGAAGGAGATCCTCTTCGAGCCCGCGGTCGCGACGATCACGATTGTCATGGATCTTCCCGCCGTATTGACGGACGAAAGCGTCAACCGGATTGAAATGGCTGCGGTGGACGCGATACCGGGGATGCGGATCCGGATCGAGCGCGTGGCGGTCGGCGAGGTCATTCCTCCGGAACAAAACGATCCCTTGCACGTCCCGATTCAATCGGCTGCGAACGACGTAACGGTCATCGGTTCTGACGAGATGCTTTCCGCATGGCCGGATCTTCTCGCCTCCTTGAAGAAACAGGTTCCCGCTTCTTCGCCGTGGCTCCTTTCCTCCCGCCCCTGCCTCGAAAAGGGAACACTCGTCGTCGACTGCGCGAATGAACTGGCCGTCGCGCAGCTTGTCTCGCTCCGGTGCGGCACGGTTCTCTCCAACCTTGTTCGCGAGCGGTGGAACGCCTCCATGGAAACGACATTCCGGAATGCGCAGATCGCTCTGCCTCCCCCGAAACCCGTCGAACTATCGCCGGCGCCGCAGAAGAAGGAGCGCGACCGCGTTCTCCTGGGTTCTTCGCGCGGCGTCAAGGGCGCGGCGACTCTTCTCCGGGACGTGACCTCGGCAACCAGGCAGGTCATCGTGGAGGGGGAACTGTTCCGCATCGAGCTTCGGGAGGGAAGAAAGTCCATCCTGACGATGAACATCACCGACTACACGGACTCCATCAAGCTGAAGATTTTCGATCCGCCCGACACGGCGCGCGGCGCGCTTGATGGAGACTATGTCCGCGTCAGCGGGCGGGTGGAAGCGGACACGTTCGAGCGCGGGGAGCTTGTGATGACGCCGCGCGATATCGTCCTCTTTCCGCGCGAGATGCCCCTGGACGTCGCGGAGGAAAAACGGATCGAGCTGAATCTTCATACGAAATTCTCGCGACTCTCGGGGATGATCGACATCGACGCCTATTTCGCGCGGTTGAAGTCGTGGGGCTGGCCGGGAGCGGTCGTGACGGACGACGCGGTCGTCCAGGCGTTTCCGAAATTCCATGCCGCGGCGAAGAAAGCCGGTCTGAAGGCGGGGCTCGGATGCCAGATCAACTACGTCGACAACCAGAAGCCGATCGCGTGGAACCTGCGACCCACGGGAAAGCGACCCGGTGGTCGGACGGCGAAAGTCGAGGACAAGGACGTGCCGTTGTCCGGGACCGCGGTCGTCTTCGACCTGGAGACGACGGGCATCGGCGCCATTTCCAACAAGGTGATCGAGATCGCGGCTTATCGGGTGGAGAGGAACATGATCACGGACGAGTTCAAGTCGTTCGTGAATCCGGGAGAGACGCTCTCCTCGATCATCAAGAGCATCACGCACATCACGGACGAGATGCTCGTCGGAGCTCCGGAATGGCCCGATGTTCTCGCGCGCTTCAGGGAGTTCGCCGGCGACGCCTATCTCGTGGCGCACAACATCAGCTTTGACGCGGGCTTTCTCCGACGGGACTGGCCGAAGAAGTCCGAGATGCCGCCGCTCGTCGACACGCTCGGGATGGCGCGCGCGCTCCTGCCGACCCTGTCGAAGTTTCCGCTTGGCACGATCGCCAAAGCCCTGAACGTGCCGCTCGTGGAGGCTCATCGCGCCACGGACGACGCGCGCGCCCTGGCGAAGATCTTCCTGGAACTCCGCGCGCTCGCGAAAGAGCAGGGTGTCGAGACGCTCTCCGCGTTGAACGGCATGCGCGGTCGCATCGAGGCCCGCAAGCTCCATCCCCAGGACGTCACGGTGCTCGTCAAGGAACAGCACGGCCTGAAGAACCTGTACAAGCTCGTGACGTCCGCGCACATGGAGCATCTCTACATGCGGCCGCGCACGCCCGCGACGGTCTTCGAGGCTCATCGCGACGGCCTGATTGCAGGGTCCGGCGCCGTCGACGGCCCGGTCGCGGAAGCGATTCTCTCGGGCGAGGATCCCGCGCTCATCGACGAACTGGCGCGGCGATTCGACTACCTGGAGGTCGGTCCGCCCGCTCTATACGACCAGAAGCGCGCGGAAGGAATACTCCGATCGGACGAGGAAGTCCGGGAGTTTATCCGGACGATGATCGCGGTGGCCCGGCGGACCGATCGTCCGGTCGTCGGGGTCTCGCGCGCTCATCATCTCGATCCGCGCGATCATAAGGCCCGCAAGATCCTGCTCGCGGATAAGCGGAACCGCAGCGAGAACATTCCGTCGCTCCATCTCCGGTCCACCGCCGAGATGCTGGCCGAGTTCGCCTTCCTCGGTGAGGAGGAAGCGAGGAGAATCGTCATCGAGACGCCGCGCGCGATCTTCGATTCGCTGGAACCGGTCTCGCCGCTGCCGAAGGGATTCTTCCCGCCGATCATCGACGGAGCCGCGGAGGAACTGCGCGCGCACACGATGAAGGGGGCGACGGAGCTGTACGCCGGAGAGGACGGAACGCTTCCGGAACTGGTCGGGAAATCGATCGAGAAGGAGTTGAACGCGATCATCGGCAATGGATTCGCGGTCCTGTATCTCATCGCGATGCGGCTCTGCATCAGCTCCCGGGCGGCCGGCTACGTCGTCGGCTCGCGCGGTTCCGTCGGTTCCTCCATAGTCGCCTTCCTCACCGGAATCACCGAGGTGAATCCCTTGCCGCCTCATTATCGCTGCCTCGTCTGCCGCCGGACGGAATTCGTGGAGCCCGGTCCGGGAACCGGCGCGGCCGGATCGGGACCAGGCGCCTGCGGGCCGGACCTGAAGAAGAAGGAGTGCTGCGGCGGGCTCATGGTGAGAGACGGCTACCGGATTCCGTTCGAAGCCTTCATGGGGCTCGACGGCACGAAGGTGCCCGATATCGATCTCAACTTCGCCGGCGAATACCAGGCGAAGGCGATGGCGGAAATCGAGTCGACGTTCGGAAAGGAACATGTATTTCGCGCGGGCACGATCAGCACCCTGAAGGAACGCAACGCAGCCGGATTCGTCCTGAAGTATCTTGAGGAGCACGCCCTGACGTGGCGGCGCGCGGAGGTCGAGCGCTTCGCGCGGTCCATCACGGAGGTCGCCCGGACGACGGGCCAGCATCCCGGCGGCATCGTGATCATCCCGCGCGACAAGGAGATGAGCGACTTCATGCCGGTTCATCGACCCGCGGATTCGGAGAGCGCCGACAACGTCACGACGCACTTCGACTTTCACTCCTACGAGGGCACCGTCGTGAAGGTCGACGTCCTCGGGCACGACGCTCCCTCCGCGGTGCGGATGCTCCTGGAGTCCACCGGCGTCGATCCCATGACCGTGCCGATCGACGATCCCGGCGTACTCTCGCTCTTTTCGTCGCCGAAAGCGCTCGGGCTCACGGAATCGCGCCTCGGATATCCCGTCGGAACGCTGGGCATTCCCGAATTCGGCACATCGCTTCTTCTCAATATTCTCCGCGAGACCCGCCCCACGACGATCGAGGAACTGATCCGGATCAGCGGCCTCTCGCACGGCACCGGCGTCTGGCAGGGGAATGCGCAGGACATCATCCGCGCCGGAACCGCGAAGCTTTCCGAAGTGATCGCCACGCGCGAAGACATCATGAACGAACTTGTGAAACGATCCGTCGATCCCGTCAAGGCCTTCGCCATCATGGAAAAAGTTCGCAAGGGCAAAGGCCTCGCGCCCGAGGACGAACAGCTCATGCGCAAGCACAAGGTTGCGACGTGGGTGATCGAAAGCCTGCGGCAGATCAAGTACATGTTTCCGAAGGCGCACGCGGTCGCCTATGTCCTCATGGCGCTCCGGATCGCCTGGTTCAAGGTGCATCGACCGGAAGCGTTCTACGCCGCATACTTCTCCCTGAAGGTCGGCGACTTCGCGCTCGATGTCGCCATGCAGGGGGAAAAGGCCGTCGCGAAGCATCTCGCGGAGATCCGGCAGCGGCAGGACGAGCGCAAAGCGACCGCAAAGGAAGAATCCCAGGCGGTCGTCCTGGATATCGTCCGGGAGATGTACGCCCGGGGCATCGCGCTTCAGCCCGTCTCGATCGCCGACTCGGACCTCGTCCGATTCAAGCCTTCGGCAAGCGCCGTGCGCGCTCCGCTGCTGGCCGTCGAAGGTCTCGGCGAGAAGGTGGCGCGGCGCGTCGGCGAGGAGCTGGCCGCCGGAGCATCGACCATCGAGGATCTCGTGGACCGGTCGGGCATTTCGCGGCCGATCATGGAGAGGCTCCGGAAGTACGGAGCTTTCGGCGACCTGCCGGAATCGAATCAGCTGGTACTGTTTTAAAGGGGACATTCTCCTACATTCCTACATTCAGGATGAAGGAGTTACGGAATGGGAAGGGCTAAGTCTATTGTTTTGAATGTAGGAATGTAGGAGAATGTCCCCCTTGGAGGAAATATGCGCGCACTGGTAACGGGTATCACAGGACAGGACGGATCATACCTCGCGGAGTTTCTTCTCGAGCGGGGTTACGAGGTTTACGGCATGGTGCGCCGGTCCTCCGCGGAACGTCACGAGCGGATCCATCATCTGCAGGACCGCATCCACATGATCCGCGCGGATCTCCTCGACCAGTTCTCTCTCGTGCGCGCCATCGAGGAATCGGAGCCGACCGAGCTGTACAATCTCGGGGCTCAGTCCTTCGTGCCGACGTCATGGGAGCAGCCGGTCCTGACGGCGGAATTCACGGGGGTCGGCGTGACGCGCATCCTGGAAGCTGTGCGGCAGGTGAATCCCAAGATCAAGTTCTACCAGGCGTCGTCGTCGGAAATGTTCGGCAAGGTGCTCGAGGTGCCGCAGAAGGAAACAACGCCGTTCTATCCCCGCTCGCCCTACGGCGTCGCCAAGGTCTACGCGCATTACATCACGGTCAACTACCGCGAATCGTTCGGACTCTTCGCGGTCTCGGGGATTCTCTTTAATCACGAATCGCCGCGACGCGGACTGGAGTTCGTGACGAGGAAGATCACCAACGCGGTCGCGCGGATTGCCACGGGAAAACAGGACACGATCTCGCTCGGAAACATGGACGCGGAGCGCGACTGGGGTTTCGCGGGCGATTACGTCAAGGCCATGTGGATGATGCTCCAGCAGCCTACGCCGGAGGATTACGTCATCGCGACAGGGGAGACGCACAGCGTGAAGGAAGTCGTGGAGATCGCTTTTGCCCGTGCGGGCATCGATCCCAAGCGTCACGTCGTCGTCGATCCGCATCTCTTCCGTCCCGCCGAGGTGGATCAGCTGGTCGGTGATCCGTCCAAGGCGAAGAAGAACCTGGGATGGGAACCGAACGTCAGCTTTAAGGAGCTGATCGAGATGATGGTTGACGCGGACCTCGAGAGACACAGGCAATCCAAGACCGCATAGCTTCATGATCGACATCCAGCCCGCGATCGCGCTGATGGAGCGCGACGAAGCGAACCTGCGGGCGACGGCCATGGACGGAGAATGTCGCGCCGAAATCTACCGCTTTGCATCGCGATCCGTTACGGCCGGCCGCAACGCGAAGGTCAGCGATGCCGATGTGGCTCGCTGGGGGGAACAAGGGCACGCGTTCGCACGGCGGCCGACGGGTGGCGGCATCCTCAGGCACGACGGGGACATTTCCTTCGGCTTCACGTTTCCGATCCGGGAGAACGAGGGCGATCCTTCCTGCGGTCCGCATCTGCGCCGGGTTTCCGCGGCCATCGCCGCCGCTTTGCTCCGTCAGGGCATCGAGACTCATCCGGCGTCCGCGGGATCCGCCGCGGCTCCCTCACACTGCTTTCAACGCGCCGTCGGATGCGAATTGATGCGGAACGGCAGGAAACTTCTCGGCCTTGCCGCGCGGAGGATTCGAGGAGCGGTGCTCGTACAGGGATCGCTCACGGTCGCGCGCGACGAGACATGGGATCGAGCGATCATCGGAGTCGGCCCGGAGATCGACCTGGAAGGGACAGGTTTCCAGGAAGACCTGTTTGAGGGCGCTTTGCTCGAGCTATTGCGGGAGACGAAACCAGTATTTGTTTGAAGAATGGAACTCGTCCCGGTACAATTCACCGCCATGAAGCGCATTTTCCTTTTTGTTGTCGGCCTTCTCCTGATGTCTCTATCCTCGTCCGGCGCCGCGTCCAGTTGGATGAGCCAGGACGCCGCGCGGATTCAGCAGGCCGTGCAGGAGGCGCTTCCACGGGAGGCGCTTGTCATTTTCGTCCAGGAGAAGGAAGTCTATCTCGACATCACGAAGGAAAACGGCGCGGCGGTCGGGAAGAAGTATGTCGTTGAGAGACCCGGCGCGGAGATCAAGCATCCTGTCACCGGGGAGGTCCTGGGCAAGGCGACGACGCGCGTCGCGGAGGTCCAGATCACGTGGATCCAGTCGGGATTTTCGCGCGCGAAAATTCTGGGGACACCCGTCGAGGGCGGCATCCGCGTCAAGGACACCGCGCGGCTTGTCGAAGAACCCGTCATCGTACGCCATCCGATCCGGCATGCCGATGGCGCGCCCTCCAAGCTGACGGAAGCCGTCGACGCCGAACTGGCGGATCTGCTCAGCAGGATTCCGGGTGCCAGCGTGAAGCTCGGCCCGTCTCATTACGGAACCGTCTCCTCCGCGGCGACCATGGCCGCCGGTTTTCCGGAAGCCACTCTTTCCGTCATGGGGCGCGTCGAGGGCGACGAGATAGAGGTATCGATCGTGAACACGTCGTCGGCCGCGGTCGTGAAATCGTTCCGTATTCCGGTGCCGGACGACATGAAGAACCTGGCCGATGAAAAAATGACGCCATCCGTCGTCGCGACGCAACCTGTCGCCGCGCCGAATGTCTCAGGCCCTTCCTCCTTCGAGCGCATCGCCACGCACGATTCCGGCGAAATATCCGCGCCTCTCCCGTACGTTCCCATCGATCTGACGGCGGGCGATATCGACGGCGACGGCGTCGATGAGATCATCATCGCGGAGAACAAAACGCTCCACTTCTACCACATCAAGGCGAACGGCGCGCTCGAGGAGATCGGCAAGAGTTCCACGGGCTGGGCGTCGCTCATCTTTCACCTGACGGCGTGCGATCTCGACGGCGACGGCAAGGCGGAGATCTATGTGATCGAGAAACCCGGCAACTATGTCCGCTCCACCGCGTACCGCTGGACGAACGGCAAGCTGGAGAAATTCCATCATGAGTCCGATGTGTTTCTCCGGGCGATGAAGACTCTCGGGCAACCGGCCCTCTATGGCCAGCGGTACGGCTCCAACAGGCCCTTCGAGCGAGGCATCCTGAAGTACAGGATCAACGGCGGAAAATTGGCCGGCACATCGGCCGGTCTGCCGCCGCAGGTCACGGTTTACGATTTCGCACCCCTCGGCACCACGGGCTTTACCGCCTCCATCGATTACGAGAATAAGCTCCGGCTCTACAACCAGTCCGGCGACATCGTCTGGACCGGCACGGATTTCTACGGCGGGTCCGACGTGAAGATCGAATCGGCGGACAAGCGCACCACGATCGAGGAGAAGACGGGAATCGCGACGGCCGACCTCGACGGCGACGGCGTGGAGGAACTTCTCGTCGTGCAGAACCTCTTCGAGGGCGGATCGTCGCCCGGATTCATCCGCCTGGCCAATATTCAGCAATACAAGACCGGACGGATCGTGGCGCTGACGTTTTCCGGCGGAGCACTCTCCGAGCGATGGAAGAGCCGAACCTTCAACGGCATCATCAAGGGCTTCACGATCGCCAATCCTCTCTCCCGAGGCCAGGAGGCCGTTTTCTTCACGCAGGAGAAAGTGAACTTCACATCCAAGCGAGCCACGCTGAGAGTCATCCCGCTGCGCTGATCATGCAGCTCCGCCGCATCGATCATTCCACCCTCTGGCATCCATTCACGCAGATGCAGGCTTACGCCGAGGAAAATGCTCCGATTATCGAACGTGGGGAGGGCGTCCGCCTGTACGATACGGAGGGCCGACAATATTTCGACGGCGTATCCTCCCTGTGGTGCAACGTCCACGGCCACCGGCATCCGCGGATCGACGCGGCGATCCGGGATCAGCTGGATCGCGTCGCGCACTCCACGCTGCTGGGACTCGGGTCCGTTCCTTCCATCCGGCTCGCGGAGCGGCTCGCCGACCTGGCGGGCATGCCTCATGTTTTCTACGCCGATTCCGGAGCGGCCGCCGTCGAGATCGCGATGAAGGTCGCTTTCCAATACATGCAACGGACTCACGGATCGAAGAGGACGAAGTTCGTCGCGTTCAGGAACTCGTATCATGGAGATACCCTCGGCGCGGTCTCCGTCGGGGGAATCGATATCTTCCATTCGATCTTCAAGCCGCTCCTCTTCGAAACGCTCTTCGCGCCGTCGCCGTACACGTATCGCTGGCCGAACGATCGGTGCGCGGAGGAATCGCTGGCGGCTTTCGACGAGCTGCTCGCCGGACACGCGGATGAAATCGTCGCGGTCATCATCGAGCCGATGGTCCAGGGAGCCGCTGGGATGATCGTTCAGCCTCCGGGATTTCTCGCGGCCGTCCGGAGAAAAGCCCGCGAGCAGGACGTGCTCTTCATCGCCGACGAAGTGGCGACGGGATTCGGAAGGACGGGGCGGATGTTTGCCGTGGAGCATGACGACGTCCGGCCGGATGTGCTGGTGCTGGGAAAGGGGATCACGGCCGGGTATCTGCCGTTGTCAGCCGCCTGCTTCACGAGCGAGATCTACGAGTCGTTCCTCGGCAGGCACGAGGAGTTCCGGCATTTTCTCCATGGACATACCTACACCGGCAACGCCCTGGCCTGCGCGGCGGCCCTGGCGTCGCTGGATGTTTTCGCTGCGGAGAAAACCCTGGAGACCCTGGGAGACAAGATCATGCTCGTACGCGAGGAGTTGAAATCGCTCGCGGATCACGAGCACGTCGGAGAGATCCGTCAGTGCGGGATGATGGTGGGAATCGAGCTGGTGGCGGACAGACATACGAAGCGCTCGTTCGATCCCGCGGAGCGCAAGGGCCACCAGGTGATTCTTGAAGCCCGCCGGCGCGGCATGATCATCCGGCCTCTCGGCGACGTCATCGTCTTCATGCCGCCTCTATCGTCCACAGAAAAAGAATTAAGAGAGATGTGCGGGATATTGAAGGAATCGATAGAGGAGACTAAAATTCCTAAATCCTAAATCCGAACTTCTAAATCCTAACGAAATCCTTAATCCCAAATTACGGCCAAACGAGTTTTGGATTTGGGATTTAGGATTTCGTTCGGATTTCGGATTTAGAGGTTAGGATTTCCGGACTTGCATAAGTCCGGCTATTTAAACATCCACGGCATCGTGGCCTTGATCTCTTCGATCGACATGCCGCTCTCGACCAGCTCCTCGACCGCGGAGGAACGCTCCTCCTCGAGCTTCCTCTTCCGCCGTTCCTCTTCCTTCAGCGCCGCTTCGTCCGCATCCTTGCGGGACCTGTACAGCGCCAGCGCTTCGCGCGCGGCGTGATACTCGGCATTCTCGGAAAGATCTCCATGAGCGCGCGCGCTGGCCACCGCGTCGATCAGTTCCTGCTCTTTCTTGTCGATCATGGGTGAAGTATATGTCACGCCTTCGATGTAGCAAGCCGGAGAATTTCACGGGCGACGAATTTTTTAGGGCCGGGACCGATGGCGGTGACGGAGCCGCCGTGGACGTCGATGAACTTCACTTTCGCGTCGGTCGAACCCATCGTCGACAACACCTCGTTCAGGACGATGGCGCGGGCGCCTTTCCGGCCGGCTTTCTCCACGGCCTTCGCGAAATCATCTTCGCTCTCCTCCGCGGCGAAGGCGACGACGACGGGAGATTTACGCATCAAGGACGCGAGATCGGGCTCCGCGGATACGGTCTTGTCCGTCGCCGTCATCATGGTGGAAACGGCCATGGGCGTGGCGAGAACGCCGGACTTCTTCGCCTTCGCCAGAGCCGTTTGATCCTCCGCGGCCGGCCCCGCCGAGCGAATTACGGTGGACCAATGTTTCTGCAGGGCGGCGAGGACGTCTGGGGTAGCGACCCATTCGATGGCGCCGGAGGCGTCCTTCGGCGGCTTGCCCGTTTCGCGGTGCGCGGGCGAAAAATCGGCGATGGCGGCGGGGGAGATGACGAGATCGCACGCGATTCTCTTCGATTCCGCGAGCATTTCCAGGGCGGTGTTGACGCGGATCGTCCTGATCCAGTGCGGCATGGGAATTTCCGAGGGGCCGGATATGACCGTGACATCGTGCCCGGCCTCGAAAGCGGACTCCGCCAGCGCCCGGCCCATCCGGCCGGACGAACCGTTCGAAAGAAAGCGCACATCGTCGATCGGTTCACGCGTGGGCCCGGAAAGTATGAGCACCCTCAGCTCCGTCGGCTTTCGGGATCGTGAAAGCGCCCGCCTCGTCCACGAGACGATCTCCTCCGGTTCGCTCATCCGGCCCGTGCCCATGTCTCCGCAGGCCATGTCGCCTTCCGCGGGACCTACGATGATGGCGCCGCGTTCACGGAGCAGAGCGATGTTGGCCCGGACCGCGGGATTCGCCCACATCCGGGGATTCATGGCGGGAGCCACAACAAGAGCCGCGTCGCGTTTCATGGCCAGGGCCAGCGCGGAGACAGGATCGTCCCCGAGACCATGCGCGACCTTGGCGATGATGTCGGCGGTGGCGGGAGCGATGAGGAGGGCTTCCGCGACGGCGGTGAGGTCGGTGTGTTCGATCCCGGATGGACGCGGCGCGGCCGAGGTACCCGGCGCGGCCAGGGATAGTTGATCGAGGTAGACGGGGCCGCCGCCCAGGGCGTCGAATGTCAGCGGTCCGATGAACCTGGTCGCCGCATTTGTCATCGCCACACGGACGGAGAGGCCGTCGTCCGCGAGGAGCCTGAGAATCTGGGGCGACTTATAGGCGGCGATCGATCCGGTGACGCCGAGAAGAATGAGGGGAGAGGAGTTTCCCGCTTCGTTCGTCGAGCTCACGAAGCGCGACTATTACAGGACCGGAGCCTGCTCCGCAGGTGCGACAGGCTTTTCGACCTTCGGCTTGATGACGAGCTTGATCTTGCCCTCGGTCATTTCGCGCATGGCGATCATGTCGGGCTTGCCCGAGATATCGGTGGCATAGACCTTGGCTCCGGCCGTCACTTCTTTCGCGCGCTTGGCGATCATCATGCCGAGCGCGTACTTCGAGGTGGCCTGTGCGATCAGTTTTTCAATGAAAATTTCCATGAGCGAATGATAGCGGGAGACGTCGAAGTGTCAATAGATATCGTTCCGCTTGTGCCCATGCACGGGCATTGTGCGCCGGACAGATTCGAGATATTCCAGGGAGATATCCGCCGATATCACGATGTCCCCTTCGGTTCCCGCCTGCGCGAGAATGACTCCCCACGGATCGACGATCATCGCGCGGCCGTAGGCGGAGAAGTTCTTGTGCGGATGTTCTCCCCATTGCGCCGACGCGGCGACATAGCTCTGCGTCTCGATCGCGCGGGCCCGCAACAGAACTTCCCAGTGCGCTTCGCCGGTCTTCCAGGTGAAGTTCACCGGCAGCGCGAAGACGTTTGCTCCCCGGTCCCGCAGGGCGCTCCAGACGGCCGGAAAGCGGAGGTCATAGCAGACGAGCATGCCGATCGTGAAGGAATTCGCGCCGTCCGCGTCGATCACAGGCGCCGTGATGAGCTCCCTGCCCGGATCGAAGGTATCGGATTCCATCAGCCTCAGGTCGGGGAGATCGACATTGAAGAGATGAATCTTCCTGTATACGGACGCGATGTTTCCCTCCGGAGAGGAAAGAAACGCGGTGTTGAAGCATTTATTCGATCCGGGTATGGATTCCGCGAAGGAACCTCCATGGATCCAGATTCCCAGTTCCTTCGCGAGATGGCATATGAACTTCGTCGCGCGGCCCGGGAGGTGGTCGGGCGTCGCCTCCGAGCTTCTGCCTCGGTAATAGGCGACCTCGGGGAGAACCACGAGCTTCGATCCCTCCGCCGCGGCGGTCCGGATCATGGTGTCGAGCTTGGCGAGGTTGACGGTTTCATCATCGATGGAGCGGACCTGGAGGACGGAGATTTTCATGAAAGCGATTGGCCGTAGTGAGGAGGATTCATAAGGCGTTCAGGTCGATAATCTGCCCGTCCACATCGAGAGTCGGTTGATAAAGAACATGATCGACGTGGTAAGGAATCTGCTGTTTGCCTCCGAAAGACGAATTATCGCCGAAAGCGACATGCACTGTGCCGAGAATCTTTTCCGCCTCGAGAACATTGTCGGCGCGCGATGCCTTGTCATTCGTGCCGATGCCCAGCTCCGCGACCCGGAAATATTCGGGATGCTCGCGGAAGAGATCGATAAGCTCCGTTCCCTGCGTGATCTCGACGATGCGTCCCTCGCGGATCGTCAGGCGCGTGTCGCCGCCGGGCGATTCCGATTCGAGAACCATCGTGCCTTCCGCGGTGTCTTCCAGGGGCGCCACGTAGACTTCGCCCGCGGGGAGATTGCCGAAGCTGCCCGGCGCGGTGAGGACGCCATCGTCCGGCAGGAAGCGTCGACCTTCCACGAAGAGCAGGAGGTCCGTGCCGCGAGGCGTCGTGATGCGGATCCGCTTTGCACCCTCCACGCGACGGGCCAGCCGCTGCGTGCGTTCCGCCAGCAGGGCGGGATCGAGATCGAGCGGACCGTCCTTGCGGAGAAGGAAGGGCTGGAACAGGGGCATGGATGCGTAACGCGCCCCGGCGGCATTCAGGAGCCTGCGGAACGCGGTGTGCGACGTGGAAAAATGCGTGACCGCGAGAACAGCCTTCGGCGCCAGCGGCGCGACCTGCAGGGCCCATTCATCGAGCATCGACTTGTCGTCGCTGTCGAGCGTCTTCGCGAGAAGCCGATCGAGGACGCCGGCCATTTCGAGCCGGGCGACGGCGGCCGAACCGAAGACGCCGCGCCAGACTTCCGTGTGCGGCTCACGGCCATGCCCGCCGGTCGAGGGCGCGGTGACGAGTTCGGCTCTGCGCCTGTTCGCGGCCGCGCAGAATTGCACGTCGATGCCTTCGTCCCGGAGCACGACAAACCGTTCGCCGGCCGAGACGCCCAGATTTCCGTCGGCGATCCTGTCCCAGACATTGGCATCAGCGCTCATCGTCCCGCCTCGTTCCTGATCGCGATCCCCATGGCCCGCGTCCGCTCCACCTTGACAATTTCCGCCAGCCGCGCCGCCGCGGCCTCGACGTCCTCGTTCACGAGGACATAATCATAATCCTTGGCGGACTGCATTTCCTCCTCGGCGTTCTTCAGCCGGCGCCGGATGGCCTCCTCGCTTTCCGTCTTTCGCTGCCGGAGACGAAGCTCCAGTGCCTTCATCGACGGCGGCATGATGAAGACGAAGACGGCGGTCAGGGGAAAGCTGAACGGAGGTTCTTCCTCCGAGCGCAGATGCCTTCGGATCTGCCGGCCGCCCTGGATATCGATGTCGAGGAGGAGGTCCACGCCGTTCCGGAGCGTCGACTCCACGGTTTCGCGCCGCGTCCCGTAGTAATTGCCGTGCACATAGGCATGTTCGAGGAAAGCGCCATCCGTAATCAGCCGTTTGAATGTATCGACATCCGTGAAGTGATAATCGACTCCATCCCGCTCCCCGGGCCGGATGGGCCGCGTCGTCGTGGAGATCGAATATTCGATGCCGCTGACCGTGGAGAGAAGCAGTTTCGTGAGCGTGGATTTTCCCGCGCCGGAAGGCGCTGAGATGACGAAGAGTATGCCGTGTCGGCGCATCAGAATGTCATGTCCGCGGAAGCGGGGATCCAGGGCGAGCTTGCATCGCCCCCTCTCGATTCCCGCATCCGGACGCGACGGCGCGCTGGAATGACGGTCCGATATTAGACGACATTCGCGGCCAGTTCCTTGATCCTGTCGATCGCGGTCTTGCCCGCGATGACGGCGCCGATGGTCTCGATGTCCTGCGTCTTGGATCCCACGGTGTTGGTTTCGCGCAAAAGTTCCTGCAGGATGAATCCCAGCTCCGCGCCGACCGCCCTCGCGGCGGCGCCGGCCTGGTCGATCAGCTTCCGGGCCGCCCTGATGTGCGTATGCAGGCGGACGATCTCCTCCTTGACGTCGCTCTTTTCGGCGAGGAGCGCCAGCTCGAGTTCCAGCCGTTTCTCGTCGACGCCCGTCTCGCCGGTGGCCGTCGGAGCGTGCTCGGCGATCAATTCCGCCACGCGCGTCTTCATGCGCGCCTTCTGTTCGGCCGGAGCGGTCTCGTTGCGCTTCTCGATGATCGCGACGGCCGATTCGAGAGAGGCGACCTGGTCGCGGATCGCGATCTGCAGCCGCTCGCCTTCCACGAGACGCGACCGGTCCCATTCCTCGAGAGCATTCTCGATGGTGGAGCGGATGAGCGCTTCCACCGGCTCGGTTTCCCCCTCCACGATCTCCACGGCGCCGGGGATATCCATCAGGTCGGAGAGCGAGACGGAGGCGGGAAGACCGTTCTTCTCGCAGAGCCTGCGGAAAGGCGCGACGACCCCGGTGATGAGCGTGTCGTTCAGGATCACCTCGCCCGAGAAATTCCCGCGGACGCGGACCGTGCAGAATACTTTCCCGCGTCCCGCTTTCTTCGAGGCGAGATCGCGGAGCGACGCGTCGAGGCGCGCGAACGATTCGGGCAGCTTCATCTGGACGTCGAGCCCCTTGTGGTTCCAGGATTTCAGCTCGACCTCCACAGAGATGCCGCCTTCGGTATGCTTCTTCCCGCCGAACCCGGTCATCGACCTCATGAGTTCGACCCGGCGGCATTCGCCATGAGCGCGGCTTCGTCCAGCGCGCGCAGGAACGTTTCCTTCATGTAGGGCTTCACCAGGAATGTGGAAGCGCCCTCGCGGATTCTCCGAGCGAGGAGCTCATCCTGCTTCGCGGCGCCGGTGACGATGACGCCGGCTGGGGCGACCGACCCGACGGAGAAAGAGGCGTCGAGAAAAACGCGGTCGGATTCGGCATAGGGAGACGCGGCTTCCGGCGAGTCGACGGAGTCCGCATGAACGGAGCATTCCGTTTCCAGGAGGAGCGAGAGAATGCGGCGCTGGGAGGCCGCTCCGTCAACGATGATGGTGCGCATGGCTAGAGAAAATATCATATCATGCGCCGCTTGAGGTGGAAAAAACGGTCAGGCTGAATCTGTCGCCGACAATCGCGGTGGTGAGTCGGCGCCCCATCGTGTATGCTCCCCGGTTATCATGGCCGAAGACCATTTCAGAAGCGTCATCAAGGCGGTCTCGTGGCGGATCACGGGCACGCTGGATACCATCATCCTTTCCTGGATCATAAGCGGCACCCTGAAGATCGCGCTCTCGATCGGCGCCGCGGAGCTTTTCACGAAGATCGCGCTTTTCTATCTCCATGAGCGCATCTGGCTGAAAATATCGTTCGGCAGGAAAAAAGATCCGGAATACAACATCTGAAGAGGGGAGCGTATTCTCTCCTGTGCATTAATTTCGCTTGCGCTCGTTTTGCAGCCGGGGTAAAGTTTCGGCAACAACCTCATAGCCCCAAGCGAGAGGGTGGTCCGGAAAACCGGGCCGCCCTCTTTCGTTAAACACCACCCGGGGCGGGGCAAGGAGAATTTTTTGAGACACAACGAACCGTTCCGCGCGATCGCGCGGGAAATCACGACTCCGTGGTAAAGCAGCGCTATATACCTCCCAGCGTTCACGACGCGATGGAGGAGGTCACATCCGAGAAGGGGCTCGACACCACCACCATTGAAAGCGCCGTCGAGGAAGCGGTATCCGAGGCTTTCAAGCGCCACTACAACGTCGACATGCCGGTTAAAACGAAGCTGGAGCGGAACGGCAGGTTCACCATATTCGGAGCGAAGACGGTGGTCGAGACCGTGGCCGATCCTCTGACGGAGATTGCTCAGAGCGATCCCGCCGCCGCGAAATACGGCCTGGGATCGCAGGTTCTCGTCGAGGTATCTTCATCCACGATCAATTCTCCTTCCAACATTCCCGACGGCTTCGGCCGCGTCGCGGCGCTCCTGGCCAAACAGATCATCCGCCAGCGCATCCGCGAGGCGGAACGTCGCCTCGTGTACGAGGAATACAAGGGCCACGAGGGCGAAATGGTCCATGGCAAGATCCAGCGGATCCGCCACGGCAATTTCATCGTCGAGATCGGGAAGGTCGAGGCGATTCTTCCGCGCCGCGAGCTGCCCCCGCGCGAGAAATACAAGGAGAACGAGCGCATCAAGGCGGTCATCACGGAAGTGCGCCTCGGACCGAAAGGTCCGCAGATCGTCCTGTCGCGCGCGCATCCCTGGCTCGTGCAGCGCCTGTTCGAGATGGAAATCTCCGAGGTCTTCGACAAGACCGTGGAGATCAAGTCGATCGCGAGGGAGCCGGGATTCCGCACAAAGGTCGCGGTTTCGTCGCGCGATTCCGCGGTCGATCCTGTCGGCGCCTGCGTCGGACAGAAGGGGATCCGCGTCCAGACGATCGTGAAGGAACTGGGCGGCGAGAAGATCGACATCGTCCATTGGGACGCGGAACCGACGGTCTTCATCCGGAATGCCCTGTCTCCCGCGGAATGCGACCGCGTCATCATCCATGAGGAACGCCGGACCGCGGAAGTGATCGTTCCCGACGATCATCTTTCCCTGGCGATCGGCAAGGAAGGGCAGAACGCCCGCCTCGCCGCGAAGCTCACGAACTGGAAGATCGACATTCGCGGCGCGGGAAGCGCGGCGAAGGAGGAGGCGGACGAATTGATCCGCCTGACATTCGGCTCGACACCGGCGGAAGTACTCGCTTCGATCGGCATCGGCCCGGAAACGGCTCCGATCCTCGAGCAGGCCGGCCTGACCGACATCGAATCGGTGGCATCGGCATCCGAGGAATTGCTGGCCGGATTCCTGGGTGAAGAAGGCGCGAAGGCCGTCGCCGAGACCGCGCGAACCCGTTGGACGGAACTCCAGGCCAAGCTCGCGGAAGCCACCGAATCCAGGATGAGCGGCAAGCGTCGCCTGAAGCGACCCAAGGCCGCGCCGGTGCCCGCCGGTCCGTTCACGCTGCCCTCGGGCGTCGTCGTCCGGAACCTGGAGGAAGTGACCGAGGCGCTCGATGCGCTCCCGGGCGAAGTCCTGCAGCAGGTGCTGCAGTCCGACGGTCTTCATATCTGGTTGCAGAATCTTGGAATGACTCCCTCTCAGATCGCCGATCTGATGGCGAGATATCGATAGAAAGGTGGTGATATAGAGTGCGGATATATGAATTATCGAAGCAATTGAACGTCTCGAACAAGGAGGTTCTCGACAAGCTCCCGGAGCTGGGCATCGTCGTGAAGAGCCATGCCTCGTCGCTGTCTCCTGATGAAGTGAAGGCGGTCATCAAGCTCTTCAAGCCCGATGCGTTCGAGATGAAGAAGGTCGAGCCCGCGCCTGTCGCTCCGGCGCCCGCGCCGCAGCCGGTCGCGTCTCAGCCAGCGTCCCCGACGCAAGCGTCCGGCGCGCCGCGTCCCGGCGCTCCTCAGGCGGCTCCCGCGCCCGCCCATCAGCCCCGCCGGGGCAGCCGCTTTAATCAGCGGCGCAGGGGTCGTCCCGCCATCCCGGAACCGGCTTCGGTGACGGAGTCCGCGACGACGCCCGCGGAAGAGAGGCCCGCGGAAAAGCCGGTCATCCTTCTTCGCGAGGGCATCACCGTGAAGGAACTCGCCGACAAGATGTCGCTTCCGGCGCCGAACGTCATCAAGACGCTTCTGAAGATGGGCGTCATGGCGTCCATCAACCAGAGGATCGCCCTGGATGTCGCGGAACTCGCGGCGACGGAGTTCGGATTCAAGTCGAAGTCGGAGGAGCTTTACAAAGCATCGGAACTGAAGGAGGCGGCGACGTCCGCTTCCGGCGAGGCGCAACCGCGCCCGCCCATTGTGACCATCATGGGCCACGTCGATCATGGCAAGACGAAGCTCCTCGACTATATCCGCAAGGCCAATGTCGTCGCGGGCGAAGCCGGAGGAATCACGCAGCACATCGGCGCCTACACCGTGGAGACGCCGGGCGGGCGGATCACGTTCATCGATACGCCCGGTCACGAGGCGTTCACCGCGATGCGGGCCCGGGGCGCGAGCGTCACGGACATCGTCGTTCTCGTCGTGGCCGCCGATGACGGCATCATGCCGCAGACGGAGGAGGCGATCCATCACGCGCAGGCCGCCAACGTCGCGATCATCGTCGCGATCAACAAGTGCGATCTCCCCGCCGCCAATATCGACAAGGTGAAGCAGCAGCTCTCCGAACGCAATCTCTCTTCGGAGGATTGGGGCGGCACCACCATCACGGTGCCCGTTTCCGCCAAGGCCGGAACCAACGTCGACAAGCTCCTGGAGATGATTCTCCTGCAGGCGGAAATCATGGAGCTGAAAGCTCCGGCTGACGCGCCCGCTCGCGGCGTCGTGATCGAGGCCAATCTCGACAAGGCCAAGGGACCCGTCGCGACGGTTCTTGTCCGGACGGGAACGCTGTCCGTCGGAGACACCTTCGTCTGCGGAACCGCAAGCGGCAAAGTTCGCGCTCTCTTTGCGTCGGACGGCTCGCGCCTCACCGACGCAGGCCCTTCCACGCCGGCCGTCGTTCTCGGATGCAACGATGTGCCTGCGGTCGGAGATATTCTCCAGGAGACCGAGGACGAGAAGGAAGCGCGCGCCATCGCGACGGAGCGGGCCCAGTTGAGGAGGGCCGATATCCAGCAGAAGAGCGTGCGCGTCAGTCTCGACGATTTGAACCGGGCGGGCGACGAGGAGGCGAAGGAACTTGCCATCGTCTTCAAGGCGGATGCTCAAGGGTCCGTCGAGGCGATCCGGGACGTCGTGGAACGGATCACGGACGTGCGCGTCCGGCTCCGCCTGCTGCACGCGGGCGTCGGAGCCATCAACGACACCGACGTCAATCTTGCGGCGGCGTCGAACGCGCTCATCATCGCCTTCAACGTCCGCTCCATCGGTTCCGCCGAAGATCTCGCGCGGAGGCTGGGCGTGGAGATTCGTTCCTACGATATCATCTACAAGCTGGTCGACGACATCAAGCTGGCGCTCCAGGGGCTCCTCGCTCCGAAGGTGACGGAACTGGTCATCGGGCACGCGGAGGTCCGGAACACGTTCCGCATCTCCAAGATCGGCATGATCGCGGGCAGCTATATCCGCGATGGGCAGATCAAGCGGAACGCCGGAGTCCGGCTCGTCCGGGACGGCAAGATCATCTATACCGGCAAGATCGCCAGCCTGAAGAGATTCAAGGACGACGTCCGCGAAGTCGGCGTCAACTTCGAATGCGGAATCGGAATCGAGAATTTCAACGACGTCAAAGTCGGCGATGTGATCGAGGCCTACACGACGCAGGAGGAGATGGCGACGCTGTGAGGCGGCGCCGGTGAATCATGAGAGCCCGCGTCGGAATCATCACGTTCGAATTGTCGTTGCCCGGAGCCACGTCGCTTAAGGCCAAACGCGCCCGCCTGCGGCCGCTCGTGGAGAGCGTGCGCCGGCGATTCCACGTGTCCACGGCGGAGATCGGTCTGAACGACATTCACGATCGCGCGATGGTCGCGGCCGCCGTCGTCGGTTCGGATACCTCCCACATCGAGCGCCAGTTGTCTTCCATCGCGACCGCCGCGGAAAATTTCGACGTGCGGATCGACGATTACTCCGTGGAGGTGATCTGATGGCCGGGTGGCGCATGGAGCGGGTCAACCAGTTGATCCTGGAGGAAGTCGCCGCCGTGATTCAGAACGATCTGCGGGATCCCGCGATCGGATTCGTCACGGTGCTTACCGTCGACACCGCGCCCGATCTCAAGAACTGCACCGTCTACATCAGTCAGATGGGAAACGAAGAGGAGAGAAAAGCCTCCGTCGAAGCCCTCAACAAGGCGGCGGCATTCGTTCGCCGCGCGATCATGCCGCGGCTTGAGCTCCGCATCGTGCCGGCTCTTGTGTTCAAGCTCGACGAGACCGTGGAACGCGCCGCGCGGATCAGCGCGCTCCTGAAGCCCGGCGCGCGCGTCGAAGGAGATCTCGATTAAGAGTCGTGACTCTGTGAACGCCGATCTGGGGAAGATCGCGGATGCTTTCACCGCGGCGAATCGAATTCTCGTCACGTCCCATGTCGGCATCGACGGCGATTCCGCGGGCGGAGCCCTGGCGCTTGCGGAAGCCGGGCGCCTGGCCGGCAAGACCGTGCGCTATGTGAATGCCGGCCCTGTGCCGGAGTGGCTGAGCTTCATGCCCGGGATCGAGGCGTTGTCGGAGCCGGTGGGCGAGAGCGATATTTTCGATCTCGGAATCGTGATCGACACATCGGCGCCGGAGCGGGTGGGCCGGGTATGGCCACGCTTCGCCTCCATGCCGGTCGTCGTCATCGACCATCACCAGGGGGACGGCGGCTGTTCCAAGGTGAGCTGGATCGATTCCACGGCCGCGTCGGTGACCGTCATGATCGCGGAGCTTATGGATGCGCTTCATGTGGAGCTGACGGAACGGCTGGCGACGGCGCTGTATCTCGGGATCTTCACCGACACCATGTCCTTTCAGCAGACGAACACGGACGCGCGGGCGCATGAAGTCGCCGCGAAACTCATGACCGCCGGCGTGAAACCGTATTCCATAGCAATGAAGATTCTCGAGGAGAAACGGCTCGCTTCGATCCGCCTCGGCGGCCGCGCGGCGTCGCGCGCCGTCGTGGAGGACGGCATCTGCTGGTCGACGTTATTGCGCGCGGATTATGAGGAACTCGGCGCGACCGATGCCGATACGGAAGGTGTCATCGGGATCCTGAGGTCGGTGACGGGCGTGCGTGTGGCGGTCTTGTATCGCGAGCAGAAAGACGGGATGGTCAAAGTGAATATGCGATCCAAGGACGGGACGGATGTGGCGCGCGTCGCGGAAACGTTCGGCGGCGGAGGACACCGCGCTGCGGCGGGATGCACGGTCCGCGGCAGTGTGAAGGAGATCCACGAGAAGGTCATGACGATCCTGAGGGCGGGACGATGAGTGTCTCGGAACCGGGCGGGCTGCTGCTCATCGACAAGCAGCGCGGTCCGACATCGGCGGATATCGTCCGCTCGATTTCGCGGCTGATCGGGAAGAAGAACAAGATCGGCCACGCGGGCACGCTCGATCCCGACGCGACGGGGCTCCTTGTGATATTGATCGGCGGCGCGACGCGCCTGTCGGATCATGTCATGCAGCTCCCGAAGATCTACCGGGCCGTCATCCGTTTCGGCATTCAGACCGACACCTATGATGCGATGGGCGCCGTCGTCGCCGAGAAGGACGCATCCGGTATCACGGAAGAAAATGTGGCGGCGATCCTGCCGAAGTTCATGGGGAACATCATGCAGAAGCCGCCCGCGTATTCGGCGGTGAAGATCGCGGGAAAACGCGCCTATGACCTGGCGCGGCAGGGGAAGCTGGAGGATCTGCCGGAGCGGGAGGCGATCATCCATGAGCTCCGCCTGGAATTGTTTTCCAACCCGGAAGTCACCGTCTACGTGCGTTGCGGCAAGGGGACCTATCTCCGCACGCTCGCGCATGACATGGGACATATGCTGGGCGTGGGCGCGCATGTCAAGGCGCTCCGGCGTCTGGGCATAGGCTCCTTTGAGCCGACTGTCAACCTGGCGGAGTTGACACTTGAGAACTGGCGGGAGCGGCTGGTGAACGGAGCGAAGATCTTCGAGGGCCAGCCGGTGTTCGAGTTGAACGCGCGGGGAGCCTTGAACCTGCGGCGCGGAATTCCGATCCGCGCCACGGATTTCAAGACAAGACCTGTTGAGCCGGCCGGGCTCCTGACGGGTGTTCTCGACGAGGAAGGAAATCTCATCGCCGTCGCGAAAATCGGGATCGGCGGAACGCTGATGGACCGGAAAATACTCCAGCCGTTGTGAAGTCGATCACCCTGGATCTTGCCGCGGAGCCGATGGCGGCGGACCCGCTCATCGAAGTAGGAGCATTGACCATCGGTGTCTTCGACGGGCTCCATCTCGGCCATCGCTCGCTCATCGAGACCCTGGTTCGTGAAAGCCGCGGCAGCGGAGCCGCGCTCGTGACATTCACGGAACACCCGAGAGTTCTCCTGGCGGGGCATGGTCCTGTTCGTATTCTTCATCCGCGATTGAAAAACCGGATTCTCTCGGAGTGGGGCGTCACCGTCATCGTGCTCCTCGAAATGAACCGGGGCTTGCTCTCTCTCGATCCGCGCGAATTTCTCGATCGTCTCTTTTCCCGCATCTCGACCGGCAAGGTCGTCATCGGACCGAATTTCCACTTCGGCCGCGGCCGAACCGGAACCGTCGAGATGCTGCGGCAGCACGGCAGGGAAGACGTGGTGGTCGTGGATCCCATGGCATTGGAAGGGGAATTGGCCAGCGCCACCCGCATCCGGAATCTGCTCTCGACCGCCGATCTGGCGGCGGCTGCCCGGATGACCGGCCGGGAATTTTCGGTCCTGGCGACCCCCCGGTCCGGCGATGGCATCGGTCGGACGATGGGAAGCCCGACCCTGAATCTCTATCCTGTGCCCGAGGCGCTGCCCGACGGAGTCTACGCCGTCCGGTCGCCCTTCGGTCCCGCCGTCTGCCACGTCGGCCCGCGGCCGACGCTGGGCAGCAAGGAGCGAAGGTTCGAAGTGCACGTGCTGGAAGGAAATCCCTCGCCGGCCGACACGGATGAAATCGAGATCACCTTTGTCGAGAAGCTGCGCAACGTGGAGACCTTCGCGTCAATCGGCGACCTTCAAGCCGCCATCGCGGCGGACGTGGCGCGCGCCCGGGAGATGCTGGGCTGAATAAAAGGGGTCTGACCCCTTTTATTTCTCCTACCTCTTCGCTTCCATGGTTTTCTCCGCGGAGTTATTGCTCTCGTCGGATTCCATGATCTTGTTTTCCATGTCGGCCTGAGCCTGGATCTTCACGTTTCCCCGCTTGTGGGGCGTCCAAGAGAAGGTGACAGAGAGGGAGGATTCGGGCGGAATCGGCCCGATCGTCTTCGTCGCGAATCGCGCTCCATCCATCATGATCGTGACGTCGACATTTTCCGCGACGGCGTCGCCGGAATTATGGACATCGCACGCGATGCTGGAGAGCCGTGCCACGATGGGATTCGGCGATACGCTGAAGGAAGGCAACTGCAGGTCGGGCCGGGGGATATTATCTCCGGTCATCTCCGCGGTCGGAACGTTATAGCGGATTGTGATCTGCTCCTGCAGCATGTTGTTCGTCCTGTCCTCCTCGCGGACGCTGCCGGACGGATCGATCTTGACCGTGATATGGTACGTGTCCGCCGTTTCAGGAATCCACTTGATGCTGTAGGAACCCGAGCCGCCCGCCTTCAGTTCTCCGAGAAGCGCTCTTCCTATGATGCGATTATTGATGATGAGCTCCACCAGGATGCTTGTCGCGCGCGCGTTGCCCTTGTTGGAGATGGACCCGGTCACGAAGACGGGTTGCTGCGGACCGAGATATTTCATCGATCCTCGGTCTCCTTTCGGAGCGGCGTCGAACGCGATTCCTCCCTCGAAACCCAGCTCGGGAAGAGCGGCGGACGGCAGAGCGATCGCGATGACCGCGAAAGTGACGATGGCGAGAGTGCGCATGGTGAAACCTCCTGTGGGACTGCTACGGATTCGGGCGAAAGAGAAACTGAAGAGCGGGGCCGATTCGCTTGCGCCAGAATTCCTCGTTGTGATAATGCCCCGCGCAGATTCTACCCCAGAAGTGCCCCCGCGGCATACGGGACTTTGCGAGCTCGATCAGCCGCCTGTTGAAAACCGTGCTGTCTCCGCCGAAGCCGTGCGGGTTGTCGTATGCCCAGAGAGTGCCCGAATCGATGTATAGCCTGTGGAAGGGGAGAGGCTGGCGCTTGGCGACCATCGCATGCAGGCTCTCGCCCGCGTGCGGCGCCGCGGAAAAGGCGCCGCAGAGTCCGAACGTATCGGGCCTGAAGAGCCCGGCTTCGATGGCGAAGTTGGACGCGAAGGAGGCGCCGATGATTCCGATATGATTTCGATCGGTCGTCAGCTTGAACCGTGGACGCAACATCGGGATCACGGAGTTCGCGATATGATCCGCCAGCAGGCCGGCGCGCCCCCAGGGCGGCGGAGCATAGGCGCGGTCGCGATTGCTCGGAGAAGTCAATCCTACCAGAACGATCGAACGCAGCTTCCGGCTGCGCATCAGCGAAAGCGCGATCGAATCCGTATGCCAACCGCCATAGGCTCCGCGATTCGTCCCCTGGTTCTGCGCATCGCAGAGGATTAAAAACGGCAACGGCGTCCGCCGGTCGCGGAATCCGGGTGGAAGCGTCACCTCGACGCGCATGTGGCCCAGGAAAGGAGCTGATGTAGAGAGGGTGATCATGGGGGGAGGATATACGAGAAGGATGAAGGATGAAATATGAAGGTTGTCGCAGAGGGTATCCGCGGAAATCAGCATGTAGAAATGATATTCGTCATCAGCCGTTGTTCATTCGCCATTTTCCAAATAACTCAATGAACGTTGGCGAATGAACGATGACTGATGAACAATGTTCTCTGTGCTCTGTTTCCCGAAAAGTAGAGCCGCATCCAATGAAGCACTGCACATTTCATACGTTTGGCCGTCCGCGCCCGGCAGGAGTCGCCATTCCTCGGCGCGCCTCGTGCGCGCCTCGTCAGGCGGGGCGCGCCAGTCGGCCTCCCTTATCGGTCGGCCTCGCGCATCCTGCGCGCGCGCCCTTCGACTCCTGCCTGTCGCTCCTCGCTTCGCTCGTCGCGCCCGGCAGGAGTCGAACCTGCGACCAACAGCTTAGAAGGCTGCTGCTCTATCCAACTGAGCTACGGGCGCTTTTGGTAGAGACGGAGCAATTATATACCGGGAGTGGAAGATTGCACGCGGAGCCAGGCGGCGGCGATGAGGTCGGCGATGCTCGTGGCCGTCAGGCCGACCGGGCGGCCCCACTCCTCGGCGGTCATCCCGTGCAGATGCGCGCCGCAGACGGCGGCGTCGTAGGATGGAAGCCCCTGAGCGAGAAGTGATCCGATCAGGCCGGAAAGTACGTCGCCGCTTCCACACGTGGCCAGCAGTTCGTTGCCGGCGCCGTTCACGGTGAAGCGCCCGTCCGGCGCGGCGATGATCGTGGGACGACCCTTCAGGACGACGACCTGCGCGGCGCGCTCGGCGGCCTTAAGAGCCGCGGCGATCCGGTCCCGCTCCACGTCGTCGATGCGGCCTCCGAAGAGCGAGACGAATTCGGCGATGTGCGGCGTGATGACGCGGGATGCTCCGGCCTCGGAGAGATCGGGGATCGAGATCTGGTGGATGGCGTCGGCGTCGATGACGGCAGGGGTCTTCATGAGCCGCGTGAGGCGCGAGGAGATGATCCGCTCGGACTCGCCGCGGCCGAGTCCGCCGCCCAGGACGACGGCGTGAACCGACTCCGCCAGCTTGAACGATTCCGCGTCGGCCGCTCTGTCGAAGTAGGTTCCATCCAGGCCGGCCTGTTCCCGTGACGGCAGCGGCTTGCGGACCGCTTCCACCGGCCAGCCGTGATCGGCGGCGCCTTTCGGCATGGAGAGAAAGACGTAACCGGTGCCGGATTTCAGTGCCGCATACGCCGCCAGCAGCGCGGCACCGGCCATCCCGCCCGCGCCGCCGATGACGAGAAGTTTCGACGATCCCTTGTGCGCGATCGGGCTACGGCGCGGAAGAAGGGGAGAGATCTCGCGCGCCGACGGTCGCCTGCCCTTCATGTCCGCAAAGCAGGAATCCGGGATCCCGATCGGATCGACGGTGATTTCGCCCGCCATCGCCGCGCCGGGATAAAGATACAGCCCGGGTTTGGCGCGCCCGAATGTGATGGTGGCATCGGCGCGGACCACATGCCGTGATTCTCCCGCGAGAATCCGACCGGTATCGGCATCGATGCCGGACGGAAGATCAAGCGCAAGGATACAATGCGTCCGAGATGAAGCACCGTTCATGCTCTCGATGAGCCGGGACAACTCGGGGGTCAGGGGGCGCGATGCCGCGCCGGTTCCGAGGAGCGCATCGACGACAAGGTCGGATTCCTTGACGGCGTCTCCCGCTCGATCGGTGGAAAGAAACTCGATCCCGTTCTCGCGGGCCCGTCGGAAATTCTCCAGAGCTTCGCCTTTCAAATCCGCTTCCTGAGCCGTTGTCACGATGCGCACGCGGGTTGTACCGGAAATAAGACGCGCCAGCGCGAATCCGTCTCCACCGTTGTTACCGCGACCCGCCGCCACAAGGACGCGTCGCTTCGTTCGCCCGATCAGCATTTTCTCGACGGCCGCGACCGCCGCCTTCGCGGCATTTTCCATCAAGGAAAGCGGAGCGATGCCGCACGACGCGTCGATCCGGCGCATCGCCTCGGCCGAAACGAGCTCCGTCAGCACGGGCGGCTTGTCGTCACAGCGAGATGATGTTGATGTGCGTTCGCGAGTCCGACTGGGACACGGAACGGACGATCCGGGCTGTCAGAGCGCTGGAGAAGTCACCGCTCGATTTCCGGATGCGCGGCACGGCGATCCGACCGACGGTGCGGCGCGCCCTGATCTTCTGCAGAATGTCATCCGCCTTGTGCGGATGGAGGATGAAGACATTCGGAGCGGGATTCGCGAGGACGCCTCCGGATTTCTCCAGGAGATCGCGCACGGTCTTCGAGTCGGAAGGGCTGTCGAGAATCAGGACGGGGCCGTGATGATACACGACGCCCTGGTGATTCTGCTGCCAGATGAGGAGACTGTCGGTGACGTTCTTGGGAAGCGGGAACGTCGAATGATCCTTCAAGACGGTGATGATCTTCTCGGCGGCAAGTCCCTCGTCGATCGCCCGGAGGACGCTCGCCTGCGTGATCTCCCACTGATCCATCAGGTCCGATTTAACGAAGAGCGCGAATCGGGAGATCATCCGGCGGATGGAAGGCTGCAGGTTGCGGGGCGCGCAGATCTTGAAATCCGGCGTCAGGATCAGCTCGTTCGTCCTCAGCTGCTGCTCGGGTTCGTGCCGCCAGATTCTCCCCAGCGAGATGACCTTTCGGTCCGCCGCCATGCCGGTATCAAGTATGCCCATCATCTCCAGGAGAAGAATCGCGTCTTCCCAGAGGCGCGTGTACTCCGCCGCTTCCTTCTTCCCGAGATTGTCGGGGCTGCAGACTTCGAGCATGCGCGAGACCGTGATCCATCTCGCCTGCGGGAGCGACCTCAGCGTTTCCACGAACCACCCGATCGGGAGCGCGTCGCGGGATTCCATGACGTAGGTCAACAGCGCTTCGCCGATCACCTCGTCGGTGGCCTCGAGAAAGGAATCCGCCATGCTGCTGGAAACGATCGCGCCGCTCTGCGTCTTCAGAATATCGAACCGCATGCAGAATCGCCACGCGTGCAGAAAGTCGAGCGGATACCGCCCGTCCTCCGTCGGGCCGTACGCGCCCGTCTCCATGAAGGGAAGCACCTTCCGGGCGAGAAACGGCTTGGAGATTTCCCCCTGCGCCGTCAGGGGGATCCCGTGGAGCTCCGAGATGGAGATGAGCGTCGTGATGTTGCGGACGAGCGAATCCGCGTTGGAGCGGACCGCATCGACGGGCGTGTTTTCCAGCTCCGAAAGCCTGTCGCGATCGCGGCTCCGGAAGAAATTGATGAGAATGATGGAGGTTTCCTCCGGGACCACGATCCGGACCGTGCCCCAGTATTCCTTGCCGACGCCCAGGAGCCCGAGGTCGTAGAGCTTGCGGAACGCGGGCCTGGCGATGAGCTCGTCGTCGGGAATGTTCAGATTGTAGAGCCCGGCGTAGCAGACCGATCGCAGCAGTTCGAGGCTTTCCGCCGGAAGAGCCTCCAGGATTCCCACGACCTTCACCGCGTCGGAGAGCGTCGCGGCGATCCGCGGTATGAGCTCCCTCTGCGCGGGCATGCCGAGCTCATCCGCGATCGACTGCAGCCGCGACCGAGGCACGGGCGCGAGGTAGCTGCGGAGATCGATCTTACGCATCGACGAGCTCGATGTCGTACTTGTATCCCTGTTCCACGAGAAAGAGCTGGCGCTTCTGCGCGAAGGTTTCCTCGCAGGTGTTGCGGGAGACAAGAACGTAGAAGATCGCGCGGTTGTCGCCGTTCTTGGGCCGGAGGATCCGGCCGAGGCGCTGGGCTTCCTCCTGGCGCGAACCGAAGAGACCCGATACCTCGATCGCGACGTTGGCATCCGGGAGATCGATGGCGAAGTTGGCGACGCGGGAGACGACGAGGACGCCGATCCTCCCGACGCGGAAGTCGTCATACAGCTTCTCGCGTTCCGATGTGGGAGTCTTGCCGGTCAGGAGCGGAGCGTTCAGGCGCGTCGCGATTCGTTCGAGCTGCGAGAGGTATTGCCCGATGACGAGGATGTGATCGCCCTCGTGCTTCCTGACGAGCTCCTGGATGATCTCCTCCTTCTTCTCGTTCTCCGAGGCGATCCGGAACTTCTCCCGGTCGCCGGAGATTGCGTATGTTTCCTCGAGGTGATCCGGAAGCCGCAGGCGGTACTCGCGGCATTCGGCGGTCGCGATCCAGCCGGAACTTTCGAGATCTCTCCACGGCACGTCGAAGCGTTTCGGTCCGATCAGGCTGAAGACATCCGTCTCCTTGCCGTCCTCGCGGACAAGCGTCGCCGTGAGGCCGAGGCGCCGGCGGGACTGGAGCTCCGCGGTGACGCGGAAGACGGGCGCGGGCAGGAGATGGACCTCGTCGTAGACGATGAGGCCCCAGTCCTCCGCGTTGAAGAGATCGAAGTGCGAGAAGCGGTCGGCTTTCGATTTGCGGTGCGTCAGGATCTGGTACGTCGCGATCGTGATCGGCTTGATGATCTTCACTTCTCCGGAATATTCGCCGATGTCGGCCTCGGTCACGCTGGTCTTGTCGAGAAGCTCCGTGATCCATTGGCGCGCCGCGACGATGTTCGTCGTCAGGATCAGGGTTTTCTTCCCGATCATCTGCATCGCCGTGATTCCGACGATCGTCTTTCCCGCGCCGCAGGGAAGCACGATGACTCCCGCTCCGCCCCGGGGACCTCCGCCGGCGTGAAACGCGTCGGCCGAATGGCGCTGGTAGTCGCGGATCACGAAGGGTTGACCCGCCTTGCAGGAATCACGCAACGCGAACTTGAAATCCGCTCCGTCGCGGTATCCCGCCAGGTCTTCCACGGGCCACCCGATCTTGATGAGCTCCAGCTTCAGGTGCCCGCGGAATCCGGGATCGATGAGCGCCTGCGTCTTGGAGAGCTGCTCCTTGATGTATTTCATCGTGGCTTTCTGCGCCATGATTTCCCGGAGGAGCGTGGGCGTGTTGCATTCCATCATGTAGCCCTTCTCGTGAGGATGAAGGCGGATCGCTCCCCACCGGGACATCCAGTTCAGGATTTCCATTTCCACGTTGGCCGGCACGGGAAACTTGGAGAGCGTCTTCAGCGTGGCGATGATGCCGGCAGGATCGTGACCCGCCGCCGCGGAATTCCAGAGCGACAGGGGAGAGATGCGGTACGTGTGAATGTGCTCGGGGGATCGCTCCAGTTCCGCGAAGGCGCAGAGGTGATTGCGGGCCTCGACGAAGCGGGGATGGTTGACTTCCAGCAGCACTGTCCTGTCGGACTGGACCACGAGGGGATTTTCCGGTTTATATTCCATAAATTGCGGCGAAGCAGTATACGGGATATTTGTCCCATTCGGTAATGAAATAACCGGCGCGCTTGATACGCGATTTGAAAACGCCGGATGCTTCATGTGACCGCGGAGATATGCGGCTGTGGATAAACGGAAAATTCAAGTGGAAATGAGGCTTGAAGCACGGTGGGCGGGCGCATTGACGCGTATAATCCGCTCAGGCTGGTAAAAAATAGGGATGGGAGCCACAAAACCGATCGTACTCGCCCGGGGATTTCTCCCTGACGATGAACTCTGGATTCGCGTGCGTCAGGCCATAGACGACCTGGAATTTGGAGTTGTTCTCGCCGATCAATCGGAGGAACTGATAAACGCCGCGTCGAATACCGGTCCGGACGCGATCTTTCTTCCCTGGCATGACGATACCCCGCACAACGACAAGATCATCGAGGCGCTTCGCGTTCTCAAGCGAGACGAACACCTCCACCGCGTCCCGGTCTTCATCGTGGCGGATTCCGAAGTGCTCGACGACGATACCGTGGCCCGGATGATCACGACGGGCGCGGAAGACTGCATCAGGAAGAAGACCGCCCAGATTCTCATCAAGAGCCGGATCTGCAACGCCGTGAAGACGAAATTCTACTACGACTTCGTCCTGAAGGTCTCCCGCGAGGCCGCTCTCCGCGATCCCCTGACCGGGCTCTGGAACCACAGGCAATTCCAGGAGCTGCTCCGTCTTGAATTGGCCAGATCCAAGCGTAGCGCCACATCCGTCGCGCTCCTGATGATGGACCTCGACCGATTTAAATCCGTCAATGACACGTATGGTCATGTCGAAGGAGATCGTGTCCTGAAGGAAGCGGCTTTGACCATGCAGTCGTCGCTCCGTGCCGGCGACATCCTGGCGCGGTACGGCGGGGAAGAATTCGCGGCCATCCTGCCCGGCATATCGCGCGAGAATGCCCTGGAACTCTCCGGCCGGATACAAAAGGCTCTGCATCGCGTCCGGATCAGTTCCGATGATCATCCGGAACGATATGTCACGCTCTCCATCGGGTTCGCCTGTTCACCCGAGGATGCCGCGGATGTCGACCACTTCATCCAATTCTCGGACATGGCGCTCCTGCAGGCCAAACGCGCCGGTCGCGACCGCGTGGAATCCGTCCGCCCGATCTCGTTCCGATATCTCGCGGAGGAAGCGGACTATGTCAGTGTCGCCGGAGACTGGAACGCGTGGCGGCCCGAGGCAAATCCGCTCGTCAGGAACGCAAACGGTTCCTGGACGGGCCGGATGCTCCTGCCGACCGGCCGGGTGACATACAAATTTGTCGTGAAGCAGGCATCGGCGCCTCCGACCCGGAAGATGATCTGGACCCACGACCCGGATAATCCTCGAAAGGAACCGGACGGATTCGGCAGCTATAACTCCGTTCTCAACGTGACGCGGTACCAGGATGAGATCCTGTACGGCGAGGTCGAGAAGCCGACAGTACGCGCGGCGAGAACCTAGTCGAACCGTTCCTCGCTCCACGGGTCTCCGCGCATATGATAACCGTTCTGCTCCCAGAATCCCGCGCGATCCCGCCGCATGTATTCCATGCCCGTCACCCACTTCGCGGATTTCCAGAAATAGAGATGCGGCACAACCAGGCGGACGGGGGCGCCGTGCTCCGCGGAGAGCGGCGCACCGTTGTGGTGCGTGGCGAAGAGCGCATCGGGCGAGAGAAAATCCTTGAGCGGCAGGTTGGTCGTATACCCGGCCTCGCCCCGGATCATGACATACGCGGCTTCCGCATGCGGCGGAGCAAGATTCGCCAGGACCGACGTGGAGACGCCCTCGAACGTGTTGTCGTAGCGCGACCAGGTCGTGACGCAGTGGATGTCGCAGATGACTTTCTTCCGGGGCAGCGCGGAGAATTCCTCCCACGTGATGATTCTCGGATCCGCCAACTCGCCGACGACCTTGAAAGTCCATCCGGCCTGATCGACGCGAGGCACGCTGCCGTAATGCAGAACCGGCCAGGTCTCCGTCAGCTTCTGTCCAGGAGGTAAACGATTCTTCATGATGAGAGTAGTCTAGCAGAGGACTCGATTCTTACATAGTCGTGAACAGGTTTCGTTCACGGCCGAAAAGGGCGTGAATGAAAGTTTCGTAATTTCAAACGGCATGATAACGGAGCGGCGTTACCGGATCATGTAGAGGGGGATATCTGACTTAAGCAGGATGTGAAACGTCGTGCTGCCCAGCAGGAATTCGCGGATGCGGGTGTGGCCGTAGGCGCCCATCACGAGGAGATCGGCCTCATGCGTCCTGCAATACTCCAGGATCTTCTCTTCAGGATTTCCCAGCATGAGCATTTCCGTCGCTTCGACGCCCCGCTGCTTCGCCATCAGGACGCCGTCCTTCAGGATGCCGCGCCAGAGCGCCGTGCTGCTGGCATTGGGTTCCACCGTGACGATCGCCAGCGGAAGTTTCAGGGCCAGCACCAGGTCAAGGGCGCCCATGAGAGCTTTCTCCGCGTGGGAGCTGCCGTCGAAGGCGGCGACGACGCGCTGGAGCGGCCGAAATTGCGCGGGACAAACGAAGCAGGGTTTCACCGATTTTCGGACGATCCACTCCACGCTCGAGCCGATGACGTCATCGCCGTAGCGGGCGTGCTCCCCGCGTTTTCCCAGGATGACAAGATCGCACCGCGTCTCATGCTCCAGGATCGTGCCGACGAGCGAACCCGTCCGGACGTCCGCCGAAAGCTCCATCGATTTCTCGCTGAATTTCTTCCGGAGCATATCGAGGACGAGCGCGGCCTTCTCCTGCTGGAGCTCCTGCATCTGCGGCAGAAACGCCTCGTAGGGTTGCGCGCCGAGCACTCCGCCGATGTCGGCAAGATACGGCCCGCCCATGAGGCGCGCGTCGATGACGTGGAGCGCTTCGACGCGGGCGCCCAGGCCTTGTGCGAGGAGAATCGCGTAATCGGCGGCGGTGTGGGAATACTCCGAGCCATCGGTGCAGAGCAGAAGACTTTTTGCCATACTTCTATTCTAGTCCGCCGCGCGTTGTTTTTTGCCTGATGTGACAAAAAAAGACGAAAAAGGGGGCGGAGAGTGTGATAGTTATTTTTCAGAGGATCAATTCGAAGCGCGGGGGAGGACATGACCATGCAAGCCATCAATCCGAGACTGAGGAGCCTGTTGCAGCAGAAGACCGTGGAGTACCAGGCCATATCGCATTCACGAGACTACACGGCGCAGGAGACGGCCGCCGATACGCATACCGCCGGACGCGAATTCGCCAAGACCGTCGTTCTTCTCGTCGATGGCCACTACGCCATGGCCGTCCTGCCCGCGCATCACAAGGTCGAATTGAAGAAGTTGCGCGAGGAACTCGACGCGCGCTCGGTCCGGCTGGCTCGCGAGGACGAGATCCGCGTCATCTTCGCGGACTGCGAGACGGGCGCGGAGCCGCCCTTCGGCAATCTCTATAACATGCCTGTCTACTTGAGCACAGCGGTCAAGAGCGACGGATCGATCACGTTCAACGCCGGCACGCACGACGATGTGATCCGGATGCGGTATGCCGATTATATCGCGCTCGCGAAGCCGCAGATCTTCGAGTTCACGATACCGATGGGAACATCGCACATTTCGTATCACTGAGTGCCGGAGCCGGGACAGAAGTTCCCCATCGAGAAGTAATAACAGGATGGGCAGGATTGGCAGGATCGATTGACAGTAGAATGGCTCGCTTTCGGAGGCATTTAATAGCTTTGCATGTAAAGAGATCCTGCCCATCCTGCTCATCCTGTTAATATCCCGCCATCGGACGGGGAACTTCCGGAGCCGGGCAACTGACCTTGACGAGTATCCCGGCGCTTCCTATTCTCGTGGACGACCATGAGAAGATCCTGCGCCGTTCTCTGTTACCTGTTCATCCTGTCCGCTCCGGCATTCGCACAGGCCTACATCAAGTTCACGACAGGAGAGGTCTGGATCGAGGGGACGGCGGGCCGTCGCGCGGCCCGGTCAGGCCTGCAGGCGGCGCCCGGCGAGAAGGTGACGACGGGCGCAAACGGCCGTGCCGTCCTGATGCTCGCGGACGCGTCCACGGTCACGCTGGCGTCCTCCTCGATCCTGAAGATCGAGCGCTCGCGCGTCTCCACGACGGCCGTTTCCCTCAAGCGCGGTTCGCTTTCCGCCGTCACGCATCCGCAGAGATGGGCGGACGAATCCTTCAATATATCGACGCCAGTCATAACAACCGGAGTCCGGGGCACGGAGTTTTCCGTGGAGGTCGTGCCGTCGGGCGAAGCGCGCATCCATGTCGATACCGGAGTCGTGACGGCGGGAGACGCGGCGATCGCGGCGGGCGAAGGAGCCTCCGCGTCGTTCGAGGGCGGGATCCAGCCGGAACGCGAGCCCGAGGCGGCGGCCTCGTTCCAGCGATGGCGCAACGAGCGGCGCGACATGCTGACGTTGAACAGGAAGCGCGTCGTCGAGGGCATCTCCGGATTGCTGCGTCATTCCCTTCAGCGCAGGAAGGAATTGACGCAGAATATCCTGAAGACGATACGCGAAACGCTCGAAGCTCTTAAAGAACACGAGGACGATCTCCGGGATGCCGGCGTCGCCAAGATCGCGCGCGTCGTCGCCACGATCCGGAACGGCGTCGATCGCGCGCGGGAGATGATCGCCAACGATCGCGAGGGCGAGCTGCGCGAGGAGACATTGAGGGATCTCCTGATCGGCGGAAAGCTGTCTCCGTTCGCGGCGCTTTCGGCGACGCTCATTCTGAACCGCGCCGACAAGGAACGCGCGGAACGGGAGAGAGGCCTAAAGCACCTCGATGACGCCGTGGAGAAACTCGGTGGCGGACTGGCGCTTCTGGCGGCAGCCGCAGCTTCGGAACCGGGAAGGGACCGCGTCGTCGCGAAGATCATCACGCAGGGGCTCGGCATGCCGCTGGACGCCGAGCCGATTCCGGCCGGGGAGGCTGTGTTCCACCTGATGCGCGAGGACCTCCTGTGGTCGCCCGGCCGCGTCCGGAAGATGGTCCGCACCGTGCGGGGCCGGGAGGATTACCGCACGCCGCTGGAAGTGCGAATCGAATCCAACGGGAGCGGTCTCTCGATCACGAGGGCGCCGCTCGCGTTCGATTCCACGACGGTCATTTCCGTCGTGCCCTCCGACACGTGTCTCTACCTGGAAAAGATCGAAGGGCTCCAGATGATCTCTCGCGAGAGGCCCGCGATGATGTACAGGTTTCCGATGGCTGTCGGCGACACGTGGGTGGCCTGGACCGTGCCGGGTCTCTTCAACCGGGGAAAAAGAATCGAGCGCGCGGTGACGGCGGCGGAACGTATCAGGACTCCGGCAGGCGTCTTCGACTGTCTTCGCGTGGAAACCCGTTTTCACCAGGGGAACCAGAAAAAGGCGCCGCTCATCCACATCGAATGGCTGTCGCCGGGCGCCGGCCAGGTGCGCGAAATATCCTTCCGCGGCGAGATTCGTTCGATCGCCTGGGACGAACTTGTCGAGTGATCTGATCCGCGCGCTTTGTAATGTCGATCGCCATCCTTGATGATCTGATGCGGGCGGATATCACTCCGCTCGCCCGCGCTTCGGATTTTACTCCGCAGACCTTCGAGTTCAGCTTTCGGAGGACGATCGAGGGGTGGGCCGGAGACGTGGCGGGATGGAGCGAACCGCGCTCTCCGCGGGACGATCGTTCCGCGATATCGGTGTTGCCGTCCAATTCACCGGCGCCCATGATGAACGTGACCGCATCAGCATGGCTGGCCGGCATCCCGCTCTTCATCAAGCCTTCCCGAATCGATCGGGACTTTGCGCGCGCGTGGCGGGATTTTGCGAAGAAGCACTTTCCCGGGCTCCGGATCGACGTCGTGGAACAATTCGATCCCGCCGATCCTGACTACCTGATCGTCTTCGGGTCCGATGAAACCGTGGCGTTCCTGCGGGAAGCCCGAGGCCGATCCGAAGGTTTCATCGGCTACGGACATAAGTTCTCGCTGGCGTACGTGGAGGACGTCAGCAGGAAAACCGCTGCAAAGGCCGCGGACGATATCGTGGCCTGGGACCAGTCCGGCTGCCTTTCGCCGCAGGCCGTCTTCGTTGTGGGCGGCCATGAGCGGGATTTTTCCGCACACCTCGCAAAAGAACTCAAAGAACGGCAACAGCGTCTTCCGCGTCGAGCTGTCAGTCCGGCAGCGTCCCTGGCAATCCGCGCCCTGCGAATGAACGTGAGGATGCGGCCCGACGGCCTGGTATTCTCGTCCGAAGAGGATACATCATGGAGCGTTCTCTGCGATGACTCGCCGACGCTGGAGCCGACTCCGCTGGAACGCACGGTCTGGGTCAAGCCGATCGAGCGCTGGGAAAATATGAGGGATGTCACCGAGCGCGATACGCATCACATCGAAGCCGTCGGGGTTGCGGCCTCCGCGCGACGTTTCACGGAGCTGCAACGCGGCGAACCGATCGCCGGCAGCGTCATTCCGCTCGGAAAAATGCAGTCGCCTTCCTTGTCACGGCCTCATGGAGGGATCGCGCCTTTATGGCAATGGCTCAATTCCGGGTTGAAACAGGAATGAATCTGCCATAACGTTTTCTCATGAAGCGATCGGAAGTATTGAAGGGTTCGTTCGAGACCGCCGTCCTCGCTCTTTTGTCCCGGCAGGATCTCCACGGCTATGACATCATGAAAAATCTGAGGGAACACGCGGGCGGTGGAATTCTCGCGGTCAAGGAGGGAACTCTCTATCCGCTCCTTCATCGGCTCGAAACCTCCGGATTCATCCGAGGGCGCTGGGAAAAGGGGAGCGGCATGAGGCGTGTCCGGATGTATACCATCACGCCCGCCGGCCGGCGCGAACTGGGAGAGCGTTCCTCTCTGCTCCAGGCCATGACGACCGCGATCGCCGGCCTCCTCGGGAGCAAGAAGCTTGGCAAAGAACGGGGCTGACTCGGCCGAATTCTCGCGCTTCGTTGATTCTGTCCTGGATCGAGTCCCTCTCGCGAAAACCGCCAGAACCGAATGGTCGGACGAGCTCATGGCGCATTTCGAGCTCGCCTCCCTCGAGCACACGGCGCTGACGAAGGACGCCGTTCGCGATCTCATCCGGGGATTCGGGAGTGAGGAGGAATTTGCGGAGAATATACGCGTAGCGGAATCGGATACCTCCCTGCGACGCGATCCCTCATGCCGGCGCGCCATCACCTGGACGCTGGAAATCGGCGCGCTCGGATGGCTGATCATGCATTCTGCGCTTCTTATTGTCGGTCTCGCTGTCGGCCCGGAGTTCCTTGACCGGGTGATGCCGCTCGGCCGTGTCGCGCTCTGGCTGCTGCCTGCCGCCAGCGCGGCGATCGGATACCGGCTTATGCAAAGAATCAAGGGCAATCCCCACAGGATTCTCCCGTTTCTTCATGCGGCCCTCGTCCTCTTCGTGGCGATGCTTCTTGTTCGCTGCGAGCCGAGAGTCGTCGAAAAATGGCCGCTCGCGAAATGGCATATCTTCGTCGGGCTGCAGTTTCCAATGCCCGATATATCCGCCGGCGGAATGTATCTCTCCTCCGCTATCCTCGACCTCGATTTTACCGGCGGCCAGCTCCTGTGCCGTCCCCAGGTCCTGGTCTCCACAGTGGCAACGCCTCTCCAGGCGATCTCCTCCGCGCGTTTTTCACTTCTCTTTCTCCTGACCTGGACCGCGGCGCTCCTGGCGATCCAGAGAGGAAACCGACACGCGCACCCTTGATGGCATGAGAGTCGCACTCCTGATAGGCCTCCTCGTCCTGGGCTCGGCATGCGGCAAGGAGAAATCGGAAGTCGAAATCCTGCTGGAACGCTCCATGGTTCCCATGCCTTCCACAGAAAGCCGGACAGCCATGAAGCAGATCGAAGATCTGGGAGAATATGCGGTCGCGGAATTGATGCGCATCGCGTCCGACGCCTCCTATCCGGAAGGCATGAGGGTGAACGCGATCAGCTGCATGCGGGCACGGCCGTCAGCGCTTCCGACAATCATCGCCTGCCTCGACGATCTGTCGGATACGATCCGCAGGGAGGCCACTTATTCGCTGAACGGTTGCCTTCCGTTCGGAGTCTATGAATCCGAGTCCGATTCCATGATCATGGACGATTACCGCGCGTGGTGGTCGAGGCACAGGAAGGATTACGCGGAGGAACTCGCCCGCCTTTACCACTCCGGCTACAAGGATTTTCCGCGACCGCGCGGGAGCGACAGGGAGACCGACGCGCGGAAACTCTTCCTGGAGCTGACCAGGGGAATGAAGATGACGAGCAACGCGCCCCAGTTCCGCCGACTCGTCGCCCTCGGAAAGATGGCCATCCCGGAACTTGGCGCCATCGCCACGGATACTTCGATCGTGGCGCGCGCGATGGCTTATTCCATTCTAGGCAGGATGAAGGAAACCGAGGCGGTCGCGGTGCTCCTCGACGCCCTGGAGGGCGAGCGCGACCCAGGCGCGCTGATGCTGATCACGAATGCGCTCGATGCGCGCCTCCACCTCGGCCGCATCGACCCCTTGAAACCGGAAAGCCGGTCCGTTGTGGATATGTATCGGGCCTGGTGGCGAGGGAACCGGACGAAGAGTATTCCGACCTCGGGGAAATCCTGAGGGAAATCCCAAATCCCAAATCCGAACTCCAAAATACTTCCTGCGGAGGACAATGTTGGGATTTAGGATTTTCCTCCGATCACGTCCCGAATCTCCTTCGGAATGCGGATGATCGCTCCCGTCCGGTCGATGCAGGCCAGTCTGGTCGTTCCGCTCACAATCTCGTGTCCGCGGGCCCGCGCGGAATGCTCGAAGACGAGGCTCGCCTTCTTCAGCTCGGTGATTTCCGTCGTCATCTCCAGGAGGTCGCCGTAGACGGCGGGGGCGAGGAATTTCATCCCGAGCTCGGAGACGACGAAGAGCGTGTCGCGGTCCATCCACTCCTTCAGGTCGATTCCGCGATCGCGGAGCCATTCGGTGCGGGCGCGCTCGAAGAAACGGAGGTAGCTCGCGTTGTACACGACGCCGCCCGCGTCGGTGTCCTCGTAATAGATCCGGATCCGCATGCGGTCACGATAGCAAATTGATTGACGATCGGCGAGGAACGATTGACGATTGCGGGGAGGTGAAGTTCATGGACGATCATTACAATCAGGTGATGGACAGGATCAAGAGCGCGCCGGCGGGACAGGCCCGGCTGTATTTCGGGTATTCGAGCGTCCTGGATCGCGCGGCATTCGAGGAGTGGAAGATGCAGCATGGGTATCCTCACTTCAACCTTCCGGAAGGCGAGATCGTGAAGGCGCAGGACTGGAAGATGGATTTCAACTTTCCTTCGCGATGGTGGGGCGGCCGGGCGCCCGGTCTCGTTTCTTCCCCCGGTGACGCCGTGTACGGGAAGCTGTATTCCCTTCGCTCCGAAGAGTGGCCGATGATTCAGCATAAGGAAGGGCATGTGACCGGCGCCGCCGTCGAGTTGAACGTCATGGTCACGCGGTCCGACGGTTCGCGTGTCGAGGCGACCGCGTTCACCACCAATCCGGTGCGCGTCGCGCACGACGGGCCAGTCAGCGCGCGCTACCTGGCCGCTTACGAAAAGGGCGCGAGAGATGCGGGATTGCCGGAAGAGTTCATCGCGAGCGTTCTGCGGGCTCAGTAGCGTAACGACCGGGTGACTGAGGCCGGGCCTCAGCCCATGATGCCGCGGAAGTTAAGCGTGTTGACCTCATGACCCGGAAAAACGCCTGAGAGTTCGCTCAAGCCGAGGTGGCGCGAGACGATTTCTCCCAGAACGTCGCGGAAATCGGTCGTGATGGCGAGGTCTCTTCCCTCGTGCAACTGCCCTGACGAAAGTCCGGGCCATCTGCCGTAAACCTTGCCGCCCTTGACGCCGCCGCCCAGGACGAAAATCGCATTGGCGTGGCCGTGGTCCGTTCCGCGGTTGCCGTTTTCGCGGACGGTGCGGCCGAACTCCGAGAGCGTGACGATGACGACGTCGTTCATCCGGTCGCCGAGATCGCGGTGGAGCGCGGCGATACCCTGCGAGAACGACCTCAGATTAATCGCGAGCTGGCCCTGGATTCCTCCCTGGTTCGCATGCGTGTCCCAGCCCCCGCTGTCGGCGAAGGCGATCTCCAGTCCGATATCCGACTTGATGAGCTGCGCGATCTGCTTCAGGGCGTCGCCGAACGCTCCTCGCGGATAGACGGCGCCGTTGTCAGGCTCGAACTTCGCCGGGTTGGCGGCGCGGAGCATCTTGACCGCGTCGAAGGTTTCGCGGCCGGTGCCGTACAGGAGATCCTGGACGCCCTGGGCATACATCGCCTCGAATCCCGAGGACATACTGCGCGCCCGCGCCTGGCCGGCTTGCGCCGGACCGCGCGTCGATCCTCCGCCCTGCACGTCGAACGCCTTGATGCTCGGCATCGATACGGCCGGAAATTCTCCCTGGAGAATACGAGGGAGCCTCTGGCCGAGAGCGACGGCGCGGAACGGAGATTCCTTCTTCTCCGCGTCAAGCTTGCGAGCCAGGAGATATCGATTCAGCCAGCCGTCGATCGTCGTCTTGTCGCCCGGCGTCCCCGTCTCCATGAAATCCTGCGCGTCGAAGTGGGATCGCGTGCTGTCGGGAGAACCCGCCGCATGAACGATGGCGAGGTGCTGCCCGTCGTAGAGATCCTTGAAGGGCGCGAGAGCCGGATGGAGCGCGAAGAAGCCGTCGAGATCGATGGCGCCGTTGGAGACGCCCGCCAGAGGGAGCGGCACGGAGATCGTGGGGCGGACGTTGTAATACATGTCCTCCGCGAAAGGAATCACCATGGAGAGGCCGTCCGCGGCGCCGCGCTGGAAGAGGACGATGAGCGTTTTTCGTTTTGCGTCCGGGGTGGATCCTTCCGGCATGGCGGCGTAGGCGGCACGGATGAGAAAATGCGGAAGGACGAATGCGGAGCCGATCCCCACGAACGCCGCGGCACCCTCCTTCATGAAGACGCGACGCGTCACCATCTTTCGCTTCATCGGCGCTGAAACTCCGGAGATCCCAGAACGAGCGCCGCAAGCCGCACCATGTCGGCATTCCGGGGGCGATCGTCCAGCCGCGCGCGTCGCAGCTCGGGATCGTTCACGACCGTCTCCAGTGTCTGCCGCGTGATGGAGCTGACCGAACCGCCGAGCCATTCCCCGATCATCATCTCCAGCACTTCTCCGGGTTCCTTGCCTTCCGCGTCGGGAAAGGCGCTCTTCAGCGACACCGTCACTCCGGGAATTTTCCGCCCGGCGAACGCGAGCGCGAAGTTCATCCGGTTGAGGAGCGCGCCCGTGTTGACCCACGCCGCCGCATGGGAGGGATATCCGGTCGGCGGCTCGCACTGGTAGAGCGGCTCGCCGATCCGGCCGACGACGCGGGGAAGCTGGTTCGGCGCCGTCGTCGATGCGCCGGTGATGCGGAGCGTGGACGCGACAAGCTCGAACGGCTTCTTGATCTTGGCGCGCCAGGATCCCGCCGCGTTGAACTCCGGAGAAGTGATGATCAACCTCACTACTTCTCGAATATCGCCGCCCGACTTCCTGAACACGTCCGCTGTGCGCTTGACGAGAGCGGGGGAGGGCGTATCCGAGACGAAATAATTGACGAGCTTTCTGGAGATGAACGCGGCCGTCTTCGGATGGCTCGCCAGCATGTCGAGCACCTGCTCGCCGTCCTTCTGTCCGCCGCCCGCCGCGATCGTTACGCCGAGCACGACCTTGGATCCCTCGTCATGCATCAGACCTCTGAAGAGGAAGGATCCACTGCCGCCCTTCCTGGGGTCGTCGATCGTCCATCCGGTGAAACATCGCGAAACTTCCGTGACATCGCGCTGCGTGTATCCGCCGTCCACGCCCAGTGTATGAAGCTCCATCAGCTCGCGCCCGTAATTCTCGTTCAAGCCGCGAGGACCGCGCGGGCGGCTGTCGGTTTCTCCGCCGCGCCGTCGGCCGGTCCCGCCGCCGGGTTTCACGCTCTGGTAGTTGTCCAGGTAAAATAGCATCGCCGGATGTTTCGCGGTGGCGCCGAGGAGCTCCCGGAAACGGCCCAGCGCATGCGGTCGGATCGCGTCGCGCTCGTAGGATGTCGCGAGCCAGCGGCCGGCGTCCTTCGCCGCGTTGACGTTGAAATGGTTGAACCAGAAATCGGTCATGACTTCCTGGAGCTGTCGCTCGCTGTGAACGGCCCGGATCATCTTCGCCTCCGCCAGTTCCATGATGATGACCGCCGGCCGCCGGTTGTTCTCCATGCCGCGCGGCTTCTCGTCGCGGGTATCAGCCTTGGGCTCGGGCTTCGGATATTCCCGCAGCAGCTCGGGGATCGACATCCCGAGCGTTTTCAGTCCCGACAACTTTTCCTCGCAGGAAGCGTCGTCGATCGTCTCGGGATGGAGCTGTTCCTCGATATAAGCCGGCACTCCCATCGAGCGCACGCGTTCGACGTCGCCCGGGCGCGGTCCGTAGCCGATGCGGTTGAGGAGATGAACGATGCCGCGGTTTTCCGCGGAGGTTGTTTCGTCCAGGGAGGCTGCCTGGGGCGCTCCGGCTGCCAGCAGGAGAAGAAGAGAAAGTGGGAGGACGCGGCGGAGGAAGGACACGCAGGTCAATAGATGGCCGCGGAAAGGGCCGCCTGGTTCCGGCCCAGCGATTCATGGCGCTCCAACATCTCTTCCGGCGACATGTCATCTGCCGGTATCTCCTCGAATGTTCCTCCACCTCCGCGGGCTTCGACGTTGAACCGGGGAGTGAAGAGCTTCATCAACGCGCTCGCCTGTGACGACTGGTCCATGGTCCATTGAGCGAGAGAGAAAGCATGGGAGAGAGGACGGATGTCAGGGGAGATGGTGGCGTCCTGGACGATATCGGTTCCCTCCAGTTTCGCCGTGGAATTGATATTCAGGGTCAGCTCCGGGAGCTTCACATCCTTCAGGAGCTCCTTGAAATCGCTCGACCGGAATTTTCCGCTCATCTGAAAGAGCTGGTTGCGCGACGCGGAAGCGCCTGAGAGGGCTGCGATTCCCTCCTCGCGTTCCTTCTCCCGACCTAGGACGATCCACTCGCCGGTCTTCGCAAGGAGCTGTTCACCTGTGAGGGGATTGGCGGCCTTGGTTCCGATCAAGGCCGCCAGTTTCGTGGCGTCGTCCGCCGAACCCGTTCTCAACGCGGCGCAGAAGCTCCAGTCTTTCGGTCCCGCCCCGTGCGGCACGATGAAGACTCCCACTTCATGAATCGATTTCATGACCTCCATCATCGCGTCCATCGGATCGGGGACGTCGGCGAGAGCCAGCTCGGCATCCGGAGCGACCTCCGGGATTCCCTTCTTGCTGTCATACGAGACGAGAACTTTTCCGTTGTGGCTCGCCTTCAGGATGTAGAAACTCTTGTCTCCCTCGTACGTGATGCTCTCGCCCCAGGGCGCGTTCGCGTCCTGCATGTACTGGGCCATGCCCTCGATTTCCATCACCGGAATCGCGGTTTTGGCGACCGGGAAATCTCCCTCATGATCCGCGAAATACATCGAGAGCGCGCCGTTGATGGATCCGATCTTGGCCTGGACTTCCCCCATGCGTCCCGCGTCGCCGGAGCCTTTCGCTTTCCGCATGATCTTGGCGACGACCTTCTCCCAGCCCGGCGGCGGAGCGAACGACATGGATATGAGCGCGCCTTCACCAAGCTTCTCCGGCCATCGAAGCCCGTCACCGCCCCAGCCTTCGAACAGTTTCTCCGCGCCGTCGATCTTCACGCGCATCGTGGAACGGATCGTGCCGCCCGACAATTCCGCGAACGCCGTGATGTATTTGAAGTGATCGAGATAATTCGTCTTCAGTTCCGCGTAATCCTCGCCGCCGAAGATTGAGACGAAAGGATGGATGTCGCCGAGAATCTTGTCGAGATCGAGGAAGGACCTCTGGATCCGGGTGGGCGTCATCGGGGGAAGAGCGGCCATGAACGCGGCATCGCGGGAGAGGGACGCGCCTTCGGTTCCTTCCGCGAGTGTCATGGCGAGATCGAGCTTCTTGCGGCTGTTGGAGACGATGCGGAGAGGGCCGCGGGATGCGCACGCCAGGAAGCCGGCCGTGTCCTTCTTCTCCTGGATCATCCAGCCGTTCTTCTCCTGCGGCGCGCCCGTGAAACCGAGCGCCTTCGAGATCTTCTCCTCCACGGGTTTCACTTCCGCGGGGTTCTTCCATTCCAGGACGGCGAGAAATGCCGGGATCTTTCCTTCGAGCGAATCCGCTCCGTACACGGCGAACGCGATGCGATAACCGAGCAGCTTCGCATCCGTGATCGGAAGATCTCCCAGCTTGTTCTCCTTGAGGATCGCGGCGATATCCGCGAAGAGCTTGTTGCCGGCATCGTCGTAATCCTGGAGCGTGTCCTCGGAATAGAGCCGGACGCCGGCGGGAACGATCGTCGTGAAGTCGACCGGCTCGGCGTATTTCTCCGCATACCACTGGTAACCGTAAAAAGCTCCTGCTCCGACCGCCCCGGCCAGGATCATGAAGAGAGCGAAGCCCGCAAGCCGCATCCGGGGAAGCCGGAATCGGCCCTTCGACGGTGACTTCCCCGGTGAGGGCTCGGCGGCGCTTTCCGGCGCTGCGGAAGCGGAGAGATCCGGGACCTTGCGGATCGGGGTCCAGCCCGGAAGTGACGGATGCCATGCGTGGAGGGAAGGCGCGAGGGCACCGCTGGCGATGCGAGCCCGCACTTCGTCGAGTTCGAACGGCCCTTCGACCCCCCGGCTTGTGCAGACATGCCACATGCCGGAAGCCGCTCCGTGCGGATTGTCAACGCCTGCCGGGGAATTCGACATGGTGCCGATTGTATACCATCTTTTCGTTCTTTCCACAGCCTCTTCGTTCCCGCTTGCATTTTTGGCGAGGCCACTTAACATTTCGGCGTCATTTTCGAGACCCCTGGGGACCTTCCTGCGACGCATTTTCGCGCGCGGGGACGGGCCGATGGGGGCGTTTTCAATTTTTACATGCAAAATGGAGGATGTTTCGATGAGCATTAAAGTGGGTATTAATGGTTTCGGGCGAATCGGCAGGCTCGTTTTTCGCGCGGCGATGGAACGGAGCTCGATCGATATCGTCGGCATCAATGATCTTCTCGACGCCGAGTACTGCGCGTACATGCTGAAGTATGACTCCACGCACGGCCGCTTCGGCGGGACGGTGTCGGTCTCCGACGGCAAGCTCATCGTGAACGGAAAGACGATCCGCGTCTCGTCGGAGAAGGATCCGGCGAACCTGAAGTGGGGAGACGTCGGAGCGGAATACGTCGTCGAGTCGACGGGATTGTTTCTCACGAAGGAGACGGCCGAGAAGCATCTCGCGGCGGGCGCGAAGCGCGTCGTGATGTCGGCGCCGTCGAAAGACAATACTCCGATGTTCGTCATGGGCGTCAACAGCGACAAGTACAAGGGCGAGACCGTCGTCTCCAACGCGTCCTGCACGACGAACTGCCTGGCGCCGCTGGCGAAGGTCGTCCATGACAACTGGGGAATCGTCGAAGGGCTCATGACGACCGTCCACGCGACGACCGCGACGCAGAAGACCGTCGACGGGCCGTCGATGAAGGACTGGCGCGGAGGCCGCGGCGCGGCGCAGAACATCATACCGTCGTCGACCGGCGCGGCGAAGGCCGTCGGCAAGGTGATCCCGGACCTGAACGGCAAGCTGACCGGCATGGCCTTCCGCGTCCCGACTCCGAACGTTTCCGTCGTCGATCTCACGTGCCGTCTCGCCAAGCCCGCGAAGTACGACGAGATCAAGGCCGCGATGAAACTGGCGTCGGAGACGACGCTGAAGGGGATCCTCGGTTACACCGAAGACGAGGTTGTCTCCAATGACTTTCTCGGCGAGACCTGCACATCCATCTTCGACGCCGGCGCGGGCATCGCGCTGAACGATAACTTCGTCAAGCTCGTCTCCTGGTACGACAACGAGTGGGGTTACTCCAACAAGGTGCTGGATCTCATCGAGCACATGGCGAAGGTCAAGTAACGATGGAGGCCACGGGGGCGGAGTTGCCGGAGAGGGCGACGATCCGGGATATCGATGTGGCGGGCAAGCGCGTCTTCGTGCGCGTGGATTACAACGTTCCGCTCGAAAATGCGGGCTCCCCCGGCTGCGTCGTCACGAACGACAAGCGCATCCGGGCCACGAAGCCGACGATCGACCTGCTCGTGGAGAAAAAAGCGCGGATCATTCTCGCGTCCCACCTCGGCCGCCCGGACGGAGAGAAAAAGCCCGAGTTCTCGCTCTCGCCCGTCGCGAAGAAAGCCTCGGAGGTGCTCGGACGGCAGGTGCTCTTCGTCAATGACTGCATCGGCGAGAAGGTCCAGGCCGCGTCCCGCGCCCTGAAAGATGGAGAAATCCTCCTGCTGGAGAACGTCCGGTATTATCCGGAGGAGGAAGGCAAGGCGAAGCTCCCGAAGGATGCTCCGGACGACGTGAAGAACGCGGCGAAGGCGGAGATGAAGCGGAAGCAGACCGCGTTCGTCCTCGACCTCTCCATGCTCTGCGACGTCTACGTCAACGACGCCTTCGGCGCCGCGCACCGGGCTCATGCGACGACGGCGCTTCTGCCCGGTCTCGTCAAGCCCGCCGTCTCGGGCCTTTTAATGGAAGCGGAACTGAAGTATCTCGGCTTGGCCCTGGCGAATCCGGCGCGGCCGTTCGTCGCGGTGCTGGGCGGAGCGAAGGTATCCGACAAGATCCCCGTCATTAAAAATCTCCTGACGAAATGCGACGCCATCATCATCGGCGGCGGCATGGCCTTCACGTTCCTGAAGGCGATGGGCCATGAAGTCGGCAAGTCGCTCCTCGAACCCGATCAGATCGCGCTCGCGAAGGAACTGCTCGACGAGGCCCGCTCGCGCGGCGTCGACATCCTCCTGCCCACGGACGTCGTGGTGGCGCCCTCGCTCTCCGCGCCCGACCAGGCGACCGTCGTGAAGGCGAGCGCGATCGAACCCGGCGTCGGCGGTTTCGACATCGGCCCGGAAAGCGTGGCCTTGTTCGCGGGCCGGCTGTCCGCCGCCAAAACCGTCGTCTGGAACGGGCCGATGGGCGTCTTCGAGACGCCGCGTTTCGCGGAGGGCACGCTGGGAATCGCGCGGGCCATCGCGGATTCCGGAGCGATATCCATCGTCGGCGGCGGCGACAGCGTCTCCGCGGTCTCCAAGCTCGGGCTGGCATCGAAGATGAGCCATATTTCCACGGGCGGCGGAGCATCGATCGAGTTCCTGGAAGGGAAAGTTCTGCCCGGCGTCGCGGCGCTGGACGTGAGAAAATAGTTTCGCGGAATCGACAGGAGAAAACCATGTCACGAACACCCGTCATTGTCGGCAATTGGAAGATGCACAAGACCGTTTCCGACGCGATGCGCCTCGCGAAGAGCCTCAAGGTGAAGTTCGTCGGCGTCAGGGACGTGGAGATCGGCATCTGCCCGCCGTTCACGTCGCTGCCGTCCGTCACGGAAGTCCTGAAGGATTCGAACATCGGCGTCGGCGCGCAGAACATGCACTTCGCCGAGAAGGGCGCGTTCACCGGAGAAATTTCGCCCGTCATGCTGGTGGATCTCGGTTGCCGCTATGTGATCCTGGGGCACTCCGAGCGGCGCGAGCATTTCGGCGAGAAGGACGACCTCATCCTGAAGAAGGCGCGTTCCGCACATGCGAATAAGCTGACGCCGATCGTCTGCGTCGGGGAGACGCTCGCGCAGCGCGAAGGAAACAAGACGGAGGAAGTGGTCGGATCGCAGGTCGACGGATCCCTCGGAGGACTGACGGCGGAAGAGATGATGAGGACCATCATCGCGTACGAGCCGGTCTGGGCCATAGGAACGGGCAAGACCGCGACTCCGGACCAGGCCAACGCGGTTCACGTCTTCATCCGCAACCGCCTCGTGAAGCTCTTCAATCCCACGGTCGCTTCCTCGGTCCGGATCCAGTACGGCGGCAGCGTCAAGCCGGACAACGCGAAGACCCTTCTAGGGCAGTCGGATATCGACGGCGCTCTGGTCGGAGGAGCATCCCTGGAGGCGGACGACTTCGAGGCGATCGTCAAGGCCGCGGTGTGAACGGCGCACTTTCTTTCCCATGAAGCCCGTCATGCTCGTCATCATGGACGGCGTGGGCATCAATCCGCGAGCCGACCATAACGCGGTCGCCCAGGCGAAGAAGCCCTTCATCGAGAAGATCTGGCGCGATTTCCCGACGACCGCGATCAGGACGAGCGGGGAGGATGTCGGATTGCCTGCCGGCGTCATGGGGAACTCCGAGGTCGGGCATCTGAACATCGGAGCGGGCCGGGTCGTGTACCAGACGCTGACGCTCATCAACAAGGAGATTCGCGAGGATAGGTTCGCTTCCAACGCGGAGATCGTGAAAATCCTGGAGGGCGTCGGGCAGGGAACGCTTCACCTGATGGGACTGCTCTCCACGGGTGGCGTGCACGGCGACATCCGGCACGTGGAGGCGATTCTTTCGGCGTGCGCGAAGAAGGGTGTTAAAAACGTCGCGATTCATTGTTTCATGGACGGCCGCGACATGCCGCCGAGGTCGGGCATCGACCTGGTCCGGCAGCTGGAATCGGCCATCGCGAAGATCGGAACGGGCCGGATCGCGACCGTGTCGGGCCGGTACTACGCCATGGATCGCGACAAGCGCTGGGAACGGACGAAGCGCGCGTACGATGCCGTGGTGAACGGAGACGCCCCGGTGTTTTCTTCCGCCGTGGAAGCGGTGCAGTCCGCTTACGCGAAGGACGTCACCGACGAATTCGTCGACCCTTGCGTCATCGGCGATGCGGTCCGCCTCCAGGACGGCGACTCCGTCTTCTTCTGGAACTTCCGCCCCGATCGCGCCCGGCAGATGACACGGGCTTTGATGGATCCGGAATTCGCCGGCTTCGCGCGCGAGCGCATGCCGACGCTCCGGTATCTCGGCATGGTCCAGTACGACGAAGCCTTCACGCTGCCCATCGCCTATCCTCCGCAGAATCTCGACAATGTCCTGGCCCGGGTGCTGGCGAAGAACGGCAGGAAACAGTTTCATACCGCGGAGACGGAAAAGTACGCGCACGTCACGTTTTTCCTGAACGGCGGCATCGAGGAAGTGAACGAGGGCGAAGTACGGAAGATGATTCCTTCTCCCAAGGTCGCGACGTACGATCTCCAGCCGGAGATGAGCGCGGAGGGAGTGACGCAGGGCGTTCTCGATGCGATCGATTCCGGCGAGTTCGATTTCATCATCGTGAACTACGCCAACGGCGACATGGTCGGACACACGGGCGTCCTCGAAGCCGCGATCAGGGCGGTGGAAGCCGTCGACGCCGGCCTGGCGAAGATCGTTCCGGCGGTGCTGGCCCGGGGCGGCGCGGCGCTCGTGACGGCCGATCACGGAAACGCCGAGCAGATGATCTGGTACGAGACGGGCGAACCGCACACCCAGCACACGACCTTCGATGTGACATTCACCGTGTGCGGAGCGGGATCCGTCAAGCTGAGGGAGGGCGGCCGGCTCGCCGACGTCGCTCCGACGATTTTATCTCTCATGAAAATTCCGCAACCCGCCGAAATGACAGGTGAATCACTTATAATTTAGAATGAATCTGCCCATCTACAGCCGTATCGCCGTCGTCCTCCTGATCATCGCCCTGGCCTTGTCCGTCGGGGGAGGCCTCTTCGTCGTCCAGCACCAGTTCGTGACCATCGGTAAACTTTCCGCGCAGGTCACGAGTCTCTCCAACGATGTCGGAAATCTCAAGATGGCCGTCGACCAACTGCAGGCGGAGAACGATTCGAACAACGACACGTCCCGGCATATCGCCGTCGCCGTGAAGGAGAACAAGCTGTACCTGATGGAAGGCCGGCACGCGATCCGGGAGATCAAGGTTGCCAGCGGAAGCGGCAGAAAGCTGAAGATTTTCGGCCGCGCGTATGATTTCGCAACGCCGCCCGGCATGTATCATGTCACCAGCAAGGAGACCGACCCGGTCTGGATCGCTCCGGACTGGTACTGGCACGAAAAAGGGGAGACCGTTCCGGAGGATCTCACACTGGAGCAACGCACCTTCCGCGGCCATCTCGGCAAGTACCGGTTGAATCTCCGCGACGGCATCGGCATCCACGGCACCGACGAGCCGTGGACGATCGGCCGCTATGTTTCGCACGGCTGCATCCGCGTCGGAGCGAAGGATCTGGAGATCCTCTTCAACGCCGTGGATTCGGGGACGAGAGTTTATATTTACTAGGAAAGCCTTGGAATTCGTCAGCGCTCTTCCAGAAGTAACAGCTTCTTCTTCATCTCCACACCGCATGAGAATCCTCCAAGCCCGGATGAAGCAACCACCCTGTGACAGGGGATGATGACGGGCACGGGGTTTCTTCCGACCGCGCCGCCGACGGCGCGGGATGACGAGGGGCACCCGATGCGCCGGGCGATTTCTCCGTAGGTTACCGTGCTGCCGTAGGGAATGCGGGCCACGGCTTTCAGGATCCGGCGCGTGAACGGCGTCTCCAGCGGCAGATCGACCTCGATATCGATTTGCCGGTGTTTTCCTGAACCGTATTCCCGGAGCTGGCGGAAGAGTTCCCGGAGGGGGGCGACGGACTTTCTGATTTCATATCCCGCGTCGCGCCATCGGCGCGCGGTCTGCTCGGTCTCCGGCTTCAATTCAATGAAGCAGACGCCCCTGGCCGTGGCTCCCGCTCGAATCCTGCCCAGTCCGGGAACGGACGCTTCATGCACGGAGACGACGCGATGGGAGAGGGGAGAGATAAATTCATCCAGGAGGTAGGCTCCGGACGAGAGGGACGATCGACGCATGGAGAAATCATAAAAGTGAAACCGGGAATGGGAAATCGGAATTAAAGAGCGGCACAAAGCTGCTCAAAGCCGCGCATTTCGGCCGCGGCCCTTGACGAGAGACGTTCCGGTCACATATCTTGTTCCCTAGTGAAAACCGCCGTCATCATTCTCGTTTCCCTCATGTCAGTCGCCGCCGGAAGACCCATCGTCGTGCCGGGGCCGGTCTGCGCGGGGCAGACTGACCTGGTCCGGATCGGCCCGGAAGGTTACTTCCCGCCGGTTTGCGAGGAGATGACCGCGCGCGCCGATATGCTCTTCGAGTTCAACTCCGCGCGCTTGAAGGCGACCGCCGGGCCGATTCTCGCCAAGTGGCACATGATGCTCTCGAGCGATACCGCCTCCTATTTCGTCGACGGTCACGCCGATCACATCGGCACGGATCAATACAACTATTCGCTCTCCATGCGCCGCGCCAAGGCCGTGCGCGATGCCCTCGTTCAGAGGGGCGTGGCCGCCGAGCGGCTTGCAGCCCGCGGTTTCGGGGAGACACGGCCGGTCGCCGCGAACACGTACCAGACCGGCGAGGATTATCCGGAAGGCCGGGCCATGAACCGGCGCGTGGAGCTTGTGAAGCAGTAAGTCGCACTCCGTCTATAGTTTCGCTTCTCTTCTGCCGTTATTATCGTTATGAGCCGGTCTCTGGTTATTTTCCTTATGGGAGCGTTCGTCGCCCTGCATGCCGATGCGGCGCCGCGCGTCATCACCGTGAACGACGCGGTCGCCATGGCGGTGAAAGCCGATCCTGAACTCCGGGCTGTCATGGATCAGCGCGCCGTGCTCTCTTCATCGCTGACCGCCGCGCGCACGCACGCTTTTCCCACGGTCACGGCCACGTCGTCCTACACGCACAACGGCAAGCTGCCGATCACGACCTTCGCCGGCAGGAGCGTCGCAATCGGGGCCGAAGATCAGATGGACGTGACCGGCCGGGTCGACCAGACGATCTACTCCGGAGGCCGTATCACGACCGAGGTCGACATTGCGCGGTTGGAGCGGAACGGCGGATCGCTACGGTTGAAGTCGAAGGAGAACGAGATCGTCGCCCGCGCCCGCGAGGCCTGCTTTGAAGTCATCCGCGCGAATGCTCTGCATAAGGCCGCGGTCACGACGCTTCTCTCCAGCCAGGCTCACAGGAAGGACGCGGAAGCGCGCGTCCGCGCCGGTGTGGCGGCGGGCGTGGAGGTCATCCGCGCGGATGTCCGCGTCCAGGAGGCGGCTCTCGACGAAGCGTCGAAACGAAATCGCCGGGATCTTTCCCTGTCGCGCCTCGCGAATTACCTGGGTCTCCCCACGACGGAACAGCTCGCGCTCGCCGACGGCTTCCCCGATACCGATCTCCAGAAGCCGCTCGACGATCCCGAGCGGCATGCGATCGCATCGCGCCCCGATCTGCGCGCGGCTCGACTCGGAGCCGAAGCGGACGAGGGGCGCGTCACCGTGGCGCGCTCCGGATATTTTCCGAGCCTGGCCGCGTTCGGTTCGGTCAGCTACCAGGATGACGAAACCCGAAGCGGCGACGAGACGTGGAAGCTGGGTCTGTCGGGCAGCTGGGAGATCTTCAACTGGGGCCGCACGGCCAACCAGGTCGATGCGGCCCGATCGAAGGCTTCCGCCACGCGGCATACCGTGCGCGACATGGAAGATGAAGTCAGGCTCCAGGTGCGCGAAGCGAGTCTCCAGATGGCCACGGCCAGGGAGTCGTTGAAGCTGGCCGAAGCGAGAGTGAAGGCCGCGGAGGAAGACCTCAGAATATCCAGGCTGCGGTTCAACGAGGGCGTCGGGATCGGGACGGAAGTGATCGATGCCGAGAGCGACCTCGCCCAGTCCAACGCGGCCGTCATCAACGCCCGCGCCGACTACGCTGTGGCGCAGAACAGGTTCTGGTTCGTTACGGGCGGCTGAGCTCCCCCTATCTCGATCGCGCGGTTTCACCCCAGATGGTCTTGTGGATCTGGGGAAGGAAGCGCACATCCAGTCCGTCGGAGAGGATGAGGCGCGCCAGTTCGTCGGAGCCGATCCGCCGATGGTCTTCCGGAAATGGTTTCAGCTCGGCGCTTTCCGGGACCGGCGCGGCCCACGTGAATAGGATATGGCACTTTTCGTCCAGCTTCTTTTCACGGACGGCGCGAACAGCCCAGTCATAATCTTCGCGGGACGCGATTACGAATTTCACTTCATCCGTGGATTTCAGGTTCGCGAGATTGGCTTCCCTGTTCGCCTTCGACTCGCCGCTGGACGGACACTTCACATCCATGATGACGGTCGCGCGAGGATCGATCGGAGCGATGTCATGAGCGCCGCTCGTTTCCACGAGCACATCGCGCCGGTCGTCGGCGAGGCGCGATATGAGAGGGAAGACGTCATCCTGCAGGAGCGGTTCGCCGCCCGTTATGGTCACGACGCGCGCGTCGAGTTCGCGGACTTTCGAAACGACCTCATCGAGCTCCATCATCTCGCCGCCGGTGAAGGCGTATTCCGAATCGCACCAGGAGCAGCGCAGGTCGCAGGCGGCAAGGCGGACGAAGACCGACGGCAGTCCCGCGCGGCTCGTCTCGCCCTGGATCGACTTGTAGATTTCCTTCACGCTCAACATGGAAGGAAAAGTATGAAGCAGGAAGGATAAAGTAAGAAGAAATATTTCCATTTCGTACTTCATCCTTCATACTCGTCCCATCATGTCCTCCACGATCGATATCGCCGCCCGGCATGCGACGATTCACCAGGCTTTCCTGAAAGCCCGGACCTGGCTCTGGGAGCAGCCGTATTACGACACCGTGGAGATCAAGCTCTTCGAGTGGCGGTTGAAGCGGAATATCGGAGACCTTTCGCGACGGATGCTGGAAGGATATCGCTTCGACCAGCTGACGGGGTATTACATCCCGAAGGACATCAAGTCGTCGCGAAAATACGCCTATCGCACGTTCGCGGATGAAGTGGCGACGGTCGCCGCGGCGCTGGCGCTGGCGCCGCGCCTGGAGCGCGCCATGGACGCCGGCGGCGCCGTCTCGTTCGGGAACCGGTTGGACAAGGCGCGCGGATCGGACCGCTTCTTCATCCCATGGGATCGTGCCTGGGACTCCTTCTCCCGCGCGTGCGGCCGCGCCGCGCGACGCTCGCCGTGGAACCTCCGCACCGATGTGAAGAATTTCTATCCCGAGATTCCGCTCCGAAAGCTCGACGCGACGCTCGCTCGCATTCTCCCTCGCGACCCGATCCACGATTTCTTTCGCGATCTCAATCATCAGCGCTGTCCGCTCCTGTCGCCCGGTTATGGCATTCCCGCAGGTCCCGTCGTTTCGGGCTTCATTGCAAACCTCTATCTCTTTCCGCTCGACGAGACCGTCAAGCATCGCTGGAAAGCTGGAGGACGTTTCTGCCGCTATGTGGACGACATGTTCTTCTTCGCGAAAACAAGCGCCGCCGCCCGCCGCGCGCATCACAGCCTCTCCAGGATTCTGGCCTCGCGCTTCAGCCTCCGCCTGCACGACGCCGTCAAATCGGAGATCGGCTACTCGCGGGATCCTCTGGCCCGCGGCGCGCCGGGCGGCGAGCGCGAGTATGCCGCGCGGCTCTTCGATCGCGTGTACGGCTCTCTGTATCGGCTCGACGGCAGGCTTCTCGAACGGTTCCACCGCGAACCGGAGCGATTTCTCAAGTGGTATGCTCGCGGTCTTCGATGGCTGGGCATCCATGTCTCCACCGACTGGCTCGCGCAGCGAATCCTCACGATCCGCTCGAACGGGCCTCGTTCGCAGTGGCTTCCGGAGCGGGGCGGTCGCGGGCTGCATCCCGTCCGACTGAACATTCCCGACGTGGAATTGTTCGGGATCGAGAAACACGGCATGAGGACGTGGGCGGAGGATTTCGTCCGCAGGAACCCGGGATTCATGCGGGACGTGGCGAAACTGCATGGCCTTGTCAAACGCCTGACGCGCGAAGCCTACGGCCAGTTGGGCGACGTCCGCGGCCAGTCGAAGAAGGAGATGAAGGGCCGCATCTTCGCGCTCCGTTTCTTCGCGGCCCGGATGGCGATGATGCGCTGCGACCGCGTGGAACCGATCTTCCGGATGCTGATGGATCATCCCTGGATTCTCGATCCGTCGCTCGCGATCAGCGCCTTCATCTCCATGCCGCATGCCTTTGAAAAAATATCCGGCTACCTCGACGATGGCAGGCCGGAACTGATCCGCGCGAAAGCGGCGTGGGCTCTGGGTGAGCTGGGCGACAGGCGCGCCGCCCGTCCGCTCTGGGAATTCGCCTCGCACGGGCGGGGATCTATCGCGAGGAGAAGCGCCCTGGAGTCGCTCCTCCGGATCGACAATTTCCAGGATATTTCCTCCGAGTGGGTGGCCGGCGCCGCGCTGCACGAGAAGGATCCCGCGATCCGGAAATATCACTACCTGATCCTGGCGCGCATGCAGCCGGGAAATCTTCATGGGATCCTGGATGCCTGCGCGAAAAAAGAGAAGAACGTGACGGCCGCGCTTGCCCTTGAGTATGCCGCTCACGAGACGGGATCGCTGTACAGGATCGCGGGCGAGCTGCGGAAGGTGCGCGAACCGGTTTCGGCCGTGCCGGCCGGACATCCGGCGGAGCGACGCTGATGGCGCGCGACGCGAAGCTTTTTGCCGTGATTCTCGCCGCCGGGCTCGGCAAGCGCATGAAGTCGGCCCTGCCGAAAGTGCTCCACCAGGCCGCGGGCAAGCCTCTCATCCGCTGGGTCGCCGATGCGGCCCGGGGCGCGGGCGCGTCGAAGTTCATCGCGGTAGTCGGTCCCGAGATGACCGACGCGGAAAAAGCGGAGCACCTCCGGGGATTCGAGACCGTCATTCAGCGGGAACGCCTCGGAACCGGTCACGCCGCGCAGCAGGCCGCACCGCTCCTCTCGGACGCCGACGAAGTCCTTGTTCTCTGCGGTGATGTCCCGTGCATCTCGGCTGCAACGCTCCGTAATCTCGCTGAAGCGCGCCGCAGGGATGACGCCGCCGCGGCCGTGCTCTCGATGGTGCTCGATGATGCGGGCGCTTACGGCCGCATCATTCGCTCGAAGACCGATTCCTCCTGTGTGGAACGCATCGTCGAGGCGCGCGACTGCGCCCCGGAGGAACTCGCCGTGAACGAAGTCAACAGCGGGACCTATGTTTTTCGCCGCGCGGATCTCCTGCGGGGCCTATCGTCCCTGAAAAGCGATAACGCGCAGCAGGAATATTACCTGACGGATGTCGTCCGCGATTGCGCTTTGCATGACGGCAGGGTCGCGGGAGTCATCGCAGGGGATCCCGGCGAGATGCTGGGCGTCAATACTCCGGATGAGCTGGGGGTTGTGGAAAGGTATCTTGTCAGACGCGGGAGCGAAGTTTAGACTTCTCCGGTGCAGCCCGCCGATCACATAAAACTTCTCACCGGCAATTCCAATCCGGTGCTCGCCGGGGAGATCGCCGATTTTCTCGGGCTGGAGCTGGGGCGCGTCAAGGTCGGCGCGTTTTCAGACGGGGAGATCCAGGTACGGATCGAGGAGAACATCCGCGGCGTCGATTGCTTCGTCATCCAGTCGACCTGCTCTCCAGTCAACCAGAACCTGATGGAACTCCTCGTCCTCATCGATGCCGCGCGACGCGCATCCGCCAAGCGGATCACGGCGGTCATTCCGTATTTCGGATACGCTCGCCAGGATCGCAAGGATCGGCCGCGCGTTCCGATCACCGCCAAGCTCGTGGCCAATCTCATCACGGCCGCCGGAGCGGATCGCGTCCTGACGATGGATCTCCACGCCGATCAGATCCAGGGCTTCTTCGACATTCCCGTCGATCATCTCTACGCCGCGCCGATGCTCATCGAAGCCCTGATGGGCCTGGCCGGTCCCGACGCCGTGGTCGTCTCGCCCGACGCCGGCGCCGTCGAGCGCGCCCGCGGTTTCGCGCGGCGTTTGAAGGGGCTTCCGCTTGCGATCGTCGACAAGCGCCGTCCTCAGCCGAACGTCGCTGAAATCCACCACGTCATTGGCGATGTCACCGACCGCGACGCCATCATCGTCGACGACATGATCGACACGGCCGGAACCCTCATGCTCGTCGCCAACGCCATCAAGCAGGCCGGCGCCCGCACCGTCCGCGCCGTCGCGACGCACGCCGTTCTCTCCGGCCCCGCGCTCGACCGGATCGAGAATTCCATTCTGGAGGAACTCATCGTCACGAACACGATTCCTCTCACGGAGAAAGCTCCCGCGAAGATCAAGCAACTCTCGGTCGCCAAGCTCCTCGGCGAAGCCATCCGCCGCATCCACCACAGCGAATCCGTGAGTTCTCTCTTTTTGGAATAGGGGACATTCTCCAACATTCCAACATTCAAAATAATAGTCTTACAAATCCGACGACATAACTCCAACATCGCCAATGTTGGAATGTTGGAGAATGTCCCCTATTCCTGCGCCAGCTTCAGCAGCTTCTCCTCCATGCTCTCTCCCTGCCCGTCGGACAGTCGATCCCTCACCATTTCGGCCAGTGTCGTGTGAGCCGGCTTCTGGTTGCCGAAGCTGCGATCCAGGTTGGCGCGCTGGATGGAATCGATCGCCTGGAGAAAGGGGAGCGACAGGAGCGTCGAGGCCACGACGACGAAGGCCATCAGCTTGTCGCGTCCCGTCCGATGGAATTTCCGATAGGAATGTTTCAATTGATGCAGGCCTTTTGACAGGGCGGAGAGGCTTTCGTAATTGTCGAACGAGACGCGCCTCATGCGCGTTCGACGGCCGACATCGATGAGAAACGTTACTTTCTGCGCGATCTTTTCGAAAGAGAGAGGCTTGGAAAGGCAGATGCCGATGGCGTGATGGATGCTGGAGTCGATCTCATTCTGAGTCGCTTCGCCGGTCATGAAGGCCAGCACCGCGGTCGGGTCGAACTCGTGGATCGTTTTCGCCGCTTCCGTTCCGGAACCCTGCGGCATGTGCATGTCCAGCAGCCCGAGATCGTAGTGGCGTTTCCGCCAGGCTGCCACGGCGCCGGTACCGGTGGAGGCTTCATCCACGATGAAACCTTCTCCGCGCAGTCGTCGCCCCAGGGTCGCGCGGAATGTGTCGTGGTCGTCGGCCAGGAGTATCACTCCGCGGTTCGCGCCGCGCGCTTCCGAGTCGAGCTTGTCCTCCGCCAGCCGCGCCGCTTCCTCGATCGTCCTGAGGATTTCGCCGGATCCGAACGGCTTCTGCAGGTATCGGAAGCTCCCCATCTTCGCGCAGGCTTCCTGCGTGCAGGCCGTGCCCATGGCGGACACCATGATGACGGGGAGATCCTGATGGATGGCCCGCAGCGACTGGAGCGTCTCCATTCCGTTGCGGCCCGGCATCCAGAGGTCGAGGCAGACGACATCGTACGTGTTCTTGCGCGCCATCTCGATGGCTTCGATCCCGTCGCGCGCGATGTGCGTGTTGTATCCGCTGGAATGGAAGAGCCGCTTCATCGCCTGGAGAAATCCATCGTCATCGTCGACGACGAGAATCCGGAGCGGTTCCTCCTTGGACCTGATCGCATTCGCATCGCATTCCCCGGCCGGTGTCTCGTTCATGGTGCCCTCCTTCTTTTTTTGTATCTGTCTGAAAGAGTGAGCAAGTGTTGTGCCAGTCACGCGGAGGAGCCGAAAAACCTGCACTGAGGCGAAGAAGACGCAACGCGGGAAAAAATGTCGGGTTTCGATGACAGGATGTCGGACCACGAAGACGAGAAAGCCGCGTCAGTCGGCGGAGACGGCCTCTTTCGAAATGCCGAGCCGTTTCATCATGGCATAGAACGCGGTCCGGTTCCGGCCCGCGGCTCGCGCGGCCCGGGCCACGCTTCCGTTATGTTCCTGCAGGAGCCTGATGATCGTGTTTCGCTCGAATGCGTCCACTCCGTCATCGAGCGTCGAAGCGTCGAACGCAATTTCAGGGGTATCGGAATCCAGTCGCGCCTTCGCCGCGCGCGACTGCTGAATGCTGAGATCGTCGGCGCCGAGCTGTTCGCCGGCTCCCAGGAGAACGGCGCGCTCGATTACGTTTTCGAGCTCCCGGACGTTGCCGGGCCAATCGTGCGCTTCGAGCGCGGCCAGCGCGTCGCGGCTCAGGCCGCGGACCGTTTTCCCCAGTCTAGCGGAATGCCGGGCGATGAAATGGAGGGTGAGATCGCCGATATCTTCGCGGCGATCGCGGAGCGGCAGGATCTCGAACGTCACCACCGCCAGCCTCCAGTACAAGTCGTCGCGGAATTTTCCGTGCGATCCGAGCTCGTTGCGGAGATCCCGGTTGGTCGCCGCGATGATCCGGATGTCCGACTGCCGGGCCCGGTTCTCGCCGAGCGGGCGGTATTCCCGGTTCTGCACGAGCCGCAGCAGCTTGGCCTGCAGCGGCAGCGGAAGTTCTCCGACCTCGTCCAGAAAGAGCGTGCCTCCATCGGCTTCGGCGACGAGCCCGCGGCGGTCGGATGTGGCTCCGGTGAAGGCTCCTCGCCGGTGGCCGAAGAGCTCGGCTTCGAGAAGCATCTCCGGAAGCGCCGCGCAATTGATCGCGACGAAAGGCCCCTTGCGGCCGGAAGTGAGATGCAGCGCCTGAGCGACGAGCTCCTTGCCGGTGCCGGTTTCGCCCTGGATCAGGACGGTCGTCGGAGCCGCCGCCACGGCGGAGATGCGCGATTGGAGCGTGCGGGTGGCCTGGGAGCAGCCCACGATTCCGTGCGGGTGAGTTTCCGCGCCGAGCGCATCGCGGAGCCGGACGACTTCCCGCCGGAGCCGGGACGATTCGATGGCGCGCTGCAGAACGGCGCCGAGCGCGTCGCGTGAGATGGGTTTGCGGAGAAAATCGAAGGCTCGGCCTCGAAGCGCCTCCACGGCGGATTCCAGCGTGGGGGTGCCGGTCAGGAAGATGACGGGTAAATCCGCATGGGCCGAGCGCCATTCCTTCAGGAGCTCGATTCCGCTCCCGTCAGGCAACTCCAGGTCGAGGATCGCCGCATCGATTTCCGTCATCGTTTCGGTGCGGGCCCCCGCCAGCGTCGCCCTCCGGATCACCTCGTAACCGTCCATGCGGAGCGATCGTTCCAGGGAATCTCCGAACCCGGCGTCATCCTCCACAAGAAGTATGCGGGAAGCCATAGAACGGCAAGTATGAAGGATGAAGGATGAAGGATGAAGAAAAAAATTATGTCTTCAACCTTGATCCACCATCCAGCATACTTCTCCCATGTCACTATCCAAAACGTTTCATGACATCAACAACACCCTCGGGTCGCTCGTCATCAATGTCGAGGTGATCGCGGACAATCCCCGGATTGACGCCATGGCGCGGGAAGCGGCCGTCGCGGCCCTCGTGGAAGTGAGAAAGCTCGAAGATCAGCTCCAGAAGCTGCGGACGCTCCTGGTGGATTGAGTCCCGCCCGGTAAAATCTTCCACAGGCGGGGAGGAACGGCCAAACTAGAATTTTCAAACACGCGGCAACTGTGCTATCTTTCGCCGCATGGCTGAACCTGACAAATGGCATCGCATCGGCGTCTTCATGTCCATCGCATCCCTGGTTGCGGTGATTGCGATGGGCGTCGTGCTCAATGTGAACCTGCCCGCGAACTGGGATGTGGTCACGGAACATTCCGACAGACCGGAGCAGGTGATGAAAGCCATGGACGGGCTCGAATCCGAAATCAATGCGCGCCTTGCGGCGCTGGAATTCGCACGGGCGCGGGCGCGGAGGAAAGCGGAGGAGCATAAGCTCGGGATCACGGAGCCGGGCGAGGACAAAACGCCCGCGAAAATCGCGGAGCTCCAGGCGCGCGCTCCGGAATGGACGAAAGCCGCGGAGCGTGCCGATGCAATCCTGGATCGCCTTCATGGAACCGCGCCCGTGGCCGACGGTCTTCCGGCGGAAGCGCTGCCTGCACCAAATCATCCATGACGTCATCGGCTCCGGCGGTCCTGCCGGATAGTTCCCCGGTGGAGCTCATCATCCACGGTCACTTCTATCAGCCGCCGCGCGAAGATCCGTGGACGGAGGAGATCGAGGGCGAGCCGTCCGCGGCGCCGTTTTCGAACTGGAACGAGCGGATTCACGCGGAATGCTATCGCCCAAACGCGCACTCCCGGATTCTCGGCGAATACGGCCGTATCCGCTCCATCGCGAACAATTACACATGGCTCTCCTTCAACTTCGGGCCGACGCTTCTCTCGTGGATGGAGCGGAACGATCCGGAGACGCTCGCGGAGCTGGTGCGGGCGGACGGCGAGAGCCAGGCCCGCAACAACGGGCACGGCAACGCGATCGCGCAGAGCTACAACCACATGATCATGCCCCTGGCCGACGACAGGGACAAGGAGACGCAGATTCTCTGGGGCATCGCCGACTTCCGGCATCGCTTCGGCCGGGAACCCGAAGCCATGTGGATGCCCGAGACCGCCGTCGATCTCGATACGCTCGCGATGCTGCTGCGCTATAAGATGAAATACGCGATCCTCTCGCCGTTCCAGTGCGCCGAATACGAGGGCTCCGACGGCAAGATGAAGAAGGTGACGGACGGCCGGATGGATATTTCCGTTCCGTATCTCGTGACGACACCCGCCGGAAAGATCCCCGTCTTTTTCTATCACGGCGCCCTGTCCGCGGATGTTTCCTTCAACCATATACTTCGCTCCTCGGAAGGTTTCGCCGACAAGATCCTGGCGTCGTACGGGGCGACGTCCCTTATTTCCATCGCGACCGACGGCGAGATCTACGGCCATCACGAGCCGTTCGGCGACATGTGCATCGCGCATTCGCACGCGGAGCATTTCTCCGGGAGATCGGGTCGCGTGACGCGTCCGGTCCGCATCACGAATTACGCGTCGTGGCTGGAGCGCCATCCGGCGAAGCTGGGAGCGACGCTGAAGCCCGGCGCATCCTCATGGAGCTGCTCCCATGGCGTGGAGCGGTGGCGGGCCGATTGCGGATGCAAGGCGAATCCGTCGAACGGCTGGAACCAGCAATGGCGCAAGCCCCTGCGCGAGGGGCTCGATGCGCTCCGTGACGCCCTGAGAAAAACATTCGAAACCGAGGGCGCCAGGCTCATGAAGGACCCGTGGTCAGCCCGCAACGAATACATCAGGATCATCCTGGCGCATTTCGACCAGAAGGAGCGCGCCGCGTTCGTCGCGAAGCATTTCAGGAAGGGGGCCGATGAGAATCACGTCCAGGCCTGGCAGCTCCTGGAGTCGCAGCGAAACGCGATGCTGATGTACACATCGTGCGGATGGTTCTTCGATGACATATCGAGCATCGAGCCGCGCCAGCTGATGCTTTACGCTTCGCGGGCGATTCACGTCCTGGGGGATCTCGCGCCGCACGGCCTCGAGGAGAAATTCGTCAAGAGAATGAAGGACGCGAAATCGAACGATCCCGGGCAGGGCGACGGCGCGAAGATCTACAGGCATATCACGCATCCGAAGACGACCGCCAAGCTGAGAATCCTCTCGCAGGCGCTTCTGTCCAGCCACGCCGGAATCAAGGATCACGGGCGGGGCCGATACGTGGTGAAGTTCGAAGGGGAAGCGTTCTGGCATGAGAACGAGGAAGTGGTGGATGAGTCGTCCCTGTACGCGGCACCCGCCATCTCCGGAATAACGCTCGGCCGTGGATCGGCCCGCGTCCGGGATATCCGGACGGACAGCGAGAAGCGGTACGGATGGGTCGGCCGGTTCAGCATGCCGCCCGAGACGCTCATCTTCGATATCGGCGCCACGTTCCGGTGGCCGGGTGGCGATCCGCGCGGAAGGCCCTGGGCGAAGATTCGTCCCATCGTGGCGGAAAGAAAAGGATGCGTCCCCCTCGGGCTGAAGGATCTCTTCCGGTCCGAAACAAAGCTCCTGCTCCTGCAGGAAGCCCGCAAGGCGGAACAGGATCTCGACCTCATCTGCCGCAATGCGGTGAACACGATCGAGCCCGTCCTGGACCTCGCGAAAATCCTCCACATTTCCGCCGATCCGTTCTTCATGAATTTTCTCACGGCCATCGCCGATTTCGTATGGACCGCGCACATCCGGAGCGGACGCAAGGAGGAAGCGCGCCGCCTCGAACACCGCCTGGGACGCTTCGGCGTCATGATCACCCGGAAGGCCGTTTCGACGGCGTTCTCCGCCGAGATCGACCGGATCGCCGCCGCCCTGAGGATCGCCGGCCGCAACAGCCGCGCCTTCGACGATTTCCTCCAGACGCTCCGGACGATGCAGGAGGACGGAGCGGTCATCGAGGCGAAATACGCGCAGGAGGTCATCTACGCGATCCTGAAGGGCGAGGGAATGACCATGATCGGTGCCGTTCTCGAAACCAGCGACCGGAGACTGTATGAAAGCCTCCTGGGCCTCCTGGACGCTGCGGAGCGGCTCTACATCGACATCTCCGAGGAACGAAAACTCCTGGCTCCGTACGAGCAGAAGATCTCCAACGACCCGAACTACTGGCCGTGATTCTCGACGGTGAAGTAACGGCCCGGAAAATCAAGACGGAACTCGCGCGTCGCGTCGCGCGGCTCTCGGAGAAGGGCGTGACGCCGGGATTGACGGCGATCCGGGTCGGAGCCGATGCCGCCTCGGAACTGTATGTCTCGCGGAAGATGAAGTCCTGCGAGGAAGTCGGGATCCATTCGCACTCCGTGGTGATGGACGATAAGACGTCCGAAGCCGAACTCCTGGATATGATCGCGAAGGAGAACGCGGATCCGAAGACGAGTGGAATTCTCGTCCAGCTTCCGCTTCCTGCGGGAATCAACACGCAGGCGGTCATCGAGGCCATAGATCCCTCCAAGGACGTGGATGGATTTCATCCTTTCAATGTCGGGAGAGTCACGACGGGTGTCGGAGGATTCGCATCGTGCACGCCGAAGGGAATCGTCCGGCTTCTGGATGAATTCGGGATCGACTGCAAAGGCAAGGATACCGTGATTGTGGGAGCGTCGAAGATCGTCGGCAAGCCGCTGGCGGGATTGATGCTGACGAGGATGGCGACGATCACCGTCTGCCACATCGAGACGAAGGATCTCGCCGCGCACACGCGCCGGGCGGAGATCCTCGTCGTCGGAGTCGGCCGGCCGGGACTTGTCACGAAGGAGATGGTGACCAGAGGCGTGGTTGTCGTTGACGTGGGCATCAACCGCGTGCCGGACTCCGGCAGCCCGCGCGGATTTCGCGTCGTGGGAGACGTCGCTGCGTCCGTGAAGGAGGTCGCGTATGCGTGGACACCGGTGCCGGGCGGCATCGGGCCGATGACCGTGGCGATGCTGATGGAGAATACCGTTATCGCGGCCGAGGCGGCCTTGACCGGCGAAGTCGTCTGACGCGTTCATGAAGGCCATCGCGGTCCGCACGGCGATCGAGACGATTCTCGATTCGATTGCTCCGCTGGAGACCGTCGAGCTTACCCTGAAAGAAGCGGCGGGCAGCGTCCTGGCCGAGGACATCACCGCCATCGACGACGTTCCCTTCACGGACAATTCCGGGATGGACGGATACGCCGTCATCTCCGAGGAACTGAAGTCGGCGGCTCCGGACCATCCGATCCGCCTGCGCGTGATTCCGGATCTGATCGCAGCCGGACTGGCGAAGGAGATCGGGATTGCTCACGGCACGACGGCGAAGATCATGACCGGAGCCATGATCCCGTCCGGAGCCGACGCCGTCGTCCCCATCGAGAATGTTAAAGTGGAAGGGGAGAGCATCCTCTTCGAAGAGGCGGTATCGGAGGGTCAGCACATCCGGAGAGCCGGGGAGGATATAACCGCGGGCCAGACCGTATTGAGGCGTGGAACCGAGCTGACTCCGGGGGCGCTCGCGGTCGCGGTATCCGCGGGCCGCGCCCGCGCCCAGATTCACCGCCGCCCGGTCGTCGCGGTCTTCACGAGCGGCGACGAGCTGGTCCTTCCCGGCGCGCCGATGAAACCGGGCCTCGTCCGCAATTCCAATTCGCTCTGCGTCGCCGCGATGCTGCGCGATGCGGGCTGCGACGTCGTCGACCTGGGAATCGCGAAGGACGAGAAGATGCAGATCCGCGAGGGAATCCAGCTCGCCCGTCGGGCCGATGCGGTCGTGACGACAGGCGGAATGTCGGTCGGAGACCGGGACCTGATGAGGCTCGTGCTGGAGGAAGAAGGCCTGAAGATCAAGTTCTGGCGGATCAACATGAAGCCCGGCAAGCCCGTCCTGTTCGGCCTGCTGGACGGCAAGCCCGTCTTCGGCCTCCCGGGCAATCCCGTCTCCACGCACGTCACTTTCGAGCTTTTCGTGCGACCCGCCCTGAGAAAGATGATGGGCCACGATCGTCTCTTCCGCCCGATCATCCCCGTGACGCTAGGCTGGGAGATACGGCGACAGCCGGGCCGGCCGGAATATATCCGAGTGAAACTGGAGCGGGAGGGAAGAAACTACACGGCGCTGCCGACCAGCCCGAAGCAGGGGTCAGGGATCACGACCTCTCTCCTGGACGCGGACGGGTTATTGATGGTGGAAGCAGACACCGTCCTGGTTCCACGCGGAAGCGAAGCGTTGTGCGTGATGTTGGAGGGGAAAGAGTGTGATACGATCGAGCTGTCATGAAGACAGTTTATCTTGAAACCACTGTTCCCAGCTATCTGGTGGCCCGACCCGTTCGCGATATCGTCATTCTGGCGCATCAGGAAATCACTCGATTCTGGTGGGCGACGCGGAGGTCAAACTACAAGCTGGTTATATCCCAGCCCGTGCTGGATGAATGTGGCGAAGGCGATCCGGAGGCCGCGAGCCAACGATTGGCGTTGATCCGGAATCTATTCATGCTGTCAAAGACCGTCGAAGTTGAAGATCTTGCGGTTCGATACAGCAAGGAATTGGGAATTCCAGCGCGCGCCGCGACCGATGAAGCCCATCTTGCCTATGCATGTGTTTATCGCGTCGATTACCTTGTAACTTGGAATTGCAAACATATCGCGAATGCGTAGATCATGAGCGAACTTTACCGCTTGAATGCGGAAAGTGGTGCGTGGACGCCCGTCATCTGCACTCCGGAAGAATTGTTGGGATCACAAGAGGAGGGGCCCGCGCCATGAATGATCCTGTCGTAGAGGAAGTCCGTGAGATTCGCAGGAAAATATTCGAGGAGTGCGGTAACGATCTGCACCGATATTTCGAGCGACTTCGAGAAAAAGAAAAAAACAGTACGAACCCTAAAATCACGTCGCCGGAGGAATTGAAGAAGTTAGCCGATCGCTCGCCCCGCTGATCGCCGCCGGACTGGCGAAGGAGATCGGGGGCGAACGTGGTCGCGGTCTTCACGAGCGGCGACGAACTGGTTCTTCCCGCCGCGCCGATGCGGTCGTGACGACAGGCGGAATGTCGGTCGGGGACCGCGACCTGATGAGGCTCGTGCTGGAGGAAGAAGGCCTGAAGATCAAGTTCTGGCGGATCAACATGAAGCCCGGCAAGCCCGTCTTCGGCCTCCCGGGCAATCCCGTCTCCACGCACGTCACTTTCGAGCTTTTCGTGCGACCCGCCCTGAGAAAGATGATGGGCCACGATCGTCTCTTCCGCCCGATCATCCCCGTGACGCTAGGCTGGGAGATACGGCGACAGCCGGGCCGGCCGGAATATATCCGAGTGAAACTGGAGCGGGAGGGAAGAAACTACACGGCGCTGCCGACGAACCCGAAGCAGGGTTCCGCGATCACGATGTCGCTCCTGGACGCGGACGGGTTATTGATGGCGGAGGAGGAGACCGTGTATGTGCCGAAGGGGAGTGAGTTGCCGTGCGTGATGCTTTTGGGGAGGGAAGAATAGGGAGCAATTCACGGATAATTTTGCATCAGGATGCTGGAGAAGGATCTCAACCAACCCTGGAGTTCAGATTCACCGAGCGGCGGAGTCGCTTCAACGCGCGCCTGATAAACGTCGGTCGTGAAACGAAAAACGCTGGAACCGAAAGGAGCAATTTCGATCGCGAGATCATTGGCTTTTTCATGATCGGGTCGAATGCGCACGGCCACCGTGACAGATTGCATTACTCCGACTTCGCCGACGGAAATTGCCCTGAAGAGGACTTCGTCCCCGCGCTGCGCAACGTCCAGAACAGCATTGTTCATCCAGGGCGCGACTTTCGTGGCAAGGCAGAGCGAGACCGCTGGATCCCATAGGAGCACCGGTGAAATATTCGCGGAAAGCCAATTGTTCCATGATGGCCAGGCAATTCCCACCGTGGTTTCAGACCAGACTTTAAATTCATGGAGAACGGCGTCCGGATCGCGGATGCTGTCGGTGATTTCGAGGCCAAGAAGTTTGTCCCGCGATCTTCCAAGAATGATTTGATCCGCATATCCCCAGAGGTCTTTCGAGATTTTCGGAAAAAATCGGCCGGTGATGGACAGCGTGCCGTCCCGTCCGATGCGCCCGCGGTCAAAGGGGGCGAAGATAAGGGTCTTGCTGCCGCTTCTGATGAAAATCGCGCCGTCCTTACGTTCCAGAAGTATGGCTTCACCGGCGGACGCGGGATGAATCGGCGCAAGAGCGCGTTGAATTCCGGAATCGATGCCGCAGGAGAGACATATCGCGAGCACAGAAGAGAGCAGCATGGCGGCTATTATACACCCTGATACGCGCCGCCGAACACTGAAATTCTTTACGTATGCGGGTGGAAAAACTTCGACGGATTTGATTTGACGATGCCTGATCGAATTGTAGAATACGTGTCTCTCATGTTCATGCAACCGTGTGCAAGCTCCATCGGACGGCTGATCGGCTGTCTTCTTAATCCCTTCGCGCTTCGCGCAACGCCTTTCGTGTTGTGCGGCGTCCTGCTGGGACTGAATTCGAATCCGGCATACGCGCAGGCTATTGTCGCAGCCAATTCTTTTACGACCGCAGGCGGAACATTTCAGGACGCCGTCCTTCCCGGCGATACCTTCCAGATTCCTTTCACGGTTACGAACAACGACACGGGTCTGTCGGCCGACTTGGCGAGCGTCAGCTTCATCTACAACAACATCGCCGCGGCTCCAGCCTCCGATTTCTTCTCCGTCAACGGCACCATGCTCAAGTATTTCATGGTGCTTGATTCAGCAGGAGTTCCCGTCGGATTCACCGCCGGCGGCGCAGGTCCTGGAACCGTGATCACGATTAGCACCCCAGGGTTGCAGCGCATGGACACGAGTTCTTCGGTACTTTTCTACCTTGTTATCGCCACCTCGGACACCGAATCCAAGCAGACCCTTTTTGACCTGACAGTCAGTACGACGGCGACCGGAGGAGTCGCCATCACAGGGCCGACTATGACGGCTCACAGCATCAATTCCATGGACCTTCAGATCGTCCGGCCGGTCATGAATCGTCGGGACAACACGCCGGGCGGGGATATCTTCGTAGTCGGAGCCAATTCCGGGCCCTTCAAACTTTACGACTGGAATATCGTGCCGCGAACATCTGGAACGATCACCGTAACCGGCAGCAACATTACATGCTCGAACGTGCGCGGTTTCGTTCCCGGAGCCCAGTCTTTCAGCAATCTGACGCCCCTTGGATTTACCGGCGACATCGAGAAGTTCACTCATACGGTTGGAGCAGTCAATCATGACTTCAACAGGAGAGGGACGGCGACCGCGAATCAGCTTCGTGCCTGGAGCACGGCCGATACGCTGTACCGCATCTCCATCGGCCTGGATACCGCAACGACGGTTGCCGCGGGCGCCACGCAGCAGTTCGACTTCACGTTCAATACCAACGCCTACATCAGCGATCTGCCCAATCCCGGCGGATTCGTTCCGGGAGACGCCTTTTTTACCTCCTACGATACGATGTCGCTTTCCTTGTCCGTCTCGGGATCGAATTTCCTGAAGAATACCAGGAACGGCGTCCTGTACGATAGCAGCACTCATACGCCAATCTGCTATCTGGGCTTGTATGTCGAACCGAGAAATCGGCTCGCGCATCCGCACCTGGATGTGACCAATTCTGCATATAACGATCTGAGTGATCTGGATTTCATCGCATATCGTCCTCTTATATCTCTGACGCTTCTCGGCGGCCCCGGAAATGCCCAGGGTCTTCGCTCGATCCGCTTGAATGTTCATCATCCGCCGTATGTCGATCTGAACAGCGAGACTTCTCCATTGCGACGCATCGATCAGACCGAGCAATCCGGATTGCAGATTCGCTCGACAACCGATGGAACCTATTCCATGTCAGATCCGCTCTATCCGCTGGACGTTTCGCAGACTTTAATCACTCGGACTTCTCCATCAACCACGACCGTGGATCTCGTCATTTCCGGTTTCATGCCGCTTTCAACCGACCAGTCTATGAAGATTCGTAGTACGAACACGGACTATCCGAGGGTGTGGATCGGCGTCGAACCATCGATCTATGCTCGTTTCGGAGATTCCCTCACCTTTGAAATTCCTCCGGCAGGAATCAAATTTCTCAGCGGTCTCAGTATGTATGAAACTCATCCGTATGCGCTCTGTTCGGGATCGGATACATGGGTTCAGGGATTCCTGAATGTGGACAGCGCGAGATTTACGGCAACGGCGCCATTTATTCCGCCAATTCCTCTCGTGGACACCGCTAGGCTCACGTTTGGAATGCCAGTCATATTCCGCGATCTGACGACGAGTGGACAGTCTCTTCCTCCCAGTTCGCAGCCCACGGCGGTCGCAGGATTCAACATGCAGGACAGCGGCTATGGAACGCTCCTCGACCGAATGGTGTTTTTCGTCATGGATGCGGTCAGCCAGGGGGGAGGTCCGATCCACGAGGCCGACTTCAGGGCATTGGCCTTCGATAGCACATCCGGATGGGCGCTTTACAGGGACAATGACAGCCACCCTTCGAATACCAACGGCGTCTTCGATCCGGGAATCGATTCGTTTGTCCAGTTCGAAAGTATTTCCGCCGCGACTTCGCGCTATGTTCCCATCGGCAATGCTTATCCCGCATCGACGCTTTCTCCCTATGGCGCCGTCAACCAGCCACTCATGGTCGCTCTTTTCCTCGACACTGGAAATGCAAGCCGGCTCATGCAGCCAAACGATAGCCCGGTGATTCCGCCCAATGATCTCAATGCGTATGCGGGCGATGACTACTTTCTGGTCTGCAGAACCTCCGCGTCGATCACTCCCGGAGATAAGTTTCGCGTAGTCGTAGGCGATATCGACGGCACCGTGATAAACGTATACACGGGCGGAATCGGCTTTGAGACGGCCCCCGCACTCTTCACGGCCTTTGACCAGGTCTTTGCAAGCGGGTTCTTCACACGCTTCGACCATCGAACATACTTAGACGCCGATCTGAACATTCCACGATCCCTCATCGGACTCATATTGGACCTGGAAAATCGTCCGACTTATGGAGCAGCCTTGTCGGCCGACGGAATGAGGACGGAGGTCCTCTCCATCACGGGCGGCATTGCGGTGAACCTGACCAACCTCATTATCGGTCCCAAGACGGTCTTCCGCTCCAATGAAATCGCCCTCTTCGGCATCAATGCTATCGATACGGGCGGCGGCATCTCGAACGTCTATCTCCTAGTGGACGCCATCGATTCCGGCGTGGTACTTGGAG
>CAZCME010000017.1:0-89176 GCA_964499705.1 uncultured bacterium | reverse complement strand
CGGCGCATCCTCCGCGACAGCCAGCGCGCGATAACCCAGCCCGCGTGCGGCGGAGCCCGCGAGCGGTTTCATCCTGACAATCACCTGGCCCGGCACGATCCGCGGCAGGACATCGGCGCCGGATCCGGTGACGGCCAGGACGACGGTCAGGACGAGGAGAAATAAAGCGGCCGGCTTCACGCGAAAATGGTAGCAGTAAATGGAAGAAGTATGAAGGATGAAGGATGAAGTATCGGGCGCGGGAAGTAGAATAGGCGTCATGGTCGATCATTCGCCTCTGGCCGGATACTTGAATTCCATCGCGGAGACGTACCGTTCCGGCTTCCTGGATTCCGATCCCATCGGCATCGTGCATGGTCTGCGGGATGGCGACGACGTGGAGGCGGGGGCATTTCTGGCATCGGCGCTGGCGCTGGGCCGGGTGGCGACCATACGGGAGAAGACGGCCGATCTTTTCCTGCGCTTTGAAAATCGGCCCGCGGGATTTCTCAGGCGCTCCTCGCGCGGGACGATCGAGAAATCGCTGCGCGGTTTTCGCCACCGGTTCTTCGGCGAGGACGAGTTCCTTGACCTGGTCCTTCACATGAAGAGGATTCTTCTGAAAAAGGGCTCGCTCGAAGCCGTGTGGCCGGGTCAGGTCGGATTTGACGAGGCTCTGGATCGATTCGCGACCGAATTCTCATCACCGGCTCGTCCCGGCCGCGTTTCGACCATCCCGCTCGTATCTTCGCCCGCCGCCGGCTCCACGTGCAAGAGGCTCCTGATGTTTCTCCGCTGGATGGTGCGCACGGGAGATGGCGTCGATTTCGGGCTCTGGAAAACGCTGTCCCCTTCGGAACTCGTCATCCCCATGGACACGCACATCTTCAGGATCTCCCGCCTCCTCGGACTCACAACCAGAAAGACACCGAACTGGAAAGCGGCCGTGGAAGTAACCGCAAGGTTGAAGGAGATCGATCCGGATGATCCCGTGCGCTTCGATTTCGCTCTCGCACGGATCGGAATAGTCCAGGGGTGCCGCGCGAAATATGTGGCGCGGATCTGCGGATCGTGCCCTCTTCTGCCCGTCTGCGACGCCGCCCGGCATCATAAGCCTCAAGACGCGGGAAGCCCGCTCGTATAGTCTCCCTGCATGCTTGATTTCGCCGTGCATCTTGCCCGCTCCGCCGGAGCACTTCTCGCCGAAAGGTTTCGATCGCGCGAAAACCTCGACATTCGCTCCAAGAGCCCCCGGAATATCGTGACGCAGGCGGATATCGACGCGGAAAAACTGATCCGCGGTCTCATCGTGTCCACCCGCCCCGACGATGCGATTGTCGGGGAAGAACTGGAGGCCCGGTCGGGATCCGGTCTTGTCTGGCACATCGATCCGCTGGACGGCACTACCAATTTCGCCTTCGGGATCCCGCACTGGGCCGTCTCCGTGGCCGCTGTCCAGGGAAATGAAATCCGACTGGGAGCCATCTACGATCCGCTGCGGGATGAGCTCTTCACCGCTTCTTCCGGCGGCGGCGCGTTTCTGAATGGGAAGCCGCTTCGCATTCTTCCCAGGACTTCACTGGCCGTGTCGCTCCTGGGTACCGGTTTCGCCTCGATGCGCGGCGAAGATCCTGAAACCGTTCGATGCCTGGATCTTTTTCAGGATGTCATCAGGGAAGTTCAGGGGATCCGAAGGCTTGGTTCCGCCGCGCTCGATCTCGCCTACGTCGCCGCGGGACGGCTCGACCTCTTCTTCGAGGAAGGTCTTTCATCCTGGGATATGGCAGCCGGCGCGCTCATCGTCTCCGAAGCCGGCGGGGTGGCGCGCGATTATGACGGCTCCGATGGATTTCTCTCGTCCGGACGGATCGTCGCCGCCGCACCGGAGATCGCCGCGGAATTTATCGACCGCTTCCGCCCCTCTCTCCGATGATGCCCCTGCTCTCGATCGTGATTCCGGCTCATGACGAGGAACGATTTCTCGGCGCGACACTCGAGGCTTTGAATGAGGGGATCGCGGCGGCGGATATCGCTTCGCACGAGATCGTCGTCGTGGACGACGCCTCCACGGATCGGACAGCGGAGATTGCGCGGGCGGCGGGTGCCCGGGTTGTCGCTTCCGGGAAACGCAATATCGCGGCGAGCCGCAATGCCGGCGCTCGCGCGACCACGGGATCGAGGCTGCTCTTCGTCGATGCGGATACGCTGGTGACCGGTGCCGCGTTGCAGGCCGTGATGCGCGCCTTCGACGAAGGCGTGGTCGGCGGGGGAGCGCGCATGGCCTGGGACCGCCGTGTCCGCCTGTCCGGCGAGCTCGCGCTGCACGCCTGGAACATCATCTCCGCGGCCTCCGCTTCTCCGGCGGGAGGTTTCTTCTTCATGACACGAAACGCCTGGGAAACCGCCGGCGGCTTCGACGAGACCGTGTATGTCAGCGAGGAATTGTGGCTGGGGTTCGCCCTCCGGAAGATCGGGCGGGTGAAGATCATCGATCCCAAGGTCGTGACCTCGTCGAGAAAATTGCAGAGCCATTCGATGAAGGAATTCCTTTCGCTCTTCGCGCGGCTCGCTCGTTCTCCGTTCCGCACGATCCGGGATCGCCGCGCGCTCGATCTCTGGTATGTGAGGAGGCACTGACGTGATCTTCGCCGCCGCCGCGATCTTTTCGAGCTCCTTCCTGCTCTTCCTCCTTCAGCCCATGGTCTCCAAGATGCTCCTGCCGGAGTTCGGAGGCAGCCCGTCGGTCTGGTTGACCTGCATGCTCTTCTTCCAGGCGATGCTTCTCCTGGGTTATGGATACGTTCATCTCACCCGGACCCGCATGACTGTCACCACGCAAAAGCTCTCGCACGCCGTCCTCCTCGCGCTATCCTGCTTCTTTCTTCCCATGAAGCCTGAAGCGGCCGATGGTGCCCGGGCCGCGCTGCCGGTCCTGGAGCTCCTCCAGGCGCTCTTCTCGTCCATCGCCCTGCCCTTCATCGCGCTCGCCTCCACCGCTCCACTCCTGCAGAGGTGGTTCTCGCTCTCCGCGTTTCGCGGCGCGGATCGCCCGTATCCGCTGTACGCCGTCAGCAACCTGGGCAGTCTTCTCGGTCTGCTGTCGTATCCCTTCCTCATGGAACCGCTCTTGGCGCTTCCCGATCAAACCCGCTTCGCGTCCTCCCTTTTTCTCATCACCGCTTCTCTCGTTCTCCTCTGCGCGATCGTTTTTCGACCGGCGACGCCCCTGTCCGTGCCTGCCGCGCCGGCTTCGGATGCGTCCGCTTCGCTCGATCCGTCTCTCAGGTCCCGCTGGATCGTGCTCGCGTTCGTGCCGTCGAGCCTGCTGTTGGGCGCGACGGGAACGATCTCGATGGATATCGCCGCGGTTCCCCTCATCTGGGTCATTCCGCTCGCGCTTTATCTCCTGACCTTCGCGATCGCGTTCTCGCGACGACCCGTCATCTCGCACGGATCGGCCGCGCGACTCGCCCCGCTGATGCTTCTGCCGCTGACGCTCTGGATGTCCTCGAATTCCATTTCAGCCGGTTATGCCTGGATCCCGCTCCTGCTGCATCTCGCCGCGTTCTTCTTCGTCGCGGTCGCATGCCACGGCGAGCTTGCCGCTCTGCAGCCTTCCCCCGACCGCCTGACCGAATATTACGTCTGGATCGCGCTCGGCGGCGTGCTGGGCGGCATATTCAATTCCCTGCTCGCCCCCCTGCTGTTCGACCGGCTCATCGAATATCCGATCGTCCTCATGCTCGCCGCGCTCATCACGACGTCCGCGCGCGGCTCCGCGCCGCTCCACATCGACAGGACCGACATCCTCTTCCCCGTCATCATCGGCGTTCTGTATTTCCTGATCGATCTCACGCTGGTGGTCTGGATATCACCGCTGGGACGCTTCGCCGGTTTCGCCGCCATGATCGTTCCCGCGATCCTCTGCCTTATGATGCTGCGAAAGCCCCTTTGTTTTTCCCTCGCGCTCGGCGTGCTCCTCATGGCCGGCGTCTTCTACCAGGATTACCACGGGCAGATCGTGAGTCGTTCCCGCAGTTTCTTCGGCGTGTACAAGGTCGCCCGCGTCCTCAGCCCGCCGTCGCACACGCTGTCGCACGGGAGTACGATCCATGGGAGGCAGAGTTTCGAGCCGGATAGGATCGATGAGCCCCTGTCGTATTACCACACGACGGGGCCGGTGGGGCAGGTTTACAGTGCCTTCGCGCTGGGCGATACCGTTCATCCGGTTGCCGTCGTGGGGCTCGGAGCGGGATCCATGGCGACCTACGCGGAGCCGGGCCGCCGCATGGATTTCTACGAAATCGATCCCGCCGTCGCCCGGATCGCGCTCGATACGCGCTGTTTCCTCTATCTGTCCCGCGCGAACGGCATCCTGCGGATCCGGCTCGGCGATGCGCGTCTTTCGCTTCGCGACGCGAAGGAGACCTACGGCCTGATCGTGCTCGACGCTTTCAGTTCCGACGCGATTCCCGTGCACCTGCTTACGAAGGAGGCGCTCGGGATCTACCTTTCGCGCCTCTCGGAGAACGGCATTCTCGCCTTCCACATCTCGAACCGGTATCTCGATCTCGAACCCATCCTCAGGAATCTTGCGGCGGATCACGGTCTTTTCTGCCTCTACCAGAGCGATGTCAGGGACGAGCGGATGCAGGCGCGCGGCATCGGGACGTCCCTGTGGATGGCGATGAGCCGGCATGAAAAGGCCTTTGACAAGGCGCCGATGACGACGGGAGGATGGATCATGGAGAAGGGATCCACGGGCATGAGGATCTGGACGGACGACTATTCGCCGATCGCGGAGATCTTCCGCTGGAGGTGATGAACTGGTGAGCGTGAAGAAGAAGACAGCAAAGGCGGCGCGGAGCCGCATCGATTTCCTGAGGAAGGAGATCGAGCGGCACAACCAGCTTTATTACAACATGGCGCGTCCGGAGATATCCGACCAGGCATACGACGCGATGCTCGCGGAGCTGGAAAGGATCGAGGGAGAGCATCCTGAATGGCAGGCGGAGGATTCGCCGACGCGGCGGGTCGGAGCATCTCCGGGGGAGACGAAGGCTCACGAGCGCGTCGCGCATGCGGTGCCGCTCATGTCGCTGGACAATACTTACACCGCCGAGGAGCTTATCGCGTTCGACGAACGGGTGCGGAAGGTCATCGCGCATCCGCGATATGTCGTGGAACCGAAGATCGACGGCGTGGCCGTCGCGCTCACGTATCGCGACGGCAGCCTGGTGCTCGCCGCGACCCGCGGAGATGGAGTCACCGGCGAGGATGTCACGGAGAACATCCGCACGATCCCGGAGCTGCCGATGGAAGTGAAGAGGAACGCCGCGATGAAGGGGGAGCTCCACCTGCGCGGGGAAGTCTTCATCACGAAGAAGGGATTCGCCGAACTGGTCAGGGAGATGACGGACAAGGGCGAGGATCCGTTCGCCAATCCGCGCAATACGGCGGCCGGCACGCTGAAGCTCCTGGACAGCCGCGAGGTGGCCCGCCGTCGCCTCGGCATCTGCATCCACAGCGTCGCGAATCTCTCCGGCAGCCATATGGAATTCATGGAGCGATTATCGGGCTGCGGGCTTCCCGTCGTGCCTTATTGCCGGATCCATGAATCCGTCGAGGAGATCGTCGCCGATCTCGACGAAAGGAACCGCGCCCGCAGGGACTATCCGTTCGAGACGGACGGCATCGTCGTGAAGATCGATTCGGGTGAAGCGCGAATGGAACTCGGGGAACGGTCGCGATCGCCCCGGTGGGCGATCGCGTACAAATTCGCGCCGGAAGTCGCGGAGACGAAACTGCTGTCGATCGAGTGGCAGGTCGGCCGCACTGGAGTTATCACGCCCGTGGCGAAACTGGAACCGGTGCGATTGTCGGGCACGACAGTCTCGTCGGCGACGCTCCATAACGAGGAGGAGATCCGGCGGCTGGATCTGCGGGTGGGGGACAGCGTGCGTGTTCAGAAGGCGGGCGAGATCATCCCTCAGGTGATCGGGATCGTGGCGGCGCCGAGGCGCGGCAAGCCGTTTCCGATGCCCGATGACTGCCCGGTCTGCGGAGGCACTCTCGTTCGCGTCGAAGGACTCATCAAGAGGCGCTGCGTCAGCCCGTCGTGTCCGGCGACGTTGCGCGCGCGGATCCTGCATTTCGGGAGCCGGGGCGCGATGAAGATCGACGGCCTGGGCGAATCGGTGGTGGACGCTTTGATTTTCGCGCATCTCGTCCGGGATGCGGGCGACCTGTTCGCGCTCACGATGGAACAGATCCTGACGCTCCCGAGAATGGCCGAGACATCCGGGGCGAAGTTGTTGCGATCCATCGAGCGTTCGAAGGAGCAACCTCTGGAGCGGCTGATATTCGCCCTGGGGATTCCGGGCGTCGGAGAAGCGACGGCGCGGGACATGGTGAGGTCCTTGAAGACCCTGGCGGCCATGCGGGAGGCTTCCGCCGAGAGGCTCCTGGATGTTCCGGAGATCGGCGATACCCTCGCCGGGGGCATCCGGGGCTATTTCGATGATGCCGCCTCCGGCGCGTTGCTGAAAAAACTGGAAACCGCCGGACTGCGAGCGTGCGATGCGAAGCACGAGGAGGAAAAGCCGGTGGATTCTCCTCTTACAGGTCTGAAGGTCGTCCTGACCGGCACCGTGCCCGGGCTTGACCGCCGCGCGGCGGAAGACGCCGCGCGGCGTCTCGGAGCGATCGTTCAATCGAGCGTCTCGAAGCAGACGGATCTCGTGGTCGCGGGGGAGGGAGCCGGATCGAAGCGCACGAGGGCCGAGGCGCTGGGTGTAAGGATCATGGATGCGGACGAATTCGCGAAGCTGGCCGCCGGTATTTTCCTTTGAATACCCTCGCAACCGGTTGTAGAATGCCTGCATCAACAACATGTCCGCAGTCCTGCAACGCGCCACCTCCCTTCGCGACCACCTGGTCGACCTGAGACGCGCGATCCATCGCCATCCGGAGCCGGGTTTCCGGGAATTCGAAACTTCACAGCTCGTCGAACGGGAACTGACCGCCATCGGCTCGGGCGATAACCGCTGGACGATCCGGAGAGTCGCCGGGACGGGGATCATCGCCGATATCGGCCCCTTCGGCGATGGTATCCTTCTGCGGGCGGATATGGATGCCCTGGAGATAGAAGAGGAGACCGGCGTCGAATACGCCTCCCGCGTCAAGGGGATGATGCATGCCTGCGGCCATGACGCGCATACCGCGATTCTCCTCGGTGCCGCGAGGGTCATCGCCGAGCAGGCGGATCAATTGAAGCGCGGAGTCCGGCTCGTGTTTCAACCCAGCGAGGAGACGCACCCGGGCGGCGCGCTTTCGATGATCGCGGGAGGGGCATTGGAGGGAATCGCGGGAGCGGTGGCGCTCCATGTCTATCCGCAGGAGCCGGTCGGAACGATCGCCCTGAAGTCGGGCCCGATGATGGCCAACAGCGACGACTTCAATGTCGTCTTCCGCGGCGTGTCGGGCCACGCGGCTCAACCGCACAACACCCGCGATTCGCTGGTGGCCGCCGCCGACTTCGTGGCGCAGATCCAGAAGATCGTCTCCCGTCGCGTCGATCCCTTCGAGAACGTCGTCGTCACGGTCGGCAAGCTCGCCGCGGGCACGCGCCGGAACGTCATCGCGTCCGAAGCGGTCATCGAAGGCACGATCCGGACGTTGAATTCCGAGATGAGGATGAAGGGTCGCGAACTTCTCGAACGAGCCGCGCGCGCCGCCGCGGAGATCGTGGAGTGCGGATTCGACCTCACCTGGATCGAAGGCTATCCGGTCGTCATGAACGACAAGGGGATGACGCGGTACGTGGAGCGGATCGCCTCGGACATCGTGGGGGAAGACGGCATCCGGATCATGACGAATCCATCTATGGGCGGCGAGGATTTCGCCTACATCGCGCAGAAGGTTCCGTCCTGCTTTTTCAGGCTCGGTTCATCCAATGACGATCCCGCGACGAAATACGGACATCATAACGCGCAGTTCAACATCGATGAGTCTTGCCTGTCCATCGGAGTCGCGCTCATGTCCTCCGCCGCGCTTTCCTGGCGGCCGGAAGCGTCTCCGCGCGAAGCGCCGGTCGGCAGGGCCATGACCTCGTGAACGCGACCGCGCCGCACGCGCAGAGCCATCGTCAGGGAGCCGATCTGCATGCGCATACGAATGCGTCGGACGGCGAGCTTCCCCCTGCGGGCTTGATCGCGGCCGCCCTGGCAGCGGGCCTCGCGGCCGTGGCCGTCACGGATCATGATACGACCGCCGGAATTCCCGAGGCGCTCGAGGCGGCGAATGGGAGCGGCCTGGAGGTCGTTCCGGGAGTGGAGATTTCCTGCGATGTGTCGAAAGGCACCTGCCATGTGCTGGGATTCTTCATCGATCACGACTCCCCGTTTCTTGTCGAACCGCTGGCGTTTCTTCGCCGCCGCCGTACCGAGAGAGCCCGGGAGATTATCGAACGCCTCGCGAAATTCGGAATGAAGATCACGCTGCCCGAACGCCCCGAGCACGCCTCGGTGGGACGTCCTCACATCGCCAAGGCGCTGGTCGATGAAGGCTACGTCGGCTCCTACGATGAGGCCTTCCACCGTTTCCTCGCCGATGGCCGCCCCGCTTTCGTCCCGTCTCCGCGGCTCCTGCCGGCGGAGGCGTTCGAGATGATCATGCGCGCGGGAGGCGTGCCGGTTCTGGCTCATCCGCATACATACAGCGATCCCGCCATGATCCGCGTTCTTGCGGGACAGGGATTGTGCGGCATCGAAGCCTGCTACGGGACATACTCCGACGACACGGTGACGCGTTGGCGCGAACTTGCCGCGGAGCTTAACCTGGTATCGACCGCCGGATCCGACTTTCACGGGGCTTCCCGACCCAATCGCCAGCTGGGCATGGTCAGGATGGATGCGGCGGACCTCGAGAAGTTGAGAACGAAGCGGCGACCGATCTAGCAGGAAAAGGTTGAAGGATGAAGCATGAGGGATGTCAGTTTATCCTGTCGGGAGTGAAGCGGATTATGCGGCTTTTCGGAAGTTCGCTGTGTCAGCGTCGCTTGACTTTTTTCTGGAAGCGAACGGTATGATCCTGGCTTCGGAGAGGGCTCTCCGCTGGCTCTGGAGTTTCTGGATTTCAAGTTCCAGCATGTTCACGCGCTTGTTGATGTGCGTCAGGAATTGTTCGATGGATGTGGTCATGGTGCGTTTCCTCCCGTTCGGTTTCGTGGCCGGCCATCTTGCGGCCTGCCGCGGGCTTTTTTGTCTATCGGCCATCGCCGTGGGCTCCATGAGCGCTTTTGCTTCGAGTCAAGGCGCCTCGGCGGAAATATTCTTTTCCTCGGGAGATGTCGTCTTTGCCGAAATGGCGGGCAGCGCTCTATCGATGCAGCCCGGAGATCCCGTATCGGTCCATCGGGGCATCGGGAATCGGGACGTCGTGGTCGCCCGGGGATCGGTCTTTCGCGTTCGCGACGAGCATGTCACCGTGACCATCACTTCGGGATCCGCCCGGGCCGGCGACCGGATCGAGCCGTGGGACGGCGTCGCGGTGGTGGCGGCGGCTGGGGCGCGGGACGCTCCGACTTCATCCGCCGCGGATGTGACCGTTTCGGCCGTGGCCGTTCCGGATGCCGCCGTTCCGTATGTGCTGCCCGCATCGGACGCCGGCGCGGAGCCGAAGAAGATCCTTCTGTTCGACATCATCGGAGCGCCGCGGATCCTGCGGGATGAATTCAATCGCTCCTTCGCCGAAGCGCTCATGCGGCCTGCCGACGAGGGCGTGCCGGCTGCTTCGCCCGCAATGTATCGTTCCATCGTGATGAGGGCGGCCGGCTGGAGGGAGAAGGAACCCTCGCGGACCGAGATTCGCGAAGGGGCCCGCCATCGTTCCGCGGATCTCGTGCTCCTGCCTGTGTATATTCGTTCGCCGGAAGGAGATTCCGTTGCGGTCCGTGTCTACAACGGAAAGACCGGCCGACCGACCGGATACTCGGCTCAGCGCATCAAGCCCTTCTCCCGCCTGGAGTATCGAACCGATCGCAGGCGCGTCGGCGACCTGGAACTGGTGGAACGGTACGAGAATCTCTGGCCGGAGCCCTCCACGGTCTATTTCGCCGCGGACGGAGGATTGAATGTGGAGGCCATGGAAGAACGGTTCCTGCTGTCCGAAGGGAATTCCCGTTTTCTCGGCGCTGGTTCGGCGCGTCCTCCGGGGAGACATATGCGCGTCGAGGTGAAAGGGGTCACGTACGACATAACCACGGAGATGAAGAGCGACGGGAGCGGGGGCAGGGTGGTCATATCCCGATCCGGCCAGCCCCTCTTCGCTTCGGATTATTCCTCCGCGCCCGCCCTGGCCGTTCGGGGCTCTGATATCGCCGTTCTGGCGGGCTCGACTCTCGAAGTGCTTCGGATTATTCCTTAGGGCTGTAGCCTGGTTCCAACCGCATCGCCGCTTCCATGTCGAGGATCGCTCCGGAAAGATCGCCCTTCATGCGCCGCAGCATCCCCCTTCGGTAGAGCGCGTCGGCGATCCGGGGATTCCGTTCCACGAGCGCGTCGAGGTCGGCGAGGGCTGCGTCGGGATTCCCGGCTTTTTCATGCGCTTGCGCGCGAAGCAGAAGCCCTTCTTCATCGTGCGGACGGCGGGCGAGCAGATGATCGAGAAACGCGATGACGAGATCGAATCGCCGGACGCGCCACGCGGCGCGGGCGCTCTCGAAGAACACGTCCGTGTCGATCCCGCCCGGCATGCCGCCGCCGGCGGCGAGGACGCGGGAGTAATCGGCGACCGCGTTGTCGAACTGCCCCAGGGCCGCATGAGACCGGGCGCGCATGAGATGCGCCGTCGAATCGGCGGGAAGCGCGACGATCACGGCGGAGTAATCCGCGATGGTCGCCGAAAACTCGCCGAGCCGGAAATGCGCGTGACCGCGATGAGCGCGGGCCATCACGAGCGCGGGATCGGCATCAAGCGCGGCCGTGAAAGAACCGATCGCGTCGAAGAAAGCGCCCTGTTGTGATTGGAGTATGCCGAGCTGGAGCTGGGCCGTCTTGTTCCAGGGCGAGAGAGCCACGGCCCGCCTCAGATCCTCCAGCGCGCGCTTTGGATCGGATTTCTTCTCCCAGGCCCGGGCGCGCTGCACAAGCGCTTCCGCATGGTGAGGGGAGACGGCGATGCATCGCGTGAGATCGTCCATCGCCTGATCCGTTTCGCCGGCCATCAGCCTGGCCTTCCCTCGAAAATAGAGGGCGCGCGCGTCGTTCGGATTCATCCGAAGCAGCGCCGAAAAATCGCGGATGGCCGCCTGCCATGCGCCCAGTCCCGCGTAGCAAAGTCCTCGAAGAAACAGGTGATCCGACGAATGCGGAACAAGAGTCAGGAATTCGGAAAAGTCCGCGATCGCCTGCGAACTGTCTCCGCGGGCCAGCGCCTGTCGCCCCCTGGCGTCGAGGTATTTCGGCTCGCGCGGCCTTGCCGGATCAATCCGGTAAACGACGTCGAAATCCCGGACCGCGGCGTCGAACAGCCCGAGGCCCTGCCAGGATCGCGCGCGATGGAGGAGCGCCGTGTCGTTTTCCGGATCGAGATGAAGCGCGGCTGTAAAGTCGAGCACCGCGGATTCATGCCGGTTCATCGTGGCCAGCGCCAGACCGCGGGCCAGATAGATGGTTGCATTGCCGGGATCCAGCCAGATGGAGCGATGGAAGTCCTTGAGCGCTTCGCCGGGAAGGTTGTTCCGGAGCAACAGTTCGCCCCGGAGCATCCGGGCCCGCGTATCCCGCTCGTCGAGCTGAAGGACGCGCGAAAAATTCTTCAGCGCTTCCGCCGGCTTGCCGAGCGCGTTCCAGGCTTCGCCCCGCCAGAGATAGGCGCTGATGAGGTAAGGCGCTCGCTGGATACTTCGGTCCAGTTCCTGGATCGCCGCTTCGGCGCGGCCCCGGTCGAGCGCCACCCGGCCGCGCCACATGTGCGCTTCCCCCATGCCCGGTTCCAGCAGCAGGACCGTGCCGAAATCGCGAAGCGCGTCCTCGGGACGGTTCAGATGATAGGAGCTTATGCCGCGCGCGAGGACGATCGCGGCGTTGTCCGCTTCCAGCGCGAGTTTCCTGTTGAACATCGCGATCGCGTCTTCATGTTTGCCGACCGCCTGGAGCCTCAGGCCTTTTTCGCCGGGATCCGTGATGTTCTGAGCGAGGGAAGCGAGGGGTAGCAGCAGAAGGACCAGCGCGGGGATGAATCTCATGGAGTGTATTAGAACATAGAATTCGGAATTCTGAAATCCGAATTCCGGCCCGATTAGGGTGAGGCTAGGAAGCTCCTATTGCAGCAGGGCGAAGAGGTCGGGTTCGAGGCCGGCGAGCGCTATCCATGCGGTTTCATACCACGCGATGAACGCCTCGAATTCGGAACGTCGCAGGCGGTCCACGAAGGGGAAATATGTGCCGAGATAGATCCGGTTTTCATCCTCCCAGAAACGGCCCATGTTGTAGCCCGCGTTCAGGGCGCTCACCTCGGATTCCATCGAACCCGCATAGGCATACTCCGGCTTCTTGCGCACCTGGATCCTGATGATCAGTCGATCCAGGCCTCCTTCGTCCGAGAGCGAGAAACGGGAGACGAGGTTGCAGCCCGGCCGGCGGATCACGAATTCGTTCGTCTTGTCGTCGAGCGCATTGCAGTCGAGATCCCACTTTCGCGCCAGCCGCACGAACCGATCGGTCGCATCCTCGATGGTCTCTCCCGGCTGTTGGACAAACTCATCCGAGACCGTCGCCGCATCGGGATCATCATCGCCCATGGAATTCTTTCTCCGCGACGATGCAGTGCGGGAGCCGGACGGCTCGGGAAGAGGAGCGCTCGCCGCCAGCGGTCGCTCGGTGAGATACGGCAGCGCCGCGCGCGCGTAGTTGATGGGGACGCAGAAGTTCAGGTTCTGGCTCTGTTCGATGAGCGCCGTCGTGATGCCGACGATGCAGCCGGAATCGTCGAAGAGCGGGCCTCCGCTTGAACCTTCCGAGATCGGCGCCGTGATCTGGAGCAGCGATGTGCCGTTGAAGACGCGGCGCCCGCTCAGGATTCCCGTGGAGATCGTGTTCTCGAGCCCGCGGGGCGTTCCGATCGCCACGACGGGCGCTCCCACTTCGATGTTGCTCGATGACCCGAGCTCGGCGACCGGCAATCCGAAACCGTTGATCCTGAAGATCGCGATGTCCTTCTCTTCATCTTCATGCAGCATCGCCACGGCGCGATACTGCTCGCCGGACGGAAACTGGACCGTGATCGCGCGCGCGCCCTGCACCACGTGATGATTCGTGATGATCATGCCGCGAGAATCGATGTTGCAGCCGCTTCCCTGCGATGTGAAGTCGATGCCGTTGCGGCTGGACTTGATCCAGACGACGGCCGGCCCGACTTTGCGCATGATGTCCGAAGGGGTCAGAGCGTGAACGCTCGCCGCATGGAGCGATGACAGGATCATGAATGCGATCGCTGCCGGGAGAAGAGAGAGGAACGGCGTCCGGAAGGACAAGGGGCTCCGACATCGCGGTCTTTCGATCACGGTGAAACGATACCATGCGCCCGCGCCGGTCACAAGTACCCCTCCTTTCGGATCAGCAATTCTCATTATGGCATTCCCTCCGACCCGCGTTGGAAGAGGGCTTTCGCTCGTGCCCGACTGATTTCCGATTCGACATCGAGCTGGTGATCGGGATCGCCTTCCGCGTGCGGGACATTCACGGCCAGGGCCAGCAGGCGGCCGTCGAGGGCCAGCAGGAGTCCGCGTTCTTCAAGGCCGGCCGCCGCTTTCAGGACCGTCTCCGTCGAGGAGTTCAGCTCCTCGGCAATCTCCTCGGGTCGCCGCGCTCCATCGCATGCGCGATGAAGGTCGCGCTCGAATCCCTTCAGCAGGTGAGTCGCCGCCGATCTGCAGGAGCGGCCGTCCCGGATGCGCGTCGCGTCCGGCGAATCGAGCGCGATGAGAATTTCGTCTCCACGGGTGGCGGACATCCGCCAGGACGTGATCGCATCGGCCAGTTGACGGATCGTCTCGGGCGGCTGGAAGGCTTCGGAGCGCTCGAAATAATACGCGATCCGCTCGATCGTATCGTCCGGAAGCGCATAGATATGCCGATAGGGTCGTGCCGCGCGGATAGGACCGATGCCGCGGCCGATCGGATCGGTGTGGAACGGCGCGAAGCGGTGGACCTGGACTTCGAAGAGGCCGGTCGGCGGCTGGAGATGCGCGAGCTGCCGGAGAAGCGCCGCCATGCGGGCGTGATCCTCCGGATGCTCACCGGGAAATCCGCACAGCCAGTTCCACGTGAGGGCGATGTCCTCCTGCGTCGACCATTTCAGGAGCGCGATATTGTCGATGCCGCGCGTTCCCTTTCGCATCCGGCCGAGGACGTCGGTCCCGAGGCTCTCGATGCCCGGCTGGATTCGCCAGATTCCCGCGGCCGACATCAGCGCAACCTGCTCGCGCGTCACGGAGGATTTGATCTCGAAGAAGAGTCGCATCCGGTTCTTCCCGCGAACGAGCTCCGGAAGCAGGTTCTCGTATCCCTTTTCGTCGAGAATATTGTCCGCCGCGAGAACCGATCGAGTCGGATAACGGGATAGCTCGGCGAGCTCCGCGAGGACACGCGGCGTGGATTTGCGGCGGAAAGCCATCGTGCCGCCGTTCAGGCCGCAGAAGGTGCAATGCGCCCGCTCGCCCCACCAGCAGCCACGGCTCGTTTCCATCCGCAGATGCGTCGCCGACGGACGGATATCGAGGCCGGATTCGCGGAGCTGCTCGTAGAAATCATGGAAATCCGGAATCGGAAGCGCGTCGAGATCGGTCACCGGGCGCGGAGTCGAATTCGCCCGGATGCCTGAGGGCGTCCTGACTGAGATGCCGGGAATGCCCGTTCCAACGCGATCCGCGGCCCATTCCGCGATCAGCCGTGGAAAGGATTCGTCGCTCTCGCCCGATGCGACGGCATCCAGGTGAGGAAATTGTTCCAGGATTGCCAGCCCCATGTCGCTCTCGCAGTTGGCTCCGCCCATCACCATGCGGATACGCGGGAAGCGCTCCCTGATGAGGCGCGCGAGCGCGACCGAAGCGAGATTCTGCTGGAAGGAGGATGAGAAACCGACGACGTCGTACCGGCTCCAGTCGACCTCCTCGGCATGCGCCACGAGGAAGTCCGCGGCCGTCCGGCGGAGCGCGAGGAGCGCATCGAGCGTGAGGGGATCCTCCTTGAGGATGTCCCGCACGTACTCATCGGCAGGCGGGAGAGCATCGCCGAAGACGGAGGGCGCGAAGATCCATTCACCGAGGAGAAGGGAGGGGAGCGAATCGATCGCCCGGTATCTCGCCAGACCCAGCAGGGAAGCGAACTTCAGGTTGAGATACATGAGCTCGCACTCGACGCCATTCCGGATGAGCGCCGCGCGCAGAAGGGAAGCGCCGAGCGCGGGACCGTCTTCCGCCGCGAAGGGCATCACCACAAGGGCGACGCGCGTCATGCCTCCTTCCCGATTCGCCGGGCGCGCGTCCAGGCCTGGCTTCCTTCCTTTGTGCCCGAAGCGGTCTCCGCGAAGGCCTTCAACTTTTCCACGGCATTCGCGATTCTTTTATCGGCTATGAGGATGTCGGCCATCCGGTGTGTCGCCCGCGAGCGTATGCGCACCGATTCGGAGACCGCGAGAATCTCGTACTGCTTCAGGGCGTCCGTTCCCTTATGCATCTTCTCCCATAGAAAATCGGCGAACGCTTCGCGCAGGGTTTCGTCCCGCTCGTCTTTCTCCACGGCATCCGCCAGCAGCCGCGCGCCCGCCTCAGCTCGTCCGTCCCGAGCGAGGCGCCGGGCGCCTTCGATTTCCACGCGCGATCTGCGGGGCAAAGCGCGAACCTGGTCGTAGAGAAGCTCCGGCAGCTTGTTGAAACTCCATCCGACTAGGCCCACGAGAATCATCCATGCGATGGCTCCGGTGAAGCCCCAGAGCCAGGCGAAGAGAACGAGCCCGACGAGGAGCGCCAGGGAGCCCATGATGACAAGACGCGGAGTGTTCACGAGCTATACCAGCTTCCGGAATTCCTCCGGGTCCAGCGCGTGAGCCGTCGCTTCCTCGAACGAGATGTAACCTTCGCGGTAGAGATGAGCGAGCGAGAAGTCCATCGTGATCATGCCATGCGCCTTGCCCGACTGGATGTATGTGGAAATCGAATAGGTCTTTTCCTCGCGTATCAGGCGTCTCACGGCGTATGTGCCCAGCAGCAGCTCGAACGCGAGTACGACGCCGGTGCCGTCGGCGCGCGGGATAAGCTGCTGGGAGATAACGGCCTGCAGGGTTGCCGCAAGCTGGATCCGGATCTGATGCTGCTGATTCGGAGGATAGACATCGATGATCCGGTTGATCGTCGCCTCCGCGGAGTTGGTGTGGAGCGTGGCGATGACGAGGTGACCCGTCTCCGCCGCCGTGAGCGCCGTGGAGATCGTCTCCAGGTCGCGCATCTCGCCGATGATGATCACTTCCGGATCCTGGCGCAGCACGCGCTTCAGGGCTTCGGGAAAAGAACGCGTGTCGAGCCCGATCTCCCGCTGGCGGATGAACGCCTGGACATCGGACTGGAGATATTCGATCGGATCCTCGATCGTGACGATCGTCGCCGCGTGATGCTCGTTGATGATCCGGATCATCGCGGCCAGCGACGTCGTCTTGCCGGATCCGGTCGGACCGGTGACGAGAATGAGGCCGCGCGGCATGACGGCCAGTTCCGCGACGATCGGCGGCAGTCCAAGCTCCTCGATGCGCGGGATCCTCGTCCGCAGGGCCCGCAACGCCAGGGACCAGCCGCCGCGATCGTAATGGCAGTTGGCGCGGTACCGGGCCAGCCCCGGAATGTCGAGCGAGAAGTCGAGCTCCCATTCCTTCAGGAACCTCGTTGCCTGGACCTCGTTCAACACCGAGCGGATCATCGCTTCGGTTTCGGACCGGGCGAGCGGCGTTTCGGAGAGGCGACGGATGCGCCCGGCGACGCGGACGGCCGGAGGCGCATCCGGCTTGATGTGGATGTCGGACGCCTCCAGAGCCACAGCCTGCTGCAGGATCTCGCGGAGCTCCGGAGAGGGATCGGTCATGGAGACACGATAAAGAGGGGCGGAGGAAAGTCAATGTTGCGGAGAGCGAACGAAGGAATCAGGAGAAGCGTGGAATCCAGCCGGTCGCGCATGGGACGGGTTTACGCATGGACGATCTCGGGACCGTGCTCCTTCAGGTAGGATTCCAGAAACGCGATATCCGGTCCGTCCGTATGAGCGCGGCTTGGATTATCCCGGATCGCGATCTGCTTCATCACGATCAGGTGCTCCGCGCACGCGCGTTTGATGGGCACTCCCGAGAGTACGGCATTCACCGCGTGAACCTCGATCTCCTCCAGAGAAATTCTGGAAGCGTCCGGCGAAGCGATCCAGACGTCCAATTCTCGTCGGCTTTCGCAATGGATACATTTGAAGGGTGGTTTACTGTGATTTATCAAAGCCTCGACGGCGGCATCCGCAGTGGAAAAGACGACGAATGCACCGGGCTCCGTACGTACTGGATGACTAACGATGACGAAACCCACTTGATAAAGCGTGCAAGCGATCGACTGGAGGTCACGACAGATGGCGTCCATATCGCGTGTAAGGCGATGCGAATCTGCGAGCGAGACAGCCATGGCTCCTATGAGAACATACGAAACGCCGTCATCGTCGAGTCTTCGAAGCAGTTTTTCGTAGTCGGGATGAAGCGCGGTATGCCCCACGTCAGGAGGGCGGGTCTCCCCAAATGGATGTGCTGGGACACTATAGATTCTCGTCAGCTCCCATGACAGGGGCTCCTGGATCGTCTGTGAAAATGATTTTTCTGACGCGTGATGGCCACATCCGAAAGCCGTCTTCAAGCACCGAGCAAGCAAGCTCGCTGGGTGTCTCGCGAAGAATCATAAGGTGCTCGCCCAGTTCGGTTTCGGAGCCGCCATGGGGCGGAGCGCTGTCATCGAAGCCATATACCGGCGAGTTCATGGGAATATTATACGCTCCGGGCGATGGTGCAGCAAGCGGCGGCCGAAAGGTTTGATCCCCGAGGAATAAACCACGAAATACACGAAACACACGAAAGAACCCTTTAATCTTTTACCAGGGGAGGTAGAAGCTGAGATGACCTTTCCGGAAAAATGAGAACCTTGCCTTACGAATGTTGTCGAGCGGTTATGGTTTTTCCGCTGCGATTGTGGGATCCGGTTCGGCAGGAACCATGGCTTCCAGCAGCTCATTGGCCTGACTATTTTGCGGATCCAATTCGAGCACGCGCCGGATATTCGAGAGTGCAGATTCCCGGTTACCCAGGATTTCATGGGCCGTTGCCATGCCGAGGAAAACGTCGGTATCGCGATTGTTGACGAGGCTTGCCTTCTTGAACTCCTTCAATGCTCCTTCGGCGTCGCCCGCACCGAGGCGTTCATATCCTCGCTCGCAAAATGCGTGACGCGAAGGAGTGCCGATAGGAGAGGTTGCGGCCACGGCGGTGTCGCTTAAGAGCACGGTGTCTGACCGTCGCGACGAAAGGCCTGACTTCATATCGAGCATGGCCTTGATGCTGGCGCCGATTCCCGTCTGGCCTTGGAACAAAAGTTCGCCGGCCCGACCCGCTGCCGGATCCTGATACTGGACCTTGATGTAGTCTGACTTCTTCTTGCCGAGTAGAAATAAAAGGCCGAGCGGACCCAGAAGTAAAGTGGTCGCGACCGCGGGGCCCACCATTCGCTTCGCATCTTCATTCCAGTCGACGTTCGTGATGCTGGAAAGCCGGACTGTGAAGGCACTCTTGCCCCAGGACGAGCTGCCTTCGCGGGGGCGAGTTCCGGAGTAGAAGAGCATCATGTCATTCGTGACTTCCAACTGACCGGTGGCCTTCTGAACGCCAGGATAGCCGGTGTGGTACGTGATGCTTTTGTAAACCTCCGCGCAGACCGGTGACTCGACCGAGCACAGGACCAGACTCGCGACGAGAATCTGCGAGATAATTCGATTATAGTTTGTCATGTGTTGGATACTCCTTTTTTCCATACGTGGACGCTCGAAACATTATTTCTCGTTGATGCTCGCGTTTGAAGCTCCTCGCGATAGCTGGCTTTACGATCATCGAGTGCAATAAATAAGGCGGAGAGGAGTCGCGTCATGCCGGCGCGTTGCCGTGAAGGAGGAGTCAGCTCGCATCGTGCGGCAATTTGTCCGGCATGGTTTCCTCTCCGCCCGCATTTCTTTAGAAGGAATACTTCAATCCGCCGCCGATGCCGAGTTCGTCGATGACGCGGCCGTCGAGATACGCGGAGAACTCGGGGCTGAAGTCGTAACCGAAGCCGCCGTAGATGCCGAAGTTGGTCTGCGCGTTATCGTCGAAGCCTCCGCCGAGCGCGGCCACGAAGATGCCGGAATATTCGGCCGTGGCGTCGGAATAGCGGAGACCGATGTAGGGCATGAAGGCGTCATATTTACCCTGTGCCTGAACGCCGATGTTCCAGTCGCTCCATGTCGCGTCGAACGAACCGGACGAGAGGCCCTGTAGAGCATGATCGCCGTGGCTGTTGTAATTGCCCTGGATGGCCAGGTTCCAGTTCTCCTGGTCCATGGCGATCCCGCCGCCGCCGACGCCCCAGGCGAACGCGTTGTCGAACTCGACGGTGGTGCGCGGAGGAGTGGGGTCCTGGAGAATGAGGCTCGCATAGCCGAATCGGCCCCAGACCTCGGCGCGCTCCGTGAAACCGTAGCTGACTCTTCCCATGATCCCCGCGCTGCCGTAGTCGGTTTCCACGGAAGACCCGCCTTCCCATTCCATGCGCCTTGCCGAGACATCGCCTTCAAGACCGATGCTGAATCGCCCTGCGCTTGGCTTTACGGGCCCCATCGGAGCCGCCGCCGCGCCCGTGGCGATCGCCATCAGGCATGTCCATGCTGTCCATGTTTGGTTCATTTTATTGTCCTCCCCGGACCCGCCGCGTGCGCTTTGTCGCGACATCGGCAGTGTCCGATCTCCGGTTTGAAATACAATAGAAGTTGATATGTTGCCTGATAATTGATGCGATGCTTCTTAAGAACAAGCCCCATAAAAGTGGGGGATTCATCCGCTTGGAAGCCGTGACGCCCCTCACGCGTGGGCGTTCCGACGCGGTCAACGCGGATGGCGCAGCGTTTTCCAAGCCAGCTCCGAACGGGAGTGCACGCCGACCTTGGGGTAGATGTTCTTGATATGCCAGCGGACGGTTTCCAGGGTGATGGAGAGGTTGTCCGCAATCTCCTTGTAAGATCTGCCTTGCACAAGGAGCTGGGCAACTTCCGATTCGCGATCGGTCAGGGTGGGGAGCATCGTCCGCGTTTTCCCCTCAGGTTGTGCCGCATCATGACTGTCGCCCTCCGCAACGCCACCCCTGCGAAACTTATATACTATCGTGGATAGATAGCAAATTGTTTTCCACGATAGTTCATAACCATGAAGCGGAATCGAAGGGCGTTTCTCGTGAATCTGGGAACCGAAATCAGGCGTCGTCGGACTGACCGGAAATGGACGCAGGCCCGCTTGGCCGACAACTCGGATATCACCCAGAAATATCTCTGCGAAATCGAGGCTGGAAAACGCAATCCCAGCGTGGATTGCATCCGCCGGATATGCGACAGCCTTGAAATCGAACTGGCCGGTCTCTTCAGGGAAGTGAAACCCTAGCCTGAATAACGGGAGTTTAATGAAGTGAAAATCTGATCATCACCGCCGGCCGGAAAAGGCCGGAGTCCGCTCATCGGAAATGGGTCGGCGCTGAGGTTTTCCGCAGCTTGGGCTGGACCCGTCGGCCATTGCGTCGCCCGCTGTCGCGAGGACTAATCCATTCTCATGAGGGCGGAGACGATCACGGAATCACGAATCAATCTGAAGCCGACGGCGTATTTGCCGAGTCGCCGGTAGTAGACCCCTGTAGTCAAACGGCGGGCGCCGGAGAATGGATTGAGCGCGAAGGAAGAAAGTTTTCTGCGAAGATCCTGACGCCGCGCCGGCGAGAGAGTATCGACGAAGCGTTTGCAGTCCTGTCGATACAGGATTTTCACACTCCGAATAGTTCGTCTATGGTCAGCAGCTTTCCGCGTCTCGCCTCTGAGCGCGCCATCGCACGCTTCATTGCGGGCGGCACATCCAGTTCGGCGGTGGCTTCGCTCTCCCGGATCAGAAGATCGCCCACGGCGATCCGTACGACGTCGCTGCGATCGATCATCCATCGTCCTGCAAGAGTCTCCAGTCTCTGATAGGCTTCAGCAGGCAGGGCTACGGTCAAATTTTTCCGTTGGTGGATCCGTCGTCGCGCCATTGGAGTTCCTCCTTGATTTGTGCAATCGTATGATAGAAATGTAACATACGAGTGGAGGCATTCGCAATCGTTTTTCGATTTGCACTTTGCTCCTTTGGTTGGAGTGCATTAAATGAGTTACATCGACTCTACAGGCCTCTGCCTAGGGGTCTTGGTCCCGAAAAGTCGTAGTATTGAGTCGAGTTTTCAGGCCATAAGTATTTGCGCATTGATACAGTCGTCCATTGCGAACCCGAACCGTTCCCGCGAGGACGAAGGCGACCGCTTGCCCACCGCAGGCAGGTCAACACCATGCGACAGTTGGTCTGAGGCGAAGCCTCGATAGATGTTATCGCGAGTGGTCTCAATCGACGTTGGTGCGAAGAATAAAAGGCCACGCTGCCGCACAAGCTCGGCACGTTTTTCGCGATATCGTAGACATGCCGACCGACGTTACGGTGATCGAGAAGGAAGTTCTCGTCTATTTTCACAGACACGCGCATACCCTGATCATCAGGGCCTCCGGGATTCTTGACTCACCGGTGAAGGTTCCCTGGTGGGGAGGACGTGTATATCGACCGGGGGCATAATGTCGGCCCTCGCGATTCCTGTGTTAGCCTGATCGTGAGCCGAGGATATTCAGGCCAGGAGCCTGGGGATTCTCCCGGCGCTTTCCGGTCATCGTGAATCGAAAGAAGGAATGCGCCCTGTATTGCCAGTGGAATTGCGGCGCGTCCTTGCGCCATTGCTCGACTTCATCGCGGCGGAATGCGCGGCGGACGGACTGGGGGCCGTCTGCGCTCGTGATGGCGTCGCCGCAGGCGGAGGTGAAGAGAGAAACCGCCGACCAGGAGGAGAGCGAGCGTACAAGGTCGTTGATGACGATGCTCCGCTTCGTCACGCGAGCACATTCCTTCAGCGCTTCTGGAATTTGACCGTCACTCAGGTGGTGGAACATGAGCGAAGCGGTGGAAATGTCGATGCTTCCGGACCGGAACGGCAGGCGCCGGATATCGGCGGCGATGAATCGCACGCGATCACGATGGAGCGGGACTCGTTGATGCGGAATCCGAGGATCCACGCAGATGAGGAGAGGCTTTCTTCCTGACTTATCCGCCGCGGCAAACCGATCGTGCAGGCGAGCCGCCATCGCGCCGTCACCTCCGCCGAGATCGGCGACCACAAGCCGACGCGATCCGTCGCGCTTCGGCCCGGGAGTAATGTCTTTCAGGGCGTTCATGATGGAGGATTCTCCGCTCAGGTATTTGTTTGCCAATCGGAGCAGGTTCCATGTGCTGTCCGGGATTCGCGCGGGAGATATCCTGTCCATGATCTCGGCGTCATCAATGCGCTCCGCGAAGATGCTGGAGTTCCTGAACGCGCGAAGCACTCCGACCGCGAATTGACAGGACGAGAGCGGTTCATGGAGCCCGAGGCCGTCCGCGAGAAGGGGTACGGCGCTCTGCTCCCGGGAGAGAATCGGGAGAGCGGTGGCGGCAAGCCCCGGCCGCCGCGCGACCTGGAGCAGGCCTCGCGACGTTCTCAGAGATCTTCGGAAGAGCGGATCCACGGTGCTCGCATAGCGGAAGACAAGGTCCCGCGAGCTGCCGTTCGTAAGAGCACAGGCGATCGTTTCCGCGGCGGCGCGGCCGGATTGGATGGCCAGCGTGAGTCCCTGCGCGGCCACGGGATCCGTGACGGCGCAGGCGTCTCCCGCGCGGAGTATTCGGCCGGCGCCGTAGCGCGGCCGGCGGAAGGATGGCAGCGCGGGAATGCTCGCGGCGGTGATCCGGCGCGGCGTCATCTTCAACCAGTCGGGAAGGCGGTCGTTTCCGATGAACCGGGCATGGAGCGACTCCAGCCCGGATGCGGCGGCAGGATCTTTTGATGAATCCAGTTTGCAGAGGATCGATATGACCCGGTCGCCTTCCTCCACGCTGGACGTATAGATTTCGTGGTCGTCCTCGATGAAGATATCCACTTCGTCGGAGGGATGCGTATCGGGTACATGCGCGGAGAGTCCGAGCCTGCGAGATTGCTGTCGTGATGCGGGAAATCGCGAACGAAGCGGGACCGAATCGTGGACAATGGCGTGCGATGAACCGGCCGCCAGGATGACGAACCGCGCGGTGATCGGGCGTTCTTCCTGCGCGCGATTCCTGGTCCGGACTTCCATGTGAGACTCATTTTCCGTTAGCGAAATCACGCGTGTTTCGGTGAATGTCTCCGCGCCCGCTTGTCGCGCTTTTAAGCCGAGCTCATAGTCCAGGCGGGTTCTTGAGAAGGCGATTCCGTGGTCGGAGCTGCTGCGAATGGAAAAGGGGAGCCGGTGGGATCGTGTGCCTGATGCGGTGTGGTAGCGCAACGCATCGATGCGTTGCGCTCCGGCTTTCAGCAATTCCTCCTTCAGCCCTAGTTCCTGAAGCGCGCGGACGCCGCCGGGGAGGATTCCTTCGCCGCAGGCCTTGTCGCGTGGAAGGCGCTCCGCGTCGCAAAGAATGACATGGAATCCGCGTCGCGCCAGAACAAGAGCGGCCACCGCTCCCGCGGGGCCCGCTCCGATGACCAGCACGTCGCAGTCGCCGGGTGAGGATTGAGACTTATCCAAGATGCTGGCCCGGGCGCGTGTCATCACGCACAAGATTATACGACAGGGGGACATTCTCCCACATTGCCACGTTGGGACCAGGCGACTTACAATCCGCACGACCTTGAATTTGTGCGTCAGGGATGCAACTCATTTATTCAGAATGTTGCGATGTTGGAGAATGTCCCCTCTTGCAATCAGAACTAAATTAGTCTACATTGTCGTTTCCGTGTTTCACCTTCGGTGGAACACGGTAGAATTGTGGTAAGGAGTTTATCATGGAAACAGCCGTCGAGACCGTCGAGGATCTCGTTCTCAAGGACTACAAGTGGGGTTTCGTCACCGACATCGAGTCCGAGACGATACCGCCCGGCCACAGCGAGGATGTCGTCCGGCTCATATCGAAGAAGAAGAGCGAGCCCGCGTGGCTCCTCGAATGGCGCCTTAAATCCTACCGCCAGTGGCTCACCATGACGGAGCCCCAGTGGCCCAACGTGAAGATTTCTCCCATCGATTACCAGGCGATCAGTTATTTTTCCACGCCGAAGCAGAAGAAGAAGCTGAACTCCATGGACGAGGTCGACCCCGAGCTTCGGAAGACCTACGAGAAGCTGGGGATTTCCCTGAACGAGCAGAAGCGGCTCGCGGGCGTCGAGGACGGCAGCGTCAAGGAGACCCGGGTCGCCGTCGACGCGGTCTTCGATTCCGTGTCCGTCGCGACGACCTTCAAGGAGGAACTCGGCCGGCTCGGCATCATCTTCTGTTCGTTCAGCGAAGCGGTGAAGGAACATCCGGCGCTCGTGCAGAAATATCTCGGATCCGTCGTCCCCTACGGCGACAACTTCTACGCTTCCCTGAATTCCGCCTTCTTTTCCGACGGTTCTTTCTGCTACATCCCGAAGGGCGTTCGTTGCCCGATGGAGCTCTCCACCTATTTCCGGATCAACACGGCGGGCACGGGCCAGTTCGAGCGGACGCTCATCATCGCCGACGAAGGCGCCTACGTCAGTTACCTCGAAGGCTGCACGGCTCCGATGCGCGACGAGAACCAGCTCCACGCGGCCGTCGTCGAGCTCATCGCCCTGGACAACGCGCAGATCAAGTACTCGACGGTCCAGAACTGGTATCCCGGCGACGACAAGGGCGTGGGCGGCATCTACAACTTCGTCACGAAGCGCGGGAAGTGCGCCGGCATCAACTCGAAGATTTCCTGGACACAGGTCGAGACCGGTTCGGCGATTACGTGGAAGTACCCCAGCGTCATTCTGCAGGGCGACAACTCGATCGGAGAATTCTATTCCGTCGCCGTCACCAACAAGCACCAGCAGGCGGACACCGGTACAAAGATGATCCACGTCGGAAAGAACACGAAGTCGACGATCGTCTCCAAGGGAATCTCCGCGGGCGTATCGAACAACTCGTATCGCGGCCTCGTGAAGGTCCTGCCGAAGGCGGAGAAGGCCCGGAACTATACGCAGTGCGATTCGCTGCTGATCGGCGACAAGTGCGGAGCGCATACGTTTCCGTATATCGAGGTGCAGAACAAGTCGTCGCGCGTGGAGCACGAGGCGTCGACCTCGAAGATCAGCGAGGACCAGCTTTTCTACTGCCGCCAGCGCGGCATCAGCGCGGAGAACGCCGTCTCGATGGTCGTGAACGGATTCTGCAAGCAGGTCTTCAACAACCTGCCGATGGAATTCGCCGTCGAAGCCACGAAACTTCTGGGCATCAGCCTCGAAGGCAGCGTCGGCTGATCATAATCAGATAACGAGGAGAACCATGCTTAAGGTCACCAATCTGCACGCGAGTGTCGCGGGCAACGAAATATTGAAGGGCATCAACCTGGAAGTGAACGCCGGCGAAGTGCATGCGATCATGGGGCCGAACGGCTCCGGCAAGAGCACGTTCGCCCAGGTGCTCGCGGGTCACCCCGCATACGAAGTCACGGGCGGAGAAGTCTCCTACGGGGGGCAGGACCTCCTGGACATGGATCCGGAGGACCGGGCCCGCGAGGGACTCTTTCTCGCGTTCCAATATCCCATCGAGATCGCGGGCGTCTCCAACGCGTATTTTCTCCGCGCCGGATTCAACGAGATCAGGAAGCACCGCGGGCAGGATGAACTCGACGCGATGGAATTCCTGACTCTTCTGAAGGAAAAACTGAAGATCGTGGAGATGGATTCGTCGTTCCTCTCCCGCTCCGTCAATGAAGGCTTCTCCGGCGGCGAGAAGAAACGGAACGAGATTCTCCAGATGGCCGTCATGGATCCGAAACTCGCCGTTCTCGACGAGACCGATTCCGGTCTCGACATCGACGCGCTGAAGGTGGTCTCCGCCGGCGTGAACCGCCTGAAGCGGAAGGACAACGCGACGATCGTCGTGACGCATTACCAGCGGCTCCTCAACTACATCGTCCCGGACTTCGTCCACGTGATGGTGAGCGGCAGGATCGTGAAATCGGGCGGCAAGGAACTGGCGCTCGAGCTGGAGGAGCGCGGCTACGACTGGGTCAAGGAAGACGTCGCGACCGCGGCGGCGCGGTAGGAAAATCCGATGACAGCCTTGGCTCCCATGGACACGGCGCAATACCGCCGGGCCTACGACCAGTTCGTGACGCTTTCCCCCTTGAAGCATCAGCCTTCCTTCATGCACGCCGCGCGCGCGCGGGGGATGGAACGGTTCGAGAAGCTGGGTTTTCCGACGACGAAGCACGAGGAATGGAAGTACACGAACATCGTTCCACTGACGACGATCCCGTTCGCGCCGGAACCGATCCGTTCTTCGTCCGGAATTCATGCCGGGGATATCTCGAGCCTGTTGCCCGCGGGTGAAAAAGCCTCCAGGAATGTCATCGTCTTCGTCGACGGAACGTATGCGCCGGATCTTTCGCGGCTCGGCAATGCCGACGGCGTCACCCTGGCCGGCATCGCCGAGGCCCTGGCCAAAGGCGGGACGCTGGCTTCCCGGATCGAGGAGCATCTCGGCTGGCATGCTCCTACGGATTCCAACGCCTTCGCCGCCCTGAACACCGCGTTCCTGAACGACGGCGCCTATGTTCACGTGTCGTCCAAGGCGTCGGTCGACGATCCGATCTGTATTCTCCATGTCGCCACAGCCACATCCGGCGGTCGCGTGACGCATCCCCGCACGCTCATCGTCGTCGGCGAACAGGCCCGGGCGACCATCATCGAGAGCTACGCTTCCCTTGCGGATGCGCAAGCTCCGGCCTTCGTGAACGCGGCGACGGAAGTCGTCGCGGCGGCGGATTCCAACGTGGATCATTACCTCATCCAGACGAACGAACCGCACTCGTATCATATCGGCGCGACGCAGGTCGTCCTGGCCCGCGGCGCCCATTTCTCCACGCACACGATCACGATCGGCACCAGGTTCTGCCGCAACACGGCCGGAGCGACGTTGAACGGCCGGGATATCGAGTGCACGATGAACGGCCTGTATTTCGTCTCCGGCGATCAGCTTGTCGACAACCACACGTCGATCGATCACGCCCAGCCGCACTGCGACAGCCACGAATTGTACAAGGGCATCCTGGACGGCCGGAGCCGCGCGGTCTTCAACGGCAAGGTCTTCGTCCGGAAGGACGCTCAGAAGACCGACGCCAAGCAGACGAACCGCAACCTGATTCTCTCCGATGACGCCATCGTCGACACCAAGCCTCAGCTCGAGATCTTCGCCGACGACGTGAAGTGCACGCACGGAGCCACCATCGGCCAGCTTGACGAGAACGCGCTCTTCTATCTCCAGAGCCGCGGCATCGGCGAGGAGGCGGCCAGGAGTCTTCTCACGTACGGATTCGCCGACGACGTCCTGAAGAGGATCAAGGTCAAGTCCCTGAGGGAAACGCTCGAACGCGCCCTCTTCGAGGGGCTGCGGAGCCGGTTCGGCGCCGTCCTTGCCGAGATCGAGACGAACTGAGGTCCCTGTGACGCCCGCAGCGGACCGCATGACCGCATCCGCGCCCGTGTTCCCGGTCCAGCGGATCCGCTCCGACTTTCCCGCCCTGAATCAGCTCATCCACGGCAAGCCGCTCGTGTATCTCGACAACGCCGCGACGACGCAGAAACCCCAGGCGGTCATCGACGTCCTGAACCGCTACTACCAGCGCGAGAATTCCAACATCCACCGCGGCGTCCATCATCTCTCCGAGCAGGCCACCTTCGCCTATGAGAAAGTTCGAGGCAGCCTGAAGCGGTTCCTGCATACGAAGGCGGAGAAGGAGATCGTCTTCGTCCGCGGAGCGACGGAAGCGTTGAACCTGATTGCGTGGAGCTGGGGCGGCGCCAACATCGGAGAGGGCGACGAGGTCGTCATTTCCGCGATGGAACATCACTCCAACATCGTTCCGTGGCAGGCCCTGTGCCTGCAGAAGGGCGCCGTTCTCCGGGTGATCCCGATGAACGACCGCGGCGAGCTCCTGATGGACGAATACGAAAAACTGCTGAATCCGCGCACGAAAGTCGTCTCCGTCGTCTGGGTCTCGAATTCCCTCGGCACCATCAATCCGATCCGGGAGATCGTGAAGAAGGCGCATGACCATGGAGCCATTGCCGTCGTCGACGGCGCGCAGGCGGTTTCGCACCTGAAGGTCGACGTGCAGGAACTCGACTGCGATTTCTTCGTGCTTTCGGGCCATAAGCTCTTCGGCCCCACCGGCGTCGGCGCGCTGTATGGAAAATACGAGATCCTGGAGAAGATGCCTCCGTATCAGTACGGCGGCGACATGATTCGCTCCGTGACGTTCGAACAAACCCTGTACCAGGATCCGCCGTTCCGTTTCGAAGCGGGAACTCCGCATATCGCCGGCGTGATCGGGCTCGGAGCCGCGATCGAGTATCTCGAGAAGATCGGGCTCGATGCGGTCGCCGCGCACGAATCCGAGCTGCTCGCGCTGGCCACGGCGGTCGTGGGAAATCTGCCGGGCGTGAGATTGATCGGCACCGCCGCCGAAAAAGCAGCGGTGCTCTCCTTCGTCATCGACGGCGTGCACGCGCACGACATCGGGACGATCATGGACAGGGAAGGCGTGGCGATCCGGACCGGCCACCACTGCACGCAGCCGGTGATGCAAAGGTTCGGTGTGCCGGCCACGGCGCGCGCTTCGTTCGCCTTGTATAATATAAAAGACGAAATCGAAGCGCTCGTGCGGGGGATTCACAGGGTCGGGGAGGTGTTCCGATGAGCGAGCATCATCTGCGGGACCTGTACCAGGAAGTGATCCTGGACCACAACAAAAAGCCCCGCAATTTCGGCGTCATGGAGAACGCAAACCGTCGTGTCGACGGCTTCAATCCGCTCTGCGGAGACCGATACACCATCTATCTCCGGATGGAGAACAACATCATCGAGGATATCCGCTTCGAAGGAGCCGGATGCGCCATCTCCAAGTCATCCGCTTCGATCATGACGACGAAGATGAAAGGAAAGACGAAGGAGGAAGCGGAGCTCATATTCGAGCGCTTCCATCAGCTCGTGACCGGGCACGTGAAGGAGATCGACGAGGAGGCGCTCGGCAATCTCGCCGTCTTCGCCAACGTCAGCGAATATCCCGCCCGCGTGAAGTGCGCGAGCCTGGCGTGGCATACGCTGAAGGCGGCTTTGGAAGGCAACAAGGATACGATTTCAACGGAATGAGGATTTCATTCAGGGAGACGCAACATGTCCATTGAATCAGCGCCCGCAGTGACGGATCTGAAGGAGGAAGTCATCAAGGCCCTCGCGTCCGTGTTCGATCCGGAGATCCCGGTTAACATTTACGATCTCGGCCTGATCTACGGCGTCGACATCGATCCCGAGAATGCCGTCCATGTCCGGATGACGCTCACGTCGCCGCATTGCCCGGAAGCGCAGTCGCTTCCCGGTTCCGTGGAGCGGAAATGCGCGGCCGTACCCGGGGTGAAATCGGCGCGTGTGGAGATTGTCTGGGAACCGCCGTGGGAGCCGTCCAAGATGTCGGAGGCAGCGAAGTTGCAGTTGAACATGATGTGAAGAGAAGGATGAAGGAAGGCTTCCTTCATCCTCTTCTTATGCGGCCTTTTCTATCTCGCTCGATGCGGGGAAGGTCACCACGTTCTGGGCTGTATTCTGGGCTGCGGCATTTTGCTGGGCGCGAGCTGCGTAGACGCGGCCGGGACCGGCGATCATGCTCCAGAGGGGCCAGAGGAGATCCGTCAAGCCCGAGAGGAACGCGTGGAAGGATTCGACCCTGTTGCGGGGCGGGACGGGATTGTTCACTTCGCGCGCCAGTTCGAAGCAGGTGTGGATCCTCGTCTCGAACCGCACGATCTCCTTTTCGATTCGCTCGGATAGTCTCTGCTCGGATTCCAGCAGATCCTTCTGGATCGACTGATGGGCTGATTCCAGGTACTTGTCTTCGATCCTGGCGCGGGCGATCGCGAGGCTTTCCTGGATCGTCGCGTCGATGCGCGCGCGCACCTCGGAATCCGCCAGCCGGCGGACCTGATCCTCGACATCCTTCGACATCGTTCCGATCCGGTCCACGGCATCGCGGAGCGTGGACTCGGCGACGGCCTGGAACGCCGGTTGAATCTGCTCCGCGGCCCGCGCCGCCGAGGATGTGACGTCGCGGGCGACTTCGCGGAGATCGGATTCGATGACCGCGGCGCGGCGGACGATCGCGTCCTCGGCGGACTTCGCGGCCCGCGCGGCGACGTCGTCTACGGTCCGGTTCGCGGTTTCGCCGGCGGTCTTGTTGAGCTCCGACAGGATCCTCGCGGCTTCGGCGAGCGACGCGTCGATGCGCGTTCGGAAATCGGCGCGCATGCTTTCGGCCGCGACTTCGGCGCGGGTGCGGACCTCGACTTCGCAGAAGGCGCGGAAATAATTCTCGCTCTCCTTGATCTTCTTCTCCAGTGTCTCGGCGGCTTTCTTGGCGAGCGCATCGCCGGATTCGCGAATCTCGAAGACGGCTTCATCCGCCTCGAATCTGCGGATCCCGGCGATTTCCGTGGCGGCATCGGCGATGGACGACTTGATCTGGGTCTGGACATCGGCCAGCGCGGCCTTCCAGACGCGCTCGCCCGCGTTCTTCCTGGCATGGTCGATCACTTCCAGAGCTTCACGCGTCGCGGTTTCAACGCGGGCCCTAAGCTCGATTCCCTGCTTGGCGCTCAATCGTTCCGCGTCGGCCGCGATCGTGTGGCAGGCCTCGTGGAGATCGAGCTTCAACCGGTCGCGGGCCCGGGCGACGGCGCGGTCCACCTCGTCTTCCAGAGCGAAGCGGAGGTCGGTCGCGTTATCGCGGGATCGGGGAGCGGGCGTCGGGGAGACCTGAGGAAGAACCGCCGGAACGGTCGTCGCGATTGCGGCGACGGCAGAACTGGCCCGGGAAGAGCCTGCGCGAGGCTCCTGCGCCGCGGGAACTTCACGCCCTTCTTCGGCCTCGATCTGCCGGATCGCGGCTCCGCGGTCCAATCCCTGGGACAGGAGCTGGAAATAGCGGTCGATCGCGACCAGGTCTTCCTCCCGGAGTGATGTCGTGCCGGCTCCGACGGCGCGGTCGATGAGCGCATGAGCATAGAGATGGCAGATGCCATGATCGAAGGACGACGGGTCGATCGGCAGAGACAGGCGGCTGAGGGCTTCTTCGCGGGTAATCGTTCGTGTCTTCATGGCTTTTCTATCGGATGCAAAGTTGCCGCACTTTAGAGCCGGTATGCAAAGGAATTTATGGATTTATGGCTGCCGGTGATGAAGAGAACTCTTTTCAACCCAGTTGATCCGGGCTAAGCTGCTCCGGCATGCGACGACGTTGCACTTCCATGGGCTTCATGCTGGCAGCCTTTGTCAGCCTTGTGATTTTCAGCACTCTGTCGCGCGCGGCTTTGGGCGAGTTGCGTCCACCTGAAGAATACCAGCTCCGGGTCGAGTGGGTGGATCCCGCTCTCATGTCCCGCTATCTCACGGCACTCTACGGTCCCGAGTTCATCATGGGCGACGACACGAGGATGATCATATTCTCAGGCATGTCCGTTTCGCCGGATTCGGTCTTTTCATCGCTTCGACATTTCGATCAGGAAGGCGTCTTCACACTTTCCTATCCCGTGCGCTACCTGTCCGTCGAAGATGCGAAGGAACTGATCTCCAAGCAATTCGCGCCGAAGATTCTCATCGGCGACAAGGTTAACAACAGTCTCCTCATCATGGCGCCGGGCGACAGCCACCTCCAGATCGCTCTTCTGCTTCAGCAGCTCGATCGCGAATACAATTCCTATCGGGACGAGATCGCCACCGGAGATCCGCCTTTGCGGACGAGAATCTTCTGGTTGAAGCACATGGCGGCGGCGCGCGCGCAGGATTACATCCGCGAGCACTACATCAAAATCCACCGGACGTTCAGCGTTTCGACGGATACCGACAAGAACGCGGTCATCGTCTCCGCGGCCCCGCGCATTCTCGACCTCGTTTCCAACGTGTTGAAGGAAATCGACATCGAGGACACGAAAGGATTCGCGATGGAGCAGACGGAAGTGTTTCCTGTCTATTACCATCCGCTCAGCGAAGCGATCCGGATCATAAAGGCTCACTACCGTCCTTCGATTCTCGAACAGTCCGACTCGAATCGCACACTTATCATCACGGCGGCGACGCCCCAGCTGGACAAGATCCGCGAATTTCTGAGCACCTATGACGCCGAACCTCCGACCATCATCGTCGAGGGCACCATCCTTTCGGTCCGGCATTCCAAGGCCCGCCGGCTCGGAACGGAAGTCACCTCCACGATCACCCGTTCCGACGGCACGCCTCCTCCCCGGCGCGATCGCACGACGCGGGAGAATCTCTCCATGGATCTCCTCGCGAACGATCTCCCGAACCTCCAGTACCAATGGACGACGGCCGGCGGCAAGGTCTTCACCGCGTCGCTCGGCACGCTCATTACCGAGGGCGCCGCGGAGATCGTTCTGAAGCCGCACATCACATTTCTTTCGGGCGGCGAGGGGACCTTCGAGCAGAACGAGAACATCCCGCAGCTCACCGTCTCCCAGAACGGCACGAACGTCTCCTTCATCCGGACCGGTCTCGTGCTGAAGGTGAGCGGCATCGCGGTGGCGGAGGGGGAAGCGGCCGAGGACGGCAGCCGGCCCTACAAGATCATCCTCGACCGGCTCCAGTTGAAGGATGGCCGCCGGGGCGACCAGGTCGCATCCGCCGGCGCCGGCAATATCGCGTTCTTCTCCACGGAGGTTCTCTTCGAGTCGCCCCAGATCGTGGAGGACGGCGAACTGATCCTGATCGGGGGCGCCGTCAATGAGGATCGCACGACGAATTTCTCGCGCATTCCCATCCTCGGCTCCATTCCGATCATCAAGAATCTTTTCCGCTCGGAGCAGTCCGACCTGGGCAAGACCGAGCGACTGGCGCTCCTGCGGATCTCCGTCGTCAAGCCGAAGCGGAACGACAAGATCCGGGAAGCCTACGAATACAAGGCCGCGCAGTTCGTTATCTCCAAGCCGCTGCGCCCGATCGAGCTGGGCGGCAAGGTCAACGACAGCATCTTCGAGCATCCCCTGAAGACATCGGACTGGTCCTCGGAAATTCTCTATCGTCCGGGCGGCGGCTATTTCGAGGAGATCCACGAGAAGTTCACGCCGGAGAAACTGGCCCTCATAGAAAAGGCCTTCAAGGGCCGCATCCGGTCGCGGATCAAGGTTGTGCAGGAATGGTCGAATATGGAGCTCCTGAAGCAGCTCATCGACCACGACGGCGGGCTGGCGGCGGAGATGGATAAACTGGCGAAGGAACAGGGGATAACGGTCAAGCAGCTTCTCATCGTGGCCCGGCACCAGGGCACGATCCCCGACGCCGTCTACCTGATGTACATCGATTTCGCGCGCCGCCACAACCTTGTGTCCGCGCCCTTCATCCAGGCTCCCCTGATCCGAGAATCAAAGCCGATGCCCGAGGAACCGACGTTTCTCCAGTAATGTCCGCGCCTGCAGAAGCGTCCGATGCATCCCGCCGCGTCATGGCCTCCCGCCTTTTCTTCATCCTGAACCTCCTCGCCGTTTCCGGCATCGTCATCGGATCCAATCTCGGCACGGCGCTCTTTCTCGAAACTTACGGAGCGAAATACCTGCCGCATGCCTTCGTGCTGGTGGCCCTCGTCGCGATCGCGGCGGAGCGCATTCTCCGGAAGCTGGAACAGCGGATCGAGCCCATGAAACTGCTGAGCTTCTCGCTGTACGCCTGCATGGCCGCGATCGTCCTCGTCTGGTCGGGGATCGCCGCGAACTTCCGCGCGGCGACGGTTCTCCTGTATATTCTTCCGGAGCTGGCCGCGTTCGTCATCTTCTCGCAGGTCTGGAACCTGGCGTCGCGCCATTTCGATTTCTCCGAGAGCAAGAAGAACTTTCCGCTGATCGCCGCGGGCGGAAGCCTGGGCGGCGCCATTGGCGGCGCGGGAGTCACGCTCATTTCGGGCGTCACTTCTCCCGTGCATGCTCTTGCGCTCTGGCTCTTCGGACTCCTCATGATGCCCTTCATCATCGCCGCCATCGAGCGCGGAGGCACCGCCGTCGAGATCTGGAAACCGACGGATGATAAACCCGAGCATGCCCGCGGAACATTCCTCCGCCGCACGCATCTCCGGATCCGGACCTTCTTTTCCCAGGCCTTTCTCCTGATCGTCTGCGTCTACGTGATCCTGGGCGCGGTGCTGACGCAGCTTCTGGATTTCCAGAGCCAGTTCGTCTTCGGCGAGGTGTACTCCTCGCCCGCCGAGCTGGCGCGATTCCTCGGGCTTTTCACCAGCCTTTCCTTCGTGGCGGGGCTCCTGCTGCAAACGCTCATCCTGTCGCCACTGGTCCGGAAGATCGGCGCCGGAAACGCCGCGTTCATTTTTCCACTCTGCACCGCGGGCGCCGGCCTCTTTCTCGCGCGCTGGCCGGGGCTCCCGGCAGCCGTCTCCGGAGCCTTCACGCGGCGCTATCTGAAAGGAAGCTTTTTCACGGTGCTCGTCGACATTCTCCTGAACGCGCTGCATCCGCAGGAACGGAGCCGGATGCGGTCGCTCCTGAAAGGCCCGATCGCGGCCGTCACGACGATCGTGGCGAGCCTTGTCATTCTCGCCGTGCAGGACGCGGGCGGGCTCGGCGACATCGCGATGCTCACGGTTTTCTTCGGCATCACATTCATCTGCACCGCGTTCATCCTCCGCAGGAAATACGTCGCCTGCCTCATCGAGCAGATCGGCAAGGGGAGGTCCGGATTCTCGGAGAGCACTTCGTTTTCGCACGGCGTCATGGAGGTCGATATTCATCCGGACCATTACATCGCCACGCTGGAGAAGGCCGACGACGATGTCGCGATGCTCCTCTTCGAGGAATATCGGAACGTGCTCTCCGACGGCGTGATCGACCGGCTGCCGGAACTGCACGCCCGCTCGTCTGATCGCGTGCGCGGCGCGATCGTGAAGACCGTGCGGGCCCGCATGCGCGAAAAGGACCGTCCCTGGCTCGAAAGTCTCCTGCGGTCGACCGACGAGGAATCGGTATCGGCCCTGTTCATGGTGCATGGCGATTTCATGGAACCGTTCATCTCGGAGCAGGCCCTGGACCTGATGGGCGACGCCGGATCCAGCCGCCGCCTGAAGCGCGCGGCGCTCTATCACCTCTGCCTCTCCCCGAGCCAGTATTTCGCCTACAAGGGCCATCTCAAGCTGAAGGAGACGATTCATTCGGGAGATAAGGATGAGCTGTTGTGGGCGCTGGAGATCGTGCGGAACCTGGAAGAGCGGAAACTGATGAAGGAATTCGAGTCGTTTCTTTCAGAGCCCGATGTCATCGACGCATGGCTGATGCTCATGGAAAAACTGGAGGATGGCCGCGACGACATTTTCGCGGCGACGCTTTTGAAACTGTTCCGGACGGATAATGTCGCGCGTCGGCGCACCGCGTTGAAAATTCTCGAGCGGATCCCGGCTCATGATACGTTCGGAGATCTCTGGGAGGCTTTCGGGGAACTGCCGAAGCAGGAGCAGGAGATCGTCCTGCGGATGGGAAGCCGGGGCCGGCTTCTCGGCGCCGAGGAACTGGCGCCGCTGTTGACGACCGCGGCGCTTCCGGCGGATCTGTTTCTCCTGTGCTGTACGACGTGGAAGAGCCTGGATCCTTCGAAGACGAAGGCGGCGCACGAAGAACGGATCACGGCGAATCTGCTGGGATCACTGGACCAGGCGCGCGCCGATTACGCGGCGGTTTCCGCTTTTCTCTCGACCGCTTCCGATAAAAATCTGACGGCGATCGTCCTGAAGGAAAGGATGCTCCAGCTTGTCGATAAATCTCTCGCCTGGAAGGCGCTCGTCATCATGCCGCTTGACGCTTTCGACTCGGTATACCAAGGTTTGATTTCGCACGAGAAGGGAACGGTGGACCGGGCGATGGAGACAATCGAGAACTCGGGGGGCGTGGCCGATGCGGCCGTCGTGAAGGAACTGCGCGACCTCTTCGCGTCCTTGAGAGGCTGGACATCCGCGATAAACACCGAGCCCGCTCCGTCATCGTCGCCCTCCGCGGCGGATCGCGCCGGGCTGGAGACATGCCGCGATGTGCTTGTGCGCCTGGCTTCGGATCGCGATCCCTGGCTCGTCGCCGTCGCGTTGTCCGACCTGGGGAGGCATGCGCGGACGTTCCGCGTCACGAGAGGCGAGATGGAATCCCGGCTGCGGCCTTCGCTCCTTCGTGACCCCTTCGCTCTGGAAGCGCTGTCGCTGCTGCCGGCCAGGGCGGCCTAGACCATGCTATCCACCTTCGAGAAGATTCTCCTGTTGAGGGAAGTCCCTTTCTTCCGAGACCTGACGACGGACGAGCTGCGGCGCGTCAGCGCGATCTGCCGCGAGGTGACATTTTCCGCGGGCGATCTCATCATGCGGGCGGGGGAGGAAGGGTCGGAGCTCTTCATCCTCGAAAACGGCAAGGTGCGCGTTTATTCCGGCCTCGAGGATGTCGATCTCTCGCCGCCCGCGCATTTCGGGGAGATGGCGATCCTCGGGAGCGGAAAGAGGAACGCCACGATCGAGGTCATCGAGGATGTGAACGCGCTCTCCATTTCCAACGACCACTTCAGGAAGCTCATTCTCGATAATCCGTCGATCATCTTTCCGATCGTCCGGTCCCTGCTGGAAAGGTTGACAGCAAAGAGCGAGTGACGATACAACGCCGCCTTGCGCTCACGTTCCTGGGCATCATGGTGCTCTTCGCCCTCAACATCACCGTCTTCGTCATGGGCCGCGAGGAGCGCAACCGCGGATTCGAGGAATTGGGCCGCGCGCTGGAACAGGAAAAGTCGATCAACGAACTGAAGACGAACATCCACGATTTCCAGCGCGAATTGTCGCTCCTTTCGGGCGTCTTCTCCCAGGCGATGGAGACCGTGGTCGAGACGCCGCCGGAGATCCTGGCGCTCGGGGACCGGCTTCACCAGATCCGGCCGAAGCTTAATGTGCTCGTTCGCGGCGCGGGCGCGTCTTCACTGGCCGCCGACCTGGCGGAGTGCGACAAGCTGCTCGCGTCGTGGACCCTCGTGATCGAGAATTTCAGCAGCGAGCCCACCGCGGCCATCACCGAGCTCTCCGTCACCGCGGAACCGCTCTCGCAGAGCATCATCGAGACGCTCCTTCCGCGGCTTGTCCGGGAGGAACAGGAGCGCGCCGCGCGGGCGAGGGAGAATTTCCATGCCGCGTCGCAGACGAACGACCGCATCGCGTTCATCACGTTTATCGTATCCGCGGTCCTCGCGGCGGGCATGGCGTACAAGATCTCGACGTATGTCACGCAGGGACTGGCGCGATTGAAGAAGGGCGCGGTCCGGCTGGGAATGGGGGAACTGGAACACAGGATCGAAGTGAAGACGACCGACGAGCTGGGCGCGCTCGGCGAAGCCTTCAACAAGATGGCGGAACGGCGCAAGGTGATCGAGGACCAGATGCGGCAGAACCAGCGGCGTTACGTGCGACAGCAGGCGGCGTTGAAGGCTCTCGCGCGGAACGGGGAATTCGGATCGGAGGGAGTTCAGGAGTATCTGAAGCAGGTGAATGAATTGCTGGCGAGGACGATCGAGTGTTCCCGCGTCATCGTGTGGCGATTTTCAAGGAAGCGCGACCTGTTCAGCAGTGAAGACCTGTATCGGCTGCAGACCGATACGCACGAGCTGGGCGCCCAGCTTGTCGTGGGCGAATACCCGGTTTTTTTCCATGCATTGAATGCCGGCGATATCCTCGTCATCGACGATGTATCCTCGGATGTCAGGACCAGGGAAATGCCGTCGGGATATTTCGCCGCGGCCGGTATCGGCGCCTTGATGTACGTGCCGATCCATGGCGACGATGGCGTCTCGAGAGTTCTGGGCGTGGAACATGCGGGCACCCCGAGGAAATGGCTCCCGGATGAACAGACCTTCCTGATCGGCGTTTCGCATCTTGCCGCGCAGGCGCTCGGTCGCGCGGAACTTCACCGTGTCAAAAGGGATCTCGACAGGGCGCGAGGCACAACCGGAATTTCCGCGGCGACAATGGCCGCTCCGGAACGGGTGTCTTCAACCGCGCCGCCGGAGACACAGCCGGTCGGCAGGTCCGCTGAGGACGTGACCGCTCCGGCCACCCGAGCGACAACGACACCGGCGACCCGGGATTCCGCGCACTTCGCGCACGCGGCTCCGCAGACGGGCGCGACCCGCGGCCTCATCGACGAGGAGGCGCTCTGGGATCGGCTCGACGGCGATCCGGGATTCCTGAACCGCCTGGTCACCGCTTCCCGGGACGATGCGGCGGCTCATCTCGCGCGCATACGAGCCGGCTTGACGGGTACCGATACCGAGGCCGCAATCAAGGCCGCCCGCACCCTGAAAGGCATGCTCTGCTACTTCCAGGCTCCCAGCATTTCGGATCACGCCGCCGCGCTTGTGACCGCGGCCCGGAAAAACGACGCGGAGGAAATCCGGAGCCGATGCGACATCCTGGAGGATTCGCTTCCGGAGCTGTTCGCGGGATTGAAGCGCCTGCAGGCGGCGTGGAGCGAGAAAAAATAAGAGAGCGGATCAGCCCTGCTCATCCGTCACGGAGAGCGACAGTATGAGCAGTCCGCACCGGGTCTTGATCGGGACGATGAGGTGGCGATGATCTGAGAAAGCAATTACGTATTACGTATTATCTACATCCACCTGCAGATCGACGTGATCGGCGAATATTCGTCGGTCCAGATTCTCATCCGGGTGTCCGCGACCGCCGGCGTCCAGTTCGGCGCGCGCTCTTTCAACCGGCCGAGCATCGCCGACGGTCTCGCCATCACGAACCAGGCCGCCGAGGAGTACCCTTCCCGCTCCATGCGGGCGTCTCTCACGTCGCTGCAGGTATAACCGTCCAGGCGATATGCCGCGGCGATGCCTGCGAGAACGGGAGCGAGGTCGAGATAGCGGTTCGAAATGTTGAAGACGAGGATGCCCGAATCGGTCAGATGTTCCACATAGCAGCCCACGGCTTCTTTCGTGAGGAGGTGAACCGGGACAGCGTCGGAGCTGAAGGCGTCGAGAATGATGAGCCCGTAGGAATCGCGGGAATCGCGCAGCGCCAGACGGCCGTCGCCGATCGTGACGCTGATCGTTCCGCGCGAGCGAGCAAGATACTGAAAGAGATCCGGGTCGCGGGCGATGCGTTCGATCGACGGATCGATCTCGTAAAAATCCATACGCCGGCCTTCATCCGCGTAGGCGGCAAGGGTTCCTACACCGAGCCCGACGACGGCGACACGCGAGATTGTGTCCCGGTCCGCGAAATCCGTGAAAAGCATTCCGATCGGTCCGGACGGATGGTAATACGAGAGCGCTGTGTCTATCATTCCCCGATCGAATCTCTGCCTCCCGTGGATCGTCGTCCCGTGCTGAAAGACGTGCATCACCGGATTTTCCAGCCTGAGTACTTTCGAGATGCCGAAAAAACTCCGGGAGCGATGAATGACGCTTCCCTCGGATCCGAAGATCGCGCCGAAAGAGAGCACGACCGCGACCCCGGCGGCAAAGCCGAGAGGTTTTCGGACGAGCGCTAGGCCTAATGCAGCGGGGACGGCCATGACGACGAATGTGGTTCTCTCCTCGAAGATGGAGCGACACGCTCGGACCGCGAGATTCCACGGTAGAAAAAGGAGAATGATCGTGAATGGGATCGCAAGGTCGGAAAATCTCATCCTTCTCTCGCTGCCCGCCGCCGCCTTGGCGGCGAGAAAAGCCGACGCGACAATAACGAGCGGTAACTCCACGATGCGATCGAAGAGAATCGGAGCGAGGAGAGAATTGAAGACGCCGCCCAGCATTCCGCCCAGCGAGATCCACAGGTAATACTCCGTCATCAGGGTTCTCCCCGGCGCCAGCGACGCCAATTCTCCGTGGCACGAGAGCCCGACGAGAAAGAGCAGCGCGAGATAAAGGAGAAATGGAACGACGGTCAACGTGGAGGCGATCGCGTTCGACGCGGTCCATGCCGTGACCAGGAGGATCGCCGGCGCCGCGAGGCGTGCCGCATGCAGGTAGGAAAGGACCGGCCGTCGCGCGAACGCGAGAACGAAGGTAACGAGATAGATTCCCAGCGGGATGACCCAGATGAGCGGGATTGCGGCGATGTCGGTGGTGATGACGCTCGTCACTCCCAGAAGAAGGCTCGACGGTACGAATGAGAGCACGAGCCATCGCAACCGGGACACTCTTGAAATGAGAGCGGGTTCCTCCTGTGCGACCGCCGCCTCGCCTCGCAGCGACGAAATCATCGCGCAGCCCGCCACAAGGATGCCGGCGAACGCGAACATTGACGCGAAGAGGCGCGCCTGCTCCGAGAAAGCGAACCAGGGTTCGACGATGAACGGATAGGCGAATAGTCCCAGGAGACTTCCGATATTGCTGACCGAATAGAGAGGATAAGGATTGTCCGCCCCCTTGAGAGTCGAAGCGCCGAGCCATCGCTGGAGGAGTGGCGCGGTGGCCGCGAGAGCGATGAAGGGGACGGCCGTGGTTCTCGTCAACTCGCGCAGAATGGCAAAGGCGGGTGCGCCTGCCTGGATCTCGCCTTCGGCGGAAGGGTGGATCGGCAGAAAGAACAAGGCCGCGATCCACAAGAAAAAATGGACGGTTTTTTGCCGCGACGCCGAGAGCCTTCTCGTCGTCACGTGAACATATCCATAGCCCGCGACGAGCATCGCCTGAAAAAAGACCATGCACGTCAACCAGACCGAAGCGCTGCCTCCGTAAGACGGGAGCAGCATCTTCGAGGCCATGGGCTGGACCACGAAGAGAAGAAACGAGCCGAGGAAGATCGAGATTGAAAAGAGCGGCATTCAGGTCTCGATTTGTCGGGAGACGACGGCGCTCAACGGATGCAAAGGGCTACGGACTCCGGTCGAACGCGTTTCGACTATTCGCCAGGCGCAGCCACCGTCACGGCTGCGGGGCGTTTCCGTTCTCGGTGAAATACAACGGCGCTCCGCCACGCGCCGTGAGATGGCGATTTGCCGCCGCACCGGCGCGTTGATCATCCGCGGGAATGGGAACGCGGTACACTGTATCGCCCGCCTCCGTCACCTCGAACTCCATCGTGACGTCATAGTACGGTAGATCCGAATTCGTATAGGTATCCGGGATCGCCATGCCGATCACGACATCGCGAACGATATCCGTGTCCCGTGGCAATACGACGCTTCGGGAGACCGTCACACGGGCTCCATCCGCCGCGCCCGACGCGTTCTGGCCGTCGCGTTCGAGAAAATTCTGCAGAGAGGCGGTGAGCACAACCGCGCGGACAAGAGGATGGATATTGTGCAAGTTGACTGGAACCGTGGCGACGAAGTCCGATCCGTCTCCCACCTCGATGAGGATATTCTGACGATTGGCCTGTGCCTGATCATCACCCCCCGAGTAGAATTTTTTTCCGGCATCGCCGCCCGACGCGAAAAAGAGGATCGCCATCCCGACGATCACAAACGAAAATTCCCAAAAGCGCCATTTTTTCATCGCAATACCTCCTGATTGTTCGGAGCCAGATCGTTGGGCAAAGCATCCTCGCCCGTGAATTCATAAGGGCGCGTTGTCAGCGTGATCGGCTGAAATCCGCGCCCGGTAAATTGAAAGGGTTGAAGCCGGAGATTCATGGGGGCGAATTCTATCTGTACGCGCTCCTGATCCCGGCCGGTGAACTCGAATCTTTCGACGGCGAACCTCATCGGTTGAAATGCCATCTCGATCCTCGTGAAGGACCTGCTTCGCCGGTTATTCGCGGGAACGGCGTCGATCATGCCCGCGGCCGCGCCCGCGAAGTCGACCTCAGCCGCGAAAGAGCCGCCGTTGCCCTGCGCCACTTGGAGATCGCGCGCGACGAGCGCCACTGTCTCCCCCGGCTTCAGAGGTTTTTCGAAGCCGACGCGCGCGCCGCCTCCTATGATATTCTTTCCGGCATCCCGGCCTTGAACGAAGATATATCCGTCCGCGACCGTGTCCGGCCCATTATTTTTCACAACCACGCGCGCCTGATTCCCGCTACCGACTCGTGGACGCCCCAGCGAATCGACGGATTCGATCGCCAGATCGGCCGAAACCGGAGCTCTCGCGATGAACCGAATATTGATAGAAGAAGTCCTTTTCGCGGTAGCGGCGTTGGCGAGAACGATCGCGGGAGTGGTCTCGATCTGGCATGTCACCGAGTAGACGTCGCCCTCCTCGAACTGATGGGTGTAGGAGAAGGAGCGATTCTGTCCGGGATCCAGAGATAGGTCCGGTTCCCTTCGCTCGAAAACGACGCGGCCGGGATTCCCAGCCGGGCAGATCCGCGTCACGAGCGAGAAGCCGGCAACCGGAGGATTCGCCATGTTTCTGTCTCCATTGGCGATCGCAACTTCGAAACCGGTCTGGCCGTTCGTGCTCCCGGCCGGCGGCACATCAAGCCGCGCGACACGGATCCGCGCGAGCCTCGATCCATCCGCCAGCCCGATCGACGCGGTTTCGCGCCTCGCGGAATTCGCCTCGTTCGTGTCGGAGAGGGCGGCGCCCGGCCCCGTCAGCGTCGCCTCGCCAACGAGAGTGTAAACGTCCGGCTCCGTGCTGATCTCGAACGGCGGCGTCGAGAAGCTCCAGAAAGCGCCGGGCGTCAACGCCAGCCCGCACGTTGTTTGATTGGCGAAGATCCGTTCGCCATCCTTTTCCAGCCGCGCGGCAAGCAATACGCCGTCACCGGGAGTGGTGGCGGGCCCGTTGTTCCTGATTCTCATCGTCAAGATGTTGCCAGGACCGAGGTTGGGCGAACGCTGGAATCCAACGTGAACGACCTCGAGATCGGCCGCCGCTGGCGGAGGCTCCGCGACCGTGCGGTTGACGGACTTCACGTTGTTCGCGGGATTCGTGTCGATCGTCGGGGAACTGCCCGGCGAGAGCGCGACTTCGAGCGAAAAGGTATATTCGCCCGGTTCCGCGACAAAGGGATTTCGAAAGACAAGAGTGGATTGCTGACCGGACGCGAGATTCAGATTCGGAATGGCGTTCTGATTAATCTGCTGATTCCCCGATCGAAGAAGAGTCGATGTGAAGGTGCACGCCGTCACCGGATACGGACCGTTATTCCTGAGACTGGCGGTTACATTCGCATAACTCTGCCCGGCGATGATCGTCGCGGGAACGGTGATCTCCGTGACCTCGAGATCCGCGACGGGGAGAAGAGCCGACCTGATCTCGGAACGTGTATTATTCGCCGCGTTTTCGTCGATCAGAGCGGTGCTGGCGCCGCTGAACCGGGCCTCGCACTGAAAAGTGTACTCGCCCGCGTCGGCGAAAGGGAGGCCCGAGAAGAGATGATCAGCCTGCTGACCGGACGCGAGGTTATAGCACGCGAAAATCCTCGTATCCACGATCCCGCCATCCCGCAGGATGGTGAGCACCATGTGGCTTATCGACACCACGGTGGGCCCGTGATTTCGGAGCGTCGCTGTGACATCCGGCAGGGGCCGGCCGATCGTGATCTGTTCCGGCACGGAGATGCCGGTGATGGCGATATCCGCCGATTGCAGCGCCACGTTGCGTGTCATCGTCATCACGTTGTTCGCGCGATTCGTGTCCGTCATGCCCGCGCTCGCGCCGCTGAAACGCGCCTCGACCCGGAAGGTGTAATCCCCGGGTTCGGGCAGGATGATGCCGGTGCAGTTCCGCAGCGCCGACATCCGTCGGAGCAGATTCCGGATGATCTGCGTCGAAGTGAAGACCGTGGCTCCGTTCCTGGTCACCGTCAGGACGAGTTGCGCCTCGACGACCGTATCGCGGCCGTTATTGATGACCTGGATGTTGTTGAGCTGAAATGGAGCACCGATCGGAATCGGTGTCGGAAGTCCCCACGCCGCGTTGACGCGCAGGTCCGCCGAGGTCGGCACCACGGCGCCCGCGGAGATCGAGGAAGAAAGCGAGAAAAGGATAACGAGCGACCATCGGTGCGGACGTGTCAAGGATACCATCGGTCGAATAGAACCATGACAGGATCTTAGGTGTGACCGTTATCTCAAGGCAAGCTACAAAAAAGGTGATATTAATCACGTAAGCGCGCCGCTTTTCGGAAAAAACGGCCGTGCTAACTCGAAAAAAAATAGGAGAGCGGATCAGCCCTGCTCATCCGTCACGGAAAGCGACAGTATGAGCAGTCCGCACCGGGTCTCGATCGGGACGATGAGGTGGCCCATCGATTTGTACGAGTAGACCTCCGTCTCCGTTCCGATGATGAAAGTGGGAGGCGTGATGTCGACATCCTGGCCTGACTGGTTCAGGCGCGTCGCGGCATTGCCGGTCATCATGTTCGCCAGCTCGCTGATGGTGGATCGCACGAGCGTGTTCATGCCGACCTGCTTCTCGTTGTTCATCTCCGACGCGATGGAGATCGCCGTCTGCTTGCTCATGTCGTACACGACGCGACCACGAAGAGTTCCGGTGAGGCCGATGAAGGTCGTGATGCCGGCGGATATGTGGGGATCGGTGCTGAACTTCAGTTCGCCTCTCCTGATCCGCGCGTCCGGGATGCATTGTTCGAGCACATAAGCGGCGGCGTCGACGAACGGAGCGACATTCTGGACCTTCATCAGAAGAGATAATCCGTCGTCAGAAACCGGGAGGTCCGTCCGCGCACGATCTCCTGCACCAGCTCCGTGTTCGCGTCGTTCTCCACGGCGGCCACGAGCGTGCGGATGGAGAAGACGCGGAGCGCATCGGAGACGGAGAGCGTGCCTTCCGCGGAATCTTTCCGGCCGCCGAAGGGGAACGCGTCCGGGCCCCGGCGGCACTGGCTGTTCAGGTTGACGCGGCAGACCTGGTTGGCGAGCTCGTCGACAAGCCGTCCGATCACGGCGGGATCCTTGCCGAAGACGGAGGCCTGCTGGCCGTGCGCCGATCCGGCGAGGTATTCGAAGATCTCGTCGATCTCGTCGAAGACCGCGATCGGGACGATCGGGCCGAACTGCTCCCGCCGCCAGAGCTCCATCGATTCCGTCACGGGATACACGACGGCCGGGTGGAAGTAGGTCCTGTCCGTCGAACCTCCGTTTTCATTGACGATTCGCGCGCCCCTGGAGACCGCGTCCTCCATCATCTTCGTCATGTTGGAAACCGTCGCATGATCGGGCAGGGGTGTCAAGGAGACGCCGTCCTCGAAGGGCAGGCCATGTTTCAGCTGCGCCACGCCTTCCGCGACCCGTCGCGCAAATTCGTCGGCGATCTTTCTCTGGACGAAGAAGACCTTCAATGCCGTGCAGCGCTGCCCGTTGAACGTGAGCGCTCCGCTTACGCATTCGGGAACGGCCTTTTCGAGATCGGCGTCCGCCAGGACGACGGCCGCGTTCTTCGCTCCAAGCCCCAGAACGCTCCTCAGCTTGTTCGGGCGCGGATGCTGCTGCTTCAGGATGTTGGCGACCCGCGCGGAACCGATGAAGGCGAGGAGATCGATTTCGCCGGACGCGATGATCGGCGTGATGACCGTCTGTCCGTCGCCGGGCAGGATGTTGATGACGCCGGGCGGAAACGATTCGGCGAAGGCTTCAAGGAGCGGCATCTGGCAGAGGAGACCGAAGCGGGGGAGCTTCGCGATGACGGTATTGCCCATGATGAGCGCGGGCAGCAGCGTCGTGAAGGTTTCGTTCAGCGGATAGTTGTACGGACCCATGCAGAGCGCGACGCCGATGGGAGATCGCCGGATCTGGGCGAGAAAACCGGATTCGAGAACGAACCGGCTGGAGACGCGGTCCACATCCTTCAGGGCCTCGATCGTCGCCACGCCGTATTCGATCGTCCGGTCGACTTCCGCGAGCGAGTCCTTCCACGGTTTTGAAATTTCCCACGTGATGAGCCGCGCCATTTCCAGGCGTCGGGCCTTCATGCCGTCGAGAAATTTTTCCGTAGCGCGGATTCGTTCCGCGACCGGCGCCGTCGGCCAGGATCCTCGGCCGCGCCCGAAGGCCTTCACAGCCGCGCTCAGGGCGGCCTTCGCGCACGAGGCGTCCGGCAGCGCGCTCGGTCCCAGCAGGCGTTGTTCGAGTCCTTGGGCGCTTCTCTGGTAAAGCGGCGACATCACGTTCACCGATGCGCCGGTCCACTCCCGGATCTCCCCATCCACGAGAAACCGCATTCCGCCGCGGTATGTCCCCGGATCCCGGTCCGCCGGAGCATCCGGCCAATTCAACTCGATCACAAGATCATCCTTTCATCTCCGCCCTCTTCGTCATCCGGTTCCTGACGGCGGCGCTGCAACAGCCCGCGGTGTAAAGCGCCCATTTCTTCTGAAGGGCGTCGGGTTCGTCGAAGGATAACGTATGGACCGCATATCGCAACTGGGCGATCAGCAATTGCAGCGGATCGCCGTCCGAGGGCAGGAGGCCGGAGTAGAAGGATCGCAGGAGCAGGATGGTTTCATAGGCGCGGATCATCGCCGGCCGGGTCAGCCCGACCGTTTCCACGGGCGGCAGGGGAAGATGGAGGTTCTCCACGCCGAGGATGAGGTCCGACAACCGCGCCGATTCGCGCAGATCGTCCTCGTTCGTGACCGGCGTGAAAATATAGAGGAGATCGTTTTCGAATTTCGCCAGGTCGCGCAGCGCGTGGCCGCGATGCGCGTGGAAAAAATCGATGATCCAGACGTTCCTGTTCCCATCCACGATGATATTCGCCCCGTTCAAGTCCCCGTGAACGTACGAGAAGAGACAGGCGTCCCGCCGCGTCGAGGGAAATCGGGCGAGATCGTTTTCATAGAAGAGGCAGAGATTGGGACACGTGATCCTTCCCGGCAGGGTGAGCGATTCGCCGGCGGCGGGAGCGCCGAGTATCGCCTCGACGCGCTCGCGCACTCGCGGAGCCATATCCGGTCTGAAGGAGTAGTAGTCGAGGAGATTGACGGATTCGCGAGTCGCGGCGGAATAGAAACGGCCGAGCTGTTCCACGAAGACGGTGCGGAGAATCCCGCGAAGCTCGTCCACCGGGATTCCGTCCCGGTAGAGCTTCTGGATCGTCGTCGAAGCTCCTCCGCTCATCGATGCATAGCGGTACTTCAGCGCGCCCCGCTCCCCGGAGTCCGCGAAGTCCGCGATGCGCGGCGCGGTATTCCCGAGGACGGACTCGATTCTTTCGAACGCGGTTCGCTCGCGGCCGATCGCATCCCGGGGGCCGATCTTCACGACGTGCGGCGCCTGTCGGTGGCCGAAGAGGTCCGTGCTCTCGGCGCCCAGGACCAGGTTGCCCGAGAATCCTCCCGCAAGCGCGCGCAGCGTGACGCTCTTGCAGTCCCGGAAGATGTAGCGAAGGAGGTTGCGGTCCGCCTCTCCGGTCTTGTTCCAGTCCTCGAATTCCACGCGCGGCAGGTCCGTGGCCGGAGCGCGGCATGAGGCCCACGAAGTTTCATCTCCGCCCAGAAACTCCATGAATCCTCCCTGGGACGGGATGACGGCCACGCCCAGCAGGCGCGCGATCTGGTCGAGCGCGATGAAGTGCTGGCTGCGGGAGGAACTGGCGGTCAGGGCGGAACAGATCGCGATCGAGAATGTCGGAAAGCGTGTCGCGAGTTCGTAGGCGAGAAAGAAAACTTTCGCCTCGGTCCAGACGCCCGCGATTCCGACCTTCAAGGACCGGCCGGCGTATGGAGCAAGCCGGTCGGAGAGGGAAGTCCGGTCGAAATCGTTGAGAGACAGGGAGTCGATGACGGTGGCGCCATCGTGGGGCGGAACGGGGAATGCGAACGCCGCGCCCGCTGTTTCCTTCAGGCAGTGGTTGCCGAACTGCCGCAGATGCGCGGCCTGGTGCGGATCGGCGGGATCGTGCCAGTCGCGGAGATGAATGAGTTCAAGCTGTTCGAGGGGCCGGCCGTAGGCCCAGGACATGAGCCGCGCGATGGGCCCGTCCGCGGGGTTTTCACCGAGGAGCCGCCGGGATTCCTCGTGACCGACATGCAGGAGATTCGGCAACGGATCGTTTGCGCCCAGGGGCTGCACGAAATCGTTCTGGAGGCACTGCGTGAAGAGAATGGCGCGGGACATGCCCGCCGATCCTCTAGCTCTTCGCCTTCTCCACGGCGCGGACAAGGTCGGCGACGGGCAGGATGAAGAGCCGGATGGCGTTCATCATCGCGTTCATGTTCGGCTGGGCTCCGCGTCCCGTCGGTAGGACCGATCCGTTATCCGGCGAAGGCCGGAACGTGACGATGCCGACCAGCTTTCCTTCCGCGTTGAACGCGGGGGAAGCGGTGAAGGATCCGAAGGCGTCGCTCGTGTTCATGATCGCGAGAAGTGTCCGTGGATTCCGGATGACGCCGCTGACGCGGGTCGTGAAGCAGATCGGTTCGTAATTCAGCTCGCGCGAAAATCGGTTCACGAGAATGACTTCGTCCCCCGCCTCGGGCTCGGCGCCGGTGACCGACAGGTCGAGCGGCGAAACCGTGAAGTCCTCGCGCCGCGGACCGGTGAGCTGGATGAAGGCGAGATCGAGATCGGAATCCTTGGCTTTCAATTCGGCGGAGAGTTCCGTGCCGTCAGGAAAGACGACGAGAAATTCCGACGGAACGATCTCCATCTGCATTCCCTGTCCCGCCATCATGCCCGCGAACATTCCGGCCGGCCCGTTCAACTGCGTCAGCGAGACAACGACGATGCCGTCCTGCACGAGCACGCCGTTGATCTCATGATGCATCTCCTGCGGTTCCCCGCCGCCCATCTCCGCGCCGAAGTTCATCTTCATCCGGATGGTGAAGGAGACGGTGACGATGGAAGGGGCGGTGCGGTCCATGAGCGATTGCATGAAGGAACGCGGAGCGGAGGGCGACGTCGCGGCGGGGATGATGACGGCATGGGTGTCGGTGGAAAGTTTATCGGTGTCCGCGGCCATGCCGGTTCCGGACAGGGAGCCGATCGCCAGCACCAGGGTCGCGGCGAGAGCATTCCTCGTGATGGTCATCATTCATTCTCCTCCCATTCGGGTTCCACATACAGAAGATCCGTGCTGTTCTTCCTGCGCGCGACGACAACGAAGCGCTTCAACCGGGCATCCTTGACGCGATCGAGCACGGCCCGGAATGCGGCGATCGTCGGCGTCGTCTCCCCGTTGATCTTCTCGATCAGGTCGCCGCTCGAAAGTCCGGCCAGTCCCGCCCATCCGCCCGGCTCGGAACTTTCCACGAGCACGCCCGCGATCCTGCCGCTCCACCTCATCCGCATCCGGTCGTAGAACGTGATCTCCCGGACGCCGATGTCGAAGGTGTTGTCCTTGAAGCGGCGAGCGTCCTCCACCCGCAGCGGGGCGGCTTCGAGCGTCGCTTCGAGCTCCTGCTTCTCTCCGTTCCGCAGAAGCGCGATCTTCGTGGTGCCGCCGATGCGCATGCCCGAAAGGATCGACTGGAAGTTGCCGGCTTCATGTTCGTAGCGGATCCGGAGCGGCTCTCCGTTCAGGGCCGTGATGATATCGCCCACGGCAAGGCCCGCGGCTTCGGCGGTCGTGCCTTCATACACGCGCGCGATGCGCACGCCGCTTGCCTGGCCCGGCGCGATGCGCCTGGATAATTCGGGCGTCATCGCCTGGACCTCGACGCCCAGCCACGCCTTCCTGAATTCGCGCGCCCGGTCGACGACTTCCTCCGGATCCTCGGGCTTGAGGAGGACGATGAGCCGGGCGCGGTTCCGCTCCACGTCGAGGAGGATCTTCCCCTCCTTCTCGATCGCGGTGTCGGCCGCGAGGTCGAGGAGTTCTTCCACGCTCGACACGCCGTGACCGTTCACGCGGCGGATGATGTCCTCGGGGATGAGCGGCGGATTGGCCTTCACGGCCGGGCCTCCCTGCCGGAGGTCGGTCACCATGACGCCCTGCGGATCGTCGATCCGCTCCTCGCGCGCCAGGGGTTCCGTGATCTCGCAGATGGTGATCCCCCACCGCTTGATCATGCCCTCGCGGCCGAGCCAGTCGTTCAGCTTCTCCGTGACGACGGTCCGCTCCTCGACGCGGCTGTCGCGTTCCACCTGGAGACGGATGGAGGATCCCGGAGGATTATCGGAGATACGGGCATGAAAGAGCGGCATGTGTTCCGGAAAGCGCGCCGTGAATTCGGCTCCGTCGATCCCGACGATGAGATCTCCCGCGCGGATGCCGGCGATATCGGCGGGGGAGCTTTCGACGACGGAGCTGACCAGGACGCCTCGCGTGAATTCCGTGCGGTTGATCGGCCGGACATCGATTCCGATCCAGCTCCGCTCGACTTCGCCGCTGTCCGCAAGCTTCCGCATGACGTCGCGCGCGAGATTCGACGGGATCGCGAATCCCATGTCGCCGCCGATCATGTTCGCCAGCTCGTTGATGCCGATGACCTCGCCCTTCAGGTTGACGAGCGGGCCTCCGGAATTTCCCGGGGAGATCGAAGCGTCGTGCTGGATCCATCGGGTCAGCAGTCCCGTCTGCTCCCCGTTCTCCAGTTCATAATCGTCTCCTTCGTCGCTCGCGAAGACGCGGGCCTTGTTGGAGACGATACCGAGCGTGACGGAGCGCGCGAGAGCCCAGGGGCTGCCCATCGCCATCACGTAGTCGCCCACGTCGAGATCGTCGGAGTTGCCGAGCACGGCGGCGGGGGGGCGCGCCTCGGGGGAAACGGAGGAGAGATCGAGTCGAAGGAGCGCGAGATCCGTGAGAGGATCCTCGCCGAGCAACTCGGCCGGAACTTCCTCCTGGTTATGGAGCGTGCAGATGAGTTTCACGGCGCGTCCCGCGACATGGTAATTCGTGAGAGCGAGCGCGGAGGTTTCCTCCAGGCCCACGATGACACCGCTCCCTATGACCTGCTCCTTCCTGATGCCTCCCTCCTCATACTCCTCGATGACGACGCGGATGTTGATGAGCGAGGGGAAGACGCGATCGCGCGCGATCGCGATGTCCTCCTTCAGAGCCTCCCAGGCGGCGGTCTTTCGCGGCGCCGCGGCGTCCTCGGATCGTGCTGGAACCGATCCCGACAGGATCGCGAAGAGGACCAGGCAGGATCCGAAATGCGCCATGCGCGAGCTGAAATGTGAAAAATGAAATCGAACTGCAGGAACCACCCGTTTCGTCAATTCCGGGACAGTTCCTGCACGAAAGGCAGAATCGGGATCCGGATCGTCACCATGAGAGGCGCGAACGGCATGCCGCGGAAGAGTTCGAGGAGCGATTTCGCGGTGCGCCGGTAGAGATCGATGCGCGCCTCGAGATTGCCGGCGTCGTCATGCCCGAGCTGAAGCTGGAGATGCTGGAACTTCACGACGCGCTGCGTGATGAACCCGCGGACAACCTGGTGCATCTTCGGCGAGAGCTCGATGACCCCCGGTCCCGTCGAATTGATCTTGCCGGAGAGCGCGATCCGGTTGGGCGCCTCGAAGATGAGGCCGATGTGGCCTTCCAGTTCCGCTTCCGTCACGCGCGCGAAGAGCGGAAGCCCGGGCAGGAGCTCGTTCAGTCTCTTCAGGTCCACCTTCTCGAACTTGATCATCGTTGCGATGCGCCAGCGCGTGCTGCGATGATCCATCACGATCGTGCCGACACCGGCGCCTCCCATGATCTTCATCTTCATCCGGTCGAACCGGAGAATGTTGTTCTCGTACGTCGCGGCGGCCGTAAGGTTCGTCGCGGCCGGATGGTTCGACCAGATCATCGTGTCGATTGTGATATTCTCGGTGGAACTGGGCAGCCGGGGCGGAGCGACGATGCCGATCACGCGGGCGAAGGGGACTTTTCCCGTGACGCCCTGGAGGGCGAAATTTCCTTCCTTCCAGTGGAGGTTTGCTCCGCGGAGATGGATCGTGCCCTTCATGGTCCCCGGAGAACCCGCGCGGATTTCCAGTTCCAGGTCGACGCGTCCCTCGATGGCGGTGCCGTCGAGGAGAAAGTGGTCGAGGAGCACATCCCGAAAGAGCGATTCCGCCTCGATGTCCTTGATCCAGACCCGCGCCCGGGGATTCCAGTTGTCGAAGGACACGGTCGCATACGCGCGGGAGTCCGGGGCAGGCTCGATCGAAGTGTCCTCGATGGCGTGCCGGAGAATCCTGTCGATTTCGAGGGGAGAGGAGGCGCCGGAGGCTTCGCGGACTAGCGCGTGGATGCGCTCGGAGGAGTGATATTCCCGCGCGTGTGCCGAACAAGGCAGCAGAATCGCGAGTGCGAGAAGGAGCGGGGAGCGCATCAATGGCCTGCTTCGAGCCAGTCGGCGCCCGAGCCGGTATGCACTTCCAGGAGTTCCTCCAATGGCGAAATGTTCATCATGCAGTTCTTCAGTGTCTCCGTTGTTTCCGCGACGCTCGAGGCGTCCGTTTCGACGACCAGCTCGTCGTGCACCTGCAGAACGATACCAGTACGGTCGAGTTTCGACAAACACTGATGAGCGCGGACCATCGCGAGCTTGATGATTTCCGCCGCGGTTCCCTGCACCGGCGTGTTCACCGCGATCCGCTCGCCCGCCGCACGAAGATTATGATTTCTCGACTTGATCTCCTCGATCACGCGCCGCCTCCCGAACAGCGTCTCGACATATCCGGTGTCGCGCGCCTTCTCGATCACGCCGTCCATCCAGGCGCGGAGCTTCGGGAAGGCCGAGAAGTATCCTTCGATCATCTCCCCGGCTTCCTTGCGGGAAATGCCGAGCTGGCGCGCGAGGCCGAACGCGGACTGCCCGTAAAGGATCCCGAAGTTCACGGTCTTGGCTTTACGCCGGGCCGTCGGATCTTTTGCGTCGCCGAAGAGCCGTTCCGCCGTGACGGCATGCAGATCGAGTCCCTCGCGGAACGCCCTCAGGAGCGTCTCGTCCCCCGAAAAATGCGCCGCGATCCGGAATTCGATCTGCGCATAGTCGGCGGCGACAAGCGCCCGGCCGCTCGGCGCGGTGAACGCGGCGCGGATCGTCCGGCCCCGATCGGAGCGGACCGGGATGTTCTGCAGGTTGGGATTGATGGAGGCGAGGCGCCCGGTCGCGGTCCGGGCCTGCGAGAAGTTCGTGTGGAGCCGCCCCGTCTTCGCGTTGATCAGCTGGGGAAGCGCTTCGACGTAGGTGTTCAGGAGCTTGGCGACTTCGCGGTACTCCAGGAGAATTCCCGGAAGCTCGTGATGCGCGCGGAGTTCCTCCAGGGTTTCCTGGTCGGTGGAGAATCCGGTCTTCGTTTTGCGGACAGTGGGGAGTTTCAATTTCTCGAAGAGAATGACGGCCACCTGCTTCGGCGAATCCGGGTTGAACTCTTCTCCCGCGGTCGTCATGGCAAGATCCCGCAGGGCGTCGAGCTCCTTGTGGAAATCGCCGGCGAGCGCGTCGAGCCGCGCGCTGTCGACGTGAATGCCGCGCCATTCCATGTCGGCCAGGACCTCGATGAGCGGATGCTCGATTTCGCGGTAGACTTTCCGGAGATGGGGAGCTTCGTCCAGCTGGCGCGCCAGGAGCTTGTACAGCTCCAGCGTGACGAACGCGTCCTCCCCGGAATATTCGGCGGCGCGCTCGACGGAGACCGCGCGAAAATTCCCATCGGGCGCGATCTCGTCGAAGGAGATCTTGCGGAGCTGGAAGAATTCGAGAGCAAGCGCATCGAGCGAATGGGACCGGCGGAGAGGATTCAGGAGCGCCGCGGCGATCATGGTGTCGAAAGCGAATCCGCGCCCGGTGATGCCGGCCGCGCGGATCATCTGGAGGTCGAACTTCACGTTGTGACCGCACTTCTTCGCCGATTCGTCCTCGAGGTATTTCTTCAGCGTGGGCAGGGAGACTTCTCCGAAGAATGTCATGCCTTCGGAATGGGACAGCGGCAGATAGGCCGGATCCATCCCTTCGGGCGCGAACGAGACACCGACCAGCTCCGCGTCGTGCGGCGCCAGCGCGGTCGTTTCCGTGTCGAACGCGGTGAGCCTTGTGGAGGCTCGTTCGAGATAGCCGGATAACGTGGCCGAGTCGAGGATGAGCGGGCGGGGAACCGCGAGCGAAGATTGGGGAGCTAACGATTCCTGTTCGGTCGAGGTCGATGCTGTTCCCTCATCAAGCGACAGGTCTTCGTATTCTTTCCGGATGGTCTTGAAACCCAGTTGATCGAAGACGGCGAGAGCCTCGGGTGTCGGCTTGATGCGGGTTGCGAAGGATCGGGCCGGCGAATCGTCGGGCAAAGGAACGTCCCTGCGGAGCGCGACGAGCTTCCGGGCGAGCGCAAGAGTCTCGCCGTTCTTCTCGAAGGCCTCCCTGATCTTCGGCGTCAACTTGTCTGTCGCGGCCAGGATCCCTTCGATCGAACCGTGTTCGTTCAACAGTTTCGCCGCGGTCTTGGCTCCGACGCCCGGTACGCCCGCGATATTGTCGGAGGAGTCTCCGAGGAGAGCCAGGTAATCCGGGATCTGCCCGGGAGTGACGCCGAACTTCTCCCGGACGCCGGCGCTGTCGAGAATCCGCTCCGTATCGAGATCCCGCGACGGCGCGAGGACCGTGACCGATCCGGATCCGACGGTGCCGACGAGAGCGGCGAGATCCTTGTCGCCGGAGAGAATCCGGACGTCGCATCCTTCTTCGGAGGCCGCGCGCACGGCGATCGTGGCGATGACGTCGTCCGCTTCGAACCCGGGGATGGAGAGGACGCGGCAACCGAGCATGGGGAGAAGATTGAGAATCACGCCGATCTGGTGCGAGAGATCTTCCGGCATCGCCTGGCGCGTTGCCTTGTAGTCCGCGCTCAGCTCGTCCCGGAATGTCGGCCCCGGCGCGTCGAAAATGATGGCGAGCGAACCGGGCTTTTCTTCGCGGCAGACTTTCAGGATTTTGCGCAGGAATCCGAGGATCGCTCCGGTCGGTTTGCCGTCAGGTCCCGTGAGATTCGGAATGGCGTAGTAGGCGCGGTAGACGAGGGCGTGGCCGTCGATGAGAAAGAAGAGATTGTTCATCAGTCATTGTTCATGGGGCAGTTGACCTTGATTTTAGTGATTAATGAACAATGAACAATGACGGATGAAGAATGTTTTCGACCGGGTTACCGATCGCTGCCGATCGCTTCCACGGGACACTGGATCTTGGCTTCCTCGCATTGCGCGAGCTCATCTTCGGTATCAGGCTGCTTGTAGACGAAATCGTGATCGCCCGCGTCGGATTCCTTGAAATTGTTGGGGGCGAGTTGAACACACAGGCTGCAGAGAATGCAGGATTTATCGACATACCAGGAGCCGGTGGCGTTGTCTTCCCAGCTTTCAGCGGCATTTGACATGACTAAAAGTAACCTCCGTATATAAGGACAAATTCAGTACGAATTAGAATTATAGCCTTCCGCCTGCCTTCTGACAACCGAAAGGTGATACACTTTTGCCGATGAAAAAAGCCACCCTTGTTGTCGTCGCGGCTCTGATCTTTCTTGGCCTGCCGGCAGGCGGCGCTGTTGAATATTCCGCCCGAACGCTCCGGATCATCGATCCCGTCACGCAAGAGCCGATCGTCGGCGCGGCTATCGCCTCCAAGGGCTGGAACCACTCGACACTTATCATCATCCGAGGTCGCTACATCGATCCTCGCTGCTGTTCCATAGCCCGCCGGACGATGATGAAATCGGACACCGCAGGAATGGTGGTGATCCCGGCGGAAGCCATGAAGAGAGATTTCACCGTGGTGGAAATTACGCCTCCGCATCGCCCGATGGTCCAGCTTCTCTTTCGAGCCGGCCGGCCTGCCTCGTTGCTGACGGACCAGAAGGAATATTCCGGGCGTGATTTCGACGCCCTCCTGGGCCCGGGAGGACGGGATACGTCCCCCCTGAACATCATCATTCCGGCAAAAAATCCCTAGTTTTATTGTTGACGCCGTGCCAGTAATCACAAAATATGCCTGTGATGACACGCACTCGCATTGTCTGGCTTGCCCTTTTCGGCCTGTTCATGGGGATTTTCGGTTCGGCCGGTTCATGGGCGCAGGAGCCCTCCTCGGATGAAGCAGCTGCCGAGGAAACGGAAATGCCGGAGCAGACCTACCCCAACCTGAAGATCGGCGGCTTCACCGACATCAACTTCGGCGTCTCGGACAGCCCCGGACAGCTCTCCAATGGCGGATTCAGCGAAGGGCAGTTCGTCCTTCATTTCACGTCGGAACTCTCTTCGCGCCTCAGTTTTTTCGGTGAACTGAGCCTCACGGCGCGGAACGCCGGAGTCTTCACTCCAACGGTCGAGCGGTCCATCATCAAGTACGATCACAACAATATGATCAAGCTCTCCTTCGGCCGATACCATGCTCCGATCAATTACTGGAACACCGCCTTCCACCACGGTCAGTGGCTCCAGACATCCATCAGCCGTCCCGACATGACGCGCTTCGGCGGAGCGCTCATCCCGGTGCATTTCGTCGGAGGGCTCCTCGAAGGATCCGTTCCGGCCCATGGCTGGAACCTGAATTATCAACTGGGCGTCGGCAACGGCCGCGAGCAGACGATTACGCAGGGCGGCGATGCCTTCGACTTCAACAACAACCGCGCGCTCCTGGCGACGGTCTTCGTCCGCCCCGACCGGTTCTATCCTCTCCAGGTCGGCGGATCCGTCTATCGCGACAAGCTGACGATCGGCACCACGCCGGCGACGACCCGGAATCACCGGGAGATGATCACGGCGGCGCATGTCGCCTGGACCAGGGAGCGACCCGAGGTCATCGCGGAGTACGCCAACATCGATCACCGCGATCTCCTGACGAACCGCACATCGAACAGCCATGCCTATTACGTCCAGGTGGCCTATCGCCTGCCGTGGTGGGACGAGAAATACAAGCCCTACGCCCGCTACGAGAACATCAAGACCGATCTGCTGGATCCGGTCTACACATCCACGATGTTCAGCCGGAAGGGCTACCTGCTGGGCGTCCGCTGGGACTTCGCGGAACTCCTCGCGATCAAGGGCGAATATCGGCGGCAGAGGACGACGAGCGTCACGCAGGAGCCTTACGTAAATTCCTTCAACGCGCAGATCTCCTATGCGTTCTGATCGTGCTATAATGTCCTCGACCATGCGACAGATTCTTGCATCTACTCTCCTTCTCTTCGCGTTTGTCATCGCGTTACCGGGGCATGTGGAATCGGGTTCGAGCGTATCGGTTGTCGTCAACTCCAAGGTTTCCGCTGAAAATATTTCCTTCGATGACCTGCGTAGAATTCTTCTCGGCGACAAACAATTCTGGGAGGGCAACAACCAGCGCGTGACGCTCCTTGTGCGCGCGGCGAAGGCTCCGGAGCGAACCGTGCTACTGGATAAGATCTACCAGATGAGCGAGGCTCAGTACAAGCAGTACTGGATCGCCAAGGTCTTCCGGGCGGAAGCCACGTCGGGCCCCAAGATCGTCACGTCGAACAAGATGGCGTGCGATCTCGTCAAGGCGATCCCGGGCAGCATTGCTCTCGTCGCTTCCGCGGATGTGCCGCCTGGATTCAAGGTGCTCAAGGTGGATGGCAAGAAGCCCGGCGACGGCGGTTATCGGCTGACCTACTAGGCCGGCTGTTGACCATACGACGGCGGCTTGTCTACGCTTTCCTCTCCATACTCTTTCTCTTCGGTCTGAACCTCGCCATCTATTTCGTCGCCAGCGCCCGGCTCTCCGGTGCCGTCGAGGCGCTCCAGCGCGCCAAGGACCGCCAGCTCCTCATCGCCAACGTCGGCGAGGACATCAACGACATCCATAAGCAGGTGACGCTGACGGGAAATGTCTTCAGCGCCACCGTGATCGCGGGAGGGGAGGCGGAATCGGACGAGGGCGCGCCTTCGGAAGCGGAGAAACTCGAACAATCCAGGTTCCGAGGCCAACTGCAGGAACTAGACTCCAAGCTCGCCGCGATCATCCGGATATCCAACGTGGACGCGCAGGGGCCGGTCCGCAACCTGTCGGAATCATGCGCCCAGCTCGCCGCATCCTGGCTCATCGTCCATGAGAATTTCGGCTCGAACTCCGATTCCGTCACGCGCGCGATCACCGAGTTGTCCGTCACCGCCGAACCGCTCAGTCAGTATGTCCGGGAGACGCTCCTGCCCGAGCTCGAAGAATTCGAAAGGTCTCAGGCGCAGATCGCCACGCAGAATTACACCTCCGTCTCCTCGGTCACCAAGGCTCTGACGGTCGGAATCTTCCTTGCGTCGCTCCTGGTCGCCGTCGTCGTTGCCTTTCACGTCTCGCGGTATCTGACCCGGGGGCTGTCCGAGCTGGAAGCGGGAGCGGCGGCCCTGGGGAGCGGACAGCTCGAGATGCGCTTGAAGCTTGCGAACAAGGACGAGCTCGGCGACCTCGCGAAATCCTTCAACGACATGGCCGATAAGCTCCTGGCCGCTCACAACCAGTTGACCGAAGCCAACGTCGAGCTCGATCGAGGGAAGAAGGAAGTGGAGAAGCAGCAGGAGATGGCGATGTCGCTGCTTCTGAACATTCTCCCGGTCCAGGTTGCCGAGGAGCTCCAGACGTCGGGGCAGGTCGAGCCGAAGTATTTCGAGGACGTCACGATTCTCTTCACGGATTTCCGGGGATTTACCCTGGCGACCGAGAAGCTAGCCGCCGAGGAACTGGTGTACATGCTTCATGAGCACTTCTCCGCTTTTGACGAGATCGTGAAGCGGTACGGCATCGAGAAGATCAAGACGATCGGCGATTCCTACATGTGCGCCGGCGGAATTCCGGACCGGAAACCATCGCACCCCGTCGACGTCGTCCTGGCCGCCCTGGAGATGGCACGCGCCGTCGAGGAGCACAACAGGAAAGATGCTCCGGCGAAATGGGAGGTCCGGATCGGCGTCCACACAGGCTCCGTCATCGCCGGCGTCGTGGGCACGAGGAAATTCGCTTTCGACATCTGGGGCGATACCGTCAATTACGCCTCGCGGATGGAATCTTCGAGCGAGCCGATGAAAGTGAACATCTCGGAGCGGACCTACATCCGCGTGAAGGACTTCATCGAATGCGAGGCGCGGGGGAAAGTCCTGACGAAGGAGAAGAAGGAACTCGACATGTTCTTCGCCAAGGGAATTGTTCCGAACCTGCTGAACGGCAACGGCGAAAATCCCCCCCCCGCCTTCAAGCGCCGCTACCGCGTCTACTTCCAGCAGGATCCTCCGCCGCTGTCGGAGTTTCTGCTGAAACACGATTAAATCCGGAATCCGGAATCTTAAATCCCAATTTAGGATTTCCATGGCATTTGCGTTTTTCGTGCTACACTCAGCTCGTGCGAACCAGGATGCTCATGAGAATTTCGTTTGTGCTGGGATTTTTCCTGCTTCTTCAGCCGGCGCTCAGTCTTCCCGACGGTCCCATCTTTCATCTCCATCTCACCGGCGTCATCAATCCCATCAAGGCGCGTTACATGGAGAACGCCATGCAGCGGGCGAAAGACGAAGGCGCGCGGCTCGTCATCATCTCCATCAATACCCCGGGCGGGCTTGTGGATTCGACGGAGAAGATCATCGGGCTGATGGTGAACTCGCCTGTGCCGGTCGTCACGTTCGTGGAGCCGCAGGCGGCGATGGCGACATCGGCGGGGACGTTCATCGTCCAGGCAGGCGATGTCGCGGCGATGGTTCCCGGGACGACGATCGGCTCCGCGCATCCGGTCGGCGGCCAGGGCGAGAAGATCGAGGGGCCGATGGAGGAGAAGATCGTCAACGTTCTCGTCTCCCAGTCCAGGTCGCTCGCGGAACGCCGGAACAGGAACGTGCACTTCGCGGAGCAGGCCGTGAAATCGTCGATGAACCTGACGGCGGAAGCCGCGAAGGAGACGAAGGTGATCGAGATCCTCGCCGGCGACTTCCAGGATCTCCTGGGGAAACTGGACGGCTACTACATCGATCATGAGAACCGGCATGACACCATCACGACCGCGGGCGCCGCGATCGTGGAACTGCCGCTGTCGAGGACGGAGGAATTTCTCGATGCCATCGCGAATCCGAGCGTCGCCTATATCCTGATGACGCTCGGGGTCATGGGGCTCATCTACGAATTCGGGAGCCCGGGCGTCGGACTCGGAGCCATCGTCGGCTCCATCTGTCTCATCCTCGGGCTCCTGTCCCTCTCGGCCCTGCCGATCCACCTGGGCGGAATTCTCCTGCTGCTCCTCGGCCTCGTCATGCTTGTTCTCGAACTGAAGATCCAGTCGCATGGCCTATTAACGATCGGCGGAGCGACCGCCCTCGTTCTGGGATCCTTTGTCCTCGTGGACGCGGGAAAATACTATGGCGCCGTGCAGCAGATCAAGTTCGGCGTCGTCCTGCCGCTCATCGTGGCCATCGTCGGCACGATGTTCTTCTTCCTCGCCCTGACCGCCCGCGCGCTCGGTTCGCCCCAGCGCATGGGAATGCCGTCGCTCGTGGGGATGACGGGAACCGCGAAGACGGATATCGAGGAAGAAGGCATGGCCTTCATCGATGGAGCGCTCTGGCAGGTGCGGAGCGAATCCGGCAGGATCGATAAGGGGGTCTCCGTCAGGGTGACGAAGGTGCAGGACAATCCCGATCGGCTGGTCGTCGAGCCGAACCGGGACGACAAAGTTGCATCATAAAATTAGAACGGAAAATCGGGAGGCAATGACATGGGCGGCTTGATCGTAATGGCAATTTTCACGGTGGGATTCTTCTTCCTCATCATCGTCTCGATGGCGGTGCGGATCATCAACGAATACGAGCGGGGCGTCATCTTCCGGCTCGGCAGGATCGCGGCCACCAAGACCGCCGGCCTCCGGTTCCTCATTCCCTTCATCGACCGCATGGTGAAGGTCGATCTCCGCACCGTGACTCTCGATGTTCCGGCCCAGGAAGTGATCACGAAGGACAACGTCACGATCCGCGTGAACGCGGTGGTCTACTTCAACGTGATGGATCCCGTTGCCGCGATCCTCAAGGTCGCCAACCACTTCATCGCCACGAGCCTATTCGCGCAGACGACCCTCCGGAATGTGCTCGGCCAGCATGAGCTCGACGAGATCCTCGCGGAGCGCGACAAGATCAGCCAGGCCCTGCAGAAGATCATCGACGAGCAGGTCGCCGCGTGGGGCGTGAAAGTTTCCGTCGTGGAGATCAAGGACATCGAGCTCCCCGAGGAGATGCGCCGCGTCATGTCGCGGCAGGCCGAAGCCGAGCGCGAGAAGCGGGCCAAGATCATCGCCGCCGACGGCGAGTTCCAGGCGTCCGCGCGCCTCGCCGACGCCGCGCGCGTCATCGAGTCGACATCATCCGCGCTGCAGCTCCGATACCTGCAGACGCTCGTGGAAATATCAGCGGGCAAGTCGACGACGATTCTCTTCCCGATGCCGATCGACATCCTGAACGTCCTGGGCGGGAAGAAGAGCGCTTAATTCTCGACGCGCGTGACCGTGTAGCCTTTCGCGCGCAGCAGGGAAACGATGCCGCTGTCGCCGGGGTAATGCGCGGCGCCGACGGCGAAGAAGTGGGACGTTTTCCGATCCTTCTTCAGTTTCTCCTCGATCCGGTCGGTCATGCGGACGTTGCGGTCGAAGATGAGGAGCCGCAGGAATTTCCGGTCCATCGGATCGTCCGGATCCACGTCGGACATGCTGTGCGAATAGAGAGCCTCGAGATCTCCCCGCAGATAAAGCCGGATCATCTCCTCGGTCATGTTCTTCCCGGTCCTGTCGTACTCCTCCATCTTGTCCAGCGTGTCCTTCAGGAACGCGACCTGCTCCGTGATCGTCAGCGCATCCAGGACTCCGAACTGCTCGTGGATCGTCTCCAGGCCGCCCGTTTTCTTTCCCGCCGAGACGGCATCCGTGTAGAGCTTCATGTCCAGCGGGATCATCATCTCGATCTGGTCGCGGGACGGAGCCTGGTTCGGAGCGACGCCCGCCTTGATCCTGTCGGTGGCGCGCTTCATCTCGTCCAGCTGCTGCAGCATCATCGCGATCGCCCAGATCTTGAATTTGCCGAAAGTCTCGATGGGCGTGCCCTTGTCCCGCAAGAAAAGGGAGAGGCGTCCGTAAAGATCCGGCGGCACGATGTCCTTCAGCGTTTTATCTCCGGGCAGGGTCATGTTCTGCATGCTCGTGAGGCTCAGGCTCATGTCCATCGGGATTTCCGTGAACAGGGCGCCGCTGGATTTGATGGCGTCGCGGACGGAAGACGGCATGTTCACGATGCGCGAATCGGCGACGTGCATCGTGCCGAAGAGCCAGGAGGAACGAGCGCCCGGTTGAGGATCGGGAGATTCCACCTTCCAGAGAAAGGGCCGTGGAGGACCATTCGGGAGAACAGGCGATTCGTCGGCGGCTTCGGAATCCGTCGCGGCGAGCGTTGTCTCCGGCGGCGCGGCAGGGAGTGATATCGGGGGAATCTTCTTCGCGACGATCGGAGCCGGCGCGGGAGAGAGGCCGAATGCCGCCGGGTAGAATTGCCAGGCGCCGGCGGACGCCGCGGCGAGAATGACGAGAAGCGCGAGCGCGATCTGCATGCCGCGCGAGGGGAGCGGCATGCGGTCCTTCCAGGTGAGCTTCGACCTTTGCCGGATCGCCGTTGCGCTCGCGAAGGGTTCGGGCGCGGGAGGAGGCGACGGGGGAAGGCCGGGTGATGCCGGAGGCATGAGCTCCGGGCAGCTTGAGATCGCCTGCCACTCCGACAGGCCTTCGCGCCAGGCATACCATGCTCCGGTGATCGATCCCTCGTCGAGCCAGGTTTTCAGATCGCTTGATGAATAAGGCCCCTGCTGTCCGTCGGCCGTGTAGAGGTACCAGACGTGGTCGCTGCTCATGTCGGCGGATACGATATCACGATGCCGCTCCTCGCCCAATGGCCGATTTTTCCTCCGCGAAGATCATCATCCAGAAGAGCGGCCACCGCAGCGGATCATGCGCGATGCCGAAGACGAGCATGAAAGCCAAAGCGGGCGTCAATCCATTCAAGAAAAGTGAACGCGTGATGAGGGCCATGAGGACGATGAATCCGACCGGCCCGGTTTCCAGCCACGACTTGAAGAAGAGATCGAGCCCGTAGCCGGAACCGGGACCGATCCCGTTCCAGGGAATTGTTCCCGCGTACTGGACGATCATGGAAGCGAACTCCCATCGATCCGCGGGAAGATCGGTCCTGGCAAGCAGCCATGCGGTCGCGCCTGTTACGGCGCAGGCCAGGAGCAGGGCATTTCTGCGCGGCGTGGTGGAACGAAGCAGGCTCACGAGGACCGCCGCCGTCATCGCGAGCATGCCGGCTCGCGAACCGGAGAGGAGGATGAGGAGCATCATGAACCAGGGCATGGCACCCGGGGCGGAACGAGCGGGATTCGTGGCGGAGAACGCGGCCAGACCCGCCAGGAAGGCGAGGCCGTTCTTGGAACCGGCGAACGCGCTGAAGTAATGATGATCGGTGACAAAACGCGGCGCGAAAAACCAGAGCGGCAGGGCGAGCCCCGCCGAGAGAAGCAGTCCGGATCGAAGACCGGAAAAGATCGCTTCGCGGGAAAGGGCGGCCAGTGCCATGCCGGCCCAGAGCGCGTAGATCGTGGCGCCCGCGTGGACCGCCGAATCTCCCCCCAGATGCGTGGCGAGAAGGCCGGTGAAGAGCAGCGGGAGGATGAGCGCGGGCCGGGTGTGACGCCATGACCCTGCCTTTCCGAGGAGGATGCCGGCAAAGAGGAGAGGGGAGGCCAGGTCGAAGAGCGAGACGAGAATGGCGCGCGAGTGGAGCGCGATCGAAAATTTCCACGGCAACAGGAATCCAAGCAGGAGGGCCGGCAGGTCCATGATGTTGTCAGGTTACCATACGGACGCGTTTCAGGCAGCAGGGAACAGGAATGAATGAGAAGCGCCATTTGCAAATCTCCCATGTGCCCGGATCAGAAGTTTGAGTTCCAGAAGCAAACGTCGTACACTGCATTGGAAAGCTGTACCTCTGTGAACCGTGAAGGAGGGGAACTTCTTGATAGTCGTGCTTGCCGTGTCGTTGGCGCTTCAGATTCTTGCGGCCATCCTCGCGCTTCGGATGATTCGCTACGCAGGAAGCCGTATGGGCTGGATCCTTCTGGCCGTCGCGCTCCTCCTGATGGCGGTTCGTCGTTCCGTGACATTTTCTCATCTTCTCCTGAGGCCGGGCGCGTATCAGGCCGATGCTGCCGCGGAAATCGTCGCGCTCATCATCTCCGTCTGCGCCATCACGGCGATGATCCTCCTCGTCCCGACCCTGCGCCAGATGCGTCTCGCCAACGATCGGCTGATCTCGCTCGTGAATCCCGCCAACTTCATCATCTGGGAAGTTGATCTCGCGACGCTGCAATTCACGTTCGTGAGCCCGCAGGCGGAACGACTGCTCGGATATCCCGCGAACCAGTGGATCGCGGAAAAGGATTTCTGGGTCAATCACATGCATCCGGATGACCGCGAATGGGCCTTCAATTACTGCGTGGCCGAGACCAGGAAGAAGCAGCATCACGATTTCATCTACCGCATGATCGCGCTGGACGGCCGCGTCGTCTGGATCCAGGACATCGTGAGCGTCGTCCTCGACGAGCGCGGGCGCGCGCCCGCGTTTCTTCGCGGTGTCATGGTGGATATCACGGAGCGAAAGCTCGCGGAGGACAAGACCCGTGACCTGGCCGGCCAGCTGATGTCGGCCAATGAATACCTGAAAAAAGCGAACGAGAAACTGAAGGAACTGGATGTGCAGAAAAGCGAATTTCTCGCGATGATCTCCCATGAGTTGCGCACTCCGCTGGCCGCGATGAACGGAGCCCTCGAAAATCTCATGACAGGAACCGCGGGGCCTCTGGCGGAAAAGCAGGTGAGGATGATGGAGATCATGAGCCGGAACAATTCCCGCCTGTCGCGGCTCATCGAAAACCTGCTCGATATGTCTCAGATCGAAGGCGGTCGGTTCGCTCTGAACCTGGCGGAACTCGATCTCAGGAAACCGGTCGGGCTCGCCGTGGACACATTGCGGGACATGGCTGCCAGGGCGGGGCGAGTGCTATCGTATGAGCAACCCCGCGAGCCCCTGGTGATGCGGGCGGACCAGGATCGCGTGACGCAGATCGTCACGAATCTTCTGGACAATTCGATCCGCCACGCCAAGCGGAACATACGCATCCTGCTCTCGGAGGACGGCGGATCGCATTACGTGCTGATGGTGGAAAATGATGGTGAATTCATCGCGGAGGCTCATATGCCCCGACTCTTTGACCGATTTTCGCGTTCCGCGGGCCCTTCCAGCGACGGGAATGTCGGATTGGGACTGTCGATCGTCCAGGCGCTGACCCAGGCTCATGCAGGACAAGTCAACGCCGAAAATCTCCCGCTTCCCGCCCAGGGAGTGCGGTTTACGGTGCGACTGCCCCGGGATCCACGGCTTTCCTGAATCCGATCTTCCGAACTCTCCCGCCCGCAATCCGAATTCGCTTCACTTTCCGGAGCATCTCCCTTATGATCCTCCGTCCCCGAAAGGGGCTCCCCATTCACATGGGTTGACTTTCGCTCACCCTGGAGGTGGGCTCCCCGTCGCAGCTTCAGTGCCGGCGGGAGATCCGAGGAGGTAGTTATATGTCTGAATCGTCCGCAACGGCGTCATCGACGCAAGCGGTACCGGCACAAGCGTCAGGCGACGCTCTCGCGTCGTCGGCTCCGTCCATCGAACGCACCGAAACACCGCAAGTAGCGGCGCCCGTGGTTGTTGTTCCGTCCGTTCCCGGAGGCCGCCGCTACAGCACGCTCGTCATGATCGTTCCGCAATTTGAGGGAGAAACGCTCGAAGGCGTTACCAAGGATCTCCGCGCCGTTTTGGAAGCCGCCGGAGTCGCGATCATTTCCGCCGACAGCATGGGCCGGCGCGTCCTCGCCTACAAGATCGGCAAGTTCACTGAGGGCATCTACGTCAACTTCGTCTACTCCGCCCTGCCGTCCGCCATCGCCTTGATCGAGCGCGACCTGCGGCACAAGGAAACGATCATGCGCTTCCTGACGACCGTGGAACAATAGCATGAGCGACTTCAACAAGGTCATCATGATGGGCCGCCTGACGGCCAAGCCGGAGCTCCGGTTCACTCCGGGCGGCACCGCCGTCGCGACGCTGCGACTGGCCTGCTCCAAGAAATTCAAGAGCAAGGCCGGCGACGAAAAGGAGGAGACGTGCTTCATCGATGTCTCCGTATGGGACAAGCAGGCCGAGACATGCGCGGAATACCTTGTGAAGGGGCAGCGGATTCTCGTGGAGGGCAGCATCAACATGCGCCAGTGGGAGACCGCGAACAAGGAAAAGCGCATCACCTACGACATCCGCGCCCAATCGGTCCGGTTCCTCGAAAAGCCGCGCGGCGCATCCGCCGCATCCGGCGACGAATCGGCCCCGCCCGTTTCCGACAGCGATGTTCCGGCGTCCGGGCTTGAAGATGAAGACATTCCGTTTTAGCACACGACCAGAAATTTCCGAGGTGAATTGAGATGAAGAGAGAAGAAGGCGAATACCGTCCCCGTCCTCGCCCCAGCGGCGACGATGGAGAAGGCGGCGGTTTCACGAAGCAGCGTTCCAGCATGATGTCCGGCAAGCGCCGGCGCAAGAAGGCGTGCCAGTTCTGCAAGGACAAGATCTCCACGATGATCGACTACAAGGCCGTCGACCGGCTGAAGCGGTTCCTTTCCGACCGCGGCAAGATCGTTCCGCGCCGGATCGCCGGCACGTGCGCGAAGCATCATCGCGAGCTGACGACCGTCATCCGGAAGGCCCGCACCATGGCCCTTCTGCCGTACATCGGCAGCGGCGAGCGCGAGCGCGGAGATCGGTACGATCGCGGCGAGCGTTACGACCGAGGCGATCGGGAGCACAGGCACGGCGGCGGCGGATACGACCGCGGCGACCGCGGCGAACGTCCCGCGCGTTCGGCGTCCTCGGAGCGATAGTCATGAGAGTGATATTGCAGGAGAGCGTTGAGAACCTGGGATTGATCGGCGACGTGGTGGTGGTGAAGGACGGCTTCGCGCGCAATTTCCTCTTTCCGCGCGGCAAGGCCGTCCTGGCGACGGAAGGCGAGATCAAGAAGTTCGAATCCCGCCGCGACAAGATCGCCAAGGCGAAGGCACTGGAGCTGGAAGAAGCGAAGAAGACCGGCGAGAAGCTCGCGAAGATTGCGCTGACAAAGGCCGTCAAGGTTAGCGATGAGGGCCAGCTGTACGGTTCCGTCGGCGTTTCCGACGTCGCCGAGCTCCTCGGGAAAGCCGGGTACGAGATCGAGAAGAAGCAGGTGCTTCTGCCCGAGCCGATCCGCGCGCTGGGAGCCTACACGATCCCGATCCGGATCCATCCGGAAGTCACGGTGGACATCGCGTTGACGGTTGAAAAGGAAGAGGAAAAGTAACCACAGGTTATGAAGTATGAAGGATATTTCTCCTTCATACTTCATACCTCATCCTTCATACTTGCCCTTCCATGGAACCCTTCTTCCCTAATGCCGTAGAAGCGGAACGCGCCGTCATCGGCGCGATTCTCCTGGATTCCCATGCGGTCAATCGCGCGGTCGATCTCGTGCGCGCCGCCGACTTCTATCGCGACGGGCACAGGCTCATCTTCGAATCCGTCGTCGCCCTCGCGCAGCTCGATCGGCCGATTGATATCGTCACGCTCGCGGATCATCTCCGCGATCGCGGGATCATCGACCGCGCGGGCGGCGTGTCGGCGCTGGGGGAGATGGCCGCGGAGACGGGCACCTCCGCGAATATAGAGGGGCACTGCCGGCTCATCTCCGAAAAAGCCCAGTTGCGCCGCCTCCTGGATGCGACGGAGCGGATCCGCCAGTCGGTGACGGGCAGCGGCGCGCCGGCGCGGGAGATCATAGAGAACGCGGAACGGGAAATCTTCCAGATCGCCTCCAAGCATACGTCGCGCGAGCCGGTCGCGATCTCGGATCTTCTGTCGCGGACGTGGGAGCGGATCGATCAGCTCCAGGCGCTGAAGGGGCGATTGACCGGCGTCGATACCGGATTTCCCGACCTGAACAAGATGACATCGGGCTTCCAGAGATCCGACATGATCATTCTCGCCGGCCGGCCTTCCATGGGGAAGACCTCGCTCGCCATCAACATGATGGAGGCCGTCGCGTTGAAGGAGAAAAAGCCCGTCGTCTTCTTCTCGCTGGAAATGGGAGTCGAGTCGGTCGTGATGCGGTTTCTCGCGTCGACCGCGCGCGTGCCGTTCGGGCAGATCAAGACGGGGCGCCTCACGGAGGATCAGAAGGGCGAACTCGCGCGCGCTACTTTGGAGCTGGGGAAGGCCAAGCTCTATATCGATGACACGTCCAGCCTCACGCCCCTGGAATTGCGCTCGCGCTGCAGGCGGCTCGCGTCGCAGGTCGGGGAGATCGGCATGATCTGCGTCGATTACCTTCAGCTCATGAATTCCTCCCGCGCGATCGACAACCGCGTGCAGGAAGTGTCGGAGCTCTCGCGCACACTGAAGAGCGTCGCGCGCGAGATGGAAGTGCCGATGCTTGTTCTGTCGCAGTTGTCGCGCGCTCCGGCCCAGCGGAAGGACGCGCGGCCCCAGCTCTCGGACCTGCGGGATTCGGGCGCCATCGAGCAGGACGCGGACATGGTGGCGTTCGTGCATCGCGAGGATTACGCCGGTTCGGGCGGGAGCGGCCTCTCGGGCGAAGCGGAGCTCCTGATCAGGAAGCACCGGAACGGCGAGACGGGAACGATCCGGATGATCTTCATCGGGGAGCTGATGCGGTTCGAATCGGCGGCGGAGGATGAGGAGTTCGACCGCGATACGGCGGTGATCGGCTGAGCGCGGCTCCGGCGAACCGCAGTGCGGCCGGCCTCGGGGAGGCCAGCCTCTTCGATTCGAATCCGAGCATGGAATCGGCCCAGCCCCTGGCGCGGCGGATGCGGCCGCGGAAGCTGGAGGATTTTGTCGGGCAGGAGCATGTGATGGGGCCGACCAGACCGCTGGGGCGGATCATCGCTTCGGGACAACTTTCGTCCATGATCATCTTCGGCCCGCCCGGCACCGGAAAGACGGCGGTCGCGCATCTGCTGGCGGAGCGATTCGATGCGGAGTTCATCGTCCTGAACGCGGTGACGTCGGGGGTCGCCGATATTCGCCGCGTGTCCCAGGAAGCGGATGACCGGTTGCGCATGCGGAGCCGGAGGACGCTCCTCTTCATCGACGAGATCCATCGCTTCAACAAGGCGCAGCAGGATGCGCTCCTGCCGGACGTGGAGAACGGCCGCCTGATCCTGATCGGCGCGACGACGCATAATCCATCGTTCTACGTGACGGGCGCTCTCGCGTCGCGGACCGTCTTCGTGGAATTCAAGCCCCTGGGCGTCGATGCGATCCGCCAGCTTCTCGAGCGCGCGCTGGCGGACGAGGAGCAGGGGCTGGGGAAACTGAAGCTGAACTTTTCTCCGGATGCGATTTCCGCGCTCGCTCGGCTCTGCGACGGCGACGCGCGGCGCGCGTTGACGGCCCTGGAACGGATCGGGCTCTCGGCGCCCGCGACCGGTGGCGAGATCTCGGTGAAGCACATCGAGGAAGCCTTGGGCCGCAAGATCGTGGCTCATGACCGCGATGAGGATCTCCACTATGACATCGCGAGCGCCTTCATCAAGTCTATGCGCGGCGGCGATCCCGACGCGGCGGTGTACTACATGGCGAGGCTTATCGAAGGCGGCGACGATCCGCGCTTCATCGCGCGCCGGATGATGATCCTGGCGAGCGAGGACGTCGGCAACGCCGATCCGCGCGCGCTCGTCCTGGCGACGGCGGCGGCGCAGGCGCTGGAGCATGTCGGGATGCCCGAGGCGAGAATCATCCTGGCGCAGGCCGCGACATACCTGGCTTCGGCTCCCAAGTCGAAAGCGGCGTACTACGCCATCGAGAAAGCGCTGGCCGATATCGAGTCGGGCCGCATTCTCGAAGTGCCCAATCATCTCCGCGGAAGCGGGTATCGCGATGCGGAGAGGCTCGGCAGGGGAGAAGGCTATGTCGATCCGCATCGGCATGGCGGATTCGTGAAGCAGGATTATCTCGCGGAATCCCGGTCCTTCTACGAGCCGACGGGGAACGGCGAGGAGAAGAAAATCGGGGAGCGATTGAGGGCCTGGTGGGGGAAGTGGCCGCGATGATCGGCATCTTCGATTCCGGTATCGGCGGATTGACGGTCATGAAGCGGATCGCGGAGCTTCTGCCGCGCGAGTCGATCGTCTACTTCGGCGACACGGCGAGAATTCCCTATGGACCGAAAAGCCCGGCCGTTGTCCGGAGGTTCTCGCTGGAGATCGGGAATTATCTCGTCTCGCTCGGAGCCAAGGTCGTCGTCATTGCCTGCAACACGGCCTCGTCCTTTGGACTCTCCGCCTTGTCGGCGACGCTGCCTGTTCCGGTCCTGGGCGTGGTCGGACCCGGGGCCGATGCCGCGGCCGCCGCCTCGCAAACCGGGCGGATCGGGATCATCGGCACGCGCGGCACCGTGGCCTCGGAGGCGTATCAGAACGCGATCCTCGCGATTCGTCGCGATGCGAAAGTCTTCGCCGCCGCGGCTCCGCTCCTCGTGCCCCTCGTCGAGGAAGGCCACCTGGATGATGCGTTCGTGGACCTGGCTCTGCATCGTTATATCGATCCGCTCCTGGACAAAAAGATCGACACGCTCGTCCTCGGATGCACGCACTATCCGCTCCTCGAAGAGAGAATCAAGGCGCACGTCGGATCATCCGTGACCGTCATCGATTCCGCGCTGGCGACGGCCCGTTCACTGGAGGACCTGCTGCGCGAATCGGGCCTGGCCTCGTCATCCGATCCGCCCGCATCCGGACGCATCCGCTACTACTGTACCGACAATCCCGACGGATTTTCCTCCCAGGGCAAACGCTTCCTCGGTTCCCCTCTCCGTCACGTCCAGCTCCTGAAGCTGGAGGAATTAAATATGGGGACAGTATACTAATTATCTTGACGCCCGCCTGAGCCGGTTACACCATCCGGGCATGGCCAGGCTGGCTAGAATCGTCATTCCGGATTGTCCGCATCACGTGATTCAGCGCGGTGTACGCTCGCTGCCGATCTTCGCGTCCGACGCGGATCGGAAATTGTATCTCGGGCTTTTGATGGAGCATGCCGAGCAGTTCGGAATCGAATTCTGGGCCTGGTGTCTCATGACCAATCACGTCCACCTCGTCGCCGTGCCGTCCGATCCGGACGCCCTGGCCCGCGGCATCGGCGAGGCGCATCGCCGGTTCACTCGCCACATCAACGCGCGGGCCGGCGTGGCCGGCCACCTCTTCCAGGAGAGGTTTCACTCGTTTCCGATTCAGCACGACGGGCATCTTCTGAATGTTGTCCGCTACGTCGAACTCAATCCCGTTCGCGCCGGCCTTTCGAACCAGGCTCATGCCTACGCCTGGTCCAGCGCGGCGCATCACGCCCTGGGAAAGCCGGATCCGCTGGTCCGGAATAGTCCTGTCCGCGACCTGGCGCCGGACTGGAAGGATCAGCTCCGCGCCAGGACGGATCCTGTAATCGATGATATCCGCAGGCACACGAGGACGGGGCGGCCGTTCGGAGACCAGGCGTGGGTCAAGAAGCTTGAACGAAAGTTGAGACGGCCCCTGCTGGCAAAACCGTCGGGACGGCCGAAGGAGAAATCCTGATTCCGGCGCGCCGTATCCGCCACCACGCATGAGCCTCGGAAAAAGAATCAGTATACTGTCCCCGCATTTCAATCTGCTCGCGCCGCTGCTTGCGGCGATCCTGCTTGCCATCAACTATCTCCCGGGGCTTTGCGGCGCGGGACAGTACATGACGGCCGACGGAATGGACTCGAGCGTGCCGCAGATGGTATTCGCCGCGGAATGGATCCGGCGCGGCGTCTTTCCGCTCTGGAATCCGACCGCCTGCTTCGGGATGCCGCAGCTTGCTTACGCGATCCTGTCGCCGCTCTCGCCGACCGTGCTGCTGTATGTCGCGATGCCGTTTCAGGTCGCCGCCATCGCGGAGATCATTCTCCTGTCCGCGCTCGCGGCGTGGGGATGGGCGTTGCTGGGCGGGAGGTTCGGTCTGTCGGCGCCGGCCCGCATCGTGATCGCGCTCCTGGCCGCCGCGGACAACACGAGCGGCGCGGCTCTCACGAGTTCGCTCTGGGCGATGGCGCTCCTGCCGTTTCTCTTTCTCTTCACGGAGGATCTGGCGGAGAACGCTTCGCTGAAAAACGCGGCGCGATGGGCGGCGTGCTTCGGTTTTCTCTGGATCTGGGGAGTATCCTCTTATCTTGCCTACCGCTTTTCGCTGGCTCTTATCCTGTATCTTCTCCTGAGAGCGATCGAACTGCGGACTTGGAAACCGGTCGGCGCGGGTATCCTGGCCTTTATCGCCGGACTTCTGCTCGCCTCGATTCAACTGATTCCCTTTTACGAATTCCTTCGGACAACTTCCCGGATTGACCCGGCTACCTCCTGGGGTTCGGACGGCTCGGTCGGCCTTCTCGGATTTCTCTGCGCCGTGATCCCGGGAATGACCGGAACGATCACGCAGCAGAATGTCTGGTCATTCACTCCCGTGTTCACCGGCCTGCCGATTCCTGTCCTTGCCCTCATGCCTCTCGGTCTCGTCATGCTTCGCCGCGGAGGACGCGCGATGGCGATCCTCATGGTCACGTCCGCCTTTCTTGCGGCGGGCCATCATCTTCCCCTTCATCCCTCATTTATCGACTACGTTCCCGGGTATGCGCTCGTCCGCAATCACGCGACATGGGGAATCATCTTCGAACTCGTCTGCCTGATCCTCGCGGGCGCCGTGCTCTCGCCGGTTGAAGACTTCACGGACCGATCACGAAAGTATCTGAGGGGATTCTACGCTCTCGCATGCTTCGCCGCGATCCTCCTCCTTCTTGCGGGGACGGCGACGCTGGCGCTCGATGCCGCCCGATTCAACTGGGTATCACGCGTGCGGGATGCGCTGGAATCCATGCCCGGGCACGTGTCCCGACGCGACCTTGACCTTCACCATGCCGCCGTCGGCCCCGTCATTTCGAAAGCGCTCCTCGGCGCATCCCTGTACTGGCTTTTCTGTCTTGCCCTGATCATCGCGTGGCTCCGATCGCCGGCGGAATCGCGCGCGTATCGCTTCTTCTTCATGAGCATGCTCGTGATGACGCTCTGCTCCACGCTTCTGCGTCCCGCCGTGAACTTCTACACGGATGCGCCGCTCGCGTCCGTCGAAGCCTCGATCGGGAAATGGGATGTCGCAAGGGCCGAGCGCCGTATCTGGTCGGAACAGTATCTCTGGTCGTTCACATCCTCGCTCTCCACAAGAGTTCCCTTCCAGCTTCCGGCGGATATGAAGGCGATGGGCATGATCGAGCTCCCGGACGAAACGGAGGATCGCGCAATCATCCTCGATGAGTTATTGCGGAATGTCCCTCCCAACACGGGCATGCTCTTCGGCGCGCATTACACCAACGGCCTCTACGGCATCATCCCGCGCCGTGTGCTCGAATACCTTTCCGCCACGCCGGGTGCCCAGGGCGCGTACACGCTCGGAAAGCCCGCGATCCCCTGGGCGGCCATTCCGGGACTGGCCATCCTGGTTTCACCGGATACGTCTCCTCCGCAGGGCTTTCACATGCGCGAGTCGGGGACCCGCATGAATGTATTCGAAGTTGATGCGGTCAGGCCCCGTGTGGAACGATTCACTTCGTGGATCACGTTTGCCGACTCGGCAACATTGCTCGCCGATCTCGCCTCGACGGCGTCGGATACAAGCCGCGTACGCGTCATTCGAAATGCCGCCGCAAGCCAGGTTCCGAATTCGCTCGCAATGGGATTTCTTCGCATCGTGAGCGAAAATCCCAACCGCGTCATCATGGAGACGGACGGTACGGAGTCGGCGCTGGTTGTTCTCCGCGATGCCTTCGCTCCGGGATGGCAGGCGATCGTCGACGGCTCTCCGGCTCGCGCGGAACCGGTCGATCACGCTTTCCGAGGAGCCTTCGTCCCGCCGGGATTTCACGAGGTGGAATTCCGCTATGATCCAGCCGGGATTAGAATCGCCGCGCCGATTTCCGCGATCGTGGCGGTGTTTGTCATCGCAAGCCTGTGTTATGGTTGGCGCCGATCTGCTTGAAACGCTTGGCGCGTCGGAAAGGCCGTAAGCTTACTACCGGATCATCCCGATCCTGTCGAAGGGATAGAAACGAATCGTCGCCTTTCCGATGATGTTCTCCAACGGCAGAAATCCCCAGATGCGGCCGTCGGACGACTGGTTCCTGTTGTCGCCCATCATCAGCAGATGCCCGGCGGGAACCTGTTTCGGTCCATACGGCTGGCTGGCGACTTCGGCGGTGTAATTTTCCTTCAGCATCTGGCCGTTCACCTTCACACCTTCGTTTGGGATCACCTCCACGATATCGCCCGGCAATCCGATGACGCGCTTGATCATCGCGTGGTCGTCGTGGATGCCGAAGGATGACAGGAGCAATTCCTTCAGCGTCGGCTTGGGTTCGCCGGGTCGGTAGAAGACCAGGATGTCGCCCTGCTTGACGGAGGCGAAATGCTTCGAGACGACTTCCACGAGGAGCCGATCTCCTTCCAGGAGACCCGGATGCATCGAGGCGGAGGGAATGAAACGCGCCTGGACGACGAGATTGCGGAGGACGAGGAACAACAGGAGCGTGATGACGATCTCCTTGACGATGTAGAAGACCTTCGCGCCGACACTCTCTTCGGGTTCAATGAGGATCTCGGGCGGACCCGATCCGACGGAGTTCAGGGCCGGTGTCGGCGGTTCTGCTTCCTGGGTATTTTCCGGGCTCATGCGATATAACCGCAAATTGTACGGCGCCATGACGTGCGCCGCAAGAAAAGTGTGGCTTCCTCCGGAAAAAACGGGAACCGGGGAGCCCTAAGGGGGTCAAAAATTATGCACTTGACAGGGAGTTGGATCAAGAGACACTGTGAAATTCTTCAGTGAAGTCCCAATTAAATCAGGAGATACACAACAGATGGTTACCATAAAACGTTTTCTCGCAGTTCCTCTCAATCTCGGTTCCGCCGCCCTGGCGATCCTTTTCATCGCGGGCGCGGCCCTGGCCCAGGCTAACGCCGTTACATCCCCGACCGCTCCCGTGTCCGAAGCGGCCCGCGTCGAGGACGCGGTCCGGACTTTCTTCGGCATCTTCGCCGCCCCCAGCGGCGATACGACGGCCAAGCGGGCCGACGATCTCTACGCCAAAGGCGTCGCGGCGGAACAGGCCGGTAATCTCCAGGAAGCCCTCCGGAATTACGACATGGCTCTGAAGCTCCGCTACAACGACCCGAGAGTCCATCTTGCGATAGGGCGCATTCTCGAGACCAACAATCCCGCCCTCTCGCTTTATCATTATCAGTGCGCTTTCCGTTTCACCATCGATGCCGCCGCCGACAAGGCGCCGACCGTCGACATCACCCGCCGGTTTCTCGTGGGCCGCTACCTCCAGTACGCTCTGCCCATCGATCTCGAAAAGCCCGATGTGAGCGTGAAACTGCTGGAACTTGCATCCAGCCTCGCGCCGGAGGATCCCCGCATCCACGCGCATCTTGCGACGGCATATTTCCACATGAAGTCATACGAGCGATCCATCATGGAGAGCCGCAACGCGCTCACGCTGGGACTCGACGACGGCCTCATCTTCACGAATCTTGCCGCCGCCTTTGCCCAGCTCAGGAAAAAGGACGAAACGGAAACCATGCTCATCACGTCCCTCGAACGGGACGAGATGGATATCAACGAAGCTTTGAATGCGATCCGCCGGTCCAATCGCTCCGACACGCTCATTACCTTCGACAAGGTTCTGGGCGCCGCGCGCGTCAAGGACCTGATGGAAAATTCCACGAAAGGCCGGCTCGAGGCCGCGCTCCTTGCGTGGAAGGACAAGAAGATGGATGACGCGGTGAAGCTCGCGGAAGCCGCGGTCGCCGGAAACCCGTATCATTCCTATTCGCTCATCGTCCTCGGCGATTTCAAGAGGCACATGGGAGATACGGAAGGGGCGAAGGCGGCCTATAAGAAGGCCCTGGAGCGCAATCCCGCCAATCAGCTCGCTTATCCCCGGCTCGGCGACATCACCTTTTCCGACGGAGATTTCGTCGGCGCCGCCGAGAATTACATGAAGGCGATGGACGTGATGAGCGGACGGCTGGAGCGAATCGACATACTCGATCGCACGGCGGTCGCCCTGGCCCGCAACGGCAAGCACGACCAGGCTCTCATGCTCCTGGACCGCTGGCTCCGCGCGAATCCCGATGCTCCGGAAGCCTTCGAATTGAACATCCGCCGCGCCGGCATTCTGACCGACGCCAATCGCCGCACGGAAGCCGAAGCCGTACTGAAGCGGCTCATCGACAAGGATAAGCTGAATCCGGCGGCCTATGTCGCGCTGTACACGTACTACGATCAGCGCGAGGAGCGCAACAAGGCCCGCAGCATTGTCAACGAGGGCATCATCCGCATCGAAGCCGCCCGTGACAAGGATCCACTGAACCCGACTTTCTATCGCGACCTGGCCCGGATGTACCGGGTGATCAACAGCGAGATGAAGGCGAGGCAGGAACTCCTGAACGGCGGCCTCCGGACCGGCGAAAAGCGCTTCTTCTCCAACGCGCTCTTCGCCTCCGACGCGGAAACGGAGGCCTTCCAGGTCCTGCAGTCCTGGATCGCGATGGAGCCCCGCAATCCCGAGGCGCTCCTGTCGCACGGCTGGGTCGCGGCGAAGCTGAACCGCGATGTATCGCTGGCGCTGGCGAACGTGGAGATGGTGGCGAAGGACAATCCCGGCGCCGACATTGCTCCCGTTCGGCGCACCCGCGCGTATCTGAACTACACGCTTAAAAATTACGCCAGGACGATCGACGATATCAAGGCGTTTCTGACCGATGACAGTCTCCCCCAGGCCGCGTTCTTTCACAGGCTCTGGGGACTTTCCGCGGAAGCGCTCGGCAAGAAAGCCGATGCGAAGACGCATTTCAAGAAGGCGATGGAGCTGGACAGCGAGAGCAACGAGGATCTTTCCGCCCGTATTGCCGCGCTTGATTCAGCTTCGGGTCGCTGAGTCCTGATGTTCGGGGCGTCTCCGATGATTGCGGTCGCGCCCGTTTATGACCGGATTGATTCCGTAGTACGTATGAGTGAGCCCATGACTTTTCTGATTTTCATGCTTGAACACGATTCACGCTTCCTGGTTCCGACGGGTGCATCCCGAGAGGTTCTGAAGACGTAAACCGGGTTCCCTCCCTCGCGTATCACGGGATCTCCAATACTCTGGAGGTCGATGGATATGGAATACGCATCTGTTGTGGAAGGTCTGACACGTGACCAGTGGCTGGCCATGCTGGTCGCCGCCGTTATTGCGGCGATCGTGGGATATCTCTACCGCTGGTACCAGGAACGAAACACCATTGGAAGCGCCGAGCTCCGGCGCGACCAGATTCTCGAAAACGCGCGGCGCGAAGCGGAGCTCATCAAGGGCAAGCTGATGCTGGAAGGGCGCGAGGAGCTCCTGAAGGAGCAGCAGAACGTCTCACGCGACCTGGACAAGCAGAAGCTGGATCACAAGCGCGTGGAGGACAGGGTCAAGCAGAAGGAAGACCAGTTGAACCGGCGCTCGCAGGAGCTTTCGAAATCCGAGCAGGAGATCAAGCGTTCGCAGGAGAAACTGCTCGTCGATCAGAAGGCCGCGGAAACTTTCGCGGGAGAACTGAAAGCGAAGCTCGAGAAGATCTCCAGCCTCACCGCCGACGAAGCCAGGAGCATGCTCATCCAGTCCATCGAGGACGAAGCGCAGGCGGAGGCCGCGCGCCGCGTCCGGATGATCGAGCAGGAAGCGGATCGCGACGCGGAGGAGCGGAGCAAGAAGATCCTGACGGTGGCGATCCAGAGATACGCGTCGGAAGTCACCGCGGAGCGGACCGTTTCTTCGGTCTCGCTGCCGTCGGACGAGTTGAAAGGCAGGATCATCGGCAGGGAAGGGAGAAACATCCGCGAGTTCGAGCGTCTCTCCGGTGTCGATCTTGTCATCGACGACACGCCCCAGGCGGTGCATCTCTCCTGCTTCGATCCGGTCCGGCGCGAGATCGCGAGACTGGCTCTGACGAAGCTTGTCGCGGACGGAAGGATTCATCCTTCGCGCATCGAGGAACTGCTGGAGAAGTCGAAGAAGGAGATCGATCAGCTCATCAGGAAAGCCGCCGACGAGGCCGCCTACGCGATGGGAATCCATAACCTCCGGCCGGAAGTCATGCAGATCCTCGGTCGGCTGAAGTATCGCACGAGCTACGGCCAGAATATCCTGGCGCACTCCATGGAGGTCGCGCACATCGGCGGCCTGATCGCCGCGGAGATGGGGATGGATGTGCCCGTCATCAAGCGGTCCTGCCTCCTGCACGACATCGGCAAGGCCGTCGATCACGAGATGGAAGGGCCGCACGCGATTGTAGGAGCGGAGCTCCTGAAGAAATACGGCGAGTCGCCGACCGTCGTCGCCGCCGTCGCGGGACATCACGGCGAAGTGGAGATGACGCTGGAGTCGATTCTCGTCCAGGTGGCCGACGCGATTTCCGCGTCGCGGCCCGGGGTCCGGATGGAGAGCGCGGATATGTACGTGAAGCGCCTCGAAGCCCTGGAGAAGATCGCGCAGAACGAGCCGGGTGTGGAGAAGGCGTACGCCATCCAGGCCGGACGCGAAGTGAGGATTCTCGTCAATCACCAGCAGGTGAGCGACGGCCAGGCCAAGCAGGTGGCGAAAACGATCGCGAAGAAGATCGAGGACGAACTGGAGTATCCCGGCCAGATCCGCGTCACGGTGATCCGCGAGACGAAGTTCACGGATTACGCGCGGTAAGGGCAGCTAAGGGCATGGCGTATCGCCCGTTTGCTGGTAGGATGATTCGCGGGAAGATGCTTGCATGCTGACGATACTGATATGGGGTGTCATCGCGTCCATGGCCGACGGCGATTCGGCGGCCTCCCGTGGCGATCATGCGGAAGCGGCCCGTTATTATCGCGCCGTGCTGGAGGAGGATTCCTCCGCGTACGAACCCAAGTACAAGCTGGCGCGTGTCCTCTCTTTTTCCGGTCATCGCGATGAAGCGATCCGGCTCTATTCCGAACTGCTTGCGAAAAGTCCGACCAACTCCGATGTTCTGCTGGGTCGAGGCCGCGTCTATTCGTGGGAAGGGCGCTGGAAGGAGGCGGAAGCCGATCTCTCCGCCGTGACATCCCGTTCGCCCGGTTATGCCGACGCCTGGTCGGCGCTCGGGGATATGTACAGCTGGAGCGATCGTCCGTCCGAAGCCGCCGCCGCGTACGGTCGCTGGATCGAGTCGAAGCCGGACGATCCGAATGCGTACATTGCGCGGGGCAAGGCGTTTCGGACATCGGGAGATTTTACGAAAGCAAGAGCGGACTTCGAGGCAGCTCGAGCGCGCGGCGCCAAAGGCGACGAGATAGACGGATTCAACGCTTCTCTGAAAGAAAAGCGCCAGAATCCGGAAGCGGTCGTGCCGGAGGGATTTCATTGGTCCATGAGCGCGTCATACGGCATGAGCGAGTTTTCCCCGGAGCGAAAGGACAAGTGGGACGACTACAGCATCTCGATCCGCCGCCACTGGGACTTCGGTTCACTGGCCGTCGAGTATCTCTCCGAGGATCACTTTGCAACGGTCGACGACGCGATCGCCTTCGACGCTTATATCGATCTCTGGAAGAGAGCCTACGCCAATCTCAGGTACCAGTATTCGCCGGATAACAGGCTGTATCCGGATTATTCCGACCGGGTGGAGCTCTTTCAGGGATTCGGAAAAGGGTGGGAAATGTCCGGTAGTTACGATCATCTGCAGTTCGGAGAGAGCGATGTCGACATCTATGCCGCCGGGCTCGGGAAATATATCGGCAATTTCTACATACGCCACAAGACGAGCTTCATCCCATCGACGCCGACGCTGGGAATTTCCCACCGGACCATGGTGCGATGGTATTACGCCGGCAACGGCGACGATTACCTGGAGGCATATGCGGGAGCGGGTCATGGAGGCCAGATCCGCCGCGACGGCTACAGCGTCGAGAAGACTCAGAGTCGGTCAGTCGGAGCGTCGATCAGCAGATACCTGACACCGCACATCGGATTCAAATTCGGATACGCATACTCCGACGACAAGAACGACTTTGTCGAACGCGGCATATCTGCGAGCCTCTCCGCGCGCTGGTAATGGATCAGCCCTCAGATCAGGGGCATCGCGGAAATCGATCGCCAACGCCCGCGTGTCTCCTGGAGACCTCGGTAACATTCATCAACATGTCGTTCGCGCTCCTGGCGGCCATGATCGTGATGCGCATCCTGGAGTTCGCCGCCGTGGCCGCGAGTGTGAAGCTGCCCGGAGAATTTCCAAGGGTCCTGATGCACGCGTTCCTGGGGGATGGCGCCTTCTACCTGCGCATGCTCCCGGTACTCCTGGTGCCGTTCTGTCTCCTCAGCCTTCGGACTGCGTCACCGACGATTCGTGTCCGTGGATTCCTTCTTCTCGCCACCCCCGTGATGCTGCTCCAGTTCGCGCTCGTGAAGTATTTCATCACCGCGCTCACGCCCCTGGGCGCCGATCTCTACGGGTATTCCTTCCGGGATATCCTCACGACAATCCGCACCGGCGGAGGCGTCGATCTCATCTCGATTGCGCTTTTGATCGTCCCGCTCGCGTCGCTCTGGTTCCTGGCGGCTCGATTCAACCGCGGTCCGATTGCCGGGCCCCGCGTGGCGCTCGCGTTGCTGGCGGCGGGAGTCGCGGCCTGCGGGCTCGACGCGATGCCGGACGGCGCCGCCTATCGCAGGGAGCTCGCCTGGAACATGGCTGTCAATAAGCTGGCGTTCTTCACGGTGAAATCCCGCGATTATTTCCTGAGAGGAGCCGGCGCGTCCGGCGCGGAAGGAACGATTACCGCCGGCAAGGATGGATTCAAATATCTCGATCCGGAATATCCCTTTCTCCGCGCCGACGAGACGTCGGATGCCCTGGGAACATACTTTCGCATCGATCCCGCTCATCCGCCGAACTTCGTCTTCCTCTCCGTCGAGGGACTGGGACGCGCCTTCAGCGGTCCGCGCGCGTCTCTCGGCAGCTTCACGCCTTTCCTGGACGAGCTGGGGGCGAAGAGCCTGACCTGGGAGAATTTCCTCGCCGCGCAGGGGAGGACATTCGCCGCTTTGCCCTCCATGTTCGGCTCGCTTCCCTTCGGGGAAAAGGGATTCAACGATCTCGGAGAGCGCATGCCCCCGCATCATTCCCTCCTGAGCGTCCTGAAGGTAAATGGATACCGTTCCGCGTTCATCGGGGGATTCGATCTCGACTTCGACAACCAGCGCGCGTTTCTCAAGCGCCAGGGACTGGATCTGATGGTGGGCATGAATGACATGGACAGTAAATTCGCAAGAAGCCCGGGGCGGGCTTCGAGCGGAGCGAGCTGGGGATATGCGGACCGGGAAGTCCTGATGAAGGCGCTGGATGTCGACGCTCGCGATAAACGGCAGCCCTTCGTCACCGTCATCCAGACCATGAGCATGCACACGCCATACGCCGTGCCGGGACAGTCCGAGTACTTCCGGCGGGTGGACGAACGCATCGCGAAGCTGCGATTATCCTCCTCGGAGAAAGAGGAGCGGAATAACAGCAAGCATATCTTCTCCACCATTCTCTACACGGATGACGCGTTGCGGGAGTACTTCGGCGCATTCGAAAAACGGCCCGCCTACGCCAACACGATCTTCATCATCACGGGCGACCATCGCCTGCCGGAGATCCCGATGTCGACGCGGATCGACCGGTATCATGTGCCGCTCATCATCTTCTCGCCGCTCCTGAAGCGCGCGGTTTCGTTCAAGTCCATCTCCTCGCATCTCGACCTGGCCCCTTCGCTGACGGCCTTCCTCCGCAACAACTACGGGCTCCGCGTTCCGACGGCGGTCCCCTGGGTCGGATCCGGGCTCGACACCTCGATCGCCTTCCGGAATGTTCACCGATATCCGATGAAGCAGACCATAGGCGATCTCCGCCATTATATTTCCGGATTGTATTTTCTGGACGAGGATGTGCTCTACGACGTGAAGGACAGGATGAACATCGAGCCGGTCGAGGACGAGGCGAAGCGAAAGGAATTGCTCGCGGAGTTCGACGAGTACAAAGCGCGCAACGCGCTCTTTGCGCGGGATCTGAAGCTGGTTCCCGACCGCTTCATGAACGAATACCGATAGCTATCTGATTCTCAAGGGTTGCCGGTACTTGGCCTGGCCGATTTTTTTGCCGGTGGCGGGATCCGTCATGATGACCGCGAGAAAATAGTCGTTCTTCTCCAGCTTGCGCGTAGGCATCGCCAGCTTCACCGTCGTATCCGCCCCGGCAGGCAACAGGAAAGCGCGGCCGTCGGTTTCGGCGACCTCCTCGGCTTTTTCCGTCAGCACGACGACAATCGGCACCAGCCGCGCATCCATCGCACCGGTCCGGTTCGAGACCTCGATGGAGATCGTGACGGTCTCGCCGCGCCGCGCGGTCGCCGGATAGTTCACGGCCGTGACGACGATATCGGTGGAACCCACGCGCACGGGAAGGCCGCTCTTCGTTTCGATGAGCGTGTTGTCGCGGCCGGCGTCATACAGGATGAGACTGCCCGTGCGCCAGCCGGGCTTCAGCACAGCTTCCACCATGACGTCCGCATTTTCGCGCGCCGGGACGGTGGTGACCGGTCCTTCGATCTCCGTTTCGCCTTCGATCACCAGCACGGCAAAAGCGGAGCCGTCTCCCCAGCGGTCATTGGACACCTTGAATCCGAACTTCACGGGCTCGCCGATTCCGACGGATTCTTCGACGGCCTGCACGCTTTCGATCGTGAGATTCGGCTCGAAATAGCGGCGGGAGATGTATGTGAAGGCCGCATAGGCTCCGGCAATAACGGCCAGGAGGAGGCCCAGCCGGCCGAGAAGGGCGCGCGACCGGTCCCGATCGGGTGATTGTTCCGTCCGCTTTCCCATATTCTCCGATTCGCTCAATGCCTATCCTCCCAAGGTATCCGTCCCGCAGGCGGCCAAAGAATAGCGAATATTCGGGTCTTTGCGGAAAATTTCATCTTACAGGCGGCGAACGATCGCTGTAAGATTCCATGCTCATGATCATCGCCGATGCAGTCAGGTCATCCGACGCCCTGGACACCAAGCCATCCCGGTTCGTATCCATCATGTTCATCGGCGACATCGTGGGCCGCCCCGGCCGCCGTGCGGTTGCTCAGAAGCTGGACTCCTGGGCCGCGAAGTATCGGCCGGAACTGATCATCGCGAACGTGGAGAACGCCGCCGGCGGTAGCGGACTGACGATCGACGCCTACAAGGAACTCGATGACGCCGGGGTGGACGTCTTCACATCGGGCAACCACATCTGGGCGAAGAAGGATGTCTTCAAGCTCTTCGGATCCGGGAAAAGGCTCGTGCGCCCCGCGAATTTTCCGAAACGCACGCCTGGTTCCGGCTGCGGAGTTTTTCGTGGCCGCACGGGTCATGAGATCGGAGTCATCAATCTCATGGGGCGCGTCTTCATGGATCCGCATCTCCTGGCCGGGTCTCCGTTCGATTCCGTGGAGACCGCGCTCGCCGAGGTCGGCAGGAGGACGCACGTCTCGATCGTCGATTTCCACGCGGAGGCGACGTCCGAAAAGCAGGCGATGGGGTGGTATCTGAACGGCCGCGTATCGGCCGTCATCGGCACGCACACGCATGTTCAGACCGCGGACGAAAAAGTGCTCCCGGGCGGAACCGCGTATATTTCAGATGCGGGGATGACAGGACCGACGGATTCTGTTATAGGTATGAGCAAGAAGATCATCATCGAGAAGCTTTTGACCGGTGTTTCGCGCCGTTACGAGGTGGCGCGCGCGGGCGAAGTGGAGATGAACGGAGTTCTCGTGAAGGTCAGATACAGCAACGGACGCGCACTTTCGATCGAACGATTGCAGGAGGTATGGCAGCTTTGACGGTTCTGAAGGTATCAGCCAAATCGAACCCGGCTTCGGTCGCCGGAGCATTGGCCAGCATCATGAGGGAGAGCGGTCGGGCGGAGATGCAGGCTATCGGCGCGGGCGCCATCAACCAGGCGGTCAAGGCCATCGCCATCGCCCGCGGCTACGTCGCTCCCAATGGGATCGATCTCGTCTGCAAGCCGGCCTTCGTCGACGTCGACATCGACGGCGCGGAAAAGACCGCCATCAAGTTCTACGTGGAGAAGAAATAAGGGTGGATCGTCGTTGATGGGCAGCGCGCTGCTCCCCGCGAGGTGATCCGGGGGGGGGACGCGTAGCGACGATGAAGCTACGGACTCCCTCTCGCTGGTTTCTCCCGGCCTTGGTCTTCGCCTTTCTTGGCGCGTCCGCGAGTCCGGCTCGCGCGGCGCTCTGGTATGTCAACGACAACTCCACCGTGGGAGATTCCTTCACCTCCGCCGTCGGCGCCACGGCGAACAATGGCCTCACGCCTGCGACTCCGAAGAGGTTCCTGAACGATCTCGACACGCTCGTCGCCGCGGGCGACACGATCCTCGTGGATTCGGGGTATTACCCGGAACCCGACACCGTCGTGATCCTTGCGAGCGACGTTGCGATCCTCGGCATGGACTCGCGTTCCACCATCATCGACTTCGCCGACTCGTCGTCGTCCGGCGCGCGCGCGATCTTCGTGGAGAATGCGATGCGCATGCTCTTCCGGGATTTCTCCGTTCAGAACGCGTTCAACGGGATCTGGTGGCGGACGGTGGGGCAGTCAGCGGTCGAACGTGTCGGCGTGAGGAATGCGGGGAACCATGCGTTCCTGCTGGACAGCGGTTCGTCGGGAAACAGGATCTCCTGGAGCACAGTGCAGTCGCCCTCCAAGAACGGAGTGAAGCTGGAATCGACCGTGGGGATCACGCTCTCGAATCTTTTCATTCAGGGTTGCGGGCTCTTCGGCGTCGCCGTCGAAACAGGTGTGAATCACGTGCTGGAGAACAACATCTCGTTCGCGAATGCTTTGTCGGGCTTCAACTTTCTCAATTGCACATCGCTGGCCGTGCGCGGAAACATCGGCCAGTCGAACACGGTGAACGGATTCCAGCTGACAGCGGTCCGATTCTGCACTTTCTCGCAGAATATCGCGGCTATGAACGCGTCCTACGGATTCAGCCTGGACACGGCCTGCTCCCAGGTTCAATTCCGGAAGAACTATTCCTTCGGAGCGGGCGCGTCGCTGGATTCCGCATTTCTCGTGAACGCTTTTTCCGGTATCGACCTGCGCAGGAACTGGTGGAACACGATCGATACGCGGCAGGTCTTCTCGAAGATCCGGGGCACGGGCCGGTTCACTGTCGAATACACTCCATTCCGTCTCGGGACGATCGACACAACGATCGGCATCGATACCGTCGCGCCTCGGGCGCCCGATACGCTCGCGGTGATCGCCGTGGACACCGTCTCGCTTCGCGTCACCTGGTCCGCCTCGTCCGCTTCGGAGGAGTCGGCGCCGTTTGTCGCGCCCGCGGGATACAGGCTGTTCCGGTCGCTCAGCCGCGATACCTCGTCCTGGTACCAGATCGCTGCTCTCGGGGCCACAACGTTCGCGCACGTCGATTCCCCGTTGTCGCCCGCCACGGAGCATTTCTACCGGGTGACGGCCGTCGATTCCGCATCGATGGAGAATCAATCCTTCTATTCCGATCTCCAGGAGGCGGGGACGACGGGGGAGATTTCCTTTCCAACGTCGTTCGCGCTCCTGGCGCCCCCGAACGGGCTCGACACAAACCAGCTTCAGATCACCTTTTCCTGGTCGACCTCGTCGGATTCCTCGCCTCCGCTGACGTATACGCTCGTCGTCGATTCCGACATGGCGGGGGCTCTACTTGTGGAGACGACGATCAGCGGTTTGTCTGCCACCGTGACATTTTTATCCAGCGACACCTATCGCTGGCGCGTCATCGCGACCGACACCTATGGCAATAAGCGGACCGCCGGCGATTCGCTCTTCCGGATCGATCAAGCGCCGCCGACGCAGAGCGTTCTGATGCGGAAGAATGGCGACACGTTCATAACGCCGGTGACGCTCGCGTGGACGGCCTCGATCGACACGATATCGGGCCTTGCGTATTACATCGTCCAGGTGGACACGGGCGGCGGATTCGTCAGCCCTCTGGAATCCGTCGTGCTGCAGCCCGGAGACACGGATCATCTCAGCACAAGGTCGGCTCCGGACACGTACTTCTGGAGAGTGCTCGCGTACGATACCGCCGGGAATGTCTCGATTTCGACCGGTGTTCCCGATTCCTTCCGGATACTCTATATCGATACGACGGGGCCGGTCGCCTTCTTCGCGACCGCGCCGGTGGACCGCGCGGAGACGAGCGCCGCATCGTTTCTTCTCCAATGGTCGAATGCGGCCGATGATTCGTCGCCGCCTGTACGATATCGCGTTCAGGTGGACACGGCGGGAAGTTTCGTCTCGAACGTCGTCGATTCATCCGGATTTACCGACACTTTCTTCCTGGTTTTTCCTCCGTCCAACGACAGTTTCTTCTGGCGCGTCATCGCGACCGATAACGCGGGCAACACAACGACGATCAACTCGGCGTTCCGGTTTGTGACGGACACGACGCCGCCCTCGATCGCGCTTTCGGCGCCCGCGGCGGCTCACGAGACGACCAACGTGTTCGTGACCTTTTCCTGGACGTCGAGCGACACGGGATCAGGCGTCGATACGTTCCGGCTCCAGTTCGATACATCCGGACTCTTCACGTCGCTCCTCGTCGACTCGCTTGTCTTCTCAACGAGCGCTTCGCGAACACTGGCAGCGAACGACACGTACTACTGGCGCGTCGTCGCGATCGATAACGCCTTGAACACGGCGGCGTCCTCCGCGCGATTCATCGTAATCGACACGGCGCCGCCGGCGACAGTCATCCTCGCCTCGCCCGCGAACTTGACAGAGACGACCGCGACGACGATCCGATTCGCCTGGAACGCGACTATCGATACCGGAGCGGGATTCAGCTTTTTTCGGCTCCAGTGCGATACCGCGGGAAGCTTTGCTGCGCCCTTCGTCGATTCGGCGACGGGCGATTCGACGGCCGCTTCCCGAACCTTCGCGGCGGGCGCCAACTTTCTCTGGCGCGTCCTCGCGGTGGATCAGCTCGGGAACTTATCCAATTCGGATTCGCGGCGCGTGACGTTGCGGGGCGGCGGCCCGACGGTTCCGTCTTTTCTGCTGCCCGCCAACAACGCCGAGACGCAATCGACGCAGATTCTCTTCGCCTGGACGGCGAGCACGGATTCATTTTGGGCTATCACGCAGTACTGTATCCAGGTTGAGACTGCCGGGACATTCTCCGCTTTGCTGCTGGATTCTTCGACGGGTACGTCGACGAGCGGCGCCGTGTCGCTTTCTGCGGGGTTGTACAACATCCGGATCCGCGTGACGAACGAGAGCGGGAGCTTCGCGTATTCCGACACGAGAACGATCCGGATCGACACATCCGTCGCGGTGACGCTGTTTTCACCGGGTGATTCCTCGACGACTACGGAGACAAGACCGGTGCTTCTTTGGAGCGTGGACGCGCTCTCGGCCGGAGGCGATACGTTCACGCTGGAATTGCGCGCGGATTCGTCGGGAGGGTCCCTGATCGAGCAGGCGACAGTGAATGCAACGTCGCGACAGGCGGCGACGTCGCTCGCGGCACGCGTCTACTATTGGCGGATCATGGCGCAAGATAACGCGGGGAACCGCGATACATCCGCGTGGTTCCGATTCACGGTGGATCTGACACCGGGCCTTCGGGACACGGTGCCGCCCGCCAGCTTCACGCTTCTTTTGCCCGGCGACTCGCATTGCACGGGCGCAGCCACGATTTCGCTCCGGTGGAATTTCACGACCGACACGCGATCGGGCGTGTGGAAGTACCGCGCCCGGATCTCCACGGATACGTTCTGCAAGACAGGGATCATCCTCGACACGACGATTGCCGCGTCCGCGAACCGGATCGATGTGCGGCTGGCGGGCACGAAGACGTACTTCTGGTATGTCGTCGCGACAGATTACGCGAACAACAGCAGGGCGACTTCGATCCGCGCGATCCTTCTCGATACGATGCCGCCCTCGACGCCGACGCCGAAGATTTCACCCTTCGCTGGCGAAGATACTACCGCCGACCCGATAGCGTTTCGCGTCACGGCGTCGGTCGATACGCTGGCAGGAGTTCGCCGGTATCGAATCCAGATCGATTCCGCCGGATCATTTGTCTCGCTCGCGTTCGATTCGTATTCCAGCTCCAATTCGGTCGCGTTGTCAGGGATTCCCGGCGGCACCTGGTACTGGCGCGCCGCGGCGGAGGATTCCGCCGGAAACGTTTCGGGGTGGACCGGCGCGGACACGTTTCGCGCGATCCGAGTAACGCCGCGCGCCGATTTCAGCGGCGACGGCCGAGTCGGACGCGCGGACGTTGAGATGATCATGGGGCGGTATGGAAAGCCGGCATTGTTCGATCCCGCGTTTGACGTGGCGCCACCGCCGGATGGAAAAATAGATGCGGCAGACCTCTTCAAGATGGGGGAAGAGTATGGGAAGTAAGCAGATTCGGCAGTGACTGTGCGTTACCTGTCAGCTTTCTCCTGCGCTCTCATTCTATTGGTCTGCGGCAGCGTCCTGGCCGACGATACCTTCGCGCCGCAGACGATCACGGTGCCTGAGGCGTTGACGGCGACGGGGATGAAGT